>DAMAMW010000004.1:106548-224950 GCA_032073745.1 Lachnospiraceae bacterium | reverse complement strand
CTCTCAACCTTCTTTCTTGGATATCCCTATATTTGAATTATACAGGAAGCTCCTTCAAACCTTTAATAATCAGAGCATAACATGATTCCAGACAATTGAAATCGGATTAAGATAATATCCTGAGGGGTATTTTTCAAAGATGATTTAATTTCGAATTGTAAATTATTTTAGAATAATCTATACTGGAAGAAATGAAACCAACGGTGATAAAAAGGAGCTGCAGATATGAGTATTCGTGCCTTTAATCAGTATATTGATATGTATTTTATGGAACATCCGACACCTGATCATGACACCTTGATGAATTCTATCTCTGCATGTGAAGAACAGGGAGATTTTTTTCTTGCTTCCGATTACATATTTAAATCCAATGATAATATCCTTGTACTGAAACACCCTTATGCCGCAAACGGCAGGAAAAAACCGCACTCGCACGATTATTTTGAACTCATCTATGTCTCACGGGGCAATTGTACCCAGAATATCAATGGAAAAGACTGTGATTTAAAAGAAGGCGACCTCTGTCTGCTCAATCCAAATGACAAACACTGTATTGACATCAGCCATCCCGATGATCTGCTGTTTAATATTATGATCAAACCGTCACTGTTTCGGGAATCCTTTCTCTGTCTCATCGCAGAAAATGATTTCATCAGCAATTTTTTTCTCACCTCTTTGTTCACTGTGTCAAAACAAAACAGCTACCTTTATTTCCCGCGCTATGTCAACAGTTCCAGCGGCAGTATCATTCAGTCGCTGATCAGGGAGTTTCTCGAGCAGCAAATGGGCTACCGCAAGTCGATGGAGTGTTATCTCGCCCTCCTTTTTACTGAACTGATGCGCTGTCAAAAAGAACAGATCGATAAAGAAAACTATGAAATGATGGGGAACAATCAGCTCTCTGCCATACTGGCCTACATGAACCAGCACAAAACCGATGCCACCCTCAGCTCTGTGGCAAAAGAGTTTCACTATCATCCCAACTACCTGTCTTCATTGATCAAAAAATACACCAATAAAAGCTTCTCTGAACTCATGCAGGAAGCAAGACTTCAGGAAGCTTGTTATTATCTGGAGCACTCGGAAATACCGATCGAGGAGATTGCTCTTTTGTTAGGTTACTATGACCGCAGTTACTTTAACCGGGTGTTTAAAAAATATTATGGAATGTCGCCTAATGATTTCAGAAAGGACAGCATTACACAATATTAACCTAATATACTCACTTCATTATAATACAACTGATCATTAAAATTATCATGCTGAACCAGATTGTCCCGGTCTTAAAATAAGGAGTAAGCGCAGCACAAAAAATGACCCCCGTCGTAAATACAATGATGATTCCCGCATAACGCATAAAACGTAACAGATGCATCTTATCATGAGTTTCGGACCAAAGGTGTACCTGTTCCATCGCGCTGCGCAAGTTACCGGTACAGAATACTGAAGCAAAATTATCGCCACGCATCTTTTTAAATGCCTCAAACTGCAGTGCGCTGACAAATGCCACGGTACTGTTAGCAGCAATGTCCCATTTCCCTAATGGAATCAAACCAACAAGGAACAATAAGATCATTTCCGCAATCAGAACCATCTGGCGCCAATGAAGCCGCCTGGCCTGCAGCCGTCGCCGCATCATCGACGCGATAAAAATACCCGCAGAAAATGTACAGATGGGAATAAAATACTGAACTGCCCGCGCATAATTCCCTTCAAACATACTGAGACCAAACAGAATAATATTGCCGGTCTCCGCATTGGCAAAGACACCGCCGCGCAGAAAATAGGTGTAAGCATCCATGAATCCGCCTGATAATGCCAGACATACTGCGATTCGATATGATTCGGACATCTGCCGTCCGCCGGTCATCTTCTGCCCGTCGATTGTCTTTGGATTCATAATAACGATCTGCCTTTCTTTATACTGGTCCCTATTATACTACAAACCAGGAATTTTTCCAGATGTCATCCTTCTTTTATTTCTGAATCTGCTTTTGCTTTTCTGACCCGGTATATCGAAAACGGACCTAGGATCAGGATCGGGACATACCAGACACGCAGGCGGCAGTACGCATTTATCTCATTAATTGTTGTCAGAATGCCGTCCAGACCAAGGGTTGACAGAGCCGTTGCCGCACCAAAAAACACCAGTACGATCACAATACGGCAAACCAGTTCACTGCTGATCTTCTTATTCAGCAGCGGCAGGTAACGGGCCTGGGCACCGCCGGCCATTCCCCCGGCTGTTGTAATATAAGCCATGATCAGAACAAAGTTGTAAACAATAATCAATATGAAATACAATGGCCCGGACAAACGCTGAATGATGCCAAGGGTCGGAAGTGCTGTATCGAGAATCTCCGGGTAATACGCCATTAAACTCAGATAGGACATTACCATCGCACCACAGTTAATCAAAAAACCAAGGCTGATAAACTTAACTGTATCTGTATGGGAATCAAACTTACCTGCCATTACAGTCAGGGCCTGGAATGCACCAAGCTGCACCAGACCGTATGTCAGTCCGGATTTAAACAGCATCTTTGTCTGGAAACCTTCAACAATCGGATCTCCAAGGCTGGTAGTCAATACCGCTGTCATATGTTTAAAGCCAAAGAAAATACCGACCGCACAAACAATAAAGAAAAGAGCTACCAGAGGAGTGCTCAACCGGCCGAGCCGCTCGAGAATATTTTTCCCAAAGCTAAGAATTGCTACCATAAGAGCAATAAAAATACCACAGCCAATCCAGTAAGGAATACCAAACAGCTGGTTCAGCTGAGCCCCGCTTCCCGCCACACAGGACCCAAGGACTGTAATGGAAGACATAAAGATCAGAATATCCCATAGCAGCAGGGCGATCCGGCCCACAACGGGATGATCCAGGTAGATCGAAACCCCTACATCCCGGTAACTCTTCGCTTTGATCAGACGACTGTACTCGCTCACTATGTACATAAATACACAGTTGATAATCCAGGCAATAAACGGAACTGCAAGACCCCTGGTGCCATATTTTGCCGCATACAGCTTTACCTGGGCTCCGGAAGCAAAACCGGCTCCGCAGTGAAAACCAAACCACATCATAACTGCCAGAAAATACATCGGTGCTTTTTTCGTTTTCATCGACATCCCCCTCCTTTCTGTCAACGAACTTCGACGCTTTCTTCACGGTCAGCAGTTCGCTTCGGGAAGAAAATATCCATGTTGTAAACCGGCTTGTCATACGGATTTTCAATCCAGTGCATCGCTCCGGCCGGAATACTCATAAAACAAAGGCCGCCGTCGTTGTCAAGATCGGCATCAAAAGTGTAGACCTCATCATCTACGTGAAAATCACATTTCCCTTTGACAATTACAACCGTCTGCTCAAAGTCATGCTTATGCGGTCCCGGAATGTGTCCGGGCTGGATCACGCCCATGCTGATTGTATAGTGACTGCTGCCCTGATATACTTTCCGCTTTACCGAAGGTTTCGGATTAAACCAGTCGCATTTGCTCCAATCCAGATGTCTTACCTCTCCCATAACTCATACCTCTTCTTTCTTCGCTCTTCTGTTTTTTATTCTTCTGAAATCTGCAGTTTTTTATAAATAGCCGGCCGGTTCTTTTCGGCGGCATTGTCAACTTCTTCAAAAATACTGTTTCCTGCTGCATCCATGGCCACAAACAGCGGGCCATACTGCTCTACTTTCAGCTCCAGCACATTATCCGCCCAGCTTTTCTGCGGCCAGTATTCCTTTTCAATCTTAACGACATGTGGTGTATAGATTGCCGAACAGCCGCCAACAACAGAAAGATAGGCACAGCCGCATTCTTTCATTGCCGCCAGGACATGCTCATCCATTCCGCCTTTCCCGATAATCGCCCGGACTCCCGTCCGGCGGATAATCTCCGGTGTCTGTCCATTAAATTTGGAACTGGTGGTCGCGCCAATCGCTCTGAAATCATATTCACCGTCATCCGTTTTCCTGAAAATAGTACCGGTATGATAGATTACACCGCCATCCACATCAAGCGGAGCCGGCCGGCCACTGCGAATCGGCTCCAGCAGTTTCTCGAACTGACTGATATACATCATTACATACACAGTTCCGCTGATATATACGATGTCATCAACATTTAGCCGGCGAATCTGCTCCTCATCAATCGGAGTGGTCAAATATACGGTTTTTGACATATCTTCCTCCTTTACACCTGTTCCAGATGTCCGTCTTTATACAGTCTGCATGTTGCACGCCGGCCCGGCCAGCAGTTAATATTAACGGCAACCGGCAGCCAGGGTTTATGCGCCCCTGAATGTTCGATATTCACTGCCAGCGCTGTCGTATCACCGCCCATTCCCATCACGCCGATCTGACTGAGGTTCAACGCTTCCTTAAGCTCGTCTTCCAGCTGTGAGAACTCCGGTTCCGGATGGCGGGCATTGATCGGCCTGATCGATGCAACGGTAGCCAGACGTGCTACTTCTTCAATCGTACCACCGATTCCGACACCTACAATCACCGGCGGGCAGGGATTGGATCCAGCCCTGAGAACGGAATCGACAACAAACTTTTTGATCCCGGCGACTCCCACCGACGGCGGAAAGATCTGCAGCGTTCCCCATGAACCGCTTCCGGCCCCTTTTGGCACTGCCATAATCTCAAGATAATCCAGCCCCGGTTCCAGGTCAATATGGAGAATCGGAACATTGGCTCCGGTATTATCACACCGGTCTTCCCGCGTAACCGGATTCACCACCATCGGCCGCATCGGGAATTCTCCCATCGTCAGTTCATGCATCGCCTCATCAAAGGCCTCACGCAGACTGTCCTGATAAGGAAATCCCAGGGATGTCCTGACATAAAACGTCGGAACACCGGTATCCTGGCAGATAACCGTGCGGTTCTTTGTTGCAATCAGAGAATTCTGTATGATAATATCCAGATAATTTCTGGCCCGTTCATTTGTTTCGGCTGCTTTGGCATTCTGAAGCCCCTCCAGAATGTCCGGCTGGATCTCTGTCAGTGAACGGATCCAGACGGCTTTAACCGCTGCCTTTAATGTCTCTTTGTCAATATTCTTCATCTTCTCTATTCCCCTATCCTGCCTTACAGTTTTTGAACAGTTTCGTAAGCTTCCCAGATCACATCCAGGAGATTTCCCACCGCCGTACAGTCACCGACATAATGTACCGCTGTATCTTCAGGGTCAATGGCAAGTGCATCCGGCTGATAACCGATTGACAGCAGCACCTGATCTGCCGGCACATGAATCTCTTCATTATTAACGGTAATTGTGACTGATTCCTGACTGATCTTCCGCAGGCATGCTCCGGTATAAACCGTTACATTATGGAAGTTCAGCAAGTCCCGCAGCATGTTTGAATTGGCCCGGCAGATTCCCGGGACATTGATAATATCCGGCTGCATCTCAACAATTGTCACCTGTTTGCCCTGTTTTGCTATGGAATATGCCACCTCACAGCCGGTCAGGCCGCCGCCGACAACCACAGTATGTTCACACAGCTGCTGGTCACCCGTCAGATAATCTTTGGCATCCATGACATGGCTGCTGTCTGCGCCCGGAACCGGAAGCGTGCGGTTCTTTGCTCCGGTTGCAATAATCACTTCATCCGGTTTCCTGCTTTTGATCAGTTCATGATCAGCCTTGGTATTTAAGTATACCAGAATATTTAAATCCCTCATCTGCTTCTCATACCATTTCAGCAGTATTTTATCATCTTCTTTAAAATCCATGGCTGCTGCTGCAATAAAAGCGCCGCCCAGCCGACTGCTCTGCTCATATAATTCAACATCAAAGCCCCGTAGTGCTGCTACGCGTGCCGCCTCCATTCCGCCGATGCCGCCGCCCACAATCAGCACTTTCTTTGATTCACCCGGAGCAATAAAGTATTTATCTTCCTGAAGACATTCCGGATTTAAGGCACATGATACATTCTTGCCACTGGTAAGCCGGCCGAAACACCCGTTATGACATCCGATACATGGTCTGATATCATCGATACGCCCCTCCCGCACCTTTTTGCACCAGTCATTGTCTGCCAGAAACGGCCGGGCCATTGCTACTGCATCCACTGCTTTGTCTGCAACTGCTGCCAGCGCCGTCTCCGGATTCCCCATCTTGCCGGATACAAATACCGGGATATTGCAGAAGTTCCGGATATAAGCCGCTTCCGGCAGATTGCAGGCATCCGGCATATAGGTAGGCGGATGGCACCAGTGCCAGGAATCATAAGTGCCGTTATCTGCATCGATTGCATCGACACCGGCTGCTTCCAGCATTCTGACCACCGACATGCTCTCTTCCAGCCCCCGGCCCCACTCGGTATAATCCTGCCCCGGTAAAACACTCTGATTAAAACCGGCTGTCTTGCTGGCCGTACTGTACCGCATCAGCACCGGGAAGTCTTCACCGCAGGCTTCTTTAATGCCCCGGACCATTTCTATCGAAATCCGCATCCGGTTTTCAAGGCTGCCGCCATATTCATCGGTGCGGTGGTTATATGCCGAAATGGCAAACTGGTCGAGCAGATAACCTTCATGAACCGCATGGATTTCCACACCGTCGCAGCCGGCTTCTTTGGCCAGTACCGCACTGTTGATCATAACATCGACCAGTTTATGAATCTCGTCTTTTGTCATCTCCCGGTGTAAAAGCTCCGGCGCGAACGCATTCGGCAGTTCACTGGGGGCAATCATGGCACGGTGATAGTTAAAATACGGCAGTGTCAGGCCATAACTGGCCCGCAGACCTCTGCCCATTCCGGCACCCAGCTGCAGTACCAGCTTTGTCTCCGTCTCTTCATGGAGCTGTGCCATAAACTCTTTTAACGGCCCGTGAAATGCTTCCGGATATTCATCCAGCCAGCCCGGCCGGCCCCATTTATCACTCAGGATCGACAGCCCCGGAATAATCAAACCGACACCGCTTCTGGCACACCTCATAAAAAACTCTTTACCGGTTGGATTGAATTTGCCGTCATCCACCAATGCGGTTCCGCCCATCGCACACAGGATAATGCGGTTCGGAACAGTCATACTGCCAATCTGCATCGGTTCAAACAAGGCATCATATTTGTGATCTTGTGAACTATTCTTAATCATTTTTCCTCCCCCGCCCTCATTTATCGATGGCAATGATGTAGTCTGCTTTTGTCTTTTCCCTTACTTCTTCCAGAGTAACCCCGGGCATTAATTCCGTCAGATACATCATTCCCTTTTCAAATTTAAATACTGCCAGCTCCGTGATAACCATATCAACGCTTCGTTCAGAAGTGATCGGATAGGTACACGCATTCAGGATTTTAGGTTCTCCTGCCTTCGTCGTATGGGTCATCGTACAGATCACCCGTTTCGCCCCCGCCAGCAGATCCATGGCTCCGCCGACACCGATAATATCTTTGCCCGGTACCGACCAGTTGGCAATCCGTCCGTTCTGATCGACCTGAAGTACCCCGAGAACGGCGGCTCCGACATGCTGCCCGCGAATCATCGCAAACGAATCGGCACTGTCAAAATATGACGCTCCGGTCAGCTCTGCGACCGGCTGTTTGCCGGAATTGATCAGATTCGGATCGATCGCATCCGGATCTGCTTCCCCGATTCCCAGCATGCCGTTTTCCGTATGCATGTAAACCTGGTCATCATCCAGATATTTAGGAATCCGGTTCGGAATACCGATTCCCAGATTGACCACCATCGGTCCTTTCAGTTCCCTTGCCGCACGCCTGGCAATCACCTCCTGTACTTCATTGTTGTTCATGTTCCGTAACGCCCCCCTTCGTTAATACCGTTGTCGCTTTTATAATTGCATCCACATATAAATGCGGAGTAACAATGCTCTCCGGATCAAGTTTGCCGGGTTCGACGATTTCATCTACCTCGGCAATCACATAATCTGCTGCGGTCGCCATCGCCGGGTTGAAATTCCTGGCTGTCTTGTAATAGACGAGATTCCCCAGGGTATCCGCTTTAAATGCCCTGACCAGCGCTACATTCCCCCGCAGACCTTTTTCCATAATATATTTCTTGCCGTCAAATTCCCGTTCTTCTTTTCCTTCGGCAAGCAGCGTGCCCTGAGCCGTCGCCGTAAAAAATGCCGGAATTCCCGCTCCGCCGGCGCGCAGCCGTTCTGCCAGGGTTCCCTGAGGACTCAGCTCCAGTTCGATCTCTCCCCGTTTATTTGCTTCACCTACATCCCGGTTGCTGGTAAAGTAAGAACCAATTCCTTTTCTGATCTTTTTCTGATTCAGCAGTTTTCCCAGCCCTTTGCCTGATTCACCCAGATTATTGCTTACGATTGTCAGATCCCTGACATCAATCTTTGTAAGCCCCTCAATCAGCGTCAGTGGTGATCCGACCAGCCCGAAACCGCCGACCAAAACCACATCACCATTCTTTACTGCCTGCAGTGCCGCTGCCGCATCTTTTTTTATCTTCGTCATCATAACCACCCCTGTTATTGTTTCCTGTTTTGATATGGTGCAAATTGTGCTGACGCCGCCTTAAGCCCTTTGGCCAAAATACCGGCATCCGAACTATACAGAATGTATCTGGCACCAAACCGGATGTACATCTCCATATCCTGTTCCCCCGTTACATGAATTCCACCGGCTTTTCCATACTTCTCTGCTGTCTCAATGACTTTTCGTGCCGCCGCCACTACTTTCGGATCCTTAGACTGACCCGGTATGCCAAAAGACTGGCTCAGATCCGCGGGGCCCACAAAAACAACATCTATGGCCGGAATCTGACAGATCTGGTCAATTGCATCGGCCATCTCTTTGTTTTCAATATGTACAACTACGAGGCTCTTCTCATTAGCCGCTTCTACATACGGCTGTTTCTTTTCATCCCAGAATCCGAACCGGCAGTTTCTGGTTCCGCGGGATAAGCCCCTGGTTCCCAACGGATGGTATTTGCAGGCAGCGGCACTGTTCCGAAACTGATCTACGGTTTTCATGTCCGGAATCTGGACTCCTTCTGCTCCGGAATCCAGGGCGTGCAGGATGTGCTCCGGTGCATCGGAAGGTACCCGGATCACAGCCGGAAGGTCTGCACTTTCAGCCGAACGGATAATCGTTTCCACACTTTCATATCCGATTGCGCTGTGTTCACAATCCACCACAATAAAATCCATCCCCGACCAGCCGATCATCTCCGCTGCGATCGGACAGTTTAACTTATAGAATGTTCCGAATACAGTCTCATGATCTGACAGTTTTTGTTTCAGTGTTCTGTTATCCTTCATTGTTTTTCCTCCCTGCTGTCAATGCCGATCAGCCAGGCCGGATTGTCATGCATCATTACCTTCATCTGTTCGCCGGTAACCCCGCAGCGTTCCATAATCAGTTCGGCAAACATCTCAAGTCCTTCTGCCGGATGTATGTACACGGCCTGTCCCAGATCGGAATCAATGACAAGCTGCTTACAGTCGATCCGGGCAAAGATTTCTTCAATAATCTCAAACGGCAGGTGATGAGGGGCCGGTTCCACATCATTAAAAACAACTGCATTTAATTCTATAAATGCGCCCTGGCCGGCCCAGCGCACCATATCCTCAATAGCTGCTCCGATATGGAAGAACGGATGATTGATCAGAATCTTTTTGATCCCGATCGAAACAGCAGCATCAACCAGCTTATTGATCTCCGCTACCGTACCATGTCCGGTTCCCAGGGTTACTTCCGGATAATACCTGGCCAGGTACATGAGCACTTCAACCACCTCCGGTTTCAGTTCCCCCTGTTCATCCAGATAATAGATCGGTGTTTCTGCCACCTTCAGCTTTCCCGCACCAACAAACTTTGTTTTCGTGTGGTGGTTGATATGATTCAGTGCCGAGACTGTCGGCATGAATACAATTCTTGCTCCCATGGCACAGGCCGCATCAACAGCGTAGAGATTAATGCCGCCGACCGCATTATTCAGGGCAATACAGCCATAAGCCCGGCAGGTTCCGTCTCCTAAAAATCGGGTTATCATATCGGTTCCCATCATGGTCGGAAAGTAATGATCCTTTGTTACAAAAGCCCGGTAACCATGTTTTATCCCCGCCTGTATCATGTCGCCGGCATCAAGCTTTCGCTTTGATACCGAGGGGCCCGCATGGACATGAATGTCTATTACATCGTGCATATCAAAACTCATAATCTTATCCTTTCTGTCATTCAGATGCCTCAGACTGCTTCGATCACAACCGCCGCACCCATACCGCCGCCCACGCAGAGAGTTGCCAGACCAAGATTCACTCCGCGCCGCCTCATTTCATGAACCAGTGTAACCATGATACGGCTTCCGGACGATCCGATCGGATGTCCCAGGGCAATTGCACCGCCATTGACATTAACAATATCCATCCGGTCTTCCAACTGCAGTTTTCTGATACATCCGATTGCCTGGGCAGCAAAGGCTTCATTCAGTTCAATCAGCTGGATATCTTTTAATGTCAGTCCGGTCTGTGCCAATACCTTCTGGACTGCCGGTACCGGACCCAGCCCCATATATCTGGGATCTGTACCGACGCTGGCGATACCGCGGATCCGGGCCAGCGGTCTGACTCCGCGTTCTCCGGCATAATCTTCGTTCATCAGCAGCAATGCAGATGCTCCGTCGTTTCGTCCGGAAGCATTGCCGGCAGTTACACTCCCGCCTTCTTTAAAAGCCGGTTTCAGTTTCGCCAACTGTTCCATGCTTGTGTCTCTGGGAAACTCATCGGTATCAAAGATAAGATCCGGTTTTCTGCGTCCCTGCGGTACGGTTAACGGAATAATCTCCCCGTCAAAGCGTCCGGCTTTGATTGCAGCCGCTGCTTTCACCTGAGAATTCAAAGCGAAATGGTCCTGGTCGTTTCTGGTAATTCCCATTTTTTCTGCGACATTTTCTGCCGTCATCCCCATATTAAAGCGCCCATACTGCTCTTCCGGCTGGGAACATATCTGTGCTTCTGTCAGCGAATCTTTCAGTTCCACATTCCCGGTTCCCAACCCCCATCTGCCATTCGACAGATAAAAAGGGGCATTGCTCATACTCTCACTGCCGCCTGCCATGACCACCCGGTTCTGACCTGCCAGAATCGAGTTCATTCCCTCCCTGACCGCGATCATTCCGGATGCGCAGGCACACATGGTCGTACTGCCCGGTGTTTCCTCCGGAATACCGGCTTTTAACGCCGCATAACGGGCCAGGTTTGAAAAGTCTGAGGACTGACGGCACTGTCCGAAATTGACTTCATCAATTTCCCCCGGTTCAATTCCTGACCGTTTTATTCCTGCTTTCATAACCGCTGCCGCCAGGTCTGCAGCTGACAGGCCTTTTAATGTCCCGCCATATTTCCCGACTGCAGTCCGGCACGCTTCAACTATCACAACACCCCTCATATTCACGCCTCTTTTCTTGTTCACATTTACCATTCGCCTAATCACATTGCTTATTGCTTTGTTTTTTATGTATGTTATTTCATCTCTTTCATGGCATGAGTATATCACTTTCAACATATGTTGACAAATGAATATTTTCATGCTAACTTATCTATATATTCGATATGTTTTTGATAAAGGAGGAATCTGTTAATGAATCGGGAAATGGTCGAAAGTTTTATGACAATTGTACGTTTGCAGTCCATCACAGCTGCTGCCGAAGCTATGTATGTATCACAATCAACGATCAGTCACCGGTTGAAAATGCTGGAAGCAGAATTGAATACAACATTATTTTACCGCCAGCGGGGTTTTAAAGAGATCACGCTGACAGAGAGCGGTAAAAACTTCATCCCGCTGGCCTCACAATGGCTGGAGCTGGATACCAATATTCACCACACGCTTTCTGCATCTTCCATGGGCAAGGTTGTAATCGGCAGTATGGACAGCTTAAACCAGTATCTGCTGAACACCATTATCCGCCAGATCAAAACCGAGGTACCCAGGCTAAATCTGGAATTTGTCTCTTATCATTCACAGGAGATCTATTCACGCCTTACCTCCGGACAGATTGATATCGGCTTTGCATTTTATCCGGTTCACTATAAGATTGACGCTATACCGGTATTCAGCGAACCGATGTATATGATCGCGCCGGTCGGAAGCATCTATCCCGAAGGCCCGGTTCATCCCCTGCAGCTGAAAAAATCAAATCAGATCCTGTTCCGGTGGAATCCCCAGATTCTTGACTGGAACAATGAGTGGTGGAAGCAATCAGAACCACCATATGTCCGGGTTGATTCGACCGCACTGCTGACTACTTTTTTGACCGATCCGTGTCATTGGGCCATATGTCCGGCCTCTGTCGCCGACACCCTCTGCAGCCAGGGAATAGTCGAAATACATCCGTTTGAGGTCACTGCCCCCAACCGGATTTGTTATATGCTTTATAAGACTGCTCCGGGCAACAGTTATTCTGAGGCAATTGAAACCTTCATTGATTCTTTTTACCGGCTGGCGGCAGATCATCCATGGCGTTATGTCCCCTGATTTCCATCAAAAAACGGGGAGAGTGTGGATTTCTCCACACTCTCCCCGTTTTATGGGCCGTGAACTTCTACCGTGTCTGATAGAGCTGATCTACAAATCTGATAAAGCGTACGGCATCACTGTACAGATGGCGTCCGGTCTTCCAGCCGATTAAAACAGTTACCGGCGAAGGTTCTTTGAGCGGTATCATGCTAAGCCCATCCCGGGCCGTTACACAATCTTCGATCAGAAATGTTGTCGCAATATTTTCCTCCACAAACCGTTTGATTGTATTAATCTGGCTCGTCAGCAATACAATATTCGGTGTCACGCCAGCTTTCTCAAAACCCGCTGTAACTACCTTGTTCACATGAAATCCCGTCCCGAACATCACCAGCGCTTCACCGTTCAGATCAGCATAATCAACGTATTCTTTACCTGCCAGACGGTGGCCGGGATTCACATAATATCGAAAATTGGTTTTTAAAATTGTCTTATATGTAATATCCTGTCCAACCAGTCCTTCCTCTATCATAATTGCCAGGTCCAGTATCTCATCTGCTACGAGCTTCTGCATTTCCAGTGCCCCGTGTTCATAAATCTCCAGTTTGATCTCCGGATGAGCAGCCTTAAAACCAGCAAAGATATCCGGGAACAAAAATGAACCCATCATCGGCGGAATCCCGACCTTAACATGGTTTTTCTTATTGCCCAGATCATTCATATTGCCCACCAGAACATCCAGCTGGCCAAGAATCGGTTCCAGTTCCTGCTGAAAATAATTGCCTTCACTGGTCAGATAGATTCGCTGCCGGATCCGGTGAAACAGATTGACTCCCAGCTCCTGCTCCAATTCACGGATCGCCGTCGTCACCGTCGGTTGTGATACGTGTAAATTGACCGCTGCCCTCGTTACATTTCCTTCCCTGCATACTTCACGAAAATATCTCAGCTGTGTCAGCCGCATAATTATCCCCCTCATACCCAAGTTAATAGTCAGTATCTATCATATCATAGAAAACAACAATTTTACATATGGCAATTATGACTATATCATATACATATCAACTAAAACAGCTGTTTTAATTAAACAAAAAAGAAAGAGGTGTTACAATAGTTTATGTATGATTTGATTACATTTGATATGTTTTCCGCAATGCTGGATATTGAGGGCAGTGCCCTGCCGCAGGTTGAAGCTGTACTGAAAAAACCATCTGATGTCTGTTTGAAATTTTTCAAACTGTGGCGGACCCGCCAGTGGGATTATGTACTGCTCAGCAGCCTGATGGAACAGGGATTTTTAACCTACCGGGATATTACCTGGAAAGCACTTGGCTATACTGCAAAAAGATTCGGCCTGACACTTACCGAAGCCGAAAAATCAACCTTGATGGATATCTGGATCAGTTTCCGCTCATGGCCTGAGGCCAGAGAAACTGTTGCCGCATTAAAAGCTAAAGGATATAAAGTGGCCATGCTCTCGAACGGGGATGAAGATATTCTGAAAGCACTCGAAAGTTCCTCCGGAATCACGTTTGACTATATCTTCGGCGCCGATCAGGCGCAGCATTATAAACCGCATCCCGAAATATACAACCTTCCAACAAACCGCCTGGGAATCCCGAAAGAACGGTTCCTGCATGTTGCCGGCTCTCTGTTCGATATGATGGGAGCCAAAGCGGCCGGCTGCAACTGTGCCTGGTCAAACCGGCTGGGCGAATACACCCTTGATCCGCGGTACCGCCCAGATTATGAAACTACCAATCTCCGGCAGCTGCTGGATATCTTATAGGAGGATAATCATGCACGCTCTAGAAAAAATCCTGGCCGGACACGCCGGTCAGAGTACGGTCACGACCGGTGAAATCGTGAACTGCAGCGTCGATGTTGCCGGGATCAACGATATATACCTGCAGGTTCTTCGTTCCTTTGCAGAGATCGGCGGCACCAGAGTCAAGACTCCGGATAACGTCCTCGTCTTTCTTGATCATTATGCTCCAGCTTCAACCGCTGTCCAGGCCCAGAATCAGAAAAGTTTCCGTGAATTCTGTTCCGGCCAGGGTATTGACGGGCTGATGGATATCAATGAAGGGGTCTGTCATCAGGTACTGGCTGATAAAGGATATTCCCGTCCCGGCAGCCTGATTGTTGTGACCGACTCTCATACCACTACCCACGGTGCTTTTGGGGCTTTCAGTACCGGTGTCGGCGCAACCGATCTCGCCGCTATATTAAAAACCGGTAAGCTGTGGTTCAGGGTTCCTGAGATTATCCGTATCAACCTTACCGGTACACTGTCACAGGGAGTCACTGCCAAAGATGTGATCTTACATATTATCGGTGACTTAGGCGCCGATTACGCCGTTTACCGCGGCATCGAGTTTGCCGGACCGGCCATTGACGGTTTCACCGTATCACAGCGGATGACAATCTGTAATATGTGTACTGAAATTGGGGCTAAAGCAACTTATATTCAGCCCGATGACGTCACGATTAGTCATCTGCAGCAGCTTGGCATCAGTGATTACATGATCCACCATACAGATGCAGGTTTTAACTATTATGCCGATTTATCTTATGATATTTCCCTGATCAAACCACAGGTTGCCGCTCCTTCAAGTGTAGACCATGTATCTGATCTTGCCGAACATATCGGAATCCCCGTTGATCAGGCTTATCTGGGCAGCTGTACCGGCGGACGATTAGAAGATATTGCCGCAGCCGCATTCATATTGAAAGGCAGACAAATTCACAAACATACCCGGATGCTGGTTGTTCCAGCCTCTAAACAGGTGCTGATGGATGCAATGGAACATGGTTATATGCAGACACTGGTAGCTGCCGGTGCTACCTTTGTGACTCCCAGCTGCGCTGCCTGTCTGGGCACCCATGAAGGACTGATTGCCAGCGGCGAAACCTGTATTTCCGCTACAAACCGCAATTTCCCGGGGCGAATGGGACATCGCGACGGCCGTATCTACCTGGCCTCTCCCGCTGCTGTTGCCGCTTCTGCACTGACCGGCGTTATTACCGATCCGACCCCTTATCTGCAAGAAGGAGGTACACATATATGAATAATATAATAAACGGAACCATGCACGTATTCGGTTCCAACATTGATACTGATCAGATCTATCCCGGCTGTTATCTCGAGCAGACTGATCCTCAGATAATTGCATCACATTGCCTGGAAGGTGCCGATCCTGATCTGGCTGCCCGTTTTTGCCCGGGTGATATAATCATAGCGGGAACCAACTTTGGCTGCGGATCCAGTCGTGAACATGCGGCAATTGCGCTGAAATCCATCGGCTGCGAAGCCGTAATTGCTAAAAGTTTTGCCCGGATATTTTTCCGGAACGGAATTAACATGGGTCTGCCCCTGCTGGTCTGTCCGGACATTGACGATATCGCTGGTTCCGGTAAACAGGTTGAAATCAATCTGGCTGCCGGTATCATCCGAAACACAGATACCGGTGCCACTGCTGTGATCGAACCGATCTCAGAATACACCCTGACGATATTAAATGCAGGCGGAATCAAAGCCCTGCTCAGAGAGGAGGAAAAATCATGAATTTACGCAAAACTGCGCTGTTAGTCTGTGCCTGTTCAGTTTCACTGGCTCTGCTTTCCGGCTGCAGCCGCCAGGCTGATAATTCCGATCAAAAGATCGTATTGAAACTGGGCCATGTTGCCAACCTGCAGCAGCCGTATCATCTGGCCGCCGAAAAATTTGCGGCTGATGTCTACGAACAAACCGACGGGCAGGTCGAAATTCAGGTCTTCCCTAACAGCCAGCTGGGCGGGCAACGCGAACTGCTGGAAAGCCTGCAGCTGGGAACCGCTGATATGGCAATGGCTTCCTCCGCTGTCCTTGGCAATTTTATTCCCACAGCTCAGGTCATAGACCTGCCCTTTATCTTCCGTGATTCCGAACATGTCTATTCCGTCGTTGACGGGCCGCTGGCAGACGAGATTTATGCCGGTGCTGAAGACAAGGGAATGGTAGTCCTCTCCACCTGGGAAAATGGTTTTCGTAACATCGGCAACAATACCCGCCCGATCGAAAAACCGGAGGATATGAAAGGTATTAAAATCCGTGTTTTTGAAAGTCCGCTCTATATTGATATGTTTGAACGGATGGGAGCCATCCCGACACCGATGGCTATGAGTGAAGTCTTCACTGCTCTGCAGCAAAAAACCATTGACGGAATCGAAAACTCCGTTGTTCAGATCTATGCATCGAAATATCAGGAAGTCATGAGGTACCTGACCATTGATGAGCATACTTACAATCCGCAGATTGTTCTGATCAGTACATATAAGTGGAATAAAATCAGTCCTGAAAATCAGCAGATCATTCTGGAATGTGCCCGGGAAGCCCGGGATTACAACCGGCAGCTGGCCGCTGAGAAATCAGTTGAGTTTCTGACTGAAATGGAAGAGTCCGGAGTTGTGATCACCACCCTGACACCAGATCAGAAGGAAGCATTTAAAGAAGCGATGGCTCCGGTCTGGGAAAACTATTATGATATTGTTGGACGGGATTTAATCGAAAAGGTCATTAATACACCTTAGAAAGGGAGATCGCTTATGCTAAGCAAAGCAAATAATACGTTTTATGAGGCAACAAAAGCTTTGGCCGTTGTCATGTTTATCGGTATGGTAGTACTCAGTATCCTGCAGGTCTTCTGCCGCTATGTCCTGAAAATATCGTTGAGTTTTACCGAAGAACTTGCACGCTTTCTGTTTATTTGGGTTACTTTCCTTGGTTCGGCCATGGCTTTAAAACGCCATCAGCATGTCCGCATGGAATTATTGCTGGAACGGCTTCCGGCCGGACTTGCCAGGGCGGTTCGTTTGATCAGCAGTTGTCTTTCCGTTGTCATATATGTAATTATGATTGGTTCCGGTATTGTCGTTATTTCCAAGACAATGCAGCAGACCTCTGCCGCCCTGAATCTGCCGATGGGAATTGTCTATGCCTCAGTTCCTGTCTGCGGGCTGCTTATGATTCTGTTTCAATTCAGTGACCGGAATGCTAATCAAATAACAGGAGGTTCGGATCTATGACAATAGCAATCTTATTTATCGTTTTGATCCTGGCAATTCTGATTGGTCTTCCGATTGCCGAGGCTCTGATTATTTCAACTGCTGCTGCCAGTATTATGATTGATGTTCCGCTGACAGTAGTCACCCAGAAACTGGTAACAGCGAATGATTCCTTTCCGCTGATGGCAATCCCGCTGTTTATCCTGGCCGGGTCGATCATGTCAAACGGAGGTGTATCCAAACGGCTGGTGGATTTTGCCGATGCCTGTGTCGGCTGGATCGCCGGTGGTCTGGGAATTGTGGCCAACCTGGCAGGAATCTTCTTTTCCGCTATCTCCGGATCTTCTGCAGCTACTTCCGCCGCAGTTGGTTCCATCATGATGCCGGAAATGGAAAAACGCGGTTACACCAAAGACTTCTCAACTGCCATAATTGCCGCTTCCGGCCAGACCGGAATCATCATTCCCCCCAGTGTTACCATGGTTGTATATGGCGTAATTGCCGGTGCTTCAATCGGAGATCTTTTTCTTGGCGGAATATTGCCGGGACTTTTGATGGGAATTTCCATGTGTGTTCTGACTTATTTTCTGTCAAAGAAACAGGGATTTACCAGAACTCACTTCAAAGGCATGGCATACGTTGGCAGATCTTTTGTCAATGCGATCAGCGGACTGATTATGCCGGTGATTATCCTCGGCGGAATCTATG
The DNA here is from genome assembly GCA_032073745.1 of Lachnospiraceae bacterium. Lineage (GTDB taxonomy): Bacteria > Bacillota > Clostridia > Lachnospirales > Lachnospiraceae > Brotaphodocola. Next base: position 206,742 of record DAMAMW010000004.1, on the reverse strand, counting down.
GCGGTATCTTCACTCCGACCGAAGCCGCTGCTGTTGCTGTACTGTATGGTTTGATTGTCGGAATTTTTATTCATAAAGAACTGACAAAAGACTCAATAGTAAAAATACTGGAAGATACGATTATCAGTTCGGCTACCATTATGATTATCATGAATGCCGCCGGTCTGTTCAGCTGGCTGCTGACCAACGAGCAGGTTCCGGTACGTCTGGCAAACTTCTTTGTTTCCCTGACCAGCCAGCCGATTGTATATCTCATACTAGTCAATATCCTGCTTCTTTTTGCCGGCATGATATTAAATCCAAGTGCTGCCGTTACAATACTTGCACCGATCCTGGTCCCTGTTGCCATGAAATTCGGCATCAACCCGGTCTACTTCGGTGTCTTGATGGTATCCAATCTGGCGATCGGCTCACTGACTCCGCCCGTCGGAACCGGCCTTTTCGTATCTTCCTCAATTGCCGGTATACCGATTGAACGGGTCGCTAAAGCGACTATGCCATACCTGATCATCCTGCTCATTGACCTGGTCTTCCTGACAGCTTTTCCGGGGATTATTACATTCCTTCCGATGCTAGGGAAGTAAGAACATCTATGATAACTTATATTGATAAGAAGGATGATCTAGTCCAGTCGCTTCATAATATTCGTCGTGTGTATAATGGAATCCTAGTTTTTTGAGCATACCTGCTGATGATTTGTTCGCCGGATGATGACCGGCGAACAGATTATTTGCTTTTAATACGGTAAAGGCGTAATCAATCACTGCTTCTGCGGCTTCACTGCCGATTCCTTGCCCCCAATACACCGGTAGAAGATGAAAACCAATCTCGTATATCCTTTCGTTGGTATTGTACGGGCGCAGTCCGCAGCAGCCGATAAATCCGGCAGTATCCAGAGAGAAAATCGGCCAGTATTGCATCTGGTACTCTTCCTGATTACGAATCTCCACCGCTAAACGATCAGAAATATCCTTTTTCGAAAAGCTGCCGGAAGCACAAATATACTTTGTCACATCATGGTTGCCCCAAAGCTGCTCAGCAAGAGGAAGATCTTTATTCGTCCACAAAGAAAAGCCGATTCGGGCAGTTGATAAAAAGATATTTCTTTTCATCTCACTAATATCAGATTCCATCTCTTTTTCAATTAAGCTCACAGCGATTTCAAACGCATAGATCCGTCTTTTCGCAAGTGTTATCTGAGATTTATATCGCTCTTGATTTGGTTTTGCTTCAAGTGTTTTTACAGTTTCTTTCAACTTGTTTATAGTTGAATTTATCTGTCGTTTCGCTTCGATCAGTTCATCCTTTTCAGTTATCACATTGCTCTCCTTTATCCAGTGCAAAATTCCTGTTACACTAAACCCTTTGTACTTTTAAATTAGATTTTACCATTATATCAAAACTTACTCTATAAATATAGATCATAAGAAACAGTAAATCACATATTGTACAGATTATCAAAGAGACGCGAAATTTCAATACTGGATGCGATCATTCTTCAAATGCCAGTACCTGATTCTTCTCGGCTGAATCAAAAATCGTTTCCATCAGTTTCAGTACCCGCATCACCTGATCATTTTTAACGATAATCTCTGCATCTCCATCCAGTGTATCTGTTACATTTCGGTAAAAATCCCGGATATCAGCTGATACCGCTGGCAACGTCTCTGTGGTTATGCTCTCTTCTGTCCGTGGCGCCATAGTTTTTGTCAATCCTGCGGCAGTTCGTACCGAAACAGCATCTTTTCTTGACCAGTCTTTGACCAGAAGCATTTCCCCGCTCAAATCCCAGTCTTTGATCACTGCCGTTCCATTCTGCCCCAACACGTACCACCTGGGCAAGCTGATAAAGTTGCTGGTACCAACTTCCAGCAGCACCTCCGGTCCTTTGTCAAACCGAAGTATCACCGTAAAACCATCATCAACCAGTTCATTGGTGACATGAGTCATCGTGGCATAGACCGAAGTAATCTTTGACGGAATCAGCTGCAATACCTGATCCAGAATATGTACCCCCCAGTCCAGCACCATTCCGCCGCCACATTCTCTCAGCTGCCGCCAGTCTCCGGGAATTCCCCGTGAACCGTGTACCCTGGATTCAATCCGGTGAATCTCACCCAGCCGATGTTCGGCAAGGATTCGCTTAACCGTCAGATAGTCTTCATCCCATCTGCGGTTCTGATGGACTACAAAGAGCCGGTTATTCTCGCGCGCCGCTCCCATAATCTCTTCTAATTCTCCGCTGCTTAGCACCGCCGGTTTTTCACAGACGACATGCTTCTGATGATTTAATGCTTTAACGGCAATCTCTTTATGGTAATGATTCGGAGTGGCAATCAGCACAATATCACAGTTCTCATCCTGCAAAACTGCATCCAGACTGTCATAGATATGCAGCCCCATATCAGCAGCATAAAGCTGTCGGGCTTCGCTGATATCATAGGATCCGCACAGCTCCAGGCTGTCTATCTCCCCGATCAGTTCCCGGTGCCAGTTGCCCATGCCGCCCAGCCCCACAATGGCCAGGCGGTATATCTTTTTATTCATCACAATTTCACCCCTTCTTACACTATACAGATACTTATCAGGCCCAGAACATGCCGCCTTTTTCCTCGAAGAACAAAACATCTTTCAGGCAATCGATCGCCTTGACCAGCCCTTCATTTCCTGTCATCAGGCTGTCCTCATGTTCAATACTCAGCGCATGGTCATAACCGGCCAGACGAAGTTCTGATACCACTGCACGCCAGAAATCGTAACCACTGCCATAACCTACCGACCGGAAAATCCATGACCGGTTTCTTTCATCGCCATAGTGAGTGGTATCCAACACACCATTCATTGCTGTATTATAGGTATCAATTTTAGTATCTTTTGCATGAAAGTGGAAAATCGCATTATGTTTGCCAAGTTCACGAATGCACAGAACCGGGTCCATTCCCTGCCAGATCAGATGACTGGGGTCAAAGTTGGCTCCGATCTCAGGTCCCACTGCCTCCCGCAGACGAAGAAGGGTATTTGTGTTGTATACACAAAATCCCGGATGCATCTCCAGTGCTATCTTATTCACGCCATGCTGCTTTGCAAATACCACCTTCTCTTTCCAGTAAGGAATCAGCACTTCATTCCACTGGTAATCCAGAATCTCTGAAAAATCTTCCGGCCACGGGCAGGTAACCCAGTTTGGTTTCTGTGATGTCTCACTGTCACCGGGACAGCCGGAAAATGTATTCAGTATCGAAATTCCCAGCTTCTCGCACAGAAGAATCGCCTGATCCAGTTCACGGTCCATGCGGCCGGCAATCTGTTTGTCCGGATGAACCGGATTGCAGTGGCAGCTGAGCGCACTGATTTCGAGGTTATGTTTTTTGATTGTTTGTTGAAATTCCGCCAGCTTCTGGTCATCATTTAATAAAATTTCCGGATCACAATGAGCTCTCCCCGGATATCCTCCGCAGCCGATTTCAACGGTCTGTACCCCTTTTTCTGCCAGGTACGCACATGCTTCATCCAGATTCTTATCTCCAAGTACCACTGTAAATACACCTAATTTCATTTATGTAATCTCCTTAATATTCTTTATTTTCACTGTCAATTCGTTTTACTGAAAATGTACAGCTTTTCCGGTTGCTCCCGACTCATAGATTGCTTCCAGTATCTTCGTTACCACCAATGCCTGCTCCGGCTTCACCACCAACTCTTTCCCGTTCATTACCGCCTCGTAGAAAGTCCGCTGCTCAATCGTTTTCTCATCATCGGCATCACCATCATAGAAGGCAACTCCGGCTGCATCCAGTGCCGGTTTCTCGGTAAGCTGCTTATTGTATTTCACAGTATTGATACGAAGCCCGTCTTTCATATCAGCCCCGGCCTTCGTTCCGCACAGGCTGGTCTTGGCCTCGTCAACATCCAGTGAATTAAGTGCCCAGGCCGACTCAAGATGGATGGTTGCGCCATTTTTCATCCGGATAAAACCAAAGGCCGAATCCTCCACCGTAAACTGCTCCCGGTCCCAGTCACCCCAGGCATTGGCCGTGTCTGTCTGCTGTCCCAGCTTTTTGTATACGGACCCCATCACACATTCCGGTTCATAGTTATCCATCATCCACAAAGTCAAATCAAGCGCATGGGTGCCAATATCAATCAGCGGCCCGCCGCCCTGCTCCTCTTCATTTAAAAAGACTCCCCAGGTCGGCACGGCACGGCGGCGTATGGCATGTGCTTTGGCATAATATACTTCGCCCAGATCACCGTTTTCACAGGCACTCTTCAGATAAGACGAATCAGCCCGATAGCGGTTCTGATATCCGATTGTCAGGATCTTCCCGGTCTCTTTTGCCGCTGCCAGCATTGCCTCTGCCTCGGCAGTTGTCTTTGCCATCGGTTTCTCACACATGACATGTTTACCGGCCTTCATCGCATCAATGGAAATGAAACTGTGTGATTTGTTCGGGGTAAGAACATAAACCGCCTGCAAAGTCTCATCCTTAAGCAGTTCCTGATACTCCGTATAAACAGCTGCGTCTTCTGTTCCGTACATTTCCCGTGCTTTATCAGCCCGCTCTTTTTTCAGATCACAAAATGCAGCTATTTCAAAGCATTCCAGTGACTTCATGGCGGGCAGGTGTTTTCCGCCTGCAATACCGCCGCATCCGATAATTCCAACTCTTAATTTGTCCATCTCTTATTCCTTCCTCTACACTCTTACTTAAGAAGAATACCGCAGGCGCCTTGCAATCTCCTTCTTTTTCTGGTAGTATAGCATTTATAAATACAAATTTCCTGTACTATAGCTCACACTACTAATACTATCCCATCATTTTTGCCGGAGGTTAATTTTGGATACTTACCTTTTGCCATCACATCAGAAAGAATCACCACACGGAGACAATTTCTCTCCTTATGGTTTTTATCACTGTACCTTTGCAGATAATACATCCCAGGTCCTGCTCCACTGGCATGAAGAAGCAGAATTTACAATTATTCGAAACGGCAGTGCCATATATCAGATCGGATCGGAATCCTACCGTGTAAAACAGGGCGATATCCTTTTTATCGCCCCTAATACGCTGCATGCCATTACACCAGATGATCATGGACTGATGGTTTCTGATACGCTTGTCTTTCATCTGGATATGGTCGGTTTTTCAATTATGGATCAGTGTACCATTTCTTATATCCGGCCCTTTTATAACGGTACCTTGAAGCCAATTCCCCATATGACGGATGCCCACCCCGCTTACCGTGACCTGTACGATTGTATTGATGCGGCACTTAATCTGGCAAGCCGCCGTCCCAGATATTATGAGCTGTTGCTAAAGGAGAAACTGAATCATTTTTTCTTCCTCATGTTGAACCACAGTTGCATGACGGAAACGAAGATTTCCAAATCTGCAGCATTATATATCGAGAAAGTAAAACACGCGCTTTTATTTATTCAGGAAAATTATAAGGAACCGCTTACAGTCAATCAGCTTGCCGGACTATGTAATTTCAGCGAAGTTCATTTTATGAAATTTTTTAAGAATGCAGTCGGCCTTCCGTGTATGGAATATATCATTCGATTGCGCCTGAAAATCGCTGCTGATCTGATCAGTACGACGGATCTCTCTATCGCCGAAATCGCACTGGAAAGCGGCTTTAATAATCTTTCAAACTTCAACCGCAAGTTTAAAGCATGTTATTGTTTTACACCTTCTGATTATCGGAAGATGCTGAGGCAGACCGACAGATCCTATGCCCCCGGTAATGCTGTAGATGCAGCAAAAAAAGCGGCTGCCGGCGTCATCAGTGAAAATGGTGATGACGGGGTAGCACGCTTTCTTGAACAGGATTCATTCTTCTAAACAAGCATCCAGGCTGTTTTCTATCGCATAGGCTTGTATCTCTTTCAGAAATTCTCTGCTGTTTTTTCGATCCTCAGCGATTGGATATTCCATTCCCAGACGGTGGTATTTGCCTTTACCCAGGTTGTGATAATTAAGAATATCCACTCGCTTTATAGCAGGACCTAAGTCCCTGATAAAATGTATGCGGGACTTAATATCAGCCATATTGTCATTAAAATCCGGTACAATGATGAGTCTGATTATAAGTTCTTTATCCATTGCAGCTATTTTTTCCGCATTCGTTAAAATATGACGATTGTCTGCACCGGTACAGTCAGTATGTACCTGCTCATCAAATGCCTTAAGATCATATAACACCAGATCAACTGCCTTAATTACATCTTCCATCTGCGACCATGGCAATGCTCCGGCCGTATCAAGAGCCGTATGTATGCCGTGTCTTCTTAACCGCTCTGATACCTCAGCTACAAAGCCGCTCTGCAATGCTGCCTCTCCGCCGGAGAAAGTTACCCCACCGCCTGATTTTTCATAAAACACCTGGTCTCTTATCAATTGCCGAACAATTTCTGAAACGGTAATATCATAACCAATCAGTTCATAAGCATCCACCGGACAAATATCTGCACATTCCCTGATATTGCTGCATTTATCCCGGTCTACCACGCAGCCGGCAGCGGCAAACCGGATTGACTGATTTGCCGCAATTCTGACGCAGGCTCCGCAGTGAATGCAGCGTTTTGCAAAATGCATAACTCTGACTCGTTTTTCAAACAATTCGGGATTGGAACACCATTTGCACCTTAAGTTACAGCCCATCAGAAAAACTGTGCTGCGGATACCCGGACCGTCTTTGGTTGAATACTTTTGAATGGTTGAGATAAAACCTTGTCTTTCCATCTGGCTGTCTCCTCAAATTCCCGCTTACCAGCTGTTTTCAGTACGGGCAATAATTGCTTCCTGTGCTTCCGGCATCAGGGATACAAACTGCGCACAATATCCTGCTACCCGGATAATCAGGTCGGTGTATTGATCCGGCGCCTTCATTGCTTCTTTTAATGTTTCAGTATCAATAATATTGAACTGGTTGTGGTAAATCCCTTTCTCTACACTTGCCTGCAAAAAGTTCACAAATTTCTCAAGATTCTCATCTCCTGCAAGTGCTCCCGGCGAAAACCTCATATTCAGCAGCTGTCCTGCCGCAACCTGATCATTGGGCAGTTTTGAAACCGAATTGATAACTGCTGTCGGACCGTTTACATCGGTTCCCTGAGTCGGGGAGCAGCCTTCGTTGAGCGGACTGTTCGCCATCCGGCCATCCGGGGTTGCCCCTACGTCAAGCCCATTGGGTACATAAGAGGTGATGTTGCTTGTTGACATTGTATACCGGCTTATTTCGGGTCCTTTTCCGTAACGTTCGGTGCGATAGTCCGGAAGCAGCTTCAAATAAGAATAAAAAACATCTTTGACAATCATATCCACGTAATCATTGTCATTGCCAAACTTCGTCACCTTCTTCACCATCTTATGGACTCTGCTCTCGCCTTCCCAGTTTTTCTTCATGGCAGTAAGCAGCTCTTCCCAGGTCAGCTTCTTCTCTTCAAATATCAGCCGGTTAATAACGGCAAAGGAGTTGCCGACAACACTTGGCCCGATATTGGACTGTGATATCACATCATACTTACAGCCGCCGTTTTTCAGGGTCTTTCCAACCTCCATACAGTTGTCAATAAAGCAGGAGGCAAACGGATCTGCGTCGTAGACTGCCAGAGCCCGGTCACATACCGCATCACATTCCACCGCCAGATCAGAATAAAACTTAAGCATCAGATTCCAGGCATCCCATAATTCTTCATAAGAGCAGTAACAGATCTCCTCACCGGCCCGGCCGTTAATCTCCACCAGCTGAATTCCTGACCGTGGTTCCAGGCCATTGTTTAAAACAATCTCCAGAACCTTTCCCCAGTTCACATAAGTCATTCCGGTTGCCCGGTGTCCATACTTCCCGGGAACTCCGGTCTCAACACAGCCGATCGCACAATAGTCAAGAGCGTCCTCTTGCGGAATTCCCAGTCCAACCAGCCCTTTTACGGCTACTTCGTCATTAAACATCGACGGCATTCCGCAGCCGGTCCGGATCAGCTTTGCTGCCAGGCGGATCAGGTCCTTTGGCGTATTGCTATGGTATCTCATGGCGAAATTCGGCTCTGCCATCCTGGTCAGATTCATCGCTTCCACACACAGATAAGACAATTCATTTGTGCCATCAGTTCCGTCCGGCTTCAGACCACCGACCATAAGATTCGAATACAGCGGGTATCCCTGGGCAAATTTGGTATGGCCATATGGACGGATCTTATTGTGGCTGCTGTTCATCAGGAACATATGAGTGATGATTTCCAGTGCCTTTTCTTTAGACAGCAGGCCCTTTTCGACATCCTGCCGATATAACGGATACATGTACTGATCAAAACGTCCGTAACAGAATGAATGTCCATTGCTCTCGATCATCTGCAGCATATGTACCAGATAACAGACTTCACAGCCCTCATAAAAACTCTCTGCCGGCCTTTCCATAAGCGTTTCACACATCGTGGCAATTGCCAGCAGCTCTTCTTTCCGCTTTGCATCTGATTCGTTTTCAGCCAGCTCACCGGCAAGTCCGGCGTAGCGCTTAATAAAGTGCAGAGCCCCTTCCAGAACAATGATTACGGACTGATAGAACGTAATATTTTCTGCGGTTAACGATGGCTGTTTCAGTTTCTCCCCGGCTTCATTGATAATGCCGCGAAATCCTTTTTCTAATATCAGTTCATGTTTCGGTACGATATGGCCATCGCCGGACATTGAAATCCCGCCTCTGTGGATCACCCCCTGACGCTCAGCCAATACAACCGCCTCGGGAGTCGTCCGCTTAACCTCATCTTCGTGCGTATGTCCATGCCAGTAGGGCGCAATCTCTTTCAATGCCGCTTTTGTCTCTGCTGAAATCTGAAATACATCCCCGGTTCTCTGGTCAAACTCATCCAGCTCTTTAATCACCCAGTCAATCGAAAATTCCGGAAAAACCGGAGCTGCAAAATTGCGGCTGGCCTGATTGCCGAAAATCAGGCTGTCTTCCTCTAGATAGATGGTCATATGTTTTAAAATATGGGCAAACGCTTTTGCTTTGCGAAGGACATAATCTTCGCCCTCTGTCTCTTTAAATGATTCCGTTATCAGAACCGCCCGTTCACTGCAGATACTCGCGACCCGTTTCTCCATCTTTTTCTGCAAGCGGTTTATTCTCTCTAAATCAATATCATTGCTGGCAGGCACAAACTCTAAATATGCAGTCATATCCATATCCTCCTGTATCAATAACTTAATCCCGGATCAAAGAAGCCAGTTAAAACACCAACAAATGCAACAACTACCAGCAGTAACATAATCAACAGCGGCGACATCTTTTTCTTCGTCATCAGCCACCAGCAGAGAATCACGATGCCCGCAGATAAAATATTGGGAAATACACTGTCCAGTGTCTGTTGTAAACTAACATACTCCACCCCGGCCTCGTTTGTCAATGTAAATGCCGTTTTAATATTAATCCAGGATGCAGCCACTGCACCGATGACGATCGTCCCCAGTAAAATGACGGCATCACGGATAGCATTGGCCTTTTCACCAACCAGAATCTCTACTGCTTTTCCGCCCAGATCATAACCTTTATAGAACAGAAAACGCATTCCCAGGGTCACAATCAGATTCCAGACTACGATGTAAAAGATAGCTCCCAGCGGCGATCCATTGCCGGAAAGGCCAAGCCCGATACCCAGCAGAATCGGAATCAGAGTCCCAACCACCAGGGAATCCCCCAGTCCGGCCAGCGGTCCCATCAGTCCCGCCCTGACTCCGTTGATCATGTCACCGTCAATCTCATCGCCGTTTGCCCTGGCCTCTTCAAGGCCGATCGTTACACCCACAATAACACTGCCGACCTGCGGTTCTGTATTAAAGAATGCACTATAGGTTCCGAGCGCCTCTTTTTGTTCTTCTTTTGTATTGTAAAGTTCACGGATCACCGGCAGCATTGAGCAGAGATAACCGAATGTCTGCATATGTTCCTGTGAATAACAGGTCAGATGTCCGTAATACCATGTTTTCAATGCCTTACTTAAAGTCTTTGCCGAGACTTTTTTTCGCTGTTCCATCTAAATCTCCTCCTCTTCTTCAAAGTCAGCATCTGCCAGTACCATCTTTCTGGCATCAATAGAAACCATTTTGATCCGGTAGCTGATTACCGCAAAGAATCCGCCGATAATTGCTGCCCCGATCAGATTGACGCCCATTGCCGCCGCCAGAGTAAAACCAAAAAAGAAGGACAGAATATCCACCGTATTCTGAACCACCTGTTTAAGCAGAATTGCAATACCAACTGCCGGAAGCAGGCTTCCCACAGTAAACAATGTTTTCATTGCCAGACCGTCCATCGGCAGGAAATTTTTTATTGTTTCTACCATCGGCGCACCCATTTTTGCCATAACCAGGGTCGGAATAAAACTGCATACCATATGTGAAATCCACGGCAGTCCCATATCGACCAGGTAAAGTTTATCAAAATCTCCTTTTTCCAGCCACTTCCATCCCATATGCTGCCAGATCAGATTCATCGTTGCCGTACCGTAGAACAATACCGTCCCGATGGTGCCGACCATAGTACCAAATGATGTGGCCATGCCAATGCCTTCGGATGAAGCCGGATCAATTCCATAACCTTTTAAAGCAATCATTGCCAGCGGGATGCCGATATAGCTGATGGCCCTTACATCAGCAGAAACCGTACCGCCCGGTGTGACCAGAGCGATATATACCACCTGCATGGCAGATCCCACCAGAATGCCTGAACGAATATCTCCCAGAATCAGTCCGCACACAAGGCCGCCGATCAGCGGCCGTCCCAGCGTATAATTCCCGATTGAAGTTCCCCCTAAGCCAGGCATACTGGAAAGACATGCAAAGAAACCAAGTAAAACCGCCTGTAACCAACTTATCTCCATTTTAATTACCTCCCCTTATGTCTGCGTATATAATTACTGATAGCCAAATTTGCTTCTGAACTTTTTCCAGTTGCCGATTGCCTCTTCTTTTATCAGCGCAAACTCTATATCATATCCGGCGTTCATGATTCGCTCAAGAGCATCTGCTTCCTTTTGTGTAATAGACTGATTATTACCAAGCTTCACGGTGCCGGGCCGGTCATTGTCCGATGACTACTTCGCGCAGTCCCGGATCAAAACCGTCATCCACCAGAATTGCCGCCATATCAACAGGATCTTTTGTAATCAGAAAATACCGGTCTTTGCTTTCAATCACCTTCTGGCATTTCTCACGCCACTCTTCCATTGTCCAGACAAATGTTTTTTTACCGCTGGCACTTTTATACGCCTTTTTCAGCACCGGTGTCGTTGCCGCCAGATTATTGACGGCAACCAATCCATCACATGGATACTGTACCGACCAGCGGATGCAGGTCTGTCCATGAATCATTCTGTCATCAACTCGTATAAACGAAATCGCCATATAAACCCCTCCTATATTTCATCATCATCTTCCTGCCGGAAGCTGTATTCCCGTATTGCCGCCTGTCCGTCAGAGATAATCTGTTCCTTTAGTTCATCAATCGGACTGATATCCATTTGAAGTACCGCACTGAGAACCATCGACAGATTCATCCCGCCAAATACAGTGGTCTTGTCTGTAAGTCCGCTCTCTTCCAGAACATTGAGCGCCAATGTCAATGGCGATCCGCCGATAATATCAGCAAATAAGATGATCTGATCGTCCGGAGTCACCTCAGCAGTCAGTTTCTGAAACCGCTTTGTATACTCTTCTGATCCCATCCCGTCCTGAAGACTCGTACTGAGAACCTCCGGCCTTTCACCGGCAATCATCTTTATTACACTGTGCATCCCCTGAGCCAGGTCTCCATGACTGACCAACACCACATATTTCATCCCTTCACCTCTTCTGCTGTTTTACTTCTTATAAAACCCGGCTTCCATCTCCGGGCCTGTGCTGCATGACGATCTGATAAGCAGCTTCAACATCCTCAGGTATCTCCACATGGTCAATAAAATTCATTCCGTTCGGTCCGTATCCCTTATCATCATCTCTCAACCTTGATATCTCCCCTAAAATCAAAGCATAAAAACGGTCCGTATCCCATGCCGGCGGCATCTCCCCAAGATAATGGAGCTCACTGTCAACCGCCGGAATAAAGGAGGCGTAATTAAATACGTTACAGCCTTCAGGAATACAGCGCTGCAAAGTGGCATAGCTCCTTCGCTGCATCAGCGGATCCTGCATCAGAATAATCCGTTTCATTGAAACCCCATTTTCTTTCAGCAGCCGGACGCCATTCTGACTATTCTCGCCACAGTTGGTCGAAGTCGTTTCAACCAGAATATTTTCGCTTGAGATACCACCATAACCGGCAGCAATTTCCCGGGCAATCTCAGCCTCGGACAGACGATTTATCCGGGATGCTGACAGACCATAACCTCCGCCTGCTATAACATTTCGTCTCAGTAAAGAGGTACCATGCCCTATGCCTCCGCAAAACAACAGATGTTCAGCCAGGCCATCCTGCATCGCTTGTATGGCTGTTTCAATCACATGAAGCAGTTCATTGCCAAAAACCATCAAAACATCGACTTTCTCTGCCCCGGTTTTGTCTTTTAGTTCTGCCTTATTCAAACAGTTAAAATCCCTCACCGCCAGAAAATGGCACAACTGATTAATTGCATTTTCCATATCTTTCATTGCTTTAATATGTATCGGTGTTGTTTTTATCAGCGGCTCCAACACCAAGAACAACAGGTGTCGAACGATAGCCGATACCCATACGGTCAATACCCATGTCAATCAGCTTAAAGAAATGCTCCTGATCGCGGATGCCACCGGATCCTTTGATCTGACATCTGCCTTTCGCCGCATCCATCATTGCCTGAATAACCTCCACCGTAGCACCGTCACTCTTTCCGCCGGTAAAGAAACCGGTCGATGTCTTTACAAAGTCAGCTCCTGCCGCAACTGCTGCTTCCGTTGCTTTTTTTACTTCTTCTATTGTCAGGGTATCTGTTTCAAAAATGACTTTTACAGCTGTGCCATATTTGTGACAGGCATCACAAACCGCCTTAATATCAGCTTCTACCTCCGTCCACATGCCGCTGCGGATCCATCCGTAATTGGCCACGATATCCAGTTCAAAGATATCCCCCCGCTTACAATATTCTTCTGCCTGCTGGGCTTTGGAAGCTGTTGTCGATAATCCAAACGGGAAGTCACATACGACACAGATTTCAGTATCAGTTCCTTTTGTCATCTCTGCGGCAATATCCAGGGAAGACGGATTGATACAAACAGTCCGGCATCCATAGTCGATTCCTTCCTGAATATACTTCCGGATCTCCTCCTGGGTAAATTCCGGTTTTAAAACGGACTGGTCAATGTAAGCTGCGAGTTCCTTCCTGGTCATTTCTGCTGCTTTTTTAACTGGTTTCATGATTTTCTCCCTCCAACTTTTATTTGTTCCAAATGTATGGTACATTTAATGTAAATGATTCAATATCATTTGTCAATAGCAATTGAAAAATAAAACCACTCATGTTACAATGAACCAAATATACTATACATTTAGATCGAATTTTGCTTTGTGATATTTAAGGAGAACACATATGGATATTAATTATTTTAAAGAGACGTTTCAGTTTCAGGCCGGCAGCAGCAAGCCTTTATATGAACAATTGGCCTCTTATATCAAGATTCAGATAAAGGCCGGTGTCTTAAAACCCGGTGAGCAGATGATTACAGAGACTCAGCTGTGTGACATACTGGGAGTCAGCCGGAACACGGTCAGACATTCCTTAAATCATCTGGTTGATGACGGCCTCCTAGTCCGGTATCGGGGAAAAGGTTCTTTTATTGCTGATGAGAAAATCAAACGGCCGATTAATTACCTTTACAATTTCACCGAAAATATGATGAGTCTTGGCGCCACCCCTTCTTCTATCATTCTCTCCCATGAAGTATTGGAGGCAGATAAAAAAATCCAGGAGAAGCTTCAGCTTCCGCCCGGACAAACAAGGGTTTACAATCTAGTCAGACTGCGGTGTGCTGACGGTGTACCGATCCTGTATGAACGCACTTATATTCCGTATTACCTTTGTCCCGGTATTGAGAATATTAACTTTGAAACGGTATCGCTGTATCATATTCTGGATGAGCATTTTAAACTTAATTTATATCATGCGACTGAGACGATTGAGGCGGTTTTAATCAATCCTGCGGAAGCTAAACTGCTTCAATGTAAATCCAAATCAGCAGGATATAAAATCAGCAGGATTTCCCACCTTGACTCCGGATTTAAGTTTGAATATACGTCCTCCATTACACGGGCTGACAAATGTGTGTTTCAGATGGAATTGTATAAGAATGCAGGGGGGAATAAGCTGCCGGTTAATATTCAGAGGAATGTGCATTTGTGAGGGGATGGTTTAATTCAGTGGTTTTGTCATTCCGGTCAGTTTTTCGTCTGATATTCCTCCGGACATATGTTTTAACTGTTGATGATTCAGAAAACAGGCCCGCATAATGGAATCTTTTCCATACCGCTGCCGGATCAGGTCAACTGCCTGATCCAGTTGTTCCCGTTTATCGTAACGGTCAAGGTCAAACAGATTATACTGTCTTGACCGGCCTTTTGTCACTTTGCCGGTATGCACACCGATCTGCCGGACTGCACGCCCGTTCCAGAGTTCATGCAGCACCTTTCTTGCAGTCATATAGATTTCTTCTGTTGTATTGGATTCGGAATACATCTGGCACTGATGCCCTTCCCGGACAAAATCATAATAAGTAATACTAACGGATACACATCGGATCCTGACCCGGTCTGCCCGAAGACGGGTGCCCAAGGTCTCACAAAGCGACAGCATCGCCGCTTCAATTCCGGACAGCTCTGTAAAATCAACGGGTAATGTCATCGAGTTCCCATACCCTTTATTTTCATTCTGCTGAATCTCAATTAAACCATCAAGATACTGACTGTCTCCCCATGCAAAAGAATGAATGATCTCTCCGTGTTTTTTCAGATGGGACTTCAGGAGTCTGACATCAGTTGCCGCAAGCTGCCCGATTGTGTAAATGCCTATCGAATGGAGTTTTCGTTCTGTTGCCCTGCCGATAAAAAACAGTTCCCGTACCCCCAGTCCCCACATCTTTTGCCGGATTTCCTCGGGATACAGAGTATGAACCAGATCCGGCTTTTTGAATTCCGATGCCATCTTCGCCAGCAGTTTGTTTGTGGAAATTCCGATATTTACGGTAAAACCGAGCTGCTCATAAATAATCCCTTTTAAGTATTCGGCAAACATTACCGGTGATCCATAAAGTTCTGCCGTTCCTGTCACATCCGCCCAGACCTCATCGATGGAATACTGCTCAACAACCGGGCAGTATCGCCTTAAAAGCTTGACAAATGCACGCGATGCCTGCACATACAAAGCATAATCCGGCGGCACGATCACCAGGCCCGGACACTTCTCCCGGGCCTTGCCGATTGGTTCTCCGGTCTGGATATGAAAACGCTTGGCCGGGATTGATTTGGCCAGTACGATTCCATGTCTGGACTTTTGATCTCCGCCTACGATCGAACATATCTCACGTAAATCGAGCTTTTCATTTTGATTTAATACCTTGTCTGCCGCAGTCCAGCTCAAAAACGCTGAGTTTACATCAATATGAAATATCGTTTTCCTCACTTTTCACCTGCCAGTCCATACACTGGTACATCGTCGCAATCTTTATACACCGATGTACTAGTTCAACAATTGAGACAATACCCATTTATGAGAGGCGACCAGATATTTCATCTCAAACAGATACTCCCGGTTATTCCAGACCGCCTTGCATATGTATTTCATGCACAGCTGCCCGACGTAATTACATTCCTGCACACTTAGTGTCTTTTCTATGTTCACCGTCTGAATCGTATGGTCCTCTCCCTCAAACCGGAAACGGAGCGGTATCATATCTCCGGTAGTATTTACCACCGCTATCATCTGTACCGGCATGTTTGCCATAATCATAAGATAACCTCCGATCACTGATACTATATCTTATGATTATCATACCAAACATATGTTCGTTTTTCTATCTGAAAAAAATGGAAATTATCAAGCAGACTATGAGTCGGGCCAGACAATCTGATACAGAAAACTGATACTCGATTGCATTTGATTAGCTATTGAACTAATCAAATGGATATGGTAAAATTCATTTAGCCGATTATCTAATTAAATCAAGGAGGAAAATATTATGGATAAGACCCGGATTTTAAAAGCAATCGCAGATGAAACCCGGATGAAAATTTTAACTCTGCTATTAGAACATAATTATTGTGTCAGAGCACTCGCCAGGGAATTAAAATTGTCTGAAGCTACCATATCACAGCATTTGAAGATATTGCGGGAATCAGGTCTGCTGGTGGGAGAAAAACATGGATACTACATGCATTATGATGTAAAGCGTTCTGTGCTGCATGAGTTAGCTGACGAGATTGAATTGCTGGCAGCTATTGAACGTGAGGAATGTCAGACAGGAGGATTAAATGAAAAGAACTGATATCTTGCCTGACCTGTTTCTGTCATTTATGAAAATTGGTTTGTTCACGTTTGGCGGCGGGTATGCTATGATCGCATTGATGGACAATATTTGTGTAGAAAAAAAGAGATGGATTACACACGATGAATTTATGGATGTCACTGTAATAGCCGAATCGACTCCCGGACCGATTGCAATCAATGGTGCAACGTATATTGGGTTTCAGCAAGCCGGTTTAATTGGTGCGATTGCAGCAACAACAGGGATTGTGCTGCCATCTTTTATCCTGCTTTACCTGATATCCTTGTTTTTTGAGAATTTATTAGAAATTGCCATTGTAGCGCATGCATTCAGAGGGGTTAAAATTGCGGTTGGAATACTAATTCTGAATGCTGCACTTAAAATGGTTAAGAAGATGCATAAAAAGCCGGTACCGCTCTGCATTATGTTCAGTACATTAATAATTACTTTATATATACACATTTGTCAGTTACATTTTTCCACAATATACTTGATTTTAACAGCAGCACTTTTCAGTGTAATAATTTTTTTGACAGATAATAGAAAAAAGAGGTCAACGGGAGGAACTGACAAATGATTTATCTGGAATTGCTTTGGTCATTCCTTAAAATTGGCACATTTTCTTTTGGTGGTGCATATGGAGCCATTCCGCTGATACGTGAGGTTGTTCTCTCTCATTCCTGGATTACAGATGAACAATTCACCTATTTTGTTGCAGTCAGCGAATCAACTCCCGGGCCGATCATGGTCAATCTGGCAACATATATCGGGAGTACACAGGCTGGTTTCGGCGGAGCACTTATCGCAACCATTGGAGTTGTAATGCCTTCATTCCTTTTCATCCTGGTTATTGCATCACTGATGCAGAGCTTTATTAAGAATCAATACATACAGGCGATTTTAAGAGGAATCAAACCCTGTTTTATCGGCATTGTTCTGTCAATGGGGTTATTTATGACAGGCAGCAATTTATATACCGCCACCACCAAAGATACCATAGACTGGAGGGCATGGCTTATCTCAATCATTTTGATTGGTATTTCTTTTGTCTATCCTAAAATAAAAAAGAAGGATTTATCTCCGATTATGCTGATCATATTATCGGCAGGACTGGGCATTCTCACTTATACATTTTAATGTCAGGCGGAGCATTACGAAGAAAATTCTTTGACAGAATCTGACAAGCTTAAATTGCAGCCTGTATGAATCGCTTATATTGCTCTGACGTCATTTTCATTTCTAAAACAGGTAACGCCTGGGCATATTCATTAATGACAGAATTATATGCAGCCTCTTTTAAAGGTATAAAACCCAGATCTAAATACAAACCAACCGCCTGATAACTCCAGGTCTGGGTGTCCAGCCACACCTCCCTGTCCTTTTCCAGTACATAAAAGGTTTCCAGCATTTTTATGGCAACAGCTTTACCCAACCCCTTACCCTGATATTCCGGTCTGCAGGCGAGAGCATGAACAACCGGCACTCTGCCATTGGCAGTTTGTGACCACCACGCTGTAGCTGTTGCAGCAGGAATTCCGTCAGGTGCTATTACAAACCATTGACGTTTGCAAAGTTCTTCAGGCTGTGACAGGTAGTGGCTATGACATTTTAAAGCCGCCTGGACATCATCAAATTCAAACACTGAAGTTTCTATTTCAGCCCAGGCATTTTCATCTCCCGGCTGATATGTCCTGACTGAAAAACCTTCAGGCAGGACAACCTCTTTTGACACAGTTCCATATGGACGCTTCATAATAATGGAATGATATGGTATGGTTTTATCTAACATATATTTTATCTCCTTTATCAACTGCAGATATGTTAATAATATACTTTTTAAGTATAAAATACTCTTGAGAAATTGGCAATAAGACATTCCGTGAAAAAAACAGCCTCAATGGATATTCCATTGGGGCTGCCTCACAGACAATCTTTATTTTATTGTTTTATTCCGTTCCCAACTTATCAGCCACCTTCATCGCCGAAAGAACCTGAACCGGGGTTACATCAAATGGCATATTCCCCATTGTATCAGTTTCGGCACAGCTTGCTGTTGCTGCTTCTAATAATTTCTCATCAGACACCTGATCAATCCCCAGATCTTTAAATGTTGTTGGCAAACCAATCAGCTTACAAAATGTGATGATTTCTTTTATCTCGACCAATGGTCGATTTTCCAGAACCAGCTGGGATATCGTACCAAACGCGACCTTTTCACCATGCAGCATATGATGGCATTCATCTAATACGGTAAGTCCGTTATGAATTGCATGAGCTCCGGACAGCCCACCGCTCTCAAATCCAATACCGCTCAAATAGGTATTAGCTTCAATAACATTTTCTACTGCCTGTGTGCACACATTATTCTGAACTGCAACAATCGCTTTATAACCATCTTCCAGAAGTGTCTCTTTACACAGTGCCGCTAATGCCATCGCTGCCTTTGTCACATGGCCGCCGGCCATGGTAACGGCATTTGAAGCATTACATGCAGAAGCTTCATAATAAGTTGCTAATGCATCACCGATTCCGGCTGCCAAAAATCTTGCCGGAGCTTTGGCAATCACATCCGTATCCATAATTACCATATCAGGATTTGCAGTCAATGGCAGGTAGGCTTCAAACTCCCCAGCTTCCGTATAAACTACAGACAAACGGCTGCATGGAGCATCGGATGATGCTGCGGTTGGTACAATCATTACAGGCAGATGTTCATAGTAAGCAACTGCTTTGGATGTATCCAGTGTTTTTCCGCCGCCGATACCAATGACTACATCAAAACTCCCCAGTTTTTTCTGATGGCTTTCAATTTCCGTCCGGGAACATTCACCGCCGAATACAGCCAGCTCATAAGCGATATTCTGTTCTTCAAAGCTTTTCTTAATGTCTGCCTCATAAGTATCATAGATAAATTTATCTACGATCATATAAGCGCCGTTTTTTCCAATCAGCGAATAGTGTTCAGCAAGTTTTGACAGTTCACCGTTTCCCTGAATATAACTTCCTGGCGCAGTAATAATTTTCCTCATGACAATAGATTCCTTTCAGCAATGTTATTTTTTGTTTTTGTGTGCCGCCTCAATCTTATTTAAGATAGCATCAGTCTTTTTAATTGCATCACCAATACTGACCCGGGCAACCATTTTTCCTTTGAAGCGGTCAGCTTCTTTAATCGGCATATCGGTTGTCAGAATAATTGCATCTGCTGATACAACATCATCTGCTGTTATTTTATTTTCAATACCGATGGAGCCCTGTGTTTCAACCTTTACCTGCCAGCCCCTTGCTTTACATTTTGTTTCCAGTGCCTCTGCCGACATATATGTATGGGCCACTCCAGACGGACACGCGGTAACTGCTAAAATATTCATAATAATATTCCCCTTCCTTATCAATTAATTAAATTATTTATCTGATAATTATTCAAATGAAATATCCATATCGACATCATCATCAACCATTGCATCCTCTACAACGGTTGATACATCTTTCTTAAAAAACGCACACAGAGCAATATAAACACCGATTCCGACTGCCATGGAAATTACAAATCCTGCTCTGTTTCCGGCTACCGGCAGCACAATCAGTCCGCCCCAGGCTGCTTTACACGTTACATCCATCGCATATGCGACAGCTGATGCAACCGCGGTACTCACCATATTAATCGGTATCATATGAATCGGATCGGCACTGGTATAGGATATCGCCCCCTCAGAGATTCCTACAATCCCCATTGCAATCGAACCAATTCCCGCTTCCTGTTCTTCTTTGGTAAACTTCTTTTTAAGAACCAGGGAAGAAATACCTGCTCCCAGCGGCGGCAGGGCAATCGCAATTGCTGCCGGACCAGCATAACTGTAGATCCCCATTCCTACTGTTGCCACCATAAAACTGAATGCTACTTTATTGACTGGTCCGCCAAGGTCAAATGCGATCATCGCTCCGACAATCAGACCAAGTACGATTTTATTGCCTTCACTCATATTGGTCAGGAAGACTGTTAGTGCATCCATCAGGCTGGCAATCGGCGTTCCGACCACATAAAGCATCAGGATACCGGTTAGCAAAATACTGACTACCGGAATAATAATAATGGACTTCAGAGACTGAATTGCTTTCGGCAGTTTGATCTTTTTCAGATAATAACACACCATACCGGCAAACAATCCGGATAGGATTCCACCTAAGAATCCGGCACCAATGGCATTTGCCAGGACACCACCGGCGAGTCCGGGTGCTATTCCCGGCCGGTCAGCGATTGATACCGCTATGTAAGCAGACAGTACCGGTACCATCAGCCCTAACGCACTGGAGCCAATCTCCCAAAGCCCTCCGGCAACACCAGTCTCCGGCACGGCCCCTTCACCTGCCATCATAACCGCTATTGCCATCAGGATACCGCCGCCAACAACCACCGGCAGCATGTAGGATACACCATTCATCAGATGAACCCTTGTATTTTTAAGAATTCCCTTAAATTCATTCATTTTCTTCTACTCCCTTAATTATTTACAGCTCCCCGATTAACGCCAACACTTTTTCAACTGAATCTGCCTTCAGCAGATCATCCCGAAACTCGTCATGAATCAATTTCCGGAACAGTGCTGCCAGAATTTCAAGATGCCGGTCGCCCTGCCCCTCAGCCGGTACCGCAACCTGAAAAACTAATGAAACCACTTCATTCTCATCCCACTGCAGAGGCGTTTTCAACCTCATAAAAGACAGCGATGGAACACGAACAAAATCCGATTTCGCATGTGGTGTGGCAGTCAGAAAACCAACTGCCGTGGATGACTGGGATTCACGGAACAGTACATCTTTTTCATAACCGGCTCTGTCAATTAACCGTTCATCCTGCTCCATCAGATCTGACATCTTAGCAATAACCTCTTCCCTATTCTGTACTTCTACATCAAACTGTATCAGTTCTTTTGTCATCAACTGCTTTTCCATTATTACCTCCTTTTTTGAATTCTTTTTTATTACTTGATATTATTTTAGCACCATTTATTATTTATTTCAATATACTGTAATTACAGGAATTGCAAGAGTACAACTGCAAAAACTGCACAGTGAATTACTCACCACTTAAGTTTACAACAAAACTTTGAAGTGGGAGCTTCCGGAGGTCTACCGCCCCCTTTAAGAAGTTTGGTACCTAAGCTACCCTTATTCTTACAGGCGTATCCACTTCGCCTCTACTGTATAGAGCCGTCAGGCTCACAACGCTACTTTTCTGCAAGATATTGAGTGCTCCATTGATATCTGCATTCAGTCTCTGTCCCGTGGCGGTTTCATACAGGCCCCGCCTAATCCGGCGACCACTGAACGGATGGATACAAAGTTTCCCTTTTCCGACTTGTTCCTTTTGATACACCGGAATGGTATCCTGATCAAAGAAACTTGCTTTGCTGGTATAGCTTTCTTCTTGCTTTACAAATACAACCCCATAGAGCCTGCTGAGATACTCCAGTTTTTCACACAGCTTACCAAACGGAATATTTACAAAGTTTTGATTGTTCCGCTTACCGATCCGGCTGTTTCTCTGGAATGCTTCCTGATATCCGACGACAAGCGTTCCGATATCCTGAGTCAGGCAATAGTTAATGATATAACGGGCTGTTTTAGACAAATAGTCATTTACCTTATTATTTCGTTTCCTGGCCAGTGCTTTTTGATGGTTTGTTCTCGCTCTGCCGAACTTCTGCCTGTCCTTAATGCTTTGAAGGCGGGCATTTTCTTTATTAAACCATTGATTTATGGATTTCAACCGGCGTCCGTCAATCAGGAAACTTTTACCGGCAGATGTAACACAGGAGGCAAGATTGTTTACGCCAAAGTCAATAGCCAGTGCATGGTTTTTGTTCAGATTTCTTTGTTCTTCACATACTTCATAAGTATATTGAACTTCAAAGAACCTGGCATCGGCTTTGGGAATGATGCGGATTTCTTTAATCTTCTTATTCAGCAGATTAGGTGGAATCGTAATCACAACCGGTTCGTGCTGTTGTTTAAACTGGCGGGAGTAGGGAAGAATCAACAGGTTCCCGTTCAGACGGACAAAACCAATTACAAGGGTGGTATAGCCATCTTTTGGCAAATAGTGGGGCAGGCGAATTTCGTTACGATTATACTTACCTTCCTTCGCAAGCTTTAATAGTCCGAAAAAACTTTTGAAAGCCCCATCCACTTCCTTCAAAATCTGCTGTGCCATATTGGAGTTCAGTATCCTGTAATTCGGGCTGTTTTTTAAAAGCCTGTAATTCTGTTGATAGTTCAGGTATTCCCCGCACTGAAAGTAATGCTGGCGAATGTTGTAGATTGCTTCATTGGTTAGATTTTTTGCCGCATGCGACAGCGTTTTAAGATTCTGAAAGTCCTTACGAGTAAGATGCTTCACTTGTTGTTTGACAGTCAGATACATAGAGTTTCACCTCGCTTCATCGTGTGGTAATTTTCTATGTTTATTGTATCATATCTGCGGGCAGGAAACAAACATATGTTCTTGTATTTTTGAACTAATTTCAAGTACTAATTCAAGAATTAAGAGCAGTGAACATCATTAAAAACCGGCAATTCATCTCATCGCTTAAGAAGCGGGAGTATTCTTGCTATTATATAGATAAAGGAGCTGCCGCACTAACGATTAATTAATCGCAGGTGCGACAGCCCCTTCAAGGCCCAATAGGTTATTCATTTATCTTTTTACAAAGTAATCTACCATATCGCCTTCTCCATAGCTGCCCATAACATCATCAGAAAAGTATATAAATGCGGTACCGTGTGGTTCATCAGAAAAGGTGTATTGATAAAACCCTTTGTCTGCCACTACTAATTGATAGAACTCTCCATTTTCACCAAAACTTATGTATAGCTGATTTTCAGATACAGTTATGGTAGCAGTTCCGGACCAGTCATTCGTAAAGTTTTCCTGCGTGCTTTCATCTATCGTCCACTTGTAATCATAAGTACCCACATATCTCAGATGGGAGTTGCTGCCATCTTCGCGTACCGGAACCTGCTTTTTCTGAACAACACCATCGACAACCCAGGCCCCATCCCAATCTAACGTATAACCAAAAGCATCTGTGTTTATCCATGCCCATCCGTTCTCATTAAAATAGTAGCACTCTGCCCAGCCATCATTATCTTCGTCAATCCAGACCCAGCCTTTTGCATATGATCCATCATCATACTGATACATAATGCCATTTCCCTGACTCCATCCAGCTGCCAGTGCTGTCATACTCATTGCCAAAGTCATCATTCCTGTAAAAACCGAAACTAATATTTTTTTCTTCACTCACTTGCCCCCTGTTATTCATATTTGATATGTCCCATTATAGTTCTTACCAAACAATATCTCAATGACATTTTGTGTTTTTACCAGAATTGCAGCCTGGAAATTTATGGTAAATCTAACTCCATGATAAATAAGAGAGATGCCCCCAACCAGTGACATCTCCAGGATCTTTATAATTGTAAAATTTTTATTACTTCGCCACTACTCCCGGCCGCTCTTAAAGCGTCCAGAACCCGCGGTTCACCTGCCTTCTCATAGAACAGTTTAAAGAAGCGCCTGGTCGTATGGATATCATTAAAATTAAGTGCCAGCATAAAGATAATGTCGACCGGAGCATTCCCCCAATCCACCTTCTGCTTCAGCCGCAGCATACAGATCGACGGAACCAGAACGGTATTTTCAATACCATGCGGAATCGCTACACCATTGCCTATTTCCGTTGAACTGATCATCTCCCGATGCATAATTTCTTTAAAATATTCATCAGTTACACAATGATGTTCTTTTAAAATATCACATCCCATTCCGATCAGTTTGTCTTTTGACACCGCTTCCACATCAAGCAGAATAAACTCCGGCCTTATAAAATCCTGTAACGACAGGGAGTCCGGTCCTTCAAGCTTATCGGTATAAATATCATTGCAGGCCTTCTGCAGCTTCAGGATATCACGGTCATCAATAATCGGAGTAACACAGATTGACGGATGGCTGCTGCTGTAATCCTTAAGCGTGGTAATAACCAGATCACAGTCAAGATTGTTTAGTTCCTCTGTCCGCTCTGCGGAATAAACACCGATGATTCTGAGTCCATCCAGAGCTTTTTCCAGTTTCCTGACTGCCATTTCTGCTATTAACAGATTGCCGGCGCCAACGAAAACAGCATTAACTCTTTTTTCAATACGAACCAAAGCTCCGCCCACCAGCAATGTCAGATACGCGATCTCATGTTCACTTGGAAGTTTTCCGATCACATCCCTGACATGACAGCCAAGCCCGAAGCAGGTTGTAAAAATAGCACCATAATTATTTTTGACTTCTTCCAGAAAAGGATTGTCAATTGCAATTCCGTAATGCGTTCGAATGATACATTTATTTAAAAATGACTCAACTCCGCTCAAAAGGCGACTTTCTTTACTGAACTCAAGACCGGTAACATCCGAAAGGTATTCGATAATCTTATGACATATCTGCTCGACAATCTCTCTGGATGTACAGGAGTTTCCGCCCCACAGCGCCTGATTGTCCTTCTGAAACTCCACACACGATAAAAGTATATAAACGTAATCTCTTTCATTTGACGGGTACTGCTGAGAAAAGACCGCTTCAAGACTTTCCATCAGCAGGCAACACATGGGGGCCGGTTGTACTACATCTGATATCCCGCCGTCCGGATTCAGACAGTGAAAGCCTTTCTTCATTCTGAGCCGCTGAACGCATAGATATTCCACCAACATAACATAGCAGTAATCCACCAGAATGTTGTCAAAGCGCTGCTCAAACAGTTCGACCGCCCGGCATACCTGTTCCACCAGAGACTGGCTGTAACAGTATTTAAACCTAGCGAATCGTTCTTTCCCAAGGCGGAAATCACACTGGCACGGTTCCTGCTCACATTCCATTTTCTTTTCATTGTTTAAAGCAACAAGCGCCCGGCGGCGATCCCATTCATCACCGGTAATCGAGATTCCGATTTTTGATTTTTTTATCAGCTGCAGATTATAAGAACCAAACCATTGTTCTGCCGCTTCCAGATCAGAAATCACCGTTTGTCTTGAGGCATAAAGTTCTTCCGCCAGCATCGACATGGTATAGTTAGACCAGCCGTCAAGCAGGATCTGCAGAATATACTGCACTCTTTCCGTTGTATTATAATGAGGAGTACCCTGCCCGATCAATTCCGTTATCAGATGGATGTCACAGGAATTCAGGTCCAGATAAATGCCCAGCCCCCGCTTGCAGACAAATGGAATCTGATTTTTACTGCAAAAATCACTTACCTCCTTGAGGTAGGTATTTACAGAGCGTTCAGACATATCCAGCATCACTGCCAGCATTTTACCGGTCATGGGTGTATTCTTATTCATATACAGAACCTTTAATATCCTTAATGCTTTATCAGACATGATGAACCTCTCACATTATTTGATCAGGACAAGCTAATCGCAGTCCTTCATTGTCTTTCCAACACCGCACAGACCTTCAAAATCTTTTGTAAAAGCATCGACTGCAGCGGCCACTGAATCATTGATAATCAAGCCTTCAATAACATCTGCGGCAATGGTCGATGCCCCGATCCCATACTCACATAATTCCAATACCTGGTGTGAATTCTTAAAGCTGGCTGCCAAAACCTCAGTTGCCATACCGTTGTTTTTATAAATGTTATGAATCTGCTTTGCTGTGCTGATTCCGTTTGCGCCCAGATTATCAATCCGGTTAACATAAGGAGCCGCATAGTCAGCGCCGGCTTTTCCGGCCAGATAAGCCTGCATCTGGGTATAGATGGCAGTCGCAGTGATCTTTGCCCCTTCTGCCTTTAATGCCTTCATCGCTGTCAGGCCTTCTTTGTTTGTAGGGATTTTAACATAAGTATTCATTCCCAGCTCTTTTTGAATCCGGTGGGCATCTTCAAGCATACCGTCAGCGTCGGTTGCCACTACCTGCACATGAAGTTCTGCATCAGGGCCGATGAAGCTGCGGATTTCCCTCAAAGTTTCAAATGGCTGTTTGCCGTTTTTTGCCAGAATTGACGGGTTTGTTGTTACACCGTCTACCGCAAATACATGATAGATTTCTTTGATCTTCTCCAGGTTTGCATCATCAATAATAAATTTCATAATTCTCTCCTTTTACGCTTCTATAATTACTTGCTTTGCACCACCCAGACGGGCGATGTCTGCAAACTGCTGCATTTCCTGTTCGGAATACCGGGACGGATTCTTTTCAAAATAATACTTCTGGTCGATCAGCCGGTATTTCGACTCCGCCAATGGGTTGTAATTCAGCAGCTCATATGATACTTCCGGGTAAATCGAGGCGATGCATCGGCTGATCTGTTTTATATTTTCCTGATTGGCTGTTATTTCCGGAATCAGCGGGGTGCGAACGATTACCTGTGCCCGTTTATCTGACTCCAGCAACAGTCTGATATTGTCTTTAATGATCTGGTTTGGCATGCCGACATATTTTCTGTGCTGTTCTGAATCACAAATCTTAAAATCGGCATAGATCAGATCCAAATATGGCAAAACCGAATGAAGTACCTGTTCCGGCACATATAAAGCTGTTTCAATTGCAGTATGTACTCCTTTTGCCTTCAACTGCTTTAACAATTCCAGACAAAAGTCAGCCTGCAGCAGTGGTTCTCCGCCCGAAAGTGTGACACCGCCATTATCACGATAAAACGGCTGATCCTTCAAAACCTCCGCCACCACCTGTTCCACCGTCATACTCCGGCTGTCCCACACAACGGCTTCTGCCGGACACTCTTCCATTATGTGATCCCAGTCCTCTGTTTTTCCTGCATCCAGCCGGATCCCATCTGTTCCTCTGACCATTCCGCCATGCGTTGACACTGTTGTACAAATACCACACCCAATACACTTGTTAAGAAAAAAAAGCGGGCGGCGTCTGGTGCTGATTCCTTCCGGATTGTGACACCAGACGCAGGATAAGGGGCATCCCTTAAAAAATACCGTTGTCCTGATTCCATCTCCGTCATGAGTCGAAAACCGCCGGATATCAAAGACTGTTCCTGCAATCGTTTCTGCTCCCATCACATCACCTCCCCTCTTTCCGCCGAACGTATGTGAGGGGGACTTTCCCCTCTTTCCGCCGAATTAAATATTTGTATAACTGGTTCTGGCAATAATCTCATTTTGAAGTTCACCTGCAAGTTCTGTAAAATACGCAGTATATCCCGCCACCCTGACAGTCAGACTGCGATACTGTTCCGGATGTTCTTTTGCCGCAAGCAAATCTTCTTTCCGCAATACATTAAACTGTATATGCGGGATCTCCAGGTCTACAAACGTTCTTAAAAACAGCGAAAACTTATCGATCCCATGCGATGTGTTGAAAAACTCCGGCAGAAACTTCATATTCAGCAGTCCGCCGTTCGATGTCAGATTCTTATCCAGTCTGGAGACTGACTTTAATACCGCTGTCGGTCCGGCAATATCTCTTCCGTATACCGGTGACATACCTCCGTCTGCCAGCGGCTGACAGGCATGCCGCCCGTCAGGTGAGGCACCTACATTTTCACCCATTGGGACATGAGCAGAAACGGTATACATACCGGTATGATACTTTCCGCCGCGGTAATTGGTATAACCCGCCAGGCGCTTTTTAAAATACCCGGCCCATTTCGCCCCCAGTCTGTCGACCCACTCCACGTCGTTACCATACTTTGGAACCTTATTCAGCAGCCTCGTTCTGAGGATTTCATCCCCTTCAAAATCATGAATCAGGGCATTCAGCAGATCTTCTCTGCTCACCTTTTCATCTTCAAAAACCAACTGTTTTATGGCTGCCATACTGTCAGCCAGATTCGCAACCTGGATCATCTGAATTCCCGAAAAATTATAATACGCACCACCGGCAGTGACATCAACTCCCTTTTTCAGGCATCTGTCGATTACCGCAGACAGGAAAGGGGAAGGAAGTAAATCAATATGTACTTTTTCAACTTCTTCACACGCCTTAATCATTAAATCCATGTATTCGTCCAGATACCGTTGAAATACCACTTCCAGCTCTTCAAAAGTCTGATACCTGGTCAGATCACCGTAATCGGGAGCCAGCTGTTCTCCGGTCAGCAGACATTTGCCGCCTGTCAGGGTCAGCTCCAGGACCTTATTTAAATTAAACATCGCTGCATCACTCCAGCCCAGGTTGTTGCCCTGAGTCGTCAGTTCCACGCAGCCGACAATGGCATAGTTCAAAGCATCTTTCTTATCTATTCCCAGCGCTTCCATTGACGGGACAATCGCCTTGTCATTGAAAAACTGCGGCATTCCGCTGCCCTGAGCCACTACACGCACGGCCTCTTTCAGGAAGTCGTCACCGGTATGTTCATGAAGACGAACCGACAGATTCGGCTGCGGCAGTCCAAGATGTTCCTGGGCTTTTAAAAATAGAAATGACAAATCATTACAGAAATCATTACCGTCCTCATCCTGACCGCCGATCGCAATATTAAAACCAATCGGGAAACCGGCAAAAAATTTCGCACTGTGTGCATTTCTCAGATAAACAATCTCGTTGAATTTCAGCCACAGACATTCAATCATCTCCAATGCTTCCTGCTTCGTTAGATTTCCGCTGCGGATATCAGCTTCATAATAGGGATAAAGGAACTGATCCATCCGCCCCGGCGAAAACGATGATGCATTGGATTCCATATGCAGGATAACAAACAAAAACCAGATTGACTGAAGTGCTTCGTAGAATGTCTCCGGTGCCTGACGGGATAATTTGCGGCAGGTGTATGCCGCCCGGTGCATAGTTTCTCGATTTTTCCCATTCTCTGCTTTGACTGCAAGCCTCATCAGAAGTTCATAATAGCGCTCCATAAAGCTAATTGTACCGGACATAACCAGTGAAACACTTTCAAAAAAATCCCGCTGCTCCCCGCTGGATATCTTTACTTTCATATCGGCTTCCCGTTTGATGTCTGCCGGGCCGCGGCTGAGCCACTCGGCACAATCCGGACAGATATGTCCCTGGGCATGATCCTTCTGATTGATCTTTACCACTTTGGCTATATGATCAATTTCTTTGCCATAACGCCTGCGCAGTACGTCTTCCAGAGACTTCCCTTCCCAGTAAGGCTTAATCTCATTTCTAAAGTATAAGATATCCTTCTCCCGGACTAAAAACCGGTCCTGCGGTCTGGTTGGCAGTGTCTCAAACTCTTTGTCCACCCAGGTACTGCCGCTCTCAGGGAATACTACACCATACCGGACACCGGCCGTACGGTTGCCGACAATCAGTTCTTCCGGATGAACACTAATCTCTAATTGCTCCAGTGCCGCCTTTAAAGCCAAAGCTCTCTGAATGATTCTTGGTTTCCCTTCGTTCGCCTGATAGGTCCTGGTAATAATCGCTGCCTGCTCAATCGAAGCATACCTTGGTTCAGACAGCATCAATTCCTTTAATTTTTCAACCCGGTCTGTCAGGAATAATTCACCCATCCTGTCTCCTCCCACTTGCTTATGATTATTATTACTCATTATTACTTTATCTGATTTCAGTATAGTCCCGCTACACTGATTTGTCAATTCTTTATTATTTATTTTTATTATTTTTTATTACTCTCTCTTAAAAATAATAGCCATTAAACAATTCCTTTGATTCCGGACTTGTTTAATGGCTATATAATTATTACGTTTTCCTTTAATTACTCCACTATGTCTGCCATTATTTCACTCATGATTTTCCCGCTCAGTTCACTGGCATAACTGCTGCGGGCCTGATCTTCCGTATGCGGTGTATCCGCGAGGAAGCTTAAGTCAACTCATTCCGCAGTGCATCAATAATATTCTCTCTTCGTATTTTGCCAATGGAATATACCATTGTAACAAATATCACAAAGAACACGGTGATAATACTGATCCCGATACTTCGCCACGGAAAACTAAAGTTAATGACGGCTCCGCCAACGATAAACCCTTTGTATATTACCCATGAAAGGATCCCTGCTGCCGGAAGGCCGTATGCCAGTGTCTTCATACCATAAAAGACACATTCAAAACTCATCATCCTGTTGAAATCACGATCAGACATCCCCACTGACCGCAGCATGGCAAGTTCTCTTCTTCGCAATCTGATGTTCGTGGAAATTGTGTTGAAGACATTTGCAACTGCAATCAGTGCAATCATAACAGAAAACACGGCGCTGAACAAGTCAACAACCAGAATAATATTCCGGCTCTGCTCCAACATCCCATAAACATTGTATAAGGTATATTCTGATGTAATTCCCAAACGTTGAATCACAGCCTCCATCTCCGCTGACGAACGGGAAGGATTTTCTGACCGAAAGGTCAGTCCGGTCACCGTATCCGTATTCATGCTTTCAAACTGTCCTTTTGCCTGATAAGGCACTAAAGCGGTAAATGTGTAAGGAGTCACCTCAGACGGCGGTTTGGGAAGCGGATCCAGCGGGTAAGTGTCGGCAAAAGTTATTGATATATCCCGCTTCTGTCCCGCCGATTCTTCATTGATTGTTTTCGGTGTAATGCTGACATTCGCAGACTCTGCAGCAAATATATTGATCATTTCGTTGCTTTCATCCTTTCCTTTGGCAACAACAATCATATTTGTGTCGGGACCGGTGTAGTCGGCCGGGGATAACCCCATTTGCCTGACAAACTGCCAATAGACACTATCCTCAATAAACTGGATATCCATAAACAGTGTAACTGCTTTATCGGTCAGATCATAATGGTTTGCACGTCTGTAACGATCCGAAAAATCATGCACATCTATCGCACAGGAATATGTCGATATCGCCTGATAAGAGCTTTCAGTGATACCTTTCACCGCCTTCAGCTCATCATAAAGTACAGACATCCCGCCTTCATCCATATCCTGCGAATAAAAACAGATATCATAATCACTATCGACAACTGACTGTTCTGCTGCCCGTTTCAGATTTATGCCAAAAGCATTTGCTGAGACAAACAGAACGATACTTAAGGTGAGGGATAACACGATACTGCGATAACGTCTTTTATTCCGCTTGAAGTTTTTTAATGCCAGGGTTCCCTCCAAACCATATAAACGTGCAGCAACTCCTGGAACTTTTATTGCCTCTGGTTCTATTTTAACTTCGTTTGTCTGACGAATACAATCCATTACAGGCGTTTTGACGGCCTTTCGGGCCGGGATATAGGCCGATACCAGAATCGTAATCAGGCTGACTGCAACCGCTACCGCCAACACGGGAAGTGATACCGTCAGCGTTAAGGGAACTGAATCATAGAGAATATTTGCAAAATTCTCGGTTACTCGGGACAGAACCAGCGTGATGCCGGATAATCCTGCGAAAATACCGATCGGGATTCCGATTGCACCAATACACAGTCCCTCAAAAAGGACAGAATTGCGCAGTTGTTTGCCGGTTGCTCCTACCGACAATAGAATTCCCAACTGAAGGGTACGGTCATTTAATGATATCATAAATGAATTACAGATTAAAAAAACTGCCCCCAACATAACCAGTCCAACCAAAACACCGCCAATTGAGTACAGAAGCGTATTAAACATGGTATCTTCTGATAATCCCATAAACCGCAGCACATCATCATTAAGCACAAAGCCAAGTCCATCCCCGGCCTCGTTTACATATGCACGAACCTGCCCCGGCTTTTTAAGTGTTATAAACAGGCTGAGATGATTTGTTTCTTTCGTTTCATCAGCAGTTGTGATCAGAGTATATCCCGGTGCGGTATACTCCTCAAAGGATGGCCTTGTACAGATACCGACAACGGTATAAGTGTTCTCGTCCTGTGCAGTGAGCATCTCATGACCGGGAGTATAGGAATCATGCTGATTAAGTTCTTCGTTTCCGCTCACACGATCCCCGACATTTAGTGAAATCATATCACCCACAGAATATCTGACGCCGCCATTTGCTGCAACATGTGCCGGAACAAGAATTTCTCTGCTGTTTTCCGGCATTCTTCCTGAAATAAGCGTTACCGGCAATGTATCAAAGGTCTTCCGGTTAAAACCGGCGAGGAATAAATACGGCTTATCAGGATTTTCTCCGCCTTCAAACTCCGCATATCCGATATTATTATACGTCACGATATCTGCAACCCTGTCATCCTTTGCCTGCTCCTGAACAAAGGCGGAATCAACATCGGAAAATGCCGCATGCCAGCTGCCATATTTTTGAACCGCACCATTTACCATATAATTTTGCAGAGATACTGCAAAGGTAAAAACTGCAGCAATCATGGCTGTTGATAAGGCAGCTCCGATAATCGTTACAATCGTTCGTGTTCGGTTTCTAACCAGGCCCTGCCAGGCGATTTTATGAAAAATATTCATAAACGGCCCACCTGCCTCTCGTCCCGCGTCACCTTGCCGTCGGCAATGCAAATGATCCGATCTGCCTGCAGAGCAATATTTTCATCATGGGTGACAATAATCAGCGTCTGATGGTATTTCTCGTGGCTGGATTTCAGCAGTTTCATAATCTCATGTCCGTTCCGGCTGTCCAGGCTGCCGGTCGGTTCATCGGCGAGCATGACTGCCGGTGCATTCATCAGCGCACGGCCAATCGCCACACGCTGCTGCTGGCCGCCTGACAATTGATTAGGCAGATGCATTTTCCGCTCCTGCAGACCAAGCAAATCAAGCAGATCATTAAGCCGTTCCTCATTTATCCTGCGGCGGTCCATCAGAATCGGCAGCGTAATATTTTCAACCACATTTAAAGTAGGGATAAGATTGTGGAACTGGTAAATGAGTCCCACCTGCCGCCTGCGAAAGATCGCAAGATTCTCATTATTTTGCGCATAGACATCCTGCCCGTCCAGATACACCTTTCCACCGGTCGGAACATCCACACCTGCAAGCGCATGAAGCAATGTCGACTTACCGGAGCCGGACGGCCCTGTAAGCGCTGTAAATTCACCCTTTTTAATGGTAAGAGAAACATGATCAAGTGCCATTACCCGATTTTCCCCCGTACCATATACCTTACAAAGATTATCAATTTTCAAAAACTCCATTATGTGAGCCTCCTTTTCGTCTCTTACCCATATAATAGAACTTTTATCTTACATCCCTGTGACTTTTTGGTGAGAGATCTGTCACTTTGGAAAACGGATCGCAAATACAGCCCCGCCCTGCGGATGATTTCCGGCTGTAACAGTTCCGCCCTGCCGGGTAATAATCATCCTGCACAGTGCCATGCCAATGCCATATCCTGCCGCGCTGTTGTTATCACCGCGATAAAATCGCTCGAACAGGTGAGACAATACTTCTTTACTGAATCCCGCACCGTGATCACGAATGATAATCTCACCAAACAGCAGGTTATCTTCACCGGTAATTTCTATATTTCCATCATGATCTATGCTCTGCATACAATTCTTCAAAATATTCTGAAGTGCCTCTGCCAGCCATCCCTGATCCCCCTGAATAGTCATCCCGTCCGGTACCGCCACCTGCAATGTAATGCTGCGTAACTCCATTGAAATACGAAGCGGCCGGAGTGTTTTACTGATCAGGCTGCTTACCTCAACCGGTTCGTTTTCAAAAACCACAATACCGGCATCCAATCGCGACAGCTTTAGTAATGTATTGATCAGCCAATCCATCTGTAAAAGTAATTCTTCGGCTTCCCGCAGCATTGATCTTCGTTTACTTTCATCGGATTCGTTACGTAATAATGACAGAATCAGATTAATCGAAGTAAGCGGGGTACGGAGCTGGTGGGCTATATCAGCCAGAGAGTCTGCCAGATGCTCTTTTTCTCTCTTCAATGCATCATTCTGTTCACGGATCCGGAGAGTCATCTTCGCTATTTCACTTTGCAGAATCGAAAGTTCTCCTTCATTTGATTCATCAAAACACAAATAATCAGCATTATGCAGCACCTGGTCAATCTGCTCTGAAATTGCTGCTATTTTGTCATACCTGTTTTTAGTAAATATAAAAAATGCCGCGCCAAAGGCGGCGGCAGAAATAAGCAGCAGAACTCCTGCTGCCGGATCGATAACAAAACCTGCTGTTGTTGCGGCAGCGGTTATTACAAGGAATAAAATAGTAAATTGCCGGATCTCTTTATTACGATACATCATTGCCTCCCAGCCGGTATCCCGTTCCACGAACCGTCAGTATGATCTTCGGATTCACCGGATCCTGTTCGATTTTCTCCCGCAGGCGTTTGATGTAGACAGTCAAAGTATTGTCATTAACATACTCTCCTGCCGCATCCCATAATTCATCCAGCAATCGCTCTCTTGTGATGATAACCTTAGGATTATTGATAAAAATCAATAACAGACGATATTCCAGTGCCGAAAGAAATATCTCCCTGCCATCTCTTTTCACAATGCCGCTGGCCATATCAATATATACTCCTTCGATCTGGAAAGCAGAAACAGCCGCCCCGCTCTTTCGCAGTGCGGCTTTGATCCGGGCAATCAGTTCACGAGGGCGGAACGGCTTTATGATATAGTCATCTGCCCCCATGTTCAATCCGGTCACAACGCTGGCTTCATCACCTGCTGCCGTCAAAAAGATCACCGGAATATCCTGAACTTCCTTTACTTCTGTGCAGATCGTAAATCCATTTCCATCCGGCAGTGAAATATCTATCAATGCCAGATCAAATTTATTTTCCGCAATCATAGCTGCTGCTTCTCTTTGTGTCGTGGCATGAGACACAGCAAATCCTTCTGAGCGAAGCAGAAGCATCAGGTTTTTTGATATTGTTACGTCATCCTCGACTAAAAAAATCCGTTTCATTGATAGTTTTCCCTCTGTTCCATCGACTTAAAGAATATTTAATTCTGCCAAAATTCATTTTCTGCAAATCGTCTGTTGCAGTTGTTTCCAAAATGGAAACTTCTAGACCTTTATCTAAATACATAGATTCAAAACCCGAATGTTTGTTCCCTTTATTGTACTACATATCATCAGAACCTACAATCTAAAAATACATGGCGCGAAAGTTTCTTCACACCATGTATTACTTTATTTAAATTTTAATTTTCGTCAATTTTCCACATGCAGTCTATGGCAGAATATGTCCACCCGCCAGATAAATCTCATACCACTCAGCTCTGGTCAGCTTAATCTCACTTGCTTCACAGATCTCTTTCAGGCGGCTTAGCTTCGTAGTTCCAGCAATCATCTGCATATTGGCCGGATGACGGAGAATCCAGGCGGTAGCAATTGCAGTAGATGATACATCGTAAGATGCTGCAATCCGGTCAATCACAACATTCAGCTCAGGATATTCCTCACTGCCAAGAAATACGCCCTTAAAGAATCCATACTGAAATGGTGACCAGGCCTGAATGGTGATGTCATTCAGACGACAGAAATCCAGTACACTGCCATCACGGCAGACAGCCCCTTCCGTATCCATATTTACTTCGATTCCGGCTCTGATCATGTTGGAATTGGTTACTGATAATTGCAGCTGGTTTGCCTGTATATCCTGTTTCACACATTTCTTCAGCAGCTGAATCTGCAACGGATTGTGATTGGACACACCAAAATGACGAACCTTGCCATCCGCTTCCAACCGGTCAAATGCAGCGGCCACTTCTTCCGGTTCCATCAATGCATCCGGCCGGTGCAGAAGCAGCATATCAAGATACTCCGTATTCAGCCGTTTTAATATCTGATCCACAGATTCCAGAATATGTTCCTTTGAGCAATCATACATTTTGCCAGGAATGATGCTGCATTTCGACTGAATGACCAGCTCCTCCCGCCGTCTTCCAAGTGCTGCAACTGCTTTTCCAAAAAGTGTCTCACAGTCTCCGCGCCCATAGATATCCGCATGATCAAAATGATTCGCTCCCATTTCAATTGCACCCTCAATGTATTCCTCTGCCTGTTTTATATCCAATCCGTTTATACGCATACATCCTACTACAATTGCAGGGACAGCAAGTCCGCTTTTTCCTAATGCGATTGTCTTCATACTTATCTCCTTTTCCTTCTATGATATAAAGTCTGACATTAATTTATCATAGCAGACCGGAGATGGTTGCGCAATAGATTGGTGATATTATGTCCTTTCCCATACAGTAAACAGAATTTTCCCGGTCAGTTTGCTGTCGCATTGCTTACTGCATGAGGTACAGCCTCCGCCGCATTCTTCACCAAACACCCGTTTCTGCAGATACCCCGTCCTTTCCAGATATTCGATCTGAGCTTCAACCATCGCCGAAGACAGATTAAGGTGTTTACTAATCTCATCCATCGGCAGAGACCTGCCGTCTGCCATCATATCCAAGATATCATTAACCATATTTTACTCCCATCTGCAATCAGAAAATCAGCATCCCCACATGGTACATAATAAATGATAATACCAGTGCCATTACCGTATAATACAGAGCAATTCCCAGTGTCCATTTAAGTGAATGTGTCTCCTGGAACGTCGATCCGACTGCTGCGACACATGGAATATTAAAGGTGGTCGCAAAGATAAATGCAAGTGCCTCCGGTTTTGTTATCGAAGAAATTAAAATCTCATTCAGATCCGGCGCCATTGCTGCCGTCCCCAATGTCGATTCAAAGATCGATCCTGTATTTGTATACAGTGCGCTCAGTACACCAAGCACCGCCTCTTTACTGATCGCAGAAGAAATAAACGCAAGGAAGGTCTGCCAGCTGAGACCAAATATCCGGGTAAACGGTTCAATCGCACGGCCAAAGGTATAGAGCATACTGTTAGCCGCATCCCCGTCACTGCTGTAGGACAACGCCCAGAATATAACCGTCATAACAACAATGATCTTAAACGCTCTTTTAAACACATTCCAGACTCTTCCCACACTGTACTTAAACAGTGCAAGCCATTTCGGTCTGTGATAAGGCGGCAGCTCCATAATCATGCCGTACCGCTCCTCTTCCGGCGTCAGTTTCTTGCCAAAGAGTTTTGCCGTTACCATCATATGGATCACCATAATGACAAAAATCAGGATCATGATAACCGATGCCCCCCACCCGAAAAAGGTACTGGCCAGCGTCGGAATGATGACGAAAGTAGCTCCGCAAGGGACCGCCCATGCCAGCATAATGGTCAGTAGACGCTGACGCCACGAATCAATCACCCTTGTTCCGGCAACACCGCCGATGGTACAGCCGATGCTGACCAGAAACGGCATCATCGCTTTTCCCTGCAGACCAAGCTTTGACATTGTATTATCGAACACAAACGAAATTCTGGCCATATAACCAACTTCCTCGATAAAACCAAATACAAACGTAATGCCAAATACAAAACCAACCATAGATATAGTCATATACAGTGCATTTAATAATCCGCCACAGATCAAAGAAATAATATACTCATGCAAATGCAGAGCTCTGAGAATTTCCGTCAGCGGCGGTGACAATAATTGCGGAATCATCGGTCCGGCCAGCATAATCGGAGATGCCACCACCATCGACAGGATCAAACCCAGAATCGTAATACCGACTGCCAGCGGTTTCCCCCATCTTCTGCTGGTCGCTGCTTTATCAAAATTGCTTAAACCGGCATTTCTTTTCTCTGAAACCTTAACTGCGTCCTTCAGAATCTGATCGATCCACTCAAACTTTACACTTCCGGCAATCAACGCACCTTCTCCCGACTGCAGATTTTTATCATTGAATAGCTGATAACGATCTGCCGGAACTGCTTTTTTTACTTTATCAAGGACATCC
The DNA here is from genome assembly GCA_032073745.1 of Lachnospiraceae bacterium. Lineage (GTDB taxonomy): Bacteria > Bacillota > Clostridia > Lachnospirales > Lachnospiraceae > Brotaphodocola. Next base: position 168,516 of record DAMAMW010000004.1, on the reverse strand, counting down.
CTATCGCCTTCCATCAACTTTGCCGCAAGCCACATCGGCGAAAGCTTACCGATCCCGCTTTCAGGAAGCAGCGGTAACAGTCCCTCATACAGAACCGGAGACTTTTCCCGGTACAACGATTCAATTCCCTCAGTCTTTAATAAACCCGGCGTGGCTAATGATGTTTCAACCGTTTGATAAAAAAGATTATAACTCTTTAAGTCCGCTGCTACAAAAGGAATAACCGGTATCCCCAGACGCGCTTCCAGCTGTTTTGCATCTATCGTTTTCCCCTGTTCTTTTGCCACATCCATCATATTTAGAAGCAGGATGGCCGGAATCTGAATCCCGGCGTAATCGGCCAGCATATACAGGCTTCGCTCCAGCTGGGATGCATCTGCCAGGATACAGACCATATCTGCCTTTCCTTCTGAGATATAATCCCTGGTGACAATCTCTTCATCCGAGTTGGCGCTTAAGCTGTAGCTGCCGGGCAGATCGGCAACAATGTATTTCTTATCGTGATATGTAAATGTTCCTTCTTTCTGCTCGACCGTCTTTCCCGGCCAGTTTCCCACCCGCTGATGCGACCCGGTCAGGCCGTTAAACAATGTTGATTTTCCTGAATTTGGCTGTCCCAAAAGCGCAATTACCGGATTTGCTGCACTCATTTCTCCACCTCCATCAGTATTTTTTCACACTCACAACGATTTAATGCAATGGTCGTATCGCGGCTGAATATCAAAACCGGCTGCCTTTTTTCATTTCTTAACACCTTCACCGGACATCCGACAATCAGACCGATGGAAATGATCCGGCTTAAGAACCTGGCATCTCCTTTGATATCAGAGATGCAGCCTCTGGTCCCCGGCTGCGCTTTGGCTAAACTAATCATCCCAGTGCTCCCCTTTCGTATTTAGTCGTTCCATTCTTCTATATTCCATCGGCGAATCGCCATAATAGCGCTTAAATGCCGCTGAAAACTTACTTTGATTTTCATATCCCGCCAGCAGAGCGATCTCTGTAATCGCCTTATCAGTATTCACCAGAACAGCAGCTGCCTGCTCCATCCTTTTACGTCGGATCAGGGACGGAATACTCTCGCCGTAAACCTGCTGAAAATAATTGCGCAGACTGGTTTCACTGATACCAAAGCTGTCTGCAATTTCAGAAACTGAATATTTGTGTGACAAACGGTCGGTAACAATCTGATAAGTCCGTTTGGCAATCTCAGCCTGACCTCTGGTCAGAAAACTGTTCTTTACTGCCATTTCTCCTTTTACCAATACTGACAGCTCATAGAGCAGTCTCAATACAGATAATCGAAGCAATGTCAAAGAACTGCTGCATTCAGCCATTTTCCGGAAGATCTGAGTAATCGTATCCGGGGCTCTGGCCAGAAAACTTTCATCATCCGGACAAAATTTTGCTCTGATCTGCCGGATATCAATGTCCATCGTCTCAAATACAGGCGGATTGTCCTGCTGTAAAGCAGAAAAATCAATAAACAACTCAGTTCCCTTATAACGGCCTGTCGGCGATTTGAAATCATGCTTTACCGTATGAGTATCAATACTGAGCAACCCCTTATCGACAAAGACATATCCCGCATCACCGAGGTTTACTTCACAGCGGCCCTCCTCGCAGTAGTTGATCAGCATACGTCTGGCACAACTTGATTGCATGACCGGAATTGTATGCATATGAAGATCATTAAAAGAAACATAAACGCCACTAAACAGAGGGATCATCCACATGTCCCCGGTCTCCCCGGCATTCTTTAATGTTATCAGCGTCCCCGGCGTTTTTGGACGGCAGGTCGCATCACAACTATGTATCATAAAAGTATTCAGTTCGTTGTCCACACTCTTCTCTCCTGATAACTCCTTTTTCAGTTAGCAATGACTAACGAACTTAGTATAGCCTCCTGCGCTGCCTTTTGCAACTCCATTTTATTGCTTTGGCTCCATTTTGCATCGAGAAAGTTTGAAAAAACAGACTCTACGATACGTTGATTGAAACAATAGATCGCTTCTGATAAAATAACTGTTGTGGAGGAAAGAGACATGAAATTTATCGTATTTAACGGCAGCCCCGCAGGCACGAACAGCAATACAAATGTAATTGCAGAAGCATTTCTAGAAGGTGCCAAAGACGCAGGAGCCGAAGTAGAAAATGTATATTTAATTGACAAGAATATTGGTCACTGCAAAGGATGTTTTGCGTGCTGGTTCAAAACACCGGGACGATGCGTAATGAATGATGATATGACTGAACTTCTGGACAAATATAACAACGCAGATGTTATATGTTTTGCTACCCCGGTATACACCTGGAATATGACTGCAGCCCTCAAAAACTTTATCGACCGGCTGGCCCCGCTCAAATCACCGCTGCTCGTTCAAAACAACGGTAATTTTGATCTTGCAGATTCCGAAGTTAAAACCCAGCAGTTTATGGTGATCTCCAACTGTGGATTTCCGGGTGATCACAACTTTGATACCATCCGTCTGGTTTTTGCTTCCTGTAACCCGGTATTGGAAATCTATCGTAACTGTGGAAAGCTGCTGAAGAGCAAAGTCGAGGAACATCAAAACATTGTGGCATTGTATCTGCAGGCAGTCCGGGCAGCAGGTTACGAAATGGCTGCTAACCGGTCAGTCTCCGGAGCAACAAAGGAAAAACTTGATATGCAGCTGATGTCCGTCCAGGAATATTGTAAGTATATAGGAATGTGACACGTCAACAGAAAAAGTCTCCAGCCGGTGCTGAAGACTTTTCTCTGTATTTATCTATTCATCTGACTCCTTGCGCCCCCTCACACAAAGGATAACACCAAACATTCCTGCCGCCGCGGCCATCATAACAATCAGCATCCATACGGCAGTCCCCTCATCACCTGTCTTTACCAGGGATCCCTGAGGCACCGGGACCTCCAGAATATAACTTAAAGGCACTCCATCTTCACCAATAATCGTTACAAGGTATCTGCCCGGCGGTAAGTCACCCGGATTATTCGGATCCACTCCCGGAGGAAGCGGAACCACCCCCGGTTCGGTCGTCATTGGTATCGTTGTTTCTGTTGGTGTCGTCGGATCTGTCGGACCTGGCGGGTCTGTTGGTGCCGGCGTGGTCGGATCGGTTCCGCCGCCACCGCCGCCACCGCCGCCGGTCGTATGGTTTTTTGCTATAATTGTAGTACGGTCTGCCGACACATCCACGTATCCCCAGGTTCCATCGTTGTTGCTGATGTCTTTAACCGTTCCGTCCTCAGACAGGGTGAACAGAATCGTTCCCACTCTCGCCCTGCTGTATCCACCGGGAGCTTTTGTCTCCACCAGCCTGTATTCGTATTTCCAGTATTCATCCGGCAGTTTTATACTGACCAGCCCTTCTGTACCAGCCGATACCAATGTCCCGCCATAAGAAACCCAACTGTCACTGCTGCCTGCCAACCGATAGGAAAGCGCAAACTCTGCCCCGGTCAGCGGAGTATTGGAAGCCTTGGATACCTTCTGAATCTTACAAACAAATCTTATAAAATCATCTCAAACAGCAATGTTTGCTGTCATTCTATATCTATGTAACTACATAATAAATATTATGTGGTAATTATAATAGCAGGCCCAGGCTGGCCAGCATTTTTTTATGCTCTCTGCCGCTGCTGATCGTGTAAATTCTCGTAGTGTTGATACTGCTGTGTCCCAGAATATCCGCCAGATATACAATATCCTTTTTCTTTTTATAACAGACCCGCGCAAAGAGATGTCTCAGATTGTGGGGGAATACTTTTTGTGGATTAACACCGGCTGCTTCACAGATCCGCTTCATAGCTGTCCAGATATTGCTGCGGTCTACCGGTTTTCCGCCACTGGTTACAAATACAGGTCCCGACCTGATCCCTTTCTTGTGGCAGTATTTCAACAGATAAGATCTGAGCTGTGAGGTAATAAATACCGCCCGGTGTTTTCCTTTCCCCAATACCCGGGCTTCTCCCCGTGACACTGCTTCAAACGTAATATAGGGCAGTTCACCAATCCGTATTCCGGTACTGCAGATTGTCTGCATGACCATTTCCAGTCTGTAGTTATTCTGTTGTCTGGCTGTTGCAATCAGCCGCTGATATTCATTCCGGTCCAGTTCACGTGACCGGTCACTGAATATCTGCCGCTGAGTCTTGAAGCTTTTAACTCTGCATTCCTTTTGACCGGACCAATCCAGAAATTTGTTGACAGCTGCCAGCATGGAATTGGCACTGCTGATCTTGAAATGCGCTCCCAGGTATTCCTTATATTCAATCACTGTTTCCTTGGTAATGATCTGCCCGATACCAATATACCGGTAAAATACATTGATATCATGTACATACTTTGAGATCGTTGACCGGCTGCGTTCCTCCCGCTTCAGGTAATCAGCAAACGCTTCCAGCTGGCTGAGTTGAAATATTAGATTCATATTTTTATTTCTCCCTTGTTGTCAGATATCAGTTATTATGCCCATTAAAAAATAAAAGACTCAAAATTAAGGTACTCGCATTTCCGCTGATCTGAAAAAAGGAGATACGGCTTATATCTCGCATCTCCTTAGTAATCTCATCTATCAAAGACAGTTGTATTATACTACTATTATTTAGAATCTTTCCACCTGTTCTTTCAATTTTGCAGATCTGCACACCTCAAAGATTCTCCTTATATCACAAGCAGTTTATCCCCCTTCATCTCATCCGCACTCCAGGCAATCACTGCAAAATCACCATTCGAATGCTTATCAACCTCATTGATCCATTGTATTTCATTGCTTGCCTTTGCCGATAATAATGCGTTAGTGGTGTGTGTTCGATACAACGAGGAATTGATAACCCACCACTTTGTCGCGATTCCTGCACGCTCCAAATCTTCTTCCAGGCGCAGCGCTTCGAACACCGGAGTTGTTTCTGCTAATGTTACAATGATAACCTCCGTTTCGTCACTGCGCAGTCTGGGCAGTAGTTTCTTGACCGACTCAGGAATATCTCCCTGAGTTCTTTTTACTTCTTTATGATAGCTCTGGGTTGAATCCAACAACAGTAATGTGTGTCCGGTTGGTGCCGTATCAATAACTACCACTTCATGATCTGCCTTTTCCACGATTTCAGCAAATGCTCTGAATACCGCAATCTCCTGGGTACATGGCGAACGCAGGTCTTCTTCGATATAGGCAATATCATCTTCACTCATGGTTTCCCTTGCCTTCGACAACACCTCTTCCTGATAACGCTTCAATTCTTCTTGTTCATCAATATGACTCATCGAAATACTGTCAGTTTCATCAAGGACGAATTTTAGATGAGCTGCCGGATCTGTCGTGGTCAGATGTACCTTCTTTCCTTTCCGCGATAGTCCCAATGCAATGGATGCTGCCAGCGTGGTTTTTCCCACACCGCCTTTACCCATTGTGAAAATAACCTTTTTCCCACTATTATACAGATCATCAATTACATCACGCAGTTCAGGAGCATCAGGAGTACTTAACACCTCTGTACGGGCAATATAATTATCTTTTGTCAATAGAGACCGAACATTCTCTAATCCAGTGATGTTATAAGCTCTAAGCGGTACCTGATATGTGTTCATATGTTTCAAGTCATCCGGCTTCTCCTCCAACGCTTTTTGCTGTTTCTGGTAAAGTGCCCTTGAAATATCATCGTCATAATCCGGCAGTACACCATTAATGACCAGCGTTTGATTGTTTACACCGATCTCTGAAAGTTCCTTTGATGCCCGCTCCGCTTCTTTGAGCGGCGCTGCTTCCGCTCTTGATACCAGGACTAATGTTGTCAAATCACCGTCTGCCAGAGTTTCTACGGCCTTCTTATAAATCTCTTTTTTATCTTCCAAACCAGATAATTGCCCGAGACAGGAGGCCCCATGTGTACTTTCACTGATAAAGTTACTCCATGCAGATGGAAGCTGCAGCATACGAAGCGTATGACCCGTCGGCGCAGTATCAAAGATAATATAATCATATTCTTTTGCTGCACCTGCATCCGTTATAAAGTTCGAAAATTCATTAAAAGCCGCTATCTCTACCGTACAAGACCCGGATAACTGCTCCTCCATATTAAAAAGCACTGAATCAGGAAGTTTTCCTCTATAAGGAGCAATCACGCTCTCCCGGTAATCAGCCGCCGCCTGAATCGGATCCAGATTTGCCACTACCAACCCCTGAATGCCATCAATCGGAACCCCCTTGTTCGTCAGTTGGGTGGAAAATACATCCTGCAGATTTGATGCCGGATCAGTGCTGACCAGCAACACTTTTTTACCGGCATCAGCCAGATTCACGGCTGTGGCACAGGCAATTGATGTTTTGCCCACACCACCTTTTCCTGTATAAAATAGATATTTGGTTAAATCAATTTCATTGGGATTAAAATTTTTCATATATCTTCCTTTCCGGCTTATATTTTACAAACCCATGCATTAACAACAACTGCCGCCTTCACAACATCCACTATTTGTTTCAGCCGGGATATTAACCGTATCAAAAAAGCTCTGATCCAGCCCCAGAAGTAAAACGAATTCTTTATTGGCAGGATATCTTCCCTCTATAACGATTTCACCATCCAGCGTAACAACCGGTAATCCTTCAACACCTTTTTCATTGATAAAATCGTTCACTGCCTTATTATTCACAAAAGCCATCGGGGCACTGGTCAGATTATACCGCCCTACAGTAACACCGTTTTTCTGCAGTGTATTAAGAACCGTTGAAATTCTTAACAGTTCAGGGTCCACACCTACACCGCACAGCCCGGTCGAACAACACATTGCAGGTTCAAAAATCTCCATCTTTTTCATCATAAACTCTCCTTTTATTTGAATTTTTTTAGAACCATTTTTATACCTGAAACCAACCTTTCGTCTGATTAGCAATCTTCACAAGTATCAGCATGACCGGTACTTCTACCAACACACCAACCACTGTTGCCAATGCTGCCGGAGATGCCGTTCCAAATAAAGCAATCGCGACTGCCACAGCAAGTTCAAAGAAGTTCGATGCTCCAATCATCCCGGCCGGAGCCGCAACATCATGGGATAATTTCAACATCCGGCTGGCTCCATACGCAATAAAGAAAATTAAACATGTCTGAATGATCAATGGTACTGCAATCAGTACAATATGAAATGGATTTGACAATATCACATCTCCCTGGAAGGAAAACAGCAATATCAGCGTTAATAAAAGCCCGCTTGTCGTTACATTATCAAATTTCTTCAAAAAGACATTCTCAAAATAATCCGTTCCCTTATCTTTCACAACCACCAGGCGCGTTAGAATACCTCCAGCTAATGGAACCACCACAAACAATACTACCGACAAGATCAGCGTATCCCAAGGAACTGCCACATTGGATATCCCCAACAGAAATTTTACAATTGGCACAAAGGCAATTAAAATGATCAGATCATTGGTTGCCACTTGAACAACGGTATAGGCAGGATTTCCTTTTGTTAAATGACTCCAGACAAAAACCATTGCCGTGCATGGCGCTGCTCCCAGTAATACTGCTCCGACCAGATAGTCCTTTGCTAAGTCCGGAGAAATAAACCCCTTAAATACTACATAAAAAAACAGTGCAGCAATTCCATACATCGTAAAAGGTTTAATCAGCCAGTTTGTAATCCAGGTAACAAACAACCCTTCCGGGTTTTTCCCAACATCACGGATACTCTTGAAATCAACTTTCATCATCATTGGATAAATCATCAGCCAGATCAATATCGCAACCGGTATTGATACTTTGGCATATTCAAATTTGTTAAGAAATATCGGTATACCTGGCATGAATTTTCCAATCAATATGCCAATCACCATGCAGATTGCTACCCATAAAGTCAGATATTTCTGAAACAAACCGATTTCTTGAATTCCCTCTTTGCTCATTATAATTATCCTCGTTTCACCTTCATTTTAACTATCTGTTTAGTATTTCAGACAAGTCATATCGATATTTTTCGATATATTGATTTTAAGGTAAACCATCTAAATAATAGATGGTTCCTTAGCATCTTCGCCCCGGTCTTATTGCTTTTATGGTGGTTATCTCATCAATCAGGTTCTTTGCTTTTTCCGCTCCGGCTTTGCTTATGGAATAATGCATCCACTTCCCATCCCGCCGTCCGGTCACAATTCCCGACTCACACAGAATCTTCATATGGTGAGACAGCGTTGACTGCGAAATATCCATTTCCTCCAACAGTTCACAGGCACATCGCTCTCCCCCCTGCAGCATTTCCAACACAACCAATCGTTTCTCATCGCAGAATGCTTTAAACACTCTGGCATTTTTCTCGTGTTTTTCCATGATCACTCCACACATTCATTTTTATCGATATGTTTATATTATATTCTCATATTCAAATTTGTCAATATGTTTTTAAAAATTATTTCTGACTGCTGTCACAATTTCGTATAGACGGTATCATAAGACAGAGAAAAGACGCAAGTAATACCAATCCCCCGGCAATCAAAAACCAGTGCTCAACACCAAACTTCTCTGCAAAGACTCCGGAAAAAGCCAACCCAACCGGCCCGGTGATCAGCCTGATACTGCCGGACAACGACAATATCCGCCCCAGATACTTCGCCTCAAAATTGCTCTGCAAAAGCGGTGTATACATCCCCCAGTAAAATGGACCGGAGACTCCCATCAGCCAGGAACACACAACAAATGCATAAAACCCGCTGGCAGGCAGAATTCCGGAAACGAACAGGCAAAAGCTCATCAAAAGGAATGAGCCAATAATGGTATAGATCCTGTTTTTTGTCCCGCCCCACCTCGACAATACCAGCGAACCAAACAAAAGTCCCACTGAAAACACCCCTTCTACAATACTGGCATGCGTACTGGTCCCCTGAAAATAAGACATACTCATCAATGGAAATAACGCGCTGGTCGGCATCAATGCCAAGGTGTAAAGACTCCCGATCAATACCAGCCCAAGCATCCCTTTATTGGTCCTGAGGATTTCAAAACCTTCTTTCGCCTCCCGTAAAACCTGCACTCTCCCACGGTTTTCATCCTGCCAAAGTTCAGGTATCACGGTAATTGCCAATGTAAATACAGCAATCAACGCTCCAATCACATCAAGAAAAATAATCCCGCCCAAACTCCATGAACTATAAAGTACCGCTGCAATAACCGGGCTTAAAATCTGCGATACAGACTCCAATGCCTGAGAATACCCGGCACACCTGGTCAATTGATCAGCCGGTACAATCTGTGGAGTCACTGCCTGCAGGCAAGGCGTATGAAACGCCGAACCAATGGACCGAAACAGTAACACAACAAGAATCAATCCTGTTGATAATACACCCATCCAACCGGCTATTACCATAGCAAAACTGGCCGCTGAAATGAGCAGATCCGAGATAATCATAATCTTCTTCCGGCTGTACCGGTCAATAAACACACCAATAAACGGTCCTAAAAGCCCCTGCGGTAAAAAGCCCATCATCATAGCAATTGACAAAACCATGGCTGACCCGGTCTGATCAGTTAAGTACCATACAATAGCAAACTGAAGGACAGAACTGGACAACTGCGAAAACGCCTGCCCGGTCCATATTGTAAAGAAATTCTTCTTCCACCCATTTGACGATATCATCATAATTCTACTCCATTATAATTGAATTCCAGAAGTTCATTATAGGTTTCATATCGAATTATGTCAATATGTTTTATCATTAACTATTGCAAATTATCACACTATTACATATAATTATTGAAGATCAATCGGGCAATACCAGAATGCCTGAGTTTTAATGACCGACTATTTCAATATACTTCAAGGAGACCATCATCTATGTATTGCTCAAACTGTGGAAAACAAATTTCTGATAACGCCAACTTCTGCCCCCAATGCGGGAATTCCATTAATCAGGCAGGAAATAATAAAGAAAACAAACCAGAACAGGTACAAAGAGATAAATCACGAAACCGGTTCACCATCGGTGTGTCCGCTGCCATAATAACAGGTGCTGTCCTGCTTATTATGATAGCAGCTGTTATAAAGAATTTAATTCCCGCAAAGACAACTCCGGTTACAACTGAATACGCGGAGACTAGCACTGCTGCACCAGAAACAATAACAGAGACAGCTGCTGCTGAGCCGTCCGAATCTGAACAGGTGCCACAGACATCTGCCGCAAACGGGTCCGGCAGTATCTCATCAGAAGAATACATCTTGCCGGAAAGCAATTCAAGATATTATACCAAAGCAGAAATAAGTACATTAAGCGAAGCCGAATTAAGACTGGCAAGAAACGAGATTTATGCCCGCCACGGTCGCATATTTCAGGCAGAAGATCTGCATACATATTTTTCCGCAAAATCATGGTATGTGCCATTATACCAGCCGGAAGAGTTCACTCAGAAAGGGGATGGCATCTTTAATGAATATGAACGGTCAAACCAAAAACTGATTGTCGAAGCAGAAAATGACATACAAAAAGCTGCGTTACCTGCTGACACCGCTGTTGTTGATGCAATGAAAAAGTTTCCGACAGATGAATTTCATATCCTTATTGAAGACCCCTTAAATTATCAGGATAAAGGCGGATATTATGAAGTAAATGCTGTTCTGACAGCAGATGTTATGTTTACAGCCCAGGAAATGGAACAGAAAAAGCCCGGCGACACGATAAAAGTCCTGGATGACTGGTACCAGGTCGTTGAGGTCTCAACAAGTGATTTCAATACACACTACCGGTTTTATGAACTGAATTCATCTACCGGCGGGTACTTAGGTATTGTGACGGCCGATGATTCCGGCATGTACCACGCCGTCGTAGAAAATGATATTCCTGTTCAAACCACCGTTTACAGGGGAAAGATACGTATGACCAAAGATGCAGTTGCTGTATTTTACCTTGATTACGGCAATGCCGGGCAAAAGACTACATTAAGTGCTCCTGAGTTTCTTTCGAATGAGCTGGAACGGATGCCGGATATTATTCATGCCTGGTACTATGCAACGCTGAACAGTAATGGGTATATTATCAGATTGGAAGAACACTGGACACCTTAAGATAAGACCTGATATTTTAAGACCCCCTGAAGGCGTATTTTCACCTTCAAGGGGTTTTCTGTTAATCCAATTCCTCATAATCAAACCAGTCGAAATCCGCATATAACCGTTCACCAGTCAAATCCTGACAGCACAGCCCAACCATGCTCCCGGTAAACCATCCCTGATTACAGGCTTCATCCGACATAAAACTACAGTCCAGAGCTGACCCGATTTCCTGTTTGCTGCCAGTTCCCATCTGATAATAAAACTGCAGCACCCCGTCATGAATCTCCACCTCCAGTATGGCTGCCCCGGCTTCAACCGGAATAAAACCAAACGGATAACTATATTGTTTATTCTTTGCTTTTAAAACAGATATGCATCTGCCGATATCCTCGTCAAAAGAGACATGCAGATATAAATAATTTTCATGGTCATACATACAGATCAGCCCTGCCATCTGCTTAAAAACCGTTGGTTCAAACTCCATCTTTGCCGCGGCCCGGATGTGAAATAATGTTTGCCGTCTGGCAATAAGGCTCTGGGCAAAGAGAGACGCCAGACCTTCTCTGCCGTAAAGTCTTAAGTACCCCGGCCGGGCTGTCAGTGATAAAAAAGATTCATCCAGCGGAATTCGCAGGGATTGAAATTCCGGATCAAGAACTTCTGAATCAAAATCTTTTCTCACTGGTTTGTTCGGAAACGGATGCGGTTCATGACCGGTTATCTCCGTCTGAAAATCCGGCAAGGCAGTTTTGTTTGCCAGTGCAAGCCATCCATCTGCCGTCCATTCCATCCGTACAATCGCAGTTTCCCGACCTAACGGATAACGCCTGTGTCCCGGAAAACGATCCGCATTTTCGGGGTTTCGCTGTTTTAACGGCCGTCCCATTAAATAGACACAATACCAGCTGCCGTCTTTTGCTTCAACCAGATCACAGTGTCCGGCCTTCTGAATCGGATAATCCGGATGATGCCTGGTTGTCATGATCGAATATGCCTCAGTCTCACTTTCTCTGCGTATCGTATCCGGCCGATACATTTCATAAGGCCCCCAAACAGAGGCGGAACGCTGAATCGTCTCCCCATGTCCTTCTCCTGTTCCGGTATCTGCAGAAAGCAGATAATAAAAACCATTCCGTTTGAACAGATGCGGGCCCTCCAGAAATATATCAACAGCAGTATAGATCTCCTGCGGCATTCCGGTCATGCACTTCTTTTCACTGTCATATTCCTGCAAAATAAGCCGCCCGGCATACTTTTTCGGCACCCGGTGATCCGTTACCATACTTACCATGTATTTTCGGCCGTCATCATCATGAAATAACGACGGATCAAAACCAAAATTATTGAGCGCAACCGGATCGGACCACGGTCCGCAGATATCTTCTGCCGTTACCAGAAAGTTGTTGGTATCATACATATTGCAGTAAAAAGAACGGACAACCGTATAGACCAGATAAAACACACCGTTATGATGTGTCAGGCAAGGTGCCCACACCCCCTGCGATGGCCCGACTCCCCGAAGATCCAGCTGTGAAACCCGGTTAAGCGGATACGTCAGTAACTGCCAATGGACTAAATCCCTGGAATGGTGAATTGATACACCGGGCCACCATTCAAATGTGGATGTCGCAATATAATAATCATCTTCTACCCGGATAATCGACGGATCCGGATGAAAACCTTTCAATACCGGATTTGTCACTGTCAGATTCTCTCGCCTCATCATTTATCCTCCACGGGGACATCGGCCTGATTCTCGCAAAATTCATATCTGACCGGGCAATCACCCTGCCGTTCCCATGAAATTACACCCTCTTTGTCTCTGCTGATCAGCACCCGGTTAAACACTCCATACTCTGCATCAAGTGTCTCAAAATCGTCTTCATACAGTACAAAACCAGCTTCGCCTTTGCCGAAAGATTTTATCGTAACCCGGAAAACCGTTTCCGAATTCACATACTCAGCCGGCTCCGCAAAAGGAATCAACGCCCCGTCTTTTACAAACACCGGAATCTCTTCCGGCTGTGCACTGATCTGATATTCCCTGCCGCCCTCATGGACTTCCTCGCTAAAGAAATCAAACCATCTTCCTGCCGGCAGCCATACCCGGCGGGCATTTCCATCCTCCAGAGTCAGCGGACAGACCATCATACTTTCCCCGAACATATACTGATCATCCAGTACTGCCGCCCGGATATCATCCGGATAGTCAAGAATCACTGCCCGGACCGGCGGTGTACCGTATAAATGATACTCCATAAAAGCACTGTAGAGGTAAGGCAGCAGACTCATCCGCAGCTGCAGCAGCCGCCGGACTTCCTGCGTATAATACGCCTCCTCCGCCATAAACTCATTCCTTAGATTTTTCTCCACATCCACCTGCTTCCATGGTGGATTGGGGATCCGCCAGCAGTTCAGCAGCGCCTGGGCTGAGAAGATCACCGTCTGTGTCCGGCGGAGAAAATCAATCCCATTCTCACAGCTTCTCACCTCCGGAGACCATAACATCCCGGAAAATCCGGAAGTCGCAATCCCTCTGATAAAATCCCGATGCTGATACAGATCCGAATAAAGCACAAACGGAAGCGGTGCCGCCAATGCACCGGACGCACGCACCTGGGAAAACGTCCGCAGATTTTTCTTCCGGTATATATTGTCAAGCAGATTCTGGTACAGCAGCCCTATGCCGTTATGCATCTGTTCACCATCCAGACCGGAAGGAAACGAACTGATCTCCGGAAATGACCAGTTGGACGGATTATAGTCGGAATTGTCGCACTCATCCAGCTTAAATCCCATAATCCCCTTATCTACCAGCATCTTTTCATGGTAATCGCTAAATATCGCCACTGCCTTCTCATGTGCAAAATCAGGCACCAGGCCATTCCAGACCTCATAATCTCCGCTGTATGGCAGCAGATCCTGATAGATCGGGGCAGCCGGATATACAAAAGCATGTTCCCACAGATTAATTTTATAATCCCGGGCCTTCAATGTTTCAATCATTATTTCCGGCTCAGGAAACAGATACGACCACTCATAAGTACAGGAATAACTGTGAGAATGCCACCCCGGTTCCAGGCCGAACACATCCACCGGAATATGATCCTTTCGGAATGATTCCGCCATTTCAATCACCTTTTCCTGATCACTGCCGCCATATGTCCGGTACCACACTCCCAGTCCCCACATCGGCACCAGCGGCCCGCCGCCGGAGAAAAGGTTGTACCGCTGCACCACTTCTTTTAATTCCCCGGCAAATATGTACAGACTGATTCCGCTAACGCCCGGAATATCAATGATAATCCTTCGTCTTTCCGCGGCCTTTTTCAAAGAATAAAGTGCCGATTCCGAAAATTCACTGTGAATCTGGTTTACTTCCGTCCTTCCGGCCGAACATCCCTTCTCCGAATTTGTACCCATAAAAAAATCCGCATAACGGAAGGTATCGGCAAACAGGCCATAACCGGCCGAAGATACATAAAATGGCGCCGGGGCATGACTCTCTCCGGTATCAGCAGGCGGGTCCGAATTCACCCGGACCCGACGCTTCCGGCCGGCCATATTCAGACTTTTCAGCTGCAAACCAAATCCGTATATATCTTCCGATGTCTCCATCGGCAGGCTGATGGCAATTCCCCGCCCCGTCTTTTTCCATTCCAATTCATTAAATACGTCCGGCAGTTCAGTCCGCTCCGGCAGCAAACCAAGACCCGTTTCATTAATTCCAAATTTGCGGTATTTAACAGGTGTCAGCTCTTCCGGTTCGCCCAGAACCAATTGCCATACACCATTAGCAATATTCCTGATCATATTGTATCCCTTTCTGTTTTTGTTTCAACATGGATTTCCTGCCTGCGGATTTCACATTTCTCCAGCAGATATGCAGGTCTTTCATCCACCTTCTGACTTTCAAACCCGATATTGGAAAGGTAGAGTCCCCTGACATTCCGGATATCCATAAATGCAGTCCTGCTCCAGTCCGGATAATAATTGCCGGAGGAAATTTTGTCCGGATATTTCAGCTGATCAAGAACCTCCGGATACTCCGCCGGAATATCAGAAAGCTTCACACCGCCCGCACTGCAATACCTGATATTTTCAAATGTCAGATCCTCAATCTTATGATTGTCCTCCGCATCAACCCGAAACCCGTTAAACCAGGGTGCACCCATCAGATCTTTTCCGAAACGGTACTGCGGTCCCCAAAGTTCAGGACCATCCACCGCAATCAGATTAGAAAACATCAGCCGTTTTAAGGTACCGATTGCCGGTATTTTCTTCAGTTCAATCGAATTTCCCAGCTGATCCGGTGCATAACGGTTATTCAGCAATACATAAACCGGCTTCGATACATTCCGCATCGTAATATTACTGACGGAAATGTCGCTGATACTGCCGCCCTCCGTACACTCGATCTTAATCCCTTCCTTCCATACATCTCGCATTGTACAATTGGAAATCACCACGCCACGGATATCACCGATGGATTTCAGGCCAATCCGGATCGCGGCGCAAACAGAAGTAAACTCACAGCTGCTGATATGAATATCCTCAACCGGATAATCCTTGCTTCCCGCCTGCAGACACAGATTGTCATCCGTTCCGGTTATACTGCACCCATCAACAAACACATGCGAACAACCATCGAAGTTCAATCCGTCGCCGTTATATTTGCGGTAATTTTTTATCTCCACATCCCTCACCCGGATGTCAGTTGAGTCCAGGAATGCAGTATTCCAGGCAGCTGAATCAATCAGGCGCAATCCCTCAAGGCGAATTCTTTTACATCTTAAAAACCTTATCAGCATCGGCCGGTAAATACTTCCCTGATTGGGAAATGCCGCTTCGTTGCCATTGATCTGCCCCGCTCCTTTGATGCAGATATCCTGCTGCTCCTCCGCATAAAGAAAACACCGGTCCATATCGGTCTCATTAATATAACGGTTGAAGTGGGTATCTTCCCCATAATCCCCGATATCCGGACTTGCCAGCAACACCGCAGATACGGATATCTCCAAAGTCACACCACTTTTCAGATAAAGAGTGCCGCTGACATAGGTGCCATGTTCCAAAAGCACCGTGCCGCCGCCCGCCTCGTGACAGCGGTTTATAGACGCTTGAATAATCGAAGTATTTCGTGTTTTCCCATCACCGACCGCCCCGGCTGCAGAAATGTTTACAATCATCGTTCCTCTCCTCCGGTCCGCTTACCACAGATACACGGCGGTATCTCTTAATTTAAAGATTGCTTCCATGAAAAAGTAATCCCCGTAAATAATCGGGAACTCATGTTTTGTATCATGGTAAGCAGCCGTACACTTTTGCAGAAAACAGTCGCTGTCCCTGGAGAAATCACAATGATTCTGGTAAAGTGCCTCCAGCATCTTAAGTGCCGGCTGATGATAAAGATCCCGTTCCATTTCGCTTACCGCATCTGCCACCGCCAGCAGACCACAGGCAGCAATCGCCGCAGCCGTATCATCATACCAGCAGGGTTCTTTCGGCTGACGGAAATCAACCGGAATCAAACCGTCCGCAGGAATATTGGCAATAAAATAATGGGCAATCCGCTTAGCCGTATTCAGATACCGCTCTTCTCCGGTATGAATATAACTCATCATAAAACCATAAAGCCCCCATGACTGCCCCCGGGTCCAGCATGATCCCTGTCCATATCCCTGGCCGCCATAATCCCGTTCCATCTCTCCTGTTTCCGGATTAAACTGCACAATATGACGCACCGAACCGTCCGGTCTTACAAAATGTTCCATCAGAGTGTCTGCATGCATCATCGCAATCTGTTTAAACCGCGGATCCTTTGTCTCCTTTGTTGCCCAGTACAGCAGCGGAATATTCAGCATCGAATCTATAATAGCCCAACCACGGTTATCATCCGTCCCCTCTGCCGGTTCCCCGTTCCAGGCCCGGATAAATCTGCCCATAGGATTAAACCGACCGGCTAGCAGGTTGGCAGCATGAAGACCAAACCGTCGGCCTTCACCATTGCCGGTTAGCTTGTAATCCGCAATATAAGTAAGCAAAAACATAAATCCCACATCATGATGCAGCCCGTAAAAATCGATAAAACACTGCTTCAACTTTTCCTCACTGACACGGGCAATCTCAGCATACCGCTGTTCTCCGGTTTTATGATACATCTGCCATAACATCCCGCCCCAAAAACCATTTGTCCACCAGTTGATTCCGTCATCCGGGCCGAATTCCTGCGTATTGCTGCTTCTGTCATCATGGCTTCCGCCAATGGTCGTATAAGGGATTTTGTCCCGGGACTTTTCACTGACCCATTCCATTTTTTCGATAATTTTCTGCTCTGTTTCCTTCACCCAATCCGTAATTTTTAACGTTGCTGTCATATTACTTTGCACCTCTTCTTTCTTTGTTATTTTCCTTTATGTTACTCTGATTTCATCATACAGGATCCCACTCCGGGAAACAATAAAAGATAGTGCTTTAGGCTGACATATCCTGCTTTTTATATCTGCTTATTCCCTTCTGCACTCACTCTCTTCCGATAAGAGTTAGGCGTATCCTGATAAACTTTATAAAAAGCATCCGTAAATGTCCGTGGATCTTTATAGCCGGTCGCCTCCGCGATTTCATAGGTCTTCATATTCGTTCCCAGCAACAGGGCAATCGCATGCCGCATCCGCACCTTATTCACATATGTTTTAAAGTTCTCGCCCGTCTGCTTTTTAAAAAAGGCACTGAAATAGTAAGGATTCATATGTATTTCCGCCGCCAGAATCTGCAGGTTCAGATCTTCCTTATAATGCTTTTCAATATATTCCTTTACATGGATAACAGCTTTCTTATCCTGGTTGGTTACTGTCGCCTGGATTTTATCCAGATATCCGGCAAAAACATTTCTGAACTGATCTCTCAGCACGGCAAAACTCTGACAGTTCCGGCTCTCTTCCAGCAATACTTTCATATCCGGTTTACAGCCTTCCAGGTTTAACTCGAAAAAACGCTCTTCCAGCATCCGCACAGTCGAACAAAAATAAAAACAGGCATCTTCTTTTTTTCCTTCCGCCATATAACAGACCATCTGCGTAAACCACAGATAACTCTGCTCAAACCCATCCGTTTCCTGGGCAACAATCCCGTGAATCAGCTTTTCCCTCGCCTCATGTAATTTGACTTCTTCCATCGGATATGAAAAAACCGGCTCACCCGCCGTCAATACCTTTGAAACCAGATTATCCGCAAAGAAAAGATATTCTTCCATTTCGAGACAGCGGTCATAGGCTCCTGGTATCTCCTTCACGGCCTCCACCTGCCGGCCCATAATCATAATAATCTCATGACGTACCGCCGCTCCGGCCGCATCCCGGATTTCCCTGAGCTGTTCTTTTGCCTCTCCCGCACTGACTCCTTTCAGGATTATCACAATCTTTCCTTTTCTGACAAAGCAGATACCGGTCTGCTGCCGGTTCAGATAATCCTCCAAAAAACTGATCAGTGAAAACTGTGTCAGCCGCCGGATCTGTTCCTGCTCCTGCTCCCCGAATACGATCCCGACCAGTACCGGCCGGTAATGCGTCGCTTCCAGCTCAATGATCCGTCCGTAATCCAGCTGATCCGCCCCGGCCGGCATTCCGTCAGCCTCTGCAAATACATCCGGATTTTTTTTATTCATGCATTTAGTAACCGCATTCAGCAGTTCTTCCTTTAATACCGGCTTTAACAGATAATCCTCCGCACCATAATGCAATGCTGCTTTTGCGTATTCAAAATCCTGAAAACCACTGATAAAGATGATTCTGGTATCCAGATTCAGTGCCTTGCATTCCTTAAGTATATCAATGCCGGTCATATCTGGCATGGAAATGTCCAGCAAGGCCAGGTCCGGCTTTAAGCGAAGAATTCCTTCCATTGCACATTTCCCGTTTTCGTAGCATCCAACCACTTCTATGCCCATTCCGGCCCAGTCAACCAGTTTTTTGATTCCACGTGTAATAATCGGTTCATCATCCGCTAATATCATCTTCATGATCTCGTTCCCCCTGTTCCGTTTTCATCAGAATCCTCACCATCGTTCCGACACCTTCGGTACTGGTAACCTGAACCCCGCACTGATCACCATACAAAAACCGGATCCGGTCATGGACATTTTTGAGGCCGATACTCTGCCAGTGATATTCATTCTTAATCCCCGGAGCGTCGCCATCCAGCAGGGTATTTAACCGGTCCAGCGCATCCTGATTCATCCCCGACCCGTTGTCCATAATCAGGATCTCAACACTTCCCGCCGACATACCTGCCTCAATCAATATCCGCCCGTTTCCACCTTTTGGTTTAATCCCATGCACATAAGCATTCTCCACAATCGGCTGCAGAATCAATTTAGGAATCAAAACATCCGACATCCCCGCAATATCCGCAACCAGCTGAATCCGCCCATGAATCCGGCAGTTCAGCAGATATACGTATTTTTTAACCATCTCCACTTCTTTTTCCAATGGCACCAGATCCTTCATCGGACCAATCAGGTAACGGATCTGTTCCGACAGCGCCTCAATCATGGCCGGTACTTTACTGCTTTCTTCTTCCTCCAAAGCAGTCATCCGGATAATTTCCAAAGTATTATAAAGAAAATGCGGATAAATCTGCGATTTCAGGGCAGTCAGTTCCGCCTCTTTCTGCTTGATCTGCACGACATAATAACGGTTTATATAATTCTTCAGTTCCCGGCTCATCTGATTAAACCGCTGCGATAACACACCAATTTCATCCTCACTGTTTACCGGCAGGCTGATATCAAATTGACCGCTTTCAATCTCTTCCATCTGCTTCATCATCTGATGAATCGGTTTCGTCAGCTGCCGGGAGAAAAACAGCGAACTGATCAGCAGTGCCAGCAAAGACGCAGCAAGCAGCAGATACATCATCGTCTGCATACTGCGGATATCACGAAATGCCCGGTGCGTGTCAACGGCAACGAGCAGCGACAATCCATGTTCATTCGGCCTGGTTCTAATCAGCAGTTCACTCTCTGCCGCTTTCGATTCCCCACCGGCAACATGAACTGTTTTCCCGATCAGTTCCTTCTGGTTGCTATAAAAACAGACATTATCTGCATCAACAATATAAAACACCTCATCCCCGCTCAGACGAACAGAATCAAACAGCTGATCAACCTTGCTGATATTAATATCCAGAAACAGTGTCCCGACATAAGGAGTATTTCCCACATTCCCCCTAAGATCAAAATAATTTCTCCCAATCGTCAGCGTCGGCTCTACAATCCCGCTGAAATAACTGGTTTCATGAGGCGGAATCAAAATCATCTTCTTAGTCGACCGGTCTAAAGTCTCATACCCCGTCAGCTGCTCAAACAGCTCCTTATCCTTAAAATAAGTACTGCGCATACTGGAATGAAAATCAAGCGCCTGACCATTCTGGTCGACGCCAAGAAAATGCACTCCAACGATTCCGTTATCCACGCTGTTCATATAACGCAGGTACTCCTCCATCTCCCGCTTCCGCTCCTGCTCCATTATCTCAGCCGGATAATTGCTGCCATATACGATCTGGCGAAAATTATCAAAAGACATAAAAGAATAAACACTATTACCAATAATAGTATTACTATAATAATAAGGCATCTTAGAAATAGTATTATAAGTCTCCAGCATACTCTCCAGGCTCCCCGAAAGATAAAGCGCCGCCTGCTCATACTGAGAACTAAGAGCACTCCGATAATCCCGAATCATTTTATTAGCAATAAAAGTCGACAATACCGTCATCGGAATCAGTCCAATAACAATAATAGTAATTGTAAATTTCTGATATAAATTCAACTTCCTGATCCAATGCTTCATACTCCGCCCCTCCCCGCCATTTCTTATATCATATCAAACTCCATCCCAGCCAACAAGCAAAAGAGTCTTTCATGTTTTTGCCCTTGCCCTTTTACTTATACAGGATGCATATTGGCGGATGACGTAAAATGATCGTCCCCGGCCCGGTCTCCGGAGCTGCTGACCGTCTTGAATCCGGCGCATTTGGAGAAGGATTAGAAGTGCTTGGCTTTCAGGACAATGTGTTATACCTGCACGGAGACGACTGTTTGAACGGCCGCTTTTGCCGTGAGTTCAGCGGAGTGCAGGTATGCTTTTAACATTTTCCTGAAAGTCTAGCAATTCTTATCCTTTGAAACGGCGCCTGATTCAAGACGGTCAGCAGCTCCGGAGGCCGGGCCGGGGACGATCATTTTGCGGCATCCCTGCGAACATCATCCCTTAGCTGCTCCGGCTGTAATTCCTTTGACAAAATATTTTTGGAACATACAGAAAATAATCACCGCCGGTACAATCGAAATAATAGTCCCGGCAAAAACGATATCCCACCGCGCCGAATATTGTCCGACAAATCCGGCTATCTCCACGGTTATTGTTTTCGCTCTGCCGCTGGGCAGAACCAGGTAAGGCATCAGATAATCATTCCAGATTCCAAGCCCGTTTAAAATGACCATCGAACCGGTACACGGACCAAGCAGCGGGAAAGTCACCTGCCAGAATGTCTGGAATGGGGTGCATCCGTCAATCTGAGCCGCCTCTTCTATCTCCAGCGGAATCCCTTTCAGGAAACTGCCGTACAGCAGTGTGCCAAATGCAATCGAACCGGAAATATAACATACAATCGGCCCTGCCATATTACCGAACAGTCCAAACATCTTCATCTGCTTAAATAACGGAAACATATACAGATGAAACGGAATCATCAGTCCGGCCAGAAAATAAGTATACACCATTGATGTCACCTTGCTGCCTCTGCGTTCAATGCCGTAAGCCGCCATCGGAACAATACAGACGATCAAAACCTCCGACACAACTGTTAATATAACTGAGTTCAGGATTGCTGTGGCAAAATCGGACTGGGAAAACAAATCTTTAAAATTCTGGATGTAAAAAGATGTCGGAAATGCAATCGGGCTTTTTAAAATATCACCGTTACTCTTAAATGCCGACATCAGGGCAAAAACAACCGGGTAGATAAAGATGAAGGCGAGAATCACAGCAATGATAAAAATCAGGATATCCGTTGCCTTTAACTTCTTTTTCGCTCTCTCCATTACATCTGCACCTCTCTTCCCCGTAAAAACTTCTGCTGGACTGTATTCAGAATGATAATAATAAACAAAAGCATCAGACCAACCGCAGTACCAAAGCCCTGCCGCCCCTCATTAAAACCAACCTTGTAAAGCAGATATACCAGGGTTTCCGTTGTAAAACCCGGTCCGCCGTCGGTCATAACGTTGATCTGGTCAAACACCTTAAGGCCGTTAATCAATGAAAGGGTAAAGTTGATGGTAAATGCACCGGAAATCATCGGAATGGTTATTGCCCGGAATCGCTGCCATGGGCTGGCACCATCAATCTGTGCCGCCTCAATCAGATCCTGGGATACACTTTGCAGGGAAGCCAGATAAATAATCATATAATATCCCACACCCTTCCAGATCAAAACAATGCCGACCATAAATAACACAATTGCCGTATTTCCCAGCCAGTCCTGTCTTAAATCCTGGAGATTCAATCCCTTCAATACAGCATTAAACGTTCCGAAATTATAATTGTACATAATTTTCCAGATAAAACCTGACACGATACCGCTGATCAGCACCGGCACATAAAACGCACTGCGGAAGAAGTTCTTTCCCCATCTGACATGATCCACAATCAGCGCCAGCCCCAGGGCAAGGATGTTCTCCAGGATCGTAATAAATACGGTCAGAATCATCGTATTCTTCAGCGCGTTACCAAACCTGGCACTGGTAAATATCTCTTTGAAGTTTGCCAGCCCGACAAACTTGATGTTCGGGCTGACTCCATCCCATGAGGTAAAGCTGTAGTAAACACTGGATAACGTAGGTACAATAATAAATAACGTAAACAGGATAAAAGCCGGAGCAATGAAGAAAAGAGTGTAAAGGTCAAATCCTTTTTTAGTTCTGCTCATCATCGGCCCCCTTCCCTCTATTCAATCCCCACTCCTGTGAGCGGATTAAAGTTGCTGATTCCCACCTGCCAGGTTTTGTTCATCTCTTCGCCGGCAGCTTCAATTGTTCTGGTTCCCTGAAGTACCTCAACCAGAGTCTTGTATGTAAAATTTCTGAAATCCGGCGGCAGTTCATTATCGCCGACCCGTCCGTTCCACATCGGAGCCAGTTCATCGGCAGTTGTAGTCGCGTCAATTACTTCCTGGAATACCGGAGTTACGTCCAGATCCGGCTGCTCTACGGTGGTCGGAATAAAGCTCAAAGTCTCACAATAATTCTTGTAATTTTCAGGGGCAAAGAAAAACCGGATAAATTCTTCAGCTGCTGCTTTTTTATTCGGATCCTGGGCAGATTCTGCAGAAATGGCCAGGCCGCTGATTCCACCACCGCCTACAAGCCGAAGTTTCCCATCAGGGCTTGGAATCGGGAACCATCCCATTTCAAAATCCGGATCAGCTGCTGAAATCTGACTGAACATATGCGTTCCTGAATACATCATTGCTGCCATATCATTAACCAGGAAGGTGGTAATCTGTGCATCCGGTGTGGATACCCAACCGTCCTGTGCATACTGCATGATCTCCTGCATTTCCTCAAATGTTGCCTTCATTGCTGGATCAGAAAAATCTTTCGTGCCTTCATAACAGTGTTTGATAAAATCCGGATCCTGGCTCAGTACCTGGTCATTGTATGCCTTGTGGAATAGAAATCCCATATGCCAGATGTCCTGTCCGCCAACTACCAGCGGAGCCATATCACCCTTATCTTTGATTGTCTGGCACAGCTGAATAAATGCTTCATAAGTATCAGGCTCAGCCAGACCATTGTCATCAAAATATTTCTTATTATAAATAATACCCTGTGTATTCTCACCGGCCATTGGTGCTGTATAAACTGCACCTTCTAATTCAATCGTAGTCTGGAATAAATCAATTAACTCCTGAGACAGCGGTTCCAGTTTTCCGGCCCTGACATACACGGCGGTATCTCTCATCTCCATCACGTCCGGAAATTCACCGACACTGTCCTTCGTTTTTAAAAATTCACTGTAAGCTCCGCCGTTTCCCGGTTCAATAGATACCTGAATATCCGGGTGAGCCGCATTAAACTTATTGACCAGTTCGTTCATTGATGCCTTGGCACCTTCATCACCGTCGGCAAAAATAAAAGTTAATTTAGTTGACTCAGTTACCACTGAATCTGTCTGTCCTGCGGCAGAAGTATCATTGCCTCCGGCCGCAGTTGTGTTCTCCGCTGCTGCCGGTGTTGTCGTTTTGTCCGAACTCTGTCCGCAGCCGGCCAGCATCATAATTGCCAGCGACGCACTGATTACAGCAATTGATTTTCTCTTTTTCATATCCATCCTCCTGAATTTGTTATCTGTCTTTTTGTTACTTATAATATAACAGCAAAGTCCCCGAAAAAAAATGATGGTTTTTAAGGTCAATATACATATTTTTAAGGATCTTTTTAATTCGGTTGATTTTTTCCGCTTCTCCGCTTAGAATTTAAGCAAACGGAGGAATCGTTATGATAGAGATCGGAATATGTGGTTACAGTTCGGTTCACCAGACGGCATTTCATATCCGCCGCCCCAAGGGCAGTCCTGACTATGTACTGCTGCTGATAAAAACAGAATCCTATTATGAAAAAGATGGCCAGCTTCACGACCTGCCGGCCAATACCGCGATTGTATATGATAAAAATAAATACGTCCATTATGGCAGCAAAAAGCCTAATTTCTGTAATGACTGGATCCATTTTACGTTATCCGGTGATGATCAGGATTTTTTGTCGTCACTTAATCTTCCGCTCCATACGCCAATGGCTCTGCCGAATCTGAATCAGCTGTCTGAGTTCGTCCGTTTGATTGTTCTGAGCAAACATTCCGGCCAGATATACAGTCCTCAGACCATCGATGCTACCATGAAGGCACTGCTTTATTCCGTGGCATCACAGAATCTTATCGCCCACGACCCAATCAAAACTCACAAAAACTATGAACCGCTGAATCAGCTCCGTATGGCCATCCATAACACACCAAATAAAGAATGGACCATAAAAACCATGGCAGACATGGTTCATATGAGTCCATCTTATATGCAGCACCAATATAAAGAACTGTTTGGCATCACCTGTTTTCAGGAATGCATTAATGCCCGTATTGCGTATGCCTGCTCCTATTTGCGTACGACCGATATGCCGGTCCAGATGGTCGCACTTCTCTGCGGCTATAACAATGAAACACACTTCATGCGGCAGTTTAAAAAATCCGAGCACATGACTCCGTCGGAATACCGGAATCGTTATCAGCTTTAGACCAATCAGAGCGCTTTATCTGCCTGCCGCCATCTTTGCTTCCAGATAAACCAGCGGAAAACCAGCTTTCAGGACTTTCCGCTTTCCTATAGAAAATCCGTTTTCAGCAATAAAAGCAACATATTCTTCCGGTGTCCATTTGGAATAGGTTTCAAATCCAATCGCTTTGAGAATAACCTTGTTCAGGTTCCAGCCCGTATTTTTTTTATGTCCATGCGAAAATACCGGCGCAATCAATATCCCGTCCGGTTTCAGAACCCTTTTGATATTTGCCAGTACCAGTTCAGGGTCCGGCATAATATGTAAAGCATTTGATATGATGACCGCATCAAAGGTTTGCCCGTCAAAAGAAAGTGCCGCCGCATCTTCAATGGAAAAGTGCACATTGTCCGGTACCTTCTTTTTCATTGCTGCTTCCAGCATCTTCGGCGAATAATCTGTCGCTTCAACCGAATGCACCGAATCCGCAATATTAATTGCAACCAATCCGGTGCCGGTGGCAATTTCCAGTACTTTCATATCTTTAGTAAGTGCCAGTGACATCAGCCGGTACATTTCCTGATAAGCCGAATGATTGAATTTGTTTATCTCAAAATCATATACTCCGGCGTAGCGGTTCCAGAAATTTTTGTGTTTTTGTTTTGGTTTCAATGGGCTGCTCCTTTACTACTTTTTTCCAAAATCTCCTTCCAGACCTTTGCATCCGCCAGAAACTGCTCCTCCGAATCCCCCATTACAAACTCCAAAAGTCCATAACGGTCCGTTTCATCGTCAACATACTGCAGGTACTGCTTCCATACTTCAATACCTTCCGCCAATGGCCGCCTGACATCCTCCGGCCAGTAGTACACATGCAGATTCAGCAAGCGGTCACCCAACTGCCGGATACCGGCAACCCGCTCCTCCATCGACAAAAGCAGTGTCGGCTGCCACAGGCAATAAAGGTTTGGATGATCCGCCAGTTCAAGCAGCCGCATTGCACTTTCATTTGTATCAGTCAGGGTATTCCGGTGCCATTCAAATGCCACCTTAATCTTATATCCTGCTGCCATTTCTGCAATCAAAGCAGCCTCTGCCGCTAAAGATTTATACTCATCATCTTCCACCTCCGCCGACGGCCTGTCACCGGCCCAGACACGGATAATCGAAGCATTCAGTGCTGCCGCAGATTTTAATGACCGGGCAAATGAAAGCTCCGGTTCTGCCTGTTCGCCCAGGCGGTAATAAGAACCATAAGCTGCCACCTGCAGACCGGCCTCTGCTGTCTTTTGATACAGTGCTGCTGCTCCTGCTTCATCATCAGGAAATACATGGATATTTTCCGACCACTCCACCGCCTTCAAACCGGCTCTCTGGCACTTCTCAATCACCCAATCGGCCGTCTGGTTTCTGAATGTTACGGATACAACTCCGGGTATGATCATAGCTGCTCCTTTCCCGCACACAATGTAATAGCTGCAAATACAGATTATATCAGTTAAAACATGTTTGTAAATATATGTTTTGTATTTTATTAACATTTTGTAAAAACTAGATAATGAGGTTATTCTTTAATTAAACACATTTAACAGTGGGATTGATAAATCATTAACCCATTTCTGCAAGAATCCTCTTTTATACTTTGATTATCGGCAATCACCACAAGTATAGTTGTCAATGATGCTAATATTTTTAAGTCTATAAAGCTCAATAACTTCATTGATAATGGATTGGTTATTTTTATAGCATTTATCAATATATATGATTTCTAAAGGCTTACACGCTACTGAAACTCGGCCACGTGGTATTGAAGTGAAAGACAGGGGGCACAACTCTGGATATTTATATTTCATATAATCTGCAAAAAAGCGATATGAATACATATTGCGGCGCCGATCTGACTCAGGCAGATAACCGTTAAACATCACCGCTTCAGACGCGAGGCACTCGGAATAATAATCTGGTACTATTCTATTTTTGTAGATATAAAAGATCCCCTGTATCGGTTCGCTGCTTTCTTTTAACCCGCTTTGTCGATTTTCATATTTTGATAAATCAGGTAAACTATTTAACTTCATCATTATTTTTACTCTCCTCTTCTCATAAAATTTTATTACTATCTTGTTTTTTCAATCTGCTTCCCAATATTTTATAATGTAAAATTCACTATTTTTATAATTATATATGATTAAATTCTATATCGCAACAAAAACAGTGAATTTAATACCACATTTTTCAACATTATATAGGATAGAATTCTATATAAGTATAGGAGGTAAATAAATGGACGAATCATTTATTCAGGAGCGTATTGCAGAATTGCGAGTAAACAGAGGGGTATCTGCCAGAGAAATGAGTCTGTCGCTAGGTCAAAGCGAGAGTTATATAAACACAATTGAGAATAAAAAGGCTTTACCATCAATGCAAGTATTTTTGTATATTTGCGATTATTTCAAAATATCGCCTAAAGACTTTTTTGATACCGAAAACAAGAATCCTCAAAAAATAACAGAATTAGTTAAAGAGTTAAATAAACTAGACAAAAATCAGTTGATGCACATTTCTGAAATTGTTAAAGGATTAAATAAGTAAATGACGGCCTTACCACAATCAGCAGGTGCCTGACAATACTGCCACCTCGTCAGGCACCTGCTGATAATTAATGTCCAATATCCATAACTGTTCCCATCATAACCGGCATATTCGTCCGGCTATCCAGAATCATATATAAAAATGGTCGGTCAAAGGTTATATAAATTGGTTCTTCTTCCTCTTCAACCAAAGCTAAACTTTCCGGTATTTCAACAACAGTTGCTGCACCGGCCCTGGTTCCATGCTCATTTACATCAATGTAAGTCTTCTGCACAATCGTTTCAATATAGATATTGTTTAGTTCCAATGTACCTATTCCACTAAAATCCGCCAATAACGGATCAAATGCTTCCGTTACTCCCATTGTCTCCAAAGTATTTTTAAGTTCAGTTGATGTATGGAGTTCAAACCTTGGTAATTCCATGATGACACTTCTGCTTTCCACCTGACTCATAATCTGCAATATTTCAGCGCCAGTCAGAGTAGATATATATTCTGCCATGGAAATCCCTTCATTCGGTAGTAAAGCCACAAATACATAACGGTATTCATCATAATGCTTCATCACGCCGGATGCCTTTTCATCATGAAGATAATGAAACTCCTCATTTCTCATCATGTAAGCTTTCCGTTTAATTCCCTGTTCTGTTGTAAATGTACCATCTTGGATCTGTGACTCCCGAAGCGGCTCTGACCATTCGCACTCAAACGCGATAGTATTAATCAGAAACATCACAGCATCTTCTGACAAAAGCGGCAGAGCATCCTTAATGGTGTCATTAGTCTCTTCGCTTATACGAAGGTTTATCTCATTTCGAGCTTTGTTGTCAAAAGTCACCTGGTAAACAGGTGCTTCATAATAATCGGTAATCGTTTGGAGAAAAGACTGGTTGATATTCAATTCTTTTGCTTCGTTCAGCCAGACGGAATTATTCATTTTAAGACTTCCGTTTTCTGCCTCTGATAGTCCACTTCTATATAAATGAACATAATCATTCAATTCTTCTACTGTAAATCCAATCACTCCCTCCAACTGCGTTTTCGTATTTTCTTCTGCACCTACAGCAACCATTGCCAGTGCACCAAGCGAGGATAATGGTGATATCAGAATATTTTCCGACTCCGAGACACTGTTTTTCAGGAGCTTGACAGAAAAATCCATGACACGATTCATTGCCCCGGCTTCCTCAATGTTCATTACGGTATTGACCGTATTAGCTTTCAATTCTTCAGTTAAATCTTTTATTCGCCAACCGGTAACCGATTCCAAAATCAATATAGTACCGGTCAATATACTGATCACACTGATCATGGAAATCATAAATCGTTTTGCTGTTTTTTTCTTTCGTCTTCTCACCATCTGATAATAATTCCTCTCCGTTACGTCTCACAGCAATTATACTTTATTTCCCACTCCCACACAAGCAATCTAAAATAACCTTACATATACGATGTACAAGTCAAATTATTTGTAGTATAATAAATGAAGTTCAATTTATTAGGAGGGCTACATAATGGGCGGCTTGTTTGGTGTTTCATCAAAAGAAGATTGCGTACTGGATTTATTTTTCGGAGTGGATTATCATTCTCATCTTGGTACGATCAAAGGCGGTATGTCAACGCTCGGGGAAAGAGGTTTCACCCGGGTCATTCACAATATTCACAATTCCCCGTTTCGGACCAAGTTCGAGGATGATTTACATGATATGACAGGCAACGGCGGAATCGGCTGTATCAGTGACACGGATTCCCAGCCTCTGGTTGTCAAATCCCATCTGGGTGATTATTCAATCTGCTGTGTCGGTATGGTCAATAATGTCGATGAATTGATTCAGCGGTCTTTTAACCATTCCGGTGTCCATCTTTTGGAAGGCAGCCGCGGTAAGGTGAACTCGACAGAGCTGATGGCATTGCTGATTGATCAGTGTGATTCCTTTGTCGAAGGAATCCGCCGGATCCACGAGCTGGTTGAAGGGTCAATGACACTGCTGCTGCTGACTAAGGACGGAATCATCGCCGCCAGGGATCGCCTGGGACGAACCCCGCTTATTATTGGTCAAAAGGACGGCGCCATGTGTGCTGCCAGCGAATCGTTCAGTTATCTTACGCTCGGCTATCACACAGTCAAAGAACTGGGACCGGGTGAGATTGTAAGAATCAATCCCGATGGCCTCGAAATTCTGTCACCGCCCGGTGAAGAGATGCGGATGTGTGCATTCTTATGGGGATATTATGGCTATCCGACTTCCGTTTACGAAGGGGTTAATGTTGAGGCCATGAGATACCGCTGCGGTAAACATCTGGCCCGTCAGGATGGTCCCATGCCGCTGAACGGAGTAGCCGGAGTACCTGATTCCGGTACCGCTCATGCAATCGGATATTCCAACGCTTCAGGAATTCAATTCACCAGACCCTTTATCAAATACACACCAACATGGCCGCGCAGCTTTACCCCCAAAGATCAGCGTCAGCGCAACCTGGTTGCCAAGATGAAGATGATCCCCGTCGAAGAACTGATCCGGGATCAGGAACTGCTTTTCATTGATGATTCCATCGTTCGTGGTACCCAGCTGCGTGAAACTGTAGAATTCCTCTATGACAATGGTGCCAAAGCCGTACATATCCGTCCCGCCTGTCCGCCGGTGATGTATGGATGTAAATATCTCAACTTTTCACGCTCCACTTCCGCCATGGATCTGATCACCAGAAGGACAATCCTGGAGCTGGAAGGCGACTGCAACGATGAAATTGTTGCCCGATACAGCAACGAAGAAGGCTCTGAATATCAGGCAATGGTTGACGCCATGTGCCACAATCAGAAGTTCTCATCGCTGAAGTTTTTGAGACTGAATGACATGATCGAAGCCATTACAATTCCGCGCTGTAAGCTTTGTACTTATTGCTGGAGCGGCGAAGAATAAGAACGCGAAGGAACATTGTAAAACAGAAACCTGAATATCTGTTTATAATGTTCCTTTTTTACTTTTTACTCTGTTTTTCCCTTGCCTGCTTCCAATATCATATC
This sequence comes from Lachnospiraceae bacterium, assembly GCA_032073745.1. Taxonomy (GTDB): domain Bacteria; phylum Bacillota; class Clostridia; order Lachnospirales; family Lachnospiraceae; genus Brotaphodocola. Next base: position 137,534 of record DAMAMW010000004.1, on the reverse strand, counting down.
CTGTCAGCTAATCAATTCCAATATCCCAGATGAACTGCTGCCGCCTCTTCTACCACCTCAGGAAATGGACCAATAACCGTGATATTTTTCTGCCCTTTTGCAAAAACCTCACGGCAGGGCAAGTCAAACGTTGGATTTTGCTGATGACTGCCTGTCAACTCCAGCAGCATACGTTCCGTCATACCATAAACAACCGTTCCGATATTAGCCCAGTAGATTGCACCGGCACACATGGCACATGGCTCTGCCGTTGTGTATAATATACACTTCCACAAATAATCTTTATCATAAACAAAAGAGGCTTGTTGTGCCAGACTGGTTTCGGCATGACCGGTACATATCTTACCTGTGATTTCAATATTTTCTTGTTCCAAAAGCAAATTCCCTTCTGCATCTGTTAAAATCGCACCAAATGGCGTATTGCCATGTTCCCGTGATCTACGCGAAACTTCGATCGCCTTATGCAAATTATCAATATGCCGCTGTCTGTCTTCCATATTCCCCTCCTGACTGATGTCCGTTCTCCTGAACATGCAGATTTATTCTTCCCCGAACTTTGATTCAATTAATGTAACAAGCTGTCCAAGTGCCTGCTGTTCATCAGTGCCTTCAGCTGTAATTGTGATTACGTCTCCTTCTTTGATCTGCAAACGCAGGAGATTCATCACTGATCGAAGATCCACTGCCTTATCTCCTTTTGATACCATAATTTCACTTGTGAACATCTTCGCACTATTAACAAGAAGAGAAGCCGGACGGGCATGCACACCAACTTTATTTATAACTGTGACATCTTGACTGACCATTTGTTATCTCCTTCCCTGCAGCTTACAGGCTCTCTCCATTGGTGCTTATCAACGTTTGATACCAGTAAAAGGAATCTTTCCGGTACCGCTTCAAATCCTTCACATCATCATCCGTCCGGTTCACATATACAAAACCATACCGTTTCTTATAACCATTACTTGTACTAAGTAAATCAATTGCTGTCCATGCGTTATAAGAAATCATCGTTACACCATAATCCATTGCTTTTTTAATTGCCTTCAGATGACGAGTCAGAAATTCTATGCGGTAATCATCATGGATACTGCCATCCGCCTCCAACACATCAGGTGCCCCCAGACCATTTTCAGTAATCATCATTGGAATCCCATACATGTCATGGATATAACGCAGGGAAAACTCAAGCCCTGCCGGATCAATCGTCCAATCCCACTGAGTTGCCTCCAGATTCTCGTTGCGAACGATTTCATAAAATCCCGGCTGAATTTCATATCCGCTTATAGCTCCTTTTTCACCGGTCAGATTCAACCCCGACATCCGCCGTTTCGCGCCCGCCTCTGTTGCCTTTGCGCAATAACTGGAATAATAATTAACAGCTAAGAAGTCTGAATAGCCTTCTTTAAAGATCTCCTCATCTCCCGGTTCCATGACTGGTGCAAGACCATTTCCCTTTAAGTAGGCAAAGGCTGCCTCATTATAATGCCCCTTAAAGTATACATCTAAATAGTATAGATTACGTAACGCATTTGCGTTATGCGCAGCCACTGCATCTTCCCCTTTTGTCGTTGCCGGATAGATCGGAGTAAAATCTATCGGTGCACCTACCATTCCACCAGGAACATACTGATGAACTTTTTTGCAGGCAATTGCATGAGCCAAACTAAGATGATGGTTAATCTGATATTTTATCTGCTCATTTCCCAGATATTTTTCTGCTACTACATTTTTCGTATCCCAGTATTGAACAATAATATTTTGTTCATTAATCGTTGTCCAGTATTTCACCTTAGAACCATACTCTCTGATAACAAAATCAGCGTAACGCTCAAAATCAACAACACTCTGGCGATTAATCCATCCATCATATTTTTCGATCAATGCAAGCGGCATATCATAATGATATAGCGTAGGAATCGGTGTAATGCCCGCTCCCAGCAGTTCATCAATCAGATTATGGTAGAATTGGACTCCCATCGGATTAAGTTCCGTACCGCCATCCGGAAAGATTCGGGGCCAGGAGATTGAGAAACGATAAGAGGTAAACCCCATCTCCTTCATATATGCCACGTCTTCTTTATAGTGATGATAGTGATCGCTGCAGACACTGGTATCAGCAAATCCCTCTTTACGATTTAATATATCCTGTTGTGAAAGCTGTTTGCCATCCTCCAGGTATGCTCCTTCTACCTGATATGCACTGGTTGAGGCTCCCCACATAAATCCATCTGGAAATCGTTTATTTTTCATACTTGTTTCGTTATCCTTTCCTTATTCTGTTACTTGTTTCGTTTTATTTGATATACTCTGATGCATCCGTACCATTGCTTTCCCCATATTCACCTCGCTCATAATCGTCATTAACGTATCCTGAGCATGGATAAACAAAAAATTGGGGAGTGTAAAATGCTCCTCTTCCAGGCTTTTTTGAATCATATCAGTCTGCGCCAAATGAGCCTGCTCAATATGTATGTCTGCTTTGGCAAATGCCTCCTGGGCAGCCGGATAATCCTCATCAGCTGCTGCATTCAGGGCCATCAAAACATTCTTCCTTGCATCCCCTGCATGCAATATTATCTGCATAGAGATTGTCTCCAGTAATTCTGCATCTATCACCCGATGTCCTCCTTTTATCACTCAATTCTCATTGACTGCCGCCCGCTCTTCTTCCAGCTTTTGATTCTCAAACACCTTAAAAAATGGATACCAGACGGCAAAGAATATAACAAACATCACTGCATATACAATGACTCCCCGCCAGTCTTCCGTTATCATAACTGTTGAAAAAGGTGCCGGTATCTGGCCTACCTGAATCATCTTTGCCGGGATCTTCAGCAGGCCAACTCTCATTACGATCCATACAATGACAGGTCCGACAATCGAATTGATCCACATCGGAAGCATCAGCATCGGATTCATTACAATCGGTGCACCATAAACAATTGGTTCATTGATATTAAAAATCGACGGCAGCATGCAGATCCGTCCAACTGCTTTTAAAGATTTGGACTTTGAAAGCAGCATCATTAAATTCAATGTCAATGTCGCTCCCATTCCCCCCATGGTAATCAACCCCGCTGTGTATACAGTCTCATTAGTTACGATATTAACCGGAGTCATACCATTTGCCGCAAGTTCAATATTTGCTGCTATACCGGCCATAAAAATCGTTGTCGTCAACGGTGTAAAAAGCCAGTTTGATACACCAATCGAATAAAAGAAATTAGGAATAAATACAATCAAAATAAATCCTGGCAATGTCTGACCAAAACGCTGAATCGGTGAGAAGATATCCAAAATTGCCGCAAACATATCAAAGTTTAGACCAACAGTAACAATTGCTGCACCTCCGACGCTGATTAAAATCGGAATAATATTGTTGATCCAGTTAACAACAAAATCCGGAACATTGGAATCTTCCAACAATTTCATTTTGACTATAATATTAAAAACAAACGCAACTATCAATCCAACTATAATACCGACTAAAATTCCGGTTGGACCATAACGACCGGCTGGTATCATCATAAAACCATCCACTTCTGTCGGTAAGGTAAACATCTGGTAAACAGCGATTGATGTGATACCTGCGGTCACTGAATAACTATGATGCTGAAGCTTCTCCATTACCTGATTGGCAATCATAAATGCCGTAATCAGCCCCAATAACCCAAAAGTATTTGCAGCAATTATCCACAGATCAGGAAGTGCCGGAAAAAAATCCCGGAAAACTCCATATAAAAAGATCAGAGAACCTGTCAAAATAAATGGGAGATTCTTTTGCATTGCACTCGATACTGCAGCGATCCAGGGCCGTCTGACAACCCCCTGCATTGTCGGTGCAAATGAGTCGTTAAGCCATGCTACTATTCGATTCATACCAAACCCTCCTAACTTTCCATTCCTATGCTTTATCCTTTAATGTTTCAAGTGCCAGATCAATGAGTTTTTCGCCGTCAAGCATCCCGTAGATATCTCTGGGAATCACCAGTACCGGAACACCAAATGGTTTTCCCAACCGCTGAAACTGTTCCTGATGCGAAGCAAAATGCGGACCCAAAAATAAAAGATCAATATTCTGGAAATGATGGTGCACTTCGCTCTCACTCTTTGCAGCTATTTCAATCTCCATTCCTCTTTTCTGTGCTGCTTTTCTTGCTTTTTTTGCAAGCATACCACTGGACATCCCCGCACCGCAGCATAGCATAATCTTTAATTCTTTCATGAAAACACCTCCTTCAACTGCCACTATTATGCCATAGCTGATTTATTGTTTTCAACTAAGCTTTTGGTCCATCCGGTCTACTTTTCTGGTTGAAATCAACAATTCTTTCATATATAATCCCAATATAATGTACTATTTCTCTCTATACAAAGGAGGATGCGAATTATGAACTACCGGCAAAATGAAATTATCAATTTACTGGCCCTGCAGCAGCACCCATTATCATCTTCTTATATAGCAAATCAATTAGGTATCTCAAAAAACAGTGTAAAAAATATTATTAGTCAGATCAACAGCGAATCTGGTGCCAGGTTAATCGATTCTTCCAATAAAGGATATCAGCTGACTTTGACCGGAATAAACCATTATTCCAATTCAAAACAGAAACAAATTCCGCAAACTTACCTGGAACGCGCTTTCTTTATCATAAAACACATTGCACTTAGTAAAAATGAGCCTGATGTCTATGATCTCGCAGACAAGATGTTCGTTAGTTATTCCACACTAAAAAATACACTCCAACGAATGAATGGAACTTTTGAACGTTTTCGTGTGAAATTTGTATGTAAAAAGGATATTGTAAAAATTCAGGGAACGGAAGAAGATTTACGCAAACTTACCGTTTACGCTATATCAGAAGAAACCAACTGGCAGTTTGTTGAACTGGAACCATTAAAAAAAAACGTTTGGAGAATCGCTGGTACAGACAACTACTGATCTGATCCGGCATTGCTTTAAAAATAATCAATGTTACTTAAATGATTTTTCTTTTATGAATCTGCTGCTGCATCTGTTGACCCTGCTGGAGCGGGTACAACAAGGAAAACACATCTCGGATTCAACAGAAGGTGTTGATTATTCAAATGGTGACAATGCCAAACGTTATATCAACCTGATTAATGATCTTTGTGCTAATCTGGAAGAAGTTTTTGGCATACAGTTCAGCAAAGGTGATCATGCTGAGATCGAATATTTCATCCTTACTACAGCCAGCCAGGCTAACCTGGAATCAATCGGCGATACCGTTCATGCTGCTGGCGAAAAGTTATTTTTAAACATCCAGCAAATAACGGAAGAAATCTATGATATGTATAAAATCAATCTGGTCAATAACTTTTTCCTTGCACATTTTTCTATTCATGTAAAAGGCTTGATTGAACGTGCCACGCATAAAAGATTCAATCGCAATCCTTTGCTTGAAAATATCAAACTGGAATGCAAAATGATCTTTGATATTGCTATTTCACTCGCTTTAAAAATTGAGAAGTTATATCATTTTAAAATATCAGAAGATGAGATTGCATACATAGCCATGCATGTGGCCTCAGAAATCGAACGCCAAAAGGTAAATGAAGAAAAGATTCAGGCCCTTTTATTTTGTCCCAGCTACAACGACTATGCCAACCAGTTAAAAGACCAGTTAACGATGATATTAGGGAACGATGTATATATCAAAGCAATTGTCTCTGAGATTGGTCAGCTGCAGGAATATACCTATGATTTGATTTTAAGCACAGTAGAATTGCCGCTTCAGGAACAGCGTAATGTAATCAGGATTCCGCCCTTTTTACGCAACGACAAAAAGAGCCTGATTATACATCATCTTTCGTTGTTTCAACAGGAACAACGAAAAAAGATACTGATCGATAACTTCAATAAGTATTTTTCGCCTGAGCTTTTTTATTATAACAATGACTTTAAAAATAAGGAAGCATTGATCAAAACTGTATGTGCACAGATGCATCAGATGGGTGTTGTTCAGGAAGATTTTGAAGATAGCGTTCTTGAGCGGGAATATGCGGCATCTACGGCCTTTTCTAATATTGCAATCCCTCACTCCATTCGAATGGATGCAGTAAAAACAAGTATTGCAATTATCATTAGTGCCAAAGGTATTCCCTGGAATCATAACCATGTACATGCCGTACTTTTATTCGCCGTCAACTATGTAGATCGTAATAATTTTTCCTATATCTATGAATCATTAATTGATATCTTTGAACAGCCGCAGATTGTTAATGATATCTGTGCAGTAAAAAATCTGGAAGAACTGAGATATGTGATTGACTCTGGAATTTCTAATTATTCCGACTAGATTCCGTTGATATTTTTTAGATAATACAAATGATCGGGAGCGTTGCAAAATAACCGGGAGATCAGTTATTTTGCAACGCCCCTTTCTCATATCATTCTTATTGGAAATTCCTTCTATCCTTTCTGCCACAGCAGCATGCTGTCCTGAAACGTAACTGCCAATTTCCCGGTATCTTTCAGCCATGAGAGGTAGGAACGCACTGTGCTGCCAACCAAAACATACTGCTCAAAGTTCATGGAAAGCCCGTAGCTGTTAAATACCTCCTGCAAAATACGCTCAAAGCAGACCGGCTCCATACAGACAGATAAAATCTTCTCCGCCACCTCATGCACCTTATCCCTATTGTAACGGACAAGTTCCTTTATATCAGCAGAGACTTCCGCATGGGCGGGAACGAACATAGCCGCTTCCATCTTTTCCACCATATCCAGTGTTTCCAGATAGGCTCCCACATCGTAGATAAAGGAAACGGCATACTTATCCAGTGTCGCCCTGCTGCTGATGCAGTCCGCAAGGAACACCACGCCGTCCTGCATACCAAACCCCACCATGTCAAAGAAATGCCCCGGCAAAGGAATAATTTCAACTTCTTTCGGGAAATTCACATCTGAAAAATCCGTCACATCGCTTTCCTGCGCCATCAGGAACTTATGCCGCAGATCCTTACACGGATAACCGCCGTAAAGGAAGGACGGCTCCAATACCGGGTGTTTTGTAAAAGCAGCCTCTATGCCACCGGAATAAATCTTACATCCCGTCTGTCCCTGCAGATAACGGTTGCCGCCAATATGGTCTGCGTTGGAATGGGTATTCAGTATGGCTGTCAGATGCCAGCCGTTCTTATCCAGAATCTGCCTGACCTTCCGTCCCGCATCTTTATCATTCCCGCTGTCAACCAGATAGACATTATCCTTGTCCGCCACATAAACTCCTATCTTTGCCGGGCAGTTTATGTAATAGCATTTCTCACTGATCTGCACCAATTCATACATTTCTCGTAACCTCCTGATAGACTGCTTTTCCTGCAGCAGCACTTCCAATTATTATAACACACCTCCTTCGTTTGGTGATATGAAATTAAAATTACTACAACCTCAGTGACTGCGCTCAGCTTTCGATATCGATTCCCACCAACAGCTTTCTATGTTATAATCTTTAATAATAAATCAATTTACCAACAAGGAGACCTAACCTATGAAACAACATCAACCTAATCTTTTTCTACGGCTTATCAGCGCTATTGGCATCTTCTTATTTATCCCCTGTGCATCGGTTATTAAAAATACATTTACGATGCAAAAAGATATCTTTAGTATTTTGATTATAGAAAAATGGGGAACAACATTCACAGCACAAAGCGGCATATCAATCTATCAGGTTGGGTTCTTTGTCACTGCTCTGGCACTCTTATGTATCCTTCCACTCCTCTTTTCCTGGCACGGTCATACTGCCGGACGCAAGCTGTTAAAGCTTATCAGCATTGCTTCCGGATCAGTAATGATTATTTTGCTGCTTGTGATGGGAGTTGGCTATAATAACTTTTTTATGTTTTTTAGATATATTGATCTCTTGCGGCGGTTATGTCTGTTTTTTACTATCTGTATGGTCATTCATTCCATTAGTTCTGCCTTATTCTGCATTAGTGACTGTCGCAGATATCGACAAACTGATACCACAAAAATGGCACTGTTAATTATCACTGCGATATTTTTTATAATTTCTTTTTTGGGTATGTCTTTTGTGCTGCTTCTGGCTATTCCGGTTCATGATTACTACATGTTACCGGCATATATTGTTTTACTGAGAACACCTTACCTGCTTCTCTTTATCAGCAGCCTGCGCCGCGGATAATCCTCTTTTTTGCCGGTATAACCATTTTTTTCTTTCCTGATTTCCCGCCTTGCTGTCTTTGGTAGTATAAAACCTAACAATAACAGAATTACCGGTGTTAAGATATTCAACATTAATTCAAACGGGTTTTCAGAGTAAATACCGCCGATACACGCTGCTGCTGTTACAATAAAACACCAGCCACCAAAAAAGATTCCCAGCCATTTACTCTTTACAAAATGATATTCCGCCGGAAACTTTTCCGCCGAACGTTTTAATGCAATGTAAGCAACAAATACCCACAGATAACGCAGCGGCATACAGACGGAATTTACTTTTACCATCCATCTCACCAGCTGATCAACACTGCCGATTCCAAAAGCCGGTACAATAATCAAAATTCCGACAATAATTAAGATCAATTTATGTCCCTGGACATATGCACCGTGTTTGTTCTGCTTAAACAGGGATTCCGGAATGTAACTCCTGTCGCCACTGTCAAGAAGGATACACAACGGTGCATCGATCGACATAATCAAAACGGAAAACTGTCCGATCAGATTAGTTACTGCATAAGCGATGACAAACAGATTACCAACACCATAGTAATCCCCTAACTTTCCAAAAGCATAGTAAGCGCCATTGGTCATCAGATCCTGCGGAACATTGTTGGAGTCAAACATCATCCCCATGGAAATCGTTCCTAAGATCGCACATACCGCAACCATTATGGTCAGTGCAATCATTCCCTTCGAAAAATCCCTGGAAGGATTCTTCATCCGATTAACATAAGGTGATATTTTCTCACAGCCGCCAACCGCAAATACAAGAATCGAAAGTCCGGTAAAAAACTTTAAGTCAAAGGTCGGTGCAAATGTTTTAAATGACCAGTCAATCGCAATTGTATCAGCACTGGTAATTGCAGGTGCTGCCATCATCAGCAGAATATAAAGAATCGACATAATAAACATGGTACTGCCAGCAATCGAAGCCAGTTTTTTTAGAATACTGATACCTCTCGATGCCAACATCAGTGAAATAATAAATATCACCAGACAGATGCATTGCATTATCAGTGGGTTCATCGAACTGATCCGATTGTCCTGAAAAAGTGCCCAGCTTCCGGCAATCATAACCGAATTGGGTTTTTGCGAAATATATGGCATATGCACAACCCAGTAAGTCCATCCGGCATAATACGCCATCCGCGGTCCGATTGTTTCCAGAATCCAGGAACTGACACCTCCGCCTGATGATTTAAAAGCCGAACCAAGCTCTCCCACCATCAGTACATAAGGAATAAAATACAGTCCAAAGATAATAAGCCATGGCACAATCGCTTTGATTCCGCCGTACTCTGAAAATCCATTAATTACATTACCAAATCCCCATACCCCTGAAAAAGCCATTAAGGCAAGGGTATACCAAGTCATCTTTTTATCTTTCATTGATTTGTCCTCTCTGTCTGAATTTATTTTCATCCAAAGTCATAAAACAAATAATAGTATATTCATTTTAAAAAATCAATATAAAATGGACAACTGCAAGTATTTGCCAACCGCACACATACTCACACAGAAATAATAATTGCCGTCAGATCAAATTGCGGTATATATACTGGACAGTCCCACTTTCTTATGCTAAAGTAAAGAAAACAGATTACACAATCCGAAAGGGGATACACGAATGAAAACACTCTACACTGGAAAGACAAAAAATGTTATGACAGATGAATCCACCGGCTCATGCTACCTATTTTTCAAAGACGACGCAACCGGTGAAAACGGTGTGTTTGATCCCGGTTCCAATACCGTTGGCGGCAGTGTCAGCGGCAAAGGAAAAAAAGGGCTTAAAGTATCAAGCTATTTCTTTGAATTGATGGAACGGGAAGGTATCGCTACCCATTATCTGAGTTCCGATATCGATAACGGTCTGATGGAGGTACGCAACCTCACGGTTCCGCCACTGGAGTTGGTTCTTCGTTACTTTACCGCCGGAAGTATGTGCCGCCGCTTTACCCTGGAAGAGGGAATCCCATTCGATCCGCCCTATCTTGAAGTGACCTTAAAGGATGATATCCAGGGCGATCCCCTGATCAGCGAGCGCTTATGCATCATGAAAAACCTTCTCGTTCCGGGACAGTACGATGCAGCATTGGAACTCCTGACCAAAGTCGGCGAAGTCCTGAAAAAAGAACTGGCCCAGATGAATCTGACCCTGATCGATTTTAAAATCGAAATCGGTTATGATGCAGACGGAAAGGTTTATGTAGTAGATGAGATAACTCCTGATATCTGGCGGGTTCGCGATGAAAATGGCAATATTCCTAATCAGATTGATTGTTCAGAACTGATCTTATCAAAAATAAAATAATATGATTACATAAGATAATCCCCAATGTGAAGCAGAACTCACATCAGGGATTATCTTTTTATTGTGACACAAAAAACAGCAAGCGTTATCTTTGGTCACGTAATCTAAAGTTTGATACAATCGAATTCAGTTGCGTTGCCTGGGCCGCCAGCTCTTCTGCAGAAGCTGCAGACTCTTCAGCATTAGCCGAGTTGGCCTGTACCGCCTGAGCTATTTGATCCACCGCCTGATTCATATCGGAGATCGACTGCTTCTGTTCGTCAGCCGCCGAGCCAATGTAGGCAAGAACGTCTGAGATGCGTTTTGAGATGTCCCGCACCCGCATCAGGCTTTCACGGGTGGCACTCGCTATCTTATTTCCGTTCGCCACATTCTGATTGCTCTTTTCAATCAGGGATGTCGTTTCCTGGGCTGCCATTGCACTCTTCGATGCGAGATTTCGCACCTCATCGGCTACTACAGCAAACCCTTTGCCGTACTCGCCGGCACGGGCCGCCTCCACAGCTGCATTCAAGGCCAGAATATTGGTCTGAAAAGCGATGTCATCAATGGTTTTGATTATATGCGAAATCTCTTTTGAACTCTGATTAATATCATTCATTGCATTTGTCATTTCATTCATCAGTTCACTGCTCTCGGCAATGATTTTCTCCGCATCCACATCAGCTACGTGTGCATCAGCAGTCTTTTCCGTCGTTATTTCGCTCTGTTCATATACATGAGTCACACTGCCTGCAAAGCGATCAATGGATGCTGTCTGCTCCACAGAACTGCTGGCCAGCATCTGGGAACTCTGCGAGATTTGATTTGCTGCAGTAGAAACCTGGGCCGCACTGGAGAGAATATCAACAAACATCGAGTTCAATTTCTTAATCGTCCGCTCTATTGCCTTGTTCATAGAATCCTTGTTACTCCGAATCTCAGGTGAGACTGCGAGATTCCCGTTAGCCAGTTCTTCCATCACCGCAATCTGGGATTGAATACTTTTAATCATCGCCTGAAAAGAGTCCGCTAACTGCCCGATTTCATCACTGCGCTTTATGGAAATATCGACATTCACATCCCCTATAGCCAGTAAATCAGCCGCTTCGCTTAACTGAGAGATCGGCTTCCCAAGGAACCGGTTGACCAGATACACGCTAAAAAAGCCAAACAGCAGGCAAAAAATAAGGATGATTACAATAATACGCAGGCCGAACTCGGTGACCTCCTGCATGACATCATCGACACCGATATCAACACCCACTACTCCCACTACGGTGCCTCCGTTTTTAACAGGCGCAAAACCTGAAACCATTCTTCCGAAACCAACGGAATTATAAATATCTGTCACCTGAGGTTGTCCGGTAGCAATAGCCAGGTGCATCTCATCATCATAGGCATTGGCATTTTCCTGTGCACCCAGATCCAACTCATCTTCCTCCAGATTATAGCTATACCCCTCCATATAGTAGGTCGCATTATCTGAAATTCGTGCATCCAGAACATAAAGAAACGCTACATCTGTATCAGCCTTTATTTTATCCAATGCTCTCTTTGCCGTATGCCAGTTGTCATTTTTTTCAAGAGTATCCACGATTTGAGTAAAATCATCCGGATTAATGATGGCCGCCGCTGACTGGGCGATATTCTCCGCCCGTTGGGCATTGCTGACTATCGCCTCATTTCGAAAGAAGATATAGCTTACCAGACCAACCAAAGATGCGCAAATCATAACCATAATAATGATAATAACAGATATCTGCCGTGCAATAGATTTCGACACTTGAGTCCCCCTAATGTTTAATATACAGTAATATAGTTCGTTTAACTATAGTATATTTCGACTCAAAAAGACTTATTATAACCTTATAATATCATAAATTTATGATTATTTTTTAATAATTTTAAATATATCACTGCCAAAAATTTATTATTTTCGTAATGTGTATTCAATTATTCTGAAATTCCGTTTACAGGAGCCCGGCAATATCCGGCGCCCGGCGAAGCAAGCAGACTGCCATCCTTACCCAGGATCACATAATCCGCATCAACGCCGCATTGATCAGCCAGATAATCCGCCAAAGCACATCCCCCATCTTTACCCATAACAAAAAAAGCCGTCGATAGTAAATCAGTATAGAGTGCCTGTGATGACAATATCGAAACACTGCTGATATCCAGTTCCTGGGGTTTACCTGTCTGTGGATTCAGCAAATGGTGATACACCGTTCCATCTTTACAAAAGCTGTGTTCATACCAGGAGGACGTTGCAATTCCGCGGTCAGCAAGTATCACCGTTCCCAGGAGATGGTCCTGATCCGGATGGCGAATCCCGACCCGCCAGTGAGAGATGGCCTCACTTCCACTTTCCGGCTTCCCTCCAATCGCATAAAGATTACCGCCAAAATCCAGCACTGCCTGAGTAACTCCTTCCGATTTCAGAAAATCGACTGCCAGTTCAAGGGCAAACCCCTTCCCCGATGCTCCCGGATCTAAGGTTATATCCGGCACATCAAATACGACTTCCTGCCGGTCCTTCAGCAAATGAACATGCTGATATCCCACCTGTTTCATGATCCGTCGCAATTGCCTGTCTTCTGGAATCTCCGGCTGGTCACCAATAAAGTCCCACAGTTTAACCAGCGAACCGACCGTAAAGTCAAAAGCACCACCGGTCTGGCGGGAAAACTCCAGATTCAGGCTGATAAAACGATAAAGCATACTGGTAATGCAAATTGGCACACACGGAATATATGCTGCACATACCTTACTCAGCTCCGAATCAGGATCATACATATTCAATGTGCCCTGCACCGCCAGAGCAAGTTCTTTTGCCTGGTCCAGCAGCAATGCCCCGCTCCTGCCTGCCGGCTCACTGATACTGATGCTGCAGAGTGTATCATAGGCAATAAATGTAGTTTTTTTCATAGAATTCATGAGCATGATACCTCTCTGTGTCATTGGCCGGGACAATTAAGTATTAAACAAGTACACCATCTTTTTTTAGTTCCTCATCAATATATCCGGCAATCTGCAGATAATTATTATAAGATGGATGTCTTGGCCGTTCCGGCAGATCATATTTACTTTTAATATGTACTATGCCGCCGTCAGGACGTGACTCCTGATCCCACATACAACCAAAATCCGGTCCGTCTGTATGCGGCAGTCCCTCAATATCCAACAGGTTCTGAGTCTTGCATACATGAGCATTTAACGTATCGCTAAGAGTTTTAAAATCCACCAGCCAGGTCTCCCGATCCCACCCTTCAGCAAAAGGTTCTTCGAATCCCTGTGCATGATACTTGCTCAGCCGGTAGAACTGTTTTAATTCATCATATACAATCTCATCGGAACTATCCGCCATAATCTCATCATAGAAGCAGTCAATGATTTTACCGTCTTTTACCCGCACCTGCAGCCAACCGGTAATGCCGTAGCCAAAATCTTTTACATAACCATAATACAGCGTATCAGAAGCCTTCTGCTGAACCTGCTGATCCAGTTCCCTGGTCAGATGCAGCATATTTTTAACCGAGAAAGAAGCACCGGCGATCAGGTCATACTCCCCAGCCAGACTCTGGCTCTTAAGGATCTGCTCCTCTACATGCTGACAACACTTTGCGGTAACCGCGCCGGACTTCGCACTGCGGATTTTATCGTGAAAGTTCTGGAAAAAACCGTATTCCGAACGACGTTTCCAGATTCCCTGAAAATATCTCACATAATAGTTTTCCATTGTCTTTTCATTAAACTCTACAAAGCCGATTTTGCCATCGTCATCGACAACCACTTCCAGCAAACCGGTATGTCCATGGTGCCCCCAGCGGCCGCTAAAATGCGTGGTACCACTGTAATAATGGCCCTTTACCAGACCGGTGTACTGCGGTCTGGCCGACCACTCCAGCAGCTCATGCTCGATATCACGTGCCCAGGGCATACAGCCAAGCCAGTGTGATTTACCGTGCCATAACATAACGTTACTCATTTATTAATACCTCCAAACTATATTCATTTTATCATTCACCGGCCGTTGATGCACCGTTTAACTCCTTTGCCCGGAAACAGGCGCAGTAATGCCCCTCTTTCATACTGACCAGCGGCGGCTCCGTGTGCCCGCTGCAAAGCTCCTGAGCATACAGGCAGCGCTTCGCAAAACGGCAGCCGGGTTCGGGATCGATCGGGCTGGTCAACTCGCCGATCAGTTTGACCCGCTGCATTTTTTTTCTCACATTCGGCACCGGAATCGCTGACAGCAGGGCCTGGGTATACGGGTGCAGGGTGTCACGGAACAGTTCCTGCGAAGGTGCTGTCTCCACCAGCTGCCCCAGATACATGACGGCAATATTGTCGGAAAAGAATTTTACAACCGACAGATCATGGGTGATAAACAAAAACGACAATTGAAACTCTGCCTGCAGTTCTTTTAACAGATTCAGAATCTGGGCCTGAATTGAAACATCCAGTGAAGAAACCGGCTCATCACAGACGATAAACTGGGGATTCAGGGCCAGCGCCCGGGCAATCCCCACCCGCTGCCGCCTGCCGCCGTCCATTTCATGCGGATAGGCATTGGTAAAGCGTCTGCTGATGCCGACAATATCCATCAGATGCTCAACCTGGGCATTACGTTCAGCGCTTGTTTTGTACTTTTTATGAATGATCAGCGGCTCGGCAATAATCTCACTTACGGACCGCCGGGGATCCAGAGACGAAAACGGATCCTGAAAGATGATCTGCATCTCACGGCGGAACTCATGCAGCTGTTTTTTGTTCATTTTGCAGACATCCTTGCCGTTAAAGATGATCTCACCTTCCGTTGCTTTATGCAGCCCCATGATCAGGCGGCCGATCGTGGATTTGCCGCAGCCCGATTCCCCGACCAGACCCAGGGTTGTGCCCCGTTCAATATTAAAGTTTACATTGTCTACCGCATGCAGGGTTCCGGTCGGCGTATTAAAGTACTTCTTCAGATTTTTAACTTCCAGAATATAATCAGCCATTGACTGCCACCTCTACACCTTTCATTTCATCTGCCATTTCCTTCACCCGCAGACAACGAACCTGATGGTTTCCTGACAGCTGAACCGGTACCGGCGATTTCTCCCGGCATACATCTGCCGCATAAGGACATCTGGGCCGGAATGAACAGCCTTCCGTCAGATCTGCAGGGTCAGGCATCTGCCCTATGATCGGCTTTAGCTTTTCAACCGTCTCTTCAAGCGACGGAATTGATTCAAATAGTCCGATTGTATAAGGATGTGTGGGATTTTCATATACTTCCTCAATATCACCGCTTTCAATGATCTCACCGGCATACATGATCGCCACCCGGTCACAGACCTGTGCTACGACCCCCAGATCGTGGGTAATCAGAAGCATCGACGTCTGCAGTTTTTCCTTTAATTCGTTCATCAGTTCCAGCACCTGAGCCTGAATCGTTACATCCAGCGCCGTGGTCGGTTCATCGGCAAGGATCAGCTTTGGTTCACAGGCAATGCTCATCGCGATCACCACCCGCTGCTTCATGCCGCCGGAGAACTGATGCGGATAATCGTCATATCGTTCACCGGGTATACCTACCGTTTCCAGCATCTGTTCTGCCCGCCGGCGCGCTTCATCTTTGCTGCAGTTATTGTGTGACCTGATCACTTCGGCGATCTGGGCACCAATCGAATGCACCGGATTAAGGCTTGTCATTGGATCCTGAAAAATCATTGAGATATCATTGCCGCGATACCGGCGTATCGTTTTTTTATCGGTATGCAGCAGATCCACCCCTTCAAACAGGATGCTGCCGGCCGTAATTTTGCCGGGCGGTTCTGCAATCAGCCGCAGAACAGACAGCGCTGTTGTTGTTTTGCCGGCACCGGTCTCTCCCACCAGGCCCAGGCTCTCGCCGTAAGATATATCCAGATCCAGGGAATTAACGGCATGAATCACCTCGTCATCCGTGTGATATTCAACGGTGAGGCCGGAGATCTCCAGCATTTTTTTGTCTTTTTGAGCTGTCATAATACCCCCTCTAATTCTTAAGCTTCGGATCCAGCGCATCGCGCAGTCCGTCCCCGAACAGGTTCAGCGCCAGTACCGATACCATAATTGCCAGTCCGGGAAACGCGCACACCCACCAGGCATGGCGGATAAACTGTCGCCCTGTGCTCAGCATCGAACCCCATTCTGGTGTCGGCGGCTGAATGCCCAGCCCGATAAAGCTCAGCCCGGCTATCGCAAGGATTGAACCGGCAATGCAGGTTGTTGTCTGTACAATAATAGGGGCCAGCGCATTGGGGATCACATGGCCGAACACAATCCTCAGGTCAGATGCACCAATCGCCCGTTCCGCCTCAATATATTCCTCGTTTTTAATCGTAATCACCGAAGCCCGGACAATCCGGGCAAACGGCGGAACGTTTGATACGGCAATGGCAATCATCAGGTTCATCATGCTGTTTCCCAACGCCGCCACAATCGCCATAGCCATCAAAATACTGGGTATCGCCAGAAACACGTCCATAATCCGCATAATGATATTGTCTGCTGTTTTGCTGCCGTACCCGGCGATGGCTCCCAATATCCCGCCAATGGCACAGGCCATTGCAATCGTACCGACGGCCACCGGCAACGATACCCTGGTACCGTAAATGACCCGTGCCAGGATATCCCGGCCCGCTTCATCCGTTCCCATCCAATGCTGCCAGGACGGCGGCTGCAGGCGCTGGCTGGCATTCTGGCGGATCACATCGGCATCATAATCAAATAGAAACCCCGCTGAAATAATCAGCAAAAACAGGATTCCCAGAATAATCAGACCGACTACCGCAGTCTTATTTTGCTGCAGCCGCCGCCAGGTCATCGCCAGCTGGGATTTTTTCCGTTTTCTGACAACTGACTGCTCTGTATGTTCTCTCATCCCATCACCCCGCCTTCACTTGTGTTTTTACCCGCTTCTTTTTATATTCCGCCTTAATGCGCGGATCAAAGAACGCATATAAAATATCAATTGCCAGATTAATAACGGAGAACAATGTTGCCAGGATAACAACAATCGCCAGTACAATCGGCGTATTTTTAACCCTGATTGCTTCGACCAGCAGAGAACCAATCCCCGGCCAGGCGAATACGGTCTCAACCAGCACAGCTCCCCCCAGCGAAAAACCAAACTGCAGGCCGACCGTAGTCGTAATCGGAATCATTGCGTTGCGCAGGGCATGCCGGATGATCACAGTCCCTTCGCCAAGTCCCTTCGCCCGGGCCGTCCGGATATAATCCTGGCGGATGGTTTCCAGCAGCGATGACCGGGTCATCCGCATTACCACCGCCAGGGTATTGGCACTCAGCGTCACTGCCGGCAGCACCAAAGCTTTCCAGCTGGCGATATAAGACGATGGAAACCAGCCGAGATTGGCTGCAAAGATCAGGATCAGCATAATTCCCAGCCAGAAGCTCGGTACCGATACACCGGCCAGCGCAACCAGCGAAGCCGCCGAGTCAAGCGCCGAATTCTGTTTTACCGCCGATATGACACCGAGCGGAATCCCGATACTGACCGCAAACAGCATGGCGGCAAAGGACAGTTGGATTGTCTTGGGCAGCCGCGGCAGCAGTTCATTTACTACCGGCTGCCGGGTGCTGTAGCTGATCCCAAAATCCCCCCGCACCGCATTTAACACAAAAGTTCCATACCGGACCGGAAAGGACTGGTCCAACCCCAGTTCATGGGAGATGCTTTCGTAAGCCTCCTCCGAGTAGCTGGCGCCCAGATACATCGTAACCGGATCACCCGGTGTAAGTTCCATTATCGTAAATACCAGAAAACTCACACCGAGCAGTACCGGGATCAGCATCAGCAGTCTCCGGAAAATGTAATTTGTCATAATCTAATCCTCTCGCAGAACCTTTTCAGACACATCAGTTGGCGACCGAGATTCCGTAAATGCTGTGGCAGTTGGTCGGATGAACCTTCAGGCCGGAAATATCTGCCTGGGTACCGATATAAAGGTAAGGAATCGCCACTTCATACAGCGGAACCGCATCTGCGACGATAGTCTGGATTTCCGTGTACAGTTCCAGCCTCTCCTTATCATCCAATGAACTGGAGGCAATGTCGAGCATCTCATCAACTTTCGGATCGGTCCAATGATGACGGTTGCCGCCAAGTCCCAGTGATGCTGTGTGATACTGGGTACGCAGCATACTGTCGGTATCACTGGCGACCTTCTCATACATAAACAGAGCCTGTTTTCCTTCAGCGACATACTGCAGGAAGGATGCATTATCCATACTCTCGACGGTTACATTGATACCGATTTCTTTCAGCTGTGCCTGTACTACGACAGCAGCTGTCTGGTATTCCTGAGTATCCATAACAGTCAGGGTTATATCAAAACCATCGGGATAACCGGCTTCAGCCAGCAGCTGTCTGGCCTTGTCCAGATCCGTATCATAGGAAACCGTATCCGGCACATAACCAAATAACATCTCGCAAAGCATTGTATTGCGAGCCATATCGGCATCACCGCCAAACACGATATCGATCAGATCCTGCTTGTTGGTAGCATAAGCAATTGCTTTGCGGACTCTGACATCGGAAAGAATCTCATGCTTCACACAGCTGCCCAGATAAATCAGCCGGCAGCTGGCACTGGATAAAAGCGCCAGTTCCGGTTTGCTCTCAATGGTGACCTTATCAATGGCATCAATATCATAGGCTATGTCAATTTCTCCGGTTTCCAATCCGATGGTGCGGTTGATTCCTTCCGGAATCGAACGGAACGTAAGGGTCTTGATCGGCGAAGCACCTGCCCAGTAATCTTCATTCGCGACTAATACACAATCGGCACCGATGCTCCAGGAAGAAAGCTTAAACGGACCGCTGCCGACGGGATTCATATTGAAATCATCGCCGTATTCTTCCACTGCCTTTTTTGACACAATCGAAGCTGCATCCAGTGACAGGCGGGTTGGCATAGCATTAAACGGTGTTTTGGTTTTTACGGTTACGGTAAGATCATCAACAATATCAACGCTCTCGATAATCTTATAGTTGTAGTTTACACCGTCACTTGCCATACAGCGTTCAAGGCTGAATTTGACATCTTCTGCCGTCATCGTCTCACCATTGTGGAATTTGACATCCGGACGCAGGTTGAACTGAGTCGTATACTCATCCAGTACATCCCAGCTTTCAGCCAGCATCGGAATAATCTGCAGATTTTCATCCATCTGGGTCAGCCGGTCATACATCTGGGTAGTCACCCGGAAGGTTGCTGTCGAAGTCTGGATGTGCGGGTCAAGATAAACCGGCGGCTCCGGTATGGCAACCACCAGTGAATCTCTGGTGCCGCCGGCTTCCCCCGCTGCCCCTGCATCACCCTGAGCAGCTGTATCACCTGCTGCCGTACTGTTTGTTGTGCTGTTACCGGTACTCCCCGTATTAGCCGAACCTGCATTACCGCCCCCGCCACAGCCGGCCAGCATCCCCGCTGCCATTACTGCCGCTAATAACATTGATACTTGTCTTTTCATCATTTCCCTCTCCTTTTTTATTAAACTAAGCAGGACAGATGTGTCTGCATCCGCTGCCAACGTTCATTTTTTATGCATCTTGAATAGTTTTTCTTGAAATCACCTCCCTTTTTATATTATAATTATAACACTATTATTCCAATCGTGTTATCTCTGTTTGGAATAAGCATATGGCTTTTTGTGACGGTTTTTGACAAATACAGCGAATAAAGGGGGTTACTTTTGTGAACATTGCACACCTGGAATATCTGCTTGAGGTATACAACTGCGGCTCAATCAACAAGGCAGCCAAGTACCATTATATCTCGCAGTCACATTTAAGTAAGATCATTAAGAATCTGGAAAATGAACTGGGTTACACCCTGGTCATCCGCAGCAAATCCGGCCTGACCTTCACCCACGCGGGCAAGGTCTTTATTGAGTCTGCCGAAAAAATAGTCCGCGAAAGCAACAATATCCGGAAAATCCCGGAACAGATTCAAAAAAGTGCAGCCCTCAGTATCGTCTGCTCTTCTGACCCGTTTTTGTTAAATGCCTTTTTTGATTTCAGACGCATGGCACCGGAAATAGATCCTCACGAAACACTGGAGGAAGCCGGTCTGCGAATCATTCTGCAGCGACTGATTTCAACCGAACGGAACCTGGGAATTATGGCGATGTTTGAGCAGAAAGCAGAAAAATACCGGGAATTGGCAGAAAAATATGGGCTGCATTTTGAAACCCTGCAGACCCATATTCCAATGATTGTAATTATGAACAAACGGCACCCGCTTACAAGAAAAGAAGTGATCCGCTTAGCTGATCTGTCCAGATACAACTTTGTAATCGATTCCAATGTAGATCATGACGATGCCAAGACCGTCCTGCAGATCAGGCCGGAACAGAATGTGCTGCACGTATCCAGCCTTTCCTGTACTGAGATGGCGCTAAAAAAGAGCAATTATATCGCCGTGAAAAATCAAACGCTGATGCAGCATGCCATCGAGGACGGCCTGATTGCACGGTCAATTGAGGACTTTCAGGAATATTCCGGCATCTATCTGCTCCGACCGAAAAACAAACCGATGACCGACCGGGAGCGACAGTTTGTTTTATATTTGAAGAAAAAACTGCAGGAAATCTAGTCATTACTCATTATATAAATGTCTAGGTGTGATTCACTCTGCCATGTGTATTCTTAAGTGTATTCCATTGCCTGTAGATTGCGGAGTTGCCTTTCTGACTGCCCATATCTTCCACCTTTATATGATTTTAAAATTCTGCTCTCGCTCCAGATAATTTATGGTTCGTTTTTCAATCCTGTTTATTTTAATTCTTTTTAATGATTTCATAAAATCCAGGAGAAACGTGATTCGGTTTTCCATCCCCTGAATTTCCATTTCAACATCATTATTCTCCAGGTTTTTCACCCAACCAGTCAGCTCCAGTCTTAACGCCAGCCGCTCCACCTCCAGGCGAAAGCCGACATGCTGTACTCTCCCGGAAAATATAATATGATACCGGATCGCTTTATCAGACTTAAACACTGGAATAGCCGCTGACTCAGCGTGATTTATGACATAATTATCCCTGACATGCTTTAAATAATCTAACATTTCCACCTCTTTTCGCCCCAATATGTCAAGCCATCGTACACCTCAGAAGAATCAGCAGCTTCGCTTTCATCATTTTATAGTTCACGTCATCCTCCTTTGGCGGATTAATACATCCTATCAAAATATTATAACTCAGATAGTTTATTTTGGCATCATAAATATGAATGTTTTATCTGCAGGTTGCTTCTGCTGAAATCCCTATCTTATGAGCAGAATCAGAATGTAAATTATGTAATAACGTTGGTATATTGGGTTTTTATGAAAAGAGAAATTCGGTCAGTCTAATCCGCAACCCGGCAAGTGACAATCCTCTGTTCCGGTACCATCGGAACACGGACGAGCCTTCAGCCGCACCGTTACCGCCGTCCCTTCTCCAGGAACGGATTCCGCCCTCACGCTGCCTCCCATCCCCTCCGCCAGGGATTTGACTATATACAGTCCCAGGCCACTTTCCCCGCCGCCCCCCCCGGGACTGATCCACCTTATAATACCGATCAAAGATATGCGACAGGTGTTCCTCCCCAATCCCGCACCCGGTATCCCGAAAGGCCAGATCCACCACTTCCGCCCCGTCCCAGGCCGCTTCCAGCGTAATACTGCCGCCCTCCGGGGTATACCTCAGGGCATTGTTGATCAGGTTATCAAAGACATTCCATATCTTTTCCTGGTCAATATGCACCTGGCACCGGCCATGATAGAGAATCACCGGCAGCACTACCCGGCTTTCAATATCGTCCACATAGCGGCGGTAGGCTTCCGCCATCAGGTTATCAAGCCCAGTCCATGTCAGGGTATAGCTAAGTCCTCCGCCCTCCATCCGCACCACATCAAAGAGGTTCCGGGTCATCCGCTGCAAATCCAGGTTTTTGTGATAGGCCACCGTCGCCAGCCGCCGCGATTCCTCCGGACTCTTCGGCCGTTCCGGGTCAATCAGCTGCTCCAGATTCACTCCTGCCACCGCCAGCGGGGTTTTTAAATCATGGGAAATGTTCCCCACCAGCTCTTTCAGGTGCCGCTCCGAATCCGCCACCTGTACATAAGCTTCCTGCAGCTCTGCCGTCCGCTCCGTTACCGCCAGCTCCAGCCGGGAGTTTATCTCCTCCTGTCCACGGATGGCACGGGCATAACGGTCCGCCAGAACAATCATATGGGCAATCATAAAGACACAGTTGGTCGGAACAATCAGAAACGGCATCCGGGTACTGACCAGGAAAAAGGAAATACAGTACCAGAGGTTGGTGATAAAATATAAAAAATTGGCCGGACAGTTCCGCAGCTGCCCAGAGCGGATGATCACCACCATCGACAGTATGGTTTCCGCCAGTGAGATAAAAACCTTCACTGCCACCTCCGGCGGAGTATCGATTACCCCCAGCAGGATCACCGTCATGGCATACAGGGGGATCAGGACTGATATGCACCAGCGGCTGCGGCAGTAACCGCCGCCGGCAAACAGTTCACAGATAAAGTTAAAATGACAGACTACCATAATGGTACTCCCGACGGCAAACAGCTCTGTTTTAACCGCCTCTGCCTGCGGAAACAGCATCATCCCGATGCTGCCGTCCACAAACAGAAACCGGAGACAGACCGCCAGGCAGAAGAAGGCGAAAAAAACCAGTTCCCGCTCAGCCGGACGGAACAGATACAGGGTAATACTGTATAAAGCCATCGTAAACACCCCGCCCGTTGCCAGTCCCAGTACAATCCAGACAGGCGTCTGGCCGACATGCTCATACCGGAGCAAAAAAAGTGACATGCGGTAGATAAGTGCCCCCGCAAAAAGAAGATATAAAAAAAACGGAATATTTCTGACTGTTCCTTTCATCGCTCTGCCTCCTTTACCGCGATAGAGCGGTATCCTTTCCCACAACCGGTGCCAATCCGGTCAGGGGTATGCACTCCTCCGTACTTCGTACAGACACACCTGATGTAAGACCACACTGCCCATGCATCCATCGCTGCCCCATACCGCTTAGGAAACGAACGGAAATGCCAATCATCCGGCGGTCTGTCCATGTCAGTGAATCCTCCCCATTTGTTGATTTCCAGATATCATGATCCGCTCGTTCCCTGTAAACCGGTGTTGATCCCATATCTTCTGCGGTTACGGAGTTCTCACTCCATCCTGATTCACATAATAGCCGTCCGGTGTGGTCTGGTTCCTAAGCATATGGCCATAATACTGATCATTAACGGTGGACAGGAAATACCAGGCCTCTTTATATTCCAGCCATCCGGTCACCATCGCCCCGTCACTGCCGAGATAATACCAGTAGTCCTGATACCAGATCCAGTCATTGCGAACCATTCTGCCGGTTCCCAGATTCAGCCAGTACCACTTCCCATCTAAAAAACGCCAACCGTTGGCCATGTAACCGGAAGCATCAAAGTAATACCAGATCCCGTCGATCTGCTTCCACTCCGCCTGCAGATAGGTTCCGTTTGGATATTCATACCACCATCCCACCAGATCCCGTTTCCAGGTTCCCTGTACCGTTCCGGATGAGCCGGAACTGCCTGAACGGTAACTCGGTACCGGAGCCGGGCGGAAATGAACCTCGATTGTATGGTTTTCTGTCACATCAGTAAATATATAGGTATCGGAAACGGTAGAACGGTCGTAGGTTCTGACCGAACTTCCATCGACCAGAATCTCGGCAATCTCATAACCGGAATTAGCTGTGATAACAAATTCCTGATCCTTCCCGACCGCAACAGGAACCTGCCCGGACGGGGTAATGGTTCCATTGTCATCAGATGTTGATTTGATAACACTTGATTCAATAAATTCCCAGCCGGATGGTAACTGGCTCTTAATCGCATCATAATCTGCTCCGGAGGGATAGTATAGGGTTCCGGTCGTTGGCAGGCCGATAAAAACTTCATCGCCGATATCCGGAGCCAGTTTGGAGGTGAAGATTAATGTGGAGAGGTTATTGCAGTCAACAAATGCCATAAAACCGATGGAGGTAAGTCCTTCGGGAAACGCCATTTCCTTTAACTCACGGCAGCCTCCAAATGTCCACCAATGGATGGATGTAATCCCAGCCGGAAGAGTCGTTAAGGCCAGCTTCTCGCAACCAGAAAATGCAGATACCCCGATGGAGGTGACACCCTCTGGAAGCTCTGTTAAGGCCAGATTATTACAACTATAAAATGCATACTCCCCGATGGATGTGATCCCATCAGGAAGTTCCGTTAAGGCCAGATTGTAACAATGATAAAATGCTGCCTCCCCAATGGAGGTAACCCCATCCGGAAGCTCTGCCAACTCCAGATTCCCGCACTGATAAAATGCCCACGCCCCCACGCACTCCAAAGAATCAGGCAGTACCACATCAGTCAATGAGGTGATATATATTATTTTGTCCCGGCTATTAACATTTTCAATGATTACAAGCTCCCCCATTCCCGAAAGATCCAATACACTTAGCTTGCTCCACTCACTGCCTTCCCCATAGAGCTCCAATAAGTACCGCCAGTTATGATCACTGATGCGTTCTGCATCCCCCGCCAGTACGATTGTCACAATCTCCGCCTTTGAATCTCCACCATCAGATAATGCCTGTTCCACCGCATCCTTCATGGCATTCTCCGTCAAACTGACATTCTTCTCATTGTCTCCGCTGTCAAAGGTTACCGTCAATACGGGCCCCGCAGGGTTCTTCCTGCCAAACTTCACCGCATCCGCCGGGGTGGCTCTGTCATCAATAATCGGGATATTCCCGAACGCATCCGGATCAGCCGGCAGATTGCTACCCGATGCCGTCCCCGCCGCATTAGAATCCGTGGACTGCCCGGTGGCCGAACCTCCGTCCAGCCCCGCAGTACCTGTCCCTGAAAATGCCTCCAGCGGCATTGCCACCAGCAGCAGCACTAAGATCAGAAATGCGGCACACCTTTGTTTCATCGTTTTCCTTTTCATCTCGTTCCTCCTCGTCATGTCTTTTGATCCCACCGCCCGGCTGGCTGCCGGTCCGGTCTCATCCCCTGTGGTTCTTCTCTCTTTTTCCAACAAATCCCATTCTCAAGTTTGAAATGTGAAAAAATCAGGAGCTATTCCTTTGCTGCCTTCCCGGAACACATCGCAGCCACAAGGGTTTTTGCGAAACAGCGGCCGTTGAAATGTGAAAAAGAGTTTTTCACGCTTTTTCCCGCCCTATAACGCACCAAATGCGTGAACCGCAAAATCCCAAAACCGAAATCGGTTTTCAGAATCCTGCGACTCACGCATTTGTATTTATATAAGTCCATTTTACCACAATCCGGTCAACCCGGCAAGTGACAATCCTCTGTTCCGGTTCCATCGGAACACGGACGGGCCTTCAGCCGTACCGTTACCGCCGTCCCTTCTCCGGGAACAGATTCCGCCCTCACGCTGCCTCCCATCCCCTCCGCCAGGGATTTGACTATATACAGCCCCAGACCGCTTTCCCCACCGCCGCCCCGGGACTGCTCCGCCTTATAATACTGCTCAAAGATATGCGGCAGGTGTTCTTGTCCAATTCCGCAGCCGGTATCCCGAAAGGCCAGATCCACCACTTCCGCCCCGTCCCAGACCGCCTCCAGCGTAATACTGCCGCCCTCCGGGGTATACCGCAGGGCATTATTAATCAGGTTATCAAAGACATTCCATATCTTTTCCTGGTCAAGAAGCACCTGGCACCGGCCGTGATAAAGAATCACCGGCAGCACCCCTTCGCCTTCAATATAGTCCACATAGCGGCGGTAGGCTTCCGCCATCAGGTCGTCAAGTCCGGCCCATGTCAGGGTATAGCTAAGCCCTCCGCCCTCCATCCGCACCACTTCAAAGAGATTCCGGGTCAGCCGCTGCAGATCCAGGTTTTTGTGATAGGCCACCGTCGCCAGCCGCCGCGATTCCTCCGTACTCTTCGGCCGTTCCGGGTCAATCAGCTGCTCCAGATTCACTCCCGCCACCGCCAGCGGTGTCTTTAAATCATGGGAAATGTTCCCCACCAGCTCTTTCAGGTGCCGCTCCGAATCCGCCACCTGCACATAAGCTTCCTGCAGCTCTGCCGTCCGTTCCGCCACCGCCAGCTCCAGTGTCGTGTTCATCTGTTCCACCGCCTCAATGGCACCGGCATAACGGTCCGCCAGAACGACCGCATGGACAAGCAAAAGGACATAGTTCGTCGGTATCATCATAAAGGGAAGCCGGGGACTGACCAGGAAAAAAGAAACCAAAAACCACAGATTTGCGGCAAAGTACAGCCGATTCACCGGGTGCTTTTGCAGCTGTCCGGAACGGATGATAATGACCGTGCCAAACAGGGTTTCCAGCACAAAGAGCAGGAGTGCCGCCAGCCGCTCCGGGCGGGTATCCACCACACCAAGCAGAAACACCGCCGCCGTATACAACGGAATGGCAAGGGATAATCCCAGCCGCAGGCGGCGGTACCGGTGCGGGTCAAACAACTGGCAGATAAAATTAAACTTGCTCACCACCATCACGCTGCTTGCCATAGCAAACAGGATCCGGCTGTAACGGGCCGCTGCCGGAATTAACAGTCCTCCCATGCTGCCCTCCGTAAATAAAAACCGCAATGCTGCTGCGAAACAGAATACACCAAAGATAACCAGTTCCCACTCCGTCGGGCGGAACAGACACAGGGTAAAGCTGTATACACCCATCATCACTACACCGCCCACTGCCATTCCCAGCATCAGCCCTGCTACTGCCGGATCCGGCGGATTACCCAGGGCCAGAAAGACAAACAGGCTGCCTACAATGGAAACAGCCAGCAGCAGATACAAAATAAGCCGGATCAGATGGATCCCCCGTTTCATGACGACTCCCCGTAAGGCCGGTACCAATAACCCGTGCCGTAATCATTGTCGATCATCCCCAGGCGGCCGTTCCCCAGTTTGATCCGGATCCGCCTGATATAACCGCGGACGGTTGACTCATCCTCATAACCGGCTCCCCACACCTGCTCCATGATCTCCCCGGCACTGAATACCTGTCCGGGATGCTCTAACAGCAGGGTCAGGATTTCAAACTCCTTCGTTGTCAGGATCAGGTTGGTGCCGTTAATCGTCACGGTACGCTGCTGCCTGTCATACATCACGTTGGTAAAGGAACCGGCTTCCCCGCCGGCCTGCATCCGGCTCCGGCGTATCTGGGCATATACCCTGGCCCCCAGCTCAGACAGACTGTAAGGTTTGACCATGTAATCATCCCCGCCGGACATCAGCCCCCGGATCCTGTCATCCTCCCCATCCATACAGCTCAAAAAAATCACCGGTGTCCGGATGGTTTTCCGTGCCGCTTCGCAGATGGCATAGCCGTTTAAATCAGGCAGCATCACATCCAGGAGGATACAGTCATAAGTATTCGTATGCAGGAGTGCCATCGCCTCCATTCCGGAATAAGCCAGAGTCACCTCATAGCCCTTTTCCCGCAGATAATCACTGTTTGCTTTTTGAAGTTCTTTATTGTCGTCAATTAATAGTAATTGGTACATGCTTCCTCTTCCCCTCATGTCATAACGTAACTTAACTATAGCACAATTTTACAGGCAGGAAAAGAACTGCCGTCTGGTATATCATGCCAGATCACATGACTGTTGGTTTTGTCCTTTCTTCCTTTACGCGGTTCCCGCTCAATCTGGTGTTTTCAAGGGCTGCCAAATCCCCTGGGGAATCAAAACCGTTTTGCTTCCCGCTTTTCATGGCGTTTTGCCGGGCTCTGCACCTTCTCCCGGAATACAACCCGCGAGATCGTCGGAGCTCTGCCCGTCATACGGCAGGTAATAATACCCCCATTTCCGCTCATACACAATCGTCCCCATCCAGCCGGATCCCAGCTTCTTGCGCAGCCGCCGGATGTAAGTCCGGACGGCGGCCGCATTTTTTGTCGTCCGCCCCCAGACCCATTCGTTGATTTCCCCGCCCGAATAAGACCGGCCCGGTTCCTTTACCAGCAATTCTAATATCTGGTATTCCCTGGCAGTCAGGCTCAGATTGATCCCGTTGATAGTAATAATGCCGGCTTTCTGGTTGCACATCACATTGGTACAGGGCGGTATCTCTTTTTGCACCTGCATCCGGTTTCGCCGGATGCAGGCATATATCCGTACCCCCAGTTCTGTCAAGCTGCAGGACTTGCTCAGATAGGCATCCGCACCGGCAGCCAGTCCCCGGATCCGGTCCGCCTCCCGGTCCAGGCTGCTGAAAAACAGAATGGGGGTGCCGGTTGATTTCCGGATTGATTCGCACATCAGACAGCCGTCTATGTCCGGCAGCTGTGCCTCCAGAATCACACAGTCATAGCTGCCCTGGTTCAGCATCGCCGCCCCTTCCATTCCGGAACCGGCCGACACCACTGAATATCCGATGCCGGTCAGATAGTCCCGAATCACGGACTGAAGTTCCAAGTCCCCGTCAATTGCCAGTATCCGGTACATCCGTATCCCCTCCTTTTTATCGCGTCGCTGATAGCCGGGTTACGGAGTTCTCACCCCGTCCTGATTCACATAGTACCCGTCCGGCGTGGTCTGGTTCCTAAGCATATGGCCATAATACCGGTCATTAACGGTGGACAGGAAATACCAGGCCTCTTTATATTCCAGCCAACCGGTCACCATCGCCCCGTCACTGCCGAGATAATACCAGTAGTCCTGATACCAGATCCAGTCATTGCGAACCATTCTGCCGGTTCCCAGATTCAGCCAGTACCACTTCCCATCTAAAAATCGCCAACCGGTAGCCATGTAACCAGAAGCATCAAAGTAATACCAGCTCCCGCCAATCTGCTTCCATTCCGCTTTCGGATAGGTACCGTTGGTATACTGGTACCACCAGCCAATGGCATCCAGCTTCCATTCTCCGGCCGCCGCACTGCCTCCCGAACCACCGGAGCCACCGCTGACGCCGCTGCTGCCCTCTTTCTCCCACTGTGCTGTCAGAATCACATGAGCCGTCACCCGGAACTGTTCCCCGGCCTGGTACACCTTCCCGTCCCCACTATGTTTCCAGCCGGCAAAGCGATAACCGCTCCGGTACAAACCTCCTGTATTCCCGGCCACCGTCACAAGGGCATCGGCCGCATAGGCATTGCCGTCCGCCGGAACCGTTCCGCCGGACGCTCCGCCGGCAGCGTAGGTAACCGTATAGGTCGGCACGGCCAGACCTGTCCCGGTCAGCTGTATTGTCCTGGCCTCCACCCCGGTGCTGGAAATAATAAGCTGTGCGGAATATTCTTTTTCTTCAGCCGGGCGGAAGGTAACGGACAGGGTTCCGCCGGTCCAGCCGCCCCAGCTGACTTCCTCCACCTGAAACGCACCGTTACCGCCTTCAATCCGATACTCCGCCTGACTTTCGAAGTCAGAGACCATCACGGTTAGCTCCTGCGCCGCCGATACCGTCCCGGTCTCCACTCCGCCAAACGGCAGAGCAGACGGTTCCGCCGACAGGACCGGATTGTTCTCCTGCTGCTTCCATCCCGTCAGCCCCAGTCCTTGCAGCACCTCATCCGAATACGCTTCAGAGCCTTTCGGGTAGTAGATGGTTCCGCCTGCCGGAACCTCATCAAATACAGAGACGGATTCGGCCGAAGGATTGCCTGCTCCGGCGAATACAATGTTCTTTAAGCTGCTGCAGGTACGGAACATGTAGGCTGAAAGAGTCACTCCTGCAGGCAACCGGGCTGTTTTTACTCCGGTACCACTAAACACAGATTCTCCATATTTTCCGCCTTGATACCCCAGCAGATTGAACTCACCATCAACCATATCTCCCTCTCCGCAGACCAATGTCTCCAAGTTACTGTAGCCAGCGAACATACCATTTGAAAGCTCCACTTCGGCAGGCAGGCGCACTCTCTTGATTCCGCTACCTGAAAATACAGCCTCTCCATAAGAATCACCCTGATACCCCAGCAGATTGATCTCTCCCTCAACCATATCTCCATCTCCGCAGACCAATGTCTCCAGGCTGCTGCAGTAATGAAACATATAATCTGAAAGCTCCACTCCGGCAGGCAGGCGCGCTCTCTTGATTCCGCTATTAGAAAAGACATGACTTCCATAAGACCCGCCTTGATACCCCAGCAGATTGATCTCTCCCTCAACCATAGCTCCATCTCCGCAGACCAATGTCTCCAGGCTGCTGCAGTCATAAAACATATAATCTGAAAGCTCCACTCCGGCAGGCAAACGCACTCTCTTGATTCCGCTTTCTGTAAACACACCCTCTCCATAAGACTCACCCTGATACTCCAGCAGATTGATTTCACCCTCAACCATAGCTCCATCTCCGCAGACCAATGTCCCCAGTCTGCTGCAGTCATAAAACATATAATCTGAAAGCTCCACTCCGGCAGGCAAACGCA
>DAMAMW010000004.1:0-106448 GCA_032073745.1 Lachnospiraceae bacterium | reverse complement strand
ACATATAATCTGAAAGCTCCACTCCGGCAGGCAAACGCACTCTCTTGATTCCGCTATTAGAAAAGACATAACTTCCATAAGACCCGCCCTCATACCCCAGCAGATTGATCTCACCATCGACCATAGCTTCCGCTCCGCAGACCAATGTCTCCAGGTTACTGCAGTAACTAAACATCTGACTTGAAAGCTCTACTTCTATAGGCAGATGTACTCTCTTGATTCCGCTATATGAAAAGACACTGCTTCCATAAGACCCGCCCTCATACCCCAGCAGATTGATCTCTCCATCAACCATCGCTCCCGATCCGCAGACCAATGTCTCCAGGTTACTGCACAAATAGAACATCTGACTTGAAAGCTCCCCCCCGGCAGGCAGGCGCACTCTCTTGATTCTGCTTCCATAAAAAGCCGAATCCGGAAACACACTTGTCACCCCCTGTAGATCCACTTCCAAAAGACCGCTCAGCTGCCTGCGGATAAACTGATAATCCGCCGCCGCCACCATTCCGGAGAGCTTCAGTTTTGTCACATGCTCCAGCTCCCCATCTCTTCCCGTCTTCTGCAACGTCTCTTCTATCATCCCCTGCAGACCGCCGTCCGGGTCTGTATATTCAAATTCATTGTTACCCAGACCATTCAACGGCATCATAACCGTGCCGGCCGGCCAGATCTCCACCGTAATCACCGGCAGCATCACCTCATCCCCCACTTCATACTCCTCCGGCAGCACCGGTGAAAACGCATACACCCCCTCGGTATCCGGATCAAATACAAGGGATTCATAAGACTCCCCAAGCATTGAACCCGCAGCCGTGCACTCCCAGGCCACCCCGGTGATCCGGAATTTTTCGCCCGCCCCGTTTTTCCCGATTAAAGTCTCCGGCAGGATCACATCAGTAAGCACAGCTGTCTCGGCATCAAACTTCTGCCTTAAGATATCATCGGACAGTTCCTCAAGCTCTGCCACCAGCAAAAGGTCATCCAGAATAGGAATCTCCCCGTTCGAGTCAGACAGATTGCTGCCGGAAGCAGTCGCTTCTCCATCCTTCTGCCCCTTTCCGGATGCCGGCGTTGCCAGCTCCGTATCCATCCTGTTTCCTCCGCCGTCCCCGCCGGCCGTTTCAGAAAATGCCTCCAGCGGCATTGCCGTCAGCAGCACCACCAATACCAGAAATACGGCACACCTTTGTTTCAAACTTTTCCTTGTCATCTCGTTCCTCCTTGTCATGTCATGTCCTTTGTTCCCACCGCCCGGTTAGCTGCCGGTCTGGTCTCATCCCCTGTGATTCCTCTTTCTTTTTCCAACAAATCCCATTCTCGATTTTGAAATGTGAAAAAATCGGGAGCTATTCCTTTGCTGCCTTTCCGGAATATATCGCAGCCACAAGGGTTTTTGCGAAACAGCGGCCGTTGAAATGTGAAAAAGAGTTTTTCACGCTTTTTCCTGCCCTTAAACGCACCAAATGCGTGAACCACAGAACTCCAAAACCGAAACCGGTTTTCAGAATCCTGCGACTCACGCATTTGTATTTATATAAGTCCATATTACCACAAATGAATCATCCGGGCAAGCAGCAATCCATTTTTCCAATCACAAAGGGGCATCTTTCATTTATGCATTCCGAGAAATCGTTGAATCGTTCATCATTTGGATCCAATGACTGCACAACCACAATATTGGTAAGTTCAAAATCATATGTTTATTTATTTTATCCACCTCATGTAAATTTTCATTTATAGACATCCTGCTGTCTGGCTACTTCAAATACCCCACAAAAATAAAGGCCCTTGGTTTGCACCAAAGGCCTGAATAAATGCGAGACTCCAATTTAATTTACAGTGTTTTAAAATCAGGGGCAAAGTTACTGTCCCATCTGCTTAGCAACTTCCTCAGCAAAGTTCTCTTCCTTCTTCTCAATACCCTCACCGGTCTCGAAACGAACGAATTTCTTCACTTTTACGTTAGCGCCGTTTGCCTTAGCAACTTCTGCCACATACTGGCTTACAGTCTGTTTTCCGTCTTCTGCTCTTACATAAACCTGATCAAGCAGGCAGATTTCTTTCAGCTGTTTGTTGATACGGCCTTTAACCATGCCTTCGATAATCTTATCGTTAGCATCCGGTTTTTCGTTCTTAGCTGCTGCAGTTAAGATCTCTTTTTCTTTTTCGATGTAGTCAGCGTCTACTTCGTCATTGCTTGTATATAATGGTTTTAATGCAGCTGCCTGCATAGCCACGTTTTTAGCCATCTCTTTGATCGCATCATTAACCACGTCAGATTCAACATCGATCAGAACACCGATCTTGCCGCCTGCATGAATGTAAGATGCTACAAATCCGTTAGCTTCATTAACGGTCTCGAATCTTCTGATGTTCATGTTCTCACCGATAATGGAGATCTGGGAAGCCAGAGCTTCCTGTACGGTTAAGCTGGTATCTTTTGCCCAGGTTTCAGCCATGAATGCTTCCAGGTTTGCTGCATCGCTGTTCAGTGCCTGAGCAGCTACATCAGCTACATAGTTCTGGAACTTCTCATTCTTTGCAACGAAATCAGTCTCTGCATTTACTTCTACTACAACAGCTTTTTTCTCGTCTGCAGACAGTGCAGTAGCTACGATACCTTCTGCTGCGATACGGCCTGCTTTTTTAGCTGCGCCGGCAAGGCCTTTTTCTCTTAAGAATTCAACAGCCTTGTCCATATTTCCATCGGTTTCACCAAGAGCTTTCTTGCAATCCATCATGCCTGCACCGGTGATTTCTCTTAACTCTTTTACCATTGCTGCGGTTACTGCCATTTGTCGTTTCCTCCATTCTCTGTTACGAATTAAGCTTCAACGTTCTCTTCTGCTACTTCTGCTGCCTCAAAAGCTTCAGCATAGTCAGCACCTGTTTCACCCTGGTTTGCTTCGATCACTGCATCTGCCATCTTAGCTACGATCAGCTT
Organism: Lachnospiraceae bacterium; assembly: GCA_032073745.1. GTDB lineage: Bacteria > Bacillota > Clostridia > Lachnospirales > Lachnospiraceae > Brotaphodocola. Next base: position 103,504 of record DAMAMW010000004.1, on the reverse strand, counting down.
AACAGCTCTGATAGCATCATCGTTACCCGGGATAACATAATCCAGTTCTTCCGGATCACAGTTGGTATCAGCAATACCGATTAATGGGATTCCCAGGTTGTGAGCTTCCTGTACACAGATTCTTTCTTTCTTAGGATCTACGATAAAGATAGCATCCGGAACTCTCTTCATATCTTTGATTCCGCCCAGGTTCTTCTCAAGCTTCTCCCACTCTTTTCTCAGAGCAATAACTTCTTTTTTAGGAAGAACATCAAAGGTTCCGTCTTCAGACATGGTCTCGATTGCTTTCAGTCTTCCGATACGGCTCTGGATGGTCTTGAAGTTGGTAAGCATACCGCCTAACCATCTCTCATTTACATAGTACATACCGCAGCGCTCTGCTTCGCTCTTGATAGCGTCCTGAGCCTGTTTTTTGGTTCCTACGAACAGGATGGTTCCGCCGTTTGCTGCGATATCAGAAATCACGTTGTAAGCATCATCGATCATTCCTACAGATTTCTGTAAGTCGATAATGTAGATACCGTTTCTCTCGGTATAGATGTACGGAGCCATCTTAGGGTTCCATCTTCTGGTCTGGTGTCCGAAATGTACACCGGCTTCTAACAGCTGCTTCATTGAAATAACGCTCATGTTATTTTCCTCCATTTGGTTTTTACTTCCGCCTGTATCTATTGTTTCTTTCGGGACCAGACATCAAATCCGGCACCGCCGTCAGAATCAACAGGCGTGTTTTTTTTCAGCCTTACAATCATAACACGGTTTCCATTGTTTGACAAGGGTTTTCCTTTAGTTTCAGCAAAAAAAACGATGTAATATGGAATATTCCACATCACATCGCCTCTTTTTTGTATAATATCTATTTATTATCCTTAATTGTCTTAAGTTCATCAAAAACTACATCGTTGAGTACCTTGATATAAGTCCCTTTCATACCGGATGAACGGGATTCGATAACGCCGGCACTTTCAAACTTGCGAAGTGCATTGACAATAACGGATCGGGTGATGCCAACCCGGTCAGCAATCTTGCTGGCTACAAGAATTCCTTCATTGCCGTCAAGCTCATCAAAAATATGAGTAATCGCCTCCAGCTCGGAGAATGATAATGTGCTGATGGCTGACTTGACAATCTGGATCTTCCTGGTCTCTTCTGCATTCTCTTCATTCACGGAACGCATCATCTCTAGACCTACTACCGTAGTACCATATTCACTGAGAATGATATCATCGATATCGTAATGTTCATCACTTTTGTAAATAAACAAGGTTCCCAGACGTTCTCCGGCAATATCAATCGGTGTGATAATCGCCTGATACTTCCTGACGTTCTCTTCTGCAAATCCCAATGTTGCAAGATTTACATTTTCCTTGGTTGACAATATGCTGAGCAAACGCTCATTCAGCATTTTATCAATGAATCCGCCTACCTCATCTTCGATCAGTTCTTCGATCTCTTCTACTCCGGGAGCAATTCCTACGCCCAGAACCTTGCCCTTTTTACTGATAACAAGGATATTGGAGATTAAGATTTCACTTAATACTTTGCAGATATCATTGAACACAACCTTATGTGAGTTGTTATTATGCAGCAATTTGTTGATTTTTCTAGTTTTATCTAACAGTTGTACACTCATTTCGAAAAACCTCCTCCGTGAATCGTATAAAATCGTAAAACCCCATTTCTAATATTTAAATTTTATCACGATTCGCGGACAATAACAATAGTATTTGTAAATTTTTTGACTTTTTTAATTATTTCATTATTTTTCTTCCAAATTCATACTATAACCGCATTGCTCATCGACACAAAGCAGCTTCTTGCCCTTTTCCACCATATAATTCCCACATTTCGGACATTTTTCAGTCGATGGCTTCTGCCAGGACATAAAATCACATTCCGGATTGCTTTCGCAGCCAAAATACCGTCTGCCCTTCTTGGTTTTCTTAATTACAACATCTTTTCCACACTTCGGACAAGGTACACCGATCTTCTCCAGATACGGTTTTGTGTTTTTACAATCCGGGAACCCGGGGCAGGCCAGGAACTTTCCATGAGGACCATATTTGATCACCAGGTTGCGGCCGCACAATTCACAGATTTCTTCCGATACTTCATCTGCTATTGTGATCGATTCAAGAGTCTTCTCAGCTTCCTTTACTGCCGAATCCAGATCCGGATAAAAGTTTTCAACGATGGTCTTCCATTTGACACTGCCGTCCCCTACCTTATCCAGCAGTAATTCCATATTAGCTGTAAAATTCGGATCTACGATGCTGGCAAAGCACTGCTTCATAATTCCATTAACCGCTTCACCCAGCTCGGTTACATATAGATTTTTATTCTCTTTTGTTACATAACGTCTTGCCAGAATCGTTGTAATCGTCGGCGCATAGGTACTCGGCCTTCCGATTCCCTGTTCTTCCAGCGCCTTAACCAGCGAAGCTTCCGTATAATGTGCCGGCGGCTGCGTGAAGTGCTGCGCATCAATCAGACTGCCCAGCGACAGTTCATCGCCTTTCTCCAGTTTAGTCAGCAGCTGGTTGCTTTCCTCTTTTTCATCATCCTGAACATAAACAGACATAAAACCATCAAATGCCAGCTTGGAAGCTGCCAGCGTAAACAGATATTCACCGGCACCCACTTTGACTGAAACCGTTTCGTAGACAGCAGGCTGCATCCGGCTTGCTGCAAAACGCTTCCAGATCAGCTGATATAAACGGAACATATCACGCTGCAGGGAATCCTTGACAAGAGCCGGAGTCAGGCTGATGTCTGTTGGGCGGATCGCCTCATGAGCATCCTGAATCTTGCCGCCGTTTTTCTTCTCCTGAGTATTCTGTGATACATAGTTTTCCCCATATGTCTCTTTGATATAGGATCTGGCTGCGGTATCAGCTTCATCTGCGATTCGGGTAGAATCTGTACGCAAATACGTAATCAAACCAATGGTTCCATGCCCCTTGACTGCCACTCCTTCATACAGCTGCTGGGCCAGACGCATTGTTTTCTGGGTCGAAAAGTTAAGCACCTTTGATGCTTCCTGCTGCAGGGTACTGGTGGTAAATGGAATCGGCGGTTTCTTCATCCGTTCTCCGCGTTTTACTTCTTCCACAACATATGACTGATTTTCCAAACCGGCCAGGATCTGATCCAGTTCCTGCTTGTTATGGATTGCAGCTTTTTCTTTGTGAGTGCCATAGAACTTGGCTTTCAGCGGCTTTTTACCGCTTTTCTGCAGCAGTTCCGCATCAAGTGTCCAGTATTCTTCCGGAATGAAAGCATTGATCTCTTCTTCACGGTCACATATCATCCGTAAAGTTACCGACTGGACCCGCCCGGCACTCAATCCTCGTTTTACTTTGGCCCACAGGAGCGGACTGATCCGGTAACCTACCATACGGTCAAGGATTCTTCTGGTCTGCTGTGCATCAACCAGATCCATATCAAGCTCCCTCGGAGACTTCAAAGAAGCCTTGACAGCATTCTTGGTAATCTCATTAAAGCTGATACGGTAAACTTTCTTGTCCTTGAGTTCATCCAGCTTCAGCGCCTTCATCAGGTGCCATGATATTGCTTCTCCCTCACGGTCAGGGTCAGTCGCCAGATAGATGCGATCAGCCTTTTTTACTTCTTTTCTCAGTTTGGCGAGGATATCCCCCTTCCCCCTGATCGTAATATACTTGGGTTCATAATCATTCTCCACGTCGATGCCCAACTGGCTTTTGGGAAGATCCCTTACATGCCCGTTGGACGCATCAACCTGATAATTCGAGCCCAGAAATTTTTTAATAGTTTTAACTTTTGCCGGTGATTCTACGATTACTAAACAGTTCGCCATAGCGTCTCCCATATTTAACTTTCACAATTTTTTCTCGTAATAATGATTCGCCGTCTGAATCGCATAACCACTGATCTCCAGGGTCAATAACGCTTCCAGACAATCCGAAATATTCATCTTACAGCGGTCTGCTATCTCATCTAAATGTTTCGGTTTGAAATCCAAGCAACTATACACCATTTTTTCGCTCTTTGCAAGTCTATTTATATTTTTTTCACATATAATTAATTTTTTTTGGCGTTTTATACTAAAAGCTTCTAATATATTTTCCGGCGATATTACTATACTCGCCCCTTGACAGATCAGCTGATTGCACCCTTTGCTCAGCGGATCCGTAACCCTGCCCGGTATGGCAAATATTTCCTTCCCCTGCTCCAGCCCCAGCTCTGCAGTTATCAGCGAACCGCTCTTTTCTTTCGCCTCCACAATCAAAATCCCATCAGAAAGAGCACTGATAATCCTGTTGCGTAAGGGAAAATGAAACGGCTTTGGTTTCTCATCAAGACCATACTCAGATATGATCCCGCCCTGCGGCAAAATAGATTCGTATAGCCGGTAATGGCTTGACGGATAACAGATATTAACACCGCATCCCAATACTGCAAAAGTGGGCCTGCCGGCATTCACTGCTCCTTGATGAGCCGCACCGTCTATCCCCAGTGCCAGACCGCTGATCACCTGTACTCCCTCTGCTGCCAGAACACGGGCGAAATATTCGGCGAGCTGCCTCCCATATGAACTGCAGCTTCTGGCCCCCACAATCGCGATCGACAGCTGCCCCGGGGTTGGCAGCCTGCCTTTTACATATAATGCAAGCGGGTAATCCTGAATAAAACGCAGCTGCTCCGGATATTCATCATCAAGAATTGTTACATACTGAATCCCCCGCTGTAACAGTTCTTCATACCGCGCCTCACATTCTCCCCGATACGGCAGCCAGCCTTCCAGCTTCTCTTTCAATTCCGGCTGTAAATCTGTTTCTTCTATATTATATAGACGCACAAAGCTCTGATATTGTTCCCACAATTTTCTGATCATCGGCAGTTCCAGTCCGGGAAGCAGACTCAGCCAGTGCAATGCCTTCTTTTCCTGTATTTTGATAAGCTCATCCATGACTTATACACCCTTTCCCCAGTATTTTTCTTCCAATCTCCGGTAGCTGATGGCTTCCGCAAGATGACTCCGCCTGATCAGTGCACTTTGCTCAAGATCGGCAATCGTTCTGGCAACTTTTAATATCTTATGGCATCCTCTCGCACTTAACTTCATCGTCTCACATATATCACCGAAAAACTCCTGATCTGCCGCTGCCAGCCTGCAATAACTCTCCATCTCCGCCTGCCCCATATCACTGTTAAAATGACAGTCGCTCTGCCGGTATCTCTTTTTTTGAACCGCCCAGGCTTTCATTACCCGCTTCCGGATTACAGCTGAAGATTCATTGTTTGTTCCGGCCTGCAGGTCCCGATAAGTCATCGGGGATGCTTCCACACAGATGTCGATCCGATCCATTAACGGGCGCGATATCTTCCCCAGATAATGCCTTACCTGTGATTCGTCACAGGAGCAGCGTTCACGGTCCGGATAGAAACCACACGGGCAGGGATTCATGGCTGCAGCGAGCATAAAATGGGCCGGAAAATCATAGCAGCCATACACTCTGGACAGCTTAATCCGCCGTTCCTCCAGCGGCTGACGCAGTACTTCTATTGTTCTTTTTTGGAATTCGGGAAATTCATCCAGAAACAGAACGCCTCTGGAAGCCAGGGAGACTTCCCCCGGTCTTGGTATCATCCCTCCGCCGGTCAGTGCATGGGGACTGATGGTATGATGCGGGCTCCTGAAAGGACGGCAGGATAATAAAGACTCACCGGCAGGAAGCAGCCCGCATACACTGTATATCTTTGATATTTCCAGTTGTTCTTCATTGGTAAGCGGCGGCATAATCGTTGGTATCCGGCCGGCGATCATACTCTTGCCGCTTCCTGCCGGGCCGATATACAGAATGTTATGCTGACCGGCAACTGCAACCTCAGTCGCACGCCGCAGCAGCTTCTGGCCATTCACTTCCCGGTAATCCACTTTATACCGGCTTGGCATTCTTTTTATCCTGTCGCCATGGTTCTCGGGTGTTAATGTCTCCGGATGGTTTATGCCATCCAGCAGCATCTTTAACGATGATACCTTGTAGATCAGAATTCCTTCTATGGCTGTCCCCTCACAGACGTTTTCACAAGGAAGGAAACAGCGTTTGATGCCGGCCTGCCGGAATGCAGATACCAGTGACAAGACACCATGGACCGGTTTGACACTGCCATCCAGCCCAAGCTCACCGATAAAAGCACTTTCCCGCAGCTGGTCCTCCCTGACAAGTCCATATGCGGCCATAATTGCCACGGCTATCGGAACATCAAAAGCAGTCCCCTGCTTTCTGATATCAGCAGGTGACACATTCACAGTAATCTTCATCGGAGAAAGCCGGAAACCGGAATTCTTTATGGCAGCCCGGACGCGCTCCTGTGCCTCTCTCACCTCCGAAGCCAGATAACCGACCAGATGCAGCCCCGGCAGACCAGGACCGACATCGGCCTCCACCTGCACCATATATCCGTCAATTCCCAGGATACCTCCACTAAATACTTTTTGGAACAAATAAGACTCCTTTCCTAACCAATAAATGGTCACATGACATTTTTCTTTCTTCGAGGAAAACGTACGAACTGTACATGAGAAATTCCCAGAATAGTAAAGATATATTTACTATAACGGATTCTCAAAAAATGTCAATAGGAACCTGGAAGTTCCGGGCTACTGAAACTCAGTCATATAGGGCCGGAAACGCAGCGGCAGCATGTTCATCTGACAGCGCGGATTCCGTCGTTCTTTAATTGCAATCGATTCACAAAAAGCTTTCCAGAGTATTTCATACTCACTTTCATCTGTCGCCTTCTGCAGGCGGTTCTGCCACTCCCTGGAATCAGCCTGCACCATCACCCAGCCTTCACCGGCCTGATGCACCGCCGCCTTTTTGCGGTTGCAGTCATACAGGATCCAGTTCTCTCCTGACAACCGGTCAGCAAAATGATTCGCCAGCAACACCGTCAGGTCATTCTTCGGCCCGATCCGGCCAAGCAATACCCCCTCTTCCATCTGTGAAAAACGGGTAAATCCCTGCATATGACTGAACTCAAATCCCAGATTCCGCTCCATCCGGAAAATCTCGAATACAGCCGGAATCTGAAGCAGATTCACAACTCCGGTACCGATATGAAAGGCGTAGATTAAAAACCGGTAGATCCGGTCAGCCCGGTCAGCATCCTGCGATAATGCCGCCTTATATACCAGTTCGTAAATACTTTCCGAAAGTTTGGATCTGATACTGTTAATCACCTTAGCCGCCTTTTCCGTACTTCGTTCTACGTCACGGTAATCACAGAACAGTTCCCGGTTGCATCCCACCGGTTCAAGTCTCACATTGTCATGGCCTAACCGGCTCATCCAGGCATCATAGATTCCGCTCCAGATATCATCAACTTCTTCACCGCATATAAATACCGTCATATTCCCTCTCCCTCCACCGGATCACATGACTGCTACAATGTCCCCGACACGACTGACAGCCGGTCTGCTGCCGTCACCGGAGCTGTAATCCTGTAATCATCGAACAGACTGATCTGGCGGTAGCTGTCATGATTCTCAATATCCCATACCTTCCGATGCTCGACACCGACCAGCTGACTGGTAATATAATTCTCATCCAGGCGGAACGGCTGCATCGTTTTGCCCGAACAGGTGAGAAAATATACTGCCCGTTTTAATACAACACCAATCTTCTTAAGATCCGGGAAATCCAGAATCCCCTGCTTTCGTGCAGCTACAATCCGCCTTGCTGACTTTACCCCGAGCCCCGGCACTTTAAGCAGCGTATAGTAATCAGCCTTATTGACTTCGACCGGAAATAGTTCCAGATGCCGGAGTGCCCAGTCACACTTCGGATCCAGCAATACATTAAAATTCGGCCGGTCTTCAGACAAAAGTTCCTCGGCCTGAAATCCATAAAAACGCAGCAGCCAGTCCGCCTGATACAGACGGTGCTCACGCAGCAGGGGCGGCCCGCCGGGAAGTGCCGGCAGGTTGCTGTCATCATTCACACGCACAAAAGCAGAATAGAATACCCGCTTTAAATCAAACTTCTGATACAGCGCCTCGGCAACTCTCACCATCTGGTAATCATTCTCCGGAGTCGCCCCCACAATCATCTGGGTGCTCTGTCCGGCCGGAACGAAATTGCGCTGGCCGGGCTGATTCCCTGGCACCCATACGTTTCTTCCGGGATGTTCGGGTGAATTGCTCATGCCATACGATGTCAGCCGGCGGATCCTGCCGCCATCTTCCAGATACCGCTGGTTCTGCGATGCTATTCCACGCTGTACCTGGCGCATCGGAGTCAGGATCTTCTCCCTGGTCTTCCCCGGTGCCAATGTTCTCAGTCCCTCGGCCGTCGGCAGTTCCAGATTCACACTCATCCGGTCAGCCAGAAAACCGACACGGTCAATCAGCTCCGGACTGGCTCCCGGTATCGCCTTGACATGGATATAACCGTTAAAATGCTGCTCTGTCCTCAGCTTATATAAGGTCTGATAGATCAGTTCCATTGTATAATCCGCAGTATGCAGAACACCTGAACTTAAGAACAGCCCTTCGATATAATTCCGCCGGTAAAACTCCATCGTCAGCGTACACACCTCATCCGGTGTAAATGCCGTTCTTACCACATCATTTGAACTGCGGTTCACACAATACTTACAATCGTAAATACACTGATTGGTAAACAGGATCTTCAGCAGTGAAATACAGCGTCCATCTGCTGAAAAACTATGACAGATCCCTGCTGCCACAGTATTTCCGATACCGCCTTTCGTTCCCTTGCGGTCCACACCGCTGCTGGTACAGGCAACATCATATTTTGCCGCATCTGATAATATCTGCAGCTTCTCCTGTACACTCATAGCCTCCTGTATCAACATCAGCCAAACCTCCTGTCACAGAACCAATGCGAACATCTGTTCTTTTTGTTTATTTTATCATAACACTCATTTGTGTGCAAGACCTTTTTCGAACATTTGTTCCTTTGTTAGTAAAAAACATAAAACAGCAGCCGGTCCCGGTCTGCTTAAGACAGGTCTCGACTGCTGTGATTCCATTCATTATGAGGTTTTATATTCCACCATTTCCATCTGGATTAATCCAGATAGCTGCGGATATATTTGGGTGTCCGATAATTCCAGGTAGAGATCTTGATTCCGCTCTTTCTGCTTGCCGCGTGAACGACCTGCCCGTTGCCGATATACATCGCCACATGGTTTACCGTACCGCTCTTGTTGGTATAATAGATCAGATCGCCCGGCTGCATCTCACCTGACTTGATCGAACGTCCGGTCTTAGCCTGTTCCCTGGATGTACGCGGCAGGCTGACACCGGCTGAGTTCCGCAGCACATACTGCACAAATCCCGAACAGTCAGCACCTGTATTGGGATTAGTTCCGCCCCATACGTAGCGGTTGCCGACAAACTGCAGCGCATAGTTGACCACCTTGCTCCGTCTGGAAGCCTGCTGATTGGCACGCTCCTCCACCGGTGAGAACTTGATTGCTTCCGCCAACGCATAACGCACCTCTACATTATTATCTCTGGTTGCGATAAAAGCCTTGTTTGATCCTGATTCCTGCTCATCACCGGAATCCAGTTCGATCTGCACCCAGCCGTCAAGCTGTTCCACAACAGAATACCTGTCTTCCTTTGAAATCTGGGTCCAGATACTGGAATCTGTCGAGGGTTCGGAACGGACATTTAACTTGTCAGTGTTGACAATTGCCATCAGGGAAGCTGCTTCCAGGGCCAGATCCTTCGCTTCCTGGCCGATTGCCACATATTGGCTGTCAGCACTGATATAACCGGTTATTGAGCCGGATTTAATCTTATACCAGCCGTCCAGTGTCTCAAGAATCTCCCCCGCCGCCCGGCTGGGGAATTTGCCGATAATATTTTCATTTCCTTTATTCTCCGGTGAACTGCGGATATTCAGATAACCGTCCACCTTCGAAATAATCGGATTGTCATACTGATTCAATGCCATGGCCCGCAGATCAAGCTTCCTGGCTTCATTTAAAGCATAAGTCACAGTAACGAATTCCGAAGAAATATACCCTTCCGCAATACGGACCCAGCCTTCGGTCTCCTCTTCCACCACATACCGCTCATTAATCAGAGCCTGTCCCAATACATTGGAAGGATCAAGCTCCGGTTCCTGGCGGATATTTAATTTTTCTGTATTCACAACTGCCATCTTTGAAACATGCTGAAGTGCCTCTGCTTTTGCCTCATCTCCGGTCAGCACATACTGGCTGTGAATATATCCGTCGATCCCGCCGGAACTGATGTGGTACCAGTCGCCTTCGCTGCCCAGGACTTCACACACGCTGTTCTGCTGCAGTTTACCGATAATCTTGCCGCTTTCTCCTGCTGCATCACGGACATTGAGATAGCCTGACACCTGTGCCAGGCCCAGATTGCTGTAACCATCTACAACTGCCTGCTTCTCTTCTGCCTCTTTTCTGGCCTCCTGTTCTTCTGCCGACAGGGTGGTCTCCGGAATACTAATATCCCCCTCCCCTTCGCCTTCTGCATTACGGGCAGCCGCCGCCAAAGGCGTCTCCCCCTCTGCTGAAGCTGGTTGTTTTATGTTCCTTCCGGCAAACACAACCGCTGCAATCACAACTACTGCGGCAGCCGATCCTGCCAGAATATATTTTAAACGCGGCTTTTGATTCCGCTTCTTTCTTGCGTTTTCAAGTATCTGTTTATAATCCTTTTCATCCGCCATAATGACTCTCCTTTCCTGCATAAAACCTGTTTGTCAGTATAGCATAAAATGGTCTCAGATTCAACCAAGAAAAAGGCACCAGACCGGCACCGTAACCATCGACAACAAAGTCGACAAAACGACACATTTTGTCGCAAACACCTCGTCTTTACCGTATTTAGCCGCCATTACTGCAGTAACACTGGCTGCCGGCATTCCGGATAATACAACGGTAACCCCTGTCACAAAAGCATCCACCCGAAACATAAAGCAACCAATAAATACCAGCAGCGGAACCAGAAACAAACGCACCGCTGTATAGTACGCGACCTGCCTGTCCACCAGCTTTCTGACCGGTATTTCTGCCAGAATTGTTCCCACCAGAATCATCGCCAGACCGGTATTGGCATCCGCTACTTTTTCAATTGTCAGGTTCAGGAAACCCGGCAGCGGAAACTGGGTTATCATCAGGATAAATCCAATAATTACCGATACAATACAGGGATGAGTCATAATCTTTTTAACCAGTGTTTTTTTATCCGGGGCTTCCGTAAAATAGGTAAGCCCGACCGACCACATAAAAATCCGCTGCGGAATTACATAAACAGAAGCATACAGCAATCCTTCGATGCCAAATATTCCCTCTGCAATCGGATTGCCCAAAACACCTGCATTGGAACAGATTGTCGCATACTGCAACACTTTTTTTCTGCCATCGGGAAACCGGTTGTACAATACCATTCCCAGCAGGTACGTACCGATCTGGATTGCTGCTGCCACAACGATAACCACCATACAGTTTCTCAGGATCTGGCCATCAAACTCCATCTGAAATGATTTAATTATATTAGCAGGGAGGGTCACCTGGATCACCAGATCCGTCAGAAAATCTCTGTTGACTTTCTTTACCAGACCGATTCTGGCTAATATAAGTCCTAATATCATCAGGGAAAATAACATTCCCTGCATCTCAAATAATCCTGAAAAATTTGTCATTTATTTATCCACCTTCAAACTAGTCCTGACAGTTATAATAATACGAAATGGTGGTTTCGTCAAATAATCATTTTTCATAGCGGGTATAACTTTTTAGGGTAAAGGAAGCGGGAGAGGTCGCAGAATCCGTGCTCCCGGTCCTGACCTGGCAGTGGCTGTTGGCCTTGTTATGATCGCTGTTTCGGCGCTTAAGAGCCGCTAAGCCTTCAGAAAAATGTTAAAAGCATTCCGGTACTCCGCTTAACTCGCGGCAAAAGCAGCCGCTCAAACAGACGCTGCGTACCTGCATAACACATTTTCCTGAAGACTAAGCGGCTCTAAAACACCTGCAAATGCGACCATAACAAGGCCAACAGCCACTGCCAGGTCAGGACCGGGAGCACGGATTCTGCGACCTCTCCCGCTTCCTTCTCTGATTTTAGTTTAGTTCAAATCCCTTAATATACTATTTCTCCAACCTGATTACTACATAGATAAATCTTCTCCGTTTGTTTGAATTACTTTGCGGTACCAGTCGAATGATTTTTTCTTGTATCGTTTGCCGGTTCCTTTGCCTTCATCATCCAGATCTACATAGATAAAGCCGTAACGTTTGCTCATTTCACCGGTTGATGCACTGACCAGGTCGATGCATCCCCAGGAGGTATAGCCCATTACATCGACACCATCAAGGTCGACAGCATCTTTCATCGCCTGGATATGTTTGCTCATGTAATCGATCCGGTAGTCATCTTCGACATAGTTATTCTCATCGAGCTCGTCTCTGGCACCAAGGCCGTTTTCTACGATAAATAATGGTTTCTGATAGCGGTCATATAATGTATTTAATGTAATTCTGAGGCCTAGCGGGTCGATCTGCCAGCCCCATTGACTGGACTCCAGATGCGGATTCTTGATGCTGGCGAAGATGTTTCCGGAGACGGTATCCAGTAACTCCGGATCACAGCTCTGGCATCTGGATGAGTAATAGGAAAGTGAAATAAAGTCTACTGTATGGGCTTTTAAGATATCGAGATCTCCCTCGGCAATATCCAGTTTAATATTATCTCGTTCAAATTGTTTCCAGGCATAGGCCGGGTACTCTCCGCGAGACTGTACGTCGATAAACAGGTAGTTTTCGCGGTCACTCTGCAGAGATGCCCATACATCGCCGGGATTACAGGTATATGGATAGTATTGTCCGGCAGCCAGCATACAGCCGACCTGATTTGCACTGTCGGTTTCGTGTGCCAGCTTTGTTGCCAGAGCACTGGCTACCAGTTCATGATGAGCTGCCTGATATTTGATCTGCGCTTCATTTTCGCCTTCTTCAAAGCAGAGTCCGGCCGCCATGAAGGGGGCGTGCAGGATCATATTGATCTCATTGAAGGTCAGCCAGTATTTTACCAGACCTTTATAGCGGGTAAATATTACCTGACAGAAATTCATGAAGAAATCGATCATCCGACGGTTTTTCCATCCGCCGTATTCTTTGATCAGATGCATCGGGCAGTCAAAGTGGACTATGGTGACCAGAGGTTCAATGTCATATTTGCGGCATTCCCGGAACAGATCTTCGTAAAATTTCAGGCCCTCTTCGTTTGGCTCCTGCTCATCTCCCATCGGGAAAATGCGGCTCCACGATATTGACAGACGGTACGTCTTAAAGCCCATCTCGCCAAACATCCGGATATCTTCTTTATAGTGATGATACATATCAATGGCTTTCTGGGCCGGATAATAGTGCTCATCATCAAAATCAAACATCTTCATCTTTCCGGCCATAACCGGGAACCGGTCTTTGCCGTGCGGCACCACATCTACATTGGCAAGGCCTCTGCCGCCTTCATTATATCCGCCTTCACACTGATTGGCTGCGGTCGCACCGCCCCATAAAAAATTCTCACAAAATCCCATCCTTACACATCCTCTCTAATATTTTTCTACCGACATCAGGTGACTGCCCATGGCAACACGGTCGCCGGCCTGAATATTCAATACGTCTTCGCTGCTCAGGTTGCTGATTAAAACAGGTGTTACCAGAGAATATCCTTCCGATTTGATATAGTCCATGTCAAATTCCAGTAAAACCTGACCTTTTTTAACTGTTTCACCGGCTTCTGCTTTGGCAGTGAAGCCCTGGCCTTCCAGTCTGGTAGTATCCATGCCGACATGGATCAGGATCTCCAGGCCGCTGTCAGTCGTAATTCCCAGGGCGTGTTTGGTATGGAACAGGGCGGTTAAAACGCCGTCTGCCGGAGCTGTCACTATACCCTTCACCGGTTCGATTGCTACGCCGCGCCCCAGTGCACCGCTGGCAAAAGCAGCATCTTCCAGCTGTTCCAGCGGAATTATGCGACCCTCGACCGGTGCGTCAAGCTGAATATTTTCCCGTGCGGTAATGACCGTTTCTTTTACTTCCGGTTCCTCCCTGGAATCGTCTTTCCAGAAGAAATAGGTCAGTAAAAAACCTACCAGTGCAGATACTACTATTCCGATAAATGCGTATAACATACCACTTGCATCGTTGTTGGCCGTATCAATATAGTTGACCAGACCAAAGACACCCAGGCCGCCCATTACATATGATTTTGTCTTCAGGCCGGTAATAATGGCTCCGCCGACAGCGCCGCCGATCATGGAAAAAACAAATGGTTTTTTCTTGGGCAGCGTAATACCGTAAATAGCCGGTTCCGTAACCCCGCAGATTCCGGAGATGATTGCCGGGATACAGAGTTCTTTGGTTTTTTTGTCTTTTAACTTAAAGTACATTGCTGCTACTACTGCTGTCTGTGCAAAGCTGGCACCGAAAGAAGCTGCCAGAATGGTGTCATAACCGTACATCCCCAGGTTAATCATAGCCAGCGGAATGATACTCCAGTGCAGGCCGAAGATAACCAGTACCTGCCAGAAGAAACCTATTACAAGTCCCATCAGGACGGAAGAGAATCCATAAAGCGCTTCGAATCCGGCTCCCAGTAATGCTGTTAACATCGTCGTAACCGGGCCGATAACCAGGAAACCGACAAACAGAGATACCAGCAAAACTACCAGCGGCACAAAAAATGTCTGGATCACTTCCGGTATATATTTTTTTGCCACTTTCTGTATATGGCTGGCCAGCCAGACAACGAGAATTACCGGTACCACACTGCTGACATAATCATTTGTAATCCATGGAATCCCAAAAATTGTAAGATAATAGGGACTTTCAAGTATCGTACCGCTAAACAGCACTCCCAGTGGTTCTGCCACGCCGACAGCCGCCGCCTGGATTGTCGGATAGCAAAGAGCTGCTCCCAGTGACATCCCGACAAACTTATCGACCTTAAATTTTATAGACGAAGTATAGCCAACAATAACCGGCATAAAGTAAAACAATGCATCACCGATCGCATTCAGCATCAGATACATGCCATCTTTATCCGTATACCATCCGAGGAAAATAAACAGGGCGTTCAAACCTTTTAAGATACCGCCTGCACACATTGCCCCCAGAAACGGCTGAAAACAGCCGCTGACCAGATCAATCAGACTATTGAACCATGACTTTTTAACTTCAACTGCCTCACCGTTTCCGAAATTGGCAATCTGGCATACCTCTTCATATACCAACGGGACATGGTTACCGATGACGACCTGATACTGACCGCCGCTCTTCATAACGGTAACGACACCCTTCATCTCATTTAAAACCTTATCATTAGCTTTACTCTCGTCCTTCAGCTGAAAGCGCAGACGGGTAATACAGTGTGTCAGCGAAATAACATTCTCTTCACCGCCGACATTTTTAATAATTCCACTTGCTAATTCTGAATACTTTCCCATGATAAACCTCCATTTTCACTTTTTTACTGTATCGCAAAAAAGGTTAGGCCGTCCGAAACGTCACCCCCTGAAAGTTATAAAGCCACCTCCTTATCTTTTTCCTAAGCCTCACCGTACGCATATGAATGGGACTTTTCTAAGTCCCGCCGGTTTTCCTGCTGTCGGACACTACTTTGATAATATATATTGCAAGGAACAGACATTCCTGTTCGGTGAAGGAATAGCCATAATTGGCATTAACAAACTGCTTGACTTTATCCGCACACGCAAAAGCGTCTTCATACGGTCCGGTCAGCTGCTGTCTGAGCGTCTGGCTCATATCAGGATCATCCAGCATACTATCCTGGAAAATACGCTGCGCCAGGAAACGCAGGTGAACCACAAAACGATAGTAAGAATAGCTGTCTTCATCATATTCAATCATAAAATGATACTTGACAATATTCAAAATATCTCCGATCAGCTTAGTAATCTTAACTGTCGTATCATAATCGGATTCTATCGTTGCATTAACTAAATGCAGAGTGAGCGTTGCCGCCTCATTGTCATCATAAACCGTTCCGTATATCTGGTTGAATTCTTCCACCAGTTCACGACTGATCTGGAATTCGTCCTGATACATACGCCTGATGTCCCACAGCATCTTGTTCTTTAAGTAGGCATGAACACGCCCCCGCTCGATCATACTGTTCAGATGATCGGCTAACGATATGTACAAAGAATTCTGCAGCTTGCGATTAAGCTTCTGTTTTGCCGATTCAATATACTTGTTGGATAACGCAAACACCGGTTCCGGTATTTCAGAGAACAGCTGGGAATATCTGGCCAGCTGAGACTTGTCATCCAGTATAAATATTTTGTCAATCTCCTGGCCTGTTATCTCTTCGCCCTTTTTGGCCTTATGCGCAATTCCCTTACCCATTACCACCGATTCCATGCCGTTATCATCAACCACGATGGCAGCATTATTATTCAGAACTTTCATTACCTTCATATTTTCACCCCTCAAATAGATAAAACCCACCTGATTCAGGGAATAAGTATTCCTCGAACCAAGCAGGTTTAGTATATGCTCGTGTCATATTCACTATCCGGCTGTGCCTCATTGATAAGTAAATGTTAACATATCAATTATAAATTGTCAACAGATAACTTTATAAAATTTGTCACCAGATAGTCATAGTGCACAAAACTCTATTAATTTTGAGGTGTTAATACTTCTTTGCCACCCATATAAGGTCTTAATACTTCCGGGATCTTCACACTTCCGTCGGCCTGAAGATTGTTCTCCAGGAAGGCGATCAGCATCCGCGGCGGTGCCACTACGGTATTGTTTAACGTATGGGCAAAGTATTTGCCGTCGGCTCCGTCTACACGAATCTTCAGGCGGCGTGCCTGGGCATCACCCAGATTGGAACAGGAACCCACTTCGAAATATTTCTGCTGACGCGGAGACCAGGCTTCCACATCACAAGATTTGACTTTTAAGTCCGCCAGATCACCGGAACAGCAGGCCAGTGTCCGCACCGGTACGTCTAGGGAACGGAACAGGGCAACGGTATTCTGCCACAGCTTGTCGTACCACTCAGGTGACTCTTCCGGCTTACAGACAACGATCATCTCCTGCTTCTCGAACTGATGAATCCGGTATACACCGCGTTCTTCCATACCATGAGCCCCCTTTTCCTTACGGAAACATGGCGAATAGCTGGTCAGTGTCTTCGGCAGCTGATCTTCAGGAGTAATGGTATCAATGAACTTTCCGATCATGGAGTGCTCACTGGTACCGATCAGATACAGATCCTCTCCTTCAATCTTATACATCATCGCATCCATCTCGGCAAAGGACATAACCCCCGTCACAACGTTGCTGCGGATCATATACGGCGGAATACAATAGGTAAAACCACGGTCGATCATGAAATCACGGGCATAAGAAAGAACTGCCGAATGCAGTCTGGCAATATCCCCCATCAGGTAGTAAAAACCATTGCCGGCAACTTTCCCGGCGGCGTCAAGGTCAATACCGTCAAACCGCTTCATAATATCAGTATGATATGGTACTTCAAAATCCGGAACTGCCGGATCACCAAACTTTTCAATCTCAACATTCTCACTGTCATCTTTTCCGATCGGGACACTGGGATCGATGATGTTGGGGATGGTCATCATGATCTTCATGACCTTCTCTTCCAGCTCGGTCTCCTGTGCTTCCAGTTCTGCCAGACGGGCCGCATTGGCAGTTACCTGCGCCTTGACAGCTTCTGCTTCATCCTTCTTGCCCTGTCCCATCAACTGGCCAATCTGCTTGGACAGCTTGTTTCTGGACGCACGAAGACTATCTGCTTCGGCTTTTGCCGCCCGATTCTGCGCATCCAGTTCGATCACTTCGTCTACCAGCGGCAGCTTGTCTTCCTGGAATTTATTTTTGATATTCTGTCTGATAATCTCAGGATTTTCTCTGACAAATCTTATATCTAACATGGTTTCCTCCTGCTGCGTTTTCTGTTAAAACGCAAAAATGTAGTATAATCCCAGATTATACTACATTCTCCCAATAATTAAAAGCCCTTTTCCAATTTTTCATCAGATCGTCCGCATTGTAATCTTCCCTAATGCAGGCCGGATCGCCAGACTCAGCGGAACTGCCGCGATTACTGCAATCACACCGTTCATCGTTGATATGGTCCCCTTCTGAAGCACAGACACCAGCACACCGGCCACCGGCTGCTGCAGAAATACCGCTGCTTCAAAGAAACTCTTTCCAAGATACAGAATAATATACAACAGGTTTCCGGCGGCCGCTGCAATCGTACTGTAGAATACAACATTTCCTTTATGCCGGAAAACCAGATATAGTCTGCCACACAGCCATGCCATCAGGAATTTGAATACGAATGTAAACGGTGCCGATGATATATAAGCCGGATTGGTGATATCAAAAAACGCCGAACCGATCCCGGCAGCTACTCCGCCGCCCACCGGTCCCAGCAGCAGACCGCTCAGCAGACACATCACATTCCCCATATGAAGCCTGGTATTACCGATTAATGTCGGAATCGGTATCTGCAAAAAAGCCGATGCCACATATACCATCGCCGCCATCAGACCAACCAGACACATTTTTTGAACGGTAATCTTTTCTTCCATAATTACATCTCCCTCACTCTATGCTGTACATCATCATATCACGCAAGTGGGTTGATGAAAATATCCAGTTTATTAATTATCTGCCAGTCCAGTTTTTAATCATGAGCTTCCACACAGATCAAAACCCCGCTGTCAAACTCCAGACTGCCGGATTCATCACTTAATTCATTGCTGATACACAGTCCGACTTCCTCACCGCGCCGGATATGCCTGCAGTCAAGCGGATACTTAAAACCACGCAGGGTAATTCCGGTCACCTCTCCGGTGTAAGGAAGAAACGATATAAAAGGCCCCCATAATGTATCGCGGTAAAATGTCTTCCCCTCATCCAGCAGATACAGTTTGTTCTGGCCATCAATCAGACAGGCATCTGCACCGGTCTGCATACAGGCATAAAGCGCATCGATATTGCCGAGCATATGATCGATCCGTCCGCCGGTAGCTCCCAAAAACACAATTTCCGTACAGCCAATAGCCAGTGCCCTGCTTCTGGCAAGCTCCGTATCTGTCTCATTTTTTTCCGGCTGATGCATATCCCAGACGATATATGGGATCTCCTTATACTGCTGCACCAGTTCCGGTTCTGCCGTATCAAAATCACCGACAATATAATCCGGAATAATATCCAGTTCCTTAGCCGCCTTCAGACCGCCGTCCACGGCAATCACCTTATCAAATTCATGCTCACATAAGAAAGACCGGGCGAAAGCCATATCCAGCTTTCCCCCTGTCAGTATTAATCCTTTTTTCATTTTTTAAGTTCCTCAAACCGCTGCAAAAATGCTTCCGTATTGGCTCTGGCATCCCCTTCGAATACCGCTGAACCGGCAACAATGATATTGGCTCCGGCTTCAATGACCTGATGCACATTATGAATACCGATGCCGCCGTCCACCTGAATATCCGTATCTTTTCCGATTGCGTTAAATTTCGCCCTCAGTTCGCGAATCTTATCAAGTGTATAAGGAATAAACTTCTGACCGCCGAATCCCGGATTGACCGTCATAATCAAAACCATGTCAACCTGATCCAGGACACAATCGAGAACCGCAACCGGAGTCGCCGGATTGATCGCCACACCGGCCCTGGCACCCAGATCTTTAATCTGCTGGATCGTACGGTCCAGATGCAGGCATGCTTCCTGATGAACGGTAATGATATCGGCTCCGGCTGCTCTCATCGCTTCTGCATACCGCTCCGGCTCTCTGACCATCATATGAACATCAAATACCTTGTCGGTACAGGAACGGATACTCTTAATCACAGGCATCCCAAAAGAAATGCTGGGAACAAACATGCCATCCATTACATCAATATGCAGATATTCAGCTCCTGCATTTAAAACCGTTTCCACATCTTGTCCCAATGATTTAAAATCTGCCGATAAAATCGACGGTGCCAGAATCAACATCTTAGTATCTCCTTTTGTCTTTGATTTCCTGATACAGCAATCTGTAATTTTGATAACGGACGGTGCTGATATCACCTGCTGCCACCGCCTGTTTTACGCCGCACACCGGCTCGCCGATATGGACGCAGCCGAGAAATTTGCAGTCATCTGTATAATCCGCAAACTCGGGGAAATAATCTTTTAATTCATTTGCTTCCATGTCTTCCAGATACATCGAACTGAATCCCGGAGTATCAACCAGATAAGTATCCTGCTCCACATAAAACAACTCTGCATGCCTGGTCGTATGCTTGCCGCGCTTGATCTTCTCACTGATAACACCGGTCTCCATCTGCGCATCCGGCTGGATCCGGTTGGTCAGCGATGATTTGCCTACACCGGACGGACCGGCCAGCACCGTGGTTTTTCCTCTGAGCAGATCCTGAATCGCTCCGATTCCGCTGTCCGTCTCATAGGTGGTCGTAAAATACACCGGATATCCCGCTTTTTCGTAGATCAGGCGATACTGATTCATCAGCGGCTCGTCAGCCAGATCTTTTTTATTAAAGCAAATCGATACCGGAATATCCTGACTCTGCATCATCACCAGAAAACGGTCCAGCAGGTTCAGATTCGGATCCGGCTGGGTTACTGAAAATATCACCAGTGCCTGGTCCACATTGGCTACCGCCGGACGGACCAGCTGGTTCATCCGCGGCAGGATCGATTCAATATTCCCCTCCAGGTCGGTCTCATCAAGAACTGCAAACGATACATCATCACCCACCAGCGGCTTGATCTTCTGATTGCGGAATATTCCCTTGGCTTTGCATTCATAGACCGTACTCTGCCCGTCATGAACATAGTAAAATCCGGCAATTCCTTTGATTATCTTTCCTTTCATCTGCTCTCCTGTTAATCCATGGGGAAGAACGCCAGCGGATAGCTCTTGAGCACTGACCCGGTAGTAACATCCACAACCTGTACTTCGCCCTGATCCGTACCATTCATGCTCTCGATGCTGGTATAACTGATCGGCAGCAGGACTGATCCGGAAATCGTCACCGTATCTGTTAATGTCTTATAAATATCCTGGCCGTCTTCGCCAACCTGACGCAGACGTATCATCAGAGTGGCATTGGCACTGCCTGCTCCCGGTCCGATCAGGCTGCTCAGGTCATAGGTATCATGAATCGATGCCACATAACGCTGCTGCTTGTGTTCCGGTCCGTCACTAACCACATAATTGATCGTGCCGCCCGCCTCAATCTGTCCGTTCTGGCCGCCCGACTGGGTGATTACACTCCCCTGGGCCACTGTATCGCTGTATTCTGTTCCGGTATTGCCCGGAACCAGTCCAACCTCAGCCAGTCTGGCAATTGCCTCTTCCTCCGGAATGCCGGTAATATCAGGTACCGCTACCATTTCTATATGAGGGCCGGTACTGACTACCAGCACAACTTTATCACCTTTAACCACCTTCAACGGCTCTTCTACCCGGACAATACAGCCGGCTTTAACCGTTTCATTCTCTTCCGAAATCAGTTCAACCACCAGTTCACGGCTCTCCAGCTCTCTTTTAGCTGTGCTGGCTTCTTTGTTTTCCAGTTCCAGACTGCTCAAATCAATCTTGTCCGAACCATTGCTGATCCACATAATCACTTCTGATTTAAGTTG
This sequence comes from Lachnospiraceae bacterium, assembly GCA_032073745.1. Taxonomy (GTDB): domain Bacteria; phylum Bacillota; class Clostridia; order Lachnospirales; family Lachnospiraceae; genus Brotaphodocola. The sequence continues at coordinate 81,784 of DAMAMW010000004.1, read as the reverse complement.
AACGGCAGTTCCTTCCTCTGGTTCCAGATACGCCACACGCCCTGATTCCACATCATCAAAATAATTATAACGGCGCTTAATATCAGTCAGACCGGCATTTTTCAGCTTCTCAAATGCGTCTTCTTCTGAAAGCCCAAAAACAGTGGGGAGTACTATCTCATCCGCATCCAGGGAAATATCCAGACTTTGCTCCTCTGATGCGGCAACTGTAGTCGGCTGCGGATTGGAAAAGCTGAACTGGAATATCCCGGTAAGCTTGGATATCACTACGATCAGTACTGCCACAATAATAATAGCGGCAACTATACCCGCACTGGCGAATAAGCGTTCAAGATTTTTATTCACATCATCCTCCTCACGGCGGGGTCTTTTTTTAACCGGCGGCCTTCTTTTTTCAGAAGACAGATTGTCCGGTTCTGATACCGGAGCCATCATTCCGGATGACGGGCGGCCGGCCGCCTCTTTCATAACATCCGACTGGGTCGCCTCTTTAATCTGGTTTAACTCAGCATTAGAAATGACCGTCGTGGCACTGTTCAAAATACTGCTGTTGTTGTCACCGGCCACCGGAGTACTTTCCGCCCTGACAAATTCACCTTCCGGGCGAAGCAATACCTTACGCAGTTCAGCAATCACCTGTCCGGCATCAGAAAACCTGCGTTCCGGTTTCTTTTCCGTGCATTTCAGAATGATCTGCTCCAGGCTGATCGGTATCTCCGGGCTGTAAACACTTGGCGGCACCATCGCATCTCCCAGATGCGACAGGGCGATCGCCACCGTATTGTCACCGTCAAACGGAAGCCTGCCGGTCACCATCTCATACATCGTAATTCCCAATGAATAAATATCACTGCGGGCATCACTGTATCCGCCTCTGGCCTGTTCCGGCGAAATATAATGTACAGATCCCATCGCTGCTGAAGTGAGAGTCTGGGCCGACACCCCTCTGGCAATACCAAAATCCGCTACCTTTACCTTGCCGTCACGGGAAATGATCATATTCTGCGGTTTGATATCGCGGTGAATGATATGCTGCTCATGAGCCGCCGTAATGCCCTGCGCCACCTGAATCGCGATCCCGATAGTCTCTTTTACTTCCAGCTTTCCCTTTTTCTGGATATAACTTTTCAGTGTAATCCCTTCAATCAGTTCCATCACAATATAATGAATCGATCCCTCATCAATAACATCATAGACACTGACAATATTCGGATGGGACAGGCCTGCTGCGGCCTGTGCCTCCATTTTAAACTTGCTGACAAAGCTGCTGTCACTGGCAAATTCTTCTTTTAAGACCTTAATCGCTACCAAACGGTTCAGCTTATGGCATTTGGCTTTATAAACCACCGACATTCCACCGGAACCGATCTGTTCCAGAATCTCATAGCGATCCTGCAGGTAGGAACCTGTTCTCAATATCATAGGCTCACCTCACTCATCTGCGGATCGATCAGAATCACAGATATATTATCTTTCCCGCCGGCACGGTTCGCTGCTTCTACCAGGCCGGTGGCCTTATCTCTTACCTCATCCTCAGAACGAATGATATATTCTATTTCAAATTCATCAACCATATTGCTGAGGCCGTCCGAGCACATCAGAATATAGTCTTTGCTTCTTATTTTCATCGCAAACAGATCAATATCCACCGCTTCGCTGGTACCGATCGCCCTGGTAATAATATTCTTCTTTTCCTGGTAATCCCTGCTGCCGCGCTTCATCTTGCCAAGCGCCACCAGTTCTTCCACATATGAGTGATCCTTGGTCACCTGTTCCAGATCATCACGCAGCAGATACAGTCTGCTGTCTCCGATATTGGCCACATATAATACCTGATTCTTGATTGTCGCTAAAACCAGAGTGGTTCCCATCCCATACAGACCAGGCTCTCTGCTGGCAATCTGGTAGAGTTCCTGATTGGCATCACGGATCGCTTCTTTCAATATACTATGTATATCTTTGTCTTCATATTTCCGGCCCAGAAAAGAGACCAGATGCTCAACTACAAACCGGGATGCGTAATCCCCTGCATTGTGCCCGCCCATCCCATCTGCCACAATGAACAGATTATCCAAAGAGCCAATCGGGGATGTTGAAGAAAAACAATAATCCTGATTCATGCTGCGGTTTCTTCCTACGTCTGTTACTGCATAAGCCTGCACAGTCCTCACCCTCCTTTTTCTTCCAGATAACTTTTTCTTAATTGCCCACAGGCCCCGTTAATATCACGGCCCATTTCCCTTCTTATAGTAACATTAATTCCGTTTTTTTCAAGGTAATTTTTAAAATCCACGATTGCTTTTTGGTTTGACTGCTGGTAATCCCGTTCTTTAATCGGGTTTACCGGAATCAGATTTACGTGTCCGTGCATATTGCGGATTAAAGCTGTCAGTGCTTTTGCCTCATCCAGATTATCATTCACACCCTTTACCAGACTGTATTCAAATGTCAGTCTCCGGCCGGTCTGCTCATAATAATAATCACAGGCTTTAAGAACCTCCTGAATCGGATAACGATTCGTAACCGGCATCAGTGATTTACGGATCCGGTCATTGGGCGCATGGAGGGACAGTGCCAGCGTAATCTGTAATTTCTCTTCTGCCAGCCTGCGGATTCCCGGAACGATTCCACAAGTTGACACCGTAATATTTCTCTGACTGATATGAAGACCATGTTCTTCTGTAATTATATGCAGAAAACGGACTACTGAGTCATAATTATCCATCGGCTCTCCGGCACCCATAATCACAATATTGGAAACCCGTTCTCCGGTCAGGCTCTGAATCCGGTAAACCTGATCCAAAAGTTCTCCCGCGGTCAGATTCCTTTCCAGTCCGTCCAGGGTTGACGCACAAAACCGGCACCCCATCCGGCATCCCACCTGTGACGAGATGCAGACAGAATTGCCGTGGTGGTATTTCATCCATACACTTTCTATCACATTGCCGTCTGCCAGCCGGAACAGATATTTTCTGGTACCGTCGATCTGTGATACCTTTACATCCACCGGTTCCAATACCGTCAGAATATATCGCTCTTTCAGCTGCTCCCGCAGGGGCTTTGCTATATTGGTCATCTGATCAAAATCGGTGACCAGTTTTTCGTGAATCCACTGATAGATCTGTTTGGCCCGAAATGCCGGCAGTCCAAGTTCTTTTACCGACTGCTCAAGGCCCTTTTGATCCAGGGATTTAATATCAATCTTATCCATATTGTTTCTAATCCTTTATTCTCCGGAATACCGCAATAAAAAAGCCGTCGCAGGGATATCTCCCCGGCAGCAGCTGCAGATATCCGTCTTTCATACTGCTTTCCTGTACCGCTGTGCCCAAACGTCCTGATATATCGACCGGCTCAAAAGGAAGGTTCTTTGTGATCCATTCCGCCTGGTCTTCATTTTCTGTCCGGTTAATCGTGCAGGTACTGTAAACAAGAATTCCGCCCGGTTTTACATAGCGTGAAACCACCGACAGCATATCCCGCTGCAGAACCGACAACTCTTCCAGCCGTTCCGGGGTCACCTGGTATTTTATATCTGGCTTTTTACCGATAATTCCTAGTCCGGAACAAGGCAAATCTGCCAGTACGATATCGGCCTGCGCATCCCATTCCGGATCAAACTCAAGCGCATCCCAAACCTCGGCACGAATATTAGAAAACCCGCTGCGGGCAATATTATCCTCAATCATTCTGACCTTATCTTCTGTCAGATCCCGAACCGTAACCATCCCGGTTCCCTTAAGCATATCTGCCGCATGAAGGCTTTTTCCTCCCGGTGCCCCGCAGACATCAAGGATACGGGCACCTGCTTCCGGGTCGGCAATGGTACCGACAAATCCGGAGCTGACATCCTGCACCTGGATCCAGCCTTCCCGAAAGGCCTCAAGGCTCTCCAGATAATCATAAGACGTCAGCAGCAGGGCCTGCTCAGATAACGGACTGATGGCCACCGTAACTCCCTGGCTGCGTAAGCTGTCAATAATCTCCTGCCTTGATTTACGGTCAAGATTGCAACGGACCGTAGTCGGCTTATCCGCCAGAAATGCCTTAAGCATCGCTTCCACTGCCTCATCCGGATAAGTCTCCTGCCAGCGTTCAATCAGCCACTGCGGCATCGAATACTGCTCTGACCAGTTATCAAATACGAAACTGTCCTTCTGCCGGACAATATTTCGCAAAACACCGTTGACAAAACCTTTAAGGCCATGAAACTTTCGTTTCACCGCCAGTTTTACTGCTTCATCACAGACAGCACGATCCGGAACCCGGTCCATCCAGAAGATCTGATATACCGCCATCCTGAGCAATGTTCGAATCAGCGGCTTCATCTTTCTGACCTTAATAGAGGAACACTGTTCCAGAATGGCATCTATGGTGATCCGGTATTCGATCGTACCCTCTGTCACCCGTGTAATGAAAGCCCGGTCCTGTTTATCCAGATACTGATACTTGTCCAGAGCCTGACGCAGTACAAGATGACTGTAACTGCCCTTCTCCAGAATCTCCATCAGAATATCGAGCACAATCTCGCGGCTGTCTGTCTGCTTAGTCATCTCTTCTCCGTCCTCCAAATAAAATAATCAGACGCAGAAGCTGTAATATCGATCCGGCTGCCGCTGCCACATAAGTGAGGGCGGCTGCTCCTAATACTTTTTTCGTCTGTTCTACTTCCTGATCCTGTAAAATCCCTACCGTTCCCAGCAGCTGTGTCGCCCGGCTGGAAGCGTTGAACTCAACCGGCAAGGTAATCAGCTGAAACAATACCGCCAGCACGAACATCCAGATACCGATTCCTATAAAAGAAGAGGCACCGAATATGATACCGATCACAATCAACGGCCAGGCCAGCTGACTGCCGAAGTTTGCAACCGGAACAAAGGCAGCCCGCAGCTTCAGCGGCGTATAACCGACATTGTCCTGAATCGCATGCCCGCATTCGTGGGCAGCAACACCAATCGCAGCAACCGAACGCTGATTGTAGACAGACTCGGAAAGATTGACTGTCTTTGTCCTTGGGTCATAATGGTCGGTGAGCTGTCCTCTGACTGCCTGGACTGTCACATCATAAATGCCCTGTGAATTCAAAAGCCTTTTAGCGGCTTCGGCACCGGTCATTCCTGTCATGCTTCTGACACCGGAATACTTCTGAAACGTGCCCTTTACCCGTCCTGATGCCCACATCGAAAGCAAAGCACCAATCAACACCAGAATAATCGTCGGATCCATTCCATACCCCATCCCCGGATAAAAACCGTACATCTAATCAGCTCCTTTCAAGCTTGCAGCCTTTCTCAACCGGATAACCGCGCAAAAAAGCTGCGGTATCCATTCGTTTCTTGCCTTCCAGCTGAAGGCAGTTAATACGCAATACACCATCACCGGTCTGCACCTTAAGTACATCCCCCGAAGCTTCCGTAACCTGCCCCGGTGTCCCGGCTTCTGATTCCTCTAACACATCCGCTTCCCAAATCTTCAACAATTTGCCGTTCCAGTGTGTATAAGCACTCGGCCAGGGATTCAGGCCCCTGATCAGGCGTTCAATCTCCCGGGCCGGCATCGACCAGTCAATATCACCGAGAGTCTTGGATATCTTCCTGACATAGGTCGCCTGGGTATCATCCTGAGGGGTACGGACCAGACTGCCGTCTTCCATCTTCTGCAGGGTCTGCAGAAGTAAATCTCCGCCCAGCAGACTCAGACGGTCAAATAAACTTCCGCCGGTCTCTTTTTCATCCAGCGTAACTGTTAATGTATCAAGTATATCTCCGGTATCCATACCTTCGGCCATCATCATTGTCATAATGCCGCTCTCTTTTTCCCCGTTGATCACCGCCCACTGGATCGGTGACGCACCGCGGTACTTCGGCAGCAACGACGCATGAATATTAATGCAGCCGTGCTTAGGTACGTCAAGCAGCTCAGCTGAAAGCAGCTGGCCAAATGCAATCACTACCATAACATCCGGCTGCAAAGCCCGCATCTCTTCAATAAAATCCGCATCTCTGGCCCGGACCGGCTGATAAACCGGAATCTGATGCTGTAACGCCACTTCCTTGACCGGCGGCATCTGAATCTCCTTGCCGCGCCCCTTAGGCTTATCCGGCTGGGTCACAACCGCCGCCACTTCGTGGTCGGATTCAATCAGACGTTTTAATGTCGGCACCGAAAAATCCGGTGTTCCCATAAATATTATTCTCATAATCTATCCGTTCCTATTCTTGTACCTATTCTTGTTCCTCTTCTTCCAGATCCGCATCCAGCAGTTCGCCCTCTACCTTGTCCACAAACAGCTCACCATGAAGATGTCCGCATTCATGACAGATTGCCCGTGCCAGAAGCTCTTCGCCTTCCAGTTCAAACGTATCCATATTCTCATCCCGGGCACGTACCTTTACATAATTTGGTCTGGTCACCGTGCCGGATTTGCCCGGTACACTGAGGCATCCCTCGGGTCCGGTCTGGCTTCCTTCGGTCTCTATAATCTCCGGATTGATCAGGACATATTGGTTGCCGTCGTCCACATCAATTACCACAATCTGTTTTAAAATACCAACCTGCGGGGCGGCCAGCCCTACTCCGTTCGCCTCGTACATCGTTTCAAACATATCTTCAATCAATTCCTGAATTCTGGGCGTCATAACCGTAACCGGTTTGCATTCTTTTCTTAAAATGTCGTCACCTATCGTTCTAATCTGTCGAATTGCCATATCCTGTCCCATTCCTTTCGTGTGTAAAATCGTAGCGGCTGCCGGTCCATCTTCTTGAAAGATAAAGCCATTCAAGAAGCATCGGATGTCCATCCGATGTGAAATTGTGTACAAAAACATCTTTACAAGCAAGCTTGACAGCTGTTTTTGCACACAATTTCCCGCCGCCCGGACTGTTACGTAAAATCGTACTGTATTGTATTCACACGGCTTTCTTCTGATTCATCCCAAAAAACCTGAAGACGCTTCTGTATTCTTATTAGTATATCATAATTTTGATGTTTCAGATATAAAATTTTTCTGTAAATATCATTAACTTTGTACACCGAAGCCGGTACCGGCCCAATGATTACAGCATTTTCACCGGCCTGTGAAGCAATCTCTTTTACCTGTCCGGCCGCCGCATCAAGCCGTTCTTCATCCTTGCCGGCCACCTGAATCGTCAATAGATGGCAGGCCGGGGGATAATGCATCAGCTTACGATACCCCATTTCCTGATGGTAAAAATCCTCATAATTTTGTGTAGCAGAAGCCTGAATACTGTAGTGATCCGGCATATACGTCTGAATCACGGCAATCCCCGGCCGGCTGCCCCGCCCCGCCCGCCCCGCTGCCTGAACCAGCAGCTGGAAGGTCCGTTCCGCACACCGGTAATCAGGAGCATAAAGCGATACATCGGCCGCCAGAATCCCGACCAGTGTTACCTTGGGAAAATCATGCCCTTTTACAATCATCTGGGTACCGATTAAAATATCGGCCTCGCCTTTTGAAAAAGTGCTGAGTATGCTCTCATGACCGCCTTTTCGCGAAGTAGTATCAAAATCCATTCTTAAAATCCTGGCATCCGGAAACATCTGCCGGGCCATTTCTTCAATCTTTTGAGTCCCCACGCCAAATCCGGCCAGATATGGAGATGAGCAGGAAGGGCAGTTCTTCGGCATTGGTATTGCATAACCGCAGTAGTGGCATACAAGGCGGTCAGAAGCATTCCCGCCCGCCTCCATCCGGCGATATCTGTTATTGTGCAGAGTCAGTGATACATCACAATGCGGACATTTAACCGCCTCACCACAGGAACGGCAGGATACAAAGCTTGAATATCCCCGCCGATTCATGAAAAGAATAACCTGCTCTTTCTTTTCCAGACGTTCGGCGATCAGTCCCTGCAGCCGTTCGCTGAAGATCGATTTATTTCCCCGCTTCATCTCTTCGCGCAGGTCGATCACTTCTGTTTTTGCCATCTGGCTGCCGTCACCGGCACGTTTCGTCAGTTCAAATAACTTATAACGACCATCTTTGGCCATTGTATAAGCTTCCACCGATGGTGTCGCTGATCCCAGTACCAGTTGGGCATCATTCATCTCAGTCAGTTTAACGGCCACCTCCCGGGCATGATAGCGGGGCGTAACTTCACTCTTATAGGCACCTTCCTGCTCTTCATCAATTACCACCAGCCCCAGTGAAGGAAACGGTGTAAACAACGCCGAACGCGGGCCTATCATAATATCAGTTTCCCCATTTGAAGCCCGCTTAAACTGATCATAACGTTCTCCAGCTGAAAGTTTGGAGTGCATAACACTGATCCGGTCTCCGTAACGCTGGTAAAAACGCATAACCGTCTGATAAGTCAGCGAAATCTCCGGGATCAGAACAATTACCTGCCGGCCCATGGCCAGTACCTGATCGATCATTGCCATATACACTTCGGTTTTACCGCTGCCGGTTACGCCATGAATCAGGTATGGTGTCCGGTCACCGTTTTGCCAGTCTCCGGCAAAAACATCAGCAATCTGCTGCTGCTCCTGATTTAACAGAATTGCGTCCTTATTTCCCTGATGACTGTCCTTTAAAAGGGTCTGCACTACTTCTTTATTTCTCGATTTAATCTGCCGTTTGACCGGCAGAACTGTTTTCATCGCCTGGTTCATGGTTGACCCATACTGTTCTTTCATCCACCAGGCCAGCTGAATCAGCTGGGATCCTGCCGTAATACTTTTCGACACTATCCCAGCTATCTCTTTTATTTTATTCTCATCATATTCCGTCTTATCTGTGATATCCACCACATACCCTTTTCTGGTCCGGTTACCCGTACCAAAAGGAATGCTGACCTGCGTTCCGATCCGGATCTCCGAAAGCAGTGCTTCCGGGATCCGGTATTGGAATGTCCGGTCAACATTCTCGTGTGAAATATCAACAATAATACTTGCATACCGAGGTGTCATTTTATCACCTGTTTTCTATACTTTCCGCCGAACCTTCGATTAAGCGGGCTGCTGCTGTTCCCAGCTTCATACTGTTTGATCCTTTTAACAGCACACAATCCCCCGGTTTCAGCAGCTGATCCAGGGCATCCATAAGTTCTGCCAGTCCATCCGCCCCGAAGTGGTAACAAAGTGCCGCAGCGCCTGCCTCTTCCATCCCGATTCTGATTTCTCCGGCCAGATCCCCCAGCGTCACCAGAATATCAACCGGACAGGATTTTAAAAATCTGCCGATCTCCCGGTGAAACAATACCGCATCCTCACCAAGTTCCTTCATATCCGCCAGAACCGCCACCTTCCGGCCTGCTCTGGTCATGGAATGCAATACCTCAAGTCCGGCTTTCATCGATGACGGACTGGCATTGTATGTATCATCAATAATTGTAATACCATTGTTTTCATAAGTCTGCTGGCGATTCTTAAAGCCGGTAAATGCTTCCAGCGCCTTCACCGCCCCCGGAAGCGGTACGCCGTTAACATCAGCCACCGCCAGCGCCACCATGGCGTTGAGCACGTTATGACGTCCCATAATACTCAGATGAACCGGCAGTCTGACACCATTACATACCGCAGTAAACACCGGATATCCTTCTTCCAGACGAATATCCTCCGCCCGGTATATGCTGTTGTCTCCGGTCCCGTAATAAATCGTCCGGCATCCGGATTTGGCCGACGTATCCTTCAGCCACTCATCATCACCATTCAGGAACAAAATTCCACCGTCTTTCAGACCATCCTGAATCGTCATCTTTTCACGGTAAATATTCTCCTGCGTTCCCAGCTGTTCAATATGGGTGACACCGATATTGGTGATCACCGCCATATCCACTCTGGCGATCTTTGCAATTACCGTCAGCTCCCCCGGTTCACTCATCCCCAGTTCGAGGACGCCGATCTGATCACCCTGTTTAATCTCGGACAAGGTAATCGGAACGCCCACCTGGCTGTTGCTGTTGCCCGGTGTTTTATAAACGTTAAATCCTGCGGATAAGGCTGCCGCTACCATTTCACGGGTTGTTGTCTTGCCGACGCTGCCGGTGATCCCGATCAGCGGCAGGCTGAGGCGGCTGCGGTAATAAGAACCGACCGCCTGAAGTGCTGCTTTTGTATCAGCCACCCGAATCCACGGATGGGAATCCGACATCTCATCATGTTCACTGGTCAGGACCGCCACTGCCCCGGAAGCAAATGCCTGGTCAATGAATCGATGGGCATCCACTTTTTCACCGATAATCGGCACAAACAAATCGTCGCCCTTCATGGTGCGGGAATCAATGCTTAAATGTACTACCGGCGTATCCGGACTGCCGCATAGAAGCGTTCCCCCGGTTGCCGTGACAATATCATTTACCGTTATCTGTTCCATATCTTAATTTCCCTGTTCTTTCCAATTTGCTATAGTCTCAGCCACTACACTGCGGTCCAGAAACGGATACCGGACACCATCTATCTCCTGATAGTCCTCATGGCCTTTTCCGATCACGGCAATCATATCCCCCGGCTGGGCCTGATGGATGCTGTATTGAATCGCAGCCCGGCGATCCGGTATCTCCACAAAGGTTCCGCCGGTCTTTTCAATGCTGCCGCGGATGTCAGCCATGATATCTTCAACTTTTTCAAACCGGGAGTTATCTGCCGTAATAATCGAGAGATCTGCCATTTTCCCGGCAATCGTTCCCATCGCATAACGTCTGTCTTTGGAACGGTTTCCGCCGCAGCCAAAGATGCAGACAAGACGTTTCGGATGATATTCGCGCAGCGTTTCAAGCAGACTCTCCATACTGACGGCATTATGTGCATAATCTACAATTACACAGAACTTTTCGCAGGAGTAGACAATCTCCATGCGGCCGTCAATTCTCAGGTGCTGCAGCGCCTGCCTGATCTTATCTGCCGGAACATGTTCGCAAAGAGCAACAGCCGCTGCCGCAAGGGCGTTATATACATTAAACTTGCCCGGCAGGCTGACCCGCAGCGGCAGCCTGTTTGCACCGGTACCTTCCACAATATTAAATTCCAGACCGACAAAGTCAGGTTCCGACACATATCTGATATGCTCAGCCATAAACCGCGCCTCTTGTCTGAGACTGAAGCCGCTCCATTCGCAGGAGATTCCATTTATAATTTCTTCAAAATGATCATCATCCTGGTTGATCAGGGCATAACGGCACTGATCAAAAATCATCCGCTTACAATCCAGATATTCCTCAAAGCTGTCATGTTCATCAGGACCGATATGGTCCGGAGAGATGTTGGTGAACAGCGCATAATCATACATAATACCGTCAACACGATGCATTTTAAAAGCCTGGGAGGACACCTCCATCACACAGCATTCGCACCCGGCCTCCGCCATCCGGGCAAAATACCTGTGAAGGTCATAAGATTCCGGAGTGGTATTGACCGTAGGGTAATGCTCATCTCCGATCGTCACACCGTTGGTACCGATCATTCCGGTCTTCTTCCCGGCCTGTTCCATAATGGTTTTGAGCATATGGGTTGTTGTTGTCTTGCCCTTTGTTCCGGTCACTCCGATCATCAGCATTTTCTTCGCCGGATAATCAAAGCGCGCCGCAGAAAGCCTGGCGAGTGCCGCCCTTGCGTTGTCCACCGAAATCACGGTTACATCTTCCGGTACTTTCACTTTTCGCTCTGTTACCAGGACCTTAGTCCCGGCTGCAATAACATCCGGAATAAAATCATGTGAGTCAACTTTTGTTCCGCACATACATACAAAAATGCTTCCCGGGGCTGCCTTTCTGGAATCAAAAACCACCTCCGAAGCCGCCTGCTCCATATCCCCCTGTATCAGCTGATACGGAATATCTTTAAACCATTCTTTTAACTGCATCCTGTTTCCTTTCCTGTTATCAGAACAATCCGGTAATGACGCCCTGATCATTTACATCGATATTATCTGCCGCCGGTTTTTTTGGCAGTCCCGGCATCGTCATAATGGCACCGGTCAGCACCACTACAAATCCGGCTCCGGCTGATACATAGGCATCTCTTACCTGAATATCAAAACCGCTTGGCCGGCCAAGCTTTGTCTGGTCATCGGATAACGAATACTGGTTCTTGGCCATACATACCGGCAGTTCACCAAATCCCATCTCCTCAATCTTTGCCAGCGCTCTGGCTGCTGCCGGAGCATATGATACACCGTCGGCTCCATATATTTCGGTTGCCACCGTCTGAATCTTCTCTTTCAGGCTCATCTCATCGGTATAGAGCGGATGATAGCGGCTTTCTTTCTGTTCCAGGGTCTCAATCACTTTCTCAGCCAGAGCGATTCCGCCTGCGCCACCGTCTGCCCACACTTCTGACAAGGCAAATTCGCAGCCGCGCTCTTCACAAAATGACCGGATAAACTCATATTCGGCTTTGGTATCACCGGTAAAGGAGTTGAGTGTAACTACCACCGGCACACCAAACTTCTGGATATTTTCAATATGTTTCTCCAGATTGACAATGCCTTTTTCAAGCGCTGCCAGATTTTCCGTTCCCAGATCAGCTTTTGCAACCCCGCCATTATATTTTAAGGCTCTGACGGTCGCAACAAGCACAACCGCATCCGGTTTCAGTCCGGCTTTCCGGCATTTGATGTTTAAGAACTTTTCAGCACCCAGATCGGCTCCGAAACCTGCTTCTGTTACCACAATGTCAGCAAGCTTCAGTGCCGTTTTCGTTGCCCTGACGCTGTTGCAGCCATGCGCAATATTAGCAAATGGTCCGCCGTGAACCAATGCCCCGTTATGCTCCAGTGTCTGGATAATATTCGGCTTAATGGCATCTTTCAGCAGTGCCGCCATCGCCCCGACCGCACGAAGCTGAGCTGCGGTAATTGGTTCCCCCGCATAATTATATGCAACGATAATTCGTCCCAGCCGTTCTTTTAAATCCTTCATATCATTGGCCAGGCAAAGAATTGCCATAATCTCTGATGCAACGGTGATGACAAAATGGTCTTCCCTGACAACACCGTCCGGTTTGGCGCCCAGTCCCACCACAACATTACGAAGTACCCGGTCGTTCATATCCAGGCAGCGTTTCCACAGCACCTGCCTGGTATCGATCTGCAGCTCATTTCCCTGCTGGATGTGATTGTCGAGTAATGCGGAAAGCAGATTATTCGCTGAAGTAATTGCATGGAAATCACCGGTAAAATGCAGGTTTAAGTCTTCCATCGGAACCACCTGGGCAAATCCGCCGCCGGCGGCCCCGCCTTTGATCCCGAAGCACGGGCCCAGGGATGGTTCACGAAGCGCCATCAATGTCTTCCTGCCAAGCTTTGATAAGGCATCACCCAGACCGATCGTTGTCGTCGTCTTGCCTTCACCGGCAGGAGTCGGATTGATCGCTGTTACCAGAACCAGTTTTCCGTCGCTTCTGTCTTTGACCTTATCCCACAGTTCGTCGGTCAGCTTTGCCTTATACTTACCGTATAATTCGAGGTCGTCCTCACCGATCCCGTATCTTACAGCCACATCTTTGATCGGCTGCATCACTGTCTCCTGTGCAATTTGAATATCTGTTTTCATTCCCGCTCCTCCTCTTATATAAATGATTATGACTAATTATCCAGGTTCTGCATCAGTGCTTCCAGTTCCTCCATGTTTACCAGAACCTTTCTTGGCTTGGTACCTTCTTCTTCGCCGACAATCCCCGCATCTGCCAGCTGATCCATAATTCTGGCTGCCCGGTTAAACCCTATTTTGAAGACCCGCTGCAGCATACCGATTGAAGCTTTTTCCTTTTCCACAATAAACTTTCCGGCTTCAGCAAAATATTCATCCCGGCCGCTGCCGCTGCCTCCGGCGGCTGCTGCCGCCGCTGCCGGTGCCGAATTGATCTGCTGCTGCACATCAGGACTGTAATCCGTAGTCAGGCCCTGCTGGGTCAGGAAATCAACAACCTTCTGGACTTCCTGATCCGACACAAATGCGCCCTGCACACGCTGCGGTTTGGGGAATCCGGACGGATAAAAGAGCATATCGCCTTTTCCCAGCAGCTTCTCCGCTCCGTTCATATCAATAATTGTACGGGAATCCACTCCCGAAGATACTGAAAATGCAATCCGGGACGGCACATTAGCCTTAATCAGACCGGTAATAACATTTACTGACGGCCGCTGCGTCGCAATGATCAGATGGATACCTGCTGCCCTGGCCAGCTGAGCCAGACGGCAGATCGCATCTTCCACCTCACCCGGCGCCACCATCATCAGATCTGCCAGCTCGTCCACGATAATAACGATCTGCGGCAGTTTCTTAGGTTTATTCTCATCCTCAATGTCTTTAATACTCTCAACTTTGGCATTATAACCTTTCAGGTCACGGACATTGTAGTCCGCAAACTTCTTATAACGGTCGGTCATCTCTGCTACCGCCCAGTTAAGAGCTCCTGATGCCTTCTTCGGATCGGTCACAACCGGAATCAGCAGATGAGGAATACCATTGTATACACTCAGTTCCACGACCTTGGGATCGACCATGATCAGCTTTACATCGTCCGGACTGGACTTAAAGATAATACTCATAATCAGGGTATTGATACATACCGATTTACCTGAACCGGTTGCACCGGCTATCAGCATATGAGGCATCTTGGCAATATCAGTCACCACAACCTGTCCGCCGATATCCTTACCAACCGCAAAAGCGAGCCGGGATTCATGTTTTTTAAATGATTCTGCTTCCAGCAGTTCACGCAGGTATACCATATTGTTTTCTTTGTTCGGCACTTCGATTCCGACGGCCGACTTGCCCGGAATCGGCGCTTCAATACGGATATCCTCCGCCGCCAGACTCAGCTTGATATCATCGGCGAGGCCAACAATCCGGCTGACCTTAACCCCCTGTTCCGGATGCAGTTCATAACGGGTTACCGATGGTCCGCAGCTGATATTGGTTACAGTAACCCCCACCCCAAAATCACGCAGGGTCTGCTGCAGCTTAATCGCCGTCTCTTTGTATATTTTATCGGAAAACGAACCATTTACCTTACCGCGTTTTAACAGGCTGACCGGCGGATAAATGTATTCTTTCTTCGGCTCTTCCTGCTTCTCCTGAATCTGCTGTGAAACACTGATTTCATCATTCTCTCTGGCTTCCTGACGCCTGGTCTCAAGTTTTTTGCTGAGTGCCTCCGTATCAGTATCAATCACCTTGCCGGAAGCGGTAATTACCTGCTTTGGTTCCTCCGGAATAAAGAAACCGTCGTAATTGACGCCCCGCTCAGAAGCATCCGTCTGATAAAAATCACCTTCCGGCTCCGGTTCTACCGGTATTCTGCTTGACAATACCACTGGCTGCGGTTCCGGTACCGGTATCGAAACCGGCGGAATTTCAGGCTCTTCTGTCACGGCAAAAGAAGCTGCCGGAATATCCGTATCAAACGGCACACTGTCATCATCCTGATAATCCTGCGGCATCGCAATATTACCGCTGAAGACATCCGGATTCGCCCGGCTTTCTGCCGTCAGAACCGGTTCAGTCGTTTCCGCATGCTGAACAACAGGCACCGTATCCTCTATGTATGACTGCTCTTCTTCTGTCTCCGGCTCAGTCAGATAGGTAGAATCAAGATTGACCCCTCTGACCCGCTGCTCTTCCCGCAGCCGCTGCTGTTCTTCACGGCGTTCAGCATTTCGTTCCCGACGGCGGTCCATGTCTTCCCTGGCGTGCTGATAAGCTGCATTGCCGCTCTTTTGGACTACCTTTACTACTGACTTCTCAGTGATAAAAACAATACAGATCAAAAGTAATACCGTCAGAACCAGGCCGGCACCGACCTTTCCCAGAACCGAGATCAAAAGATGACAGACAAGCCCGCCCAGCAGGCCTCCGCCCGCACCATTTGCCGATGAACTTTTGTAATATTCAAACAGCGACTGTTCCTCTGTCAGGGTAATCCCAAAGAACAGCTGTAAAAAAGCACATAAAGTAATCGTCCCTACAATCACGGCCGCCATTTTAACCGCTGCCGTCCGGTTTCCCTGATTCGACATATAAAAGCAGGTACCGGTAAACAAAAAGATCGGAACAGCGTAGCCGATCACGCCAAAGACACCTAATTGGACGGCACGAAAAAAATCACCTGCAGCGCCACACAGGTGAAAATTGCTTAAAAATAACAGAACGGCCAGAGCAAAAGAAAGAATAATGAGCAGTTCTGCCCTGATGAAATTCTCCTGCAGTGGCTGCGTTTCTGTCTTTTTAGGTCTGCCTGGTTTTCTGGTTGTTTGATTTGTTGTTCTTTTTTTACTTGTTGCCACGGGTCAAAGCCTCCTGTTTTTCCATTGAAGTAAGTATACAAAAAATCAGGAAGAATTGCAAGTGCCGCAGGATTTTTATCCTGCCTCAATCATCTCATACAGTTTCCTCAGTGCCTCACGGATTCCGCCGACTTCATTGATCAGTCCCTCATCCACCGCCTGCTCTCCGACCAGCATTGTTCCCAGATCTCTGGTCAGCATTTCGGTATTGTGCATCAGCTTTTTCACCTGATCATACTCAATACTGGAATGTTTGCTGATAAAGGTCAGAATCCGGTCCTGAATCATATTAAAATATTCATAAGTCTGGGAAGTACCGATTACCAGACCGCTCATCCGTACCGGATGTACCATCATCGTTCCGGTCGGTACAATGAACGAATAGTCAGTTGATACCGCCAAAGGGACTCCGATCGAATGACTTCCGCCCAAAACCAGGGATACGGTTGGCATCGATAAGGAAGCGATCATCTCCGCAATCGCCAGTCCGGCATCCACATCACCGCCTGAAGTATTTAACAGCACCAGTAATCCGTCCACACTGTCATCGTCTTCCAGTGCCGCCAGCTGCGGCAGAATGTGATCGTATTTGGTTGCTTTTGTATTTCCCGAAGCATTCTCATGCCCTTCTACTTCGCCAATAATTGACAGCAGATGAATCTTCTTTTTATCTTCATTTCTTTCCAGGGTCATCTGGCCGTATTCTTCCAGTTTTTCATCTTCTTTTTTTTCCAGATCTTTTTCGTCAAGTTTCTGCTCCAGTGATTTTGTTTCCTGTCTCTTGGCCATTTTATGATCCACCTTTCCATATTATCTGCGGCTTATTATCCCCTGCTTTTTTCAATTTATACAAAAAGAAACCATTGCTTCCCAACTGAATTCTCAGCCGGTAAACAACGATTTCTTATGATTTAACATCTCTTTACATCAACGGTGCAAACAACCGTAAAACCCGGCCCGTCAGCCGTTTTAAAGGCGGATACTGCCGGCAGTCCAAAACCGTAATCTCCTGACACATTAACAGCGTCTCCTGAAAATCCCGTTCCGCCTGCATCACCGCTTCGTTTTTATACAAATACGCCGCACATTCAAAATGCAGATACAGACTGCGGTAATCCAGATTAATACTGCCGACGACCGCCTTCTCATTATCACTGGTGAATGACTTGGCATGAATAAATCCCGGTGTATATTCGTATATTTTAACTCCGGCCAGCAGCAGCTCTTCATAATAAGAACGGGCCAGTACATAAGCATATATCTTGTCAGGGATATGAGGCATGATAATAATGATTTCAATGCCCCGCTTGGCCGCAAACGTCAATGCCGTCATCATATCACTGTCCAGAATCAGATACGGGGTCATAATATGAACATATTGCCTGGCTTCGTTCAGAATATCCATGTAAACATACTGTCCTACCGGTTCGTCATCCAACGGACTGTCGCCGAACGGCATAACATATCCGTCCATATTCAGCCGCGGCGAATGAAAATAATCGGGATCACACAGATAATTCTGATATAACTCCGGTTCACTGCTGCCAATATTCCACATCTGCAGAAACATCATGGTAAAGCTGGTCACCGCCTTGCCTTTCAGCATAATCCCCGTATCTTTCCAGTGGCCAAACCGTTCTTTGCGGTTTATATATTCATCGGCCAGATTGATTCCTCCGGTAAACGCAGTATGTCCGTCAACAACCAGAATCTTGCGGTGGTCCCGGTTGTTCTGATAGGTTGACAGGACCGGTCTGACCGGCGAAAAGATCTTACACTGAATCCCCTTTGCCTGCAGTTCTTCCGGATAACGGACGGGAAGCTGGTAGAGACTCAGCATTCCGTCATACATCACCCTGACTTCCACGCCGGCCTTAACCTTCTCTTCCAGAATCTCCAGTATCGTATTCCACATCTCACCGCGTTCAATAATAAAATACTCCATGAATATATAACGTTTTGCCTGGCGCAGTTCTCTCAGCATGGCCGGATACATGGTATCACCCAGCGAAAAATATTCGGCATGAGTTTTGTCATAAACCGGATAACCGCCAAAGTTACGGACATAGTCAGCCAGATGACCGGCCCGGCAGCTCTCCTTCGTCAGACGATCTTTTACCTGCGGTGCCTGCTCCAGGTATGATGCTGTTGCATCCAGCTGATACTGAAGCCGGCGGCTCAGCCTTCGCGGTCCGCGCTGAAATTCCACGAACAAATAAAATAACGCACCAAATACCGGTATGATTGATACCGGTATCACCCAGGCCAGCTGGTAGCAAGGATTCTGGCGTTTATTAATAATATAAATCACAACCACTGCACTGAGCAGCGTAAAGCCGCCATATAAATATATATAATTACTGATCCACCGGAATGCTGCAAACAGCACCATAATCTGCACAATCAATGATAATGCAAAAATAGTCGTCCGCCCGAAGATAAGCCGCAGTAATTTCCCCCATTTTTCGCGTTTCAATTGTCTTTCCTCTTATGCTAATGCCTGCTCCAGATCTGCTATAATGTCCTTTACATCTTCAATTCCCACGCTGAAACGGATCATTCCCGGATCAACACCGGCTTCTGCCAGCTGCACATCGTTTAACTGCCTGTGGGTATGACTGGCCGGATGCAGTACTGAGGTCCGGGCATCGGCAACATGAGTCACGATTGCTGCCAGTTTTAAACCATCCATAAACTTCTCAGCTGCCTTCCGTCCGCCCTTCAGGCCGAAAGATATTACACCGCAGGTACCCTCCGGCATATACTTCTGCGCCAGATCATAATACTTATCGCCTTCCAGTCCCGGATATTTTACCCACTCAACGTCCTCACGTGACTGCAGATACTGTGCCGTTTTTAAAGCATTCTCACAGTGACGCGGAACTCTCAGGTGAAGTGTCTCCAGACCGACATTCAGCAAAAACGCATTCTGCGGTGACTGAATCGATCCCATATCACGCATCAGCTGTACCGTTGCTTTTGTAATAAATGCCCCCTTGCCAAAACGTTCGGTATATATCACACCATGATAGGAATCATCCGGTGCAGTCAGTCCCGGGAACTTGTCAGCATGCGCATCCCAGTCAAAATTGCCGCTGTCTACAATACAGCCGCCGACACACATCGCGTGTCCATCCATATACTTTGTTGTGGAATGAGTC
The DNA here is from genome assembly GCA_032073745.1 of Lachnospiraceae bacterium. Classification (GTDB taxonomy): domain Bacteria; phylum Bacillota; class Clostridia; order Lachnospirales; family Lachnospiraceae; genus Brotaphodocola. Next base: position 62,376 of record DAMAMW010000004.1, on the reverse strand, counting down.
ACGATATCTGCCCCCCATTCAAACGGGCGGCAATTGATTGGCGTTGCAAAGGTATTGTCTATAATCAAAGGAACACTGTGCTTATGAGCCAGACGGGCAAACTTTTCGATATCCAGCACTACCAGGGCCGGATTGGCAATGGTCTCACCAAATACCGCTTTTGTATTCGGCTTAAATGCCTGCTCCAGTTCTTCTTCCGATGCATCCGGATCTACCAGGGTACATTCAATCCCAAACCGCTTCAGTGTAACGGTAAACAGGTTTGAGGTCCCGCCATAAATGGTAGCCGCACTCACCACATGATCACCGGCTGAACAAATATTAATAATCGCATACATATTGGCTGCCTGGCCTGATGACAAGAGCATTGCTGCCGCTCCGCCTTCTAATGCACAGATCTTTGAAGCGACCGCATCATTCGTCGGATTCGCCAGGCGGGTATAAAAATATCCGCTCTCTTCCAGATCAAACAATCGTCCCATCTGTTCACTGGTCTCGTACTTATAAGTTGTACTCTGGTAAATCGGCAGAACCCTCGGCTCACCGTTCTTCGGCTGCCATCCGCCCTGTATGCAGATTGTATCAAGCGACTGTTTTGGTTCCATATGTATATCCTCCTGTCTGTTGATTCATAATTAAAGTTAAGTCTATCACAGTTGTATGATTTTCACAAGTATGCTATGATAATGCTGTTATTGATAATATATCCGCAATTAATTCGTAAGGAGTATGAGATGGAAAAATCAAAAGTATATTACACCAGCTTCAAAGCCACATATTCAGAGAATTTGCTGCAGAAACTGAACCGTCTGATTCAGCGCGCAGGAATGACAAAACAGATTTCTTTTGAGAATAAGTTTACCGCTGTCAAGATCCACTTCGGAGAGCCCGGCAACCTCGCTTATCTCCGCCCCAACTACGCCAAAGTACTGGTTGATATAATCAAAGCGGAGCAGGGACGTCCGTTTCTGACTGATTGCAATACCCTCTATGTCGGCAGAAGAAAAAATGCCCTGGATCACATGGATGCCGCTTACGAGAATGGCTTCAGCCCGTTTTCCACCGGCTGCCACGTGATCATCGCCGATGGCCTGAAAGGTACTGACGAAACCCTGGTCCCGATTGACGGCGAATATGTAAAGGAAGCCAAAATCGGACGTGCCATCATGGATGCCGATATTTTTATCTCCCTGAGCCATTTCAAAGGCCATGAAAGCACCGGTTTCGGCGGCGCCCTGAAGAACATCGGAATGGGCTGCGGTTCCAGAGCCGGTAAGATGGAACAGCACAATGCCGGAAAACCGCATGTAGAGCAGGATATCTGCATTGGCTGCGGTGCCTGTACCAAAGTATGTGCCCACAGTGCAATCACCATCACAAACCGCAAGGCCTCTATCAGTCATGACCGCTGTGTCGGCTGCGGCCGCTGTATCGGCGTTTGTCCGGTCGATGCCGTTGCAACCGCCTATGACGAATCAAACGATATATTAAATAAGAAAATTGCAGAATACACCTGGGCTGTATTAAAAAACCGGCCCCACTTCCACATCAGCCTGGTATGCGATGTTTCTCCTTACTGCGACTGCCACTCTGAAAATGATATCCCGATCGTTCCCGATGTCGGCATGTTTGCCTCATTTGACCCGGTCGCACTGGATACCGCCTGTGCCGATGCCGTTAACCGCCAGCCGGTCATCGCCGGAAGCATCCTCAGCGAGCAGCCTCACGTCCATGCCGATCACTTCAGCAACACCCACCCGGAGACCAACTGGGAAGTCTGTATTGACCACGCCGTAAAACTTGGCATCGGCCGCAGGGAATATGAATTAATCAATATTTAAATTTGCTCCCATAGCTGTTGTCACGACAGGAAGCGGTAAATATTATAAGCATTGATCCCGATAATAACACACATCAGTGCAATAAACAGCTTGTCCACCAGCCGTTCATCCATTTTTTTATTGATAACACGCCCGCAGGCACCACCCAGAATACCGCTTGTCACCATCATCAAAAGCAGAATCAGGGAAAATTCCGGTATCGATCCGGAAGTCAGGGTACTGATCAGGCTTGTAATCTGAGAAAATAAAATAATATAGAGGGAATTCTGGGCGGCCGTTTTGGTGTCCATTGAAAAAAAATAAAACAGGACGACCAGATTGATCGGTCCGCCCCCGATTCCTAAAAAAGAAGACAACACGCCCAGAACCACCCCGATGGTTACACAAACCATGCGGTTTTTAACATGATGGGTACGTATGGCTTCTTTTTTAATGGTATAAAGCAGTGTACCAATTGTAATCACAAGCAGACAGGCGGCCTGAACTGCTCCCACCATATCTTTATCTGTAAACATGGCAGAAACCGACTGAAACAGTATCTTCCCGGCAATGCCGCCAACAGCAGCCCCCAGTGCCAGCGGTGTTCCTGTCCCGGCATCAACCAGAGATTCTCCGGATTTCATATTTCGAATCATCGAATAACAGCTCATCCCCAAAACAGTGCATCCGGACAAGAAGCTGATAGCCGCCACACTTAATACACCAAACGCATCCAATACCGGTTTAACCAGAATCCCGCCGCCAATTCCGCAGATGGATCCCACAATAGAAGCCAGAAAACTCACTGCCACAAATATCAGATATAAATACCCACTCATCCTCTTTCTCCAATCCCAATATTTCTTTTACTATCCTACCACATTTCCTTATCCCCCACCATCAATTTTACCCAAATGATTGATTTCATACAAAAAAAGTCCGTATGCTCATGAGCCCGGACCTTTTTTTGCGGTACCTAAAGAAATTTTATCTTTACCGATCTGCTGTACGGTAATGACATCCCCTTCTTTTAGCGATACATCTTCAGCAATCAACCGCTGTTCGTGTTTATATGGCGTATCTACGGCCTTTCCGTTCACGCATATATATGAGTAGTCATTAAAGTTCTCACCAAAAACCGTAATCTGACCATCGGTACGGACTGTCGTCCGCTGGATAATCGGCGTAATCCCCATCTCCATCCTTGTCGCCGCAAATGGTGATTCTCCACCGTATACATTGCGTTCGCCATATAACATATCATATTCCAGGATCTTCATTCCTTCGAGATACATCTCTTCATCCAATTCGCCGCTGTTTAAATACTGCTGATGGAAACGCGTCATTGTTCCCTCATGGATCCCCAGCAGATCCAGCACATGGGCTCCGATCTGATAAGACTCCACATCCTTCTTAACCGGCTCCAGGCCCAGATTGTTCCAGATCACATATTCTGTCTGATACAGCGACTGATTCTTCATCTCATCCTCAGTCCAGGCAAATCCCGGCAGATGATCACCATAAAAGACCACCACGGTCGGTTCATGACGTTTGTTCAGCATCCGCAGCAAATCTTTCACAAACAGATCCATCTCTCCAATCTGTTCGCAATAGTATTCAAACGACGGATACTTGCCGTGCCCCTGAACCGATATTGTATAGATAAAATCTGCCCCCAGCGATGAATCAAGCGTCTTTTCCACTTCTTCGACAAGTACTTTGTCTTTTGGCCAGCCCGCCGGATTCCGCTCGATCTTATACATATATTCAAGCGGTGTAAACGTATCAAAACCAAGCTGCGCAAACACCTTATGCCGGTCATAAAACGTTCCTTCGTTATTATGAATCGCGTGTGTCTTATACCCCAGCGATTTTAAATTAAACGCCAGACTTTCACAAACGGTTTTCTGCAGCACCGTCTTATAAGGATACTCACCCGGACCAAAAAAATCGAGATTCATACCAGTAATACATTCAAATTCCGTATTCGCCGTGCCTGCACCTACCGACGGAACACTGAGATATCCGGATGGATATTGTCTCATCAGCGAACGATAATAAGGAATCGGATCTTCCGTAACCGGATTATTCTCCCACAGCTCAGGATCCATAAAAGACTCAAGCTGGACCATAATGATATTCGGCATCCGCTGATTCGCCGGACTGTCAGCCGGCAGCGTCTCCATGATCTCACTTTCAATCTCTTCCACTACTTCACTGCTGTAATCATCCGGCTTCGGAATTCCCGTATTAAACAACGAATTTGAAAAACAATATGCAAAACCATAGTCCTGAAACGCCTGTCCAATATTCCCAAACTGCGTAGCCACCACACCGGAAATGATCGAAACCTTCAAAAATCCCCACATCACCAGCAGCACAAACAACGATACCGCTCCCGATGTCCGATAGACTACAGGACAATCATCCCGTTTCGTCCGCCGCCATACCCAGACGCACAATAATACCGCAGCCACAATTCCGGCCACAGCCAGAACGATATGCCACCATTCCAGATAAGAAGTAATCATCGACAGCGCATACTTCACCAACCGGAAATCCGCCGCCGTGAACGGTGTTGTCCGAAAGATCAAAAGCACACCGTTAACTATACCCATCGCTATCCATACCACGGTTAAAATCGTTGCAACAAATACCTTTCGCCTGGTAAACAGCACCACCAGAAAAGGACAGAGAATCAAAACCGTATTCAGGCAAAAAGCAAACGGACTTGTAACCAGATACCGAATCATGGAAACCAGTGACTTTCTGCTGCAAAGCTCTATCATTAAATTAATACCAATACATATTAAAAGTAATCTCCCCAGACATTTCCATAAATGTCTCATAAACACCCCTCCGCTGCCATAATACAACCGTAATTCTACATCGGCTATAGTCTAACACATTTCGACCAAAACTCCTATAGCAATTTTCTCCGAATTTTACGTTCATTTTACGCATCCAATAGGAAGAATGCTTGACTTTTCCCACCCCAAAACCTATAATAAATCTCGTGTGTCAATTAATGTAAATATCGAGACAGAAAGAGGAAATTATATGAATTTTGTAATGGATATGATCAAAGGAATGATGATCGGCATCGCCAACATCATCCCCGGCGTCAGCGGCGGTACCATCGCCCTCTCAATGGGAATCTACGATAAACTGATCGGAGCCGTTTCCAACTTATTAAAAGACTGGAAAAAGAGCGCTGTAACTCTGCTCCCGATCGCCCTTGGCGTTGTCCTCGGCCTGATCGGCTTCACCTATCTGATCGAATACCTGTTATCCAATCATACATTCGTCACCTGTATGACCTTTGTCGGCCTGATCTTCGGCGGACTGCCCATGCTCTTTAACAAGCTAAAACAAAAACTCGCCTCATCCCGCCGTTCCATCGGGGTATCCGGCGCTCTGGCATTTATCATCCTGTTTGCAGTATCTGTCTCCCTTCCGATGCTGCGTTCCGACAACGAAGTATTAAGAACCCTGACCGCCACCCCCGGCACCATGATAACAATGTTCTTCGTCGGTATCATAGCATCCGCCACCATGGTCGTTCCCGGTGTCAGCGGCTCTCTTGTTCTCATGATCCTCGGCTACTACTACGGAATCCTTGATTCCATCAAAAGTTTTCTCGAAGCCCTGAAAACCTTTGACATCCCGGCATTAGCCAACGGCTTCCTGATCCTGTTCCCCTTAGGAATCGGCATCCTGCTGGGCATCTTCCTGATTGCCAAAATCATCACCTTCCTGTTCGAACGCTACGGAGTCCAGACCTACTGCGCCATCCTTGGCCTGATCATCTCCTCCCCCTTCGCAATCTTCTACAACACAGGATTATTTGGACAATTAAAAGATCTGAGTATCCTGATTATCATTGCGGGTATTATATTTGCAGGTGTCGGCGGCATTTTTGCTTTTTGGCTTGGGGAGAAGTAGGTGGTCGTTGAGAGGGACTGCGGTGGGGGAACGGGTGGGCTTAGGGTAGGATGAAACGCTGTTTCGGATCGTAAGAGACTCTAAAGTCATAAAATAATGCTAAAAACATGAGTATGCGCCGCAAAACTCGCAAAAGCATGCTCAAACAGTTGCTCTGCATACTCATAACGCCTTATTTTATGACTTAAGAGTCTCTAACAATCCTGCAAATGCGTCCCATCCTACCCTAAGCCCACCCGTTCCCCCACCGCAGTCCCTCTCTCTTTCAACTATTATCCCTGCGTCAGTTATAGGGGGATTTCTCATATTCTAAACTAATCAGAACTATGATCCAAACTATATTCGCCATAACATCAGCTAATATGCTCATTTCACTCACACTAAACATACTTTCGACTCACAATCTTACTATGCGGATCCCATTTTTTCCTTATGGTTGGAAATAAGTTTGCTGGAGAGATTGTCTGAGGGGAGAGGGGGTGGGGGGCTGCGTTTGGTTTCGTTGCATTTGCAGGGTTGCTAGGGAATCTTAAGCTTCAAAAAATTGTTTTATGCCCGTAAGGAGACGACTGTTTGAGCGGCCGCTTTTGCCGCGAGTTTCGCGGATTACGGGCATGCTTTTTACAATTTTTTGAAGCTTTAGATCCCCTTGCGATCCGAAACAGCGACGAAACCAAACGCGGCCCCCCACCCCCTCTCCCCTCAGACAATCTCTCTGGAACCACTCCTCCAAAAATAAGGAAATTAAAAGACGCCCCATATGGAACGTCTTTTAATTTTAATTATTCATCACCATAAAGTGCAACCAACTTAGCCAGATAATCGTATCTTTCTTTAGCATCTGCCTCATTCTTAGCGAACAGTTCTGCTGCTCTCTCCGGATCCTTCATGGCCAGTGAGGAGTATCTTACTTCGCCTTTCAGGAAGTCCTGATATCCTTCAAGCTTCGGAGCTTTGCTGTCGAGAGTGAATTTCTTCTCTGCTGCCGGGTTGAAACGGAAGTTGTTCCAGTAGCCGGTCTCTACAGCCAGTTTCTCTTCGGTCTGAGCTTTGCCCATACCCATCTTGATACCATGGTTGATACATGGAGCATAAGCGATGATCAGGGATGGTCCCGGATATGCCTCTGCTTCGGTGATCGCTTTAACGGTCTGATTGTAATCAGCACCCTGAGCGATCTGTGCCACGTATACATAACCATAGCTCATTGCAATACTTGCAAGATCTTTCTTCTTCACATCTTTACCGCCTGCAGCAAACTGTGCTACAGCACCGGTCTTGGTTGCTTTGGAAGCCTGACCGCCGGTATTGGAGTAAACTTCGGTATCAAATACCATAATGTTGATGTCTTTTCCGCTTGCGAGGACATGGTCAACGCCGCCGAAACCGATATCGTAAGCCCATCCGTCACCACCGAATACCCACTGGGATTTCTTGGAGAGGAAGTCTTTTTTCTTAACGATCTCTTTGCAGACGTCACAGTCAATGCCTTCTAATGCAGCTACCAGTTTGTCAGTAGCAGGGCCGTTCTCTGCGCCGTTTCCATAGGTGTCAAGCCATTCCTGACATGCTTCTTTTACTTCTGCTGAAGCAGATTCATTCTCCATTACGGAAGTAACCTTAGCCTGCAGACCTTCTCTGATGGCGTTCTGAGCCAGCAGCATACCGTAACCGAACTCGGCATTGTCCTCGAACAGAGAGTTGTCCCATGCAGGACCCTGTCCTTTGGCATTTACGGTATATGGTGTGGATGGTGAGGAGTTACCCCAGATAGAGGAACATCCTGTTGCGTTTGCAATATACATTCTGTCGCCGTACAGCTGGGTAATCAGCTTAGCGTAAGGTGTTTCGCCACAGCCTGCACATGCGCCCGAGAACTCAAGCAACGGCTGTTTGAACTGGCTTCCTTTTACAGAGTTTGGTTTGAATTTAGCAATAACTTCTGCTTTTTCAGGTACGCTGGTACCAAACGCAAAGATCTCCTGCTGGGCAAGCTGGGTTGGCATACTTTCCATAACGAGAGCTTTTTCACCTTTTTTACCAGGACATACATTTGCACAGGAACCACATCCGGTACAGTCAAGTGTGGAAATGGTCATTGCAAATTTATAACCAGGCATACCGGTCATATCAAGCATCTTCATATCAGCCGGTGCGTTAGCAGCTTCTTCTTCGGTCATAGCTACCGGACGGATAACTGCATGAGGACAAACATAAGCACAGAAGTTACACTGGATACAGTTTTCTGTCTGCCAAACAGGTACATTAACTGCAATACCGCGTTTTTCGAATGCAGATGATCCGGAAGGTGTGCTTCCGTCTACATAATCAACAAATGCAGATACAGGCAGAGAGTTACCTTCCTGAGCATTTACTTTGCTCTGAACATTATTTACAAAGTCAACAACATCAGCTCTTCCGCCGCTGATCACTTTGTAGTCAAGACCTTCGTCAGCACAGCTCTTCCAGCTGTCCGGAATATCGATCTTCACTGCACTGTTGGCACCGGCATCGATTGCTGCCCAGTTTTTCTTAACAACGTCTTCACCTTTACGGCCATAAGTTTTCTCAGCTGCAGCTTTCATCAGCTCCATTGCTTTTTCTTCCGGAATGATGCCGGTCAGTTTAAAGAATGCAGACTGCAAAATGGTGTTGATACGGGTTGGGCCCATGCCGGTCTCGATACCGATCTTCACACCGTCGATGGTGTAGAAGTTGATGTTGTGATCAGCAATATACTGTTTCATCTGACCTGGCAGATGGGACTCAAGCTCTTCTGCACTCCAGGAGCAGTTCAGCAGGAAGGTTCCACCGTCAACCAGTTCCTGAACCATGTTGTATTTTCTAACGTATGCCGGATTGTGACATGCTACGAAGTTTGCCTTCTTGATCAGGTAAGTTGATTTTATCTTCTTATGTCCGAAACGCAGGTGAGATATGGTAACACCGCCGGACTTCTTGGAATCATAATCAAAATATGCCTGAGCATACATATCGGTATTGTCACCGATGATCTTGATGGAGTTCTTGTTGGCACCTACGGTACCGTCAGCACCAAGGCCCCAGAACTTACAGTTGGTAGTTCCTTCCGGAGTGGTAACCAGAGGCTGTCCAAGTTCAAGAGATAAGTGAGTCACATCATCAACGATACCGATGGTGAATTTCTTCTTCTCAGTGTTGTTGAATACTGCAACGATCTGAGCCGGAGTAGTATCTTTGGAACCAAGACCATAACGGCCGGTAAAGATATCTACATCGTTGAACTTGGTACCTTTTAATGCTGCTACTACATCCAGGTACAGAGGCTCGCCCAGGGCACCCGGCTCTTTGGTTCTGTCAAGAACAGAGATTGTCTTTACAGAATCCGGGATAGCATTGATCAGAGCTTCTGCGCAGAATGGTCTGTACAGACGAACTTTAACCACGCCTACTTTGGCACCGGTAGTCTGGATCATGTAATCGATGGTCTCTTCGATGGTATCATTAACTGAACCCATGGAAATGATCACATGCTCTGCATCAGCTGCACCGTAGTAGTTGAACAGTTTATAATCGGTACCGATCTTTTCGTTAACCTTGTCCATGTACTCCTGAACGATAGCCGGTAATGCATCGTAATATGGGTTACATGCTTCTCTTGCCTGGAAGAAGATATCAGGATTCTGAGCAGAACCTCTCTGACAAGGATGGTTAGGATTCAGTGCGTGAGCACGGAACTCATCAATCGCATCAAAATCTGTCATTTCAGCCAGATCTTCATAATCCCAGGCTTCTATTTTCTGAATTTCATGGGAGGTACGGAAACCATCAAAGAAGTTGATAAATGGAATCTTGCCTTTGATACCGGCCAGATGTGCTACCGGAGTCAGATCCATTACTTCCTGTACGCTGGATTCACATAACATAGCGCAGCCGGTCTGACGACAGGCATACACATCAGAGTGATCGCCGAAAATGGAGAGTGCATGGCTTGCCAGTGCACGTGCAGATACGTTAAATACACCAGGAAGCTGCTCACCTGCGATTTTATACAGGTTCGGAATCATCAGTAACAGACCCTGGGAAGCGGTATAAGTTGTGGTCAATGCACCTGCTGCCAGTGAGCCGTGTACTGCACCGGCTGCACCTGCTTCTGACTGCATCTCAGTTACCTGAACGGTCTGACCGAAAATGTTCTTTCTGCCTTCTGTTGCCCACTCATCTGCGTGTTCTGCCATAACAGAAGATGGTGTGATAGGATAGATAGCTGCAACATCGGTAAATGCATATGATGCATGTGAAGCAGCCTGATTACCATCCATGGTTTTCATTTTTCTTGCCATTTTGATTTCCTCCTACGAAATGTGAATATTTCTTGTCCCTTAATGAAACAGGATGACCTACGCTCCATTATAGCAACTTTTTATCAAATTGCAAAGAGTGGAAACTGCTTTTTTAAGTATTCTTTTGCGTACAATCCTGGAAAAATAAGGGATATCCACAAAACCGTGAATATCCCTCGTTTATTTTTTGTCACATGTGACCACCACAAACAAATCGCCGCTGCAGCATATCACAATTTTCAATAAGCAAAACCCGTTTCTAAGCCCCCGGCATTGGTGTAATCATCGGAATCGTCTCGCCTTCTGTCGGTGCCGTTGCCGCTGTCTCCGGTGCTGTCGTCGGCTGTGCCGAAGTCGGAGCTGATGACGGTGCTGCCGTAGACGGCTGTGCTGATGACCCCGGTCCCGGACTGCTGGTCTGGGCTTCTGTTGTCGAACCCGGTCCGCCGTTAATACCTTCTGACGGAGCCTGTGATCCGGACTGGCTCTCTCCCGGTGACTCGACAGTCGGATCAATCGCTGTCATGTCATCGGTACTGCCCTCAGATGTTACTACTACACCTGATGTATTTCTGAGGATCACCGGTGCATGGCCGCGATAAGTTGTATTATTGTTGACCTCATTACTGATTACTTCACCATTCCTGGTAATTACCAGACGTGTCTCCCAATAACTGCCGCTGGTTCCGGCTTTCTTAACTACCTCAACATCCGGTTCCAGAGTCTGGTCCTCTTCGTAGGTCGGCGCCGGCGGATCGATATCCTTTAACTTCTTCGACTCCAGACTGTACTTAACACCATCTTCGAGAATCGGAATTGCGTAGATTGATACGGTTGTCTTTTGATTCGCATAGCTGGCACGGATTCCAATCGCCGCACTGGAGTTGTTAACGAACTTATAGTCCGGCCCGCCCCAGCTGACAGTCGCGTCCGTTCCCGGTCTCACATAGGAAGGTTCATACGTGTGGGAACGGCGTACCGTGGTCTTTAATCCGGCCCGCAGAACGGCATTGTACAAAGTCGAAGATACCTGACATACACCGCCGCCAATCTCATCCACTACTTCACCGTTGCTATAAGCTGCAGCCGATTTATAACCCTTTGCCTCGGTCCGCTCACCTACCACATCATTAAAGGAAAACTCCTGTCCCGGCTGCAGCACAGTACCGTTGATCTTCTCGGCTGACAGTCTGACATTGGTGTTACGGTTGCTGTTCGCTGTAGTATCTGTTGTAAAGGTGGATACTGTCTTATAACGCTCTCTCGCTGTCGCTTCGGAAAACTCCGGTTCCACTGCCGTCACCTCAGCAGTAATAACAGAATCAAAATCTTTCGACTTTATCGCCTGGGTAATCGCTGCTGTCAGTGCTTCCTGATTCAGCGCCTGTCCGGTCTCCGCTCCGGTGAACAAAAACTTGTCATTGGCGGCGTCATAGCTGGAGATCGATCCGTTCTTGGCGGCCTTATCCCATAATGCAGCTGCCGCCTTTACTTCTGCAGCAACAGCTTCATCCAGACCACTCGTATCAAGACTGTAACTTGACTTTGGTACGCTGGTATAAATCTCGGCCAGCAGGGTGTCAACCTTGCCCTCCATCAGATTCTTTACTTCATAAGTCTGATCCCCGTTAACTACTTTCATATTCCAGGGATAATTTTTCAGAATCGCTGCCTTGGCATCCTCTCTGGACATTCCGGTGATGGTAATCCCATCTACCAGAACCTCTGTCTGAAGCTCTGTCTCCGGTTCTGATGTGGTTTCAGTCTCGGACTCAACCGGTGCCGTACTGCCCATTCCTTTTACTAAAAACACGATACATGTAATCATGGCAATCAGCAGGACTCCGCCAATTGCAATCTTTTTAAAATCATAGTCCGGTCTGTTCTTTCTTCCGGAGGAACTTCTTCTGGTGGTCTGTGACCGTCCCGAATTAGTGCGAGTGTTTCTCGTACTGCCTGTCCCTCTGGCCCGCGACCGGCCTGATGATGATGTACTGCTTCTCTTTCTGTTGTTCTGACTCATAACTTCCACCTATCAATTTATATTTACTTTACTTGGACACTAATTGAGTATAACACAATTTCCAGAAAATGATAGAACGAATTTATTAAAAAATATAGAAATTTTTCACGTTTCAAAAAAAAGTAGCAACTATGACAGGCTCCCCGTCATAAGATACATTGTAAACAATTTTTGGAGGAATTAACATGAGTGATTTGGCAGCAACTAACTGTGGTTGTGGATGTGAGAGCAATAACGGAGGATGTGGAAACATTATTTGGATTCTTCTGCTTCTGAGCTGCTGTGGCGGCAATGACGGCGGATTCTTCGGCGGCGGCGGCTGTGGCGGCGGCGGAGACTGGATCTGGATCATCCTGCTGCTGTGCTGCTGTGGCGGCAACGGCGGTGGATTTGGCGGATTCTGCTAATTTCAAAAACGCCCCCTCTTTTGAGGGGGTATTTTTATTTTACAATTCTGACTCTTTTTGTTTTTTTATCTCCTGTTTTTCCATATCCTTTTTTTCTTTAGCTGCTTTTCCGTATTTTTTCTGATATTCAATACACTCTTCATCGATCTCGTAAACTGCATTGCCTTCTATAATTAATTTTGCTGCCATACTTAAATCACACTCCTGTAATATTAGTTAATACATCTGGCATGAATTCCTTTTGTGACGCATATATTGTGACAAGAACCGAAAGGACCTGCCGATTATGAATGAATCAAATCAAGAAATACACCTGACCGATTTCGACTATATGGTCACCGACCCACAGCTGCAAATGGTCAAAGCTGCTATTCCTTATCTTCAGATACCTCAGCAGCGGGCCATATCCGCACTTGTCAAAGTAATGGAAGTCCGCCGTACCATGAATCTGTTCCAGGGAGAAGAAGTATCCGCCATGGGCATCAATCCTGCTGCCTCCAGAAAATCCTCACCACAGGAAATCCTCCAGGCCATCAAACCATACGCCGGCCCGAGAGAGCGGGAAATGATCGATACCCTGGAAAATATTCAGCTCATGATACAGGCTATGCAGACATCCACCTGATTGTGAATATCTGCCGGCTGGAAAGGAACTCGTATGAACAACAAAAACGACTGGAAACAAGACCCTCGCCTCAAACAGATGAATAGAGAAAAACTGGACTACCTTACTGAAATGGTCACCCAGATTCAAAGTATGAACAAGGATCAGCTGATGTCTGCGTTCACCGCAATGCAAATGGATGCCATGAAGAAGGGGATGAACTTTACCAACGATGAAACCGACTTACTGGTTTCTGTAATCAGCGCTGAAATGACACCCGCCGAAAGAAAACGAATGGATACCATCCGTGCGTTAGCGAAAAAAATGGCTGCCAGGAAATCCTGACAGCCAGCCCCCTATTCAATATATTCCAGTAATGCTGCATCCGCTACTATTACGATCTTAGCTTCTGCATCAACCTGCGTAATCAACTGCATCACCTTGTCCTCCGGAATGGCAATACATCCTTCTGTCCAGGTCTTGGTTGGATGCAGTCCATGCAGGAAAATCGCCGATCCCATCCCCGGTATACGTTCCATATTATAATTCAGTGCCAGGCTGTAGTTATAACAGGGATTTACCTTAATCAAATGCTCTGCCGAATTCCAGTCAGCCGCTACAGTCCTGGTACTGACCATCTGGTTGTAATATTTACTGCTGCTGTCATCAACCCAGAAATCATAATTGTCCAGTTCCTTATATTCCAGCACACTTCCCGGATCAGCCTTGATACCAAAAGCATTGGTAAAGCTGTATGTCCCGACCGGAGTCCGTCTGTCACCTTCCCGCTTCTCTGCCGACATTCCGTTGTATCCGCAGAATCCGTCAACAAAAAACTCCTCCTGCCACGTTCCGTCTTCAGCCTGATTAAAATAGGCAACCTGCACCCGCGAACTGTCCATACCGGATCCGACTACAACTATCACCTGCTTTGATTCCTGCGCTGCTGCAAGCCGTTCAATCTCAATTCCCGATTCAAACACCACCTTTTTCTCCACCCCCGGTCCGATTTCCTCCGCACATATGGTAAATGCTGATGCAGCAAGCATCGCACACGAAATTCCCAGTACTTTCAGCGCTCTATATTTTGTATCTGCCATCAATAATCTCCTCGTCTGTTTACCAGATATTGTAACATAGAAGCGGTGATATTACAACCTGGCAGACGCTTACAGATGTTGGTCATTTTCATTAATATTTTGATTAAATTGGAATGGACTTTGATGATTGATCATGCTATAATCAACATACTATTTTAAGTAAACGGGGAGGGCACAACATGGCATTGACCACGGAAGATCTACAGGCGATCCAAATGTTATTGGAGCCAATCAATGGACGATTTGATAAGATTGATGACAGGTTTAATCAGATCGATAACCGATTCGATCAAATGGATGACAGGTTTGATAAACTTGAGACCCGAGCCAAGAACATCGAATTAACTCAGGAAAATGAAGTTATCAAAGCTATTCATATTATAGGTGAAGGTCATGCAATCCTTAACCGCAGACTTGATGAAGCATTGAAAGTCACAAGCGAAGCGGAAATGCTGCAATTACGTGTATTTCGTCTCGAAAGTGAGTTGCGCGAACTAAAAGATCGCTTGAAAGAAATTGAGCAGATTGCATAACTATTCTACATATTTCAAATCAAACAAAAAAGTGTATCTCCTATTTATAAAGGGGACACACTTTTTTCTGTTCAGGGTGAAACAGCTGCCTGACTGACAAGGCCACCCCGAAACTGTTACTTACATACTATATTAATAATTCTGCCAGGAACATAGATCTCTTTCACCACAGTACCTGCAAGCTTATCAGCCACCGCTGCCTTTCCTGCCGCCAGTGCATCTTCTTTCGACACATCCGCTGCCAGGGATACAACTGCTCTGGTCTTTCCGTTGATCTGAACCGCTACTTCAATCTGATCATCCTTCATCGCTTCTTTATCACACACCGGCCACTGGGCATGGAACACACTGCCGCTGCCGCCCAGCTGCTGCCATACTTCTTCGCCAATATGAGGAGCAAATGGTGCCAGTAAAATGGTATAGGTTTTTAATGTCTCTTTATCAATTCCACCTGCCTGCTTTGACAATTCGATCAGCTTATTATTGTATTCCATGAAACCTGAGATAACAGTATTTAAGCTGAACTGATCAAAACGCTGTTCAATGTCATAGATCAGCTTATTACGTACCCGCAGCATTTCTCTGGACGCTTCCACATCTTTATCCTTACTTCCATCAACCAGCTTCCAGAAACGGTTCAGGAAACGGGCAACGCCTTCGATTCCGCGCTCATCCCATTCGGCGTCAAGTTCCGGCGGTCCTACAAACAGCTCATACATTCTGAGTGCATCACAGCCGTAATCACGAACCAGTTCATCAGGAGAAACCACATTACCTTTTGACTTGCTCATTTTGATTCCGTTCTTACCGGTAATCATCCCCTGATTGAACAGTTTCTTAAATGGCTCGTCAAAGTCGATAACGCCGATATCATTTAAGAACTTGGTATAGAAACGGGAATACAGCAAGTGAAGAACCGCGTGTTCCACACCTCCGATATACATATCCACCGGGAGATACTTTTCAGCTTTTTCCTTAGATACCAGTTCGTCGTTATTGTGATTGTCAACGTAACGAAGGAAGTACCAGGATGATCCGGCCCACTGAGGCATGGTATTGGTCTCACGCTTCGCAGCTGCTCCACATTCAGGACAGGTACAGTTTACCCATTCATCGATTCCGGCCAGCGGTGATTCACCGGTACCGGTCGGCTGATAACTTTCAACTTCCGGCAGAATTAATGGAAGATCTGCTTCCGGCACGGCTACATTACCGCACTTCGGACAATGGATAATCGGGATTGGCTCTCCCCAGTAACGTTGTCTGGAGAATACCCAGTCCCGCAGTTTATAGTTTGTGGTCTTTTTGCCAATGCCGCGGGCTTCCATCATCGCCGGAGCATCTTTTTTAAGAACGGAAGACTCCATACCATTCCACTCACCGGAATTAATCATGGTGCCGTTTGCTTCGGTGTAAGCCTCCTGCATATTCTCGATCTCAATTCCGTCTTTGGCAATAACCTGTACGATCGGAATTTCAAACTTGGTGGCAAACTCAAAATCCCGCTGATCATGAGCCGGGACACACATGATAGCACCGGTTCCGTAGTCGGCCAGAACGTAATCGGACAGCCAGATCGGTACTTTGGCACCGTTTAACGGATTAATCGCATAGCTGCCGGTAAATACACCGGTCTTTTCTTTATCCTGCATACGGTCGACATTGGATTTCATTGAAGCGTCATAAATATACTGTTCTACCGCTTCCTGCTGATCTGCCGATGCCAGCTGCTGTGCCAGTGCATGCTCCGGAGCAAGAACCATAAAGGTGGCTCCGTAAAGGGTGTCCGGTCTGGTTGTATATACGGTAATCGCTTCATCCATGCCTTCAACTTTAAAGTCAACTTCAGCACCATAAGACTTACCGATCCAGTCACTCTGCATCTTTTTAACTTTTTCCGGCCAGTCCAGTTTATCCAGGTCATCAAGCAGACGGTCTGCATAAGCAGTGATCTTTAACATCCACTGTCTTAAATTTTTCTTGGTAACCGGTTCACCGCAGCGCTCACAGCCGCCGTTTACTACTTCTTCATTGGCCAGTCCGGTCTTGCAGGACGGACACCAGTTGATCGGGAATTCTTTTTCATAAGCCAGTCCCGCTTTGAACATTTTAACAAAGATCCACTGGGTCCATTTATAAAACTCCGGATCCGTGGTATTGACTTCCATATCCCAGTCATAGATCGATGCGATCTCATCCATCTGCTTTTTGATGTTAGCCACGTTTTCTGCTGTGGAAATAGCCGGATGAACACCCATTTTAATCGCATAGTTCTCTGCCGGCAGACCAAAGGCATCCCATCCCATCGGATGGATTACATAATTGCCTTTCAGGATCTGATAACGGCTCCATACATCAGAAATAACATATCCCCTCCAGTGGCCGACATGAAGGCCGCTGGCTGACGGATATGGGAACATATCCAGACAATAGTACTTTGATTTTTTGCCGTCATCTACATTGACGGGGTTCTGCTTCCAGTTCTCACGCCATTTTTTCTCGATGGCGCTGTGATTGTAACCTGCCATAATAATTTTCCTCCTTAAGTTTAGCAAATTTTAAACGAAAAAAATCCCCTCATCTCTATATCCAGAGACGAAAGGATGCCCATTTCGCGGTACCACTCTGATTCATGCTGCTGCATGCTCTCAATCAATCATGTCATTGCTTCCATGACTGCTTCCCTGTAACGGCGGGATAACCGTCCTGACTTACTGAGGCAGAATGCTGTACTCAGGGTTCTGCTGTTGGGCCGGATGCTCCGAGACCAGTTCAGCCGCCTTCCGCATCCGTCTCACACCAACCGACGACTCTCTGAGTGCTTCATCTGCAGCTTACTACTTCTCTTCTTCGCATATTCGTTAAGTGTAAATTTAACATAGTTGGAAATAGGTGTCAAGCCTTAATTCCAAATAAACATAATCACACACAGAATCAGGAAGGCAATTGCCCCCGGCGCCGTCATGATCCTTGAGACAATACTGCCATCCCGCTCCCAGGCCGGGAAAAACGGAAGGTGTCTGACATAAACGACCAAAAGTGCAAGTGCCGTCAGAATACATCCGCCCATCCAGAGTACCATCCACGTCCCGCCGGCAGCTGCCGCAAATGGCAGTTCCACCTTCATCAGCAGGGAAGGAATCATTCCGCCCACAAAATTGATAATCATATGAAGCACGATCGTATACCTGATATTACCAGTACTGCTGTAGACATAGGCGAAAATCATTCCCAGAATACAGGCATAAAAAAACTGGTAGAAATTGCCGTGGAACAGACCAAAACTGACACCGGATATAATAACCGCGGCTTTTTGACCAAAGGGTATAATCCGGTCTATCAAAAGCTTACGGAACATAATCTCTTCCATCACCGGCGCAATCACTACCGTAGAAAGCGCCATAATCCAGGGACTCATATCCATGACCATCTCATCAACCGGATTCATGATCATTGAGTCACTCATCGCATTTACAAAAGCCATCATAAACTGGCCGATAATACTGCCGATATAGGAACAGCCAAAACAAAATATGACACAAAGAAAAAATTCTCCTGCTGAAACAGCTTTTGGCTCAGTCATCTTCCAGGACGGAATCCGCCGCAGCAACAGATAAAACACCGGAAATCCGCAGCCATACATCGCAAACTGGGATGTCAGCATCTGCACCCCATAATCATGAAAGAAACGAATTCTGTATATCAGCAGGCCGATAATCATCTGGGCTGCCATTGTCGCTATTAAAAAAATCACATATGCCCAACCGATCCGGGAAAATTGCTTTCTTACATCCACGTTCTGCTCTCCTGTCTCATCCGCACATTGACAGGGAGGACACGAAATTTTGCATCCTCCCTGTTATGGTTTCTTTTCTATTGTGTCAAATATTAAGCGTCAATATTCTCGATTTTGGCAGCTCTTGCTTCGACTTCTTTTTTCTGAATATCACCCGGTGCCTGTTCGTAGCGGGCAAATTCATACTCGTAAGTGCCGATACCGCCGGTCATCGAACGCAGATCGGTGTTGTAGCCATAAAGTTCAGACATCGGAATATCTGCTTCGATAATCTGTTTGCCGTTATGATCGGAATTCATTCCCAGCACACGGCCTCTTCTGCGGTTCAAATCGCCCATTATATCGCCGGTGAACTTATCCGGAACAGTAACTTTAAGTGATGCAATCGGCTCTAACAGTACCGGATTCGCATCCATAAAGCCTTTTTTAAATGCCATTCTGGCTGCTGTCTTAAATGCCAGCTCCGAAGAATCTACTGCATGGTAGGAACCATCTGTCAGAATTGCCTTAACACCAACAACCGGATATGCTGCCAGCGGGCCCTTTTCAACACTGTCCTGAATACCTTTTTCAACAGCCGGGAAGTAGTTTCTCGGTACTGCTCCGCCAAAGACGGTCTCCTCAAATATGTAAGGAGTCTCCAGATCGCCGGATGGTTCGAATACCATCTTAACATCACCGTACTGGCCATGGCCGCCGGACTGCTTCTTATACTTGGCCTGAACCTCAACCCATTTTTTAAGCGTCTCACGGAAGGCAAATTTCGGTTTGCTCAGTTCAATCTCAACTTTGTAACGGTTCAGCAGCTTGCTGACGGTCACTTCGAGCTGCTGATCACCGATTCCATACAGCAGCAGCTGACGGTTCTCTTTGTCATTCACTGCTTTCAGGGTCAGATCTTCTTCCATCAATTTGGCCAGAGCACTGGAAACTTTGTCCTCATCGCCCTTGTTGACCGTTTTATATCTCATATAAGTATATGGTGTGGATATCTGTGGTTTGTGGTAAACAATCGGAGCCGTACGAACCGCAATGGTATCACCGGTCTGGGTAATATTCAGCTTCGCTACCGCACCGATATCACCGGCTTTTAACTCGGATACTTCAATCGCATCTTTACCTCTCAGGAGATAAAGCTTGCCGACTTTCTCCTCGGCATCCTTATTTACATTATAGATAGTCCCATCCGGTTTCAGGGTGCCGGTACAGATCTTCATCAGGGAGTATTTGCCGATAAACGGATCAACGATTGTCTTGAATACTCTGGCTGATAAGGAAACCTGATCGTTGTACTTAGCAGTAAAACGTTCTCCGGTCGATACATCAACACCGATACATTCGAACTTATCCGGTGACGGGAAGTATTTGTCAATTGCCTGCAGGAGGTTTGAAAAGCCCTGGCAGTTGATCCCGGATCCCATCATAACCGGTACGATATTGCCTTCTATCACATGTTCCCGCAGCGCCTGGGAAATCTCTTCCTGAGTAAACTCTTCTCCGGAGAAATAACGCTCCATATATTCCTCGCTGGTCTCGGCTACAGCTTCCATCAGTGCCTCACGGGCAATGCCAAGGTTCTTCTGGGAATATTCGGGAATCTCACATTCTTCATAATCACTTAAATTGGTAAACCGGCGTCCGGCCATCTTTACCACATTTACATAACCGACAAACTTTTCATTTTCACGGATCGGCAGCTGGAACGGAGCAATCTTGCGGCCGAACCGCTTCTCCAGTTTCAGTACCAGTTCACGGTAGCTGGCATGGTCATCATCCATGTTGGTCACAAAGATAACCCGCGGCAGCTTGAACTTCTCACATAACTCCCAGGCCTTCTCGGTTCCTACCTCGATGCCTGCCTTACAGTTGATCACGATAACTGCGGCATCCGCCACACTGACTGCTTCTTCCACTTCGCCAACGAAGTCGAAATATCCTGGTGTATCTAACAAATTGATCTTTATTGGTCCATCTTCGCCATTGTACTCTAATGGGATCAAGGAAGTAGAGAGAGAAAACTGACGCTTGATTTCTTCCTTATCATAATCACTGATTGTGTTGCCGTCGGTGACCTTACCCATGCGCTTGGTAATACCGGTGATTAACGCCATAGCTTCTGCAACCGTCGTTTTTCCTGCCCCGCCGTGACCGAGCAATACGACGTTACGGATTTGTTTTGTTCCATAAACGTTCATATAAATCCCTCCTGTATATCAAGTTTAGTCTTATGATGTATATTTTACTAAAAAAGTCACGAAATTACAAGTAATTTATGCAATTTGAACGAGTTGTTTTTTGACAATTTCAGAATTGTTTTTCATTTTGCAGTCATCTCCTGTGAAAACGCCGGAAAACAGCACGTTAATGCGTCGAAGTTTAACGTGCAAAAGCGTTGACTTTGCCTCTTTAATAGGTTAGAATACGTGGTAATAAATCTTATGTATTGTGAGGAAGCAATTATGATAATCATTATGAAACCGGATGCAACCGGAGAAGCCGTCAAAAGAATTACCGATCTGATTGAGATCAAAGGGCTTCAGGTTCATCTTTCTGCCGGTGACCAGGTCACCATTATCGGTGTTGTGGGCGATAAGTCCAAACTGCACGGTGTAAACTTCGAGATTTCTGAAGGCGTTGACAAAGTCGTTGCAGTAACCGAATCCTATAAACTGGCAAACAAGAAATTCCACCCGGATAATTCTGTTGTCCCGGTCGGCAATACAACCATCGGCCCGGGTACGCTGACCATCATGGCCGGCCCCTGTGCCATTGAAAATCAGGGCCAGCTGATGCAGACGGCATATGCCGTGAAAAAGGCAGGTGCCACCTTCCTGCGCGGCGGTGCCTATAAACCAAGAACATCGCCATACTCTTTCCAGGGCCTGGAAGAAGAAGGCCTTCGTTATATGAAAGAAGCCAGAGAAGAAACCGGACTTCGTGTCATTTGCGAAGTGACCAGCCAGCATGCGATCGAAGCTTCTGCAAAATACGTAGACATGCTGCAGATCGGTGCCCGCAATATGCAGAACTTTGAGCTGTTAAAAGAAGCCGGTAAATCAGGCCTGCCTATCCTTTTAAAACGTGGTCTGAGCGCTACCATTGACGAATGGCTGAACGCCGCCGAATACATTATGTCAGAAGGCAATCCTAACGTAGTATTATGTGAACGCGGAATCCGTACCTTTGAAACCGCCACCAGAAATACACTGGATATCAGTGCTGTTCCCGTACTCCGGGCCAAGACACACTTACCGATTATCGTAGATCCCAGCCACGCAACCGGAGTCAGGGCATATGTGGCACCACTTTCCAAATGTGCGATCGCTGCCGGTGCTGACGGATTAATGATCGAAGTTCACCCTGATCCCAAACATGCGCTCTCCGATGGCCCCCAGTCGTTAAACTTTGACCAGTTTGGCATCCTGACACAGGAACTGAAAGCATATGCAAACCTTGCAGAAAGGAAGTTTTAGATGACAGATCAAACGCTTGGTTTTATCGGCTTCGGACTTATCGGCGGGTCGATCGCCAAAGGCATCAAACGCCGCTGTCCGGACGTTAAAATTATGGCCTACATGCGGACACGTACAAAACTGGAACAGGCACAGACCGATGGTATTGTCGATGTCATCCTCGATGAAGTCGGACCGGCCCTGCTCGAATGTGATCTGATCTTCCTCTGCACCCCGGTAGAATTTAACGCCGGATATCTGGAAGCGGTCCGCCCCTTCCTGAAGCCGGGTGCCATCCTGACCGATGTCGGCAGCACCAAAGGCAACATCCATCAGATGGTCCAAAACCTCGGCATGGAAAACTGTTTTATCGGCGGACATCCGATGGCCGGCTCTGAAAAAAGCGGTTACGAACATGCCACCGATCATTTACTTGAAAACGCCTACTACATCATCACCCCGGAAGCCGGGTCTTCCCAGATCGATATCGACCGAATTGTCGCAGTTGCCAAAACAATCGGATCAATACCGATTGTTCTCGATTATAATGAACACGACCGGATTGTTGCAGCGATCAGCCATCTGCCCCATCTGGTTGCTTCCAGCCTGGTAAACCTCGTCAGGGATTCCGACAGCCCGCAGGCCTATATGAAACAGCTCGCCGCCGGCGGCTTCAAAGACATCACCCGGATTGCCTCCTCTTCTCCCGAAATGTGGGAGCAGATCTGCATGGCAAATACCGATAATATCATTCAGATGATGGAAAGCTATATCGCTTCCCTGCAAACCATCGTATCTGACCTGAAGGATCATAATAGCCAGTCAATCAATGAACTGTTTGATGCCTCCCGGACCTACCGCAACAGCATCACCGATAAAGTCCGCGGCCCGCTCACCCGGAAATATTACTTCACCGTTGATGTCGTAGACGAGCCGGGTGCCATTTCGACTCTGGCCGTTATCCTGAGTGCCCGCGGCATCAGTATCCGTAACATCGGCATCAACCACAACCGCGAGCACGGCGAAGGCGCCCTGGAGATCGGCTTCTACGACGAAGTTTCCCTGCAGGCCGCATGGAAACAGCTCAAAAAATACAATTACGAACTGATCAAAAGTCAGTAAGGGAGTTTACACCTATGAAATTCACCAAATGCAACCGCCTGAAAGGCGAGCTTACCATCCCCGGAGACAAATCAATCTCCCACCGCAGCGTCATGTTCGGCTCCATCGCCAAAGGCACCACCGAAATCCATCATTTCCTGCAAGGCGCCGACTGCCTGTCAACCATCACCTGCTTTCAGCAAATGGGAATAACCATCGAAAACAATGGAGATACCGTCATCGTCCATGGCAAAGGACTTCGCGGCCTGAAAGAACCGGCCGGAATCCTCGACTGCGGCAACAGCGGTACCACCACCCGCCTGATCTCCGGTATCCTGGCTGCCCAGAACTTTTCCGTCACCCTGACCGGTGACGAATCGATTCAAAAACGTCCAATGAAACGAATCATGGACCCGCTCACATCCATGGGGGCCAACATCACCAGTATCCCCGGTAACGGCTGCGCACCACTCGCCATCAAGGGAACATCCCTGCACGGCATCCACTACCAGTCACCGGTAGCATCAGCCCAGGTAAAATCCGCCATCATGCTGGCCGGCCTGTACGCCGACGGTGTAACCACCGTAACCGAACCCTATGTATCCCGCAATCACACCGAACTAATGCTTTCACGTTTCGGCGCCAATGTCACCACCACCGGAACCTCCGCATCAATCACCCCCGCCGAAGAACTATACGGAGAAAAAGTAATCGTACCCGGAGACATATCCTCCGCCGCCTTCTTCATCGCCGCCGGACTCATGATCCCCGGATCCGAAATTCTAATCAAAAATGTCGGCATCAACCCAACCCGCGACGGCATCCTCCACGTCTGCCGCAGCATGGGCGCCGACATCACATTAATAAACGAAACAAACAACGGCGAGCCAACCGCAGACCTTCTGGTCAAAAGCAGCCGGTTACACGGCACCACCATCGAAGGAGCCATCATCCCCACCCTGATCGATGAACTCCCAATGATCGCAGCCATGGCATGCCTTGCCGAAGGCGAAACCATAATCCGCGACGCCGCCGAACTAAAAGTAAAAGAATCCAACCGCATCCAGGTAATGGTCGAAAACCTGACATCCATGGGTGCCGACATAGAAGAAACACCTGACGGCATGATCATCCGCGGCGGGAAACCGCTTCGCGGTTCCATAATAGACAGTAAACTCGATCACCGGATCGCAATGACCTTTGCTATCACAGGCTGCTGCGCCGACGGCGAAACAGAAATCCTGGGAGCAGAATGCGTAGAAATATCCTATCCCGATTTCTATGCCGACCTCAAAAGACTAGCCCAATAGAACATATTATAGTAAGGGAAATTTCCTGACCTTGCCCTTTTACCAGGCAGGGATGAATCTTGGCGGGGAGGTCACAAAGAGAGGGGCTGCCTGCTGCCGGGGCTGGTAACGGTCTTGTTTTGCTTGCATTTGCAGGCGTGCTAGAACTGCTTAGTTTTGAAACAAATGTTTTATATCCACACGGAGACGACTGTTTGAACGGCCGTTTTTGCCGTGAGTTCAGCGGAGTGTGGATATGCTTTTTACATTTTTTTCAAAACTTAGCAGTTCTTGCGCGCCGAAACAGCAAGCAAAACAAGACCGTTACCAGCCCCGGCAGCAGGCGGCCCCTCTCTTTGTGACCTCCCTACTCAAAAAAATCAAACATTCCTGGTATACCGGCAATCAGGATAATTCCCGCACCCCCAGAACTCCCCAAACTTCCCACTCCTCTTCCTAAGTTCCCCCTGACACCGCGGACAAACCTCAATCTTAACAGTCTCCTGCAGCTTCCCCATCGCCTCAAAGCACTTCTGATTCATAATACAGTCATTGAGCGCCCGATGCGCCCCTTCACTGCTGATATTAAAATGCGCCGATATGTCAACCAGCTTATGACTCCTCAGCTGCGGCAAAAAACTTCTGGACATGTACAAGGTATCTATGTAATCATTTTCTATTTCGGTGCCGAACAACCGCTCAGACACACAGTTTAAAAATTTTAAATCGAATGATTTAATATTGTGCCCAACCAGTATCTGACACCTGGAAAATTCCATAAAGTTTGTCATTACAGTTTCAATTGCGGGCGCATCTGCTACCATATCATTGGTAATACCGTTAATCCTGGAAGCGGAAGCGGGAATACTTCTGCCGGGGTTGACCAGCGTAGAAAAAGTATCCGTAACATTCCCTTCTTTTACTAATAACGCTGACAGTTCTATAATATCATCCTTAATGGGACTCAGTCCGGTCGTCTCGAGGTCAAATACCACATAATCCGGAACATATTTCATCAGGCTTTTTCCTTTGTTTTGTCCTGCCATGATTCTCCTTACCTTTATCATTTGGTTTATTTTGTTAACGGTCTCATTATAACATGTACACCGATTCCGGTAAATGTGCGGGGATAAATTTCTAAAATATTTCCTTTGCATCCGATGGCAGCACGCTTACATGTTCAAGATAATATCTGCTGTTGTATGCTTCTACCTGATCATAATCATACGTTAATCTGCTGCTGATTTCATTTGCCGTCTCATCAAATAAATCACACATAATAAAAACAGCCTTCCACATGGCAGGTACATTTGCCGCAGAATAGGTCAGCAAATATTGTTCGTACGCCTCTTCGGGAAGATATTTATACATATATTTTGCCGACTTTCCCACACTCACTGTAAAATCATGTTCCATACCAATCTTCCATTCTAATAACCGTCTGAGCATTGGCCGGATATTGAAGTCCAGCATATCCATAACATAAGGAATCTCCTTTCGCCAAAGCGCTTTCGCGACATTGTTCAAACACCACCAGAATTCATTACAGGTACAGGAGAACTGCTCATTGTCAGGCCTTTCCACCCAATATTGTTCATCCGACTGCATCTGCTTTTGTGTGAACAAATCATCCTTATCAACCAGTACAATATACTGACCCATCATACTTTTTGCATATGCCCATGTGCAAACGTGCAGATCCAGCCTGTTTCCGTCTGCAAATTGAATCAGCCAACCATAACACTGTTTTGGACTAGACGGGTAATAGACGCTCTCCTCCGGATATTGCATATACAAACGCTCACCAAAACGGTCAATCCAGCATCTATCTTTCTGAAAAGATTCTGTCTCTGTAACAATATATACAATATCATAATCCTGAAAGATATCTGCCGGTATATTGGGATCAGTCCGCGATCCTTCCAGGTATGCAGCCCGGATCCGGGAATCGCCAAGTGCTTCCGTTATGATTAAATCTATCATTTCCTTTTCTGTCCGCATATGTTCCCTCCCAAATCGCCCATAGTTTCATTTACTTCAATAACTGTTATTTATTATCTGACATAAATCATAACATAGTTCTTCATTCTGCGTCAATTTAACACACATGAAATACCAGGAACAGATAACAGGAGTAAATAGGCAAAGCCTGACGGATCAATTATTCTCCGTCAGGCTGGTTTATATTATGCCTGTATAATATTAACGTTTCTTATCTGCTTCCAGCATTCCCAGAGCTTTTCCGCCCTGATTGCTGTAAATCCATTCACCGCGTTCCGTGTTCCATGTCCAGCCGGATTGGTCAGACCCGCTTTCATTAAAGTAATACCAGACGCCGTCAATCTCCAGCCAGCCGGTTGCCATTCGTCCGGTTACCGGATCCAGATAGTAACGGTTGCCATCCTGCGGATCGGTGATCCATCCCTGCTGCATAGCTCCCTTGCTGCCGTCGGATATCGGATTTAAGTAATACCAGCTTCCATCTGCATCCTGGAACCAGCCGGTATTTATATAACCGTTACCGCCAAAATGGAACCAGAATGTACTGCCGTTATAGCTCAGCAGCTTCCATTCATTGACCACATAGTTGCCGCTTGAAGTATAATATCTCCAGTTGCCATTGCTGTCAGACTGCCATGAAGCTGTGCTGCCTGAGCTGCTGGAACCACCGCCCGACGATCCGCCAGAGTTGCCGTCTGATTTTTCATTTACAGTAATTGCAACCTGAACTGTTTTAGCAACTCCGCCTTCTGTATACTGAACAGTTACATAGGTAT
Source organism: Lachnospiraceae bacterium (assembly GCA_032073745.1). Lineage (GTDB taxonomy): Bacteria > Bacillota > Clostridia > Lachnospirales > Lachnospiraceae > Brotaphodocola. The sequence continues at coordinate 35,207 of DAMAMW010000004.1, read as the reverse complement.
CATTCACGGTAAGCGCTCCGGAGGGATCTATCATATAGCTCGTTACATCTTTTGTTGATCCGTCTGAATAAGTCGCTGTTATCACCATTCCGGTACTGTCAAAGGTTTCACCGGCTGTATAGGCTGTTTTCGACGGTCCCTGTTTCATTTCAATCTTGATAAGCTGTAATGATGTGCCAAATGCAGGGATGGTAATCTTGAATGTACGGTCACTCACATTACCCACCGCATCTTTTACAACAATATAAATGTCTTTTGCGCCAGCCGTCAGATTTGCCAGACTTATCGTAGTTTCGCTTGTCGTACAAATACTTCCTGTCGCATCAGTATTAATGTATGGTTGTGAAGCTTCGGCTTCAACTATTTTATAATAGTACTTACCTTCCTCATCGCTGGTAAACTTCACAGTTGCTTTTGTATCAGAAGTACGCGTGACAGCCCCGGCAGTAAGCTTCGGCGCAGTGACATCACCAGTTCCAGTAAAATAAGCCACTAAATTCACCTCTCCTGTTACTACTGACATAGAAAATTTTGTATTTTCCATTCCTGCCTCCGCTATCCCGTTAATTCCCCCCTCAAGAGCCCAATTATCAAATTTGACCGATCCTTTTCCATTTGCATAAATCTCCAACTCATCAGATGATATCGGTTCCAGATAAGGTGCTCCCGCTGTAGACGGATAGGCCACCATGTTGACGGTCTTGTCCCCCATAGTCAGACTTTTTATACTCGTACAACTATCAAAGACGCCATCGCCAAAAGTAACCGTATTTCCCGGCATTATTACAGACTCCAGACCGGAACAATATTGAAATACTTTATTTCCCAAGCTCTCAAGACTATCCGGCAGCGTCAGTTTACCACTAAAGCCAATGCAATTATAAAATGTATAGTTATCAATTAAGGTAATACCATCAGGTATCGTTAAATCGCCGGAAAAACCCTTACACCCATAAAATGCCTGGTAACCAATCGAAGTCACTCCATCTGGAATCTTCAATTCTCCGCTAAGTCTTTCACAGCCATTGAACGCATTACTGCCAATACTCTCCAGACTTTCAGACAGAATTAGATTTCCCGTCATACCTTTACAGACACTAAACACATCAGATTCAATAGTAGTTATATTGTCAGGTATTTTCAAATCGCCTGTAAGGCTGCTGCATTCCGAAAATGCACTTCGCGAAAGCGTCGTCAAACTGTCATTCTCAGATATAGTTAATTCCCCGTCAAATCCACCACAATCCCAAAATGCCGCCTGTCCAATCGTTTCAACACTATCAGGAATCGTCAGATCACCGGTAAAGCCACTGCAGCCCCTAAATGAATACGCCCCGATTGAAGTAACAGAATCAGGAATAACCAACTCTCCCGTAATCCCATCATATTTACTAAATGTATAATTACCAATTGCAGTAATCCCCTGTTGAATTTCCAGCCCCTTAATATTGTCCTTTTCCGCTTTCCATGGTGTATCTACATCACTGTAAAAATTCGGAATAGCACCATCTCCTTTGATCGTCAGAATACCATCTTTTATTAACCAGTAGGTACCGCTGTCATCAATCTCCAGCCAGTTATCCGCTGAAGTTGATGCAATACCATTCAACAGATCAGCCTCACCAACCATCACACAGACAAAAGGAAGTTCCGCATCCGGATCCAGAAACAGATCCGCCGGGATATCCAGACTTGCCTCAAAAATATAAAACGCTTCGATATCCGGATCATAATCATCAACACTACTGCATGTCCATTCTTTTACAACCAGTTGCTCTGTGATGTCATCGTTTCCATTGCCATTTCCAATCACTGCATCAATCATTGAAGGAAAATGAATATCTTCCAATTTTGTCCCTAAATCAACATTAATTGGTTCAATGTCCTTAAAACCTGTAATAATATTATTCGCCTCATCTGTTGTATCAAGATCATTCACAATCACACTGTCACACTCTTCATCATGCTCATGATCACAGGGAACTGCTTCTACGTATCCGCATCCCTCATCATGTTCATGATCACAGCCGGCATTTCCGGGACTGGCTGTCCCTCCATTAAGATTGCATCCCTCATCATGTTCATGCTGACATGATTCCCCTTTTACATAACTGCAGCTTCCATCGTGCTCATGAGCACATTCTGTCGCCCCCAAGACACTGATCGGCATTGATGTCTGAAGTATCAGTGATGTCACCATAATCGCAGACATTATTTTCTTTCGCGATTTTATCATAAGAACCCCTCCTGTATTTTTAATATCTTCAGCTTAATACAGAAGGACATACCGCTGACATACAGACGGGTTATATGAAATTATGTAACCGTATAATTATATTATGTAATTATTTTGTTATAACCCATCTACATTTAACCAGCCGGCCGTAAATTCAGCCCAGCTGTAATTAATCATATATTCACCGCGATAGCTGTTGATCGCGGCTATTTTCCCTTTATTATACTCATAGAAATCACAGTTAATCCTTGCCGGGTCCGCAGCATAATACCCTTTCTGTACTATCACATAATCGGCCGCTCCGATTTGTTTCAGGATGTTTTGCATGTCTGCTATCAATTTATACAGGTGGGCCTGACGGCTGCGGGTATACAAACCGTCTTCCCACAAAACTGCCGCCAGTTCCCGTTTGCTGACTCCGGCACCATTGCGGTCAATAAGATATGCCAGCAGCTCTTTTGATTTTGGACGGTTAAACTTTACCGGACTGCCATCCGAAAAGACCTCAAAATTGCCAAAGCATTGTATTCTCACTCCCCGGTCAGGCTGTTCCACAACCGGATTACGCAGATTTTCCAGTTCCAATGCCACCCGCTTTTCATCAATCGGCTTCATTACATAACCAGATGCATGGATCTCAAACGCACTGGGACCGTACTCATTGAACCCGGTCACAAAAATGATATTAATGTTATGGTTCATTTCTTTTAATCTTTTTGCCAGATGAAGACCGTCCATCTCAGGCATCTCTATATCCAGAAAAGCCACATCGACCGGATGGTCTTTCACAAACTCCAGAACCGCTCTTACTGATAAAAAACTGTGAATTACCGCGTGTTCCGCCACTCGCCTGATCTCCCTGACTAAAGCATCTAATGACGCTCTCTCATCGTCTACTGCAATAATGTACATTTATGTTTCCCCCTTTGGTATCTCCATGACCACGGTTGTCCCTTCTCCCGGTGTACTGTCAATAAAAAGACGACCGCTGCAGACAACTGCCAGACGGCTCCGTACATTTTCCAGACCAATATGACTGCGGCCGTCCTTTTCATTCCCTTCTGTACCAAAACCAATGCCGTCGTCCTTTACCTCAATACGATAACTGTGTTCAGTCTCTTTCGTCCGTATTATTATGACCGCTTCCTCCATCCGTTTTGCCACACTATATTTCACTGCATTTTCCACGATTGGCTGCAGGGTAAGCACCGGCAGCAAGAACTGCTCCGTCCTGATATCATAAACCACCTGCAGCCGCTCATTAAAACGACACTTTTCCAAAGATAAATACAGACGGGTATGTTCCAGTTCCTTTGTGAAAGGAATTGGTTCCTTCTGCGTAATCGAATCCATGTTTCCGCGTAAATACAGGGAAAAGTTAATAATAGCCAAATGAGCCTCCGTCGGATCCTTCAGGCATAAATTGCCAATAGCATTCAGTGAGTTAAACAAAAAATGCGGCTGTATTTGCGAAAGCATGACCGACATCTTCAGCTCATTTTCTACTGCCAGCGAATGTACTTCCTGCCTGATTTGAATGCTTACATAAAGTATAACATAAGCAACTGTACTCGAAAAATAAATAATCATGATATTCTGATTGATCGCTTCAATAATAGTTGCTATCGCCGGTATTAAAAGAAAAAGCATTAATATCCCGGTGTCTCTGAGATCCAGATACTTCTGATTCTTTAATATGTAAACCGCATTTAAAATAATAATCAGAAAGGTATAAGCGATGTAAACATAGTTAAACGGCCCTGCATGAAATACATTATATTCATCAATATAAAATAGCCGTCCGGCAAACTGCAGGCAGATTGTTAATCCGAACATCAAACAGCAAAGAAGAACCATCGTGTGCATAAACCAGCCTGATCTTTCAGGACGCTTATACGTAATATATGTAATCAGATAATAAGATACCAATACCGTGTATAACGTTCCCAAAATAAAAACAAGAAAGTTAACCGTCAGCAGAACCGGCCGCACATAACTTCCGGTCCGCCCATCCAGTCCCCAGGCAATCGCATCACACATTACCAGCAAACAATTGCCGATAAGCATAACCAGAAGGATACGGGCAAGCTTTGTCTTGTAAGCCTTTGTAATCAAAAGTCCGGTCAGAAGTGATAGTGCAATCGCCAAACCAGCCAGATCCAGTGTCAGATTAATTGCGGCGTATATTGATATCATTCCGGCCTCCTCCTGTAAATTTTGCTGATTCTATTTATTATAAAAAAGAAGGACATACTATTGACATACCAAAAAACAGACTGAAATTCATAAGAATCCCAGTCTGCCGGTATATCAATATTATATTTTCCCATAAGCAATCAGCGGATCGCCGGCCTTAATCCCCATCCCAACGGTCTGATAAAGGATAATTCCATCATACTCTGCATAATATGCTTCGATCTGATTTCCCCACACATCAGTAATCTCACCAAGCAGGGCTCCCTTCTCAAATCGCTCTCCGGCCGCAAAAGCCGGATACCAGAAGCCATCAAGTTCTGCTTCCAGATAAGCAGCTGTAGTTATCTCCTGCTGGGTCTGATGATGGACTTCCTCACCATCGATGACACCAAGATGAATCAGTATATTTCTGACATCCTGTTTATACAGATCCACTTCTTCCCTGGTAAAAACGCCGCCACCGCTGCGTTCCATCAGTACCGACGGAATCCCGCGTACACCGGCATTGCTGTATGCACCGGTAGTCGCGGATGATTTAGCACGAACACTCATATCAGCAGCCTGTGCCATGCCGCGGGATGCTTCTACCACATCATCTTTCGCCACCCCCGGAAAATACACAAACGGCATCACACGTTCACTGGTATCTCCGGCATGAATATCAATATAGTAATCTGCCAGACTCTGGAGTTCATGAACCATGGTATAAGCAATTTTTTCGGATAATCCGCCATCCTTATTCCCGGGAAACATCCGGTTCAGATTCTGACCGTCTTCCGGTACTACAAACCGGACAAAATCGTGGCACGCCGTCGGATTTGCCAGCAGCAGAAAGACAATATTGCCTTTTACCATATCAGGTTTAATCTCTCTGGACAATTCCATCGCCGTCTGAATCCCGATGTATTCCGCTCCATGAACCCCGGCAGAGATCAGGACTGTCGGCCCCTCTTCACAGCCGCAGATCATTGTCACAGGTAATTCTATTTCTGAATTAATGACCGGAATCATTTCCGATTGTTTTTCCCCTTGTTTTAATCGATATGTACCAACTTGTAATTCCATAATACCCCTTTCTTTATTGCAATCACGGTTTATGACGGTGACAAAGCAGTCAGTAAACGGGAGCGGCAGGCAACCAGTCCTACGCTTCTGCCGCCGTAAAAGGTCAAATAAGCCAGCCACAACCCGATATTACCCAGCATCGGAACACCGAAGAAACAAACCGGCAGAAATGCTATCAGCGCAAATGCCGTTGAAAGAAATACCGGTCTGGTAACCCCGCTGCCTGTATAAATACCATAATAAGTAAGTCCGAAGACCGCTACCAGTGGATACAGACAGGCAAAGGGCAGGAACTGCTCCGTGCACTGAATCAATGCTTCTTCTCTTGTAAACAGACGGATGATATATTGTCCGGCCGATAAAGTAAACAACATAATCATCAGAGCCAGCAAACAGGAACAACGCGTCGTCTTTCTAATTACATCTTTCAGCAGATCAGACAGCGAATGTCCTTTGGCAACTCCCGCAAATACGCTGGATGCATTGGCCATTCCCTCAAACAAATAAGCCTGTACTGAAGTCAGCTGCAATAAAATTGCATTGGCCGCCAGCATCTGAGTCCCCAGTCTGGCTCCCATCATCACAAACACATTGTTGTGAATCAGCAGACAGATGGTTCGCAGCATCAGGTCCCTGTTTTCCTGCAGCAATGACCGTACTTCACTGCCGTTCCACATCCCGCGCAGATCCTTGCCGGTAAAACGTTCGCTGCGGCATATAAATATAATACCACATAAAGTACTGTAAATCTGTGAAATCAGGGTAGCTGCAGCCACTCCGGTAATGCCATAGCCCAGTTTTATCGCCAGCCAGTAATCAAGCACCATATTGACGACATTACCGCTGATCTGCATAAACAGGGATTCCCTGACCCTGGCCTGACCCATCAGCCAGCCCAGGATCACATAGTTGGTCAGCACTACCGGTGCTCCCCAGATCAGGATACGGTAGTAAATCCTCACGTACTCCAGTACTTGACGCTCTGCCCCCGTTATCCGCAAATATCCGGCCAGAATCGGATTCTGCAATAGCATAAAACACAACGAAATAATTACAGCCATCATCAGGGGCAGCAGAAATGACCGGTTCCGTTCGGTTCCGGATACCCGCCCCTGAACCTGAGCACTTCGCCCGGTGGTGCTGACTCTTAAAAAACCAAAGATCCAGTATAAAGTATTAAACAATGTGGCCCCCAGGGAAACACCGGCAATCGCTGCCGCATCTCCGATCATTCCAATTACCGCAGTATCTACCGCTCCCAGTAAAGGCTGGGTGACTGTAGACAGCATAAACGGCAGGGCCACCATCATGTATGACCGGTAAGTCAGTTCTTTTTTGTCTGTCATATGTATGTCCTTAGAAATCCAGAATGGATTCCAGCAGTTTTTTTGAATAAGGATGTTCCACTCCGGCAATCGCCTCAACATCCGTTGTTTCCACATTACTCCCCTGATACAGGAATAAGACCCGATCACAAAAATATGTGATCGATGTTAAATCATGAGTGATAAATACATAGGTAAGGTTTTTCTTTTTCTGAATCTCTTTCAGCAGATCCATAACCTGTACCTGGGTATGGGCATCGAGAGAGCTGATTGCTTCATCAAACAAAATTACTTTGGGATTCACTGCAATCGCCCTCGCGATGCAGACCCGCTGCAGCTGACCGCCGCTCAGTTCATGGGGAAAACGTTGGGTATAGGAACCATCCATCCCTACCAGTTCCAGCAGATGATTGATTTCTTCCTTAACATTCAACCGGATCCCTTCTCTGCGTTCCCTGACCTTAAGTGATTCCTGAATCAGTTTGCTGACCGTAAACCGGGGATTGGCAGAAGTTGTATAATCCTGAAAAACAACGCTCATAACCGTTCGTTTCTGCACGTTCCCTATTCTCCGCCTGTAGACAGGTTCACCGTCCAATGATATCGATCCGGAATCCGGTTTTAAGAGACCGCACATCACTCGCCCCAACGTGCTTTTTCCGCTGCCGCTCTCACCCAATATTCCCAGACATTCGCCTTTATTTACCCTAAACGATACGTCGCTCAGAACCTGCTGCCGCTCTATGCCAAACACTTTGGTCTGGTTTTCCTTGCGAAAGCTCACATTGATCTGACTTGCTTCTATCATTTGGTTTCCCCCCTTTCTTCAGTGCCTCCCGGTATTTCTCCATTACAGCCTTCTTTTTCTCTACCAGCAATACCGTATAAGGGTCTTTGGCATGATCCATAATCTCCTGAAATGTTCCCGTGTCTGCGACCACACCCTGATTCATAACCATGACCTGATCCGATATTTTGGAAATGACACTAAGATCATGAGTAATAAAAATCATTGCTGTCCTGCCGTTTTCTTTAATACGGGTAAATTCTTTCATGATTTCATACTGTGTAATCGCATCAATCGCTGTCGTCGGTTCATCAGCAATCAGAATATCCGGCTCCAGGGCCATCGCCAGGCCGATCATGATTCTCTGCAGCATGCCGCCGCTTAGCTGATGCGGATATTTCTGCAGCACTTCTTCCGGATTTCTGATCTGCATGGTTTCCAGCACCTGAATCGATTTGTCCTTGATTTCTGCTTTACTCATCGAGGTATGCTCAGCAAAGGTTTCCTCCATCTGCGCACCAATCCGGTAGAGCGGATCAAAACAGGTCATTGGATTTTGTAATATCATACAGATTTCTTTTCCCCGGATCTGCCTTAAGGCTTCCCCGTCAGATGCAATCAAATCCTGACCGTTATATAAAGCCTGACCTTTGACAGCAAAGTTCTTGTCCAGCAGCCCCATGATGGCTTTGGCAGTCATACTCTTACCGCTTCCGGATTCTCCCAGGATACCAAGACATTTGCCGCGCTCCACCTGAAAACTGACACCTTTTACAATCGGCTGAATCCTTTTTTTGAAATGAAAATCAACAGATAAGTCTTTTACATCTAATATCACCGACATCAGATCTGCACCTCCTTCGGATCCAGCGCATCACGCAGGGCATCACCCAGCATGTTAAAAGCTGCTACAACTACGACAATGGCAACACCTGGTGCAATCATCTGTACCGGATTTGTTGTCATTACATTTTTGGCTTCATTCAGCATCGCTCCCCATTCCGGTGTCGGTGCCTGTACCCCCAGCCCAAGGAAGGATAGGGTTGAAATATTCAGGATTGCCCATCCGATATCAAGCGTTGCAAGAACTGCCATCTCCGATGCAATGCTGGGCAGCATATGACGCATCAGGATAAACCGCTCGCCGCTTCCGATCGTCCGGGAGAACAGGACGAAATTGCGGTCACGATACTTCATAACATTGGTACGGATCATCCGTGCATACCAGGCCCATTTGATCAGGACATTAGCCATGATTACATTACGTACATCAATACCAAGCAGTGCCACTACGGCAAATACCATGATCTGGCTGGGAAAAGACATCATCACGTCAACTGCACGCATGATCACTTCTTCAACCGGCCCCCGGAAGTATCCGGCCAGCAGCCCCATAATCGTTCCCAGCCCGATCGTTCCCATCATCGTCAGCATTGACAAAAATAAAGTCGGACGAATGCCGTATATCATACGGGATAAAATGCAGCGCCCCAGCTGATCCGTTCCCAGCGGGTATGCCAGGCTATAACCGGCAAATTTGTTCATAATATCATTTTCATAGGGATCATGAGGTGCGATCCACGGGGCAAAGATCCCTGTAAATGCCACGATCAGCAGCAAACCGATCATCACTACCGCCATCTTATTTTGAAATAAACGCTTCCACATATTATGACACCTCTCTTCGAAGTCTTGGATCTGCGATACACTGAATAATATCAAACAGCAGATTAAACACAACAAACAACGTTCCGATCAGCATAACATACGTCTGAATCACCGGATAGTCACGGTTAAAGATTGAATTGATGCAGAGTTTGCCAAGCCCCGGCCAGGCAAATACATTTTCCACAACAATGGTTCCTGCCATCAGCTGCGGCACACTCATACCGATTGCTACAATGCAGGTATGGAGAGAATTCTTCAGGATATGGCGGGTCAGAATATTACGCTGCTTCAGCCCTCTCACATTGGCGTACAATACGTAATCTTCTTTCATATTTTCCAGCATGTTATTGCGAATCAGGCGGATATAGGTGGATATGTAAGTCAGTGATACGGTGAATGCCGGCAGCACCAGATGCTTCCAGCTGCCGCTGCCGCTGGTGGGCAGCAGATCCATCTTGATACTGATCAGCCAGATCAGCAAAAGGCCGATCCAGTATGCCGGCATCGCTGTCGTCATAAAAACAATACCGCGGATCAGACGATCGAACCAGCTGTCTTTGTAAACCGCACAGAAAAATCCGATCGGAAGACTCAGGACAATTACAAAGACCAGGGATGTCATCGCCAGTACAAACGTAGCCGGAAGACAGCGTGATATCTCTCCCAGCACAGTTCTGGACGGATTGGTATAACTGACACCAAAATCCAGCTGCAGACAACTCCATACCCATTTCACATAACGAACCAGATACGGATCATCCAGTCCCAGTTCGGCCCGTACTTCTGCAATCGCCTCTTCCGTGATAATCGGGGTCTGCCGGACGCGCAGGGCTACTTCCGCCGGGTCTGACGGGATCAGATTTATAAAAACAAAACATAAAAATGATATACAGAGCAAAAGCGGAATTGCCGATAAGGTACGTTTCACGATATATGCTTTCATAACTATCCTTTCTATACCCATTCTTGCAAAAGGCATGCCTGCCCGGTTCCCCTTCAGCTGACATGCCTCCTGCATTATTAATCTCCAAAACTTAGAACTTACTCAAAAAACATATCCTCAAAAGGAATCAGATATGGATTGGCAGAGAATTCCACACCGCTCAGTTTATTGCTGTACAATGCTTTGTTGCATTCATATGTCAGCGGAATGTATACTGCATCGTCATGAAGTCTGGTCAGTACGAATTTGTACAGTTCCTGGCGATTATCTTCATCGGTAGATACCAGAATATCTGTAATTGCCTGATCAATTTCTGCCTTGTCTTCCAATCCCTGCTGGGCAGCGAAATCACCGTATACCGGAGCACGCATTGCCGCCATGGATGACTGCGGATCCTGAGGTGTTCCCCAAGTGATGTTAAAAACCATATCAAAGTTCCCTGACTTCATATTATCGCGGTAGGACTGCTCCTCTTCCCCGTGAATATCCATCTGGATACCAATCTTGGCATATTCATTCTGCAGATATTCGGAGATGTTTTTCTCAGTAACACGGTCGTTGCAGTAAAGCAGGGCGAATGCCAGTTTCCGGCCATCTTTTTCACGGATTCCGTCACTTCCAACCATCCATCCGGCCTCATCAAGAATGGCTGCTGCAGTATCCATATTGTATTCATATGGTGTCAGACCGACATTACAGTAAGGTACGCTGGTTGAATACAGAGTATCAGCGGGTTTTTCCAGTCCGTTAAAAATGCCTTCGGATATCGCTTCTTTATTGGTTGCATGCTGTAGAGCTTTTCTTACCTGGACATCCCCCAGTACATCATCGGTGGTGTTCATCAGCAGCTGACGGGTGGAAATCGGATCAGATAATGATACTTTGAACTCATCATTATCCTGGAAACTCATAATGGTTTCCGCATCCAGCATGTCCTTGCCATAGATCAGGTCAATCTCCCCCTTCTGAAGTGCCAGAACACGGGTCTGGTTATCCGGGATTACCTTAACTGTAATCTTTTCAACAGCCGGAGCTTCACCCCAGTAATTTTCATTCGCTTCAAATACTGCATATTCATCAGTTACAAAATCAGTCAACTTATAAGGACCGGTACCAATATGTTCATTGACTCCGTTCATGGTGCTGCCATCCTGCATTGCTTTCGGTGAAATCATTCCGAATGGTCTGGTTCCGCCAAGCTCAATCAGCATCGGATAGTATGGAGAAGTCATATTGATGCGGAATGTATAGTCATCCACTACTTCTACAGAATCCAGCAGATTCATCATTTCCAGCCAGGTATGACGGCTTTTATTTTCCAAGATAGCATCAAAGTTAGCTTTTACTGCATTGGCATCACACACTTCACCATCCGTAAAAGTCACACCTTCACGAATCTTAAATGTATAAACCTTGCCGTCTTCGCTGATCTCCCAGCTTTCTGCCAGACATGGTTCCACGCCTTCATGGGCCACTCTTACCAGTGGTTCATAGATAATACTCTGAGCATACATCTCACCGGCATACAGATGCGGGTTCAGATCACGGATATCACGGAAATTAACAAATACCAGTTCCTTTGCCGTCTCAGAATTCTCACCACCATCCGTACTGTCTGCTGCACTTGTTCCTGTATTCTGTGTGCTGGCTGCTCCGTCAGAAGCTCCGGTCCCGGTTCCGGAAGATGAACATCCGGCTGCCGATACGGCTACAAGTCCTGCCAGACACAAACCAATCAATTGTTTCTTCATAATCTAAAATCCTCCTCATTTGTTCTACAGCCAATAATATATCACAGTTAGCCTAAACTTACTAATATCAAATCGGAGGGGTCTGGTTATAACGTATTGTTATAGTCGTTACACCTTTTGGTCATTTTTTGTATTCGATAATATCCTTTTCAACATATCAAGAAACTGCACTGCTTCTGCCGACAATCGGGCATCACGTTGAGTCACGTAACCGAAATTAAGATAAGCTTCACTGCCTTCCACCGGCAGAGCTCTGATATCATACTTGTGGTATTCCCGGTCGACAAGGTTGATACCCATACAGCATACATCCGTATACAGCAGCAGGTTATTTATCATATAGTCGCTGTTTGTATAAAACACATTGTTTAAATGCCCCATATGGACCATACCAACACTAATCTGTTCGAGGTTATGCTCCATCGCATAAAAATCTTCCGTTTCTTCTACGAACTTCAGCCCTTTCAGTTCTGAAAAACCGATGGATTCCCGTTCATACAGCGGATGATTTTTTCCCACATAAATGCTGATTCCCTTAGATGCCAGCGGATGAAATTCCAGCTTTTTATGTTCCATAATGTGCTTAAAACAGCAGTCCTGGGCATGGGCCAGATAGACAATTCCGATCTCAGAAACATGTCCGGCAACATCATCGGTAATATCCTCCACGGTCCCTTCCCGGTATTCATATTTCAGATCAGGTTTTGACTGCTGCTGGTACATCTCCGTCAAAAACCGGGTCAGCAGACTGCTGCGGTAGCCGGATACGCAAAACCGTTTTCCATTATACTTCTTCAGCATTGATGTCATAATATTGGCATGTTTTAACATATTTATCGCATGACCGTAGACCTGCTCTCCCTCCGGTGTCAGCCGGATGCCGCGGTTGCCCCGTTCAAAGAGACTGGTCTGCAGTTCTTTTTCCAGTCCGGCAATCACCTTACTGACGTTAGGCTGGCTGGTATATAACTGCTGTGCTGCCCGGTTCAGACTCCCCTGATCAGCGGCGGTAACAAAATATTGTAATTGTTTGATTTCCATCTTTATTTCCTTTTCTTTGGTAGTGTATTAACAGTACCATGCCTGCGGCAGTTTGGAAATAATTGCTGATGGTGTTTTTTTCTCAACAAATCCAGATTCAGCTGCCTAAAGTATAACAAAAGGCGGGGTCCCTGGTTTCACCAGTGCTCCCGCCTTTTAGCTTTGATCCATATATGATTGTTATTCATCCCAGTTGTGATAAACTGCCTGCACATCATCATCCGCATCAAGCAGATCCAGCAGCTTATTCATCTTCTTAATATCCTCTTCGCTGGTAAGTTCCGTCCAGGTCTGCGGAATCATCGTAACCGCTGCATCCATCATCGGAATCCCTGCCTGTTCCAGGGCCTCTCTCACCTGGCTGAAATCTTCCGGTGCTGTAATTATCTCAAAGCTGTCTTCCTCTTCAGCAAAATCCTCGGCACCGGCATCCAATGCCATCATCATCAGTTCATCCGCATCCATTTCACAGTCTTCTTTGCCGACGATGATCTGCCCCTTTTTATCGAACATAAAGGATACGCTTCCCTGAGTACCAATATTGCCATTCCCTTTGGTAAAGGCACTGCGGACATTACCGGCAGTACGGTTCTTGTTATCGGTAAGTGTATCAACTATTACTGCTACCCCGCTTGGTCCATAACCCTCATAGGTCAGTACTTCGTAGTTGACTGCCGCCGCATCACCGGCCGCTTTCTTGATTCCGCGATCAATCGTATCATTCGGCATATTATTCGCCTTGGCTTTGGCAATCACATCACGCAGCTTGTTATTATTAGCCGGATCTGCGCCGCCTTCTTTTACTGCAACGGCAATCTCACGACCTATAACAGTAAAAATCTTACCTTTTGCCGCATCATTTCGCTCTTTTTTATGTTTGATATTTGCAAACTTTGAATGTCCTGACATATGTTAACACTCCTTATCTAAATTATTTTCCGGTACACCACAAAAATCCATATTATTTTACCACCATTCCCATACAATATCAAGTATAAACCGCCCTATTGCTGCCGCCCCATTTCCACTGCCAGATTGCGCATCCATTTTTTCTGCCGATATCGTACATATCCCAATACCATTTTATAAATTTCCTCAATCATTACCAGTGCGTACACCACATAAATCGGCTGCTTCCATACCAGCCCGCCGAGAAATGCCATCGGAACGCCGATCAGCCATACTCCGCTGGTATCAATAAACAGGCATACCGTAGTATCACCGCCGCTGCGAAGCACACCAACAATATTGATATAGTTAAACATCTTAAATGGCATAAATAATATAAATACCATCAGACACAGACTAATATTACGTGCCACTTCCGGAGAGACATTATACATTCCGATAACCCCATCCCTGATCAGGAAGCAGACAACCATCGCAAATAACGTTACCAGAAACTGCAGAATAAAAAAATACTTTGCATATTTTTCTGCCCGCTTCATCTTTCCGGCGCCCATTTCATTGCCCAGAATAACAGCCGTCGCCGCACTCAGCCCCTGGAACAAAACGACCACAATGTCCTGGATGGTAGTCGCAATCGTTATTGCCGCTACCGCCTGGTCTCCCATCCGCCCATAAGCCAGAGAATACATCGTCGTTCCCAGTCCCCAGATAAACTCATTGGCAATAACCGGACTGGTAGTCTGGTAAAACTGCCTCACAAACGCCCTGCTGTATCCAAACATCTCCCTGATCCGACAGGCAATCGGTGATTTAGTTCCATACACAACGCCAATAGTAGCAACACTCTCTGTCATTCGCGCAATCAGTGTGGCCAGAGCCGCTCCGGCAGCTCCCATTGCAGGCGCACCGAAATGACCAAAAATGAAAATATAATTAAGTGTAATATTAATACAAATCGTAATGCAGCTGATAATGACCGGTGCTTTTACCTGCCCTACGGCACGCAGCATCGCCACATATGTATTTATCACTGCAATAAAAGGATAAGACAGTACTGCAATCACAAGATAAGAGGCACCAATAGCAATGGTATCGCTGCCGGTCGTAAATATCCGCATCACCAGCTGCGGGCGGATAATACCCGGGATAACAAAAAATAATGATCCAGTCAACGCAATTGTAAGTGCCAGTCCCAACACCTTTCTGATATGTTTGACGTCTTTATTCCCCCAGTATTGGGCAGCCAGAACCCCCGAACCACTAACCACACCAAAAACAAGCAGGGAAAATACAAAAAACACTTTATTAGCCAGACCTACTGCTGCAATCGTTGACTCCCCAAGGCTGCCGATCATCATGGTATCAACCAGATTGACAATCGTATTCAGCATGCCCTGCATGGCCACCGGAAAAGCAATCATTACAGCCTTACTTAAAAAGGTTTTGTCGTGAATCATATTTTTGGTATCTGATAGTATTGTATTCATAGTTCCTCCATGTAAAACGCAACACCTGCTAAGCATTCAATGCAAAGAAACGCCCTGCATCAAGGCGTTTCTGACAATGCTGCTTCTTCCATCGCACCCGGGTTGTACCGATTCTCGTCAGGGATGCGGGTCACGCATACTGCTTCAATTATTTTATTAGCAACCGTTAATATAGCAAACCGGTAGTCCTGATATAAAATCTCCGGCTGTTCCTCCTCTTCCGGAATCCGGTCAAGCTTTGATATCAGCCAGCCATTCAGGGTACCATAATTATCCATGTCTTCTTCATCAAACTCAATCGACAAAGCATCTTCCACATCATCAAGCGGCGTCATTCCCTGCATCAGGAACGTGCCGTCTTCCTTCTGAACGATAAATGTCTCATCAATGTCATATTCATCCATTATATTACCAACGATTTCTTCCAGTATATCTTCCATCGTCAGCAGACCAGCCGTCTGCCCATATTCATCAACAACAATCTCCATATGAATCTTTTTCGACTGCATCTCTTTAAATAATGAATTAATATTACGCGTTTCCGGTATGAAGCAGGCCTCACGCAAAAGCCCCGGTACTTTAGCGATCTCCATCGCTGCTTCGTTCTCATCCTCCGCCCGAACCAGCAAATCCCGCATATGCAGGGTACCGATAATATCATCCAAATCTTCGCCATACACCGGATAGCGGGAGTTGTTCCCCTCTTTTAAGATAAACCTCGCCGCATCCTTCAACAGCATTGTACCATCCAAAGCCGTAATATTCTTACGATGCGTCATAATATCCCCGGCTTCCGTATCATTCAGTTCAAAAATATTAGTGATCATTTCAGCTTCGCTGCTTTCCAGCACGCCTTGTTCATGGCCTTCATTGACCATCGTCATAATACCTTCTTCAGTAACATGTTCCGCCTGAGATTTCCTGTACCTGTAAAGCAAATAGCCCGCCACTGCCACAGCAGCCAAAGTTACTATCAGCAACAAATACGAATAGCCATCGTCCATGTGATAAGTTTGCTCCTTCATTTCCTATAATTAGTCATCAGTGTTTATCTAAGAAATTGTATCAGATTTTAACGGTTCCGTCAATAATATGTCGCTCATGGTCGTGTGGAGGACGTGGAACGTTTGGTTGGACCGGAATCGCTTCCGTTCTCTCGGTGGGGTGGTTCTAAGGCTGCAGCAAGCAATTTTCAGGGGCACCAGGGCCAGTCGCTGGAGAATCTTTGATACATTCTCCGCTCCGGCCCAACCAAACGCCCCACGTCCTCCCAGCAACTATGCAGGCTCCCACTAGGTAAAAAGCCAAACCATACTCAATAAGGGTTATTAACTTCTCCCCTGTGAAGCAGACAATGCCCTTGTTTTTTTACTCAGCGAGGATGTATGTTAGCGGATATCGCAAGATGAGAGGGTACCGGGCCGGCGGCCGGAGGGGGGAATGGGCTTGTATTGATTGCATTTGAAGAGTACTTAGAAATACTTAACGTTCAGAAAAATGTTTTATGCCCGCAAGGAGACGACTGTTTGAGCGGCCGTTTTTGCCGCGAGTTTCGCGGATTGCGGGCATGCTTTTTACATTTTTCTGAACGTTTAGGATTTCTTAGTGCTCTGAAACAGCGATCAATACAAGCCCATCCCCCCCTCCGGCCGCCGGCCCGGTACCCTCTCATCTTGCGATATCCCCTGCATACCCGAGCACACTATGTAGTCAGCTCCAGGCTCACCATCAAAGCATAATCCACCTTCTGCTGCAGCTTGGCATCAATATGGCAGATTTTTTCTTTCAGTCTCTGCTTGTCGATCGTCCGCAGCTGTTCCAGCAAAATAACAGAATTTTTGATCATATCGCATTTTCTTGTGTCCAGTTCCACATGTGTCGGCAGTTTCGCTTTATTCATCTTTGAGGTTATTGCCGCACAAATAACAGTCGGGCTGTGTTTGTTTCCCACATCATTTTGAATAATAAGTACCGGCCGGACGCCCCCCTGTTCGGATCCTACCACAGGACGCAGATCCGCATAGTATATGTCTCCTCGTTTGATTATCACGCTTTCACACTCCGTCAATTGTTTTACAGGCATAGTATTGCCATCCTCTGACCGATGTATACTCCCTAATGATAATCTATGTCTGAGACAAAGCGTCTGTTATGCTTTACAAGCCAACAAATCCATGATAAATATCGTCAAAATAATCCTTACATCCGACAACTTTTCCCTCCTGCAGATATACCCGGGGAACCCGCTTGCCGATATTGCACACAATCTCATAATGAAACCCGCCGCTCCATGCCGCCAGATCCTCTGTCCGGATCAGTTCTGATCCATCCCGGCCCATCAAAGTAACTTCGTCGTCAACAGCTGCTTCCGGTATATCCGTCACATCCACCATAAACTGATCCATACAGATCCGACCCAGTATCGGTGCCTTTTTACCATGAATCAGTACCCAGCCGCGGTTAGACAGATTTCGCGGGTAGCCGTCACCGTAGCCGACCGGTATCGTTGCGATCTGCATTGTCTTTGGTGTACAGAAAGTTCCGCCATAACTGATCTGACTGCCCGGTGGTACCGGCTTAATATAAATAATCCGGCTGCGCAGTGACATCACCGGTTTTAATGCAATCTCCTGCATCTTCACCGCATCTGAAGGGTACATCCCATAAAGTGCAATTCCCGGACGCACCATGTCCATATGTGTCTCCGGCAGATCTATGATCCCGGCGCTGTTGGCGCAATGCCGGCAGGGAATATCAAGTCCCCGCTCATCCAGCAGCTCTGTAAATCGAAGGTAAGCATCCAGCTGCTTTCTGGCCCACACCTTATCGACCTCATCGGCCCGGGCAAAATGTGTAAACAAACCTTCCACCTGAATACCGGAAAGTTTGGCAATCGCTGCTGCCAGATCGGCTCCGGCCTCATCAGCACGCATGCCGATCCGGTTCATACCGGTATCTACCGCCAGATGAACCCTGGCTTTTGTTCCTCCGGCAGCCGCCAGTTCCGATAATGGCAGGGCCTGTTCCATCGTAAATACCGTCGCAATAATATCATTTGCCAGCAAATCCGGATACCGTCCGGGATGCGTAACGCCAAGAACCAGAATCGGTTTGTCGATTCCATGGCGGCGCAGCAAAACAGCCTCATCAACAGCCGCTACGATGTATCCGCTGACGCTGGATTCAATTGCCCGGGCAATCGGGACCGATCCATGTCCATAACCGTCTGCTTTGACCGCTGCCATCATTCCGGTTCCCGGCGGCAGGCTGTTTTTAATCGCTTTTATATTGGCAGCTGCCGCATCCAGATCAACTTCTGCATATACTCTGGTATATTTATGGTTCGTCATGTGTCGTCACTTCCTTTAGGATATCGTTAATATAATCAGCAATTTCACGGGTCAGCAGACCATAAGTGCCCTTCTCCTGTACGGCTGCATCGCCGGCCAGGCCATGCAGATAGGCACCGTAGGCCGCCGCTTCTGAAACTTCCATCCCCTGGGCCAGCAGACCACCGATGATTCCGGTCAGGACATCACCGGATCCGGCCTTTGCCATCCCGCTGTTGCCGCTTGTATTCAGCCAGGTATCACCATCCTGATTAGTAATAACCGTCGCCGCATCTTTCAGCACACAGGTTACACCGTATTGATTGCTGTACTCTCTTGCAGCAGCCAGCAGATCATCCTTCAGCTCCGGAATACTCTTTCCGGCCAGCCTGGCCATCTCACCGACATGAGGGGTGATAATCATATTTTCCGTGTAATAGCAGGTGAGTTCTGAAAACTCTGCAATTGTATTCAATGCATCGGCATCCAGTACCAGCGGAACATAAGCATGGGTCATCACCGTTTCCACCAGTGATTTCACATACAGATCACGGCCCAGTCCCGGCCCGATCACCATCGCCGTTGCCCAGTCGATCTGCGCTTCCAGCCAGGAGTCGAATTCCGCCCCCTGCATCTGATCAGACGGAAACGTCTCAATCACTGCTTCCGGAAGCTGCGACTGCAAAATCTGCCGATTCTCTTCCACTGTTATGATCCGGACCAGACCGGCTCCCATCCGGTAAGCACTGTATGCGCTAAGAAAAGCAGCACCGCTCATCCCGGCCGAACCGGCGATCAGCAGTAATCGGCCAAAAGTCCCCTTGTTGCCGTCCGGACTGCGCTGCGGTAAATCCTTTAAATCTTCCGGTTCAAGCACCACCGCATCCCATCCGCGCAGAGTATCCTGATTCAGGCTGACAGCCGGAAAGCCGATATCAGCGACCCGCAGCATTCCGGCATACTTCCGCCCCGGATAAATCAACAGACCACTTTTGTCATAACCAAAAGTAACCGTATGGTCCGCTTTGACAGCAAGTCCCATCACCTGTCCGGTATCGGCATGGATTCCGGATGGAATATCTACCGCTACCACCTTACTGTGCGGCTGGTCAAGAATCATTTCCATTACTTTTCGGTATTCTCCGCCAACCGGTCTCGTCAGGCCGATGCCAAAGATTGCATCAATAATAATATCACAGGATCCGGGAATAAAATCTTCATATTCGACCAGAGTGACTCCGATATTTTCTGCTATCTGCATCTGTAATATATGTTCCTCAGTCCTGCGCGCGGCATCTCCAACAAGAATAACCGTTACATCGTACCCTTTTTCATGCAGGATTCTGCCCGCCGCAATTCCATCCGCACCGTTATTGCCCGTTCCGCACACTGACCAGATATGGAAAGTCCCCCTCACATTCGTTTGGCCAAAAGGTAGTAAGCCACCCTCATGGGCCAGTTCCTCCACATCTCTTACTACCTCAAGAGCCGCCCGCTCCATCAGAACCATAGAAGGGATACCGACCTGGTCGATGGTATACCGGTCAATCTGCTTCATCTGTGCCCCGGTCACACTATATCTCATGTTTTTTATCCGCTCCTTCCCCGATCGCAAATGCCACACATTGTGTTCTCGTATTGCTGATCGACACCAGAATCCGTTCGATTCCCAAATCATCTGCAAGTGCCTTTGCCCCACCGTACAGATTCACATATGGTTTCCCCAGATCATCCCTGAGAACCTCGATCTGCTGCGGCATAAATGTTCGAAATCCCGTACCGAATACCTTGGCCACCGCTTCCTTGACAGCAAAATTGCCGGCCAGCTTAGAGGCATTCCCCTTCGCTTGCCGGCACTCTTCCCGGGTGAAAGCACGATTTAAAAAGGCATCCTTACGGCATGCCTTTTCCATGCGCTCAATCTCCACAATGTCAGTTCCAATTCCCAGTATCATTCCTGCTCCTGCTGCTTTTTCAGCTTATCCTGCATACTGCAGACCTTATAAGACAGACGCATCAGACTCTCAGACAGATGTACATTCTCCACTACCACATCATCCGGTACTTCCAGATCAACGTGGGCAAAGTTCCAGATCGCCTTAATTCCGGCGGCAACCAGACGCTCAGTGATCTCCGGAGCCTTGGTCTTTGGAATCGTAAGAGCTGCCATCTGAACATCATTATCCCGGATAAACTGCTCCAGGTCGTCCACACCGCGAATCTCAATGCCGCGAACCACAAGACCGATCAGCCTTGGGTTGATATCAAACATTCCTTTAATTAAAAAGCCTCGTTTTTCAAAATTCGCATAATTGGCAATCGCCTGGCCAAGGTTACCGGCACCGATGATGACCAGATTATGCTGGCGGTTAATACCGAGAATCTTCCCGATTTCGTTATACAGATATTTTACATTATAACCATATCCCTGCTGACCGAAACCACCGAAATTATTAAGGTCCTGCCTGATCTGGGATGCAGTCACCTGCATTCTCGTACTCAATTCATTGGAGGATATCCGTTCCACTCCTGATTCCAACAATTCTCCCAGATATCGGTAATACCTCGGAAGACGCGTTATGACCGCCTTTGATATTTCTCTTTCTTCCATGACATACATCTCCCCATTCTTAATCTTCACTGCTACCATTATACCGTTGTGTCATTTCAATGTCAAACACGTTTTATTCACGAAACATTGAAAAAAAGCAAAACCTATATTATACTTTGATAAGGAATGAACACAGAAACGGAGAAAGTGATATGATTTTATCATGCAATAATATCAGCAAAGCATTCGGAACCAGCCAGATTTTATCTCAGGTTTCCTTTCATATTGAAGATCAGGAAAAGGCGGCGATCGTTGGAATCAACGGCGCCGGCAAATCCACCCTGTTAAAAATCATCATCGGTGAACTCGGCGCTGATGAAGGAAATGTAATTCTTTCCAAAGGCAAAACGCTCGGCTATCTGGCACAGCACCAGGGACTTGAAAGCAGCCGTACAATTTATGAAGAATTAAAAGAAGTTAAACGTCCGGTTATTGAGATGGAAGAACAAATCCGCACCCTCGAACACGATATGAAAGATGCCGCCGGTGACGAGCTGGAGCAGATGCTTGCCGCCTACAGCCGCTTAAACCACGCCTTTGAACTGGCTGACGGATACGCCTGGAACAGCGAAATCACCGGTGTCCTGAAAGGTCTCGGCTTCTCGGAAGATGATTTCGGCAAAACAATCGCTACTCTGTCCGGCGGTCAGAAGACTCGTGTATCCCTGGGACGGCTGCTGCTTACAAAGCCTGATATCATCCTGCTCGATGAGCCGACCAACCACCTTGACATGGACTCCATCGCCTGGCTTGAAACCTACCTGCTCAATTACCGCGGGGCAGTCATTATTGTTGCCCATGACCGCTATTTCCTGAATCGTGTCGCCGGCAAGATTATCGAACTGGAAATGGGCCGTTCCACTGTCTATACCGGCAACTACACCGCATACAGTGAGAAAAAGGCAATGAACCGGGCCGCCCAGATGAAAGCCTGGCTCAACCAGCAGCAGGAAATCAAACACCAGGAAGAAGTCATTACCAAACTAAAATCTTTCAACCGTGAGAAGTCAATCAAACGGGCCGAAAGCCGGGAAAAAATGCTGGCCAAAATAGAAGTCCTCGACAAACCGGTCGAACTTCATGATGAGATGCATATCCAGCTCGAACCCAATATCTTAAGCGGCAATGATGTCCTGACCGTCCGCGACCTGAGCAAAGCGTTCGGTTCACTCAAACTATTTGCCAATATTAATATCGACATCAAACGCGGTGAACGTGTCGCCGTAATTGGCAACAACGGAACCGGTAAAACCACCTTACTCAAGATCATCAATGATATGGTTGAAGCCGACGGCGGTGTCATCACCCTCGGTTCCAATGTCCATATCGGCTATTACGATCAGGAACATATGGTACTCCACATGGAAAAAACTGCTTTCGAAGAAGTGCAGGATGCCTACCCGAACCTTACCAACACCCAGGTCCGGAATATTCTGGCCGCTTTTCTCTTTACCGGTGACGATGTATTTAAGCGGATTTCCGACTTAAGCGGCGGTGAACGCGGACGTGTATCTCTGGCCAAGCTGATGTTATCAGAAGCCAACTTTCTGATTCTTGATGAACCGACAAACCATCTTGACATCACATCAAAGGAGATACTTGAACAGGCACTAAATCACTACACCGGCACTATCCTGTATGTCTCTCATGACCGTTATTTCATCAACCAGACAGCAACCCGGATTCTTGAACTGACCGGTCAGACCTTTATCAACTACATCGGTAACTACGACTATTATCTGGAAAAAAAGGAACTGCTTGGCAGTATCTATACACCGGCCAGTCAGGAACAGCCCGAAACTGCCCAGACCTCTGAAATCAAGCAGGACTGGAAAAACCAGAAAGAAGAACAGGCCAGAATCCGCAAGCGCCAGAATGATCTGAAACGTACGGAGGAAGAGATTGCTGCCCTCGAAACCAGAGACAGCGAAATCGATGCATTACTGCTTGAAGAAGCAATCTACACCGATGTCGAAAAACTCGTTGAACTGAATAAAGAAAAAGAATCGCTGACGGCCCGGCTGGAAGAACTCTACCCGCTATGGGAAAGCCTTGCCGAATAACTGTCTACGATTCCTCTTTTACTACACCAGGACCGCCAAGCGCATTCACAATATCAGCTTGCTCCTGGTGTTTCTTATTTTCCTCTGCTTTAATTCGCTGATAGTAGCTGGGATCTTCATCTTTCATATGGAGAATGTCCCGCAACAGTTCGCAGGTTCGCGGAGATAATATCTCCATCTCTTTTCTGCCCTGAAAATCCAGATAATGGGCAAATAACTTGCCAAAATAAAACTGGGTATTGCTGCTATAATAATCCGGTATATTAAGCACTGAATTAAGTGCCACCGCCTCATCCCAGAGTTCGTCCATCATCTCGCTGTCCTCTTCATAGAGACCTGCGGCATAACCAACATATTCGCCAAACGCCTGCAGAACCGATTCAGCTTCGGTAAACTTTACCTTTTTATAATTCAAATCCACACTGTGATAAACATAATAAATGCCCTGGTCTGTATCAGGTGCCTCAAAATACTGTTTCTTTTTATAGAACATAAACTGCCAGCCGTCTTCTTCAAACTGTGCAAACCAGCCCCGGGGAACTTCCAGCAGGTCATCGGTAATCAGATCGCGGTCTTCGGACGTGGGATTCATCGTTCCGATCACGCGGATATCCTGTTCTTCCTTATGTACTCCGTCTGCATCCAGATACTGCAGGCCCAGATACTGATTCCGGGTCATCGTACCATTCGTCAGGAAGTAATAGGAAATACCGTCAATATTGTAATATCCGCTTGCCACCATCTGCCCGTTCTCATCGAACCAGTACCAGTCCCCCTCATAATACAGCCATCCTGTATGTACATTCTGATTCTCATCATAATAATACCAGCGGTGGTTTTTCTGGTTGTAGTACCAGTCCTCTCCGCCTGATCCGGGTGCATTCATCCCATAACTGTGCCCCGCAGCACTGAATATGAAGAAAAAAGCCAGCAGATAAATCTGTAATCTATCTTTTCTCACTAATTTACTCCCTGATAAATGTTTGAGCAAAACGATAAGCCGGGTTATGTCGTTGAATGGTCATCTATCTAGACCAGATGTCGCCATCTGGTTCAAGCAACCTACCCGAAAGCAGGTGGGCCGCCTTGCGCTTTCTGTTCGGTCTTGCTTCGAATGGGGTTTACATATGCCCCGCCTGTTGCCAGGCGGGCGGTAGTCTCTTACACTGCCCTTCCACCCTTACCGCAGCAGTCGGGCTGCCACGGCGGTACATTTCTGTTGCACTATCCCTGGAGTCGCCTCCGCCAGACGTTATCTGGCATCCTGCCCTGTGAAGCCCGGACTTTCCTCTCCCGCGGCCTTTCGGCGATGCGGCAGCGACCATTTGTTTTACTCAAACAGTGTTTATTTTAGCATTGAATCAATCGGGTGTCAATGTCACACTTTAAAACAGCTACCGCCAATAAACTCTCTTAATATGGAATTTTTAGGAATATCTTCACTGCTGACCCCTAAAAAGTAATCCATAAATTTGAGCAGCCGCTTGGCTTCCAGATACTCTTCACTGTCCCGCGGAATACCAAACAGCAGTGGTTCTGCATATTGCTTCAGAACTGCCAGCTCATAAACCAGTACCGAGTTGAACATCGCGTCAGCACTTTCCTGATACGGGAATATATTCTCGTCTTCACCTCTTCGCACGGAAGACCACATCCGGATCGTATCCTGAGCCGTAGCCCCCCTGGTTCTGGCATCGCGGACCATTCGCCGCAGCAGACGACCGTCGGTAGTCGGGATTCGGTTATGTTCATCTACGTTGAGCTGGGTCAGCGCACTGATATAGATCTTAAACTTGCTTTCGGCGGGCAGACTATGACTCAATTTGTCATTCAGACAATGGATTCCTTCAATCACCAGAATATCATCCGGCCCAAGCTGAAGATAATCGCCTTTATATTCCCGCTGTCCGGTCACAAAGTTGTATCTGGGCATCTCAACCCTCCTGCCGGCCAGCAGATCTGTCATATCCTGATTGAACTGCTTTACATCGATTGCATCCAGAGACTCGTAATTGTACTGGCCGAATTCGTCAAGCGGCGTATCAATACGGTTTACAAAGTAATTGTCTACCGCAATCGGGTGCGGAATCAGTCCCTTGGCCCTGAGCTGGATTGACAGGCGGTGGGAAAAGGTCGTCTTTCCGGATGAGGATGGGCCGGCAATCATCACCAGCTTTTTATCCGGCTGCGCCGCGATCAGTTCAGCCATATCACCCATCTTCTTTTCCTGCAGGGCTTCCTGAATCAGGATCAGCTCATTCATACCGCCGCCGGCAATAATTTCATTCAGCATTCCGACGTTCGGGACATTCATCTTCATGCCCCACTCGCTGGCTTCTTTTAATACATGAAACAGCTTAGGGGTGTCCTGAAAGCTTTCGATTCGTTCAGGATCCTTTACCGTTGGAAGTATCAGCAAAAATCCGCCTTCATAATATTTCAAGTCAAAATAACGGATATAGCTGGTATTCTGCACCATATAACCATAATAATAGTCTTCAAATCCGCCGATACTGTAAACATTAACCCGGGAAGCCTTGCGGTAGCGGAACAGCCGCTCCTTATCATACATCCGGTGTTTGCCGAACAGATCTATTGCCTCCTCTGTATTAACACTACGTTTCATAATCGGAATCCCGGCGGCAGCCATTTTCTTCATCTCATCCCTGACCCTGTCAAGCAGTTCCTGGTTCAATTCAAAGTCACCCTCTGCATCGATATAAAGGCCATTACCCAATGAAAAATTGACACAAACCCTCTTAATATTGTCGCTCCCGACCACTTCATAAAAAGCTTTCAGCATTAAAAATATAGCACTGCGGCGGTATGTATTCATACCAGGTTTGTCTTTTCCGGTGAGAAATTGAATATTCATCCCCTCTTTCACCTTTTTATGCAGTTCCTTAAGTTTTCCATTATCCATAACCAACAGGATATCATACTCAAACTGCGGCTGGAATTCCTGTGCCACATCCACCAGAAGCGTACCTTCTGCATATTCCCGCTTTTGTCCTTCTACTGTTACATGTATCATGGCAATCCCTCCTGCTCTTGCTGCCGGTCTGATCAAATCACCTGCGCCGGAAATGCCGGGGCCGCTGTAATGATCTCCAGCTCATGTCCAAATTGCTGCTGTAAATACTGTTCCATAAATTCCATAAAAATATGCTCCAGACCATAATGACCTGCATCAATAACGGCCAGATTGCCTGCTACCGCATCAATTCCCTCATGGTGTCCGATGTCTCCGGTTACCAGCACCTGCACTCCTGCCTGCAAAGCCGGTGTGATCATACTCTTACCGGAACCGGGTGAGACGGCGATCCGCTGCAGCGGCTGCCGGATCTTTTCCATTCCATAAATAGTCACAAACGGCAGATCAAACTGTTCCTTGACCATCTCTGCCAACCGGCTCAGTGATACCGCTTCGGGAAGCAGACCGATCTTGCCGATCCCAAATGACTTCCCATCCTGCTCACCGGTAACTTCCAGCGGTGCTTCTGCAGCCAGCGAAAGCCGCCCGGCCGCAAGGTCAGCCATACACCCGGGAGCTGCATCGAAATTTGTATGCATCGCATAATAGGAAATATCAGCCTGGATTAATCGAACGATTCTCCGGCTGATAAAATCCTGATCATTAATTTGTCTTAACGCTTTAAATATCAGCGGATGATGGGTCAGCAGCAAATCAACCTGTTCATTAACCGCCTGATCCACAACCGCATCGGTGACATCCAGGGCCACCAGAATCTTTTTTACATCCTTTTCAAGGCGGCCGGCCAGCAATCCGGGGTTATCCCATTCACAGGCATATTCCTCAGGTGCCAGCTGCTTCAGCTGCCCAATGATTTTACTGCATAACATTATATGTCTCCCTTACTTGTCTTAATGCCTCTTCGACCTCCTGCTGCCGCACCCGGGCGCCATCCATCTGCTGCCCGGATAGCTGTGACGCAATCTTTTGCAGGGTTTGTTCCTCTTTTTGCAGATATTCCAGTAGTACCGGATGTTTTTTGCGAATCAGATCATCACCATACCGGTAGCGGCAGGTCTCATCAAAATGCATCTGTCCCTTCTCCGCTACCATAACAGTATAGTACTTCTGATCCTCACACAACATCGTCTCTTCTCTGATTGCCAGTCCCAAGTCTTCCAGGCCGCGCCGGAATGCTTCAAGCTCCGACTGGGGTGAAAGAATCCATCTGTCGACAGACTTATGGACGTGACTGCCTTCATTCATAATACGAAGCATCAGATCACCGCCCATGCCGGCAATAATTACAGTATCCGCCTCTCCCGGCAAAAGCTTATGTAGACCATCAGACAGACGGGTCTCAATTCTGCCGCTCAAACCATAGCGGAAAATATGATCTCTGGCCCGCGAAAGAGGTCCTGCCCCGATATCCATGGCAATGGCATGCTCTGCCACCCCCTGCTGCACGAGAAAGATCGGGATGTAACCATGATCCGTCCCAATATCTGCCACCCGGCTTCCCTTCTCTGCAAAGGAAGCAATGGTGTGCAGGCGTTTTGATAATTTTATTGTTCTCTGTATCATATCAGTCGTCTAAATAATCCTTTAATTTTTTACTGCGGCTCGGATGGCGCAGCTTCCGCAGCGCTTTCGCTTCAATCTGACGAATCCGCTCCCTGGTAACGCTGAAGTCCTTACCAACTTCTTCCAGGGTTCTGGGCCGGCCGTCGTCAAGGCCAAACCGCAGCCGCAGCACCTTCTGCTCACGTTCGGTCAGCGTCTCAAGGGTCTCCATCAGCTGTTCACGCAGCAAAGTAAATGTCGCTGCATCAGCCGGAACTGCCACATGCTCGTCCTGAATGAAGTCGCCCAGATGGCTGTCCTCTTCTTCACCGATCGGTGTCTCAAGTGAAACCGGTTCCTGGGAAATCTTCCTGATCTCACGGACACGTTCAACCGGAACTTCCATCTTCTCAGCAACCTCCTCAAGACTCGGCTCTCTCCCCAGTTCCTGAAGCAGTTGTCTCGATACCCGGATCTGCCGGTTGATTGTTTCAACCATATGCACCGGAATTCTGATCGTTCTGGCCTGATCCGCGATCGAACGGGTAATCGCCTGACGAATCCACCAGGTCGCATAAGTACTGAATTTGTAACCCTTGGTATAATCGAACTTCTCCACAGCTTTGATCAGGCCGAGGTTGCCTTCCTGAATCAGATCCAGAAACTGCATACCTCTTCCGACATAACGTTTGGCAATGCTGACTACCAGACGGAGGTTGGCTTCTGCCAGACGTTTCTTCGCTTCTTCATCACCGAGTTCCATCCGTTTGGCCAGGTCGACCTCCTCTTCGGTGGAGAGCAGCGGTATCTTGCCGATTTCTTTTAAATACATTCGCACCGGATCATCGATTCCGACACCATCCGGAACTGTCAGGTCAATGTCTTCGACACTGATCTCTTCCTCTTCCTTCAATTCATCTTCGATGAACAGCTCCGCATCGATCTCGTCTTCTTCCTCCAGACGGAGAACATCTACATGCTGGCTTTCCAGATAATCGTAAATCTGATCCAGTTTTTCCGGACTCAATATTTCGCCTTTAAAAATATCCAGAACTTCCTGATTCTCTAATACGTTTTTTTTACCTTTGGCTTTTGCTACCAGCAATGCCAGTTTTTCTTCCAATGTCAATGTACGTTCTTCCATGTTCATCCGCCCTTCCTTCCTGTGTCTGACTGTTTAGTGTACGCTGTACTAGTCAATTGAAATGTGAAGCGTCTTCAGTGCTGCCTGTTCTTTTATAATCTGCTGTAATTCACCGATATCCACAGCACTCCTGCTGGCCTGATCCAGACTGTGCTTTCTGACCCGGACCACGGTCTCGGCAAATGCTTTTTTTTGCTCATCGTTGTTTAACGATTCATTTAAGCTGGCATTAAATAAAGCGGCCACCTCTTTGTATTGTTCTTCATCATTGATAAAATGATTCAGGATATCTGCTGGAATTACTGTTCCCTTTTTTTGCCCTTCGAATACCATCGATGCGACCTGATGATACAAAGGTTCCTGAAAATCCCCGGCACTGACAATTCCTTCTATTTTTTCAAATAATTCCGGCTTTTCTATCAGCCACGTCAGCAGCAGCCGCTGGGATTTGCGGATTCCGTCTTCTTTTTCTTTTTTTCTGGAACCGCGGTTTTCCCTGATCTGTTCCCGCTGTTTTGCCGGTGATACGCCCCCAAGCTGACTGCCCAGGCGGTTCACCAGCCGCCGTAAATCTTCATAAGGAATAAAGTGTTCTTTGGCAACGGTCTGAATATAATTATCCCGCTCGAGGGCCTCCGTAAAGTCCAAAAGCCGTTCTGCGGTCGCATGGTAAAATCTGGTCTTCTGTTCCGGATCATCCATCTGGTAATTCCGTTTCAGCACCTCGATCTCAAACATAAAACTGTTCCTGGCCTGATCAATCCGCTCCTGAAAGGCCTCTGCCCCCAGATTCTTGATAAAATCATCAGGATCTTTGTAAGGTTTCATGTCCAGTACTTTAACCGATATTCCAACCTCCTTCAGAATAGGAATCGCCCGAAGCGCGGCTTTTGTTCCGGCTTCGTCGCTGTCATAAGTCAATACCACCTGCTCTGTATAACGCTTGAGCAGTGCCGCCTGCTGAGACGTAAAAGCCGTCCCCAGCGAAGCCACCGCATTCGTAAAACCGGCCTGATGCATCGCGATCACATCCATATACCCTTCGCAGATCAGAAGGTTCTTTTTTCTTGATGTCCGTGCATAGTTCAGTCCGTACAGATTGCGGCTTTTGTCAAATACTTTGGTCTCCGGTGAGTTTAAGTATTTGGGATTGCCATCCCCCATTACACGGCCACCGAAACCGATCACCCGGCTGTTGACGTCCAGAATCGGAAACATAACCCGGTTCCAGAATTTATCGTAAGCCCCCCTCTCCTCGATACTTACAAGGCCGGATTCTCTCAAAATATTGTCATCGTAACCTTTGGACCTGAGATACTGATACAGATCATTGCTTGTCTTATTCGCAAATCCAAGGCCGAATCGTTTGATCGTTTCTTCGGACAGCTGTCTGCCTTTCAGGTATTCATACCCCTGTTTGCCCTGAGGCTGTCCAAGTTGATAATAAAAATAGTTGGCTGCCAGTTTGTTCATGTCAAGCAGGGTTGAACGCAGATCAGCCTGACGGCGCTCCTCTTTTGAGTACTCTGCTTCCGGCAGCTTGACACCGCCGCGTTCAGCCAGCAGCTTCAAAGCCTCCGGGAATGTATAATTCTCATATTCCATGATGAAAGTAATCACATTCCCTCCGGCGCCGCAGCCGAAGCAGTAATACATCTGTTTGGAAGGAGATACGGAAAATGATGGTGAATGCTCATTATGGAACGGACACAGGCCAAAATAGTTGCTTCCTTTTTTCTGTATTTTCACATATTCCGAAACCACATCCACGATGTCATTTCTCATTCTAACTTCTTCCAAGATTTCTTCCGGATAATACATGAAGTTCTCCTTTCTGTCGGTAATAACGCAGTTACAGTGCAACACTAGTCATACCTTCCATGCTTTCGGTACAAACAGCTCCTCAAATTTATCAATTGCATAACGGTCGCTCATACCGGCGATATAATCGCAGACGACGCGTTCCTTTTGCTCATTCCGGTTGATCATCATCAGCAGATATTCCTCCGGCAGCTCAATGATGTGCTCCATATAATAGCTGTACAGCGACACGATCAGCTGCTGTGCCTTGCCTTCTTCGGCCTTGGGAATATCACTGCTGTAGACGTGTTCAAACATCCAGGTCCGAAGTCCCTGCATCGCCTCTTCCATTCCGGGTGACATACAGACTTCCGGTTTATTCATACTGTTCTGGATAATATCGTGAATCATTGTATTCAGACGCTCACGGACACTGTGTCCCAGAATCCCGGTATATCTCCCGGGGATATCCTCTTCAACGAAAATCTTTGCCCGAATAGCATCATCAATATCATGGTTTATGTAGGCAATTTTGTCTGATAAACGGACGACACATCCCTCCAGCGTTGAGGGACTGCCGCTGGTCCGGTGATTCAGGATCCCGTCCCGCACCTCCCAGGTCAGATTCAGCCCCCTGCCATCCTTTTCAAGCTCTTCTACCACTCTGACACTATGCTTGTAGTGGGCAAATCCGGTCGGACAGGTCTCATCAAGAATCCGTTCTCCGGCATGGCCAAAGGGGGTGTGCCCCAGATCATGCCCCAGGGCGATTGCTTCTGCCAGGTCTTCATTCAGGCGCAGAGATCTTGCGATCGTTCTGGCAATCTGTGACACTTCCAGGGTATGGGTCAGTCTGGTCCGGTAGTGGTCTCCTTCCGGCGACAGAAAAACCTGGGTTTTATGTTTTAACCGGCGGAATGACTTACAGTGCAGTATCCTGTCCCGGTCACGCTGGTATTCAGGGCGGATATCACATAGTGGCTCCGGTATATCTCTTCCTTTTGTATTAACACTGAAGGAAGCGTAAGGACTCAGATACTGCTGTTCCCATTCTTCCCGGGATTCTCTGATATTCATCCAAACTGCTCCTTTCTTAAACTCAAAGATACTTAATATTATACCATCTCTCAGGCGATTAAGAAACCACTTTCTATTGTATGATTTTCCTTACATTTTTATGACAGACGGGAAAAGAAACAGGACAAGTACTGAACGTTTCAGCTTGTCCTGTCTGCGATATTAATTATTTTAAAAATCCGTTGATAATCTGGGTTTCGGCCTCTTCTTCGGTCAGTCCCAGAGTCATCAGTTTGATAATCTGTTCACCGGCAATTTTTCCTATTGCTGCCTCATGAATCAGGGCTGCATCCAGATGATTGGCTTCGAGTCCGGGAACTGCCAGAATCTTGGCATCACCCATGATGATCGCATCACACTCGGTATGGCCGCTGCATTTGGCATTACCGATAATCTGGGAATAAAACTTCTGGTAGGAATTGTCCTGTGCTACGGAACGGGACACCACATCGGTGCTCGAATCATCACCGTTTAACTTGACCACATAATCACTGACCGCGTACTGCTCACCATGAGTCAGCAGGCGCTCCCGGACCAGAAACTTGGCTCCGGCAGCCAGTTCGGCCTTCGTCGTACGATTGGTTGAATCGACACCTTTGATCTGGACCATCTCCATCTCGGCAAAACTGTCCTCTTCCATATACACTTCGGTAACCGGATTTAAAATTCGTTTGCCGTTGCCGTCACCATCGCCATAATGCTTCTCTACGTATCTGACTCTGGCATTCCTGCCGATGTAGAAACGATGGATGCCATCGTGCTGTGAATCCTGCTCACCGCCGTTATGAATGCCGCACCCGGCAACAATCACAACATCACTGTCTTCACCAATATAAAAATCGTTGTATACCTGCTCTTTCAGGCCGCTCTCACTGATTACCACCGGAATGTGCACACTTTCATCCTTCGTTCCGGCTTTGATGCGGATATCGATCCCGCTGCCGTCTTCCTTCGAAATAATATCAATATTGGCAGTTGTATTCCTCGCTGCTGAAGCTCCGTTAGCCCGGATATTATAGGCCCCTGACGGAACGTCATGAAGATCTGCCACTTCCGCCAGCATTTGTTTCTGAATCTGGTCTGTCATCCCTGCATCCCTCCCTGATAAAATTTGCCGCAGGCATCTACTGCCGATGCGGTGCCCAGTAATCCAGGTAAAATTTCATCTTTTGGTCCTGTTCTCAGAATCTTTCCGTCTGCGATGACTACAATCTCATCTGCAATATTCAGGATCCGCTCCTGATGTGAAATCACAAGAATCGATCCATTGATTGTTTTGCGCATCCGCTCAAAAACCATGATCAGATTCTGGAAGCTCCACAGGTCAATTCCTGCTTCCGGCTCATCGAATACCGACAATTTGGCGCCTCTGGCCAGTACCGTGGCAATCTCCACCCGTTTCAGCTCACCGCCGGACAAACTGCCGTTCACTTCGCGGTTGATATAATCCTTGGCGCAAAGCCCTACTTCTGACAGATACTGACAGGCATCTACCGGTGACAAATCCTTCTCTGCCGCCAGACGAATCAGATCCAGCACCTGTACCCCCTTAAACCGTACCGGCTGCTGAAAAGCAAATCCGATTCCGTTTCGGGCACGTTCCGTAATACTCATATCGGTGATGTCCATTCCATCAAAATAAATCCGCCCTGACGTCGGTTGTTCGATGCCGGCAATCAGCTTGGCCAGGGTTGACTTACCCCCGCCGTTCGGGCCGGTTATCACGACAAATTTATGATCATCAATGGTCAGGTTAATATCTTGTATAATCTCTTTTTGGCCTTTCTCAGCCTGTACCTCAAAAGACACATTTTCTAATGTTAACATGAGCTCCTCCAACTACATTTGGTTCAAATTCCCGTAAATGTTATTATATACCAATTTTCTTAACTTTACCAGTTTTTATTGCACAAAGTACAATCCATGGTATACTATAATCGTTTTTATGCAAAAGCCAGACTACGAAAGAAGGTATATTCTTATGAAACGCATCGAATTCCGGGAACAATTCAGCCGCCTGGTATTTTTATTCTTATTTTTTTGTATCATCGGATGGCTTTACGAGGTGACTCTGGCCTTCCTGTACGGTTACGGTTTTGTTAACCGCGGCTTCCTGTTTGGCCCCTATCTGCCGTTATACGGCTCAGGAGCATTGCTTTTGATTCTCTTTCTGCAGCATCTGATGGACAGAGATATCCGCATTACTTTCCCCACTTTCCGCCGAACGAATGTGAGGGGGACTTTCCCCAAACAGATACGGATTACTCCGCTGCTTGTCTTTATTGCCATTATTTTTATTACAACCGCTTTAGAATACGCTGTCGGGTGGTTTCTGGAAGCAGTCTTTAATCAGCGTTTCTGGGATTACAGTACCTACAACTGGCAGTTCCAGGGCCGAATCTGTGTCAGCGCAAGCGTACGCTTTGGTTTGGGCGGAATGCTGTTTCTTTACATACTGGTACCATTATTCACAAAAATCATCGACAGAATACCCGCCAGATTACGTTTTATATTATCCTGGGTTATTGCGGCGCTGTTGGTTATTGATCTTATTCTGACCCTTTATCTGTCCTCAATTCACGGTTTCAGTCCGGTATTGGCTCAGCCAAAATAAAGTCACATAATGCGGTGATTTCAAACATACAAAAAAGCAGGAATCGTAATCGATTCCTGCTTTATGCAGAAGATGGGAGTCGAACCCACAAGGTATTGCTACCACACGGACCTGAACCGTGCGCGTCTGCCAATTCCGCCACTTCTGCAAACCATATTGTTTTCCTTTTCAGGAAAGCTCCCCGAGTAGGACTTGAACCTACGACAGCGCGGTTAACAGCCGCGTGCTCTACCGACTGAGCTATCGAGGATTGTTACGAGCACTTAGTGACCGTCTTTTGGTCACTTACGTGCGATACATGCAAAGCACTTAGCGAGATGCTCTTCGAGCTTAGTACTTTGTACCGCCATAGCAAGCTAATAACCTATTAACTCACAATGCGGGAGATGGGACTTGAACCCACACGATCATACAACCACTAGATCCTTAGTCTAGCCTGTCTGCCAATTCCAGCACTCCCGCAAAAACATTGTGATTAACTTGACATAACATCTCTTACGTCATCACCTCAGCTATTATATTATGAAATACAGATCTTGTCAACGGCTTTTTCACCCATTATTTTCATTTTTCTGATCGATTTATGATAATGTCCTTATATGCCACACGTGATTATGTCCCATC
>DAMAMW010000003.1:0-290908 GCA_032073745.1 Lachnospiraceae bacterium | reverse complement strand
TTTAACCGGTGCTTATAAATCAACTTTTATGGGACATTTTCAAAAATCGTTGACATCCTATTTATCTGAATCGGTTACAATAAAACCGAAAATCCCTAAAATATAACCAATAAATAACAATACATATTATATTTTGACAACTCAAAATAAGAGTATAACAACATAATAAATATTATGTTGTAAACTTCAATTTCACAAAAGTTATTAAGGTACCTGATTTTTCCCTGGTTTCCGGCATACATACTGAAACTGGTGGGCGATCATATAAATAGGAATTCCGGAGGTGCAAAAGAGATGAAAAAGGGACATCAGTATTGTCAGTTTGGCAAGGAAGTGAAGATTTCATTAATTACATTAGGGATATCCAGCCGGGAGCTTGCACTTGAGCTTGGTTATAAGGAGTCCACCTTATGTGATGTATTAAAGGGCAGAAACCGCAGCGAGCGGCGAAAGGAAGAGATCAAAGAAGCCCTGGACCGGATTAAGCTGGAATGCGGATAATAAGGGATATATCCCTTTTATCATAAAAACTTTAAAAAGGAGAGAAAAGAAGTATGAAGAAGAAACTAGCAACAACATTATTAGCAGGAGCGCTGAGCGCCAATATGGTAATGCCGGCATTTGCGACCACCAATGGGGTCGTTCCTGCAGCACAGGGAACCGAGGTATGGGCCGGTGTTGTTATCCAGGACAAAAACCCGGTGGTAAAAGTAGAGGTTCCGACGCTGTTTGCCTTTGTGGTTAACGGTACTACCAGTACAGATGCAAGTTCCGTAACATCAACGAACGGCAACATTTATCTGCCAAACGTCAGAGTTGTAGTAGACAAGACCAATACCCGTCCTGACGGCGGATACATGTATGACATGGATTATACCAGCGACGGCAAGATGAGAATGAATAACTACTCTACATATGAGGATGGCGGGCAGCGGGTAGGACTTGCACTGACCATCAACGGTGAGATTCAGGAAACTTCAACAGAAGCAGCTGAAAGAAACTACTGGACTTATGTTCCGTCAGTAACCGAACTCTCAGCAGGCGTTGGTGATCCGGATCAGTTCAAGCATTACAGCATCAGTGTGGACACAATCAAGCTGGATGTACCGACGACTGCCGGATACAAGATGAAAGATTCCATCAATCTGGATGCACCGGATACTGATCCTGCCGGTGACGGCAGCTACTCCAACCTGGATACCGTTACAAAAATGGCAATTACACCAACTGTTCATATTGCTGATTTTGATGTAGAGGTCGGTGGTGAAAGAGGACAGTACAAACAGGTTGAGCAGTCCGCTCGGGTAGGTAAAATAGTATGGACCGTATCTGCTGATGTCAGCATGGATGGTGTTAAAACTGCACCGGATGAAGCTTATCTGCAGTAGGAGCCGGTAAGATAAAAATATACTCCTGACATACTGTAATGTAAAGATTCTGGATAAGCCCCACCCCTGTGGGGCTGTCCGGAAAGTTGTTGCAGAAAAACAGAAAGATGTATTTCGGTTTCGCTGCAAGAGGTTTTCGGAACCAGAAATAGAAAAGGGGAAAAGGGATGAAAGTAAAATACAATCGAATTAAAAAAAGAGGAGAAGTGATCGCGTTCACTTTTTTGCTGTGTACCGGGATTCTGAGCTTTTCTGCTTTTGCGGGGAATCATGAGGCGAAAGGTCCATCTTCGAATGTGTGGATCGATGTGGTGGAAGTGTCTTCGGACAGCAGGCTTTCCGTGACAGTGCCGATTGGCTATGGGTTTGTTGTTTCGGGAACAACTGAAGCAAGCGGGGCTGAGACAACGGAAGCAATATCAGTGAATAACGGTAATCTTTTTTTGCCAAATGTCAGAGTGAAAATAACTACGACATCCGGCTCGGGAACAGCGGCTTATGAAATGGAGTATTCTGCACCGGTTATGCCGATAGAAAACTACTCGACAGATGTCAGGGATGAGAATATGGATCAGAATGATCCGCCGCGGGAAGGACTGCCGGTGGAACTGCACCCTTACATTATGAAAAGTACAGATACTACCAGTCATTACTGGAAAATCACATCAACACCTCCAACGAGTGCCGACGGTGATTTCAAGTTTTACCGGATGATCCTGGATGGCAAACCATTTTCGGTGGATACAAATAAGGATGTCGAAGGAACTTCTACGGCGGTTGTACAGCTGAGTGATACGATTGCTCTCGATGCCCCGCCGGATGTACCGTCAAACGGACATACAGCAGCAGGCACGGCATTGATACCATCCAAAACTCCGGTTCCGGTGGATGTGGAGGTCGGCGGAAGACGCGGACAATATACCCAGGTGGAAGCATCGGTGAATGTGGCTCAGATCTGCTGGGAGATCATTCCCGGAACGCTGCCGGCAACAACACCTTAAATAACACAGAACGAATAAAGGGACAGGACAGCACGATGGAAAAGCAAAATAAAAAAAATGAAAAAGGGAAGCAGCAGCTGATCATAGTGATACTGCTGGCGCTTCTGGCCCTGGGCGGCGGTATGTATTACCAGCTGACCAAAGAGGAGCCGCTGGATCGTCTGGCCAGGGATGCGTTGGCCCTGGGCGGAATGCTGCCGGGTAAGACGGCAGAAGAGATATCGGACCTGCTGAATGAAAAGGTAGAGGAGGGTATGGTCCATATCGGTATTTCAGCGGAACCGGTATTTGAACAGAATGGAAAGAAAGGGCGGCTCGGGCTGGAGAATATCGAAGCGAACCGATATTCGTTCCGGGTGACAGTGACACTTGATGACAGCGGTGAGGTGCTGTATGAATCAGGCATGATCGATCCGGGTTATTATATTGAATTTATTGAACTGAACAGAAAACTGCAGGCCGGTGATTATCCGGCCACAGCAACTATTGTGACATATTCTCTGGATGTGACGGAAGACGTGATTGGTGAGACCCGGGTAAAACTTCTGCTTCATGTCATGGACGGGATTTATTATCAATGAAACGATGGGATAAAGAGAATCGGATGAAATGGCGGGTAATCGGTGTTGGTTTTCTGGCCGCCGGTATGTTTCTGACCGGAATAGGATTCCAGCGTTATCTCAGCAACCGGACAATCCGCAAAAGTTACGAGAATTCGGATCAGATCTGGAAACAGGAACTGGCTCAGGGAATGGAACAGGAAGCCAGGGACACAAGGAACCGGGAACTGATCCGGAATATGGAATATGTTTCGATGGAGTCAGAAGTGTATTTTGAAACTGCAGAGGCCCCGGGGACAGCCAGGATAGCAAATGGGGCAGCCAGTATCTTTGGCTGTACGGTTACCCTGTTTCGGGATGCCACCGGAGAAGAGATCTACCGGTCGGAAATGATTGAACCGGGACATTATATTGAATACATCCGGATAAACAGCGGACTGAAGCAGGGGTATTACCCCTGTACGGCAATCTGGAATTTTTATACCGGGGAAGATGAGTATGTCGGAGAAACAGCAGGGAAAGTTGTGCTGGTGATCAAAAACTGAGGAATCCGAAAAGCTAGGAGGACATGATGGAAAGATGGAAATGGTGGGTGGCCATGGTACTGGGTATGATGCTGACCCTGGTTGCAGGTACTGCGTGGGCGGCAGAAACGGACCGGGAAGCCCTGGCAGGAAGCGGTAACGATACTGAGGTCCAGGCCGGTGTCGTAGTGGATTATATGGGGAAGCTGCGGTTTGAGGTATATAAAAAAGGGACAACAACTCCGATCGAGGGAGCTTCCGTCGAACTTTATATTCCCAGTCTGGATCGTTACGTTCTGTTTGGCCTGACGGATGCTGATGGTGCGTATGAAGTTAATATTGCTTATAATATGGACCCGGGAACGGATCTGAATGCCCAGTTTGAGGATGTGGACGGAACACCGCGGTTTGAAGGAAATCTATTGTTTTTGGATGACAATCAGATCAAATATCAGGTTTATAAATCGAAATGGCTGCCTTATCCCAGTCAGGGAGAAACGGTTCTGGCCGGCAATAAAATTCCTCATGTTGTTACGGTCTACCTCTACCAGTCGGATGGCAGCAGCGGCGGTAAAGACCCCGTAAAACCCGGTACTCCGGGAAGCAATAGCGGCGGTAATCCTTCATCACCAATCGGACAGCTGCTGTCACTGCTGGATGAGATGGTGCCGTTGTCAGGTCTGCTGGAGGAGAATCCGCCGACCGGCGGAATTCCCAAAACCGGTGTGGAAGGGGCTGTTCCCTACTGGATTGCCGGAATGGTATTTTTCATATCAGCAGGAGGTATCCTGGGATATCTGTTAAAAAAAGAAAAAGAAATAAAGACAAGAGAAAGGAGATAAGGGGATGAAAAAGCTACGTCAGATTACAGCATTAGTTTTATCCGTCCTTATGTTGTTTCCTGCTCAGAGTATAACCGTGCTTGCTCAGACCGGCAGCGGTGAAGCGGCTGTGTCACAGGAAGTACCGGAAGAAGAGACAAAAGACATAACAGAGGAAACAGATAGAATAGAAGAAACTCTCCCGCTTCAGGAGCTGGAAGATTCTGATAATGAAAGGATCGAGGTGACACTGCCGCTGCAGCCTCTGGTCAGGGACGAGGATCTGGTTATTTACTGGAATCCGGGCGGGAAACTGCCGGCGGAGACTGCAAGTCCGTCAAATGCCCTGAAGGCATCAGCGTCTAATGCAAAGCAGGGGAACGATCAGGCGGACGGCAAGAGTCCTGACCGGCCGGTAAAAACTCTGGCGGCAGCTCTGGAGCGCGTGGAGGAGCTGAAAGAAGAAACCGGGGCAGATCCTTCGCAGATGACAATTTATGCGATGAATCCGATGGAGATTGCTGATGGCCAGTTATATGTACTTAATGCTGCAAATGTCAGGATTGCTTCCTGGCCCGGCCGCAAATACAGCAATGAGACGATTTTCTATGTAAACGGCGGTCAGCTGTCGCTGGTAAATACCCATCTGGAATCAAGGAAAACCGATGCTGATCCGGAAAAGACGGAACTGGTTCTGGTTCATGGCGGTGTCATACAGTTTGGTCAGAGTGTGGAAATTGACGGCCGGATTGTCATGGACTACCGGAGCCGCAAAGAGGAAACGACCTGGCAGCTTGCCAGCGATGCCAATGCTTTAAATACGGCATCAGCTTCCAATGCATCAAAATCAGGCAGTACATTTGTGCCGGCTGACGGAGACAACGAATTTTTTAACATTGATGATTATATTATCGATACCGATATTGACAGTCCTGATCTGATTGAAGATGAGAAGTCTGCCAGTACCTGGTGTGCTCCGATTATCGAGCTGATTGAAGGGTTTGACGGAGTTATCGAAGGTTATCTGCTGGAGCTGCGGACGGATGAGGACCAGACTGAGCTTGAACTGGTCAGAACTTTATACGCGGATGAGACCTCTGTCGAAGAGTTTACCGATCTGTTTGCTATTTATGGTGAAGATGGTGATGCCTGGCGGGTAACAGCCGAAAGTGCGGGAGAAGAACCGGAGGAAGCGGCAGCGAGAGATCTTGGTGTTGCGGACGCTTCGATTTACCAGACTATGTCATTTGCGGCAGGTATTGCGGCAGACACCATGAAAACCGTCGGAGTATCAGGCACTTCGACGGTGAAAACATTGAAAGTAACCAGAAGCGGGTCAGGCACGGAGATTTACTGGAATCCCGGCGGTCCGGTTACGGTTTCGGGAACTACATATCCGGCCGGTAATGACACTGCATTCACCGGACTGGAACCCAGATATCCGGTCAAAACCTGGGCAGCGGCAGTCGCAGCGGCCAATGGCGGGACGATTATCTGCATGCAGAGTGTCGATCTGGGCAGCGGCAGTGCGGATGACTACATTACGCTGCAGGGAGATGGTACCTA
The DNA here is from genome assembly GCA_032073745.1 of Lachnospiraceae bacterium. Taxonomy (GTDB): domain Bacteria; phylum Bacillota; class Clostridia; order Lachnospirales; family Lachnospiraceae; genus Brotaphodocola. Next base: position 285,048 of record DAMAMW010000003.1, on the reverse strand, counting down.
TCTGGCAGAATCCACTTCTGTAGAAACGCGGGTAACAGTACGGCCGTTCCCGGCTCAGCCGCAGCCGGCTTTTATTGTGCCGGCAGGAGAAACACTGGTATTAAAAAATGTCATCCTCGGTGGTGTTGAAAAAGAGGGTGTAATTACCAATGCCCAGACAGTACTGTGCAATCAGGGACAGATAATAATAGAAGAAAATGTAGATGCAGAAACCGGTTTTATTCAGATTAATGCATATTCCGGCCTGAAAGATACACCGCTTAAGGTAAACAGTATCGGACTGGAAGGCGACGGAAAACTTACATTGTTCTTTGGCGGGATTAATGATAATCTGGCTTACCGGTTTGTCGATGTTGTTGTACCGGGGGATGCTTTGGCAGGCGATGTGACAGCCAATGCGGAAGCGGTCGGCCTGGCATTAAAAGACCGCTGCCAGCTGGATCCGGCTCACCGGGATGAACTAAACGGCGGCAAGTCCAGATTTGACTGGTTGCTTCGTCCGGATATTGATGAGGATGATCCGGTTAAAAACCTGCAGAACCTGGAGCTGTATGCTGATTACTATTTTGATGCAGTTTACCTGAACGGAGAAGACGGCATCGGTGACGACGCGAACTTCGGTGCAACCTGTCAGTATCCGGTAAAAACCTGGGCCAGAGCCAGAGCGATCTGGGAGCATCAGATGGATATCAGCCTGGCGGCAAGACAGACAGCCAGGGGACTGGGGAAATCTGAGGAATACATTAAGGAAATGTATCCGGTTCCATCGATCATTTATATTTGTGGTACGGTAACCGTAGATGATGCCCAGACTTGGAAACTGAATGACCGGACGGACAATGGCAAGACAATCAGTACTGAGATTGTCAGCCATACTGAGGCGGCGAAGCATGAAGACGGATCAACCGTACATGATGTGCCGCAGCAGCTGGTAAAGGTTGAAAACGGCGGTTCTTTAGTTCTGGAAGATGTAACAATCCGGAACATGACAGATGAACTCGACAGTGTTACCATCCAGGTGGAAGACGGCGGATCGGCTTCTGTCACCGGCAGTACGGAATTAACCGGTGAACGAGAGGCAAAAGACAGAATAACAGCCAAACTGGTTACCAGGGGAATTCACGTAAATGTCAAAAACGGCGGAAGCTTTACCATGGAGTCATCCTGGAACGGCAAAATCATGAGAAGACAGCAAGGGGTGGCAGCCGATGGCAGCCGTGCATCTGTAACCATGAATGGCGGTGAGATCCGTGAGAACAGTGCGATTGATCTGGAGGCTTATTGTGCCGGTCTGGACACCGGACATAAAACCGGTACCGGTGTCGTGCTGAGCGGCGGTGCTGGGTTCACGATGAATGGCGGCAAGATTACAGAGAATGAAGCATACCTGTATGGCGGCGGTGTTTATCTGTCCGGAAGCGGCACGAAGTTTACCCTCAACAAGGGTGAGATTTCCAAAAACCTGATGGGAAAACAGGATAAGCCGGATGACCGCTATGATTATCTGATCGGAACGGGGATCGGTATTTATGCCGGTACCGGCACGGTTCTGGAAATCGGCAGCAGTACAGGATCTGCAGATGATGTACTGATAACCGAAAACAGTTCTTATGTTGCTTACGGAACTGGCATCTACAGTGATGGTATCCTGAATATTAACAGAGCCAGGGTATCTGATAATACTGCAAAGGCAGCAACAAGTACATATTATTATACCAAAGGAATCGGCATCTATGTCGATACAAATGGTACGCTGCAGATGGAAGATACCGATGTAACCGGCAATTACTATCAAAAAGGCTATGTATGGGGCGGCGGAATCTATCTGGGAGCGTCTGCCAATGGTAACTACATAAAAAACAGCCGGATCAAGGATAATGTACTTAGTACTCAGGAATATTCTACCGGCGGCGGTATTTTTACTGAAGGAAAACTGACTATAGAAGCGGATACCGTTATTTCCGGCAATCAGGCATATTTTGGCGGCGGAATCGGAACTAATATGGAATATCCGAATTATAATACAAAAACTAATGTCACAATCCTTGATACGATAATAGAAGCAAACGTGAGTTATCAGGGAAGCGCTGTTTATATGTACGGATTTGGAACCCTGACGCTAAAGGACGGCACAATTATCAGGAACCACACGGATACGCTGTCAAATTATGGAACGGTAAATCTTCAGTCGTACAATGGTGCGGGTTCTTTAAGGGCCTACATAATGGCGGAAAATGAAAATGGTATTCAGATTACCGGTAATGTCAGCGGACACGGCGGAGCAATATATCAGTACCGGTCAACAGCATACTTAAAAAATGTTTTGATTTCCGGCAATAAGGGGTCTCTTGGCGGAGCAATCTTTACTACAGACAGTGCATCGACACTGGTAACTAATGTTGTGATCGATGGGAATACTGCCAGTTCGGATGGCGGCGGTTTTTGGATCGGAACAGGATCAGGTGCATATCTGAGTGACTGCCGGATTACGGGGAATACAGCCGACGGCAATGGCGGCGGAATATACAGCATAGGCAGTGCTTATTTGTCAGAAAGCCAGGCTGAAACCTTTATCTTTACGGGAAATTATGCCGGTGTAAATGGCGGCGGCTGGTTTAAAGACCGTAGTACGGAGAGTTTTATAGATATCGCCGGAGCCATTCAAAACAGTGCGGGTGAGCAGGGCAGTAATCTGTACCTGAAATATCCGGGCCTGTATCTCATAAACGGACATTACAAGCAGCCTGCGGTAATGGCGGACGGGATTTACAATATTTATGCGGATCATACTACATCGGGCCCCACTTACCTGGATATGGCAGATGTGAAAGTTGATAAGAAGCCGTTGGGAGACCCGCCGGATGCAATCTTTTTAAATACCGGCAACACTTACCTGAGCTATCTGACGACACCGCCGAATAATACGCCGGGAACATTCCCGATTGATGTCAATGATCTGATCTTCAAAGAAGGCAGTGTGGTCATAAAACCGGCCGATAAGACGACTGTAACAATGTACAGACCTGACGCGGCGAATACCGGTGTTGAATATTACAGTAAGGATTATACAGGACTGAAAGATGCGACCGGGAACCTGCTGTATTCTTCGGAGGGCAAACTTCCGCGGAGAACGCAGCTGGGCGGATTTGTGTCCGGATCATATACAAATGCGGTCATTGTCGGTGAGGGTGTTTATGTATCCAGTTCCGGAAAGGTAACGAATTCCGGATTGTCACCACAGGATCCGGTTCCGACCTTTGCACAGGCCAAAGGGATACTGAGGGATAAAATCCAGGCGGCCTATGACAGTGCAACAGATGACGATGGTTTCTCACCGTTTATCTATATCTGCGGAACTGTTAACATCGATGGGACAGAAACCTGGGAGCTGAATGACGCGCATCTGTTTGAGACAATCAATGCGGATTATATAACCACGGAAACCAATCTTGGTTATCCGGCATATCCGGCTCAGGTCAGACGGTTTGCTTCGTTTGTAACGGCCCCTCTGATCAAAGTTCCTGACGGAAATGAATTGATTGCTGACAATATCATCATTGACGGAATGGCTGAGGCGGTTATTGCCAACGATCAGAGCGACTACAGTCCAATACTGGTGGTCGGAGCGTCCAATTCGTCAACAGCAAAAGCTACACTGAAAGGAAATGCGACGTTAAGAAACAATTACTATGACGGCGTACAGGTATATGGCTCCCTGTATCTGGAGGGAAATGACGGCGATTTAAATGAGCAGCTGATTAATCAGCATGGTTATGCTGCAAGACTGCGCGGGAAAGATGCCAGTATGGAGATGAGTGGTTATTCGGCAATTGTGACCGATGACCAGGTCGCCTTAAAGACCGGCAGCCGGTCTGCTTATGGTGTCTATAGTGAGGCGGAAAACAGCCGGCTATTGATGAAAGATCATAGTAAGATCTTCAGTCTTGAGGACAGTACTATCGCCATGGGTTATGCAATTGGCTGGAATAGTGTCGGAGCAGACATTCAGCTGCAGGATTTTGCGAAATTAACCGGAATGTATAATGGTTTCTACTTAAGCGACAGGATGAGCGGAAAAGTATGGATAAACAAGAATGCCGACGCTGATCCGGATGATTCGGTTGAAATCAGTCCGATGTACACGGGGTTTTATATGATCACCGGCCTGGGACTGGATATTGCCATTGGTAAAAAGGCCGTGATCGCTGGCGGCAAAACGGCCAGTTATGCATTCGATATATCTGGTTCGACTATTGCTGCTAATGTGGAAAAGACGCAAATAACACTGGAAGATTATGCTAAAGTAACCGGATGGTATTTCGGTGTGTTCAATGGCACCAGATCTGTTATCCGCAATCCGATCCATATCACCATGAAAGACTGGTCAATGATTGAAGACAGCAAGCTGCATGCGATCTATGAAGCGCAGGAGGGCCAGATTTATAATGGCTTCGCCAAGCTGAATGTGGAGATGAAAGACTATGCAAAGATTACCGGCAGCGGCGGCAGTGCAATTTACCTGAGGGGAAATTATGAACTGGGGACAGGTGATTATCAAAAAATCACGATGTCTGATTTTGCGTCAATTGAAGACAATGCCAAAGCGGCAATTAATGGCAATGGTCCGTTTGAACTCTTAATGGAAGGGGAATCTCAGATCACCGGAAACGGAAGTTCGGATTTGTTGCCCTCAGAAGATGGAAACGCCATCTATCTGACCCGGTATACATCGGCTTACTACCGGCCCGGACAGGCGACAATCACATTAAAGGATACTGCTTCGATCAACGGAAACCGCGGCGGCATCTATGTGCAGCCGACTGCTGATCCGGTGACATATCCGAACCCCTGTGTCATCACTATGGACGGTCTTACCGGTACCGGTGTGCCGTCGATTGAAAACAACACCAATTCGATTTCGATTAACAGTAACAGTACCTTGAAACTTCAGGGAGCCGTTACTGTTGGAAAAAGTACAACTACCACAGATGAGCATTCTATTTATGCCACCGGAAGCATCGAACTGGATGGCCGCAGTAATGTTGCCGGTCAGATCCGGTTATATAATTACAATATTCCGATTACGATGACATATAAGGCGATTGATCCGTATAAGGAGTATCATCTGTGGCTGGCTGAAGGATTTATGGGAAAAGTAGTTGTACAGCCGGATGACCCGGAAAATCTGTCCGGCGGAATCACTGATGTAACCGATCAGATCGGTTATTTCATCAAGGATGGTGCGGATGGTAGTGCAAAAGATAAGCCGCTCAAACAACTTGCGCCGAACATTGTGCTGCAGGGAGAGAATAATGTCTATCTGGCCGGTAACGGGAAGGACAGCAATGACGGAAATACTCCGTCGACAGCGGTAAGAACCTTTGCCAGAGCCAAAGAATTGCTGGAGACAGGACCTTTCTCAGAAGGTGCGAATATAATCATCTGCAATGCTACGGTAGATATTCTGGCAGGAGATACGGACTGGTCGTTTGATGAGAATGGCGAAGTGACGAATAACGGCGTGAGCTGGAAACCATTACTTCTGCGATATTCCCAGTTCAGCAGTATCATGATCCGTCTGCCGGACAATGCAGACACGATGTATGCCGGCGAGGTGACATTCAGAAATATTACCATCGACGGCGGATCTGAGACAGGGCTCCGCCCGGGGCATAGCAGCCAGCTGTTATATGTAGGAACAGATCGCAGGGCTCTGATTCAGAGCGGAGCAGTTTTCCAGAATAACGTGGCTGAAACAATTTATAGTTATAATGAAGGGAATGGAATAACTGTAAAAAGTGGTTATGTAGAGTTTGATGGCGGTACGATCCGGAATATAGGAGTAATATTCAAAGGTACAACAAGCTCCACCATGGCGTCGGCACTTGATATATCTGGAACTTCTGATGTGTACCCCGGTGTATTTGACTTCAAGTCAGGTCAGATCAGGGATAACTGTATGGAAGCAAAAAGCGGACTGCCAATGCTGAACATAATCAAGGTAAGGACACATGGTACACTGAATATGTCAGGCGGGGTAATAGAGGATAATGAGATCAATTTTGCCGAGGAAAATTCAGGAATGAAAACAAGGTGGGGATCTACTCTTGGTATTGACGGCGGAACCTTTAACATGTCTGGCGGCAGCATCCGCAATAATAAGGGAATTGAAGGCAGCGCATTGTTTTATAATGCCGGTAACGTAATCCTTTCCGGAGGGCAGATCCACGATAATACTGTTGTCGTAACCGGAGTGAAGCCTCAGGGGACTTACAGTCCGATAAAGATCGGTGCAGACAACTTCCAGCTAAAAGGCGGCGGCTGTGATATTCGGGATAATATCTATATCCACAGCACTCAATTTCCGATCAAGGTAAGCGGTAATATCACTCAGACAGACCGGCTCTACCATGTATACCTGAGAACGGGTTCTTCGGGGTATGAGTTTAAAAAAGGATCTGTGGTAGTACGTCCGGATGGTACCTGGATGAAAGATATTACAGGATACCTGGCCAACTTTGAAGTCCATGCCAATCCCTATGTTCTCGATCGCGGGCAGGTATCAGCGGCGATTGAAGCGGGAGACGGAACGCTTGAGAATGAATGTCTGATCCTGATGAGAGCGGTATATCTGGATTCACAGTCAGGCGAAAATTATTACGATGGTCTGACTCCGGGGACAGCTGTGAAAACGTTCTACTTTGCGAAACAGCGTGGTGCCAGTGGTTATGGTTCGGTCAATTATTACATTATCTATGTAAGCGGAACCGCAGAAACCAATGGAGATGAAACGTGGACACTTCCGGAACCGGCTTATATGTGCCGATATACAGGATTCCCGGTTTACGACAGCAGCGGTAATGCGACTGAAACTGCAGATCCCTGCTACGGGGTAATGATTGATGCCAAACACAATCTGACGCTGGAGGGGCTGACCATTTATGGAAGACGCTCAATTGATACGACAACAAACAGAGGTGACAGCATTGTCAGGGTTAATGATGGCAAAACGGTTACGGTAAATGATGTGCCCGGCAAAAATACTATCTTCGGCAGAAATTATAATATCGGCAGCTATTTTGACAAAGATAAAGGGGCACTTACGGATCTGAGTTCGACCGGCGGTGCATTCCAGGTGCTGAAAGGCGGAATGCTGAAGATGAATGGCGGTATCATCGCCGATACCGATGCGGCATATGGTAAGGCAATTTATCTGGAGGCTGATGAAACAGATCAGTCAGTCCGGGCGCAGATGACCCTGAGTAATTCACCGGCAATATCCGGATCGGTACATCTGGGCGGAACCGGAGCAGTAACCTATGCTTATCTGGAACCGGATAACACCTTCGTTCCGGCCGCTCAGCTGGCAGTCACGATTCAAAACGATTTTGACGGCAGACCGGTTATCGTCTATCCGGAAGGCAGCACACCATCGTTTGTAGAACTGGAGCGTTTCTATTTTGATGATGCGATTCAGGCTCTGTATGATATCGTCAACAGAACCGGAGATGCAAAGACATTTGAACTGAGCATGCGCCGGGCAATCTATCTGGACGGTCAGAACGGTGATGATGACAATCATGACGGCTCCGCACCGGATAAAGCATTCAAGACTTTAAAGCGGGTTTATCAGGAGATTGGACCGGATAATACAAATGACGGTATCCTGGTATATATTGTGGATACGGTCGATGTAAAGGCAGGTACACCAAACAAGATTGAGCTGAGCAATATCCTGGTCAGAAATCTCAGTGCCGGCGAAAGTTATCATCTGGGATATTATAAGGATGAAACATTAGGCACACCAATTGAAATCAAAGGCCAGATCTACTTTAAACGGTACGTACAGCCAGGTGCTTACAGCATCAGTGATCCTGATTTTGCGGATTACACCAGCGATACTTTAGAGGGTAACCTGTTCCGGGTGAAGAACGGCGGCAGTCTGACGCTGAACGGTATTTATGTGGACGGTCATTCACAGCCGGTAAGCGGTACCTATAAGACACTGACAGCACCGGGGGTAAATGCAAAAGCACCGCTTGTAACGGTGGAAGCCGGCGGTGAGCTGATCTGTGAAATGATGGATAAGAATCTGATCGCCAATGGTGTGGATACAGCGACCTTGTTTGCCAATAACATTAATATTACCCAGAAGACAAATGTTATCGGTGTCCGTGACGGTTCCAACATTATCGAAGGAAGCGGCGCCGGAATCGAAATTCTGGGCGGCAATCAGACCGGCGGTACGGTTACCCTGAGAAGAGTGGAATTCCGCAATCTGGAATTGGGTAAGGATGTCGTATCAGGCGGAACCGATGTTTATAACTACGGTAATCTGAGATTCTATGAAAGTGTCCTGTTTGGCGGCAGCGTATTCCTGGAAGGTTTTGGTGTTATGGATGAACCATCGACTCATGATACCAGCTGCTATATGGGAATTGTCAAATACGGCCGGCCGGCCCTGAATGATTTCCAGGTGCTGATGCGTGATCCGTATACCACCAGAAAAGTGGTGTACTATGAACCGGAAGATGTTGGCGGCAGCGGTGTTGAAATCGATGAAGATGAGATCGGTGCATACCGTCTGGAGGAACGCGTGAAGAATTACTTCAGTCTGGGCAAACGCTCCGGAGCACCGTGGATTCTGGAACTTCAGGTACCGGTAGCGGTGTATATAGACGGCAATACCGGTGATGACGACCCGAACGATCCGGACCGGGGATCGACACCAAGCAAGCCGGTCAAGACGATGAGACGTGCTTATGAGTTGTTGAAAACACGGGCCGGAAACACGATATACGTGGTAGATACGGTGGCTATGAATGTCAGTGCCGACCTGACCGGAGTATCTTATCTGGATACAAACGGCAACAGCATCAAACTGGGCAGTACGGACCGGGTGAAGATTATCCGCTACATCCAGCCTGATTTTGCAGCAGCCGATTTAGGTCAGGCGCAGGCTCGCGGATACGATGTCGCAGACTTTACCGGTGTTATGATCAGCATAGAGAATGGTGCAGTTGTGACATTTGGCAGCAACCTGTTTGTTGACGGACACAGTGAGAAGAAAGAGACTGCGGAATATCCGGCGGAGATGGTTGTCAGCCATACCACGGAAGCGAAAGGACCGATGATCAAGGTTGAATCCGGATCAACGCTTGAACTTTTAAGCGGATCGACCCTTTACGATAATGATAACTCCTACAATCCGGCCGACGGTGATACCGGATTCGACGGCGGTGTTGTTTACAACAGCGGAACTACTTTGGTAAACGGAGCAGTCTTTGACAACAATAAAGCGCTGAAAGGATCGGCAGCTTACCAGGATGGTATCTTTACCATCGTAAAAGAGCCGGAGAATCTGGCCGGGCATTCTTTCTACCTGACAACTGATAATCAGGGAACGGATGCAGCGCCGGTATGGGGGGCAGATCATGTCATCCAGACCGAGGTCATGATTCCTGACAGCCAGATCTTTGATGTGGATATGGATCATGCAGTCAAAGGGCGTGATGTTGTAAGATTTATGAACAGCAGTGCATTTGATCCGAATGCTGATGCCGAACATGATCACTTCAAACTCGGCAGTACCGTACCGTCCGACCTGTTCCTGGTTGAAGCACTGGATGACCCGATGGTGCTGGAACTGCAGAACTGGGAAGTATTGGAGGTTGCAGTACCGGATGATATTTATCTGGTAGTCAGAAGAAAAGGGGCTAATGAAAGCAGTAACAAGGTTCTCGGTGTACGGACTGATGCAGCAGGCAGCGATGTGCTGACCTCGCCGGATTACACGATCAGGAACAACGGGCGCTTTGAAGTAAAAGTATCAGTAAGCGGATTTGAAAATCTGAATGATGATGCCGGCATTACTGCTAACGGCCATGATAAGATGACCCTGGTAGATCTTGAAACCAATGCCGTGGGGAATAAGGATCTGTATCTGGCGATCAAAGGTCTCGACAGCGGCAGCAATGGTATCACAATGGCAGAAACCTCATTAAAGCCTTATGGTGAAACGGTTGTAACGGAAGAACCGGCAGAAATGGGTATATTGAAACCGGACAGCTCAGGCAGATTTACGTTTACCGGAGCAGTGGGAAGCGGATTTATTGACAAATACAAAGATCCCGGATTCCCGATTGCCGGAACCAGAGTACAGGCCCGGCAGCATATGGATGGAACCTCTGCCAGCGGAATCGTCAATGCCCGTGCCAAATACGCACTGAAGTATAAGGTAGAGATCAATCCGTCCCGGCGGGATAATGGTACGACTCCATAATATGCAAGAGGAAAAGAGGAGGTTTTTTGAAACGTGGCAGAGATAGAAGAGACACAGAACATTCAAGAAAACATCCTGAGCAGCAAAAGCAGTAATAGGAAGGGGAAGAAAAAGGGCCTGCTGGCCCTTCTTCTCCTGCTTGTGGTTATTGCGGCAGCAGCCGGGGTGTGGTGGTACAGCAGCAGAACCCAGATGGATAATACGACCAAATACTGGTTTGACAAATTTGCCCAGGATGGATCTCTGGAGGGCAAAAGCCCGCAGGAGATTCAGGGAATATTAAATGCAATAGTAGAAGAGGGGATGTTTAATGTATCGATCAATGCCCGTGCTGTCTTTGCCGACGGCAGCAGCAAAGGTAAGATCGGTATGGAAAATATTCCGCAGAACCGTTATTACTGCCGGATGACACTGATGATGGATGAGGATCAGACGGTTCTGTATGAGAGTCAGGGCCTGAAACCGGGGCAGTTTATCGATGAAATTGAATTGAAAAAGACTCTGCCGGCAGGGGAGTATCCCTGTACGGCCCAGATTATCGCAACTGATCCCGAAACGCTGGATGACATAGGTCAGGTACAGGTTAAGATCAAGGTTGTGGTATTGAATTAGGGATGGAATGATGAAAAAGAAAACTGGATTGTTATTGCTGTTGGGAATGATCTGTCTGGCCGGTATCGGGGTATGCGGCTGGAATCTGTATCGGGAGCTGATGCCCCGCATACAGGCCAATCATAGTTATGACAAGATACGGCTTATGGCTTTTCCGGGCAGCGATGATGCAGTGTCGCCTCCTGTGCCGGATTTTGCTGCCCTGACAGCGTGGAATCCGGATGTCCGGGCCTGGATCTGGTCCCCCGGCACCGATATTGATTATCCGGTAATGCAGGCCGGGGATAATGAATACTATCTGAACCATACCGCAGACAGGGAAAAGAGCGTTATTGGCGCAATATTTATGGAAAGTGCAAACCGGGGGGATTTCCGGGATGATTTGACGGTATTATATGGCCATCACATTCAGGGCGGAAGAATGTTTTCCTCCCTTTCGGGTTATAAGGAGCAGAAGTATTATGAAGAACACCCGGTTATGCATCTGTATACCCCGCAGGAAAACTACCGGGTGGAATTGTTTGCCGGGAATATCATAAATGGTTCTGAAAGCGGGTTTCCGCTGTCGTTTTCTGATGAGGCCGGACGCCTGGAGTGGGTCCTCCGGCTGCTGGCTGAGTCAACATTCCGGAGTGGGGTAATGCCGGAGGAGGGAGAGCGGATCATTGCCCTGTGTACCTGTACTTATGAATATCAGAATGCGCGGTATGTGGTATATGGAGTACTAAGAGAGCTGGAGGAATAGTGCAGATGAGAAAAAGACAAATTATTTTGCTTGCCGGTCTGGCAGCGGCAGTGTTGAGCGGGTGCGGGAAAAAACAGGCATATGCTGAGGCATCGGCAGATATTGCCGACAGTTTTCCGCTTGAAGCATTGGCATCGGCAGATAATCCCCAACTGGCTGATTCTGACGGTCCATATGCAATACTACATACTACGGCAGGTGATATAAAGATTCTGTTGTATCCGGAACAGGCACCAAAGGCGGTTGAGAATTTTATCACTCTGGCAAAAGAGGGATACTATGACGGAACTCTGTTTCATTATGCCAAGCGGGGAGAACTGACTCAGACCGGACTGCCGGGAGATCCGGCCGCAGAGGAACGAAGCATCTGGGATGAGCCGTTTGAAAATGAGTTTGATGACGGTCTGCACAATTTTCCCGGTGCGGTAGGGATGGCAAATAACAACGGAAACCAGAGCCAGTTTTATCTGATGGTTCAGAATACTGTGCCGGAAGATAAACGGCTTATTCCGGCCAACTTATATATGAATGAACTGGTCAGCCTGCGCAGCAGGGATCTGAATGAAAGAGGTCAGAAGGAGACGATAAGTGAAGCGGAACTTGTGAAATTTGAAGCGGATCTGAATGCTGAAATCCAGGCGATAGCTGAAGACGGGGTACCGGCCGGATATCTTGATAAATATGAGCCGGTAATCGAAAGATACAATGAGTTCGGCGGCGGTTGGAGCCTGGATTATAAAAATACGGTATTTGGCCAGATTGTCGAGGGCCTGAATGTAGCGGAAGCAATTACACAGGTGAAGGTGGATGCGGCAACCCGTCAGCCGAAGAAAGATGTGGTGATCGAGAGTATTGAAATCCTGGAATAAAAAGTACCGACTGATGTGTGCCGGTTTCTCCGCAATTGTGCTGTGCGCGGCAGCAGGAGTGCTGTACAATACAAATATATTAAAATCCTCACACTATGTATTTTCCCCGGATGCCCGGGAGGGTAATTATGTCATGCCTGAGGCAGCTTACCGGGAGTTGATGGAAGCGGCAGAAGCCGAAATCGGATATTTTCATATCCAGATCAATGCAAGTCCTGAGGTACAGGGAAAACGCTGCAACCTGATGATCGGAAATCCGGCAGATAATGAATCCGGTACCTTTGTCCGTTTGATCCTTGATGATACAGGGGAAGAGATCTATTGTTCGGAGATCATGCAGCCGGGAGAACGCAAAGCATACATAGTACTCGAGCGGCCACCGGAACCGGGAGAATATGCAGCAACCGCTGTATTCTGTATGGTAAATGAATCTGAAGAATTAATTGGCGAGGTAGAGGCCGGAGTAAGGCTGACTGTAAAATAGTAAATGTCTATTTTACAGTCAGCCTTTTATATTTGGAAGATAAAAATCAACGTTCCAGTATTGTCCCGCAAGCAATCATCATCCCGGAATTCCCCGACGGCTGTGTCGTAAAATCATCTTTTCCTGCATGAATTATGACCGATCGGTTAAGAATATCTCTTATCTGGAATCGTTTCGTGTAAAATACAGAATATGCATATCCCTGGCTGGCCATCAGGGGCGGCATATCACCGGCATGATACGGGTGCTGTTTATTTTCGGGATTATAATGCGATCCGACATGGGTGAAATCCTGGGAACAGTCCCCATTTTCATGGATATGCATAGCGTAAAAATCGGAAGAACCGGGTGTTTCGATATCAGGAAGACCAAAAATCTCGGCTTCAACCAGAATACCGCCATATGGAGTATTATAAAATTTTACCAGCCCGCTGATTCCGGGGAAGGCAGTTTGTCCGCGAACCCAGGCAGAAGCCTGCGGTTTGTTGTCCTGCAGCTGATGCAAAAAAGCGAGACGTGGTGTTGGTTGCTGGTTACGATGATGGTGTGACATAGTATCTCCTGAAATAGTACTTTGTATAATATATGTTCGGGAGAAAATGAATGGTGTCTTCTTTCTTAACAAACATGTAATGATTCGTAAATTGACGTTGCAGCCACAGTCCCTTATAATGGGGAGACGCAATAACATTTAATGACAAGAGAGGTATAAATAATGAAAAATAGAAGATATATGGTTCCGGTTATTTGTCTGACTGCAGCGATTATGATGACAGGATGTGCGGGCGGTAAGGCACCGGGGCAGGAGACGGGACAGACACAGGAAAGCGAAACTGAAATCGTGGTTAACCTGGAGGAACTGGTTGGTCAGGTCCAGGAAGCATATGGCGAGGAGTATATTCCGTCGATGGATTATGACACGGATACACTCGAAACAGTCTTTGGGCTGAAACCTGATCTGTATGAAGAAATCATTGCTCAGGGACCTATGATCACGATTAATATAGATACGTTTATTGCGCTGAAAGCAAAGCCCGGTCAGGGGGAAGCGGCCGCACAGGTTCTGACGGATTATCGCCAGGACCAGATTGATAATTCCCTGCAGTATCCGATGAATCTGCCGAAACTGAATGCATCGGAGGTAATCCGCCATGGTGATTACGTGTTTTTTGTAATGCTTGGAACACCGACCATGGAGGCTTTGGATGAAGGTCAGGAAGCAGCCCTGGAATCGGCAAAGGAACGGAATCAGATTGCGGTGGATGTAATTAATCAGGCATTTGAACAGTAAATACAGGAGAAATTATGGTATTCAGCAGTCTGCTTTTTTTGTTTCGTTATCTGCCGGTCGTGATCCTGCTGTACTATCTGGTTCCGAAGCGGTTCAGGAATACGGTTCTTTTTGTCAGCAGCCTGTTCTTTTACGGCTGGGGTGAGCCGGTTTATATCAGTCTGCTGTTGTTTTCCACATTGGTTGATTATACTCATGGCCGGTGGCTTGCGAAAGCTTTGGCAGCCGGGAATCAGCGGCGGGCGAAAATGACTGTTGCTTCGTCAGTGGTGATCAATCTGAGTCTTCTGGGATTTTTTAAATATATGGATTTTCTGATCGGGACGATCAATCAGATCAGCGGCAGTCAGATTCCGCTTATGGAGCTTGCTTTGCCGATCGGAATTTCCTTTTATACTTTCCAGACGATGTCGTATACGATTGACGTGTACCGGAAAGAAGCAGCCGTACAGTATAATATCATTGATTTTGGTGCCTATGTATCGATGTTTCCGCAGTTGATTGCAGGTCCGATCGTCCGTTATCATACGATAGCAAAGGAGTTGAACGAGCGTAAGGAGACGGTGGCCCGTTTTGCTTTTGGCGTCAGTATATTTGCCGTGGGATTGGGAAAAAAAGTTCTGCTGGCAAATACAATGGGCAGTTTGTGGAATGAAGTGCAGGGGATTCCTGCGGCCGGTCAGTCGGTCTGGATGCTGTGGCTGGGAATTATAGCTTATGGGATGCAGATTTATTTTGATTTCTCAGGATATTCCGATATGGCGGTCGGGCTGGGGCATATGTTTGGATTTACATTTCCGGAGAATTTTGATTATCCGTATACATCCAAAAGCATAACTGAGTTCTGGCGGCGGTGGCATATTTCCCTGGCAGTCTGGTTTCGGGAGTATGTCTATATACCGCTGGGCGGAAATCGGAAAGGAAGAGCCCGGCATGTGGTCAATATTATGATTGTCTGGCTGCTGACGGGGATCTGGCACGGGGCGGGATGGAATTTTCTGTTGTGGGGCATCTATTTTGGATTATGGCTGCTGATCGAGAAGTTCTGGCTGAACCGGATTCTGGAGCGTTTGCCGAAGCTGGTTTGTTGTGTTTACACCTTGCTGATTGTTTTCCTGGGTTGGGTATTGTTTGCCCATGACGATCTGGGGAGCGGACTGGCATATCTGGCCGGTTTATTCGGCGGCAATGGAATGTCGGCCGGATGGGGCGGCAGAACCGTTTACCTGTGGTATACCGCAGCTCCGAAGCTGCTGATCTGCATTCTGGGTGCGACCAGCATCCCCAGGCGGTTGTTTGTGAATTGGAAAAACAGAATGAAAGATGTGGGTAATGCGGTGTCTGCACTGGGCAGCTTGGGGATAATAATCATTGTAATTGCTTATCTTGTGGATGCAAGCTATAATCCCTTTTTGTATTTCCGTTTTTAACCGGTCGTCTGGATGATGCAGCAGGAAGGAGGGAAAACTTTGGCAAGGAAGATCGATGTCATTGCAGCCGGCGGATTCATATTATTGCTGGCGGGAACAGGTCTGGTCAGTGCATTCAGTAAGGAAAAAGGATTTTCTGAAGAAGAGAACCGTTATCTGATGAAAAAGCCTGTCTTTTCCATCGAAACACTGCTGGACGGCAGCTATGGTGAGGACTACGAAGAAGCGCTCAGTGATCAGTTTCCCGGGAGAAACCGCTGGGTCACGATGAAGGTAATGGCGGAGCGGCTTCAGGGGCAGACCAGTATCAATGGCGTATATCTGGGACGGGATGATTATCTGATTGAGAGGTTTGAACAGGAAGATCTGGAAACGGACCGTTCGGTACAGAATATAGAGTTTCTGGCGGCTGCGGTGAAACGTCTGAAAGAGCAGTTTGGAAGTGATCATGTACGGGTTATGATGGTGCCGTCTGCCAGCCAGATTCTGACGGAAAAACTTCCTGCGGCGGCAGCACCTTATGATCAGATGCAGATTATAAAAGAACTGAATAACGCTGTCGGAGATAAAGATATTTTTGTGGATGTAGAAAAGGTAATGGCTGAGCACGCAGCGGAACCGGTTTATTACCGGACCGACCATCACTGGACGAGCCTGGGGGCTTATTACGGATATGCTGAATGGATGGCATCAATCGGTATGGTACCGCTTGATCAGGATAAATTTGCGATAAGAACAGTAAGTGATAGTTTTCGTGGTACTGTTTATTCCAAATTAAATATTCCGGTCCGGCCTGATACGATTGAGGTATATCTGCCTGAGAAACAATCACGATATCAGGTTTATTATGATCTGAGTGAAAACTTTACGAATGAACTGTACAACTGGGATGCTCTTGATATCCGCGATCAGTATAAAGTGTTTCTGGACGGCAATCATGCGGTTACCAGAATTGAAAATCTCACCCTGCAGACCACAAAGAGTTCAATGGTTGAACGAAAGCTGCTGATCATTAAGGATTCTTATGCACATTCATTTGCTCCGTTTGCGGTCAATCATTTTGATACGGTTTATATGGTTGATCTCCGGTATTACAATGGCGATATCAGTCAGTTTATCAGTGAGAATGGGGTGTCGGATGTTCTGGTATTGTATCAGATTCCGGGGTTCTGCACGGAGAGAACGATTGGGAAGCTGCGCGCATGAGAAGTTCGCGGGGAAAAGTCGGACGTTCGTGCAGGATTCGACTTTGCCCGGCCACTTTTATTGCTTGCTTTAGGTAGAAAAACAAAAATTTTTAGTTATTCAACTTTGCTATTGTCAAGGATACATATTGCATGCCCTTTTGATGCATCCAGATATAATGAAGCATTCTGTTCTTTAAGATCATAAATATGTATGACGGAATGATATTGCTCAAATGCCGGGAGTATTGCCGGGCAGATGTCTGGATAGGAAGAGAGTAGTTTGGGCTGATAGTGTTTTGTGCTGCTGTCATTGTGGATGGCGGCATAAAATACGTCGGCTTCTACCATGTCCTGAAACATATGGCTGCCGTAGGAGAGTTCCGGCTGGTGCCCGCTTTCCGGACAGGAGACTTCGCAGATGGCGCGGAAACGGCTGATCTCTGTGTAGTTAACGGGAACGCCGAGTTCGGGGGAAGAGGTTCCGATTCTTCCCGGCACCAGCAGCATTGCATGGTGATCATTTAAATTCTGGTTGATCTGTCCGACGGCAGTTGCAATCCGGCTTTTTTCATTATGCGGGATTTTATAGTATTGCTTTGGATCGACAACTACGATCAGGTCGAACTGTTCGACTCTGGAACTTCTCATGGATGCCCTGGTGACATCAAACAGGATATTGCTGGTTTCGTGGTCCGGAACCAGGATTGCCGGCATCTGCCGGTACTGCAGCGGGCGGCATTGAAGCAGGTTAATACCGATTGTGCCATCGTCTTTGGCTGTCAGTGCAAATTCGATATCAACCGGACATTCATAACAGTTTTCCAGAACAGTCAGAATCTGTTTCATCTGTGTTACATATTCTTTGCGGTTTATGATTCCCTGACAGTCGGCGAAAAGTACTTCCCGGTATCGTCCTGTTTCCATCAGATGATGTTCAGCTTCCGTATCATGGCTGAAGAGGTATTTCCTTTCTGTCCGGGACAATAAAGTGCCGATGTCCTCCCATCGTTTTGTTTCAATCCGGCCTGTAGATAAATTCAGTACATCCAGGAAACGTTGTGAATACTTGTGGCGCTCTCTGGTGGTGGGCCATCGCATGGCCTGAGGACGGTCGAGTCCGACCAGGCGTGGATAATCGCCCGGTGTACGGTTCACCGCACGGGTTCCCAGACCAGCCACCAGCCGCACCATGCCTGCTTCCGGTTTGATATTCTCCATCCACCGGTAGGGATTATAAGAAAAGCTGACTCCGGCTGCCATTGGGAAAAATAAATCTCCGCGTCTGATCCCGGCGATTCGCTGTACCAGCAGAGCCATCTGTTCATCCCGGCCCAGCAGATTTCTTTTTTTTCGATATTCTAATGCCGCCGGTGCCAGCGTGCTGGCATACACGGTTCTGACCGCCTGTTCAAACTCATAAAGCCGTTCGTCTAAAGTGCCCTGATTCATGCAGAATACAGACTCGTATTTTCCTGAAAAGGCATTTCCGAATCCATCTTCCATAACACTGCTTGAACGAACGATAATCGGTTCATTGCCATAGTGTTCAAGCATGGCCCTAAACTCACCGCGAATCGAATCCGGGAAGCTGCCCTGCGTCAGAGCTTCCCGGTAATGGTCCATTATTTTGGATGGCTTTTTCTTTATCTGATTCCTGACATGCCTGGGCCAGCAATCATTTTCCACCATATACCGGTAAAATACATCGGTTCCGACATAGTACGAATCATGTGGTTCCATATAGCCGGCAGATTCCGGCAGATAAGTTTCGATCAGCTTCCGTCCCAGTAAAAAGCCACATGCTTTTCCTCCTATCTGTCCGCTGCCGATCAGGCGGTCACTGACAGCAAAATAATCGTCGGCCTCTAAGTGCCTGATAATCAGGCGTTCCATCTGCTTTTCACTTGTCATCAGCTGCCGGCACATCTTTTTACGTTCCTGTTTGGAAAATGATGTGTATTTTGTCTGTCCCATAACCTTACACCCTTAAATTATTTCACATCCAAGTTCTTTCAGCTTTTCATCCAGCCATGGTTTCTGCAGCCCTTTGCCGCTGACAATGTCAGCTTTCTGCTGAACTTCCATTTCGCTGACTGCTTTTGCTTTCTGAGCCAGCTCTGCAGCTTCTTCCGGTTTGATTACAACAACACCGTCGCTGTCACCGATCAAGATATCGCCGGGGCAGATTACCTGTCCGCAGACGGATACCGGTACATTAATTTCGCCTGGGCCATTCTTGTAAGGGCCATTCGGGGTAACTCCGGTTGCATATACGGAGAAGTTTGTAAATTCGCCGATTTCATCTTTATCGCGAATACAGCCGTCAACGACAAAGCCTTTGATTCCGGCAGCAATAGCTGTCATGCTCATGATTTCGCCGCATAATGAACGGTGTTTGCTGCCGCCGGCAGCGATCACCAGAATATCACCGGGCTGAGCCATTTCCAGAGCTTTGTGGAACATCAGGTTGTCACCTTCCGGAGCTTTTACGGTAAAAGCAGTTCCGAGCATGGGAGTTTTGTTCATCGCCATCAGTTCACTGCCGCAGCAGGCGATCCTGCCCATGCAGTCATCGATATTGGCAACCGGGATTCCCCTGAATGCTTCAATTAGTTCTTTGTCTGGTCTTTTGAAATCTTTATAAATTCTACATCCAACATTAGCCATTATTATTCTCCTTTATATGTATCGATCAATTTAATTGAAGTTTTTAATTACAGTTTTCTGATTGCAATATCAATGCGTTTTGCTGCTTCCATCAGGTCTTCCATGGAGTTGGCAAAAGAGAAACGCATACACTGATTGCCGCCAAGGCCGTAAGCATCACCCGGGACACCAACAACCTGTGCTTCTTCCAGCAGATAGTTGCAGATATCATAGGAAGTCATACCGTCGATATTAAATTTCGCCCAGGCATAGAACGCACCTTCCGGATATTTACAGGTTACATGAGGAATTTTGTTGAGGGCGCCGATAAAAGCATCTCTGCGTTCTTCATAGCTTTTTCTCATTTCTTCCATCTCTTCATGACAATCGAGGGCAACAACACCGCCGTCCTGAATAAATCCGCTGGTACAGGTCATGATATGCTGCCACAGGCTGCCGATGCGTTCCATGATTTCTTTGGATGCACACAGATAACCAAGCCGCCAGCCGGTCATGGCTGCGCATTTAGAGAAACCGTTAATAGTAATAACCCTGTCAGCTATTTCCGGATAGCTTGCCATGCTGATGTGTTTGTTGCCGTCATACATGATTTTCTCGTATACTTCATCGGTCAGCAGCACCACATCCGGGTGGGCTTTCATATAGTTAAGCAGTTCCAGTGCTTCGTCTTCATGGAGAATACGGCCGGTCGGATTGCATGGGTAGTTGATGATGATCATTTTGGTCTTATCGGTAGTAACTGCTTCGAGAAGATCAGCAGATAAACGGTAATCATTGTCGTAGGACAGGCCGATGGATACCGGAGTACCGCCGGAGGAGTATATTATAGGAGCATAGGAAACCCAGTTTGGTTCCGGGCATAATACCTCGTCCCCTTCATTCAGCATGGCACGTACAGCATTATAAATAGCCAGCTTTCCGCCCGGAGTTACCAGGATATTGTCTTCGGTGCAGAGTATTTTGTTTTCATCATTTAATTTCTGGGCGATTCTTTTTCTCAGTGCAGGAATTCCCTTGCCCAGAGTATAATGGGTGTTTTCGCTGACAGTCATACCATAATAAGCTGCATCACAGATTCTTTTAGGTGTTGGAAAATCAGGATCACCGCCGCCGAGACCAATGACATCAATACCTTCCATCTTCATGATTTTTGCCTTCTCGATATATTTGATAGATTCAGACGGCTTCAGGTTCTCAATTGCCTTGTTAAATACTAAACTCATGGTTTCCTCCTTAACGTTCGAAAATTATATGTTAAGGTAAGGATATCATAACTAAGATGAGTTGAATAATGAATAATTTTGTTGTATAATATAGAGGATTTTTATATTTGAACGTATAATTAAACGAATAATTCAGGACGGCGGAAAATGACAGATAAGAACGGATGTCAAGCTTGCTTGTAAAGCCGTTCTTATCTGTCATTTTCCATCGGATGAACATCCGATGCTTCTTGAATAGCCCCATCATTCAAGAAGACAGCCGTCCGTACTCCCGGAAGCACCCCCCATCCCCACTCCCGGAATTCCCCCTGCTCATCGCCCATCCCCCCAAAAACTAACCCAAAGGAGGCTCTCACCCCATGGATTTCAACGAGTTAGAAACATTCCTAATGATAGTCCAAACCAAAAGCATCACCAAAACAGCCGACAACCTATTCCTCTCCCAGCCAACCGTAAGCCACCGCCTAAAGTCTCTCGAAGAAAAACTAAACATGCAATTAGTCATCCGCAAAAAAGGCCATAAATCCGTAGAATTCACCCCCAAAGGAGAAGAATTCATCCCCATTGCCGAACGCTGGATGTACCTATGGAAAGAAACTCAGATCCTTTCTCAGGGCAGTGACCGGATGCTCCTCTCCATCGGCTGTATCGACACCCTAAGCACAACCGCATTCACCCCGTTATACCAGCGCATTCTAAACAACTTCCCCTTAATGGACCTGCGGATCAAAACCCACCAGTCCTACGAAATATACGGTCTTCTCGACAGCCACGAGATCGACTTAGGTTTTGTCTACCATCACCTATATTTCAAAAACATCATCTCAGTGCCAATATTAAGTGAAACCATGTACCTGATCCAGTCCGCCGACACAAATTTAAGGAAACGAACCATCCATACCAACGAGTTAAACCCCGAGAACGAATTATTCCTAAGCTGGGAGACCAGCTACCAGATCTGGCATGACCAGTGGATCAACAGTAAATACAGACCCCGTGTCCAGGTAGATTCCTTCATGCTGATCTGCAACCTGCTCAGCAACAGCAACATGTGGATGATAGCCCCGGCATCCGTTGTCACATCCCTGGCTGAGCGCCTGCCCATATACATCAGCGAGATAGAAAACCAGCCTCCCAAACGAGTCTGCTACCTGATCAAACACAAAGTATTAAACGCAGCAGCAGAGCAGGCAATCGCTTTATTCGAAAACGAGCTGAACGCCTATATCGAGTCGGGAGCAATTGAAAGCATCGACGATCAATATTTTTTAGATCAAATATAAACAAGTTTAATGTTTTATATTCAAATAATTGATTATTCCAATGATATCAGCGATGTTATAATGAAAGAAAAATCAGCAGATAAGGAGATACGGACGTGAACACAGAGTTTTTAACGGCCGGAGAACGGGCGCTCAGCGTCAGGTTCGGCAACACGATTTCCCTTGGAATCAACAAGCAGGTAGTAATGCTTCATAATGAACTGAATCAGAATCCCCATTCCGGTATTGTCGAGACCGTCCCCAGTTATTCTTCGCTGATGGTTCATTACCGTCCCGAACAAATCGGATTTAACGAGCTAAAACAATACTTAGCAGAATGTCTCGACCGAATGGAAGAAACAACGAAAGCTTCGACGATCATCACAGAAATCCCCGTTCTATACGGCGGGCAAAACGGTATGGATCTCGAAGACTGCGCAAAAATGGAAAATATAACAACTCAGGAACTGATCAACATTCATTCCGGCCATGATTACTACATATACATGCTCGGCTTTGCCCCGGGCCATCCATACACAGCCAGGTTTGACCAGCCATTCCACTTTAAGCGCCGGGAGAGTCCCCGCGTCAAAGTATCCGGCGGATCGATTGTGGCAGCCGAGAACCTGTCCAATATTCTGCCGTTCGATCAGCCCTGCGGCTGGAACATCATCGGCCACACACCAGTTAAACTGTGTGATTACAACAAGACATTTCCCTTCCTTTTGAAAGCCGGCCAATGGATACGCTTTGTGCCGGTAAATGAAACCGAATACAATACCATTTCAAAACAGGTGGAACGCGGTGAATATCAAGTGAAGTCTTATGAAAAGGCGGTGAAATAATGGGAATTCTGTTTAAAAAAGGCGGTATGCTGACCACAGTCCAGGACGAGGGACGTTTCGGATATCAACAGTTTGGAGTATCCCCTGCCGGCCCCATGGACACCAGAGCATTTAAAATTGCCAATCTTCTGGTCGGTAATAAACTATCGGAAAGTGCACTGGAAATCACAGCCGTCGGACCGGAAATATATTTCGAAGAAGCAAACATCATTGCCATCACAGGTGCCGATCTGACACCCTGTATCAACGGCGAAGAAGTTGCTGTGTACGAAGCACTGCATATTAATCGCGGAGATACCCTGACATTTCGCGGAATGCGAAACGGTGTCAGATCTTACCTTGCTTTCGCCGGTGGCCTCGACGTCCCGGTGGTCATGGACAGCAAGGCAACCCTGATCCGCAACAACCTCGGTGGTATCGAAGGACGTGCGATCAAAGAAGGCGACCGCATTGCTTTTGCCGAACCGAAAACACAACTGCCCCGGATGGAGCAGCGAAAAATGGTTCCGGAGCAATACAATAAAAAGGAAATTATTCTAAGAGTAGTTCCCGGCCCACAGGCCGATGCATTTACTCCAAACGGTTACCGCCGTTTCTTCTGGCATGGAGCTGTGATCAGTCCTGAATTTGACCGGATGGGCTGCCGGCTGGAGTGTGAACCAATTGAACATCAGGGGGACGGTAACATCATTACCGATGGTATTGCATTTGGTGCAATCCAGATTCCGCCAAACGGACAGCCGATCATCATGCTGGCAGACCGTCAGAGCACAGGCGGGTATCCGAAGATCGGTAATGTCGCATCAGTGGATCTGCCTTTGCTGGCCCAGTCATTGCCCGGCTGTAAGGTCAGGTTTGTGGAAGTCAGCGTGGAAACTGCCCAGTTGTTGTACGTCAGAGAATTAAACCAAATGAAACTGATTCAGAAAATGTTTGAGGGTGTTGAGGATTAGATTTACAGTCAGGTGCGGAATGAGAGACAGCTTCTCATTTCGCACTATTTTTGTTGACAAAAACCATAGTATCATTCATAATTCTTTCATGGAGTTTCAGAGCTTTGTCTTAAAGCATCTCCATGAATCAAATAAGTTTAATGGCCGATTCGGCCGCAAATTCCGAAAGCTTAACAATTCAAATAGGGCAAAGGCAGGTGATCCTTATGATTTGATTCATTTTTTGACTTATAGTGCTTGTAACTGTGAATGAATTTTCTTATAATGGAGGTATATTGCTATTGACTAAAAAAACAATAAAACCACTAAAGGAACTGACACTGCTTGACCGTTTTTTATTTGCTGAGGCGATGGAAGATCCGGAAACGAACCGTTTGGTATTGGAAATTATTCTCGGAGGAGAACTTTCTTTAAAGGGATTAGCACAAGCGGAGAAGGAGTTTAGACTCTCCCCGTTGGTTAGATCGATACGCGTCGATGTGTATTCTATCGACGAATTTGGTCGGGTTTTCGATACGGAGGTGCAGAAAAGAGATAAACAGAAGCTTCCCCGCCGAAGCCGCCTGTATCAAAGCCTAATTGACTCGGTGCTGATGCCGCCCGGAACAGTTGACTTTAATGCGTTAACTGATTGTTATATCATTATTATCAGTCCGTTTGACCTGGTTGGTATGGGGCGGTATTCCTATACATTTCGGATGCGGTGTGATGAAAAACCGGAGTATTGTCTGGGTGATGGTGCGACCCGAATCTTTCTTAATACCAGGGGAGAAGATGAGACTTCGGCCAGTCCGGAGCTGATAGAGATGCTCCGTTATTTTGAGCAGGCTAATGGTGAAACGTATCCGCCGATTGCTGGTGATAAGTTAAGGCAGATCCATGAACGTGTGCAGGCAATTAGATCCAGTGAAGAGATTGGAGTGAAGTATTTGAATTTGTGGGAAGAGAAGTGGGAGGAACAGCAGGAAGCTAAAAAAGAAGGTCGAATCGAAGGTGAGCAATTAACTTTGATTCATCTGGTACGTAAAAGTGTCAGTCAAAATGTACCGATCGAAACGTTGGTGGCATTACTGGATTTAGACCGCGATATTATTTTACAGCTTTGTGATAAGATACGAGAAGATCCGGAACTACCAGATGAAGAACTCATCAAAATACTATCTTAATATATTTAAAAGCCTGGTAGCTTATACTCTTGCTGTCAGACTTTTTTATTGAAAAAAGTGTTTAGCATCAACAAAAAAACAAGGAGTGTGTTCAAAAATGATTACAGCATGGATCGGAAGTATTCTTCTATTAGGAGTTGCAATATTATATTGCTGCATAGCAGCCGGATACCCGCTTGGTGAGTTTGCCATGGGCGGAAAAAACAGATTACCGGACAAAAAAATGCGCATATCGTGTGGTGTATCAGTGCTACTGCAAATTTTTTTGCTGCTGGTTCTGCTGCAGCTGGGCGGCATTTTCTCAATTGGACTCCCATTAAATGCAGCAAAAATAATCGGTTATGTGACCGGCGGCTATTTTTGCTTAAACACTTTGATGAATTTGTTTTCCAGAAGCAATAAGGAGCGTTTTGTAATGACGCCACTCAGCGCGATCACAGCTTTCTGTTTCCTTTTCACCGCCATCAATGTCTAAGGAGAGTGTGATGACAGAGATAGAATATGATTCTTTACAATACGAAATATCGGAACTCTTAGGCGGTACGGACACAATTGTTTTTTCCACCAGTGCAAAAGACCGGGTAACATCAAGAACCGTATGTTTTGTTAACTGCGG
Organism: Lachnospiraceae bacterium; assembly: GCA_032073745.1. Lineage (GTDB taxonomy): Bacteria > Bacillota > Clostridia > Lachnospirales > Lachnospiraceae > Brotaphodocola. The sequence continues at coordinate 259,416 of DAMAMW010000003.1, read as the reverse complement.
AAATGAAATCTATATCCTAACCGGAAAACGAACGTTGAAATGCAGGCAGCTTGCGGAGAATTGCAATATATCACTATGTACAGGCAACCTCCAGATTGAAGGTCTGGCCGAACTGACCGGCCATCCATCCGAGATTTGGCATCAGGAGATCAACGAACTTTTCAAGAGCAGGCACAAGTTCTACTATGAACGCTTTGCTCATTTTAAGGCGGCCGTTTATATAAAGGTGAACTGTAAAAGTTATAAGCTGTGGAAATTTGCAGATGGGAAAGACGGTTACTACTGTCTTGATATTGATAAACAGAAAGCATTTTTTCACAGATAATAAAGGAGACGGGACGGATGGAGTTAATTGGCGAAGGAAGATCAGCAAAAGTATTTCGTGATGAAGAAAAGGCAATAAAAATATATTCAGATATGCCATATAAAGCAGTTTGTCTGGAAGCTCAGGCACAACAGCTGGCTTATGATGCAGGTCTGCCGGTGCCACGAATATATGGGGTGACACAGCACGATTCGGAAGTGCATCTGGAAATGGAGTATATTGCCGGGAGCAGTATCGTCTGGCCTAAAATGGATAAGAATGTACGCAGACAGGCATTTGATGAATTTGCAGAAATACAGAAACAGATTCACCAGATAGACGCGTCTGCCCTTGAAAGCTATTCCAGCCGTCTGGAATGGAGAATTGATAAGGCATCAAAATACCTCGATGAAGCCACGATCGATTCATTGAGAAACCGCCTTGCAGCGCTGCAGGATAACAGCACATTTCTGTGCCATGGTGATCTTCACCCTCTAAACATATTACGTGAAGGCGAGAAAGTCTATGTAATCGACTGGCTGGACGCTGTGAAAGGGAATCCGGCCGCCGATATCTGCCGGACCTATGTACTGATGCGATTGTTCTTTGGGCGGATGGCAGGTGTCTATCTGAGAATGAGTTGCGAGAAAGAAGGATACAGCCAGGAGGACATCCTGCAGTGGCTGCCGGTTATCGCCGCCGGTCGTTTAAGTGAAGGCCCTACAGAAAAACAGGTACTTTTCCTGATCAGCCTGATCAAACAGTAATTATCTTTCTGTATTTTCAGATTAATGAATGATGTTCCTGCCCGTAGTGCTGCATAAAAAAGTTAATAAACTCATACATAAGAGGAGTTAACTGCTTATCTTTATGGTAATAGATATTAACATAGTGATTAATTGATAAGCCTTCAACGTTCAACACCACCAGATTTGGATAATCGACGGCCTGAACATGGCTTGAAGCGAGAAAGCTGACTCCCAGATTAGCATTCACGGCATTAATAATAGCCAGAACATCAATACTCTCCCATAACGGATCGATACTGACATTATTTTCCCTAAAAAATGCATTCAGAGTATTCCTGGTGGAACTGTTCGGCTCACGGATGATGATGTCGACATCAACAAAATCCTGTGCAGTCAGAACTTTTTTCTGTGCTAAAGGATGATCTTTGTGACATACGGCAACAATAGAACTGGATTGTACTGACATGGTTTGCAGGTCAGTGCTTTCCGGTATTTTTTCAGTTATCACAAAATCAAGGCTGTTATCAGCCAGTGACCGCGGATATAATGATGAGCGGTCGATGGTAATGTAGATTTTTGCAGTCGGATGCAGCTTTTTAAACTGTGTAACGACCCTGGGCATAAAAAGGCTTCCGATCGCTGTTCCGGTTCCGACCCGGATGACATCCTGATGCTGATTAGACTGGGCCATTTGTTCCAGCTCATTAAATGAAAGGATCACACGTTTGGCATAATGGTAAACCTGTTTGCCGAACGGTGTAATGTACAGCTTTCTGGATACGCGCTCGAAGAGCGGCTGGCCGTAGTGCGTTTCAAGCTCTTTTATGGCGATACTCACAGACGGCTGTGACAGGTAAAGCTTCTCTGCAGCAGCAGTAATAGAACTTTCGTCTGTCACGGTGATGAAGATACGTAAATGGCGCATAGTCATAGTCGCATACATTCCTTTCATTACTTGGTATTAACTAAACCTTACCACAAATTCCGGGTTTTGAATACATAAAGAAAACCCAATGACAGTAATTGGAATATACAATTTTACTTAATTTTAATAGCATTGTATAATTTTATTAGATACAAATAACAATTTTTGTTCAAAATCATCAAAAGAAAAAGGAGAGGTATTCATGAAAAGACAAGCGGTTTTATTACTGGCAGTCAGCCTGATGAGTGGTCTGCTGATGGGGTGCGGGGGCAGTACATCAACAAAAGAAACAACATCGCCGGGTGCTGCGGCAGAAGGAAATTCTGCCGAAAAGACAAAACTTCGTGTTGCCGTACAATCGTATTATTGTTCTTCTTTGATGGGACTGGTGGAATCTGAGGGGTGGGCCGATGATTATAATCTGGAGCTCGAATATTCCGTATTTTCATCCGGCGCAACAATTAACGAAGCCATGGGAGAATGGGATGTGGCAGTTACCGGCGGTGCTTTTATCTATGCACTGGCAAACTATAACTGTAAACTGATAGCTCATCAGATTGATGGTACCAGCCAAAATGATATCATGGCCCGTGAAGGAACTGAGATCGCGGCGGCGGCAGCAGCGGGAGACAATGAAAAACTGGCGGAACTGGTCAGGGGAAGCACGATTCTGACAAATGTGGGAATAACCGGTCATTACGGTTTGATTCTCTGGCTGCAGAATCTGGGAATCAGCAGTGATGAGGTGAATTTTGTAAGTCAGGATATGTCCACTATTTATTCTTCATGGGTAGCCGGCGAAGGCGATCTGGCAGTTATTACCTTCCCGTATAATCAGATGGTGCAAAATACCGCAGTAGTCGGATCTCTGGAATCAGCAGGCGGTCATATGTACGAAGGTGTTGTATGTACCAAGGATGCTTATGAGAATAAAAGGGCAGCCATAGTGGATTTTGTGAAATTGATCTACCGGGCCAGCGATGCCCTGGATGCAGATTCAGAGCTGGCTTTTAAGACAGTCAAAAACTGGTATACGACAAATGGAAAAGAATTAAGTGATGACGATGTGAAGGGTGAACTAAATACAAAACCATTTATCACATCAAAGACAGCCAAAAGTATGGATCTGACCGAATTTACCAAATCATATGGTGAGTACCTGGTAGGACAGGGTCTGATAGAAGAGGACCGGCTTGATGTTATCAACTCAAACTGTGCCAATGACATTCTTAAAGAGGCTCTTTCTGATGCTGTCTTTAATTAGCATAAGATCAGCTATTTCATAATAGGGGGGATCGGATTGAATACTTACCAAAAACGAAAAATGAAATTAAAACTGGTTTCATTGATTTCTATCTGTGCTTTTTTAGCAATCTGGTATCTGGCAACAGCAGTTCTGGAGCTTGTTCCATCCTATTCGCTGCCGAGTCCGGTTAAGGTTTTTGACACCTTCATAAAAAAAATGTCGGTAAAAGCACCGGAAGGTTCAACCCTGCCTCAGCATATCTGGGCAAGTACCAAAGTTGCTACATTGGGATTTATACTGGGGGCGGTCTTTGGACTGCCACTGGGGATTTTGATGGGCTGGATTCCTGCTGTTGATAAGATTGTGCGCCCGGTTTTTGATTTCCTCAAACCGATCCCGCCGATTGCACTGATCCCCGTGATGATTGTCTTTTTTGGTATCGGTGTAAAGTCAAAAGCAATTGTAGTCCTGTTTTCCACGATTATTCCCTGTATTGTCAATTCCTACTCAGGGATCAGGCAGACGAGCCAGATTCATCTCTGGGTATCGGAAACCTTTGGTGCCAGCAGATTACAGCAGTTGTTTACGGTCGCAATTCCTTCGGCCATGCCGATGATCTTTGCCGGCCTGCGTGTTGCTGTCGGGTCCTCGTGGATGGCGCTGGTGGCAGCGGAACTGCTGGGGGCAACCAGCGGCGTCGGTTATATGATTTCTACGGCCAGAAACCTGCTGCGTTCGGATATCATCATTGTCGGCCTGCTGACACTGGGAGTAATCGGTATTATGATTTCGTTGTTTTTTGACATCCTCGAAAGACTGTTTGTACGGGGAGGGATGTAAGTATGAAAGATAACAGGATTATCAAAAAGCTCGGTGATGCCGGTTTGTCAATACTCGGTTTTATGGCGGTCATATTTTTATGGTGGATGGTCGTTGCTTTTTCTGACGTGGGGTTGCTGCTGCCTTCGCCGCTGGAAGTGTTAAAGCGTTTTATCCATGTTATAACAAATCCCATCGGTACGAATTATACCCTGCCGATGCACCTGCTGATCAGTTTGCGCCGGGTTATTACCGGGTATTCACTGGCGATCATTGCCGGTATTCTGCTTGGCATCGGCATGGGAAGGTTTGAACTGATTTCGGCGATATTCCGGCCCATCTTTGAGATTGTCCGTCCGATTCCGGGGGTTGCCTGGATACCGATGGCGATTGTGTGGCTGGGAATCGGTGAGGCAGCTAAAATATTTATTATTTTTATGGGCGGTTTTGTAAATATCGTTGTAAATACCTATGCCGGTGCGCAGCGGGTTGATGAAAACCTGATTAACTGTGCTAAAATGCTGGGGGCAAATGACCGCCAGACATTTTTCCGGGTGGTGATTCCATCCTGTGTGCCATTTATTTTTTCCGGTCTTCAGGTCGGCTTGTCGACCAGCTGGATGGCGGTTCTTGCGGCTGAGATGGTGGCGGCGCGGGAAGGTGTCGGCTGGATTATTACGGCCGGTCAGGATGTTGCCGATATGACGCAGATTTTTGTCGGTATCATTGCCATTGCATTAACCGGTTTATTTCTGGCCGGTGTCATGCGTTACATTGAACGAATACTTTGCAGATGGAGGGTACGTGGATCATGAATGAGATGAACCGGAAAATCGTTATTGATTGTAAACATGTATCAAAGTCCTTTTTTAACAAAGAGGGCGACCATCTGGTAGTGGATGATTTGAATTTTAATGTCTATGAAAACGAATTTGTTGTCCTGTTTGGCCCCGGACAATGCGGGAAAACGACAATACTTAACCTGGTTGCCGGGCTGGAACCACTTACGGCCGGCGAGATCCGGGTCAATGGTGAGGCGGTCAGCGGGCCGTCACCGAAACGGGGGATGGTATATCAGACCACCAATCTGTTTATGTGGTATACCGTAATGAAGAATGTGGAATTCGGCCCGGCGGTTCGCGGTGTTCCGAAAAAGGAGCGGCGGGAAAAAGCTCAGTATTATATCGATCTCGTTGGTCTGAAAGGATTTGAAAAGACGTTTCCGGTGAAATTATCCGGAGGGATGCAGCAGCGGGTCGGAATCGCCAGGGCTTACTGCAACGAACCGGAGATCATCTGCATGGATGAGCCCTTTGGCCATCTGGATGCACAAACCAGGTATTTAATGGAGGAAGAGGTCGAACGGATCAGCAATACGGAAAAACGTACGGTGTTATTTGTTACTAATAATGCCGAAGAGGCGATCTATCTGGCTGACCGGATTATCCTTTTACACAACTGCCCGACTTCCGTCCAGAAAGAATATACCGTTGATCTGCTGCGCCCGCGGGATTATACATCGCCGGAATTTCTTGCCCTGCGGGAGGAGATTACAGACGCGATGGATGTGACAATATAGGAGGAACAGATATGACTGATGAGGTTAAAATCAGTGTTAAAAATCTTACGAAAAGCTTTGGCAGTCTTCTGGTATTGGATGATATCTCGTTTGATGTTAAAAAAGGTGAGTTCCTTTGTATTGTCGGACCGACAGGCTGCGGGAAAACAACATTTTTAAACAGCCTGACAAAACTTTACCGGATCGACAGCGGTTCCATTACGATCGATGGCGAGCAGATTGATCCGCGAAAGCACAATATCGCTTATATTTTTCAGGAATATTCAACGATGCCATGGCTGACTGTTGAACAAAATATACGATATGGTTTGAAGATTAAACATTACCCGAAAGAAAAGATCAAAGAACGGGTCGATTCAACGATGGAGATAGTGGGTCTGGAAAAATACCGGAATTATTATCCCCGGCAGCTGTCGGCCAGTATGCTGCAGCGGGTAGTGATCGCCCGTGCATTTGCCACGGAACCGGAACTGCTGCTGATGGATGAACCATACGGGCAGCTGGATCTTCAGCTGAAATATCATCTGGAGGATGAGCTGATCAATCTGTGGCAGAAGACCGGGACAACGGTTATCTTTATCACTCACAATATCGAAGAAGCCGTTTATCTTTCAAACCGGATTCTGGTTCTGACGAATAAACCGACCAAGATTAAGGAGTCGCTGGACAATCAGCTGCCGCGGCCGCGGAAAGTCTCGGACCCGGATTTCATCAAACTTCGCAACACGGTTACTGACCTGATTAAATGGTGGTAATAAACTGCAAAAAATAAATAAGGAGTAATCTCTATGAGGAGCATACTGTTATTATCGGATACGGTAAACCGCCGTTTTATGGATTTGTACAATACCAGTGGTCTGCACCTGCCGAATTTAGACCGGCTGGCATCGCGTTCAGTTACATTTACCAATCACTGGACCGGTTCGGCCCCGTGTATGCCGGCACGGCGGGATATCATGACCGGCCGGCTGAACTTTCTGGACCGGAACTGGGGGCCGGTTGAGGCGTTTGACTGGACACTGCCGCAGGCACTTCGCCGGCAGAATATTAAATCCCATATTATCACGGATCATTATCATTATCTGGAGACCGGCGGTGAGAACTACCTGCAGATGTTTGACAGTTGGGTAATGAACCGCGGGCAGGAGTGGGATCCCTGTATCTCCCAGGTGAAAACGATGGATATCCCTGAGCATTATGGCAAAATTGTTCCTCAGTTCTGGTATAACAGGGAGAGCTTTAAGGATCAGGAGGCAAGCTTCCCCAGTCCGGTAACGATTCAGGGGGCAGCAGACTGGCTCGAGGCAAATCATGATGAAGATGATTTCCTGCTGTGGATTGAACCCTTTGATCCTCACGAACCGTTTGAGGTACCGCAGAAATACCTGGATATGGTTGGGGATGATTATGAGGGGAAACTGTTCTTCTGGCCGGAGTACAAGCAGGTGGAAAAGGCGGGTATTCCCCCGGAGGCGCTGCGGCATATAAGAAAACGTTACCTTGCACTGCTGTTAATGACAGACACCTGGCTGGGTAAAATCTTTGATGTGATGGACCGTTATGACATGTGGCAGGATACGCTGTTTATCTATACGACCGATCATGGTTATATGCTTGGCGAACACGGATATCTGGCGAAAAATTATATGCCGGCATATAACGAGGTATTTCATATTCCGCTTATTGTACATATGCCTCAGGATGTGGGGGCCGGTACCAGGATCGATGCCCTGACCCAGAATATCGATATTATGCCGACATTGCTGGACTATTACGGTATCAGCGAAGATGACTGCAGAAACAGGCTTCACGGGAAATCCTGGCTGCCGTTGATCAGCGGTGAAAAAGAAACGATAAGAGATTGTGCGATTTACGGATATTTCGGCAAACAAATGAATCTTACGGATGGCCGTTACACCTATTTTAAAGCACCGAATGAGAAGAATCGACCGCTTCATGTATATACATCGATGCCTACGGATGTGTATTGTTTCTATGACGAAGACCGGATTATCGATTTTTCAATGATTGAAACCGGACCATTGATGTCCTGGCATCCATACCCGGTCTATAAAATACCGGCGGATACAATCAACAGCGGAGATGACGGCACACTGCGTTACATCTATCTGAACGAATGGGAGAAGGTGAATCAGCTGTATGACTTAACGGTTGATTACAGCCAGGAAAATAACCTGTATGATGCGTGTCCTCATGTTGTCAGTCGTCTGAATGAACTGATGAGGCAGGCACTGATCTTCTGTGATGCACCGTCAGAACAGCTGCAGCGCCTGGAACTTGACGGATGGAGCCGGTATGAGGGATAAATATGTTACTTGGAATTGATATCGGGGCATCAGCCTGCAGGATTGCCCTTTTTGAGGAAGATGGAAATGTACTGGCAAGTGTCTGTCAGTTGTATCATTCATTCTATCCTTCCGTGACCGGAGCCGGTCAGGATCCGGCTGTCTGGTGGAATGCCGCCGGAGCCGGGATCCGACAGCTGATGCAGGTGACGGGACTTGACCCGGGACGGATTAGCGGAATCGGAACCGCCGGACACGGTTGTCCGGCTATTCCGGTAGACTGTAACGGAAAGCTGCTGAAAAAGGAGGAGGCAGTCAATGCATCTGCCTTTATAAGTGCCGCCGCGTATATAGTTATGAAACTGACCGGCAAAATGAGCCGTGACCAATCGCAGGAATCCATATCTGATGAGGACTCGTCGGTATCATCCAGCATTGCTCGGGCCTGTCATCCTCGTTTGTATTACAGCCATAATATTGTTGGCGGTGTTACGGCATCGGCAGCAGCGGTCAGCGGGCTGAAGAAAGGAACACCGGTGGCTGCCGGTGGTCTGGATGTGGCCTGCGGGGCACTGGGAATTGGTATTTACCAGCCGGGACAATGCTGGCTGCAGGATGGGACAGAGAGCGGGATGGGGATTTGTGTGGAACGCGCAGGCGCCTGTCCTCCTTTCACTGCCGGTGCACATGTAGTGCCGGGAAAACAGCTTTTATATCATCAGCTGCCCGATGGCGGTACCCTCAGGTGGATGCATAGAGAATTATGCAATCATATAAGTTACGATTCGTTTGTAGCCATGGCCGAAGAGATACCGGCAGGTGCTGCCGGCGTATGTGTTTTTTCATATAAGATACATGAGCATGACATGACTGGGCACGTAAACCATGTTTATTTCGGTCTGAATGACAATAAAACCAAAGGCCACATGGTCCGTGCGGCGCTGGAAGGGACTGCTTATTGTCTGGCCCACAGTCTCTCTGCTGCAGCAAAATCAGAAATCCTGGTTAACACCATGATTCTTGCCGAAGTGGAGCCGACGGGTCAATTGCCGGCCCAAATCAAAGCGGATGTGACCGGTCGGATAATTGAAGTTACTTCTGCTGATCTGGCAGCAGCGTGTGGGGCAGCTCTCCTGGCCGGGATCGGAGCCGGGGTTTATGATGGTTTTGCCGATGCAGTCAGGCGGACCGTGAAAATTTCCCGGATTCATCCGCCGGATGCCGGTATGCACAAGGCATATCAGCAAAAAATGAAAACGTATTTTAATATTTATGAAAATCTGCAAACCATGATAGTATCAGAATAAACGGCTGAGAACAGCGGGAGTAAAGCATATATGTCATCAATTCAGTTATTGATAAAACCGGCATCGGGCAGGTGTAATCTGAGATGTCAATATTGTTTCTATCATGACGAGATGAAACATCGGGAGACCGTCTGTTACGGATTTATGTCCACAGAAGTACTGGAAACGGTTGTCAGAAAGACATTTGATTATGCCGATGAGAGCTGCAGTTTCGTCTTCCAGGGCGGTGAACCTACTTTGGCCGGTCTGGGTTTTTACAAAGATCTGATTATGTACCAAAAAAAGTATAATTTAAATGCAATCGCAGTAAATAATGCGATTCAGACAAACGGTTTTGCTCTTGAACCGGAATGGCTGGACTTTTTTGCAGAACATAATTTTCTGGTGGGAATCTCTCTGGACGGAATCAGACATACACATGATGCATACCGGGTTGATGTTCAGGGGAATGGCAGTTTTTATCGTATCTTAGATACAATCAATGGGCTAAAAGAGCGGAATGTCGATTTTAATATCCTGACTGTAGTAAACCGCCTGGTAGCTCGGCGGATAGATAAGATTTATGAATTTTACACCAAAAATCAGTGGCGTTATCTTCAGTTCATCGCCTGTCTCGATCCGCTGGATGCCAGGCCCGGCAGTCAGGCATATTCCCTGACACCGGAAGCGTATGGGGATTTTCTGATCCGGTTGTTTGAACTGTGGTATTGTGATTACCAAAAAGGATGTCATCCCTATATCAGAATGTTTGAAAATTACATCGGAATATTAATGGGGTATCCGCCGGAATCCTGTGAACAAAGAGGCATCTGCGGCATACAGTTTGTAATCGAGGCGGATGGCTCAGTCTATCCGTGCGATTTTTACGTTACCGACCGGTATCGTTTGGGAAATTTTGTGACAGATGAGATCAAAACAATGAAAAATAGCGCGGCAGCGATCACCTTTATCGAGGAGTCGCAGCAGAATCGTGACATCTGCAGCTGGTGTGAATATGGCTATATCTGCCGGGGCGGCTGTCGGCGTAACCGTCTGTCCGGTAATGACGGACAAACAGGGCTGAATTATTTTTGTCCGGCATACAAAAAGTTCTTTAAGCAGGTATTACCGCAGATGAGGCAAATTAGTATCTGCCCGGGCCGGAGCCTCTTCTTGACTGATATAGCCAGTCAAGAAGCATCGGATATTCATCCGATGTGAAATATCATATAAAAACAGGCTTACAAGCGAGCTTGACGCCTGTTTTTATATGATATTTCCCGCCGTCCTGAACTGTTACGTCAATTATAAAAAATCCAAATATATAATATTGAAATCATTCGTTATTCAAATATATACAACCGTGCTATGATAACCATATCCAATAAACTTTTAGAAAAAAGAGAGGTATGGAAATGGAAGCAGCGTATAATCCTTATGACAATGTATTGGCAGTGGTAGATCATGCGGCGGGGCTTTTGGGATATGAAAAGCGTGATTATGAACCGATCAAATATCCGGAGAGGGAATTGAAAGTATCAATCCCGGTAGAGATGGATGATGGTTCCGTACAGGTATTTGAGGGCTTTCGGGTACAGCACTCGACGATCAGAGGACCGGGAAAAGGCGGTGTCCGTTATCATCATCAGGTAAACATGGATGAGGTAAAAGCACTGGCAGCCTGGATGACCTTTAAATGTGCCGTAGTCAACATACCTTACGGCGGTGCCAAAGGCGGTATCGTAGTCGATCCCGGCAAACTCTCCAAAAACGAATTAAAAAGAATCACCAGAAGATTCACCTCCATGATCGGCCCGCTCATCGGTCCTGACCGTGATATTCCGGCTCCCGATGTCGGAACCAACGCCGAGGTAATGGGATGGATGATGGATACATACAGCATGATGCAGGGACACTGCGTACCGGGCGTAGTTACCGGCAAACCAATCGCCATCGGCGGTGCACTCGGCAGAGTAGAAGCAACCGGCCGCGGCGTAGCCTTCTCTGTCAACAATATCTTAGAAGCTCTGGGCATGAAAACGACAGGCACCGAAGTCGTAATCCAGGGAATGGGAAATGTCGGCAGCATCGCAGCCAAACTGCTGCACGAGCAGGGTTATCACATCCTGGCAGTCAGCGATGTATCCGGCGCAATTTACAAAAAAGACGGACTTGATGTCCCCGACATATTAAAATTCCTTGCCACTGACCGTAAAGCACTGCTGAATGATTATAACGGCGAAGGAATCACCCGGATCACCAACGAAGAACTGCTTGAACTTGAGACCACAATATTAATTCCGGCCGCCTTAGAGAACCAGATCAACGCAGCCAACGCCGACAAAATCAAAGCCAGGGTCATCGTCGAAGCAGCCAACGGACCGACCACGGTAGAAGCCGACGAGATCCTCGACAAAAAAGGCATTATCGTAGTACCGGATATCCTGGCCAACGCCGGCGGTGTAGTAGTATCCTACTTTGAATGGGTTCAGAACATTCAGGCTCTCTCCTGGGGAGAAGAAGAGATCAACGGAAAACTGAAACGAATCATGGATCAGTCATTCGAAGGCGTATGGAACATCGCAAAAGAAAAAGAAATCTCCCTTCGGACCGGTGCCTATCTGATCGCAGTAAAAAGAGTAGTAGAAGCAGAAAAAATCCGTTCAATCTGGCCATAAACAAATAACTTCACTTGACAAAACAAACAGATCCAAACTATAATGATTGAATCAAAGAAAAATATTTCTGAAATAAAGATTTTGAACGGAGGAAGGTATGAAGATTGTTGTATTAGACGGTTACACCCTGAATCCCGGTGATTTGTCATGGAAGAATCTTGAGCAGCTGGGAGAAGTAGCAGTATACGACCGCACCGCACCAGAACAGGTAACCGAGCGGATCGGAGACGCAGAAATTGTATTAACCAACAAAACAGTACTAAACAAACAGGTTTTCGACACCTGTCCCCAGATCCGCTACATAGGCGTACTGGCAACCGGCTACAATGTCGTAGACACCCAGGCCGCCAAAGCAGCCGGTATCAGCGTAGCCAACATCCCAACCTACGGAACAGATGCCGTCGCCCAGTTCGCCATAGCCCTTTTACTCGAACTGTGCCACCACATCGGCTCCCATTCTGACGCCGTAAAAAACGGCGACTGGACCAACAACGCCGATTGGTGCTTCTGGAACTACCCGTTGATGGAACTCGCCGGCAAAACGATGGCGATCATCGGCTACGGCCGCATCGGCCAGGCAACAGGCCGTATCGCCCAGGCCCTCGGCATGAAAATCCTGGCAGTAGACGAATACCAGAACCATGATCTCGAATCAGCCACCTGCCAATATGCAGACCTTGACACCGCCTTATCCCAGGCTGACGTAATCACCCTGCACTGTCCGTTATTCCCGTCCACGGAAGGCCTGATCAATAAGGATACCATCGCTAAAATGAAAGACGGCGTCCTCATCATCAACAACTCCCGCGGTCCGTTAATCAACGAAGCAGACTTAAAAGACGCCCTGAACTCCGGCAAAGTAGGCGGAGCCGCAGTAGACGTAGTTTCAACCGAGCCAATCCAGATGGACAACGACCTGTTAAAAGCAAAAAACATCATCATCACCCCGCACATCTCCTGGGCTCCCATCGAATCCAGACAGCGGCTGATGGATATTGCCATCGACAATCTGAACCAATATCTGTCCGGCAATCCGGTAAACATCGTCAACAGCTGATCAGTCTTTTAAACGGAGGGAAACTATGTATTCAATTGATTTAAACAGCGACATGGGAGAAAGCTTCGGTGCATATAAAATAGGAAACGACCAGGAGATCATCAAATACGTAACATCAGCCAACGTAGCCTGCGGCTGGCACGGCGGAGATCCCATGGTCATGGAGCACGTAGTAAAACTAGCCAAAGAACGAGGCGCTGCAATCGGCGCCCACCCCGGCTACCCTGATCTGATGGGCTTCGGCCGCCGCAAGATGGTCTTAAGCCCTGCCGAAATCACCAACTATATGCGCTACCAGATCGGCGCCCTGCACGCCTTCGTCCACAGCAACGGCATGAAACTCCAGCACGTAGCGCCACACGGCGCCCTGGGCAACCTGTGCCAATACGACTACGAAGTATCCGAAGCCATTTGCAAAGCCGTCTGTGAATTCGACAAAGACATCATCATCTACTATTGTGCCGGTGCCGTCTTAGGAGAAGTAGCCGAACAAATGGGCCTTAGAACCGCATCCGAAATCTTCGCCGACCGCGCCTTAATGGACGACCTCTCCCTGGTCCCCAGAAACATGGAAGGCGCCATGATCACCGACGAAGAAGAATCCATCAAACGCTGCGTCCGCATGGTAAAAGAAGGCCTGGTAACAACCATATCGGGCAAAGACGTCCCGATAAAAGGCGACACCCTATGCGTACACGGCGACGGCGAACACGCCCTAAACTTCGTAAAAAGAATCCGTAAAGTATTCGAAGAAGAAGGAATCACAATCAAAAACTACCAAACCAAATAAAGCAAAATATATCTAAATCAAGTTATCCAATCAAATGTTCAAACCAAATATTTTAATTAATTATTTCATTCACACATTTCAAAAGACTGCCCGATCATACCTCGCCATGAGATCTGATCAGGCAGTTTTTTGAATCTTATTTATTTATTGAGGAAAGTTGACCACTGCTAACATAATAGTATGCCCCTGCTTTTGAATTTTTATCTGAAGGAAGCGATACAGTTGGCAGGGGGAAGTGGTGGGGAGGGGCCGGAATCGGGGACATTGAACGAGGTGACGTTGGCTCTTAGGCTGGCGCAGGCGATTTGCAGGGGAGAAATCCAGCTCTCCAAAGCTGGATTTCAGAGGCCGGAGCGGAGAACCTATCAAAGGTTCTCCAGCGAACTGGTCTCGGTGCCCCTGCAAATCGCCTGCGCCAGCCTTAGAGCCAACCCACCGAGAGAACGGAGTCGATTCCGGCCCCTCCCCACCACTTCCCCCTCGCGACCATGTACACCCTCTCTCACAAATTTACAAAAACAACAAATAAATCTGCGAAAAACAGAAAAAAGCTTGAAAAGTCAAACTCAAAGTGATATGATATATGTATCAATCAAAAACGTAGGAGGAGAAGGATGAAAGCGTTAGCAAAATTTGGGAAACCAAGCGAATTTGGTACATACAAGTTCATCGATGTACCGGAGCCGGTTTGTGGAGATGATGATCTGATCATAGAGGTAAAGGCAGCAGCGATCTGCGGAGCTGATATGAAGCATTACCGCGTTGATAACAAATCTGAGGAGTTTGGTTCAGTAAGGGGACATGAATTTGCCGGTCAGATCGTTCAGGTGGGGAAGAACGTCAAGGACTGGAAACCAGGTCAGAGAATTGTATCAGATAACACGGGGCATGTATGTGGGGTCTGCCCGGCGTGTGAAGCAGGTGACTATCTGCTCTGTTCAGAAAAAGTCAATCTCGGTCTCGGTTACGGAACCAATGGCGGCTTTACCAAATACTGCAAGATTCCGGGTGAGATCTTAAAGATTCACCGCCGTGCCATCTGGGAGATTCCGGAAGGTGTAGATTACGAAGAAGCAGCAGTTCTCGATCCGATCTGCAATGCATACAAGGCGATTGCCCAGCGCTCCAGTCTGCTTCCGGGTCAGAACGTAGTCGTATTCGGAACCGGTCCGTTAGGATTGTTCTCAGTACAGATTGCCAAGATCATGGGGGCTCTGAATATCGTTATGGTTGGCCTTGAAGAAGACACCAAAGTACGTTTTAAAGTAGCCCAGGAACTTGGTGCAACAGCAGTTGTAAACGGATCCAGAGAAGATGTTGTGAAACGTTGTCAGGAGATCTGCGGCGGACCCGACAGTATCGGCCTGGTAGTAGATTGTGCCGGTGCAACGGTGGCAATGCAGCAGTCAATCGCCATGGTTCGCAACAACGGAGAGATCGTCCGCGTCGGAATGGGATTTGCGCCGCTGAACTTCTCGATTAATGATATATCAATGAAAGCAGTATCCATTATCGGCCATATGGCCTATGATACGGTGAGCTGGAGAAATGCGATTGCACTTCTGGCCGCAGGACGGATTCAGGTTAAGCCGATGATCACCCACAGACTGGGCCTTTCCCAGTGGGATGAAGGCTTCAGGTTAATGGCAGAGAAGGAAGCGATCAAAGTTATTCTTACCTATGACTGTGACTGATATGCTGACAGACAGGAGGAGATCATGATGAATAACCGCAATAGAAAATTGATGATTGCCCCGTCACTTGGCTGCTGTGATCTGTTTCAGATGGAACGGCAGGTACGCTTTCTGGATAAACAGTCAGACATTTTACATATTGATATCAAAGACGGCAACTACGTAAAGACATTTGGTGTCGGACCCGACTTCATGGCTTATATGAAGGATAAAGTATCGACTCCGATGGATGCCCACCTGATGGTGAAACATCCTCAGGATTTTATCGAAGCATGTGCAGCTGCCGGAGCAACCTATATCAGCCCGCATACCGACTGTATTGAAAGTGACGCATTCGTGACCCTGAACAAGATCAAGAGTCTGGGCTGCAAAGCAGGTATTGCAATGAATCCGGCCGCACCGCTGGAAGCAATCCGCTACTATCTGCCGCTGCTTGACAAGGTTACGATCATGCTTGTCGATGCCGGTTATGCCGGACAGCAGGTGATTCCGCAGATGTACGATAAGATCAGAAGCCTTGTGAAGATCAGAGAAGAGTTGAAATTGAGTTTTATAATAGAAGCAGACGGTTCCATGAACAAGGGAATCTATGCACCGCTGTATGAAGCCGGATGTGATTGTGTGGTACTGGGGCCGCCTGCACTATGGAATAAAGATCCGGATATTGCAAAAGCATGGGATATCATGATGAACGAAGTGAAGGAAGAGGTGGACTGAGATGAAAAATACAGCAGCAATTCTGGTAACGCCGGGAACGATGGAGATTCAGGATGCGATAATGCCCGAACCAACGGGAGACCAGGTATTACTTAAGGTAGAGCAGGTCGGAATCTGCGGTTCCGATATACATGCATTTGAATCAGGCCCGTTTATTCCGCCTAAAGACCCGAATACAAAAATCGGTCTGGGCCATGAATGTGCCGGCACCGTAGTCGGAATCGGACCGGATGTTAAGAAGATCAAAGTCGGCGACCGTGTCTGCATCGAACCGGGAGTTCCCTGCGGCAAATGCCGTTATTGCCTGGAAGGAAAATACAACATCTGCCCGGATGTAGATTTTATGGCTACCCAGCCCAATTATCGCGGGGCTCTGACGAATTATCTGGTGCACCCGGAGTGGCTGACCTTTGAACTGCCGGAACAGATGAGTCTTTTGGAGGGTGCGCTGGTTGAGCCGGCTGCCGTCGGCATGCATGCAGCAACCGAGGCAGATGTAAAACCGGGCAAGAAGATTGTGATTCTCGGGGCCGGCTGTATCGGTCTGATGACGCTGCAGGCCTGTAAGGTGATGGGCGCAACCGAGATTGTTGTCGTTGATATCATCGAAAAACGCCTCGAAATGGCAAAACAGTTAGGAGCAATGGAAGTCATTCATGGCATGAATGAGGATACCGTCTCAAGAACCAAGCAGCTGCTGGGTGACTGGGGGGCGGATATTGTATTTGAGACTGCCGGCAGCCGGGCAACGGCTTCCCAGGCGGTGGAACTGGTGATGCGCGGCGGCAAAATTATGATTGTCGGCACCATTCCCGGAGAGACTCCGATCAATTTTCTGAAGATCAACCGGGAAGTGAGCATTCAGACCGTTTTCCGCTATGCAAACAATTACCCGATGACCATCGATGCCATTGCATCAGGCAAGTTTGATGTGAACTCCATGGTTACCGATACATATGAATACGAAGACGTACAACGCGCATTTGATGAAGCACTCAGCCGTAAGTCTGAGATTGTAAAGGGCGCGATCACCATCAAGTAACCCGAAACCGGAAAAGAAAGGAACTGAACTATTATGTTGGTATCAACGAAGGATATGCTTGTAAAAGCAAAAGAAGGGAAGTATGCGGTAGCAAACTTCTGTATTTGGAATGTGGAGATGCTCGCCGGTGTTATGGAAGCCTGCGAGGAACTGTGTTCACCGGTTATTTTATCATTTGGCAGCGGTTTTCTGCAGAACACTGACATCAATCATTTCATTCATATGATGCGTTCTTATGCAACCACCACATCCCTGCCGGCATCAATTCACTGGGATCACGGCCGCAGCTATGATATTGTCAGCCATGCTATTGACATCGGATACAACTCTTTGATGATTGACGGATCTGCATATGATTTTGAAGAAAATATCCGCATGACGAAAGAAGTGGCAGACAAATTCAAACCAATGGGTATTCCGATCGAGGCAGAACTCGGTCATGTAGGTGCTGAGACTGATTATGAGGAAGCTCTCGCCAGCTATGGTTATACGGACCCGTCTCAGGCAGCAGAATTTGTCGCGAGAACCAATATTGATTCTCTGGCAGTAGCAATCGGAAACCAGCACGGTGCATATTCCGCCCCGCCTCAGATCAATTTTGAGATACTCCAGGCAGTTGCAGATGCCGTTTCGATTCCTCTGGTTCTTCATGGAGCATCCGGGATCAGTGACGAAGATGTCCGCAAATCAATCGGAATGGGAATTACCAAAGTGAATATCCATACTGAGTTGTGTGAAGCAGCAATGATTGCAATTGATGCAAACTATGAGAAAAAGGCTTCCTACCTGGCATTAAATCAGGAAGTAAGAGCCGAAGTTAAAAAACGTGCAATGGAGAAGATCCGATTATTCGGAAGCGATGGAAAGGCAGATGGTTGGTTTGCAGAATAAAAATGAAGTATTGGTAATCGGCGCAGCGATCGTAGATATTCCGCTGCAGCCGGTAAGCAAGAATATTTTTGAGATCGAGTCCTGTCCGCTGAACCGGATTGCGATGACGATCGGCGGTGACGCCATCAACGAAGCTACTATTATTACCCGCCTCGGACATCCGACAATGCTGATGAGTATGGTCGGCAATGATGTTCCGGGAAAGTTTGTGATGGAACACTGTCAGGACAACAATATTGATATCACAAAACTCAAGGTCCGCGATGAGATTGATACGTCTATTAATATCGGCCTGGTAACGGAAGACGGCGAGAGGACTTTTGTCACCAACCGTAACGGCAGTTTGTGGAAGCTTGATTTCGATGATCTTGACACCAGCGTTTTTGACCAGGTCAGACTATTATCGTTCGCCAGTTTTTTTAACAATCCGATGCTGCAGGGCAAACCATTAGTGGAACTGTTTAAAAAAGCAAAAGAATATGGGCTGATTATCTGCGCTGACATGGTGAAAAGCAGATTCGGGGAAGGCCTGGAAGCAATTCAGGAAGCTCTCGGTTATGTCGATTACTTCTTTCCGAATTATGATGAGGCCTGCCTGATGACCGGCAAGACGGAAGTTAGTGAGATTGCTGATGTATTTCTGGACTGTGGTGTGAAAAATATCATTGTTAAAGTCGGCAAAAAAGGCAGTTTTATAAAAAATAAAGACGAACAATTTCTGGTGCCCGGGTATCCTGATTCCAACTGTATCGATACGATTGGTGCCGGTGACAACTTCGCTTCAGGTTTTATTGCTGCGCTGTTGGAGGGAAAAGGTCTGAAAGAATGCGCGATGTTTGCCAATGCGGTTGCATCAATTTCGGTAGAAAGTCTGGGCGCAACTACCGGGGTACAAAGTCGTGAACAGGTTGAAGTGCGCTACCAGGAATACTTAAAACGCATTTAGCCGGAGAGGAAAAAGACAATGAAAATGATGAATTTGGGAAACACAGATATGAAAATTTCCCGGATCGGGCTTGGTACGTGGGCAATCGGCGGCGGCCCGGCCTGGGGTGGAGACAAAGATTTAGATGAGTGTATCAATACAATCCGAAGCTGTAAGGAGCTGGGGGTCAATCTGCTTGACACCGCTCCCGGATACAACTTCGGACAAAGCGAGGAGATTGTCGGTCGTGCCCTGGCGGATGGACACCGCAAGGACTATATTGTCATTACAAAATGCGGCATTGTGTGGAAAAGAGAAGGCAGCCTTTTTAATAAAGTCGGCGATACCCAGCTCTACAAAAACTTAAGCCCGGAATCAATCACGGAAGAAGTGGAAGAAAGCCTGGAGCGCCTTGGAACAGACTGCATTGATATTTATATGACCCACTGGCAGTCGGTAGAACCATTTTATACACCAATCGGCAAGACTATGGAAGCACTTCTTTCGCTGAAAGAAAAGGGAAAAATCAAAGCTATTGGTGCGGCCAATATTACGCCTGATGAAATCAGAGAATATTTAAAATACGGAGAACTGGATATTGTACAGGCAAAATACAGTGTCCTGGACCGTGCTGTGGAAGCAGATTTGATTCCTATATGCAAACAGTATAATATTACGCTTCAGGCTTACTCTCCACTGGAGCAGGGGCTGCTGAGCGGTACCCTGGGACGCGATTACGTGCCGGTCGGTGCACAGTGCAATAAAAAATGGTTCCAGCCTGAGAATATGCCAAAAGCGATGGATATGATGGATGGCTGGGCGGATCTTTGCAAGAAGTATGATTGTACGATTGCCAACCTGGCCCTCGCATGGGTACTGGCACAAGGTGATTTTATTACCATTCTGAGCGGCTCAACCACGGCAGCTCAGATAGAAGAGAATGTAAAATCGGCCAATCTGGTTCTGGATAAAGACGATGTAAAGAAAATGAGGCAGATGGCAGAGGCGATCGACAGTTAAACATAATAAGCTGCTGTAGAATGGAGTTGAATTTTCATTTTGCAGCAGCTTCTTTCATTATCAGGGCTAAATAACCGGAAGTTTATATAAAGATGTGGGATTTGTGTAAAAAAATTACTGAAATCAACATTTGTGTTGTAAATAAAATGTTTGGTTGATATAATGAACTTACGATCAATCATTTATACGGAAAATTTGATGAAACAGAAGCAATATAAGGAGGGGTTGGTATGACCTTAAAACAAAGACTGGAAAAAATCAGGGAACTGGTAAAGGAGAATAAAAAAGTAGTAGTCTCACAGCTCAGTGAGATGTTTGACGTGACTGAAGAGACGATCCGCAGGGACCTTGAGAAGCTTGAAGCGGAAGGGCTTGTCGCCAGAACATACGGCGGTGCCGTGCTGAATCAGGATATGGCCCGTGAGAAAATACATTTTTTAAAGCGTGCCCAGACCAATATGCAGGAAAAACAGGTGATTGCCGAAAAGGCAGCTGATGTCATAAAGACCAGTGCGTCCATCGGTGCGGATTCCAGTTCCACCGTTTTAGAGGCGCTGAAGATAATTCGTGAAGAGGCCGGAATCACCATTCTGACAAACTCTGTGGAAGCGCTGCGTGAACTCAGCCTGTCATCGCTGAGTGTCGTCTCCACCGGCGGCGTTCTGGATAAGAACTCTTTGTCACTGCAGGGAGCAGGTGCCAAGAATTCCATCTGCAATTACAGCCTGGAAATTGCCCTGATCAGCTGTAAGGGCCTGAATCTGGATGGCGGTGTATATGATTCCAATGAAAGTGAGGGCGAGCTGAAGCAGCTTTTGGTCGAACGCGCCAACAAAGTAGTCCTGCTTGTCGATGACAGCAAATTTGGCAAGACCGCATTTATCCGCCTGGCCAGTCTCTCTCAGATTGATACCATTATCACGAACAAAGAACCGGATGACGAATGGAAAGACCTGCTGAAACGGAATCATGTTAATCTGATTTATTAAGGCATAAGTTCACGAACAAATACAGGTTATAATAGTAAGATGAGTAATTCGGCATTTACCTCTGGAAAACGGGGAATGCTGTTTTACTCATTTTTTTGTATTATGGCTTACAGCTGCTGTTCTGGCGGCCTGATCACCTGGTTATCAATATTGAAATATCTGAAACACAGAAAAAAATATACGAAACAAACATTATAAAAGATATAATTACAATAAAAAATTTGACTTTCAAGAAAAAACATGTTGATATTTGATAAAGAATAGGTTATAATCAACTCATAAATATAAATATTGTGGAAAACAAAAGCGATTCCGTACAATATTTTATCATTAAACATTATGAGGAGGGTACTTTATGTTTAAAAAGGGGTTATCTAAGCGGATCATGAGTCTGGCGCTTGCGGGGGTTATGGTTGGAGCACTGGCAGGCTGTGCAGGCGGCGATTCAGAGGCGGCGAATACATCAGCTGCCGGATCCACAGCGGGAACGACAGCAGAGAAGACCGAAGGTGCGACTGCTGCCGGGACAGAAGCAGCAGAGACAATCAAGGTTGGATTCCTGGCACCGCTGTCCGGACCATCAGCAAACCTGGGGCAGCAGACCGTATGGGCAGCACAGATGATGGTAGACATTGTGAATGAAGAGAATCCGGATCTTGATATCATGCTGGCAGATACCAGCGGTATTCCGAATATGAACGGAGCTAAGATTGAACTGATCATCGGCGATACCAAAGGCGATCCGCAGACAGCAGTATCAGAAGCAAAACGTCTGATCTCACAGGAAGGTGTTGTTGCAATTGCCGGGAACTTCTCCAGTGCGATGACCAAGACCGTAGCGGTTGTTACCGAGCAGTATGAGATTCCGCTGCTGACAGCAGGAACCGCAACCACACTGACCGACGGTTCCGCAGATTTAAGCTGGCTGTTCCGTTTCGGCCTGAATGACTCTGTATTCACCAAAGATACGTTTGCATATCTGGATCAGCTGAATCAGACCCAGGATGCCGGGATTAAGACAGTTGCACTGATTTCCGAAGATACCGAGTTCGGTGCCAACATTGTAAAAGAAGAATTAAAGCGTGCCGAAGAGTACGGCTTTGAAGTGGTAGAGAACATTACATATTCACAGAACGCAACAAACTTATCTTCCGAAGTTATGAAGATCAAGGCAGCTGATGCCGATGCAGTGATCATGGCAGCATATGCTTCCGATGCGATCCTGTTTGTTAAGACCATTAAAGAGCAGAATTATTATCCAAAAGCATTTATCGGACAGCGCGGCGGATTTATCGTTGATGACTTTGTTAAAGCATTAGGTGATGATACGGAATACATCATGTCTTCCAGCGGCTGGGCAGCAGATATCAGTACCAAAGGCAATCAGCAGATCTGTGCTTTATATCCGGAGAAATATTCTAACGGAATCCAGCTGAATGATGGTATGGTACGTGACAGTATCAACATCCTGTTTATTGCACTCGGTATCAACCAGGCCGGTACTACAGATTCTGCAGCTCTCAGAGAAGCGCTGATGAACCTGGAAGTAGATTCTGCCAAGATTATCATGCCATGGGAGATCGACATGGATGAGTATGGCCAGAATCAGGCGGTAGTTGGATCCGTAGTTCAGATCCAGGGCGGCGAATACAAGACCGTTTATCCGGATTCTGCCAAGAGTGCTGACGGTATTGTTCCGGCACCATCATGGTCAGAAAGATAAGATGATTGTTCAGGAGGCTGCTGCAATACGCAAAACCGTGTCTTGCAACAGCCTTTTACTATCATAAGATACCGGCGTTGGAAACAATAAGGAGGGGTTTTTCTTATGGAAATGTTTATGCAGGCATTATTTGAAGGTGTAGTAAACGGGGCAATCCTGGCACTTGTGGCAATGGGCATTGCACTTGTATGGGGCGTTATGAATATTCTGAGCTTTTCTCAGGGCGAATTCCTGATGATTGCCATGTTTGCGTCTTATTACCTGAATTTAAAACTCGGACTGGATCCGATCGTATCACTCCCGCTCTGTATGGGACTTATGTTTGTAATCGGCGTATTTATTTACAAGACGATTATTGCCAAGGCACTTAAGGGGCCGACACTGTCACAGCGGCTGATCACATTTGCCCTCAGTATGGTGCTGATTAATCTTGCACTGCTTATATTTGGCGGAGAATTCAAGAGTATCAAAGAAGTTGCAGTCAGCGGTTCCATCGACTTAGGCTTTGTGGTAATCGCAAAACAGAAACTGGTACCATTCTTTATAGGACTTTTAGTTGCCGGGTTTATGTTCTGGTTCCTGAATAAGACCAGAGCCGGAAAGGCGATCCGGGCAACATCGATGGACAAAGCAGCAGCTGAACTGGTAGGAATCAATACCGAACGTTCCTACGCCATGGCCTTTGGCCTGTCGGCAGCAATTGCCGGCGCAGCGGGCTGTGCACTGACTTACTATTACTATACCTACCCGAACGTGGGTGCCAACTTCCAGCTGTTTGGATTTATCGCCGTAGTCATGGGCGGGTTCGGCAGCATTCCCGGTGCATTTGTCGGCGGCCTGATCATGGGGCTGGCAGATTCCTTCACCGGTGTATATCTGAATACCGCTTTCAAATATCTGGGTGTTTGTGTGGTTTTCATGTTGATTGTACAGTTTAGACCAAAAGGATTGTTCGGAGGGAAGTAAGTATGACGGATTTAATAAAAGACAAGAAAAAATTAATCATGGTACTTGGCGCGCTTGCAGTCGCAATCGTTCTTCCGCTTATTTTCACCGGTCAGTTTTCCAGAAATGTTATGATCCTGATTCTTATCTGGGCAATGGTCGGAACCGGATGGAATGTGATCGGCGGCTACACCGGCCAGGTATCCAATGGCCACTCGCTGTATTACGGTGTGGGTGCTTATGCGGTTGCTTTATGCATGACGAATTTTAACATGTCACCATGGATTTCGATCTGGATTGGTGCTGCGGTTTCAGCCCTGGCAGCATTTTTGGTTGGTAAACCACTGCTTCGTCTGAGTGGTCACGTATTCTCTATAGCAACCATGGCACTGGCAGAATGTGCCCGTATCATCTTCATCAATGTTCAGTTTACAGGCGGCGCGGCAGGTGTTTACTTCTTCAGTAAAAAAGCCGATCCGTGGGTGTATATGCAGTTTACGGATTCTCTTCATTATTATTATGTATATCTGGCATTTGCAGTTGGAATGGTTGCCGTTATTAAAATACTTGATAAGTCAAAGTTCTTTTACTACCTGCGTACCATCAAGGGAAATGAGATGGCGGCCCAAAGTGTTGGCATCAACGTAGCTAAATATAAGATTTTCGCTTATATGTTAAGTGCTGCTTTTGTCAGTATCGGCGGAAGCCTTTATGCACAGTACATGCGTTATATTGATCCATCCATGCTGATGACACTCAACATTTCGATGATGATCGTACTGGTAGCAGTAATGGGCGGAATCGGAACAGTTACCGGACCGGTACTGGGAGCACTGGTACTGACCTTTATCTCTGAATATTCCCGGTCATTCCTTGGCAAGTACGGCGGCCTGGACCTGATCCTCTATGGTGCCCTGGTAATTATCATTGTATTATTCCTGCCGGGCGGACTGGTATCCCTCATCGGCCGGGGTAAGGGCAAAAAGGCATAGGTGAAAAGGAGGTTTGACGTGAAAAAGAGAATACTCGAAATAACAGATGCGACAAAACAGTTCGGCGGATTGATGGCGAACGAAGGGATCAGCTTTCATGTCGATGAAGGCGAGATCATCGGTGTGGTAGGCCCTAACGGCGCCGGCAAAACAACCCTGTTTAACTCAATCAGCGGTGCCCATACACTGACCCGTGGAAGTATTACGTTTGACGGCAGGGACATCACCCAGATGAAGGCTTATGATATTTGTAAGCAGGGGATCGGCAGAACCTTCCAGATTCCGCAGTCACTGAATGATATGATGGTCTATGAGAATGTTCTGGTAGGTGCCCTGTGCCATACCAATGATATGAAAAAAGCCAGACAGCGGGTCGATGAAGTATTGGCAGAATGCGGCCTTTCCGAGTTCCGTGAGGTTATGGCCGGCAAGCTTAACGTGGCCCAGAAAAAACGTCTGGAGATCGCCCGGGCCCTGGCAACAGAACCAAAACTGCTGCTGCTGGATGAGACTATGGCGGGGCTGACTGCTACTGAACGTAAGGAAGCGGTCGATCTGATCAGAAAAATTAATAAAAAAGGAATTGCGATTCTGACGATTGAGCATAACATGGATGTAGTTATGAGTGTTTCTGACAGAGTTGTAGTACTGGTGACGGGGAAACTGCTGATGGTGGGCAATCCGGATGAGGTTACCTCCAATGAAGATGTTATCAATGCTTATCTGGGAGGAGGTGCGAAGAAGGATGCTTAGTGTACAGAATTTAAAAGCGGGGTACGGCGACGTTCCGACCGTACATAATGTTTCTTTTGAAGTAGAAGAGGGCCAGATTGTGGCGATCCTGGGTTCTAACGGCTCCGGCAAGACGACGGTTCTCAGGGCAGTAACCGGAACCATCAAACCGATGACCGGGAAGGTTACGTTTGAAGGCGAGGATATCACCGGAATGCCGGCATATAAACTTGCGGCAAAGGGGATCTCGATGGTACCGGAAGGCCGTCACCTGTTTGGCGGAATGACGGTAGAGGATAATCTGATCATGGGTGCCTATCTGATCCGTGACAAGGAAAAGATCAAAGCAAAACTGCAGGAGATTTACGAGTTGTTTCCGCGTGTGCAGGAGCGGTCCAAACAGATTGCCAACACCTTGTCAGGTGGTGAGCAGCAGATGGTCGCCATTGCCAGAGGACTGATGTCCCATCCGAAGCTGCTGATCCTGGATGAACCGTCACTGGGTATCATGCCGAAGCTGGTAGCGGAGATCTTTGAGTTTATCAAGAACGTAGCCAAGACCGGTATCACGGTTGTAATCGTAGAACAAAATGCAATGGATACGCTGGCATTGGCAGATTATGCATATGTCATTCAAAACGGAGAATCCAAAATATCCGGCACCGGACAGGAACTGTTGTCAGATCCTGAAGTCAAAAAAGCATATCTGGGCGGATAAGAAAAAAGAGGCTGGTAGATGTTATGAGTTCAGAAAAAATAAACGGTGAGTTTTTTCCGGCTGAGCTGCAGAAAGAGATACGTGACAAATTTTATTATGTAGATTGTGAACCAAATGGACACAAACGTATATTCTTCGAAAATGCCGGTGGCTCCCTGCGCCTGAAAAAATGCGTGGAAGCCAAGATGGAATATGAAAAATATCCGGACTGTCCGGAACGGATCCATGATACGGCACTGATGCTCAAGGCCGTGCAGAAGAATGGCACGGAAGATATTATGAAAGTTATCTTCGGAGCGGATTCGGGGGCATTGATGACGGAGCTGACAGCTTCTCAGGCGATGTTTTATATGGTTGGCGTGATCGCCCAGCATGTCCCCGGAACTAATATTGTTACTTCTGTCCTGGAACATCCGTCGGCTTTTGATGCTGCTAAATATTATGCACAAAAGACCGGAAAGGAACTCCGGGTCGCTCAGGCCAATCAGGTGACCGGTGGCATTGATGTGGATGAAATCACGGCATTGATTGATGAGAATACCTGCCTGCTGAGTGTTATGTATGCATCAAATATAACCGGAAGCATTATGGATGTTCAGGCGATTGTAGAAAAAGCCAGAAAGATAAAACCTGATTTGTACATTGTGATTGATGCGGTTCAGCATGCTCCCCATGGTGTAATTGATGTGGAGGAACTGCAGATTGACGGGATTAATATCGCCCCGTATAAGGCGTTTGGGATCAGGGGCTGCGGTTTCGCCTATCTGTCGGACCGGCTGGCCCATTTACGCCACCGTAAGCTGTTGGAGAAAGATGAAACTGTATGGGAACTGGGATCACCGGCACCGGCTAATTTCGGGGCAGTGATCGAGATGGTCAGTTATGTATGCTGGATCGGGTCACATTATACCGGCTCTGAGACTCGCCGGGAGCAATATGTTGCCGGTATGGAACAGATTCATCTGCATGAACGGGCGCTGATGGAACGTATGCTGAATGGAAGTGACCGGGCGACGGGACTGCGTAAGATACCGGGAGTTAAGGTGTATCTTGATTATGAAGATCTGACGAAGAGGGATTTTATTATTTGTATGGCAATTGAAGGCATGGATTTTACGGAAACGGTGAAAGAATATGCCCGCAGAGGTGTCATTGTGTATGAGCGGATTCTGGCCAGTGTATATTCCAAGCGGATGCTGGAGGCCTTTGGTCTGGAAGGTGCGATCCGGGTATCGCCGCTGCACTGCCATAATGTTGATGATATTGATGAGTTTCTGCGCATTACCGCAGATATGGCCGCGTCTTTAAGTAATATGAAGTACTAGTTTGGGTAACACTAAGTGAAAACAAAAGAACCGGCAGCTGGGAACGCGGCCGGTTCTTTTATCTTGAATTTTATGAAGATTACCCTTTGAGCATTAATTTTTGGCTGCTTTGCTGCCGTCAGAATATATCCACTGATTGAGTCTGCGAACCATTTTATGCGTTATGTGATCAGGGGGGCTGTCTTTGGTCAGATCATAATCGACAGCCGAACTTAACAGTTGGACAAAGGCCAGTAAAAGAACGATTAATACTACTGTCATGATATCACCTCCGATTTATTATTGGTTTGAAATATATATTGAAAGAACTGCTCGAGTTCATAAATTAACAGTACACAAAAAGAAAGCATGGCAGCACACTCCTTTCTGCCGGATGAGGGCGTAGAATACTTGTTTAGCTGTTTTCGTGGTCGTGGGGATGTCTGGGGGATTCGTGAGGCGCTTTTTTGTGACCACGGCCGCCAAACGGGCCGCACTCACCGCCAAAGTCACCGTGGAATCCGCGTCTGCCGGGACCGGGACCATGTCCGTCGATACCGCCGCGCATTGCCATCAGCTTGTCAAAGTGCTCGGCCCCCATGCGTGAGCGGGCGGCCTGCATCCAGCTCTCCATCTTATCATCGTCATCATCGGTGCCCAGACGTGATTCCAGTGCGGCAATAATCCGGTCGAGATATGATCCGAATGTCTCCTGCTCCTCCGGGGTCAGGCAATCAAAGATGTCGGTGAAATCTGTTGTGCTTGTGTTCTGCTGCTCGTTCTTACCTTTTTCAGTGAGACGGACCAGAAGGACACGCTTATCAGTCTCTGACGGTATGCGCTCAACATAACCACCCTTCTCCAGCTTGTTCAGCAGCTCATTAAGCGACTGCTGCCGGATTCCTAACAGGTAGGATAAATCTTTGGCACTGATCTCTGACTGTAATTTTAAGATAGCCAGAACCCGTCCCTGACCCCGTGAAGCATCTGCAAACGGGCCGTGTTCCATGTGTATCTGCATTTGCTGCCGCCGTAATAACCACTGCAGCCGTGTCATTTTTTCGTATAATTCAGGATAGTTTGTTTCCATGATAATTACCTCCTTTTGCTATTCCTACAGGTACCTTACATAAATGATTATACATGTACCTGTAGATAATGTCAAGCATTTTATAACAAGTACCTGTATAAAATTTTTGAAACAAAAAAGGACTGCTTTAGAGCAGTCCCCTTAATTAATCTGATTAAGCTACGCTGACATTAACTGCCTGCATACCACGATTGCCTTCTGTCATGTCAAACACAACCGCCTGACCATCTTCCAGAGTTTTGTAACCGTCCATTGCAAGTCCGGAGAAGTGTACGAATACTTCTTCACCAGTTTCGTCATTTACGATAAATCCAAATCCTTTAGTAGCGTTAAACCATTTTACTGTACCTTTATTCACAGAAAGATACCTCCTATAATTTTTTTCATATTTTAATATGAAAGATTATCAAGCCTGCCGGAGCAGACTCTCGCGCCGAAGCGTTTTTATTTAATAGGAGAACTCCTGTTAAATAAAAAACACATATACCGTAAATCAAGAAGATGACCTACAGAATATGTGAATCAAGACCTCATTTAAAATACTCTCTAAATATAGCACTATTTGTTAGAAAGGTCAAGCGGAAAAATAAAATAGGTTATTGTACAAATTTGTTATAATCTTGCCATTATTTGTAGATTAATGGTATGATAAACGAGGGGGAGAGAGAGGATGAAGAATTTAAAATGAGAGAAAAAGTTAAGTTAGCAGTTATTACAGGAGGATTCTCAGTATTGGCGGCAGCAGCAGGAGCTGCCGGGACAACAGCATATCATAATCGGGTGGTTAGTACAAATGAAAACAGTAACACGTTTAATGTTACAATAGATGGTGCTAATCAATCGGTGACTGCAGACAAGTATATCGCACTATTTGAGGAAAATTCGGAAATGCGAACAAACATCAGTGTGTTGGAGTCGAAAATTGATGAATTGATGTTAGGTGGTGAAAATCGTGAATATGATTCGCCCAAAGCAGTTAATACTGAGAATACAGTAGAAACTCAAAAGATGATTAGTATGCAAAGCAAATTAGAATTAAAAAAGCTGACTGTAGTTGACTCTAATAATTGCAAAGAAGTACAGTCATTTATTGACTCATATGGAAATCATTATGACACGGGGTATGAACTGTGGGCATTTTATAATGGATATATTGTATACAGCTTAAAAGGGGAGTACAGTAGTTTTGAAGGGTGTGTAGTAGCTGGCCCGGACACGGCATCTGATGCAAGTATGAAGCTGCAGATTTATTGTGACGATGAATTGATCGATACGATATCTCCGATAACTAAAATTACTGAAACATTAAAGATTGGACCGTATGATGTTAGAAATGCAAGGCGGTTAGAAATAAGGGCTGTAAATGAACGAGGATATCAGTCTTACTTATATTTAGTAGATGCATTTATACAATAACTGACTATAGGTAGAGCATGGCTTTTTTCTGAAAATACTGATTCGCAAAGAAGCTGTTTATAATATTAAACTGTAAATATGTTCATCGAGTTCAACGTTCTCATAAGTAAATCCACATTTTAAAAGTAAGTTTACGGAAGCAGTATTTTCAGGCACAACACCGGCTTTGATGAAGAGTCCATCCTGTTTCCTGGCCCATCCAATCACAGCCGTGACGACCTCTGACGCATATCCCTGACGGGCATAGGACGGATGGATCGTATAGCCAAGCCAAAAAGTACGGTCTTCTTTCTTGAGGTAGATGTCTCCGAGCAATTGTTTAGTAGCAGAATTTATTATTGCAAACTGCATGCCGTTATCCATGCGTACATTTGTTAACAGCTGTGCTTCATAAGTTTCTTTTGTCTGGCATTTGAAACCCTGGTAGCGCATCCAGTCTGCATTGTTTCGATAGTCCATGAAACTATTGATATCATCGGCAGTGAAATCACGAATCAGACACCGGCTGGTTAAGATATTCATACCAATAATCCTACTTTCTGTTTTCTTCGATATAACTGTCGATATTTATAAAAGCCAAGGCCGGCAATGTATAAAGGGCAATACCAATAAATGCCACAAAATATCTCGCAGGCTTAGCCCCGTTGCAAAATTCATAAATACAGCAAATAAATGAGAGTATTGCATAGCCCGCAAATAATGCTCCACTATGTAGGAAGTCCTTTCGGGCCAGTAAACGAACACCAAAAAGAGTCGTTATATGTATCAGAATTAAAGGTCCCATAATGCTAGATGTCAAATAAAGCAAAAATATCAGCAATGATGACATCACAGGTGCTAATGTGACGCTGAATATAATCTTGTAATATTTTTTCATAACTCTACCCCCAATAGTTATTTTTGCATAGGGGGATGAATATGTCAATAATAAGGAGAATTTTAAAGATGTATGATGATCTATATTTAATGATGTTTAGTATTCTGGGGATATTTTTAATTATATTTTCTGTACTTGTTATTGTTACTGTTGTTTTGAAACTGGCAGGTTTGTGGATGATTGTATCAAAAGCCGGCCGTCCGGGCTGGTCTGTAATTATTCCTCTGTATGGTAATTATGTGATTTCAAATGTTGTACTTGGAAATGCCAACTATTTTATTGCGGTTACAATCACAACTGTATTGTCGATAGCAGCAGAGTTTTCGGATATACATAGTTTGCTCTGGATAACAAATGTAATATCTTTATTTTTACATATCTTTTTTTCAATCAAGATGGCAAAATCATTTGGGAAAAGTACCGGTTTTACAATAGGCCTGATATTCCTGCCATTTATATTTCTGCCGATACTTGGTTTTGGTAAAGCTCAATATATTGGGCCAAGTTGAAAACGATTATTTTTGAACTGTGTTATGATGCAAAGGATAGATGAATCAGATGATCAAAACGTTTAGCTTGTTGGGATCACAGATAATACTTATATCTGGTTCAAGGTACTTTGCATCGTCATTGTTCAAAAATACCGCAAAAGGCGCCGGATATACTTCGCAGTCACCGCTGTGAGCCTTAATGTGATTAAAAATAGTCGCATGCAGCCAGCTTAGTATTTGCTGGTGTGTTCTGCTTGGTGGAATCATCATATGCAATTCTCCGTCAATCAGTTCAGCCCGTTGCCCTTCTGGCAAAGCATAGATATCATCAATAGTGTAAATGTTCTCTTTGGGGAATGGAATATTAGCACTTCCTTTCGCTGCTAATTATCTTTGACAACTGATATTTTACTAAGTAACAGGCTTGCCACAATCAAGTGACAAGCCTTAACTTTCCCTTATCCACCAAGGGTTTCAAGCAGATGACGGGAATCGAACCCGCCTCCTCAGCTTGGGAAGCTGATATTCTACCGATGAACTACATCTGCATATAACCCATTTTACTACTAAAAACTGAAAAAATCAACTTAACAAATGAAGAAATTTGAGATAAAATATTATCAGTTACGAAACATGAGGAAAAGGAGTGTCAACATGAGACAAAGTGCAATTACCCGTGAGGATGCAGTCAGGCTGCTGCAGACATATAACAAAGAACCGTTCCATATTCTCCACGCGCTGACTGTAGAGGGGGTTATGCGCTGGTATGCAAATGAACTGGGATATCAGGATGAAGCTGATTACTGGGCGATTACCGGGCTGCTTCATGATATAGATTTCGAATTATATCCGGAACAGCATTGCCAGAAAGCACCGGAACTTTTAAGCGCCGGCGGAGTAAGTGAAGATATGATCAGGTCCATATGCTCGCATGGTTATGGAATCTGCAGTCAGATTGAACCGGAGCATGAGATGGAAAAGGTTTTATTTGCATCGGATGAGCTGACCGGCCTGATTGGTGCGGCAGCGAGAATGAGACCATCTAAGAGTGTTCAGGATATGGAATTATCGAGCCTGAAGAAAAAGTTCAAAGACAAACGTTTTGCTGCCGGATGTTCCCGCGATATTATCCGTCAGGGGGCGGAGAATCTGGGGTGGCCTCTGGAAGACTTGATGGAAAAGACGATTCAGGCAATGCGGGCCTGTGAAGAGTCGGTAAATGAGCAGATGTCATAAAGGTTAAACATTGTAATAGTTGAATGTTTGTGATATACTGTTGTTTATAAATTCTGACAGGAGGCAATATATATGGAAATGATACTGGTGGGTGGACTTGCCCTGATTATTTTATTTGCAGTTGTTGCTGCTGTTGCAAGTGCAGTAAGTGCAGTCGGTGCTGTGACCGCTTTGCAGATGGATGAAGATAACGATTAATAAGAATTGGCATATGTAACGGTCGCACGAAGCAGTTCGTGCGATTTTTTTGTCTTTTTCTCAATATTTATAAAGTCTCGACAAATATTTCTGCGGCATTTTCTTTTCTGAGAGCAATTAAGGAATCACGTACCCGATACGCTTTCATGCCATGTGGTGAAGAGGAAAGTTCGCAGGCAAGAACTTCGTCCGGTTCAAACCCTAAGTCCAGCAGGCGCTGTTTCATCAGATAATTACTGGCCAGCCAGATGACTTTGCCGCGCTGCCCGGGGGTTAGCTGACTTAATGGGACAACCATCAGATCCCTCCGTGTTTATAGTGTTACTGGTAATGTATGCGGATATCCATCCGATGTGAAATCGCATAAACAAACAGCCTTACAAGCGAGCTTGACGGCTGCTTGCTTACGCGATTTCCCGCCGTCCTGACTTATCAACCTTAAAATATTGTAAGAAAGCTTGCAATAGGTACATATTTTGACTATAATCTGAAAAAATAACTTTGAGAGAGGTATATAAGATGATAGAAGATATTTTGTCGTATAATCGCAGTTTTGTAGATAACAAACTCTATAAAGCGTTTGAGACGAGCAAATACCCCGATAAGAAAATCGCGATACTGACCTGTATGGATACCCGGCTGACGGAGCTTTTGCCGGCTGCTCTGGGTGTTCATAACGGGGATGTGAAGATTATTAAGAATGCCGGCGGTGTAATCAAGCACCCATACGGGAGTGTTGTCCGCAGTCTGCTGGTGGCGATACTTGAACTGGGGGTTGAATCGATTATGGTCATCGGACATACTGACTGCGGTGTTCAGGGCATGGACGGCAAGGCCCTGCTGCAAAAAGTCAGGGAGAGGGACATTCCGGCCGAACATATTGATGTTATTGAGAAAAGCGGTATTGACCTGGAAGCGTGGCTGGGAGGATTTTCGTCGTGTGAAGATTCGGTAACCAATACGGTCGGAATGCTGCAAAACCATCCCCTGATGCCAAAGGATATTACAATCAAAGGTTTTATTATTAATTCTGCAACTGGTGAGCTGACTGAAGTTTAGTCGGCACGCCGGTTGTTTTTTCTTAATAAATATTAAGGGAAACAGGGTGTCTGGTGTAAGGTTGATTGGTTATGATGGCAGTAACAAAGGAAACACCATCGAAAGCGATAACAGGAGGAGTAATCAGATGGAAATAACAAGACCCGCTGCAGCAGGAACACTGGAGTCCAGTGATTGTCAGGTCATGGTTGAAGCCGGAACAGGCGGAATCGATTTTTCATTGCAGAGTGCAGTGATTAACCAGTATGGAAACCAGATCCGCAAGGTAGTTCTCGAGACATTGAAGAATCTGGGGGTAGATAACATTAAGATTTCGATTGTTGACAAAGGTGCTTTGGACTGCACAATAAAGGCGAGGGTACAGGGCGCGGTTTATCGTTCTGCAGACCAAAAGGACAATCTGCCATGGGGAGGTGTGCTGAAATGATGAATTCCAATAAAAAACGTTTGAGACGAAGTATGATGTTCCTTAATGCACAAAAACCGGGAATTATTAAAGATCCCTATATATATGGTGCGGATTCAATTATCTTTGACCTGGAAGATGCAGTGGCAGAGAATCAAAAGGATGTGGCACGTTTTTCCCTGTTTCATGCACTCAGATCAATTAACTATAAACCATGTGAACGGGTAGTCAGAATCAATGCCCTTGATACTCCATACTGGAAAGAAGATATCAGATGTGCAGTGGCGGGCGGATGTGATTCCATTCGTATTCCCAAGGCTGAGAGTGCTAAGGATGTGAAGCTGGTCGAGCAGGCAGTTGCAGAGGCTGAAGCAGAATTTGGGATGCCTGAGGGCGGGGTGCTGATCATGGCAGCGATTGAGTCGGCCCGTGGTGTGATAAAGGCACTCGATATTTGTGAAGCATCAGACCGGTTATTCGGAATTGCACTTTCCGGCGGTGATTATACCAAGGATCTGCAGACCCATATTACCGGTACCGGAATTGAACTGATGGGAGCACGGCAGAATCTGGTGATTGCAGCCAGGGCAGCAGGTGTCCAGTGTTTTGACACGGTTTATACCGATCTGGATAATATGGACGGATTCCGGAAAGACGTGGAAACGATTCATCTGATGGGATTTGACGGCAAGTCAATTGTAAATCCGCGGCAGATCGGTATCGTTCATGAGATCTTTACTCCGAGCACCAAGGACATTATCTTTGCGGAAAAAGTGGTGCGGGAAATCGAAGAAAAGAAAGAACAGGGAATCGGTGTATTTACCGTAGATGGCAAAATGATTGACATTGCTTTTTATGACGGTGCCAGAAGAACCATCGAACTGGCCAGGGCGTCTGGTGTTTACAGGGGGGATTGTTAAGATGATTAATGCGGTCGGCAGAGATATTCCGGAAGAGATTATTAAGTTAACAGGGAAAGAAGTGTTTCAGGGAAATCATCATTTTGATGGCTATACTTACAAAAAAGACGGTCCCAATACGACCTGCGTCATTCGGTCTGGCGGCAATAAAATTGTCGAAAATATCCGTACGGCACTGGAGCAATGCGGAATCCGTGATGGTATGACTCTGGGATTCCACCACCATTTCCGCGAAGGTGATTATGTTGTCAATATGGTAATGCGAGAAGTACATAATATGGGGATTAAGGATATCACTATTTGTGCCAGTTCTCTGGGCAAGGCTCATGATCCCCTGATTGAATATATTGAGGACGGTACGATTACCAATATCCAGTCTTCCGGTGTACGGGGAAAGATCGGTGAAGCAATATCGCATGGCAAATTGAAAGGCCTGGCAATTATGCGGTCCCATGGCGGCCGGGTGCGGGCAATCGAAAGCGGCGAAGTAAGGATTGATATTGCCTTTATCGGTGCGCCGACCTGTGATGATTATGGAAATTGCCGTGGAATCGGCGGAAAGTCGAACTGTGGTGTCCTGTCTTATTCTATGGTAGATGGAGATTATGCCGATAAAGTAGTGGCGATCACCGATTGTCTGGTACCGTTTCCTAATTTCCCGGCGCATATATCGATGACTAAAGTAGATTACGTGGTTGTTGTTGATGAGATTGGTAATCCTCAGAAGATTGCTACGGGCGCTGCAAAACCAACCAGTGATATGCGTAAATTAATGATGGCTGACTATTGTACGAAGTTTGTGACAAATACCCCTTATTTTAAAGACGGGTTCTCATATCAGACCGGAGTGGGCGGAGCATCGATTGCGTCTACGATCTCGCTGGCCAATATCATGAAAGAACGCGGTATCCGCATGAAGTTTGGTGTCGGCGGATTGACTAAACCGATGTGCGACCTGCTGATTAATGATCAGGTTGATGCTTTACTGGATACCCAGGATTTCGATCTGTCAGCAGTAGAATCATTAAAAGATCTGCGTCATTACCGGATCAGTGCCGGAGAGTATGCCAATCCGTTTAATAAAGGGGCGGTAGTGAACAAACTGGATTTTGTTATTCTGGCAGCGCTGGAAGTTGATATCAATTTTAACTGTAATGTTGTGGTTGGATCTGACGGCGTGGTGACCGGTGCACAGGGCGGGCACCCTGATACGGCAGCAGGTGCCAAATGTACGGTTGTAATTACACCGCTTTTGCAGGGAAGAATTCCGGCGATCTGTACTAATGTGACGACGGTTACGACTCCGGGTGAGTCGATTGATGTAGTCATAACTGATTATGGAATTGCAATTAACCCTAAAAGGCAGGATCTGATTGAATGTATGAAGGATGTTGATCTGCCGTTTAAGACGATTGAAGAGCTGCGGGACATTGCTTATGGTATTGTAGGAGAACCGCAGAAGGTGGAGTTCACTGACAAAGTTGTCGGTATTATTGAAAGCCGTGACGGAACGATTATGGATGTGATTCACCAGATTAAATCGTTTGAGTTTTCGGAGTAAGGTGATTGGCGGACCAGTCTGCCAATCTTCTGGCCGCCGACATATTTATTCATATATTGCCGTAATAAAACAGGACATGCTATTCTTTTTGCTGTAAAAGATAGCTGTCCTTTTTTGATTAAATGAAGCGGTTAAGGTACAAAACGGTATCCCAGGCCGCGTACCGTGATAATATGATGCGGACTCTGGCGGTCATTTTCAATTTTGCTGCGAAGGCGGTTAATATAGACCATGATGGCATTGTCATCGATGGCAACGGTATTGCCCCAGACATGTTCATATATCATATCTTTGGTAAAGACCTGCTGGGGATGCTTGATAAAAAGCAGCAGCAGGGCCGATTCTTTGGCGGAGAGTACCAGTTCTTCGCCGTTTTTGTAAAAGCGCATGGTAGCTGTATTATAGGAAAATGGTCCGCATTCCAGCAGATCAGTATTTTCAAATAAGAGCTGTTTGTTCCGGCGGATCAGTGCCTTGACCTTAGCACCAAGGACAAGCGGACGGAATGGTTTGGTTATGTAATCGTCGGCGCCCAGTGACAGGCCGTAAAGGGAATCGTAATCCTCACTGCGGCCGCTGACAATGATGACCGGTGTTGTGATCCCCCGGCTGCGCAGCCACTTGATCACTTCGAACCCTTCCATATCGCCCAGCATAACATCAGCCAGAATAATGTCGAAGGTGCGTTCGGTCAATATATCAATGGCCTGGGTTCCGCTGTTTGCGATCGTTGTTTCCAGGTCATTGCTGCGCATCACCTTGTCGAGCAGTTTGCAAATGGATGGATCATCATCAATAATCAATACTTTATCAGCCATGCAGCATATTCCCCCTATGTATCAGTAAAAATAACTATACTTCTTGTTAAAATCATTATAATATTAGAATGATAGCAAGTCAATGAGAGATGAAAAAGGATCGCTGATATGAAGAAACTGTTGAAACACATAAGAAAGAATATTTATCCGATTATCATTCTGCTGCCGGTGATGCTGATTATCCTGCTGGTATTTCTCGGATACGGAATATGGATACAGTACCGCAATGCCCTGATGACCAATCAGAAGGACCAGCTTTTAATGGCATCGGAGCTGCTTAAAAACAATATCGAGATCTCGATGATGGAATATCAGGATGATCTGGAATTTTTGAGCAGTGTGGAAAATGACGGTGAGGTAACGGATGATTTTTACCGGCAGTATCTGTCGATGCAGGACAGCTTTATCTGCAATATCCTGTGGGAAGATCCAGGCGGCAGACAGACAAAAAGTATCTATGACCTGACGCTGCAGGAGACGCTTCTGGTAACTGAAATCAATCCGCAGATGAGTATCTGGCAGATCGAAGATACCGGGTCGAGAAAATATCTGGTATTCAAAAACCGGCTGGAAGACGGTGGTGTTCTGGGGCTGGTGATTGATGAGGAACAGTATTATTTCAAATTGATTTCTAATATCAGGATCGGTACGAACGGATATGTAGTTATCAAGAATTCCAGCGGTCAGATCATTATGCATCCTGATAGTGAACAATGGGGAATTGATGTCATAGAAGGGCGGATGAAGATGTATCCCGGACTCGATTTCTCGAGTCTCGAAGCAATGATAAATGAACAGAAGGACGGCAAAACAGGTGTGTCGGAATATTTTTCATACTGGTGGATGAGGCCGCAGGTGCCCCGGGTAAAAAAGGTGGCTGCCTATGCACCGGCTGCAGTCGGCGATGATTTCTGGATCATCAGTGCGGTGACAGACTATGATGACCTTTACATACCGATTAAAGAAGGATTTCTGAAAATCATTCTGGTATTTGTGGGAATCCTGCTGATCTTTTTGCTGTTGTCATTCTGCATACTTAAATTGCTGCAGGACAGGCGGAAGGCTGCCAGGGAAATTGTTTATCTTAAAGAATTAAATGAACTGCTCGAAGATGTACAGCGCAGCGAAGAAGTAATTGCGCACCAGCAGCGGCTGCAGGTAATGGGCACGATGACAAGCGGAATTGCCCATGAATTCAACAATTTCCTGACACCGATTCTGGGATATGCGGAGCTATTGATGATGGAACTGCCTGATGGTTCGGAAGAACATGAAAGTGCGCAGGAGATTTATGAAGCAGCAGATAAAGCCAAAGATATTGTGCGGCAGATTTCCGTACTCAGCCGGAAAAATGTTGAGACGGTGTACCGCAGTATCTCTGCAGAAAAGATGATTACAAGGGCGCTCAAGCTGGTGGAATCCGTGTGTCCGCCGCAGATAACCCTGCGCAGCGATATCCGGCTGGGTGATACAGCGATTCTTGGCAATACAACCCAGATCAATCAGATGCTTCTGAATATCTGTATGAACGCAATTCACGCGATCGGGAGAAATGGCGGGACGATCACGATCCGGGGCAGGTGTATCAATAAAAAGGATCTGGAACGTAAAATGGAAGTGATTGTTTCAGATGTATGGCAGCAGTATGTCCAGCTTACTATTGAAGATGACGGCAGCGGCATGGATGCAGAAACCCTGAAACAGATTTTTGATCCGTTCTTTACGACAAAACGCGGCGGCGAAGGAACGGGGCTTGGGCTGGCGCTGGCGGAACAGATTGTCCATTCCCATAAAGGATACATATATGCTGAGAGCGAACCGGGGCAGGGCAGTGTTTTCCGCATTTTCTTTCCCGCACTGGAGCAGAAGCCGGGGACAGAACCGGTTGTGTGGGGACAAAAGAAGGATTTGCGGCTGGTCATTGTGGATGACAACGCCAAAGTACTGCAGATGCTGGAAAAGAACTTTGCCAGGATTAAGTTTGATATATTGACCTGCCGCAGCAAGGCAGAACTGCAGTTGATTTTAAATGAACAGAAGGTCGATGTGCTGGTGATTGACCAGCAGCTTGAGGATGGCAGCGGGATCGACCTTAGCATGGCAATGAAGGAACGATATCCGGATGTGATATTTATTGTTATGGTAGATTATGTATCCCGCGAAATCGTCGAGGCCAGAAAACGCAAAATCATCGATGATTTCATCGAAAAACCGGTGTCGGATACAGCGATTCTGGAAGCGGTACGGCGCTGCATGGAGAGCTACTAGAACCTGACTTTATTTCTTAATGCTTTTAAAGGTTTACCTTAATAAACTGTAAGGTGGAACGAGTAAGGGTGTAAGATTTCATTCTTATACTGAAAGCATAAAAGGAAAAGGAAGGGTATGGAAAATGAACGAAACTATGCTTGCAGTATTGGGATTTGCGACAATAATTATGATAATTATTCTGTTGCTGAAGAATGTGACGGTTCCGGCACTGGCATTTATCGGAGTATCAACGGTGACTGCTGCGATTTTGGTGGTGAGTGGTACTTTCACTGTACAGGAAATCGGTGATTTTGTCGGTTCCGGCGTGAAGGGAGTCCATTCAACAGCGTCACTGTTTATTTTTTCAGTGTTGTTTTTTGGATTGATGACAGATGTGGGGCTTTTTGACAAAATTATTAATGCATTAATGAAACGAGTAGGCAACAATGTGGTCGGAGTAACCGTGATGACCTGTATTATTGCAATGATTGGACATCTGGACGGTGGTGGAGCTTCCACATTTCTGATTACGATCCCGGCAATGCTTCCGGTTTATAAGAAGTTAAATATGCGTCCAACTACTCTGATGCTGATCTGTGTCACGGCTATGGGTGTTATGAATCTGCTGCCATGGGGCGGCCCGACGATGCGTGCGGCTTCTGTACTGGGTATTGATCCAAATGAATTGTGGATGCAGCTTTTGCCGATGCAGGTAGTCGGTGTGATTATCGCTCTGGGAACTGCTGTTATCTGGGGGAATATTGAGAAAAAGAGAACTGCCGGAATGAAAGCAGCAGCCGATTCCGGAAGCAATACGGTTGTTCAGGGCGAGGATAATGAACTGGCAAGACCGAAGATGTTCGCATTTAATGTGGCATTGACACTGGTGGTTATCCTCTGTCTGGTTTTTGTAAAAGTACCGTCCTACTTTACCTTTATGGTTGGCTGTGTTATCGCGTTACTGGTTAACTATCCCGGTGCCAAACTGCAGAATAAGATCATCAAGTCTCATTCCGGTCCGGCGCTGATGATGGCATCAACCATACTTGCTGCCGGAGTATTCCTTGGTGTTCTGGAGGATACGGAAATCATGACCCATATGGCAAACGTTCTGGCATCCTTTATTCCGGCTTCGATGGGAAGATTTTTACCGATTATCATTGGCGTGCTGTCAGTACCGCTGACGTTGATGTTCTGTACTGATGCTTACTTCTTCGGACTGCTTCCGGTACTTCTTGGTATCGGTGCCCAGTTCGGTGTAAATCCGGCTCACACCGCAATCGCGATGGTAGTTTGCCGAAATTGTGCAACCTTTATCAGCCCTGTGGTACCGGCAACATTTCTTGGCACCGGACTTGCCGGCGTGGAGATTAAGGATCATATTAAAACCTGTTTTGGATGGATTTGGGGTGTCAGCCTGATTTGTCTGGCGGCGGGACTTGTGTTGGGAGTACTTAAGTTTTAGAATTATATATATAAGAAAAAGACCAACTGCCATCCGGGGAGTTGGTCTTTTCTTTTCAGGCAGAATTGGTATACCATGTTTTATATTGTGATTTTACTGTCACCGGTTCACCTGGCGGACAAATTCAGATGGTGACATTCCGGTGTGGTTTTTAAAGACGCGATTAAAGTATCTGGTATCTTCATAACCGCAGGCAGCAGCGACTTCGGCAATCCGGCTGCCTTCCAGTAAAAAAGCCTGTGCCTGATTCATACGGTACTGGGTAAGATAGGCGGTAAATTTAATACCGAGTTCTTTTGAAAAAAGTGAACTGAGGTATTCGTAGGTAACATTGCAGCGTTTGGCAATCTGTTCGAGGGAGATCGGACTGGAGTATTCGCCGGCAATGATTTGGAGGACCCGGTTAACAATCGGATTGTCACACGCAGACAGCCGGGTGTTAAACTGGATTACCTGGCGGCAGACGTTTAAAATAACATCCTGGAAACTGAACAGAAATAACCGGCTCTTAATCCAGTTGAGGATTTCAAGGAGACTTAAATTCTGGTAAATGCCGTAGTTTTTCTCTCTGATGACGAACATGACAGCTTCGGTGAACTGAAGCAGGGATAACCGGATATCGATCGGTGAGTAAAGCTGTCTGGTCAGGTATTGGCAGAACTCATCGATCGTGCGGATTAACTCCTCTTCGGAATTTTGCAGCAGTGCCTGGATCACTGCTTTTTCAAGCTGTTTCGGGTAGACCAAAACCGCCGGTTTCAGCCGGTTGATATAATCCTCTGTTAAAATGACCGGATTGACCAGTGATATGTTAAACTGAATCTGATTATTCATTGTGTCCAGGACGATATCGAGCGGATCGGAGGATCTGATTTCCTGCCAGAAGAAAGCGAGAGGAAGCGTCAGATGATGATCCAGACGGTGCCGGAAGTTTTTTAGCGCCGGCATAAAGTCATATTTACCGAAATTAGCGGGTATGGCCGGTGACACATATAAAACCAGCAGTTCGGAAGCGTTTCTGGCATATACAACAGGCTCGTCCAGCTGATGGGCATTAGCGCAGTCACCAAGGATCTTAATAAACAAATCCTGTTGCTTGCTGGTAATGGAGTGATCTGACTTTACCAGCAACAGTCCCAGCGAACGCCCGGCAAAACGGGTTTCAAACTCCCTGGTGCATTGCTGGTACTGGGCCGAACCGCCTTCAGCCAGTTCGAATACATTCTGAAACAGCTCGGCGTTTGTCAGTGAACCGGGAAAGGAATCTCTGGCTGACATTTTTAAGTGGATTTTCTGGGCTGCTTTATGCAGTGCATCAGCAAATTCTTCTTTGGTAAACGGTTTCAGCAGATAATCAATGCTGCCAAGCTTGATCGCCTCACGGGCAAAACTAAAGTCTGAATATCCGCTCAGGACAATAAAGAAAAACTCGGCCTCCTGCAGCACAAGCTGCTGAATCATTTCCAGGCCGGTCATAATCGGCATTTTTATGTCGGTGATAATCAGGTCGGGCTTAAGTTCAAGTGCCTTTGCAACTCCGTCTTTGCCGTTGCGGGCAGTACCGGCAAGACAAAAATCACCGGGCAGGTTTTCAATTGCCTGGCAGATGTGGTTCAAGGTTTTCAGTTCATCTTCAACAATCAGAATTTTCATCCGGACAATCTCCTTTTGGGGTATATATTTTGGGAATTACAATCGAAATTTCGGTTCCCAGACCGGGCTGGCTGGTGCCGGATATCGAAAAGTCACTGCCATAATATAGCTGCAGCCGGTTTAAGACGTTGGCGATGCCGATGTGGCCGGAATTGTCGATATAGGTACTGAGAAGGACATCCAGCTGTGCCTGTTCCATTCCTTCGCCGTTGTCACCGATGAAAAAGATCAGATGATCGTCATCTTTATTGGTGATCAGTATTTTAAGGATTCCGCCGTGATCGGTTTGGCCGAAGCCGTGGATCAGGGAATTTTCGATAAAAGGCTGGAAAATCAGTTTATGTACAAGGCATTTTTTCAGGGCGGGTTCGATATCAATGATATAGTTGAAGTTATCGGAGTAGCGGTTCTTTTGCAGGATCAGATATCGTTCCAGATAGGTGACATCTTCCTCCAGGGTAACCAGCGAATTGCTCTTTTTGATGCGGTAGCGCATCAGTGCCGAAAGATGGCAGATCATGCTGCTGATTTGGGGTTGTTCGTTGTCGATAGCCATCCAGTTGATAGAATCCAGGGTGTTGTAAAGAAAGTGGGGATCAATCTGGTTTTCCAGAGCACTGATTTCGGCTTCTTTTTTGCGTTCGGTGATAGTTTTGATGGTACTGATCTGGTTTTGGATCGTGTCCATCATATGGTTGAACTGGTTGCCGATGGCACTGATTTCGTTTTTGCTTTTGTTTGTTACTTTTACAGACAGGGAGCCGTCTTCAACCTTTTGCATGGTATTTACGATTTCCGTAACGGACTGGGCCATCGATTTGGATATCCATGATACTGCGGCAGAGGCGCTGATCAGGAGAAAAGCGGCTAAGAGCAGGAGCAGAGGGAGGGCGGTATCGACCTCACGGTTGGCATAGGATTGATTTAAAATATCGATCAGATACCAGTCGGTATTGGGAATCTGACAGGCGGCAAGAATCAGTTTTTGGTCGGAATGGCGGCCGCGGACAGGTTTGCTTTCTTTCATATCAATGTCTTCAGCGGGATGAAAAACGGCGGAAAAACTGCTGCCGATCAGGTTTTCTT
This sequence comes from Lachnospiraceae bacterium, assembly GCA_032073745.1. Classification (GTDB taxonomy): domain Bacteria; phylum Bacillota; class Clostridia; order Lachnospirales; family Lachnospiraceae; genus Brotaphodocola. The sequence goes on along the minus strand of DAMAMW010000003.1, from coordinate 215,459 downwards.
CGGCGGCATAAAGAATCGATCCGTTTTTATCAGCAATCAGCAGATAGTTGTCAACCGGGTTTTCGGCAATAGCAGCTTCTGCCATGATCGTCTGAAAGCTGCCAAGATCTATATTCATCAGATAGATGCCTTCGTTGCTGTTGGTATTGTAATCAATATATTTCTGGCGATAGGTAGCCAGCTGATACTCTTTTCTTGTCAGTTCGGAATAATAAGAGGTGGCAGTCCATTTGCCGGTACCGCTGAAAATTGTCTGATCCGGGCTGTCATCCATCAGGAATACGTTGTGGGAGTTGTAGAGGGCATTATCATTCTCCATCCGGCCATACCAGATGGTATTGCCCTGATTCTTAATTGCCATGCTGTGAATCGGTGTGTAGTAACTTGACAATGTGCGGAACGATGACAGGATGTTCTGCCGGGCATAGACGTATTCGGAAAATTCACCTTCGTTTAAGCGGGTAATCTGTTCTGTAAAGTCAGGGCTGAAGATGGTCTGGAAAGCTGAATTTTCATAGAGCTGAAGATTGTCGGAGATGCCGCGGGCGGCCTGTCTTAAGTTGGATGTCATGTAGTTGACCGTCTTGGTCTCGAGTGTTGATTTCAGGTAAAAGGAAACCACGGTACAAATAACCAGGAACGGAATTATAAAAATTGAAAAAAAGGCCAGTTTGATCTGTGTGGCAAAGTGGAGATTCCGCCAGAAGACGGATAACTTTTTCATATGTAAGGATTCCCCCAATCATCGAATTCTGCTTATGAAGGCATTATAGCATGCGTAAGGATAGGGGAACAAGGCGCGGCAGATGCAATTCTTAAATATTTCATCATAGTTTAAATATTTCCAATATCAACCATCGATCCGGTCTGTTATAGTTAAGTCAGCAAAAACAAGGAGGAAACATGTTATGAAGAAAACATCAAGAATGGCAGCAGCGATGATGGCAGCGGCAATGGCGGCAGGAATGCTGGCCGGATGTGGTTCCGGTAAGGAACAGGCAGGTGCGGCGCCGACAACCCAGGCGGCCAGTGAAGCCGGCAGTGAGTCAACTGAGACAGCCGGTGATGCCGGCAGTGAGTCAACTGGTGAAGCAGCAGCGGCATCATACGAAGGCAGAACCCTGAAACTGCTGCTGACATACTCAAAAGAAAAAACGGTACTTTACGAATGCCTCGATGAATTTACCAATCAGACCGGAATTCAGCTGGACATTCAGTATATGCCGCTGGGGGATATGCGTAAACAGGTTAATATTATGGTGACCGGCAACAGTCTGCCGGATGTCATGGACGTAGATAATACCGATACCTATACTTATGCCAAGATGGGTATTCTGCAGGACATTACCGACAAGGTTGAGTCGGAGCTGCCGGTCGATCAGTATTACTCAGATGTTCTTTCGATGAGTAAGGTGGACGGTAAGTATTATGGTCTGCCGTTTACCAGTAATAACCTCTGTCTGTACTACAATGCTGAGGCTTTAAGTGCTGCCGGAATCGAAGCCCCGCCGGCGACCTGGGATGAGCTGTTGGAAGCTTGTGCGGCGCTGAAGGAGCAGGGCATGTTAGGGTTTGCGGCATCGGCCGGACAGAATACCGATACACCGTTCCATTACTTCCCGTTTTTATGGCAGGCAGGCGGAGCCAGCGGTGAAGATACTGATCTGGGTTCGGAGCAGTCGGTGGCGGCGCTTACCTTTTATAAGACTTTGATTGATGAAGGATATATGCCGAAAGAGGTTGCAACTTATAACGCGGCGGATATTGCAAATCAGTTTTCGGCCGGAAAGATTGCGATGATGATTGATGGCCCGTGGCGTCTGAACGGTGTTAAAAATGATGCCGGATTTGAGTTTGGTATTGCTGAACTGCCGGCTGGTGAAGGCGGAAAAGCGTCTGTCTTAGGCGGACATAACTTTGCGGTTGTTGCCAATGATAATGCAGATATCAGCTGGGAGTTTGTAAAGTTTATGAACAGTCCTGAGATTATGGCTAAATACAGTGAAGCTGAGAACTATATTCCGGCCCGAAAAGATGTTGCAGAGGCTTCTGAATATTTCAGTGCTGAGCCGATTCACGCATTTATTGAAATGGCGGCAAATGCAAAGATGAAACCGTGCAATAATTTCTCCAAGGTTAACGATATTATGGTGGAGATGGTACAGTCAGTTGTGATTGGCCAGAAGACACCGCAGGAGGCAGCACAGGATGCGGCAGATGCGCAGGCAGCACTGAAATAAAATGAAATTGTGACCGTCGCAGAGCATGAGTGAAGACATGATGCGGCGGTCTTTCTATGAAAAGGGGATGTGGAACATGAAGAATAGCATGAAAAACGCGGATATGCGGGCGGGATATCTGTTTACGATGCCGGCGCTGCTGTTTCTGGTTGGTTTTATCCTGTTTCCGATCGGATATAATATCGCAATCAGCTTTAAGGAAGTAAATATGATGACATTAAATGGGGTGCAGCCATTTAATGGTTTGGAAAATTATGCTGCAGTAGTGCAGGATAAGATCTTTTCCAAAGCGTTTCTTAATACTATGATCTTTACGGTTGCCTCCCTGATTTTCCAGTTTCTGATCGGTTTCGGGCTGGCGCTTTTATTCAGCAAGGACTTTCCCGGCAACAAACTGGCCCGGGGACTGATGCTGATCTGCTGGCTGGTGCCGCTGATGGCGGTAGCATCCGTCTGGAAGTGGATTTTTGCCAGTGATTCATCGGGAATAATCAATTATATTTTGCTGAAAATGCATCTGATCCGGGAGCCGGTTGCCTGGCTTCTCAATGCGAAGAGTGCCATGTTTGCACTTGTTTTTACCAATATATGGCGGGGGGTTCCGTTTAATATGATGCTGATTGCAACCGGACTTACGATGCTGCCGGCAGATGTGTTTGAGGCCGCAGCTATTGATGGGGCGGGTAAATGGCAGAAGTTTAAATATATGACGGTCCCGCTGCTGAAGCCAACCTTACTTAGTGTGCTGACGCTTGGTTTCATCTATACCTTTAAGACCTTTGATCTGGTTTATATTATGACCGGCGGCGGTCCGCTTAACGGAACGGAGATTCTGGCGACGATGTCTTACGGCCTGACGTTTGATGATTTTGAGTTCGGTCAGGGATCGGCAGTTGCTAATATTATGCTGTTGGTGCTGCTGGCGGTTGGTATGATCAATATTAAGATGACGAATCAGGAGGAGGCGGCTTAAGATGACATTTTACAGAAAAAACCGGGATATCATCCATAAACTTTTCTTGACGGTTACAGCGTTTGCGATTGTGGCGCTGTTTCTGTTTCCGATCTACTGGATGGTAATCACTTCATTTAAAACAAATGCCGAGATTTTTGCTTCGGAACCGACCTTTTTTCCAAAAAAGTTCAGTCTCGACGGTTACCGGCGGCAGTTTGCCTATGCGGCGGTTCCGCTGACGGTAAACTTTAAAAACAGTCTTATTATTTCGTTTGGAACAACCATTATATCAACGGTACTTGCGACCTTTTCGGCTTATGGGCTGGCACGGTATAAGGTCAGATTCGGCAAGCTGATTATTATGTGTTTTCTGATCAGTGAGATGCTTCCGACAGTATTGTTTTTATCACCACTGTTTATGATTTTCAAACAGGTAAAGGTAATGAATACGCTTTTGGCACCGATTATTTTTGCCTGCCTTCATGGGATTCCGTTTTGTGTAATTACGCTCAGACCTTATTTTCTGGGGATTCCGAAGGAACTTGAGGAAGCGGCGATTATCGATGGCTGCAACCGCTTTACGGCGTTTTTCCGGATTATGGTTCCGATTATATATCCGGGAATTATTGTTGCGGCGGCATTTACCTTCCTGTGGGGATGGGGCGATCTGATGGGCGCGCTGACGTTTGTAGCCGATGATATGAAACAGCCGCTGACGGTTAATATGTACAAATCAATCGGTGAGTTTGGCGTTGAATGGAGCAGTCTGATGGCATTTTCGGTGATGATTACGATACCGGTATTGCTGATGTTTGTGTTCCTGCAAAAGTATCTGATTTCGGGAACGACAGCAGGGGCAGTGAAAGGTTAAGTGTGGAGGAAAAATAGCATGATGATAGAAAAAGATCTGCCGGATTACTACCGGATCACAGCGGACGGGGCAGGGGCACCGGAGAATATTGTACAGGGTGATAAGTTTCGTTTTACGGTGATCACGGAACGTCTGATCCGGATGGAGTATGCACCGGACGGGGTGTTTGAAGACCGGCCGAGCCAGATGGCGTGGAACCGGAATCTGGGCAGTGCAGAGTATAAAGTACGTAAGTGTGATGGTGAGCTGAGGATTGACACAAAGTATCTGGAACTGCATTATACCGGCGGGCAGTTTGCTAAAAATACGCTGTGGATCGATCTGCTCGGCGCATACAGCAACCATGACGGAACCTGGCACTACGGGGAACGACCGAAGGATTTAAAAGGAACCTGCCGGACCCTTGATAAAGTGAACGGAGCGGTGGAACTGGAGAGTGGTCTGGTGGCACGAAACGGCTATTCGCTGACGGATGATTCGGCTTCACTGCTGATTGAGTCCGATGGCTGGATTGCGCCGCGAAAAGAGGGTGTGATTGATCTGTATTACTGGGGCTATGGTCATGATTACGATGGCTGCATCCGTGATTTTTACCGTCTCACCGGTGCACCGCCGATGCTTCCGCGGTATGCCTTTGGCAACTGGTGGAGCCGTTACCATGCATATACCGGGGAAGAATACCTGGCGCTGATGGATCGTTTTCGGGAAGAAGACATTCCGTTTTCGGTGGCGGTGATCGATATGGACTGGCATATTACAAAAGTTGACCCGGAGTACGGACGGGGCTGGACGGGGTACACCTGGAATAAAGGATTGTTTCCCGATCCCGGAGCGTTCCTGGCAGAGCTTCATAAACGCGGCCTGAGAGATTCACTTTGCCTTCATCCGGCAGATGGTGTGAAAGCGTTTGAAGATGCTTATCCGGATATGGCGGAAGCGATGGGGATTGATGCAGAGACAAAGGTTTCGATTCCGTTTGAGATTACGGATAAGAAGTTTATGCAGGCGTATTTTAAACATCTGCATCATCCGCTTGAGGCACAGGGTGTGGATTTCTGGTGGATCGACTGGCAGTCGGGCGGGGTAAGTAAAATTGATGGTCTGGATCCGCTGTGGATGCTGAACCACTACCATACGCTTGACATTGGCCGCAATGGCAAACGGCCGCTTATATTCTCGCGTTATTCGGGGCCGGGGAGCCATCGTTATCCGGCCGGATTTTCGGGTGATACCCATATTACGTGGGAGTCACTGGATTTCCAGCCGTATTTTACCGCAAACAGCACTAATATCGGATATACGTTCTGGAGCCATGATATCGGTGGTCATATGCAGGGCTACCGGGATGATGAACTGGCGGCCAGATGGGTTCAGTTTGGCGTCTTTTCGCCGATCAACCGCCTGCACAGTTCAAACAGCCCGTTTACCGGGAAGGAACCGTGGAAGTATGGTAAAGATGCGGAATGCTCAATGAAGAAGATTATGAAGCTGCGGCATGCCCTGGTTCCCTATCTCTATACGATGAATTACCAGGCGTACCGGGAACTGCGGCCGATGCTCAGGCAGATGTATTATGACAGTCCGGAGATTCATGAGGCATATGAAGTGCCGAATCAGTACTGGTTTGGCGATCAGTTGATGGTGTGCCCGATTACTTCACCAAATGATAAGCATACACTGCGGGGCAGTGTCAGGGTTTGGCTGCCGGGAGGTGGATTTTATGATCTGGAATCCGGTGATTACTACAGCGGGGAGCGGATGATCCGGCTTCATCGGAAGCTGGATGAAGTGGCGGTGCTGGCTAAAGAAGGGGCGATAGTTCCGCTGGCACATCAGAATGAACATGATAATGCGATTGAAAATCCAAAGGAGCTTGATATTTTGGTATTTCCGGGAGCAGATAATACATATTCAATGTATGAGGATGAGGGCAGTGACAGTTCTTATCGTCAGGGGGATTGTTTTATTACAATTATTTCAGCTGAATGGGAAACGCGTGGAGTAATTAAATTATCAACAGACGGGAATCGAAAGCTGGTGCCTGATCAGCGGAAATATTGTTTTATGATTCGCGGGTGCAGGGCTGTTGGTGAAGATTGTGTGTGCGTCAGAAAGAATGATGAACCTGTGGTGGCGGCGGTTGCCTATGATAATGTCTCTCATACCTTACGGATTGAACTTCCCTGGGGAACGCCGGCAGATGGATATGAGATAGTAATTGATAAAAAAGAACCAGCATACCGAAATGAGGATTTCGGTGAACGGATTCTGGCCTTTTTGCAGGAGGCGCAGATGGGATATGATGACAAGGAACGAATCGGCCGTCTGATATCGGAATCATGGGATCGCAGTAAGATGATTTCGTTTGTTATGGCGATGAGCATGGAGACGGCAGTGAAGGATGTGCTCCTGGAGTATCTTTGTATCTGATCTGAAAACAGAAAAGGCATATTTGCCAGATATGAGTAAAAAAAGCCCCGCCATAACAGGGGGCTTGATGGTTAAATATCCAGTTCTGAAAAGTCAATATATAGATTGTCGTATATATTGACTTTAATCTTGTCAGAAAAAGTATAAAGCTGGGGAATGAAGTTTTCATCGGTAAAGTCATAAACTGTAATTGCTGTTTTGGCTGGATTCACAATCCAGTACTCCCGGACACCGGCTGCCATATATTTATTCAGTTTTAAAACATAGTCATGCCCAGAGTTGCTGGGGGATGTGATTTCGATGATCCAGTCAGGCGCACCGTGACAGCCTTTATCATCTATTTTGTTGGGATCGCAGATAACACTTATATCAGGTTCGAGGTATTTCGCGTCGTCTTCATTCAGAAATACAGCAAAGGGAGCTGGAAATACTTCACAGGAACCGTTGGTCTTTTTAATGTGATCTGCGATGGAATATAGTAGTTGACTAAGTATTCTTTGATGCATGGTGCTGGGCGGGGCCATCATATACATTTTACCGTCAATTAGTTCTGCTCTTTGCCCATCTGGCAGGTTGTAAATATCGTCAATGGTGTACATTTGTTTTCTTGGTAATGGCATCGTAGCACTTCCTTTCGTTTAAAGTATGGGTTGCTGGTTTCTGGGTTATTTCTGATCTTCAATATATTCCATTAGATCGCCGGGCTGACAGTTCAAAAGTCTGCAAACAGTAGAAATGTTTACCCAAGAAACAAGTTGGTTCTGGCGGAATTTTTGTAAGGTTGCTTCTCCAAGTAATTTCTCTTTCCGCAGCCGATAGGTGGAATAGCCTGTATCTTTTAAAGCAGCCATTATGTCAATTTTATATTGAATAGGCAATACTTCACTTCCTTTCGTTGATGTGATATGAAGTTAAAATACACTTACTCTATTTAATAATAGTATTATATACCTAAAGTACACAAAGTACAAGTGTATGGAAATTATCACAAGTATTCCGTGCATAGTGATAGCCTGCTTAATTGCAGGCTTTTTGCTTGTAATTAAAGGGTTTCTCGTGTAGAATAGGAACGGATAAAAAAACTGGTGTCAATTCGTAATTTATACACAGAATAAACAGCGGAAACGCTCGTAAAATAAGGAGTTATTATCATGAGTATCTTAAACGTAGAACATCTCAGCCACGGATTTGGCGACCGGGCCATCTTTCAGGACGTATCCTTCCGCCTGTTAAAAGGAGAGCACATTGGTCTGATCGGAGCCAATGGCGAAGGCAAATCAACCTTTATGAACATCATCACCGACAAACTGATGCCGGATGAGGGTAAGGTAGAATGGGCTAAAAATGTCCGGGTCGGTTACCTGGATCAGCATACGGTACTGGAAAAAGGTATGACAATCCGCGACGTCCTGAAAAGTGCCTTCGCCCACCTGTTTGATCTGGAAGTTCAGATGAATGACATCTGCGACCGGATGGGGGAAGCTTCTGAGACGGAAATGAATGAGATGATGGAAGAGCTTGGCACCATTCAGGATCTGCTGATGGCGCATGACTTCTATATTATAGACAGCAAAGTAGAAGAAGTGGCACGGGCGCTTGGCCTTGAAGACCTGGGACTGGATCGTGATGTATCAGAACTCAGCGGCGGGCAGCGGACCAAAATACTGTTAGGCAAGCTGCTGCTGGAAAAACCTGATATCCTGCTGCTGGACGAACCGACCAACTATCTGGATGTACAGCATATTGAGTGGCTGAAACGGTATTTACAGGAATATGAGAATGCATTTATCCTCATATCACATGACATACCGTTTTTAAACAGTGTCATCAATCTGATTTATCATATGGAGAACCAGAGACTGGATCGTTATGTAGGAGACTACCATCATTTCGAGGAGGTCCATGCAGTCAAAAAAGCCCAGCTTGAGGCAGCCTACAAACGTCAGCAGCAGGAGATTGCTGAACTTGAGGATTTTGTAGCACGCAATAAAGCGCGGGTGGCAACCAGAAATATGGCGATGTCACGGCAGAAAAAGCTGGATAAAATGGATGTGATTGAACTGGCAAGAGAAAAACCAAAGCCGGAATTTCATTTCCAGGAGGCCAGAACGGCCGGTAAAATTATATTTGAAACAAAAGATCTGGTGATCGGATACGATGAACCATTGACCAGGCCGCTTAATTTCTCGATGGAACGGGGCGAAAAAATTGTCCTGAAAGGGGCCAACGGAATCGGTAAAACTACATTATTAAAAAGTGTTCTTGGTTTGATTCAGCCGATAGACGGCAGTGTTGAACTTGGCGATTATCTGCATATCGGCTATTTTGAACAGGAGATTGCCGAGGAACAACGAAACACCTGTATCGAGGAGATCTGGAAGGAGTTTCCGTCCTATACCCAGTATCAGGTGCGGGCAGCCCTGGCGAAATGCGGACTGACCACAAAACACATCGAAAGCCAGGTGCGTGTATTAAGCGGCGGCGAACAGGCAAAAGTAAGATTGTGTAAGCTGATTAACCGGGAACACAATGTTCTGCTTTTGGACGAGCCGACCAACCATCTGGATGTCGATGCAAAAGCCGAATTAAAACGTGCGCTTAAAGAATATAAGGGCAGTATCCTGCTGATCTGCCATGAGCCGGAATTTTATGATGATCTGGCGACCCGGGTGGCAGACTGCAGCGAATTCTGCTTAAGGGCATAAAAAGAAATATCCCCCGCTGGGAAAGGCGGGGGATGTTTCCTATACTTTTTGGGAATGGTAGGTATATAATTAAAAAATGGTTTAGGGGGGCCGGGCGGCTCTGCCGCCCGGTATGAGTATGAAAAAGCTTTGTTATTTCAAGTAGCAACTTGAAACAAAGACTCATTACCCTTTCGGATAATGTACTTACAGTATAAAAAGAAAATGTGTCAGAAGTGTGTCCCTATAATAAAATAAAAATAAAGAAAATAAACAAACATTTAAAACTTTGCGTGATTTTAATGAAACGTAAAAAGAATCATCCCCCGCTGGGAAAGGCGGGGGATGATTCCTATACTTTTTGGGAATGGTAGGTATATAATTAAAAAATGGTTTAGGGGGGCCGGGCAGCTCTGCCGCCCGGTATGAGTATGAAAAAGCTTTGCTTTTCTCATTATCGTTTTGATAATGTACTTACAGTATAAAAAGAAAATGTATCAGAAATGTGTCCTCAGCATAAAAAAAATATAAAGAAAATAAAAAAAGCCTTTAAAAAACCCTAAGGATTGTATATAATAGGGGGGATTGGACGAATGAATAGTAGGGAACAAGCAGGAGGAATCATATGTTAGTATCCAATGACATTGGAATAGATTTAGGTACGGCCAGTATTCTGGTATATATTAAAGGAAAAGGCGTGGTCTTAAAAGAGCCATCAGTTGTGGCAATTGATCGTGACAGCAATAAGATTATGGCGATCGGTGAAGAGGCCCGTTTGATGATCGGCAGAACTCCTGGAAATATCGTCGCAGTCAGACCATTGCGTCAGGGTGTTATATCAGATTATACAGTAACTGAGAAGATGCTCAAGTATTTCATTAATAAAGCAGTCGGCAAGAAGACACTTAGAAAGCCGCGTATATCGGTGTGTATCCCAAGCGGTGCTACCGAAGTAGAAAAGAAGGCCGTAGAGGATGCAACTTATCAGGCCGGTGCCAGAGAAGTTTCTATTATAGAAGAACCGGTTGCAGCAGCAATCGGAGCCGGAATTGACATTTCCAAGGCCTGCGGTAATATGATCGTAGATATCGGCGGCGGTACTGCAGATATTGCAGTGATCTCACTGGGTGGTACTGTAGTAAGTACTTCTATTAAAATAGCCGGTGATGATTTCGATGAAGCCCTGGTTCGTTACATGAGAAAAAAACACAATCTTCTGATCGGTGAAAGAACCGCGGAAGAGATTAAGATCAATATTGGCGCGGCCTACCGCAGACCGGAAGTGCTGACGATGGAAGTTCGCGGCCGTAACCTGGTGACAGGCCTGCCAAAGACCATTGTAGTCACTTCAGATGAGACCCTGGATGCGCTGAGAGAGCCGGCGATGCAGATCGTGGATGCCGTTCACAACGTACTGGAACGTACCCCGCCGGAGTTGGCAGCAGATATTTTTGACCGCGGTATTGTAATGACCGGCGGTGGTTCCCTGTTAAACGGCCTGGATCAGCTGATCGAAGAGAAGACAGGCATTACCACTATGGTAGCCGAAGATCCGCTGACAGCAGTTGCGATCGGAACCGGAAAGTTCATCGAGTTTCAGCACGGTGACAGACCGAAGGAATTTTAAAAACGATTATTTGAGTCCCGTGACCGGACAGTCGCGGGATTCTTTCGTATCTATCAGAAGATTCACAGAGAGGAGGATAGATATTGGCAACAGTAACCGGTTATGTAGAAAAAATAAAGTTCCGCAATGCCGAGAACGGATACTCGATTCTGGCAATTGCGGCAGAAAAAGATGAATATGTTTTTGTCGGCACCTTTCCCTACATCGGTGAGGGCGATATGATCGAAGCCAGCGGGACGATGATAGAACATCCGGTATATGGCGAGCAGCTGCAGGTGGAGAGTTATGAGCTGAAGACTCCGGAGGATACCCTGTCAATGGAACGTTATCTGGGATCGGGTGCGATAAAGGGTGTTGGTCTGGCTCTGGCGGCCCGTATTGTCCGCCGCTTTAAAGCCGACACTTTCCGGATCATCGAAGAGGAGCCGGAGCGCCTGTCTGAGGTCAAAGGGATCAGTGAAAAGATCGCAATGTCCATTGCCGAGCAGATGGAAGAGAAGAAAGAGCTGCGTCAGGCAATGATGTTTTTGCAGGATTATGGCATCACGATGAATCTGGCGCTGAAGATATATAATGAATATGGACCGCGGCTTTATGGAATTATTAAAGAAAACCCTTATCAACTGGCTGATGACATTCAGGGGGTGGGATTTAAGATTGCTGATGAGATTGCCCAGCGGGCAGGAATTTTTACAGATTCTGATTTCCGTATCCGGAGCGGTATTTTCTATACATTATTGCAGTCAACGGCGAACGGCCATACATATCTGCCGAAGGAAGAACTGCTCAGGAATGCATCTGAGCTGCTGCAGGTTGCCCCGGAAGTGATGGAAAAACATCTGATGGATCTTCAGATTGAAAAGAAGATTGTGGTCAAGGCTGAGGAAGGCCAGGCTGAGCAGATCTATGCAGCCCAGTACTATTATACGGAACTGAATGCGGCCAGGATGCTGCACGATTTAAATATCAGGGGGAATGAACCTGAGAGTGAGATTTTGAAAAAACTGGAACGAATCTGTGAAACGGAACGGATTGAAGCTGATGATCTGCAGATGCAGGCGGTAGTTGAAGCGGTCAACAGCGGGCTGCTGATTATCACCGGCGGACCCGGTACCGGAAAAACGACAACGATTAACACAATCATCCGTTATTTTGAGCAGGAAGAAATGGAGATTCTGCTGGCGGCACCAACCGGACGGGCAGCGAAACGAATGTCGGAAGCTACCGGATACGGCGCGAAGACGATCCACCGTCTGCTGGAACTGAGCGGCATTCCGGGCGAGTCCGGCGACAATTCCGGCATGCATTTCGAACGGAATGAGGAAAATCCGCTGGATGCTGATGCAATTATCATTGACGAGACATCGATGGTTGATATTTATCTGATGCAGGCACTTCTCAGAGCGGTCAATCCCGGTACCAGACTGATCCTGGTCGGTGATGTGAATCAGCTGCCCAGTGTCGGCCCCGGGAATGTGCTTCAGGACATTATCGATTCCGAGTGTTTTCCGGTTGTGCGCCTGACCCGGATTTTCCGGCAGGCGGCCGAAAGTGATATTATTGTCAATGCCCATAAGATCAATGCCGGCGAAGAGGTGGATCTGGGCAAAAAAAGCCGTGACTTTCTGTTTATCCGCCGCGAGCAGCCGGATGCAATTATCAACGCGATGATTACACTGATTAAAGAAAAGCTGCCGGGATATGTGAATGCTGATCCGTTTGACATTCAGGTTATGACACCGATGCGCAAGGGGATGCTGGGAGTGGAACGCCTGAATACGATCCTGCAGGGATTTCTGAATCCCAAAGCAGCGTCAAAAGAAGAAAAAGAAATGGGCGGCGTAACCTACCGTGCAGGCGATAAGGTTATGCAGGTGAAAAATAACTACCAGATCGAATGGGAGGTCCGCAACCGCTACGGAATTCCGGTTGAGGCCGGTACCGGTGTATTTAACGGTGATATCGGTGTTATCCGTGAGATCAATACCTTTGCTGAGACACTGACCGTGGAATTTGACGAGGGCAAGATGGTTGAGTACGGATTCAGGCAGCTCGAGGAACTGGAGCTTGCCTATGCTATTACCATCCATAAGTCTCAGGGAAGTGAATACCCGGCGGTGGTGATTCCGGTCTATCCCGGCCCCCGGATGCTGATGACCCGGAATCTGATCTATACGGCAGTAACCCGGGCCCGGGCCTGTGTCTGTCTGGTTGGTGTTCCCCAGACGTTTCAGGGAATGATCGACAATGAAGTGGAACAACGCCGTTATACCGGTCTGAAGCAGCGGTTCCATGAGATATACCAGTTGGAAAAGGAATTATAATATGAAGATAAAGAAATTACCATCGGCGCTGATCTCGCTTCTGTATCCGCGCCGATGCCCGGTCTGCGGTTCGATCGTGACTGCTCCGGAAGTTCTGATTCACTCTGCCTGTCTGGCAAAACTATCCATGATTAAGCAGCCGGCCTGTAAGCGCTGCGGCAAAGAGGTATTCAGTGATGCAGCAGAATATTGTTTTGATTGTGCCAGGCATCACAGGTCTTTTGACGGCGGAGCGGCGCTGCTGAATTATAATGAGCCGGCCAGAAAGTCGATGATGGCAGTAAAATATAATAATCGCCGGGAGTATCTGGATTTCTATTCAGAAGCAATGTCTCTTCGATTTGGGCAGCAGATTGCTGTATGGCGGCCGGAGGTTCTGGTTCCGATTCCGGTTCATCCGTCGCGCAGACGGCAGCGGGGCTTTAATCAGGCGGAAGAACTGGCCCGGCGGTTGGGGAAACGATGGAATATGCCGGTGAACCAGACATTGCTGCGCCGCAATAAAAAGACCCTTCCGCAAAGGGAGCTGAACCCCAAAGAACGTCTTGAAAATCTTCGGGCAGCTTTTGAGATCGGAACCGTGACAGGGCGTGTCCCGCAAACGGTTTTATTAGTTGATGATATTTATACAACCGGAAGCACAATGGAAGCCTGTACCCGTGTACTGAAGGCGGCGGGAGTAAAACGGGTTTATTTTCTGACGATTTGTACCGGACTTTCAAGTTAAAAAGAATTGAAATAATCAGCAAAATGCAGTATAGTAGAGTAGCATTATGGTTAAGGTAATATTAAAGATAAGGTGAGACAGGACATGATAATTCGAATTGCCGAGGAGCGGGATATGCCGCAATTACTTGATATATATAATTATGAAGTTCTGCATGGTCTGGCAACATTTGATCTGCATGCCAAGACGATGGAGGAACGTATGGTGTGGTTCCATGCCCACAATAAGGACAACCATCCGTTGATTGTAGCGGAGATTGACGGCAGGGCAGCCGGCTATGCCAGTTTGTCTCATTACCGGGATAAGGAGGCGTATGCCAGAACCGTTGAGCTTTCGGTTTATATCGATCCCGAATACCGGCGGCGGGGCATCGCCAGGCAGCTGATGGCGGCATTGCTAAAAGAGGCGAGGCAGCGTGATGATATTCATACGGTTGTATCGGTCATTACCGATGGCAATGATGCCAGTGTGAAGCTCCATGAAGATTTTGGCTTTACATATTGCGGAACGATAAAAGAAGTTGGTCAAAAATTCGGCAAAATGTTAGGTATTGTAAACTACCAGATCCTGGTATGAGAAAATGGCGGAGACCGCCGTGGTTAAAAGGCCTGAGCGTGGAAAACAGTTGACACGAATCCAGTGATATGCTATAGTAATATGGCGAATGGAAGAGCTTAGGTCTTTTTTTTATGCTCAAAATTAGAGCAGGTAAAGAAAAGGCAAAAAAACAACGAAAATTTAGTGGAGGTGGAAGTCGTGCGCACAAAGATTACACTGGCATGTACAGAATGCAAACAACGTAACTACAACATGACGAAGGATAAGAAGACCCATCCTGACCGTATGGAAACAAAAAAGTATTGTAGATTCTGTAAATCACATACTTTACACAAAGAAACCAAGTAAGGAGTGTGAATATGGGAGAAGCTACAAACACAAACGCTGAAAAGGCTCCGAAAAAGAGTTTTTTTAAAGGGTTGAAGACTGAGTTCAAAAAAATCGTGTGGCCTGATAAAGAGACTGTTGCGAAACAGACGGCTGCGGTACTTACCGTATCTGTTGCTCTTGGCTTGCTGATTGCGCTTTTGGATGTTGTTATCAAATGGGGTTTGCAGTTCATTATGTAATATAAAAAAGCGAGGGTGATACTATGTCAGAAGCAAAGTGGTATGTAGTTCATACCTATTCAGGCTACGAGAACAAAGTTAAAGTTGACATTGAGAAAACGATCGAGAACCGCAATCTTCAGGAACAGATTTTAGAAGTGTCCGTTCCGATGCTGGAAGTGGCAGAACTTAAAAACGGCGTGGAGAAGCTGGCAGACAAGAAGATGTTTCCCGGGTATGTATTGATCCATATGTTCATGAATGATGAGACATGGTATGTAGTACGAAACACCCGTGGGGTAACAGGCTTCGTCGGCCCGGGATCCAAACCGGTACCGCTTTCGGAAGAGGAAATGGCAAGTCTGGGATTTGGCCGCAGAGATGTGGTGGTTGGTTTTGAAGTGGGAGATACCATTGTAGTTACTGCCGGAGCATGGCAGGATACAATCGGTGCTATTCGCGCCATTAATGAATCAAAGAAGACCGTCACCATCAATGTTGAGATGTTCGGCCGCGAAACCCCAGTCGAACTGGGCTACACAGAAATCAGAAAAATGTAACACGAAATGCAGCACCATGCGCAATGTCGCGCACAGGGTGCGCTTGAATGCTAAGTTCGGAGGAACGTTCTTACTAAGCACTCAATGCGTGGGAGGGAAATCCCCGACAATACCACATTATTAGGAGGTCATTATCATGGCAAAGAAAGTAACTGGTTACATCAAATTACAGATTCCGGCAGGTAAAGCTACACCAGCACCGCCGGTTGGTCCGGCTCTGGGTCAGCACGGTGTTAATATCGTACAGTTTACCAAGGAATTCAACGCAAGAACAGCAGACCAGGGCGATCTGATCATCCCGGTTGTTATCACTGTTTATGCAGATAGAAGCTTCAGCTTCATTACGAAAACTCCACCAGCTCCAGTTTTGTTAAAGAAAGCCTGCAAAATCAAATCCGGTTCTGCAACTCCTAACAAAGCAAAAGTAGCTACCATCTCCAAAGCAGAAGTTCAGAAAATCGCTGAACTGAAGATGCCTGACTTAAACGCAGCAAGCCTGGAAGCAGCTATGAGCATGATTGCAGGTACCGCAAGAAGTATGGGTATCACTGTAGAAGACTAATATCGGTCCGAGATGAAACTATAAAAAAACGTGGGAGGGAATTCCCCGACAATACCACTAGGAGGTTATTTATTATGAAACATGGAAAGAGATACGTAGAAGCGGCGAAAGCAGTAGATCGCGGGACGCTCTATGATGCTGCAGATGCTATCGCATTAGTAAAGAAAACAGCAGTAGCAAAATTTGATGAAACCGTAGAGGCTCATATCAGAACCGGATGTGACGGACGTCACGCAGATCAGCAGATTCGTGGTGCAGTTGTTCTGCCTCATGGTACCGGTAAAGTTACCAGAATCCTGGTATTTGCAAAGGGACCAAAGTTAGACGAGGCTGTAGCAGCAGGTGCAGATCACGTTGGCGGCGAAGAACTGATTCCAAAGATCCAGAATGAAGGATGGTTGGATTTTGACGTAGTTGTAGCTACACCAGACATGATGGGCGTTGTAGGCCGTCTTGGTCGTGTACTTGGACCAAAGGGCTTAATGCCGAACCCAAAAGCTGGTACCGTAACCATGGACGTTACAAAAGCAATCAACGACATCAAAGCCGGTAAGATTGAGTACAGACTTGATAAGACAAATATTATCCACGTGCCAGTTGGAAAAGCTTCTTTCACAGAAGATCAGTTAGCGGACAACTTCCAGACGCTTATGGATGCTATTATTAAAGCGAAACCAAGTGCATTAAAAGGTACTTACATTAAGAGTGCAACCCTGACTTCTACCATGGGACCAGGCGTAAAACTGAATGTAGGTAAACTGGTGAACTAATTTCACTTTGATGTTGACATTCAAAATATAGTATGATATCATACACAAGTATTGACTGCCGAAGACAGTAGGTGCCGTAAGGCATAAGGTTACAGCCGCCTACCGAGGGAATATACAATTCTTTATTTATTAATGAATTTGTGAGCCTCTCTGTCTTAATGTCAGAGAGGCTTTTTCCTTACAGTCTCCAGTTATATGTTTTGCAAAAATAAAACAGGAGGTAATCATTAATGGCAAAAGTTGAATTAAAACAGCCAGTGATCACAGAGATCTCTGAATTGTTAAACGGTGCAAGTTCTGCAGTAGTAGTAGACTATCGTGGTCTTACTGTTGCTCAGGATACCGATTTACGTAAGCAGTTAAGAGAAGCAGGTATTACTTATAAAGTATTTAAGAATACCATGATCAAACGTGCTGCTGAAGGTACTGAATTCGCTGCATTGGAACCAGACTTAGAGGGACCAACCGCACTGGCAGTATCCAAGGAAGATGCAACTGCACCGGCAAGAGTATTGGCTAAGTTTGCAAAAACTGCACCAAAGTTAGAGATCAAAGCCGGAATCGTAGAAGGAGCTTACTACGATGCTACAGGAATGCAGGCAATCTCCAGCATCCCGTCCAGAGACGAACTGCTGGGCCGTTTGTTCGGAAGCATGCAGTCTCCAATTACAAACTTGGCTCGTGTGCTTAATCAGATCGCTGAAAAAGGCGCTGAAGCATAGGCATTGAGTGCTTAGCGAGGTATTTTCGAGCTTGGCAATCAAGCCCACCTGCAAAGCGAGCGCGTCTTGTGCGCGACACTGAGCATGGTGTTACCATACAAAAATAATATTAAAACTAAATGGAGGAAATAAAAATGGCAAAGTTAACCACCGCAGAATTTATTGAAGCGATTAAAGAGTTATCCGTATTAGAACTGAATGATTTAGTTAAAGCATGTGAAGAAGAATTCGGTGTATCTGCAGCAGCAGGTGTTGTTGTAGCAGCAGCAGGCGGCGCAGGCGAAGCAGCAGAAGAGAAGACTGAGTTCGACGTAGAGCTGACCGAAGTTGGACCAAACAAAGTTAAAGTTATCAAAGTTGTTCGTGAAGCAACCGGCTTAGGACTGAAAGAAGCGAAAGAATTAGTTGATGGCGCTCCTAAAGTTGTTAAAGAAGCAGCATCTAAAGAAGAGGCTGAACAGCTGAAAGCTTCTCTGGAAGGCGAAGGCGCTAAAGTAACTCTTAAGTAGTATTAACTCTTTAAAATGCATCAATTATTATCCCCGGAATTTATTTTCCGGGGATTTTTTTGGCTCCGGCGCAAGAGTCCGGCAAGCCGGACTTTTTATCCTTTAGAACTGATATATTTTATGAATTTCTGATCAAATGCAGATAGTTTTTTCGCAGTTGAATAAGCAAGAACAACATCTGTGGTAATGGCTTCGCTCAACGAAATGACAGCCGTATTATGATGGTTAAATACATCAAGGTTTTTCCGGCATAACAGGGATACGCCTTCGCCGGCAGCTACAGCATCAAGAATCGATTCGATTTTAGCGGTACGAACGATATTTGGATGGAACCCAGCATTTTCGCATGACTGTACACAGAGTTGATAGATGCTGCTTTCCTGATGCATAAACAAAAAGCTTTCATCTTTCAATTCCTGAAGGGATACCTGTCTGTGTCTGGCCAACGGGTGATTCCGGGCAGTCAGCAGTACCAGTTCATCATTGGCAAGCAGAATCTTTTTGCAGGGCAGACTGCCCAAAGATTTGCTGCGGCCGATGACCAGATCAAATTCTTTGCTGCGTAAACGTTCCAGTAAGATATTATCCTCCACTTCATTGATGATCAGACGGCACCCGGGGTGAGTTTTCTGGAAATTATGGAGCAGGGGAGTCAATCGATACTGCGGAAGGATAGGCAATACACCTAATGTTATTGTGGGCCTGTCGATATCATGAAACGGTTTCATCTGATGTATCATGTTACTATAATCAGTCAGCAGGATAGTTGCGTGCCGGTAAAAAGCACTGCCGGCAGGGGTCAGAACGGCCTGGCGCTGGCTCCGGTCAAAAAGGCGGATAACGAGTTCTGTTTCCAGTTTTCTGATTTGTTTGGACAGTGTTGCCTGAGATACATGCAAACGTTCAGCGGCCTCCATGAAAGTCGGGCTGTCAACAGCCATAACAAAATACTTGAGTTGATCGATCGTCATCATTCATTCCTCGCAGTCGTGGTATGATTGTTTCTATTATGGAAACAATCATACCACGTTTTGAATTGATTGTACATCCTGCGTGAAGTAAAGTAATGGTATAAGATTACAAGAGCGGAGGAACATATATGGATCTGATTGTTGGAATTACAGGCGCCAGCGGCGTTATCCTGGGCGTACATCTCTTAAAAGAACTAAGGGAGATACCAGAAGTGCGTACTCATGTGGTATTAAGCGATTATGCCTGGATTAACCTGGAACTGGAGACAGACCTGAAAAGGGAAGATGTGATGGCCCTTGCAGATGTCTGCTATGACAACCGGGATCTGGCGGCTGATATTTCCAGCGGATCATTTCCCATTGATGGTGTAATTGTTCTTCCGTGCAGCATGAAAACACTGTCAGGAATTGCAAACGGATATAGCGACAACCTGATTGTCCGGACCTGTGATGTTGCGATGAAAGAGCGGCGGCCGTTGGTCATATGCCCGCGTGAAACACCGCTTGGCACAATTCATCTGAAGCATATGTACGAATTGTCACAGGCAGGAGCAGTCATCCTGCCGCCGATGCCGGCATTTTATAATCATCCGGATTCAATTAATGATGTCGTAGATCATATTGTCATGAAGGTGATGGATCAGTTTGGGATCAGGAGAACTCATGAACGACGGTGGAAGAAGCCGGATAACTGCAATCAATTACAATAGGGGGATGGTCAGGTGCTGAAGAAAATACTTGATTTTTTTCTTGATGAACAGAGTATCACCATCCAGTTTCAGCTGATCCGGACGGGCAATGACTTTCTTTTACTGATTGCCGGCGGCGATGCACCTCATATCGGTGCTGTTACACTTGGCGACAGCAGCGGCAGCCAGACATTTGCCCGGCAGCATCACAAAGAAGATGTTGTGACGGAATCCTTGTACCGGCGTTTGGCTTTTCAGTGTCCCGGTGGACTATGCATTATCTGTGGAATACATATTGATGATATCAGAAAGGAGCAGATCGCTCAGACCGTATCTATGTGTCAGGCGGGAGCAGAGACGATCGAAAAATGGTGGAAAGAAAATGAGTAAAATAATGGTGGATGACTTAAGAAGTGCAGTGGAGCTGCTGAAACAGAAGGAGGGGCAGTTTGCCTATACCGATACAGAGGTAGATGCTTATGCAGAAATTTCAGGTGTGTACCGTTATGTCGGCGCAGGCGGGACAGTTATGCGGCCAACCAAAGAAGGTCCGGCACTGCTGTTTCGCAATATCAAGGGATTTCCTGATAAACAGGTGCTGATCGGGCTTCTCGCCTCCAGAAAACGGGTAGGATACCTGCTGGACTGTGAGCCGGAGAAACTGGGATTTTTACTAAAAGATGCAGCCGCCAATCCAATCATGCCGGTGGCCGTTGATGAGAGCCGGGCCAGTTGCCAGGAAGAAATACATTATGCAGCCGATGAAGGATTTGATATCAGAAAAATTCTTCCGGCCCCGCAGAATACAGAAGAAGATGCAGGACCATACATAACAATGGGAATGTGTTATGCATCTGATCCCAATGCAAAAGAAGGAGATGTAACAATCCACCGCCTCTGCCTGCAGTCAGAAAATGAGATGACGATGTTCTTTACTCCGGGTGTTCGTCATCTGGATGCATTCCGGGAAAAAGCAGAGCGAGAAGGTGTTAATCTTCCAATCAGTATCAGTATTGGAGTTGATCCGGCGATTGAGATTGCATCATGCTTTGAGCCGCCGACCACCCCGCTGGGATTTAATGAGTTGTCCATTGCCGGAGCATTAAGAAAGAAGCCGGTAGAATTGGTAAAATGCAAAACCATTGATGAATACTGCATTGCCAATGCCGAATTTGTTATAGAAGGCGAACTGGTTGCCGGAAAAAGAATGCGCGAGGACATCAATACAAACACCGGCAAAGCGATGCCCGAATTCCCGGGTTATACCGGCCATGTGTCCGGCGAACTTCCGGTAGTCAGAATCAAAGCTGTAACACACCGGAAAAACCCGATCATCCAGACCTGTATCGGACCAAGTGAAGAACATGTGAGCATGGCCGGCATACCGACTGAGGCCAGTATTCTCGGCATGGTAGAAAAAGCAATGCCGGGCCGGGTTAAGAATGTATATGCTCACCGCTCAGGCGGCGGCAAGTATATGGCTGTCATTCAATTTGCGAAACAGACTCCCAGCGATGAAGGCCGTCAGCGCCAGGCCGGCCTGATTGCAATGACCGCATTTCCCGAACTCAAACATGTAATCCTGGTAGATGATGACGTCGACATCTTCGATACCGACGATGTATTATGGGCACTGAACACGAGATATCAGGGCGATGTGGACACTATATGTATACCAGGGGTACGCTGTCACCCGCTTGACCCCTCCCAGGGCCCCGAATACAATCCAATGCTGACAGACAGAGGAATCACCTGCAAGACAATTTACGACTGCACAGTTCCCTACCATTTAAAAGACCGGTTTAAGCGATCTGAATTTAAGGAAGTGAATCTGGAAGACTATAATATTATTTATTAATACATATTGATAAACCCCAAAAGCCACATGGCCACGAAAAAAAGTGTCCATGCGGCTTTTGTTTTTTTACCCAGTGGGTGCGAAAAAGTTACTGGGGAAAGCGGGGCGTTTGGGCCGGATGCGGCGACATTGAACGAGACTACGACAGTCCTTTAGAAGTTTAGGAATGTCCGGTCAAGAGAACGGAGCCGCATCCGGCCCAAACGCCCCGCTTTCCCTTGCAAATTATTCCCGCCCGCCCCATTTTCCCCTTGCATTTTCCCCCGCCCCATACTATAATAGATATATCGGAAAAAATGAAGTATTTTTAAAAACACATCAAAATAAATGATAGAATGACGCCATATGGAAATTAGAAATCTGCTCACCTTCATCAAGGTAGCCGAACAGCAAAGCCTTTCCAAAGCGGCAAAGCAATTGGGGTATGCGCAGTCAACCGTAACCATGCAGATGCAGCAGCTGGAGCAGGAACTGGGGGTTGCGCTTTACGAACGGGTAGGGAAGCAGATCCGGATTACGGAACATGGACAGGAGCTGCTTGGTTACGCCGGACAGATCGTGAAGACATCCCAGGAGGCATTGCAGATTGGCAAAGGGGAAAGAAAACAGATCGATGGTACCCTGCGGTTGGGTGTTGCTGATACGATGCCGGAGTCAAGAGTGGCGGAGTGGATTCATCATTACCGGCAGACATATCAGGGGGTTCATCTGCGAGTTCAAAGTACCGACAGCCAGACCCTGATGCGGATGCTGCTCCATAATGAAATTGATTTGATGATGATTATGGATTACCGGATTCAGGATGCGGCATTGATCCATGCCTGTGACTGGCAGGAACCGGTGCATTTTTTTGCGGTGCCGGAACATCCGCTTTGCGGCAAACAGGATTTGGCGCTTGGAGATATTTTACGGCATGATCTGATCCGGGGGAATCCGGCGGTTTCATATGAGAAGAATCTGGAAGCGGCAATGGCAGAAGCCGGCCTGACAGCTGACCGGTTGATGGAAATTGAAAATTTAAACCTGGCGATCCGGCTGGTGCGAATGGGAGATGGAATCACCCTTCTGCCGGACGTGCTGGTGCAGGAAGATATACAGGAATCACGTTTGGAACGATTACACTACAATCTCCCGGGTCATGAGATCTGGCAGCAGACGATTTATCATAAGAATAAATGGCTGACGGGAGCGATGAACGCATGGATTAAGATGCTGGAGGATACGAATGATGCGGGCGGCCTTGTACAATGCATTTCCACAGATACGTAAACTAATCGAGAAACCATACACAATTAAAGTAAATAAACTTTCCGGTGAATTATATCTGGAAAGAGAGAAGAATCCCTTATTCATGGAAGCACCCTATGCGATTCTGCTGATTCTGGCATCAGTATTTGCGATCTACTCCTGCTGCAGCCATATTCAGCTATGGACAAATGTAAATCTGCGGGTCAGGAGGCTGGAACAGCTGGAGCGACAGGTGATCACCCTGAAACAGGATAATGAGATGGCGGAGCGTAAGTATGCATTTACCGAAAGTCTTGATTATGTATATGAGGTTGCGACCGAAACGCTTGGAATGATACCGGCATCAGAGGCGCATGTGATTTTTTATGATTACTCAGCACCTGAATTCGTATATCAAAGAGACAATATTCTTTCATCTGAATTGAGATAGCATTTGTGTATCGCCGCAGGCATTCTCCGGCGATACACCCATCACACAGAATGCTTACGAAAATATTAAGTTTATCTGTCGAAAGTGCTTGACACTCTCGAATCCCGGTGATAAAATACACTTGTATTTAGTATGAGCTTTTGATTCACATATTTTTGTAAGTCAAGAAGTGCATTCTCGATTTACAAAAATATGTGATTTTTTTGTTTCAGCACTAATACAAATTATAATTTATAGGAGGTACCATTATGAATAACGGTACAGTAAAATGGTTTAACGCAACTAAAGGATATGGCTTCCTGACAAACGACGATACAGGCGAAGAGATCTTCGTACATTTCTCTGGCATCGCTACTGATGGATACAAAACTCTTGAAGACGGCCAGAAAGTTACCTTCGAAACAACCGAAGGAAACCGTGGAATGCAGGCAGTTAACGTAACTGTAGTCTAATCCTCGATTATACATGAAATAATAAAGCCACAGTCGTAATTTTCTGACCGTGGCTTTTTTTAATGTTTGTGATTTGGGATTACGCCTTGTTCTTTCTCCTGCGCAGACTTTTTTTCAGAGCTTTTACAGTATCGGCAATGATCCGGATCTCATCTTCACTGCAATCAATAATTTCCAGATAGATTTCATCTTCGAACTGATGCGGGGCGTGTTTCAGACTGTCACAAAGCAGCTCATCCATCGAGCATTCCAGTTCATTTGCTATACGCAGCAGCGTTGGCAGACTGACTTTGGTATTGCCGGTTTCGATGTGGCTCATATGGGGTGTCGATAAATTGACTTTTTCTGCAAGGGTATCCTGCGTCATTTTGAGGGATAGTCTTTTTTTCTTGATCCTGGCCCCAATATCATTATAGTTTAACTCCACAAGATTCCTCCTGATCGTAAATATTTACTTTTTTGTTACATCAACCATTCTATATTGTATCTAGATTTGCGATGTGTTATAATAATCTCCATAGATATTATGTTCATATAGATTAATTAAATGCAAATTTTGCTGCAAAAAGATTTTTACGGTTATATGCAAAGGTGACAAAATGAGACGAGAAGAACAATTGATACAAAAAGTCGAAAATCTGGAAAAGATCAACATCATTCTGCGGGATCAGGTTATGCGGCTGCAGGAGGAACTGGGTTACTACAAGGACTGCCTGGAGGAATTAAAGTTTAAAGCTGAAAACGACTATCTGACGGGTATTTATAACCGCAGTACGATCAGCCGGATATTAAAAGAAATGGTTCAGGGAAACAATGAAGAAACCTTTGCTGTATGCTTTCTCGATCTGGACAATTTTAAACAGATAAATGATAACTATGGTCATGGATATGGAGACGTGGTGCTGAAGCGGATTGCCGGTATATTAAGTGCTAATGTCGGCGAACAGGATCTGGTCTCGCGATATGGCGGTGATGAGTTTTTGATCTGCATCCGGGGATGTGAATCAAAAACTATTATTTTGGAACGCCTTTCCCGGGTAAATCAGGGGATACGTGAGATGAAGCTGCCCCAGCTGTCTTCCGAACCGCGAAGCAAAGACGGACAGTCTGCACACCGGGTGACGGCCAGTATTGGTGTTGCCTGTTATCCGACTGACGGAACTGAGTTTTCAGTTCTTCTGAACAAGGCAGATGAGGCATTGTATCATAGCAAATCCCTTGGTAAAGATCATGTGGTACTGTATTGTAATAAGTGACAACTAAAGATGTAAACGCTTACAAAAAAACTTGAAAACCTATTGCATTATAAAAATAAATAGTGTATAGTAATCCATACAGGGACAATTGTGTTCTTGTTATTAAAAATGTAAGCACTTACAAAAAATAAGTTATCGCGGAGGTTAGCAGAGGATGAACAAGGGAAAAGAAACAGTAATTCAGTTTGGTGAAGGCGGTTTTTTACGTGGTTTTGTTGACTACTTCTTTCAGAAGATGAAAGATCAGGGGCTTTTTGACGGCTCTGTCGTGGTAGTGCAGCCAATTGAAAAAGGCATGTGCGATATGCTTGAAAAACAGAACTGTGAATATAATCTGTTTTTAAGAGGCATCGATAATGGTGCGGTAGTGGATGAGCATACCCATATCGATATTATCAGCAGATGTATCAATCCTTATACTGATCATGAAAGTTACCTTAAGCTGGCTGAGAATCCGGACTTCCGCTTTGTTGTATCAAATACCACTGAGGCCGGCATCGTTTTCGAAGCGGATAATCAATTTACTGATGCTCCGGCGAAGTCATTCCCCGGCAAGCTGACCCAGCTTCTGTACCATAGATTCAAAGCCGGATTAAAAGGTTTTATCGTTTTATCCTGTGAACTGATTGACCACAATGGTGAAGAACTGGAAAAATGCTGCATGCAGTATGCTGATCTGTGGGACCTGGGTGACGATTTTAAAGCCTGGATGAAGGCTGAGAATGATTTCTGCTCAACACTGGTAGACCGTATTGTAACCGGATTTCCGAGAGATGAGCATCAGGCTCTTTGTGAAAGAATCGGACAGCAGGATGATATGATGGATACTGCTGAGATCTTCCATCTCTGGGTTATCGAAGGACAGCATGAAGATGAACTGCCATTGCAGAAAGCCGGTTTTAATGTTGTATGGACCGACAATGTAGACCCATATAAGAAGCGTAAAGTAAGAATCCTGAACGGTGCCCATACTTCAATGGTATTAGGTGCACATCTGTATGGACTGGAAACCGTTGGTGAATGTTTGAAAGATGAAACGGTATCAGCTGTATTAAAGAAATGTATTTTTGATGAGATTATTCCGACGATTGGCGACAATGATGACAACAGAAAGTTTGGTGCTGCTGTTTTGGAACGTTTCAGCAATCCTTTTATCAAACATCTGCTGCTGTCAATTGCCCTGAACTCTGTATCCAAGTTTAAGGCCAGAGTGCTGCCGACCATTCTGGAATACAAAGATCAGTTTGGCAAATACCCTCAGGCACTGACCTTCTCGCTGTCTGCTCTGATCGCATTCTACAGAACCGATGCGGCTAATGATGGTGAAGAAATCGTAACCTTTATGAAAACAGCTTCCGTAGCTGATATTCTGAAAAAAGAAGCCTACTGGGGGCAGGATTTAACGGATATGCTGCCGGAAGTACAGAAATGGTATGACCTGATTCAGGATCAGGGTATGGCTGCAGCTTATGCAGAAGTTTTGAAATAATTGATAAAAGATCTGACATTACTGCCTTATTGTGCCTGGGTACCGGCCATAAGGCAGTATTCTTTGCTTTACGGGAAAACAGTTAAGATTTCGCTTCTCAGTGCATAAAATATTATGGAGAGAGAATCTGGATGGCAGAACATGAAGCATTGGAAACTTAGGAAACGGGTGGCTCTGCTGGTATCAGTACTGATGCTGGATGCGATACTGCTGGGCGGTTTTGCCGGAGCGATGCAGTATCGCGGTGGTTTGGGATCTGCGGCGGCAGCAGCTGATCCGCTGGAGCCAAAGATGATAGCGCTAACTTTTGATGATGGCCCGCATAAGATTTATACGGAGCAGCTTTTAGAGGGATTAAAAGAACGGAATGTGAGGGTTACCTTTTTTCTGATGGGGAAGAATATTGCAGGAAATGAATCTCTTGTCAGCCGGATGCAGGAAGATGGCCATCTGATCGGTAACCACAGCTATTCTCACGTCAGACTGACTGATAAAAAGGAAGAAGCTGTCTGCGAAGATATTGAGCATACCGGTCAGCTGATTGCCAATATCGTCGGCGATACGCCGCAGTATCTGCGGCCGCCATATGGAGACTGGAATGAAAAGCTGGAGTGCCGGCTTGACCTGACAACAGTCTTCTGGACGGTTGATTCACGGGACTGGCAGCTGCAGAATACCAATAAAATTGTCAGTCAGGTTGTGAAACGGGCAGATGAGGACTCGATTATATTAATGCATGATATTTTCCCGACTTCCGTGGAAGCGGCGCTGGAGATTGTTGATAAGCTGCAGCAGCAGGGGTATACCTTTGTTACCGTAGATGAACTGCTGATTGAATAGAAAACAGAACAAATGTACGGAAAAGTGATTGACATAACCGGCCAAACAAGTCTATACTGGGTACATATGATGTTGTACCAATGTAACTAATCAGGATAATGAGGAATCAATATGGATTTGTTTGATTATATGAGAAGTGCCACCCAGGAGCAGGAATCCCCCCTGGCGTCGCGGATGCGGCCGACCACACTGGAGGAAGTGGTTGGCCAGAAGCATATTATAGGAAAAGATAAATTGCTTTACCGGGCCATTGTGGCAGACCAGCTGGGATCGATTATTTTCTATGGTCCGCCCGGAACAGGCAAGACTACCCTGGCAAAAGTGATTGCCAGTACCACTAAGGCCAGTTTCCGCCAGATCAATGCCACGGTAGCCGGTAAAAAAGATATGGAAGAGGTTGTTCGTGAAGCCAAGGACAATCTCGGTATGTATGGCAAGCGGACGATATTATTTGTTGACGAGATTCACCGGTTTAACAAGACCCAGCAGGATTATCTGCTGCCGTTTGTTGAAGACGGTACTCTGATTCTGATCGGAGCAACTACGGAGAATCCGTTTTTTGAAGTCAACGGAGCGCTTTTATCGAGATCCCGCATTTTTGAGCTCAAGCCGCTGGAAAAGGATGATATTAAAGCTCTGATTCACCGTGCCCTGTCTGATGAGACCAAAGGGATGGGCAGCTATCATGCCGAGATGGATGAGGATGCTGTGGATTTTCTGGCTGACATTGCCAATGGTGATGCCAGAGCTGCACTCAATGCCGTTGAGCTCGGCGTTCTGACTACCGGCAGGGATGAGCAGAGCGGCCGGATTCATATCGATCTGGAGACGGCACAGGAATGTATCCAGAAGCGGGCGGTCCGCTATGATAAGAATGGGGACAACCATTATGATACCATATCCGCATTTATCAAAAGTATGCGTGGTTCGGACCCGGATGCGGCGGTTTATTATCTGGCCCGGATGCTTTATGCAGGGGAGGATATCAAGTTTATTTCCCGGCGCATTATGATCTGTGCGGCGGAAGATGTGGGCAATGCTGATCCTCAGGCACTGACGGTTGCCGTGACTGCAGCTCAGGCAGTTGAGCGGATCGGCATGCCGGAGGCGCAGATTATTCTGGCCCAGGCAGTGACTTATGTAGCATCTGCGCCCAAGAGCAATGCCGCAGTCTGTGCGATCGGAGACGCGATGGCGGCTGTCAGGGATCAGAAGCATATGCCGGTTCCGGTACATCTGCAGGACAGTCATTACAAAGGATCGGCGAAGCTGGGACATGGACAAGGTTATCAGTATGCCCATGATTATCCAAACCACTATGTAAAACAGCAGTATCTGCCAGATGGCATGGAGGGGCAGACTTTTTATCATCCATCTGAAAATGGCTATGAAAAACAGATTCGGGATCATCTTAATTTCCTGAAAACTTCAGTTAATACAACGAAAGAATAAAAAATACTTTCTTTTTTTCCAAAACAGGTATATAATACTGGCAAGTGAAGTGGGGGAGTGTGCAATCACTCCCCGGTATCTTTATTCAGTATTTTCCAAGATCTGAAAATTACCCCGATTGTCGTAAAAATGAAGAAAAATAATAGTGAGTGGCAATGATGCCAGGAAACGGAGAGATTTTATGAGGGACAAATTACAAACCCTGCCATTATTAGAGTTGAAAGAACTTGCCAAGAGTCAGGGCCTTAAGGGCAGCAGTACAATGCGTAAATCGGAGTTGATCGAAGCATTATGTGCAGCCGCAGAGGCAGAGGAGATTGCCAAGACAGCAGTAGCCCCATCCAAGGCCACCGTACAGCGCAGCGCCGAGATAAAGGAACAGCAGCGCCCGGCACGCCCGCAGCGGGACAATCGCCAGCAGGAATTATCCCAGCAGGAGATCAACGACCTTGACAGTGGCGTAGAAGCAAACGGAATCCTGGAGGTAATGCAGGACGGGTTTGGTTTTATTCGCTGTGAGAACTTTCTTCCGGGTGAGAATGACGTCTATGTGGCACCGTCTCAGATCCGCCGTTTCAACCTTAAAACAGGTGACATCATCCGGGGTAACCGCAGAGTCA
Source organism: Lachnospiraceae bacterium (assembly GCA_032073745.1). GTDB lineage: Bacteria > Bacillota > Clostridia > Lachnospirales > Lachnospiraceae > Brotaphodocola. The sequence goes on along the minus strand of DAMAMW010000003.1, from coordinate 186,067 downwards.
AGATGGCTACTGAGAAATTTGCAGCATTACTTTTTATCAGAACGGTAAATGGTTATCCGATTCATGTCGTGGAGCGCAGACCGAATTTTGAAGATCTCACACCTATTTTCCCGAACCAGCGTCTTCATATGGAGACTCCGGGCAAGTCCTCAACTGCAATGCGGGTACTGGATCTGCTGGCACCGATCGGCAAAGGGCAGCGTGGAATGATCGTGTCACCGCCCAAAGCCGGTAAGACTACACTGCTGAAGCAGGTTGCCCAGACGATTACGACAAACCATCCGGAAATGCATCTGATCATTCTTTTGATTGATGAACGTCCGGAGGAGGTTACCGATATCAGGGAATCTGTTGTCGGTGATAATGTTGAAGTGATCTATTCAACATTTGATGAGTTGCCGGAGCGCCATAAAAGAGTGTCGGAGATGGTAATTGAACGTGCCAAACGTCTGGTTGAACATGGCCGCGATGTTACGATTCTGTTGGACAGCATTACCCGTCTGGCCCGTGCTTACAACCTGGTGGTTCCGCCAAGCGGCCGTACTCTGTCCGGCGGTCTAGATCCGGCGGCGCTTCATATGCCGAAACGATTCTTCGGTGCCGCCCGTAATCTGCGTGAGGTTGGCAGCCTGACGATTCTGGCTACCGCACTGGTTGAAACCGGCAGCCGGATGGATGATGTTATCTATGAAGAGTTTAAGGGTACCGGTAACATGGAACTGGTACTTGACCGTAAGCTGTCCGAGAAGCGTGTCTTCCCGGCGATTGATATTCTGAAATCCGGCACCCGCCGTGATGACCTGTTGCTGACCAGAGAAGAGGCGGAAGCTGTCGATGCCATCAGAAAGGCGACAAACACATTAAAACCAGAAGATGCGGTAGAAAAGATCCTGGATTTATTTGCCCGGACAAAGACAAATCGCGAGTTCGTGGAACATTCCAAAAAAATACGTTTTCACTAAGAAAAAGCTAAGAAAAACTGTTATTAACTCTTGCAAACAGGCCTGTTCTGTGCTATACTAACAAAGCTGTTTATAGATGTGAGGTGATTTTAACAGTACACATGGAGACTGTTAGATGATCACAATACTATATAATTTTGAGATAAGAGGTGAAGATCATGAGAGAAGGAATCCATCCATCATACTATCAGGCAAAGGTAACCTGTAACTGCGGAAACGAATTTGTTACCGGTTCTACCAAGCAGGATATCCACGTGGAGATTTGCTCCAAGTGCCATGCATTTTATACGGGTCAGCAGAAGGCTGCTGCAGCTCGTGGCCGTATTGACAAGTTCAATAGAAAATACGGTGTTAACGCTTAATTGTTTTAAGAGCAGAGAAGGTTGGGACGTAAGTGGAGACACTTTGGCTCAACCTTTATTATTTCACTGGAATGTACCATGGCACATTCTTAATTTGTTCACGGGAAAATGCTTCCGGTGAAATTATATCCAGAAAGGAGAATACTTTGAAATATTCTGGTATCGGCGGCCAGGCCGTCATAGAAGGTATCATGATGAAGAATAAAGACGACTATGCCACTGCAGTCCGGCGTCCGGATGGTGAGATTGAAGTTAAGAAGGATCAATATGTCAGCATGACTGAAAAAGTCCGTTTCTTTTCGCTTCCGTTTGTCCGTGGCGTTTTCAGTTTTATTGATTCAATGGTACTTGGAATGAGAACCCTGAGTTTCTCGGCGAGCTTTTTCGAAGATGAGGAGGAATCACAGCCCGGTAAGTTCGAGCAGTGGCTCGATGACAGATTTGGTGAGAAAGTTGAAAAGGTTCTGATGGGTGCAGTTATGGTTTTTTCGCTGGTGATGTCAGTTGTGATTTTTATGCTGCTGCCGCTGGTGATTGCCAACGGGCTGAGAAGTTTTATTCACTCGGAAACAGTTATGGCATTTTTGGAAGGTGTTATCCGTATTGCCATATTTATTACTTATATTAAGATTATATCCCGGATGGAAGAGATCAGCAGAACTTTTATGTATCACGGTGCTGAGCATAAATGTATCAATTGTATTGAACATGGCATGCTGCTGAATGTCGAAAATGTCCGCAAAAGTTCCAAGCAGCATAAGCGCTGCGGAACCAGCTTTCTGATTATTGTGATGCTGATCAGCATCCTGTTCTTTATGGTGATCCGGGTAGACACGATCTGGCTCAGAATGCTCAGCCGTATCGTTCTGATTCCGGTGATTGCCGGTGTGTCGTATGAATTTCTGCGGATTGCCGGACGGAGCGACTCGGTTATTGTCAATCTGCTCAGCAAGCCGGGGATGTGGATGCAGAACCTGACGACAACGGAACCTGATGACAGCATGATTGAGGTTGCGATTGAGGCTGTTGAGGCGGTATTTGACTGGAAAGCTTATCTGCGGGAGAATTTTCCGGATACGGTAATTGAAGCAGATCCTGTACAGGATGAGCCGGTTGTAGTATGACGTTATTTGAATTATTCAACGAAGGAAAAGAGTCTCTGCTGCAAAGCGGCAGCCCGGATGCAGAAAATGATGCCCGTTTGCTTTTGCTGACAGCATTTCGATTAGATCAGGTACATTATCTGATGAACCGGATGCAGGAGCTGGAAGACAGCGATTTTAACTGCTCAGCGACCGCATTGTATCGCCGGATGCTGGAGCAGCGGCAAAAACGCCGGCCACTGCAGCAGATTGTAGGCGCCCAGGATTTTATGGGGCTTACTTTTCAGGTCAATGAACATGTGCTGATACCGAGACAGGATACGGAGACTCTGGTAGAGTTGGTTCTGGATGAACAAAAGAATACGGAATCACGCCTGCTTGATCTGTGCACCGGTTCCGGCTGTATTGCGATCAGTCTGGCGGTGCGGGGGAGATACCGCTCGGTTACGGCATCCGATGTGTCGCCGGAAGCACTGCAGGTAGCGGCGTTGAACCGCGATATTTTATGCGGTGATGATGACATCAGTGTAAGGTTACTGCAGGGGGATTTGTTCCGGGCGCTGGATGACTGTGAAGATAACGTATTTGATATTATAACTGCGAATCCGCCGTATATACCAACTGCGGTTATCCGGACGCTGGAGCCGGAAGTGAAGGACTTCGAGCCGGTGCTGGCACTGGATGGAACAGAGGACGGTTTGAAATATTACCGTATTCTGGCCAGAGAAGCCGGTATGTTCCTGAGTGACAACGGCACGATTTATATGGAGATTGGATATGACCAGGGGGAAGCTGTCAGCTGTCTGTTTCGGGACCAGGGGTATCAAAACATCAGAGTCATAAAAGATTTACAGCACAATGACAGAGTGGTTTGTGCCACCTGGAAAAGATAAATACAGGCAGAGGTTAAGCTATAGGAGGAGTTACTCATGTTTGACAGGTTGGAAGATATATTGATTCATTATGAAGAGGTTATGCAGGCGTTAAATGAGCCGAATGTAACAGAGAATCAGAACCGTTTTCGGAAGCTGATGAAAGAGCAGGCGGATCTGGCCCCCATCGTGGAGGCTTATAAAAAATACAAGCAGGCAAAACAGGATGCGGAAGACAGCGTTCTGATGCTGGAAGAAGAGAGCGATGAGGAACTGCGCGATATGGCGAAAGAAGAGCTTTCTGATGCCAAGAGACGGATCGAAGAGCTGGAACAGGAGTTGAAGATCCTTCTGCTGCCAAAGGACCCTAACGATGATAAAAATATTATGCTGGAGATCCGTGGCGGTGCAGGCGGTGACGAGGCCGCTTTGTTTGCAGCGGAACTTTATCGTATGTACGTCAACTATGCGGAGAGTCAGCGTTGGAAAGTAGAACTGATCAGTGTTAACGAGAATGGTATTGGCGGCTTCAAGGAAGTCCAGGCGATGATAAGCGGTAAAGGGGCGTATTCCAAACTCAAATATGAGAGCGGTGTACACCGGGTACAGAGGGTACCGGAGACGGAATCCGGCGGCCGTATCCATACCTCGACAGCAACTGTGGCAGTGATGCCGGAGGCAGAAGATGTTGACATCCAGATTGATATGAACGATTGCCGCATTGACGTCATGAGGGCTTCCGGAAGCGGCGGTCAGTGCGTTAATACGACGGACTCGGCAGTTCGTCTGACACATGTACCGACCGGTATTGTTATCTACAGCCAGACCGAGAAGTCACAGCTGCAGAATAAGGATAAAGCGTTTAAATTGCTGCGGTCCAAACTGTATGATCTGGAACTGGAGAAGAAGCAGAGTGCCGAAGCTGAGGAACGCCGCAGCCAGATTGGTACCGGTGACCGCTCTGAGAAGATCCGTACTTACAACTTCCCGCAGGGACGTGTGACGGAGCATCGGATCAAACTTACGCTTTATAAGATTGATTCGGTTATGAATGGGGATATTCAGGAGTTGATTGATAGTTTGATTGCAGCCGATCAAAGTGCCAAGTTGGCTAAGCTGAATGAAAATTAAGCGAGTTTAATAATAGCCGGAATCAAACCCATTCTTCATAGATTTAAGCTGACAAAGAATCTGCCGTGCATTTGCCTCGGCTCCATCAAGGGAAGTCAGCAGTTTATCACAGACTGTCACGATATCATCATCTGCTTTTGGTGTATCGATGGCTTCCCTGATATCAATCTCTGCACTTTTTGAAAGTGCATTCAGCATCCGTAAAATTGCTGACAGAGAATAATTTGCACATCTCAAAGAACGGATAATCTTAAGCCGCTGAATATCATTCTGCGTATAGATACGGTATCCGTTCTGCTTTCTTTTCACAAACAAAAGTCCATTTAATTCCCAATTTCGCAATGTATCCATAGTTACGCCCAGATGCGCTGCCGTTTGCCGCCTGTCCAGCGATAATTTCGGCAGTTCCTCATCAGTACCGTTCAGCAGTTTTTTTGTGATTGCTAAGGCTTCCTCTGCATTTTCTTTCTCTTTTTTCACCATACAAATATAATTTAGCGTAGCCGCCATTGCCTCATCAAACTGACATCGAGCTGATAATTTGATGATTTCAATCATCTGTTTTCGCAATCCGCTCTGTAATACCTCTACCTGAAGCGCTGTTCGTGCCAGCTGAAACTGAGCAATGTGCAGGTCGGTAAAAACCCGGTATCCATTTTTCAGGCGCTGTGGTTTTGTTATAAAACCGCAATCTTCATACAGGCGTACTGTGTTGGGATGTATTCCGATTATTGCTGCTACCTGTGCTGTTTTATATTGTTTTTTCATCTTAATCATCCTTCCTGAATTAGTATAACACACATTTAAACCCTGGTGTTTTAATGGAGGGTTTATTATGCCCATTTTTTAAACCCTCCATTTACCCACCAATCTTTTTATTCACGTTATAATTTCGAAATACAAAAAGAAAGGTGGTGTATGATGGAAATTAAAATTAAAGGTGCATACGAAAACAACTTAAAGCATATTGACCTGACTATCCCTAAAAATAAGCTGATTGTGTTTACCGGCTTATCCGGCAGCGGAAAGTCAACACTTGCCATGGAAACTTTGCAGCGGGAATGTCAGCGGCAATATATGGAATCCATGGGATTGCTGATGGATCTTGGCTCAAAGCCCAGGGTGGAATCGATCGAGGGGCTGTCCCCGGCAATCTCGATCAGCCAGCAAAGTACAAACCGCAATCCCCGATCGACAGTTGGTACTGTCACAGAGCTGGCACCGTATCTGCGGGTGCTGTTTGCACGACTGGGCAGACGCCCATGTCCTCATTGCGGCGAAGTTGTTTCCGGATGCGAACATGAAAAAGCAGATATTATGCTTACCGAACTGCCGGACGGTAATGAAGATAATAGTACACTTTATGAGCAGATGACAGCCTGCCCCCATTGTGGTGAAAGCATAATGGAATTATCCGCCAGTCATTTTTCTTTTAACAAACCGCAAGGCGCATGCCCGGCCTGTAAAGGAATCGGAATGGTAAGTATGCCGGATATTGATTTAATGGTTGATAAGAAGAAAAATGTAGCGGAGTTTGCGATACGGGGCTGGGATCAGGCTTATGTTGACCGGTATAGTGCATCCCTCGTGAATGCTGCCAGACACTATGGGGTCAAATTCGATATCAGCGTTCCGGTTGGCGAATATGATGAGGTGCAGATGGATCTTCTGTTATATGGAGTTCTAAGCAGGCAATTTACGCAGCGTTTTCCGGGGGTGAATCCGCCAAAGACGGTGCCGGAAGGGCGGTTTGAGGGAATCGTTACTAATCTGATGAGACGGTATGAAGAAAAAAGCTCATTTAGTGCAAAACAGAAACTGGAGAAATTTCTGATTCAACAGGAATGCCCGGAATGTCATGGCATACGTTTTCGCTCTGATATTTTGTCTGTTGAAGTATTGGGTGTAAATATTACGGACGCGCTGGCGATGCCTCTCGAGGAGATGAGCAATTGGCTTCAATCCATACCGCAGCACCTGACAGCTCAGGAGCAGGAGATTATCGGCGGTGTACTGGCAGATTTACGTCGGCGGACGGAACGTATCATCAGTGTAGGCGCCGGATATCTGCGGCTGAATCAGACGGCAGGTTCGCTCTCTGCGGGGGAGATTCAACGCATTAAGCTGGCTTCCATCCTTGGCAGCGGACTGACCGGAGTTGTCTATGTTCTGGATGAACCTACCGCAGGATTACATCACCGTGACCGCGAAAGCATTATCCGGGTCCTGCGCGGGCTTCGTGATGTGGGGAACACCGTGATCGTTATTGAGCATGATCTGGCACTGATGCGTGCGGCAGACCACCTTGTTGATTTTGGTCCCGGTGCCGGTAAAAATGGCGGTAATGTAATTGCGTCCGGAACCGTAGAAGATATCATCGCCTGCAATGATTCCGTTACCGGAAAATACCTGAGCGGTAATATAAGGCCGATAAAACGCAGAAAATCAGCAGGAAGCGGAAAAAGTATCTGTATCAGCCATGCAGATTCCGGGAATCTGAAGGATTTGTCAGTAGAGATCCCGCTGGGCATGTTTGTCACCGTGAGTGGTGTATCGGGGGCCGGAAAAACCAGTCTGGTATTTGGTGTGCTGGCAGAAGCGGCAGAGGCCTGTTTTCATCAGCCAAAGAAAAAGCACAATCCGCATGTATCCGGTTTAGAAGAACTGGACGAAGTGGTCAGTATTAACGAGGCATCCATCGGACGTTCGGCCCGTTCCAATGCAGCAACCTACACCGACTTATTTACTGATATCAGAAGCCTGTTTGCCGCCCTTGCAGCAAAGCAGAATATCGGTCTGGAAGCAAGACACTTTTCTTATAATGTCCCCGGAGGGCGCTGTGAAAAATGTCAGGGGGCCGGAAAGTTGACTGTGTCCATGCATTTTCTGCCGGACGTAGAGGTGGTTTGTCCTGTCTGCCGGGGGCGGCGATATCAAAAATCGGTGCTGAATGTGAAATATAAAGGTTACAGCATCTCGGATATTCTTGATTTAAGCATAGACGAGGCTGCCGGGCTGCTTGCAGACGAAAAAAATATTGCGAAAAAGCTGGCGGTTTTGCAGGAGGTAGGCCTTGGCTATCTTGGCCTTGGCCAATCGGCAGCAACTCTGTCCGGAGGTGAGGCCGGGCGGCTGAAGCTGGCAAAAGAATTATCCCGGCGAAGTGGTGAGAAAGTTTTGTATCTGTTTGATGAACCGGCGACAGGGCTCCATCCGCAGGATGCAGATCGTCTGACCGACGTTTTCAGCCGTTTGGTACAACGGGGAAACAGTGTCATTGTAATTGAGCATAACCCGGGTATCCTGCTTGCATCCGATTGGATTATAGATCTTGGCCCGGAGGGCGGAGACCGGGGCGGCATGATTGTTGCGTCGGGAACACCGGAGGATATTATGCGGCACCCTTCATCGGTAACCGGAAAAATATTGCGGCGGCAGACCGACGCTCCATTATGCCACCAATCTGTCTGACTGTGATATGCTTTTTTGAACTGTCAGAAATCAAGTGAGAAAGAGGAGGATATTGAAGATGAAACAAAGAACAAAACCTGATGACTGGATGAGAAGGGTAGTTGCATTTCTTGCCAGTCAGTGTATCACACTGTTTGGCTCGTCAATTGTCCAGATGGCAATCATATGGTATGTCACATTGGAGACCTCATCAGGAATCTGGGTGACGGCACTCACACTTGCATCGTCTCTCCCGCAAATGCTGATTTCCTTTTTCAGCGGAGTATGGGCAGACCGCTATTCCCGTAAGCTGCTGATCATCTTAGCTGACGGTGTGATTGCGGCTGCTACATTGGGACTTTCTGTTTTTCTGGTGAGTGAACATGCGGTTGAGAATGTGCTTCCTGCCATCATTGCCGTGTCGATAATCCGCTCATTTGGTGCAGGAGTACAGACACCCGCTGTTAATGCTATGATACCACAACTGGTACCCGAAGAGCAGCTGATGCGGTTTAATGGTATCAACGGCAGTATTATGTCGATGGTGCAGTTTGCGGCGCCGGCGGCGGCGGGAGCAATTCTGGCATTTGGCTCGCTTGTACAAATCCTGTATATCGATGTAATAACTGCGGTTATTGGCATTGCCGTGCTTTCTTTCATCCGGATTCCGCAGCATAAGACAGAACCTGCCGCAGAGCAGCAGGCATTCTTTGCTGAATTGAAGGCAGGGATCAGATATTGTGTTACGGATAAGTTTATCGGCAGGGTACTGCTGATCTATGGGGCTTTTATTTTTCTGTGCGTGCCGTCAGGATTTCTGGTAGCGTTGATGATTGAGCGAACATTTGGCAGCAATGTCTGGTATCTGTCTGTCAATGAGATGGTCGGTTGTGCCGGGATGGTGCTGGGCGGTTTGCTGCTTGGCACGTGGGGCGGTTTTGCAAACCGTAATAAAACCTTTGCACTGGGGATGATTGCCTATGCGGTCTTTTCCATTCTGCTGGGTTTTACCACACACTTTGTGTTGTTTGTTATCCTGATGTTCTGTGTCAGTTTTTTCATACCTGTAGTACAGACTGCGTCGATGACGATGCTGCAGGAAAAAGCGGTACCTGAAATGCAGGGGCGGGTGTTCGGATTGCTTAATGTTATGTTTTCCGGATTTATGCCGCTGGGAATGGCGGTGTTTGGGCCGATGGCAGATTTTGTACCGATTGGCTGGCTGATGATCGGTACCGGCGGAATCATTGCCCTGATCGGGGTGCTGATTCCCGGCAGTAAAGCCTTTTACCGTCAGGGGATGGCGGCGTCTGTTCCTGATATTTCAGCTGCTGTTGAGTAAAGTAATACGAATATGCCGTCCGGAAACGGGCGGCATATTTTATGTGCTTTATATCTGGTTCCTATTAACACACTTTTTTAAGATTAATTTTTATTGTTGAAATTAAAAAAAATAATAACAAATACACCGACAATTGACAAGATGTAACCCTTGTGTAACCGTTAAATAGTATAATGATTAAAATTGCGTATATTGAGTTCAGAAAGTAAGGTGGATCATGCCAATATCAAAAAGCAGCTCACTCAGTAATGAGAAGCATTATGTCACATTTTCGGTTGACCAGTATGAAGATTCAGTGATAAAAGGAATCGTAACCTGGGGAAATGACACACAGGGACAGGTTTGCGTTGGTTTTTTAGATTTTATCAGACAAATGGAAAGTATTTTTGAAATACAGGGTGCCCCGGTTGCATCAGTAAATAAACGGATTTTAACCGGTGACAGGCAGTTTCCTGATGTTCAGAGAGAAGCCTGCGGCTGCCGCAACGGAAAGCTGGCAACCTTTGCGATCCGGGTGCAGTACCGCCAGAATGCAAGCTGGCAGGGACGGATGGTACATAAAGAGACCAAAGAAAAGTATGTATTCCGCAGCTTCCGGCAGTTGATGAATCAGATTTGCACAATTCTTGGAGAAGAACCGGTTGACGATACAGCTCCGGTATCTGCCAGTGCTTATGTAGAACAGCTTGTTCTGGAGTTAAAGCGCTGCCTTGCCGATGAGGACAAGGCAAATAATTATCTGGAAGTGCAAAAGTTGTATCCCAATAGTTTGTTTTGCCGTTATATATACCAGGGTCACAGCATGTCTTTTGGTATTCGCCTGAAATTCAAGGCGAATTCGAGTTGGCAGGGAATGATTTACTGGCGGGAGCTCCGTCAGGAAATTACGTTCCGAAGCTTTCTCGAGCTGATCAGTCTGATCAGCCAGACTGCCAGGACGGGTATAGCTGACGAAGAGCCAGCTTAGTGATAAGCTGGCTCTTCACTTATGTCCGGAGTAACGGGCTGAAGTGAATAGTCTACAACCAGTTGCTTGCGGGCATATCCTTTCTTAAAGTTACGGATAATACGTTTCATAACGGTTTCGCCATTTTCATAAGAAATGGTCGGCAGCAGAATCAAATACTGACTGACGCTATAACGGGCATACACGTCACCACGGCGTAATGACGAAAAAACAGCCTGTTCCATATCATTCATCGCCCGGGCCATGATTGCCGGTTTTGGAAATGCGCCATTGGTATCGCGGATCGTCAGCTGACACAGATAGATGGAGTCACCGGTACGCTCAATGGCACGCCGCTCTAACTGATAAATATCACGGAATACGGAGAACTCACAGTAGTAAGCACCATCCCGGCGGGTATCTTCCTGCATACCTTCCTGGATCAGCGACAAGTCTGTGGTAATACCGTGTTCGTTGTCGCTGATAATGATGTATAAGGACTTTAAGCGTTCCGATGGAGTAATGGCAAATTCATTATAGAACAGATCAGTGGTATATTTATAATGCTCCAGGGCCTGGTTCTGCATCTGGTTATTATATAAAGCATAGATAAGATGATAATGGAAATCTTCATCAAAAGGTTCTATCGTTATAGCTTTCCGGCAGATCTCGATAATCTTCTCCCACTCGTCATGAGCCGATAACAGTTCGATGACCTTTCGGGCCGACTTACGATACAGCGAATGATAGTATGTATTGATCGGTACAACCCATGACTCCCAGGATGACTTGGGAAGGAAGTCACCTTTATAGATCTGCAGTGCTCTCAGATACAATTCCAGCTGAATGTCTGCGTCATCGGCAGCAGCAGCCTGGGTACACAAAGCTTCAAATTCATCCGTATCAACCACTGTTTTTACGGCCGGATTCCATGAATAGGATCCACGTTTCTGAATCAGCAGGTTTTGCGGAAGATAGCCAAGCGGTTCCAGCAGTTTACGGGAACGGAAAATCAGTGTCTTGAGTGCTCCGCCGGGATTGACACCCTGCTTCTCGGACCAGATCAGATCGATCAGCTCGCTGGATGGGATATCCCGGTCACGAAAAGTAATCAGGTATTCCAGGATGTTCCAGGGCTTTTTGGACTGGCTGGACTGGTCGTTAATGGAGTTGTCGTTATAGGTGACAGAAAAGCCACCTAGCATTTGTACATAAATAGTAGGGGTATTCATAGTTCTCCTTTTTGTAACCGTATTATTGTAAAAAAGTAACCGATGTAAATTAATCTTTATTATAATATAAATATAATAATTTGGGAAGAGAAGTTTGTGAAAAACTTGTGGAAAATTTCAAAATGAGATATATTTGGTTACAAATGGTAAAATATAATATTTATCGGTTACATTATTTGGAAATAGTATAAAAATATGGTAGAATTTATAACAAATATACTGGGAGGCATACATAGTGGAATTAGCTAATTTAAAAGCAGTTTATGACAACAGTCCTGTCGGTTTTGCTTTGGGTGAGCTCGAATACAACGATCAGGGTGTGGCAGTTAATTTCTATATCCGTTATATTAATACACCGGGGGCGAGAATACTGAATTCTTCACCGGAGAACTTAATAGATAAGCCATATATTGCTATGTTTCCGGAGACTGATAAACGTTGGATTACGGGGTTTGACCGTTGCTATGAGACAGGTGAGAAGCAGCTGATCAAAGGATTTTCTGTACCGCTTGGAAGGCATCTGAGTATTTCCTGCTTCCGCTGTGAGAATTATACTTTGGGGTGTTTCATTGTGGATATTACGAATGAATCAACCGGAACGATGCGTAAGTATGATCAAACACGTTCGATGACATACGAGGAACATCAATTTTCGACACTGATTACGCGGTATGCAGCCAGGAACAATGATAATATTCCGCAGCAGAATCAGACGATGGCTGAGACAATGGAGACCATATCTATTTTTAATGACTGCATAGCGGTTATGACAGAGGACCATGAGCTGGAAGAATCACTGCAGCTCATGATTTCCCGGGTGTGCAGTTATTTTGGTGCTGATAAAGGCAGTATTTCATTGTTTGCCGGCAGAGATGTCAGAGCGTTCTGGGCAGCAAAGGGGCGTTGTGAGTTATTGTTTATTAAGAATTCACCGACGGTTGAGGCACTGACAGAATGGACAACACTGCTGGGATCAGGCAGATACCTGAGTATACCGGACTGTACCAGTGAGCAGGTACCTGAGGTGATGCGGGAGCGATGCAAAAAACAGGAAGTTCATTCCGCACATCTGGTTCCGATATTTATGGACGGATTACTGAATGGTTTTATCTTGCTTGCCAATGTATCTCTGGATCAGTCGCAGCATTATATTATGAACTTTGTTGTAAGTACGGTTTCGCGTCTGATCCACAGCCGTATACTTCAGGACAGAAACCGGCAGATGCAGTTTACTGATGCTCTGACCGGTCACCTGAATCTGGAGGGGTTTCTGCGAACGGCAGAAAAGATGATCCGGCTGAATCCTGACCGCAAATACGCCATCTGGTACTGTGATCTTAAACGCTTCAAATATATAAACGATATGTTTGGTTATGATATCGGCGATGCCCTGTTAAAGTACTGGGCTCGTATTTGCAGCGTGGGAAGTCGTGAGGGGGAGACCTTCGGACGGGCGGCGGCAGATAATTTTGTGCTGCTGCGCTGGTATGACGATGAAAAGGATATCGCTGCCGCTTTTGAAAAGGATGAGGCGGATCTGGCAGGTTTTGAGGCGATTAAGAGCCGGGGTTACACACCGGAGCTGACCTGCGGAATCTATCTGCTTAATCAAAATGATATGGAAGATCCTGATGTGAATAAGATTATGGATAAGGCCAACATTGCCCAGCAGTTCACGCAGAATAATTCCGGAGCTCATTATGTAATCTATGATGAAAGCATGCGTCAGCGACAACTGCGGGAGCTGGATATCGGACAGCATATGAGCGAAGGTATCAGAGAAGGTGAGTTTGCAATCTGGATGCAGCCGCAGTATGATTATGTAGATGGATCGATTGTCGGTGCGGAAGCGCTGGTAAGATGGATGCATCCCCAGCTTGGCAGCATTTCTCCGGCTGAATTTATTCCGGTTCTGGAGCGGACAGGACAGATTACAGAACTGGATCTGTATGTGTGGGAGGAAGCCTGCAAATATATCCGCTATACGCTGGATAATGCTGACCGTCTGACAGCAATTCCGATCTCCATTAATATTTCCAGAATGGATATTTACATGGCTGATCTGGAGCAGGTGCTTTTACGGCTGATCCGCAAGTATGATCTTGAACCATCGATGCTGCGTCTGGAGATAACGGAAAGTGCATATATGGAGAATCCCGAACAGCTGATTGAGATGGTCGGGAAATTACAGCATTGTGGATTCGTAATTGAGATGGATGATTTCGGCAGTGGATTTTCTTCTTTAAATATATTGAAAGATGTGCCGGCTGAAGTTCTGAAACTCGATATGAAGTTTCTGGCCGGCAATGACGATACCGGCGGCCGTCAGGGCAATATCCTCAGTTCGATTATCCGGATGGCACGCTGGCTGGGCATGGAATTAATTGCTGAAGGGGTTGAAACATTTGAACAGGCTGAGTATCTGAAAAACCTCGGCTGCAGTTATATGCAGGGATATTATTTTGCCAGACCGATGCCCCGTAAAGAATTTGATGAAATCCTTTCGAACGCAGCAGTGGGAAAAAGATGGCTTGGCAAATCAGAAGAGAAGAAGGTATTTAACACCGGGCAATTTCTTGAAAGACAGAGTGAGGCAGCTTATATTTTCAACAGCTGCATCGGCGGAGCAGCATTGCTTGAGTATGATGCAGGGCGTCTGGAAGTCATTCTGATGAATGACCTGTTTCTCAGCGTACACGATGTACCATATCAAACGGTATATAAATACTGGGACAATATGTTCGACTTCTGCGCTGAAGAAAGTAAAGAGCCATTACGCAGCGGTGTTGAGGCCGCAGTCAGAAACGGTACTGCAAATGTTGAAATACGTCCGGCAGAGGTACCTGACAAATGGATCCGTGCTTCATTCCGTCATTTATCCATGAAAGAGAACAGTCATATGTTTTTTGTAATGGTAGAAGATATCACTCATCAAAAGCAGATTGAGACGGAATTGGTAGAGGCGCTTCAGAAATTGAATACCCTGATGAGCCAGATTCCGGAATATGGTCAGGAAGGCAGCAGATAAGTACCTTGGCAAAGTATGCATTTCTGTGGTATAGTACTCACAATGGATTAAAATAATTGTAATGTACTCAAAGGAGGAAGCATGAAAGGTATCATACTTGCCGGAGGTTCCGGTACAAGATTGTATCCGCTGACCAAGGTGACATCAAAACAGTTACTGCCAATTTATGATAAACCCATGATTTATTATCCGCTTTCCGTTTTGATGAATGCAGGAATCCGGGATATTCTGATTATATCCACACCGGATGATACACCCAGATTCCAGGCTTTGCTGGAAGACGGAAAGCAGTTCGGCATCAATCTTCAATATGCTGTTCAGCCAAGCCCTGACGGACTGGCGCAGGCGTTTGTGATTGGTGCTGATTTTATTGGTCAGGATTCGGTAGCAATGGTTTTGGGAGACAATATCTTCCACGGCCAGGGGCTGAAGAAACGTTTACGTGCGGCAGCTGAGAGAGAAAAGGGTGCCACAGTATTCGGATACTATGTCGATGATCCCGAACGTTTTGGTATCGTTGAATTTGATCAGAACGGAAAAGCTGTTTCTATTGAAGAAAAGCCGACTGCCCCAAAGTCCAATTACTGTGTGACCGGCCTGTATTTTTATGACAACAGGGTAGTGGACTATGCCCGCAATCTGAAGCCTTCAGCCCGCGGAGAACTTGAGATCACCGACCTGAACCGGATCTATCTGGAGCAGGGAGAACTCGAGGTAACACTGCTTGGCCAGGGCTTTACCTGGCTGGACACCGGTACTCATGAGTCACTGGTAGAGGCGACCAGTTTCGTCCATACCATAGAAACCCACCAGCACCGCAAAATAGCCTGCCTCGAGGAAATTGCCTATTTAAACGGCTGGATTACCAGAGAACAGGTAATGGAAACTTATGAAGTACTGAAGAAAAATCAGTACGGACAGTATCTGATTGATGTACTGAATGGTAAGTATATTGATAAACTGCATAACGCTTAATCGGAGATAACCATGAGTATAAAAGTATTAGTTACCGGTGCCAGGGGACAACTTGGCACCGATTTAATGAACGAATTAGAAAAACAGGGACTGACCGGTATCGGAGTAGATATCGATGAAATGGATATCACAGATGCTTTAGCCTGTCAAAAAGTAATTTCTGAGTCCGGAGCAGATGCCGTTATCCACTGCGCTGCATATACTGCAGTAGACGCGGCCGAAGATAATGTTGATTTATGCCGCAGAATTAATGCAGACGGCACCCGCAATGTTGCCCTGGCATGCAGAGATGCCGGCATCAAAATGATGTATATCAGCACCGACTATGTCTTTGACGGTCAGGGCACCCGTCCCTGGGAGCCGGATGACAAGCGTGATCCGCTGAATGTATACGGGCAGACAAAGTACGAAGGCGAACTGGCAGTAGAAGAACTGATCGAAAAGTTTTTTATCGTACGGATTGCCTGGGTATTCGGTGTGGCCGGAAATAACTTTATCAAGACCATGCTGCGTCTGGGAAAAGAACGGGGAGCTGTAAGCGTTGTAGATGACCAGATCGGCTCACCGACCTATACGTATGATTTGGCGCGGCTTCTGACGGACATGATCCAGACTGAAAAGTACGGCCGTTACCACGCCACCAACGAAGGCCTTTGCAGCTGGTATGAATTCGCTGTCGAGATATTCAAACAGGCAGGAATGACAGAAGTGACAGTGACCCCGGTCGACAGCAGCAAATTTCCGGCCAAAGCGACCCGTCCCCGCAACAGCCGTATCAGCAAGGAAAAATTATCAGAACATGGTTTTGTTCGGCTGCCGTCATGGCAGGACGCGCTGAAACGTTATCTGAAAGAACTCTAAATCAAGGAGACGAACAATGGGAAAATATTTTGGAACCGATGGTTTCCGCGGAGAAGCCAATGTAGATTTAACCGTAGAACATGCATACAAAGTAGGCAGATTTCTCGGCTGGTATTACAGCCAGCAAAATCCCGCCGGCAAATGCCAGCTGGTAATCGGCAAAGACACCAGACGCAGCAGCTACATGTTCGAATACTCTCTCGTAGCCGGTCTGACCGCCTCCGGAGCCGACGTATACCTGCTTCACGTAACAACAACACCAAGTGTATCTTACGTAGTACGTACCGAAGGCTTCGACGGCGGCATCATGATCTCCGCCAGCCACAACCCGTTCTACGATAACGGCATCAAAGTTATCAACGGAAAAGGCGAGAAACTCGAAGAAGAAGTAATCGACCTGATCGAAGAATATCTTGACGGCAAACGCGAAGAAATCCCGTTCGCCACCAAAGACGCCATCGGCCGCACCATAGACTTTGCCGCCGGCAGAAACCGCTACATCGGCTACCTCATATCCGTAGCCACCAGATCATTCAAAAACGTAAAAGTGGCCTTAGACTGTTCCAACGGCAGTGCCTCAGCCATCGCCAAAAATGTATTCGATGCCTTAGGTGCCGAGACCCGTGTCATCCACAACAATCCCAACGGAATCAATATCAATACTGATTGCGGATCCACGCACATCGATGTATTGCAGGACTATGTCAAACGCAACAACTGCGACGTAGGATTTGCTTACGATGGCGATGCCGACCGCTGTATTGCCGTGGACGAAAACGGCAATGTAGTAGACGGCGACCTGATTTTATATGTCTGCGGCAAATACATGAAAGAAAACGGTTCCTTATTCAACAACACCGTAGTAACAACAATCATGTCAAACTTCGGCTTATATAAAGCATTCGACCGCGCCGGAATCTCCTACACCAAGACCGCAGTAGGAGACAAATATGTCTACGAAAACATGCTCCAAAACGGCAACTGCCTGGGCGGCGAACAATCCGGCCACATCATCTTCAGCAAACATGCCACCACCGGCGACGGAATCCTGACGTCCCTGAAAGTAATGGAAGTCATGATGGAAACCAAAATGACCCTCAGCAAACTGGCCTCCGAAGTAGAGATCTTCCCCCAGGTACTTAAAAACGTCCGTGTCCACGACAAACAAAAAGCCCAGGACGATCCCGTCGTCTTAGCCGAGGTAGCCAAAGTCACCGATCTGCTGGGATCTGACGGCCGCATCCTCCTCCGCCAGTCCGGCACCGAACCCCTGGTCCGCGTAATGGTAGAAGCCCCCACCCAAACCCAATGCGAAACCCTCGTAGACCAGGTAATCAAAGTAATGAAAACCCAGGGCCACATAATATAATTGGAAATATCATATTATACCCAATTGATATTCCATAATTCTCAAAAATAAGAAAAACCTATTCCCATGCTCTTTAACATTTGAGGGCTGACTATAAGGTGGCTGGAGATGAGTTGGGGGCGGGCGGGGGCCGTATGGGAGGGGAACCGACGCATTTGCAGGGATGCTAGAAACTCTTGGTTTTCAGGAACATGTGTTATACCCGCACGCAGACGACTGTTTGAACGGCCGTTTTTGCCGTGAGTTTCGCGGAGTGCGGGTATGCTTTTAACATTTTCCTGAAAGCCTAGAGTTTCTTGCGTCCCGAAACAGCGTCGGTTCCCCTCCCATACGGCCCCCGCCCGCCCCCAACTCATCTCTGGAACCCCTCATAATCCCCGAAAACACTTGCACAAGAATATTTTGTGTGTTAGAATAAATCAACGTTCACCCAAAACAAGGTGATCGATTTTACCAGTAAAGGAATGATGAATGATGGGGCTGGACCTATAAGGACCGGAATGTGTCGAAAAAGACATTCCGCCATAACAGACCGACTGCGTAGCCTGGAGAATAAGGTCTTATGAGAGAAACATATCAATCAGGCAATATATAATCCAGTATGGACGTAGAAGGAGAGTAATTATGTTAAATTACAGTAAGTATAAGAGAGTACCGGTCGTAAACTACCCTGAGCGGGAGTGGCCGAACAAAGAGATTCAGAAAGCGCCGGTATGGTGCAGTGTAGATTTACGTGACGGCAACCAGGCTTTGATTGAGCCGATGGTAGTAGAAGAGAAGATTGAATTCTTTAATCTGCTCGTCAAATTAGGCTTTAAAGAAATTGAAATCGGATTCCCGGCTGCATCTCAGATCGAGTTTGACTTTTTAAGACAGCTGGTAGAACGCAGAATGATTCCCGATGATGTCCGCGTACAGGTACTTGTACAGTGCCGTGAACATCTGATCAAGAGAACGTTCGAGGCGATCGAAGGAATCAAAAAAGTAGTAGTACATATTTACAATTCCACCTCCACGCTTCAGCGAGATGTGGTATTTAATAAAAATAGAGAAGAGATCAAAGAGATTGCGATCCAGGGCACTGAATGGGTGAAGCAGTATGCTGCCACTTACGACGGTGACCTGATGCTTGAGTATTCTCCTGAAAGCTTTACCGGAACCGAGCTTGATTTTGCCCTTGATATCTGTACAGCAGTGCAGGACGCCTGGGGCCAGGCGACACCGGAGAAGCCGATCATCTTCAATCTGCCGTCTACCGTGGAGATGAACACTCCAAATGTATACGCCGATCAGATTGAATGGATGTCCAAACATTTCAAGAACCGCGACAGCATTATCTTAAGCGTTCACCCGCATAACGACCGCGGAACCGGTGTCGCAGCCGCAGAGCTTGCTATCTTAGCCGGAGCAGATCGTGTCGAGGGAACCTTGCTTGGCAACGGCGAGCGCACCGGAAATGTCGATATTATGACGATCGCATACAACATGTTCTCACATGGAATCAATCCGGAACTGGATATCGAGAACGTTCGTGAGATCGTAGAAGTATATGAAAGATGTACCAAGATGGAAGTCCATCCGCGCCATCCATACGCCGGGAAGCTCGTTTTCACCGCTTTTTCCGGTTCTCACCAGGATGCAATCAACAAAGGTATGCAGGCGCTGCATGAACGTAACAGCGAGATCTGGGAAGTTCCCTATCTGCCGATCGATCCATCCGATATCGGCCGTGAATATGAGCCGATCGTCCGGATCAACAGCCAGTCCGGCAAGGGCGGCGTAGCCTTCGTTATGGATACCTTCTACGGATTCCGCCTGCCAAAAGGCATGCATAAGGAATTTGCCGATGTCATCCAGAACATTGCCGAAAACCAGGGTGAAGTAGCTCCGGAACAGATTCTCGATGAATTCAAGAGATCCTATCTGGACAAAAAAGAGCCGATCCACTTCCGCAAATGTCAGATTACAGACACTGAGGTTGAACCTGAAGTATACGCAACTCTCGCGAAAGTCACCTATATGGATCATGGCATTGAGAAATCATTTGAAGGTGTAGGCAACGGACCGATTGACGCAGTACAGCGCGGTCTGGAAGAAGCACTTGGCATTCAGATGAAGGTATTAGATTACAACGAGCATGCATTACGCTCCGGTTCCAACGCGCAGGCAGCATCCTACATCCATCTGATGGATCAGGAGTCCGGCCGCGTAACTTACGGTGTCGGCATCAGCTCAAACATCACCAGAGCCTCAATCCGCGGCATTTTCAGCGCAGTAAACCGTTTATTTTACAGCTAAAATAATATAAAAATAAGGGGCAGTCATACCAACAACACATAATCAGTTGTTAGTACGACTGCTCCTTTCGCTTTGAACAAAAAACTCATATTACTATATCTTTTTCGTGACAACCAGTATAACATATTAAAAATGTTTTTGCTTTTCTACCCAGTGGAGCCAACATAGTCGCTGGGAGAACGTGAGGGGGTTGATTGGGTGGGAAGCGGTGACATTGAACGAGGTGACGGTGGTTCTTAGGCGGCTGCAAGTGATTTTCAGCGGAGGAATTCTGCTCTCCAAAGCTGAATTCCAGGGGCCCGGCGCGTCAAAGTTATCAAAAGTTTGGCGCAACTGGCCCCGGTGCCGCTGAAAATCACTTGCAGCCGCCTTAGAATCACCCCACCGAGAGAACGGAACCGTTTCCCACCCAATCAACCCCCTCACGTTCTCCATGCAACTATGATCGCCCGCCCCCCTTTTATATTGAAATCAAATGATACTCAACCTGATTTGCCGTCATCATCTGCGCCTCACGCTGATGACATGTAAATATAATAATCTGATTATCATAAGTATTCGCAAGCCACTTCATAGCTGTTTTCAACCGTTCATCATCATATAAAACAAAACTGTCATCAAAAATAAGCGGCAGCGGCTCTTCGCCGGTCTGAATGAGCTGTGCAGCAGCCAGCCGCAGGGCCAGATAGATCTGATCCATCGTTCCGCTGCTGACCTGTTCCAAAGGCACCAGCTTCGTTTTGGTGTTCATGTAAAGGTCCAGATTCTCATCGATGCTCATGCTGTTATAAATACCGCCGGTAATGCTGGCGATCAGATCAGATGCTGTCTTATTCAGATAGAGACCAAAGGAATCACGGATTGATGAAGACAGTCCGGTCATGGTGTCGAGGGCCAGCTGGATTGCTTCCATCTCTTCCCGCAGCCGGTTATTTTCTTCCAGAACACCCTTCATTGCTTCTGCCCGGTCCTTTAACTGGGTCAGATGTTCCAGCTTCTTCTCTAATTCCCATTGTGTCTTCTGCTGAATGGAAATCGCATCATCACAGCTGGTCTCCTGCTCCTGTAAGGCATTGATTTCTACCTCCTGTTCCTTCATTGCAGCCTCAGAACGGATCAGAACCTGACTCAGGCGGATGAACTCCTCCATCCGGGCATGGAATGCTTTGATCGCATCTTCTGAGATCGAAGAGTCACCTAAATGGCGGGAAAATATCTCCTGCAGTATTTTACTGCTCAGGGCGGTTTCTTTTTTTAGCTGTGAACCTTTCAGCCCCAGAAACAGTCCGATCAGAAATGTTACGAGAGCTCCGCAGGCACTGCAGGCCAGCATCTGAAGCTGGGATAATCCCAGGCCGGACAGAGGCGTACTGGCAGTACCGGCAGCCAGTATGAATATGCTGGCACCGCTGAACATCACAGCGAGGAAGATGCAGATTATCATCCAGATCCGCCGGGAAGTCTTATTGACGGCAGTGACAGCGGCCTGGTACTCTTTATAAGTACGTTCCGTGTCATTCTGATAAGCAATTATCGATGCTTCGTCAGTGAACTGGACTTCTGATAAGGCCTGCCGGCCGCTGGTGATTTTCTGCTGCAGAGCTTCCCGCTCTTCCTGCTTTTCGGTCATGCGGCTTCGTACCTGAAGACGCATGGTCTGAAATGTGGGCAGCTGATTCTCGAATTCCGGCGCTGAAATCTCCTTTTCCAGAGAACGGATCTCGCTCAGGGTTGTGGTATAGTTTCTGGCAGCTTCCGGAACCATCTGCCGTTCCAGGTCGCGGTATTTATTCTTCAGATGAGCAGTGGCCCTGGTGATATTTAATGACATACTGCCCGAGGTATTCATATTGGTAATATAGTTTTTGAGCTCTGATACCATGCCCCCGTCAGTCGCGCTCTTTAGCTGACCGATACTGATCGTATTGTTATACATAACTTCTGTAAGTCCGCCTAGCAAATATTCCATAAAGGCTTTGTCGGGTTCGATCTCTCGTCCTGATGTCTCGTCTGTTACAGCAAATGAGCGATGCTCCTTCTGGAAGTTTCGTTCCAGCCGGTATATCGTTCCGCCCTGCTCAATACGCATACTGCCGCCGTACGAGGCTTTGTTGTCCCAGGGTTCGTATTTGGAGTATATATCATTTTTAGAGGCGCGTCCGCGGCCTGGTTCCAGGTCAAACAGCATGCAGCGGATAAACGTATGGAGCGTAGATTTTCCGGCCTCATTTTTACCGTAGATAATGTTCAGGCCATCGTGGAAGGTTACCTGCCGATCATGAAATTTGCCAAAGCCATTGATGTAAAGATCCAGTAACTTCATGATTAACTCCTTTCGTCCTGAGTGCGCAGTAATGCATCAATTCCATAAAACAAAGCCTTTTTTTCTACCGGACTCATGACTTCCTTCTGCAGTTCCCGGATATAAAATCCGATCATGTCACTGGGATGGTCCGCGAACAGCTGGCTGAAGTCATACTGAGGTTCCGACTCGTCAACAATCTCGGCGATCCGCATCCGGGATTCCAGCAGCTTTAAATCAAAGGTGATATCGGGGTCGCGTTTCCCGCGGATCCGGAACCGGTAGATATGTTCACTGCCCCGTTTTTGAATCTCCTGATGAATCCGGTCAGTCAGTTCGTCATTGGTAGTTGCCGGCGTAACGTTAACCGCAAGGGGAATATACTGAAGCTGAGCGATCGGGATGAACTCCAGTGCGGTCACCTGATGGGTGGTCGGACTGATCTCGCCGTATATTATGCCGTGCGGCCCGGTCTCTGTCTTGTCAAGTGGTTCCAGTGAACCGGGATAGGCATAATGGCGGTCATCGGACAGTTCTGCTTTGTGAATGTGTCCCAATGCGTTATAGGTAAAGCCGTTCTCTGACAGCTGTTTCTTGTCCAGCGGCAGATGGGCTGTATCACCGCCATGAACCAGTAATATATGTATTCTCGGGGTGGCAGGAGCATAGAAGTCATAGAGACGGGCTTTTGTAATCTCCGTGGTATGGTAGCTGAAACCGGTGATTTCGGTATTCAGATCTTCAAAGACGACAGAAGAGAAATCTTCCTCCATCAGCCAGGTCACGTTAGAACTCCAGGTAAAGCTGTACAGTGCTGAACTGCTGCGGATCCGGTCCTGATTGCCGGCGACAATAACAACCTTGACACCGGGAATGGTGGAAAAGAGATAGTTGATCTCTTTTAAATCACGCAAAAGGGGCTGCCGGTGAAATAAATCACCGGCAACCAGAAGTAAGTCAACATCGCGGGTTTTTGCCTGTCTGATGACCTCGCCAAAGGTGTCCTTGATCGCCTGGGCACGTTCCCGGCCCCAGGGTTTGTCATTGTCGGGATTCATGCCCCAGTGGACATCGGCGATATGGATAAATTTCATAAAAATGGATCTCCTTGGTATCTTATAGTTCGCAGTTGCCTACGGTTCTCGGGAACGGAACCACATCACGGATGTTACTCATACCGGTGAGGTACATCACGCATCGTTCGAAACCAAGTCCAAAGCCGGCATGGCGGGTCGAACCGTATTTTCTTAAATCGAGATAGAAATCATAGTCTTCGGCGTTCAGGTCAAGTTCTTTCATACGGGCTACCAGCAGGTCATAGTTGTCTTCACGCTGGCTGCCGCCAATGATCTCACCGATGCCGGGAACCAGACAGTCCATCGCGGCAACAGTCTTGTTGTCAGGATTCATCTTCATGTAAAAAGCTTTGATTTCTTTTGGATAGTCGGTAACAAATAATGGCTTTTTGTATACTTCCTCAGTCAGGTAACGTTCATGCTCGGTCTGCAGATCACAGCCCCAGGAAACTTTGAAGTCGAAGTTGTCGTTGTTTTTCTCGAGAATTTCGATTGCTTCGGTGTAGGTTACGTGGCCGAATTCAGACTTCAGTACACTCTCCAGACGGTCAAGCAGTCCCTTGTCGACGAACTGGTTAAAGAATGCCATTTCCTCAGGAGCGTGCTCCAGTACGTAGCTGATCACGTATTTGAGCAGTCCCTCAGCAACTGCCATATTATCCTGCAGATCGGCAAAAGCCATCTCCGGTTCGATCATCCAGAACTCTGCCGCATGACGGGTGGTGTTCGAATTCTCAGCGCGGAAGGTCGGTCCGAATGTATAGATGTTGCGGAACGCCATCGCGTATGTTTCACCGTTTAACTGGCCGCTGACGGTTAAGTTGGTTGGTTTGTTGAAAAAGTCTTTGCCAAAATCGACATTGCCGTCGGAGTCTTTTGGGACGTCTTTTAAATCGAGTGTGGTCACCTGGAACATTTCGCCGGCACCCTCGCAGTCACTGCCGGTAATCAATGGCGTATGAACGTAGACAAAGTCATGTTCCTGGAAATACTGATGGATCGCATAAGAGATCAGGGAACGAACCCGGAACACTGCCTGGAATGTATTGGTTCTGGCACGTAAATGCGGTATGCTTCTTAAATACTCAAGCGTGTGGCGTTTTTTCTGCAGCGGGTAATCCGGAGCAGAGCTGCCCTCTACCGTAACTTCGGCGGCCTGGATTTCGAATGGCTGCTTGGCCTGCGGCGTAGCTACCAGTGTTCCTTTAACTATGATGGCGGCACCGACGTTTAATTTGCTGATTTCTGAGAAGTTGTCCATGGTATCGTGATAAACAACCTGCAGTGTTTCGAAATAGCTGCCGTCGCTTACGACAATAAAACCGAAGTTTTTTGAATCCCGGACACTGCGGACCCAGCCGCCGATGGATACTTCTTTGTCCAGGTATTCATCTCTGTTTCTGTATAGTTCTCTAACTGTAATCAGGTTCATTGTAACTTTTTCTCCTTTAATGTTTTCCGTTTTTTAATTAATTGGTGCTGTTCCGGACGGCTGTCTTCTTGAATGATAAAGCCATTCAAGAAGCATCGGATGTCCATCCGATGTGAAATAGTATGCAAAAACAGCTTTACAAGCGAGCTTGACAGCTGCCTTTGCATACTATTTCTCGCCGTCCTGGGCTGTTAAAATCGATTATACTTTATTTCCCCAGTGGTTTCAAGGGTAAGCTAATTATTTAGTGGTATAAATTGACAAAAGATACTAGATATTGATAAAAAGTTAAATTCTGGAAATAACTAAGAAAAATGTCGGAAAATGCACGAAAATTCTTTAAAATGTTAAAAAAATTTGTGTACTATTTCTAAAAAATGTGTTATAATATTTTTTATAAATAAATACTACAGCGAGGTGATAACGTGATTAAGAAAGAAATGATTGCCATGCTTTTAGCAGGAGGACAAGGCAGCCGTCTGGGAGTACTGACCCAGAAAGTGGCTAAGCCGGCAGTATCATTCGGTGGAAAATACAGAATTATTGATTTCCCACTCAGCAACTGTATCAATTCAGGAATTGACACAGTCGGAGTACTTACACAGTATCAGCCATTACGTTTGAACACCCATATCGGAATTGGTATTCCGTGGGATCTGGACCGTAATGTCGGCGGTGTATCAGTTCTTCCCCCCTATGAGAAGAGTAAAGGCAGCGATTGGTATACAGGTACAGCGAATGCCATCTATCAGAATCTGGAGTACATGGAAAGCTTCAATCCGGACTATGTTCTGATTCTCTCAGGGGACCATATCTATAAGATGGACTATGAGGTAATGCTCGAATACCACAAAGCCAATAATGCAGACGTTACCATTGCCGCAATGCCGGTACCGATCGAAGAAGCAAGCCGTTTCGGTATCGTAATTACAGACGATAATAATCGTATCACAGAATTCGAAGAAAAGCCAGCACAACCTCGAAGCAATCTCGCCTCGATGGGTATCTACATATTCAGCTGGCCAGCCCTCAGAGATGCCCTAATTGAATTGTCCGAAGAACCCGGATGTGACTTCGGTAAGCATATTATACCGCATTGCCATAGTCACGGGCAGCGAATTTTTGCATACGAGTATAACGGTTATTGGAAGGATGTAGGAACTTTAGGATCTTACTGGGAAGCCAATATGGAATTAATTGACATCATTCCGGAATTCAATTTATATGAAGAATACTGGAAGATTTATACAAAGAGTGATATTATTCCGCCGCAGTACATTGCCCAGGATGCCCTCATTGAGAGAAGTATCATCAGTGAAGGTACTGAGATCTACGGTGAGGTTTATAATTCAGTAATCGGAGCCGGAGTTACGATCGGAGCCGGAGCAGTGATCCGGGATTCCATCATTATGCGTGACTGTGTGATCGGGGCCGGGACAACCATCAACAAGTCCGTTGTGGCTGAAGGCACCAAGATCGGGGCCGGTGTTGAATTGGGAGCCGGAGAGTATGCACCGAGCAAGTATGATCCGAAGGTATATCAGTTTGATCTTGTTACCATCGGTGAGAACAGTGTCATTCCGGACAAGGTTACGATTGGCAAGAATACGGCGATCTCAGGCGTTACAACAGAAGAAGACTATGCTGACGGAGTTCTGGAAAGCGGAGACTACATTATAAAGGCAGGAGGCATACGATGAGAGCGATTGGTATCATATTAGCGGGTGGCAACAGCAAGCGAATGAGGGAATTATCAAACAAAAGGGCAATATCCGCCATGCCGGTTGCAGGATCATTTCGGAGTATCGACTTTGCACTCAGCAACATGAGCAATTCACACATTCAGAATGTGGCAGTGTTTACCCAGTACAATTCCCGTTCTTTGAATGAAC
This sequence comes from Lachnospiraceae bacterium, assembly GCA_032073745.1. GTDB lineage: Bacteria > Bacillota > Clostridia > Lachnospirales > Lachnospiraceae > Brotaphodocola. The sequence goes on along the minus strand of DAMAMW010000003.1, from coordinate 159,434 downwards.
ATCTCAGCTCTTCGAAGTGGTGGGATTTCGGCAGAAAACAGGGTGGCCTGTTCGTATTTACGCCAACGATTACGGCTTCGAACAGTGACTGGTACCGGGGAACCGCGGATGCTCTTTATCAGAACCTGAATTTCCTGAAGAACAGCCATGAGCCTTACGTGGTTATCGCAGGCGGTGACTGTATTTACAAACTGGATTACAATAAGGTTCTGGAATATCATGTGGAAAAGAAGGCTGACATCACTGTTGTCTGCAAGCGCATTGGTGAAGATGAAGACATGACCCGTTTTGGACAGGTACATATCAACGATGACGGCCGTATTGTTGATTTCGAGGAGAAGCCGATGACGGCATCATCCGATACGATATCCTGTGGTATCTATGTGATCCGCAGACGGCAGCTGATCGAACTGATTGAACGCTGCGCTGCAGAAGACCGGGTGGATTTTGTAAAGGACATTCTTGTTCGTTACAAGAACCTTAAACGTATCTACGCATATAAGCTGGAATCCTACTGGAGTAATATTGCATCGGTGGATTCTTACTATAAGACCAACATGGATTTCCTGAAACCGGAAGTCCGCAACTTCTTTTTTAAAGAGTATCCGGATATTTACTCCAAGGTGGATGATCTTCCGCCGGCGAAGTACAACCCCGGTGCTGTTGTCAGGAACAGTCTGATTTCCAGTGGTTCTATTGTCAACGGTACGGTTGAGAATTCGATCCTGTTTAAAAAAGCTTACGTGGGTAATAACTGTGTCATTAAAAATTCCATTATTCTGAATGATGTATATATTGGGGATAATACCGTCATCGAGAATTGCATTGTGGAGAGCCGTGACACAATCCGGGCAAATACAACTTATATCGGAACACCGGAAGATATTAAAGTGGTGATCGAGAAGAACGAAAGATATACACTTTAGAGACAAAAGGGGGCTTAGGAAAATGCAGATAACAGATGTCAGAGTCAGGCGGATCGAAAAAGAAGGTAAGATGAAGGCAGTCGTATCAATTACTCTGGATAATGAATTTGTTATTCATGACATCAAGGTAATTGAAGGGGAGAAGGGACTGTTTATCGCAATGCCGAGCCGAAAGGCAGCAGATGGGGAATATCGTGATATTGCACATCCGATCAATTCGGAGACACGTGACATGATACAGAGAGTTATTTTGACGAAGTATGAGACAACTACGATAGAGGGGCAAGAGTTCTAACATATAAAAAGGCGGAGCCGTTTGGGCTTCGTCTTTTTTGTATTTAATTCCGAATAGGTGTGGTCTGCGACAAGAATAAGTTTATACTTACTAATATTCGAAATATGTAAAAAGGAGATCAACATGTATCACAATTCGGAATTCGGTAAGCAGGTCAAGACGACAATGATTAAACTGAATTTAAATAATAAAACATTAGCCCGGATGCTGGGATATCCGGAATCAACATTGTGTGACATACTGAAAGGACGGAACCGGAGTAAATGGCGGGAAGACGAAATCAATGCGCTGCTGCAGCGGCTGGAAAACAGCAGCAGCGAAAATAAATGATGATAACAGTATTTTATGTATATGGCTGCTGCGGATTGCCGGTTTGATGTGTGCCGGATTTATTAGTGATGGGTGAGGCGGAAATTTGACTAATTAAGAACCTTTTCATAGGCATACTTCAAGCTGTTGTCAAACCAGATCGTTCCGCAATAATCAAAACCGTTTTTAGCAAGAACATGGCGCATAATTACATTAGCCTCATCCGTATCCGCATGAATACTAAAGAATCCTTTATCAATACAAAGCTGTTGTGCCAATTGAAAAACAATACTTGCCAGTCCACGCCCTTTATAAGCATCAGAGATTGCCAGCCGATGAATAATTCCATACGGCAAATCACTTTTCCATTCCCCGGTGAGTTCTTCATGGGATGGTTCACCATCAAAGTCAATACACAGATAAGCTGCGATATCATTATCATTCATCACAAGATATCCCCGCCCATGCATAATATCTTCCATAATAATATTTGTATCAGGATATCCGGTCTGCCACTGATCTATCCCCTGACTGTTCAAATACCTCTTTGCCTCATTAATTAACACCATAACAGCATCCAGATTCGTTCTGTCTGCTTTCTGCAGATAAAAATCTCCCATTCCAAACACCTCCATATAATCTATCATACTACTCTATATTATTCCTGATTAAAGATTCAAAAGAAAGAAATCACAATCCTTATAGGGATAATCATACAGACCCGGCAGCTCCCCTTCATCGATCTGAATAAAACCGGCCATCCGATAAAACTTATGAGCCCGTTCAGTATTCTTCGGTGTATCTAAAATCAACTTGTTAAATCCCTTATCTCTGGCTGAAACCAGCAGCTTTTCATACAGCTTCTGCCCCAGATGATGTGGATTTCCCCGATAATCCTCGTAAACAAAAAACTTTTTAAGCACCCCGACACCATCCCCCAGATCCATCAGTCCGATACTGCCAATCACCCTACCCCTGCATTTCGCTACCCAGAATCCACCGCCCCCGGAAAAATATTTCTCTCCGATATGAAGCAGCTCGGGCTGGTCATCAATACTCAGCAAAGGTCTGCTCCCATCATTCTGGCAATGAAGAACAAGCTCGATCACTTCATCCCGGTCTGCCTCTTCATACTGCTCAATAAATATCATCAGCTCCTCCTTCCTGCTTGCATTTCCTTCGTTACTCTGTTATAATAACACCCAATAAAACTTTAATCAAATCAAAACAATTAAAATAATACTTCGATAAAATTGAAGTATCTGGAAAGGAAAACGATGGAACTAAAATACCTGCAGACCTTCATAACAATCGTAGAAGAAGGCAGTTTTTCAAAGGCAGCAGCAAAATTAAACTACACCCAGTCAACCATCACCTTCCAGGTCGGCCAGTTAGAACAGGAGATGTCCGTCAAATTATTTGAAAAGATCGGCCGAAGAATGATGCTGACAAAAGCCGGTCACCAGCTAATCCCTTACGTCACCGACGTAATGGGATCCATCGAAAAAATGCGCAACTTCGAAAGTGATCTCTCAGAATATCAGGGAGATCTTCACATAGGAGTAGGAGAGACCCTGCTCTGCTACAAGCTGCCATCCATAGTAAAAGATTTCCACCGCCTGGCCCCAAAGACCAGACTATTCCTGCGCTCCATGAACTGCTACGACATCCGCGATGAATTACTATCCGGCACCCTGGATCTCGGCATATTCTACGAAGACGTAGGCGGCTACGGCACCAACCTCACAACCCACCCCTTCGGCACCTACCCCGTAACCCTCATCGCCTCCCCGGAAATCAAAACGCAGTATCCCGACTTCAAAACCCCAGGCCAGAAGATCCCGATCCCCTTCATCATCAACGAACCCACCTGTATCTTCCGCCAGATTTTCGAAACCTACCTAAACGAAAACGCCATCACCCTCGACCATACCATAGAACTCTGGAGCATCCCCACCATAAAAAACCTCGTAAAAAACAACGCCGGCATCTCCTTCCTCCCCCGCTTCGCAGTAGAAGAAGAACTAAAAACCGGCGAACTGTCAGAAATACAAACAACCCTAATCAACCCCCAAATAACCGCCGTCTGCGGCCACCACAAACAAAAATGGCTAAGCCCCGCCATGCTTCTATTCATCCAGCTAATACAATCTATAGCCCGATAAAAAGTAATTCGTTAGCCAAGTACTATCGCTACCGCCCCTACCCAGCGCCAGCGAAGCAGTAGGCGGGAGTGAGTGTGTTTGAGGTATGGTTTGGCGACATTCGAAGTGATGCATACAGTTCTTAGAATAAAAAACAGCCTTTGAGAGGGAGAAATCATGACCTCAAAGTCATGATTTCAGGCGAACTGAGCTGACTTTTTCTTCAGAAAAAGTCGGCGAATTGAGCCGGTGCCCTCTCAAAGGCTGTTTTTTATTCTTAGAAATGTAAGCATCACGGAGCGGAGCCAAACCATACCTCAAACACACTCACTCCTGGATACTACTTCCCTTGCGCAATATACTCCGAGCCACACTAATCCCATTAGCCGAAGCCTGCTGCAGCCCCCGCGTCACAGAAGCCCCATCGCCAATAGCCCGCAGCCCGACAATACTTGTCTCAAAATCGGTATTAACAACAACTTTATTAGAATAAAACTTAACCTCAACCCCATACAGCAGTGTCTCCTCACTGGCAATACCAGGAGTTACTTTGTCAAGGGCCAGGATCATTTCTTCAATATCGACCATAATCCGGTGCGGGAATACCAGTGACAGATCGCCGGGAACCGCATCCTTAAGTGTCGGAATCAGATTATTACGGCAAAGACGTTCCTCCGTAGTACGCCGTCCGCGCCTCAAATCGCCAAATCGCTGCACCATGATCCTGCCGTCACACAACATATTGGACAACTGGGCGATATGTTTGCCATATTCAATCGGTGTCTTGAACGGTTTGGTGAAATTCTTGGATACCAGCAGAGCAAAGTTGGTATTATTTGTTTTATATTCCTGAGATTTATATGCATGTCCGTTAACAACAGCCAGCCCGTTCTCATAATATTCCGTAGCAACCTCTCCAGACGGATTGGTACAGAAGGTCCGTACTTTATCATCAAAGGTTGGTGTATAGTAAACCAGCTTGGCTTCGTACAGATTCTCGTTGAGGAATTTCATGACTTCATCGCGGACTTCCACCCGGACACCGATATCAACGGTACCGACCTGTGTCTCGATATTGTGCTGGCGGCAGATCTGGCTGAACCAGTCAGAACCTTCACGGCCGATCGCAGATACGATCTCAGATGCAAGGAAAGTCTCATCTTTATTGGTAACAACCCCTTTTACATGATTGTCTTCAATAATAATGTCATTTACCATGGTGTTAAAATGGATCGTTACTCCCTGGGCCAGTAAGTGCTCCTGAAGTCTGGTATAGATCTTATACCCTTCTTCCGTTCCCAAATGGCGGATCGGACATTCAATCAGTTTCAGGTTGGCATTGATCGCTTTGCGGCGGATCTGTTCGATCTCATCCTGTTTATCAATACCATAGACATTGGTATCAGCACCGAATTCCAGGTAAATACGGTCGGACTCCTGAATCAGTTCCAGGGTCTTCTCATAACCAAGGATCTCCGGAAGATTGCCGCCGACATCCGGTGACAATGAAAGCTTACCGTCTGAAAAAGCTCCTGCGCCGGCAAAACCGGTGGTAATCGAGCAGGGCTGACAGCCGATGCAGCTTTTGGTGGTGCGTTTCGGGCAGACCCGTTTTTCGATTGGGCGGCCCTTTTCGATCATTAAAATATTCAGCTCCGGCCGGCTTTTAATCAGCTCATAAGCACAGAAAATTCCGGATGGTCCGGCGCCGATAATGATCACATCATATTGGTTTGTTTTCACGTATACACTCCCTTTCCTACATGAGAAATTTTATCATAGTTAGATAACCAAAGCAAGGGTGATATTTCCGGTTCATCAACCTTTACTTTTACCAACTAAACTGATACAATAATAAAATCAGCGTTAGTTGCTGCCACCGGCAGGAAAACTAGCGCTTTTGGTGCGTGTTAATTGGTATAGGAGAAAAATTATGTTTGTGATTGCAGGACTTGGAAATCCAAGTAAGGAATATGATAGAACGAGACATAATGTCGGTTTCGCTGTAATTGATGCTTTGGCGGATAAATACGGCATTGATGTCAGCGAGAGAAAACACCGGGCATTTTGCGGCAGAGGAGCGATTGAAGGTCAGAAGGTAATTCTCGTAAAGCCGCAGACTTATATGAATCTCAGCGGTGAGAGTATCCGTTCGGTAACTGATTATTATAAGGTCGGTGCAGATGAAATTATCGTGGTTTATGATGATATCAGTCTGGCTCCGGGACAGCTGCGAATCCGGCAAAAGGGAAGTGCCGGAGGACATAACGGAATCAAAAATATCATTGCCCATCTGGGAACCCAGGAGTTCCCCCGCATCAAAGTAGGGATCGGCGCAAAACCGCCCCGCATGGATCTGGCGGATTATGTACTCAGCCGTTTCTCTCAGGGTGAGCAGAAACTGATGGATGAGGCATTCCGGGAAGCGGCCGAAGCGGCTGTGATGATGATGACAGAAGGAACAGACCGGGCAATGAACGTATTTAACCAACGTAAAACGAACGATCAGGAATAAGGTGAGTATATGAACAGGGTGTTTGCCAATCCATTGGCGGAATTAATTGAGTTTGAAGAATTAAATCAGGATCTGGCACGAAAGAAGGGACCGGTTCAGGTCAGCGGCTGCCTGGATTCCCAGAAGGTGCACCTGATGCAGGAAACTGCAGCGGAAGTTTCGTGGAAGCTTGTTGTCACCTATGATGAAAGCCGGGCCAAAGAAATTTACGACGATTTTTGCTGCTTCCGCCAGGATGTCTGGCTCTATCCGGCCAAGGATCTGCTGTTTTACAATGCCGACATCCAGGGGAATCTGATCATGCGTCAGCGGGTTCAGGTATTCCGGCATCTGATGGAAGCACCGTCCGGTGTGGTAGTTACCACGCTTGATGGCCTGATGGATCAACTGATGACACTGGAGCAGATGAAGAAGCAGATACTTCATCTGGAAACCGGTCAGGAACTTGATCTCAGTGTATGGAAAGATCAGCTGGTTCAGTTGGGATATGAGCGCCTTCCTCAAGTCGAAGGAATGGGGCAGTTCTCGATCCGCGGTGGAATTCTGGATATCTATCCATTGACAGAAGAAATGCCGCTCAGAATCGAGCTGTGGGATACAGAAGTGGATTCGATCCGGACCTTTGATCTGGAAAGCCAGCGTTCTATCGAACAGCTGGATCAGGTCGATATCTATCCGGCGACCGAACTTGTCCTGACAAAAGCACAGCTGGCTGACGGTATAAAAAAGATCCGGAAAGAAGCAGGCGAATATGCGGAAGGCCTGAGAAAACAGTTTCGCACAGAAGAGGCTCACCGGATAACCAGTGCTGTCAGAGAATTGACAGAAGCAATAGAAGAAGGTTATAAGATTAACGGTATCAATTCCTACCTTTCCTATTTTACAAATGATACCGCATCATTTCTGGACTACTTCAGCGCTGCAAACAGTATGATATTTCTTGATGAACCTGCAAGGCTGAAAGAAAAAGGCGAAGCTGTCGAACTGGAATTCCGTGAAAGTATGGTCCACCGTCTGGAAAAAGGATATTTACTTCCTGGCCAGACATCACTGCTATACCCGTTAAAAGAAATCTTCGTCAAAGCCCAGCGTAATGACACCGTCATGCTGACAGGTCTTGAACAGAAACTTCCGGGGTTGACCGTGCTTAAAAAATACGCGATCAGCGTAAAAAACGTCAATTCCTATCAAAACGGATTCGAGCTGCTGATCAAAGACTTGCAGCGTTGGAAAAAAGAAGGATACCGGGTGATTTTGCTGTCAGGATCCCGTACCCGTGCCAGCCGTCTGGCCGGAGATCTGCGCAGCGAATACAGCCTTAATGCGTTCTGTTCCGACGATTCCGAAAGAGAGGTGCAGCCCGGTGAGATTCTGGTTACATACGGCAATCTGCACCGCGGTTTTGAATACCCGCAAATCAAGTTCGTAGTAATAACCGAAGGCGATATGTTCGGCAATCGTAAAAAGAAACGCCGCAAAAAGAAGTCATCATATGAGGGCAAAAAGATCCAAAGCCTCACTGAGCTGTCAGTCGGTGATTATGTTGTACATGAAGATCACGGTCTGGGAATTTACAAAGGAATCGAAAAAATTGAACGCGACCGCATCATCAAGGATTATCTGAAAATAGAATACGCCGACAGCGGTAACCTGTACCTTCCTGCGACGCGTCTGGACGGTATCCAAAAGTATGCCGGATCCGATGCCAAGGCCCCCAAGCTCAATAAACTCGGCGGTGAACAATGGAACCGGACCAAAGCCCGGGTAAAAAGTGCCGTCAAAGAAATGGCCCGGGAACTGGTCGAACTGTACGCCCAGCGCCAGGATGCCGAAGGTTTTCAATATGGTGCCGATACCGTCTGGCAGCGAGAGTTTGAAGAACTGTTCCCATACGATGAAACCGATGACCAGCTCGACGCAATCGACTCCACAAAACGCGATATGGAAAGCCGCAAGATCATGGACCGCCTGATCTGCGGGGACGTCGGATACGGCAAAACGGAAATAGCCCTGCGGGCTGCCTTCAAAGCAATCCAGGAAGGCAAACAGGTAGTCTATCTGGTTCCGACCACAATACTGGCCCAGCAGCACTACAACACATTCCTGCAGCGAATGAAAGACTTCCCTGTCCGCGTCGACCTGTTGTCCCGTTTCCGCACCCAGACCGAAGTCCGAAAAACGCTCGAAGACCTCCACAAAGGCTGGGTAGACATTGTCATCGGCACCCACCGCGTACTGTCAAAAGACGTCAAATACAAAGACCTCGGCCTGCTAATCATTGATGAAGAACAACGCTTCGGTGTTGCCCACAAAGAAAGAATCAAACAAATGAAACAAAACGTAGACGTCCTGACCCTCACCGCCACCCCGATCCCCCGGACTCTGCACATGAGTCTGGTCGGAATCCGTGACATGAGTGTCCTCGAAGAACCGCCCGTAGACCGCGTCCCAATCCAGACCTACGTAATGGAATACAACGACGAAATGGTCCGCGAAGCCATCAACCGGGAATTATCCCGTAACGGCCAGGTATACTACGTTTACAACCGCGTCAAAGACATCGACGAAATTGCCTCCCACGTCCAGCAGCTCGTCCCCGACGCTACCGTAGTATTTGCCCACGGACAGATGCGCGAACACCAGCTGGAAAAGATCATGTTTGATTTCATCAACGGTGATATCGACGTTCTGGTATCCACCACCATCATTGAAACCGGCCTGGACATCTCCAACGCCAACACCATGATCATCCACGACGCCGACCGCATGGGCCTGTCCCAGCTCTACCAGCTGCGCGGCCGCGTAGGCCGCTCCAATCGTACCTCTTACGCCTTTTTAATGTACAAACGCGATAAACTGCTCCGTGAAGAAGCCGAAAAACGCCTCCAGGCCATCCGCGAATTCACCGAATTAGGTTCCGGCATCAAAATAGCCATGCGCGACCTCGAAATCCGCGGCGCCGGCAACGTCCTCGGTTCCGAGCAACACGGTCACATGGAAGCCGTAGGCTACGACCTCTACTGCAAGCTGCTCAACCAGGCAGTCCTCACCCTAAAAGGAACACTTCCTGAGGAAGAAAACTACACAACCGTAGTGGACTGCGACATCGACGCATACATTCCGGGAAACTATATCAGGAACGAATATCAGAAGCTGGACATCTATAAACGCATTTCAGGAATTGAAAATGAAGAAGAATACATGGATATGCAGGACGAACTGATAGACCGTTTCGGCGAAATACCAAAACCAGTCAGTCACCTCCTCGAAGTAGCCATGTTAAAAGCCCTGGCCCACCATGTATACGTAACAGAAGTCCGCATCAACAGTCAGGAAGTAAAACTAACCATGTACCAAAATGCCAAAATCAATATCAATGGAATTCCTGCCTTATTAGAACAATATAAAAGCAACCTGAGATTCCAAATGGCCGAACCACCATATTTTGTTTTAGTAGACAAAAAGAAGCAGGTAACCGCAGAAATGATGAAACAGGCAAGAGAACTGTTAACTTCTATGATTCCCTTGCGGGATGATTCCATTAAAGACGAAGGAGAATAAACTTTTTAATCAGGCTGCGAATTCTGGCGGGAGAGGAAGAGGCCAAGGGATGGGAACACTGGATGGCCGGAGCACTGCCCTATGGTTTGGTCGCATTTGCAGACGTGTTAGCGAATCTTAGCTTTCAAAACAATGTGTTATCCCCACACGCAGACGACTGTTTGAACGGCCGCTTTTGCCGTGAGTTTCGCGGAGTGTGGGGATGTTTTTAACATTTTTTTGAAAGCTTAGATCCGCTTGCACGTCGAAACGGCGATCAAACCATAGGGCAGTGCTCCGGCCATCCAGTGTTCCCATCCCTTGGCCTCTTCCTCTTTGCAACAATCCCCCCAGCCTAAAAAGCAACAATCTCCGGAGGCGCCATCCCTAAAGCAACCTCTGCTTCAGTAAAAGTAACCTGGTAAAAGGCACAATGATCTTTCATCTCTGGCATCTGTTCCGCAAATTCCGGTAAATGTCTGCGTATCAGTTCAACATAACGCTCAAGCGAGATGTCTGCAAGCTTTGCAGTTCCATGAATTCGAATTGTAACATCGGTATCCGGCTTGTCCGGAATTGGAATTATGGTTACATTTGGATTTGCCTGAATCTCGATGGTTTTTGCTGATCCGGGAAATGTTGTGAAATAAAAAGTATTTGGTTCAGATTTATCATATCCAATACTTACCGTTCTGGCATTTGGCTTATCACCATTGCAAGTTGCTAAAACTACATTAGTGGTGTCATACATAAAATCGACAAATAATTCTTTTCTGTTCATACTATAAAATCCTCCTTGTTTTTTGCATAACTTGATATTTGTTATGTTTTTCTAAATCATAGCACACAATTGTTGACAACTATATGTCATCAATTGTATGATTTTAGAAAAATAACAGATAATATTCAAAAGAGGTTGTTAATGAGATTACAAAGACTGCTGGGAATACTGGCGATATTGTTAAAAGAGCGAAGAGTCCGGGCTGAGGATCTGGCTGAACGTTTTGAGGTGAGTACGAGAACGATTCATCGTGATATTGAAACTTTGGAACAGGCTGGTGTGCCGATTGTTACGTATCCGGGGGTGAATGGCGGGATTGAGATTCTCGATACGTATAAACTGGATAAGAATGTTTTTTTGAATGAAGATCTTACTACACTCTTATCCGGGCTTAAAAGTATTTCCGGGGCGCTTGATCCGGCGGTAGTAAATCGTACTTTAGCGAAACTGGAAGCATTAATTCCCGATAAACAGGCCGGGAAGGTGGAACTGAGCGGTAATAAACTATATATTGATTTGAAACCGTGGAGTGTGCATCTGGAGTTTGAACCTTTGTTTGAAAAGATACGAAAAGGCGTGGAGCAGGACCGGCTGCTCCGGTTTCAGTATACGAAACGGGAAAGTGTTGCGGCTCCCCGTATTGTTGAACCGCACCAGTTGATTTTAAAAGAGCAGAACTGGTATTTGCGGGCGTTTTGCCGGGAGCGGGGAGAGTTTCGGACGTTTCGGCTGCAGCGAATGGAGCAGGCGGAGTTGCTGGATGAGACGTTTCAGCCGCGGCCATTTCCGAAGGATGTGGAGGATTTTAAGGAATGGATACATCCTGCGATGATTACAGTCGACATTATTGCCCATCCGTCGACACGAAAGGAATTATTGGAAAACTGCCGTCCCGAACACATTCGAAAACTGCCGGACGGCAACCTTCATCTGGCACTGCCATTTGTGGAAAGTGAGATTGGGTATGGGATTTTGATGCAGCTGGGCGGACGGTGCCGGGTGATCGGGCCCGATCATGTCAGAGCAGAATTGATCCGGCGGCTGGATGAGGTGCGGGAGCTTTATCGGTAAATCATATATAAAAATTTAATAACAGGTATAAATTCCTCTGTTTGACAAATAATAATTCCAGAAACGGATAGTACATCAAACGGAGGAATTTTCTATATGAAAGCTACAGGAATTGTAAGAAGAATTGATGATTTGGGAAGAGTAGTAATACCAAAGGAAATACGGCGGACCTTACGTTTACGGGAAGGAACTCCACTTGAGATCTTTACCGACCGGGAAGGCGAAATCATTTTGAAAAAATATTCCCCGATGGTGGAATTGAGTGCATTTGCGGGTCAGTATGCGGAAGCAATGGCACAGTCAACCGGGCTTATGGTATGTATCACCGACCGTGATCAGATCATTGCCGTGGCCGGCGGACCAAAAAAGGATCTGATTCAGAAGAATATCAGCCGACAGCTGGAAACAATGATTAATGAACGTGAAACCGTAATAGCAAAGCGGGAAGAAAAGAACTATGTACCGATTACAGCAGAGGAAATTGAGGGAGTAACCGTAGAGGCGGTTATGCCAATCATATCGGAGGGGGATGCAATCGGAGCGGTTGCTTTACTTAGCCGGGACGCCAAAGCGAAATTCGGTGACACCGAACTGAAGTTGGTCAGTACGGCAGCCGGTTTTTTGGGAAGACAGATGGAAGGTTAATTGGACGATATCGAACAGGAGGGCAGCAAAATTCCCTCCTGTTTAATCGTTGTAGCATTCAGGGCTGGTTTGTGCTATAGTAATTAGAAAATAATCGGGATTGGAGAGGATGCTATGTTTTTTATTATGGGGATCAGCCAGGGCGAGAAGAAACTGGACGTTAACCAGACGATTGTCTGCAGAAGCTGCGGGAAATATGGCCGGATTGAAGCCTATATGGTTTATTCTTATCTGAGCCTGTTTTTTATCCCTGTCCTGAAATGGAACCGCCGCTATTTTGTTAAAACATCATGCTGCAGTACAATGGTGCCGATTTCTAATGAATTGGGTGAACAACTCCGGCGGGGAGAGCATACATATATTCCGGAAGATATCATACCGGACACCTGGCAGGGACAGCAGATAAAGCATTGCGCCAGGTGCGGCTATGAGACCGAAGAGAATTTTCAGTACTGCCCGAAATGCGGTGAGGAATTCTAACTGTTATTGGAAAAGTGACTGCAGCTCCTGCATCAGGGCGAGGTCATCTTCTTTTATTCTGAGATTGGCGGATATTACCTGGCCGTCAGGATCGGTCACTTTGAATTCAATCAGGGTACCCTCTTTCATGGAGTTCTGGTAAACACTGGAGAGGAATTTCGGGAATTTCGGATGATTGTTTTTGAACCGGTCCCAGGCCGATTTCAATTGCAGTAACTTCATTGGATTCATTTGGGATCTCCTTTATTATGTCGTTTTTTTGCTCGTATTTGTCAGGAAATAGTATACCCTGTTTTGGGCGTATTTACAAGTTGAAACATGACCCGGAAACTGTTACAATAAGCGTTATGAATGTAAAAAGAGAAGTGGGGAACAGTATATGAAACGTGAATGCGGAATGCTTCTGCCGGTATCAAGTCTGCCGTCAGCATATGGAATCGGAGCATTTTCAAAAGAGGCCTATGAATTTGTTGATCTGTTAAAACGGGCCGGACAGAGTTACTGGCAGATCCTGCCGCTGGGACCTACGGGATTTGGTGATTCACCGTATCAGTCTTTTAGCGCGTTTGCCGGAAATCCTTATTTTATTGATCTGGGAGCGCTGATTCGTGATGGCCTGCTGACACAGGAAGAGTGTGATCGGGCGGATTTTGGAAGCAACCGGCAGGATATCGATTATCAAAAGCTGTCTGAGCAGCGTTTTCCGCTGTTGCGGCAGGCTTTTGAGCGCTGGCGGGAGCAGAACTCGCATCTGGGAGAAGTGGGGATCAGCAGCGTACTGACAGAAAAACTCCATCCCGAGACACTGGAATACTGTCTGTATATGGCTATCAAGGATGAATACCAGGGGAAAAGCTGGGATTTGTGGGATATTGATATCCGGATGCGTCAGCCCGAGGCTGTTGGGGACTATCGGGCGAAACTCTGGCTGGAGATTCAGTATTATCAGTTCCAGCAGTATTTATTTACCGAACAGTGGCAGAAGCTGAAAGCATATGCGAATAAACAGGGGATTCGTATTATTGGTGATATTCCTATTTATGTATCATTTGACAGTGCGGATACCTGGTCTCATCCGGAGTTGTTTCAGCTGGATGAGAGCGGTAAGCCTTTTGCTGTGGCAGGCTGCCCGCCTGATGGTTTCAGTGCTACCGGCCAGCTGTGGGGGAATCCTCTGTACCAGTGGGAGATCCACAGGGATACCGGATACCGGTGGTGGCTTGATCGGATGGGATATAGTTTTGAACTGTACGATGTGATCCGGGTTGACCATTTCCGTGGCTTTGATGAATATTATGCAATTCCATACGGCCATGAGACAGCCCAGTACGGCCATTGGGAAATAGGTCCGGGAATTGAACTGTTTAACTGCATGAAGGAGGCATTTCCTCATCTTGATATTATTGCGGAAGACCTTGGTTACCTGACTCCTACCGTGTTAAAGCTGGTTGAAGATACTGGTTTTCCCGGAATGAAGGTGCTTGAATTTGCCTTCAGTGCGGACGGCACAAGTATTTATCTGCCTTATCACTATACTCAAAATTGTGTTGTATATACCGGCACTCATGACAATGATACGCTGCATGGATGGTATGAAAAGATGAGCAGAGAAGACCGTGAATTTACGCAGAAATACCTGGGGAATGAGTATACGCCGGAGAAAGAGATTCATTGGGATTTCATCCGTCTGGCGTTATCGAGTACGGCCCGGCTGGCGATCATTCCGGTACAGGATTATCTGGGACTTGGCAGTGAGGCCCGTATTAACGAGCCTTCCACCCTGGGGAAAAACTGGCGGTGGCGGCTGGCCGGGGGAGAACTTGATGAAGGTCTGGTGCAGAAGTGTAATGAACTGGCACGTATATACGGCCGATAAAACCCGTGTATCTGCTAATTTAATATAATTGTATATAAGGACAGGGGAGTGTTGCAGATTAACTGACAGATCAGTTGTTTTGCGACACTCCCCTGGTTGCAGATAAACTGCGCTGACGAAAAAGCAACCTCTCAACATAATTTACTTTGCCTGCATTCCGGCCGTATCAAGATAATTCTGCACATAAGGAAGTGCAGCTCCTTTAGCAATGGGCGTTCCCGCACAACGGCTGAGCTTTATAAACTTTCGCTCAGTGGGAAATGCAGTCTTCCCGGCAACGATCTGATAAAGCATATCAATATCATCCGTATTCATATAACAGGGCAGAACTCCGCCCAGGATAATATCACTGTCCATAAACATGTGGAGATTATCAATGGCAATCCCAAGATACATAAGGTATTCTTTCCAGCGCCTGACGGTCGCCGAGTCACCGCTTCTTAGCTTATTGAAGAACCCGGTAACATCAATATATCCCTCTAATAAAGTGTTTAAAGAGCAATAAGCATCCACACATCCCTGCTTTCCGCAATAACAGTGCCGTCCCCCCGGCACAATTGTCATATGTTCAAATACACCGCTCTTCAATTCAATGCCCTTTAAAAACCGGCCGTCAATGATGATGGCTCCGCTCAGGTTGCTTCTTAAATGAAAGAAGAAGGCATTTTGTGTATCAGGATAACACCACAGCTCATCTGTGGCCGCCGCTTCTGCATCATGGATCATACTGCAGGGATAGGGCAGATGATTCATAAAGACCTGACTGGTCAGGCCGGTACAACCAAGGATCTTGCCATATGTCACCTTTGAGCCGTCCGATGAAATCAGCCCTTGCAGGACGATACCGACACCTAATATTCTTTTAGCTGAAACATGAAGTGAGGTAATAAATTCATTGACACCGGCACAGACCTGTTCGTAGTACAGATCGGTATGTTCAAATGTTAACTTTGTTTTTTTCGATTTGAGAATATTGCCATACAGGTTAATTGCAACGATCTCATAACCGGCTGCCAGCAGCTCCAGTCCGATTGCAATTTTGGCGGTAGCAATAAATGAGATGGCATTTGCCTTGCGGCCGCCGGTGGATTCAAAATAGCCGTTTTTTTCAATGATTCCGGCCTGTTCCAGGTCCTTCAGACTTTGGCTGACGGTCGGCATGCTCAGACCAAGATGAGCGGCGATTTCCTGTTTTGCCGTCTTTTTCTGGGTATATATGAAATTCATTATATTTTTTCTGTTAGTAATCCTCAATTCTGCTGTAGTTGCCTTATCCACGGTATCCCAACTTTCGTATAATAGGTTTTTATAACTTGGATTATAGCATATCTGTCAGGGGTTTGCAAGAATATTGAATCATTGATGTTTGAATCTTAGTTATTTGGTGTATAAAACCTTTTCTTGTGCAATTTACACAAAAAACGAGACCGATAATTTGTGGGTATTGTCGGATTGACAATGAGCAGGCATGATACTATACTTAAGAAAAGGATGTTTGTATAAGTGGCTTGCATTTGAGGCTGTATGAGGCAGCCAAAATTAATACCCACTTATAGAAAGGACTTTTGTGTAAGTGTTGCGGATCACATTTTAATATGGTGGAGGTAAAAAGCATGAAAGGTATGATGAAAGCGGCGGTAATGACAGGAGTTCGCAGGATGGAGTTTGCAGAACGGGAAATACCGGTACCACAGGCAGGGGAGTTGTTAATTAAACTGGAGTATGTTGGTGTATGCGGATCGGATCTGCATTTTTACGAAGCCGGCAGACTGGGAAACTGGATTCCGGACGGACCGCTGACACTCGGGCATGAGCCTGGCGGTGTGGTGGTGGAAGTTGGGCAGGGCGTTACGGATTTTGTTCCGGGAGACCGGGTAGCAATCGAACCGGGAGTTCCCTGCGGGACTTGTGACACATGCAAAAGCGGCCTGTATAATTTGTGCCGGGATATGTCGTTTATGGCAATTCCCAAAGAGCGCGAGGGCGTTTTCTCTGATTATTGTGCTCATCCGGCAAATATGTGTTATAAACTGCCGGCCAATGTAACAACTCTGGAAGGAGCATTGATTGAACCGCTGGCTGTTGGCTTTCATGCAGCACGGCTCTCAGGGGCCAGACTTGGCCAGAGTGCTGTGGTACTCGGCTGCGGCTGTATCGGTCTGGTGACCATCATGGTACTGAAAGCAATGGGGATTGATGAGATCTATGCGGTGGATGTGATTGAAAAACGAATGGAAAAGGCCATGGAGATCGGTGCCAGAGAAGTCTTTGATGCGAGAACGCAGTCCATCGTGGATTTTGTCAGCACACTGCCGGGCGGTGGTGTTGATCTGGTATATGAGACGGCAGGAACTGAGATTACAACATGTCAGTCAGGCAAACTGATCCGCCAGAATGGTGTGGTAACACTGGTGGGAATGTGTGCGGAACCGGAAGTGAAGATGGATCTGGCAACGATCAGCGCCAGGGAAGGAACTGTGAAGACGATATTCCGTTACCGCAACTTATACCCGGATGCGATCAAGGCTGTAAGTGAAGGAAAGATTCCGTTGACCTCGATCGTTTCTCATGAATTTGATTTTGACAAGGTAATTGAAGGGGTTGCTTATAATGTTGACAATAAAAATGATGTAATTAAAGCGGTGATAAAATTCTAATGCAGAAAGGGGATTTATAATGAAAAAAATAATCAATAAAGCTGACGATGTTGTACAGGAAATGATGGATGGATTCGTGAAAGCCCACAGCCGCTATTACGAAAAACATCCGGAGGTAAATGGAATTATTTTAAAAGGCAGGAGAAAAAATAAGGTGTCGCTGGTAATTGGCGGCGGCAGCGGCCATGAACCCATGTTCAGCGGATTTGTCGGCAAAGGGCTGGCCGATGCGGCAGCCTGCGGCAATATCTTTGCTTCGCCGGATCCGGGCACTGTCTACGAAGTGGCAAAGGCGGTGGATGAGGGCCAGGGCATCCTGTTTGTTTATGGAAACTATGCCGGTGACAACCTGAATTTTGATATGGGTGAAGAATTGTTAAATGATGACGGGATACCTACCGCCCATGTGCGGGTCTGGGACGATTGTGCATCAGCGCCCAGAGAACGGATTGAGGATCGCCGCGGTATTGCCGGAGATGTTTTTGTGGTTAAGATAGCGGGGGCAGCCTGTGATGCCGGCCTGCCGCTGAACGAGGTAGTCAGAATCACGGAAAAGGCCAGAGACCTGCTGAGTACCATTGGCGTGGCTACTTCGCCGGGACAGATTCCCGGATTAAATAAACCGACATTTGAACTTGGTGAGAATGAGATTGAATATGGTATGGGGCTTCATGGTGAACCGGGGATATTAAGGACTGATATGGCGCCGGCAGATACCCTGGTTAACACATTGTACAGCAATATCAAACAGGATATGGATCTGAGGGCAGGCGATGAAGTGTGTGCGCTGGTTAACGGATTAGGGGCAACGACTATACTGGAACTCAGCATTGTTTACCGCAGGCTGGCTGAACTTCTGGAGGCAGACAATATTCAGGTATATGACTCGGATATTAACAGCTACTGCACCTGTCAGGAGATGGGCGGATTTTCGATTTCATTGATGAAGGCAGATCAGGAGTTAAAAGAATACTATGATAAGTCCTGTTACTGTCCTTATTATGCGAAAGAAGCAAGACAGGGCAGAACGAAATCAGGGCAAACAACCTGAGAATCGGGAAAGAAGGGAGCAGAGATGATGGAATTAAGCGCAGACAAAGCAAAAGCAATGCTGATATATGTTGCCGATCAGATTATCGCCGGCAAGTCATATTTGACGGAAATTGACAGTGCAATCGGTGACGGAGATCATGGAATTGGTATGGCAGGAGGAATGCAGAAGGCAAAAGCAAAACTTAACGAGCGGGAATCCTTTGATAATGTGTTTGAGGTGTTTACCGCAGCAGGGAAAGCGATGCTGATGTCTATGGGCGGCGCATCCGGCGTTATATTCGGCAGTCTTTATCTGGCTGGAGCAAAGCAGATGGAAGCAGCCGTTTCGATGACTCCGGCTGACTTTGCCGCGATGGAGCGGTTGAGCCTTATGGCGATCAAAGAAAGGGGAAAGGCATCGGTTGGAGATAAAACGATGGTAGATGCACTGGAACCGGCAGTAGAGGCAATGGAAGCAAATAAAACAGCTGGCTGGTCAGCCTTTTTTGGCAGTGCAGAAGCGGCGGCCAGGCAGGGCGTGGAGAATACCAGGCAGTATCAGGCTCGTTTCGGCCGGGCAAAATCGCTGATGGAGAGGGCAATTGGTCATCAGGATGCAGGAGCCACCTCAGTCTGGATCATATTCCGTTCGATGCGTGAATTCGCTGAACAGAATTTATAAGAGGAGGCAGAAGTTTGATAAAACTAATTATGATTGCATTTATGGGCGGTATGGCAGGAACCATAACCGGAATCACACCAGCATTTATTATTTATGGATTTGCCGGCATTTTGCTGACCGTAATGGGGGCGGCTGACGGTTTTTACAATACCTACATAATGAATCTGGCGCTGATGCCCTGTGTCTGTCTGGCCGGCGGAGTGGCGGGAACTGCGCTGGCCGGACGCAGGGAGAAGTATCATATTCATGGCATGGATACCATGAAATCCCTGAGCCATCTGAATGACCTTTCCATATACTTCATTGGCGGGCTGTTTGGCGTACTGGGATTCGGGATGTGCTATTGGTTCAACCGAATGAATCTTCCGGCTGACACCGGGGCGGTTTCACTGGTGCTGTCCTCTATAGCAATCCGGTTATTGGTCAGCAACACCGGAGTTGTTACCTGTGAACCGGTGACCCGGAGTAACTGGCGAACGTATATCGGCAAAAACCGGACTTCATTTTTGTTCTTTCCGGCCTTACTTTCAGTGATTACATATTGGGTTGTTAAAGAGACAGGAAATGTTATGATTTGTTTTTATATCAGTGCCTGTTCCCTGGTATTGTTAAAATTTGACCCGGATTTTCCGGCAACCCATCATGTGACGCTGATTGCTGCTTATGCAGCATCGGTTTTTGATAATCTGCTGATAACTTTAGTATTTGGCCTGATTGCCCAGTTTGTCTTTATTGTTGCCGGTCTGGTTATCAATTATGGTGAGATTCAGGAGGGTGATAAGGGGCATATGACTCAGCAGCCGACATCACATATCGATCCGCCGACGGTTTCGATTGCTTTAATCAGTTTAATGGTATTTATGGTTTCGTTTTTTTGATAAAAGAAACAGGTAGATCATTCGTGATCTGCCTGTTTTAAAATTGATATTTCTTTATCTATTCAAATGTAACTTCAGATTCACCTTCCAATATCTCAACATCACCTTCCGTACGTGAACTGAATGATCCGCGTACCTGATTGCCGGCCTTGTCCTGAACGTAGACAAATATTCCGGAGGCATCCATAACATAAGATATACTGGCGTTGTTGCGATCGATGTTGATGGCTTCAACGGCTTCACCGGCTGAGTTCTCTGCCCGGATTGAGTCAAAGTTGATGCCGGACTGGCTGTCGGCAACCGTCAGGCTCAGAATGCCGTCGACAACATCGCTTTCCTCAATCGTAGGAGGCGTATCGTCAAGCAGATTCACCTGCTCAAACAATGTCGTGGACATACCATTAACGTTCGTGACCGTAGCTTCGATCGTTCCATTTTTAATAATAGAGGCCTTGTATGTACGGCCGTCCTTAACCCATTCCAGTTCTTCGTTGTCCATACTGAGTGAGACCGACTTGGTCGGGAACCAGGATTTGATGGTCAGGGTTGATTCTGTGGTCAGATAATCGTGGGTATCAGATAGCTCCAGGGTGATCTTGGGGCGTGTGGTAACACAAAAAAATAAAATCAGGTTTATAACGACAAAGGGCAGAATATAAAATAATAACAGGTTTACCCAGTCGTTTTTTTGCTGGCTGCGATATCGTTGTGCTCTCGGGCGAGAGGATGGTCTTCTGTTTTGTGCCATAATCTTAACTCCTTGGGGTGGCATTGCAGGCATGCCATTTTCTGCCCTTAAGCATAGCAGAAAAACAGATATCTGACAAGTATCCATTTTCTTAAGATCTATATTTGCCTGTTTAATCCAAATGATTTCTGGTAATACTCTGATCAGTTATAAAAAAGGAGATATTATCATGAATGATTTAAATAGAGCAAAGTTGCAGAATATAATAAGAGGGGACATGTATTATGCCGATTTATCCCCGGTGATCGGGTCAGAACAGGGCGGAATCCGGCCGGTAGTTGTGATTCAGAATGATACGGGAAACCGCCACAGCCCGACCGTTATCGTGGCTGCAATCACCAGTAAAAGTACCAAGGCAGTACTGCCGACTCATGTCGCCATCCCGAGAAACGGACATGGTCTGAAACAGGATTCGATGGTTCTCACAGAGCAGATCCGGACCATTGACAGACGGCGGCTGAAGGAGTACATAGGACGGCTGAATGTACAGCAGATGGTGGAAATTGACATGGCAATGATGACCAGTCTGGGGCTGCCGGTGGCCATGCCCGGGAACAGAGTGGTGATGCGGACCGGGCAGAGTTTTGCCTGAAAGAAATTATTTCGGTCATTGTATAAAGAAAGATGAAATGCTATAATAAAACATACTAAATGGGGAGGTATTTATGATCGAACAAGCCAAGATTGCCGTACTAATCGATGCGGAGAACATATCGAGGAAATATATTAAGCTGATTATGCATGAGGTCAGCAACTACGGGCTGCCTACATATAAGCGTATTTACGGGGATTTTACGACCCCGAGTGTTATGTCCTGGCAGAACCAGCTGAGAGATTATGCACTGACACCGATTTTCCAGTTTAACTACACCCAGGGCAAGAATGCTTCAGATTCAGCACTGATTATTGATGCCATGGATATTTTATATTCCGGCAATGTAGATGGATTCTGTATCGTTACTTCAGACAGCGACTTTACAAAGCTGGCGATCCGCCTGAGAGAGGCCGGTATGATGGTCATCGGGATGGGCGAACAGAAAACCCCGAACTCTTTGGTCTCCGCGTGCGAAACATTTAAGTATCTGGATCTGTTATACCAGGCTGAAAGTGATGTCGAAGAGGTCTCTGAGCCGGAAGATATCAGCAAACCGGTACCGGAAGGAAAACGAAATACAAAAGAACCCCACCTGATTGACGAGACGGTTTCGATTACAACCAGCATTCCCAGCCGGGAAGAGATCGGCAACGAGATCATCTCTATTCTTGACGCAAACTCCTCAGATGATGAATGGGTCTTTTTGGCAACGATTGGAAATGTTCTCCAGAAACGGGTTCCGGGTTTTGATCCCCGTAATTATAAATGCCGCAAACTTCGTGATTTTGTAGAAAGCTTCGAGTGCTTCGAGGTGAAAGACGTTCCCGATCAGCATGATGAATTTATCAAAATTGTCTATGTGAAATTGAAAGGATAAAAGTTATAATTGCTCTTTTAAAACGTGAAATCATGTGGTATGATAACGTTAAATATTAGTCAAGCAATAGTCAAATTCATGATTTTTATAAAGGAGAGCATGAATGATAAAAGAGGCGGCAGAGTTTGCGAGAAATGCACATGAGGGATCTTTTCGTAAGGGCAGCCGGATTCCTTATTTTTACCACCCGATGGAGGTGGCGGTTATCGTGGCTCAGATGACCAGTGATGAGGAGATCATTGCGGCAGCCTATCTGCATGATGTGATAGAGGATACCAATATCAGCGGCACCCAGCTGCAGGAGCGGTTCGGCGAGCGGATTTACAATCTGGTAGCCGCCGAAACTGAAGATAAGACAAAGAGCTGGCAGGAGCGTAAACAGTGTACGATCCTGCATTTACTCCATGCGTCAAGGGAAGTTAAGCTTTTGACGCTGGCTGACAAACTGAGCAATATGCGGTCTACGGCGATGGATTATCTCGTGGTAGGCGATGAAGTCTGGCAGAAATTTAATGAAACGAAAAAAGAGCGTCATCAATGGTATATGAAGGGGATTCTGGACGCGGTCCGGGATCTGTCGTCATATCCGGCGTATCAGGAATTGGACAGTTTGTATAAAATTGTTTTTGGGACTTGATTATTCAAGTCTCTTCTTGTATAATGTGGAATACATCCTGGAAATTCTCACCAGGATATCAGTAAAGCGGTTGGTTCTCAACCGGTAAAATCCCAGTTTTTATCAAAACCAAACAGGAAAGGAGTTTTGCTATTGAAACAACAAAAAAGGAATAAGAGGTGGCCGGCGGCTGGTTTTGTGCTGCTTGCAACAGTATCACTCTGCCGTCCCGGTATTTGCTATGCCGATACTGTTTATGCCGGGCCGGAGGCCGGGACAGAAACTGGCGCGGCGGCAGCAGTGACCGGTTGGCATTGGATTGACGGATACTGTTATTATTTTTATGGCGATGGACACATGGCCAGTGGTGAGATCACACCGGACGGATATCTGGTGGCGGAGAGCGGGACTTGGCTGGAAGATGGCCGGGCTGTATACATTGCCGGGAAAGGTATCATGACAAAGCCGGTGACCGGGGCGATTGTCAGTGGCGGCAGCAGTGGAGGCGGTTCGGGCGGCGGACGTGGTTCGGGCGGTGGAAGCAGTTTGGGTGGTGGCAGCAGTTCGGGCGGTGGCAGCAGTTCCGGCAGTGGCAGCAGTTCCGGTGGCAGCAGCGCCGGCAGCAGTAGTGAGAGCGGTAATCCAAATAAAGAGACCGACAATCCTGATGGCGGGAATCCGGCAGAATCAACGGATGGTCCGTCAGATGGTTTTGAAACCTCTGCAAGTGAACGGCTGGCATATTGGAAGACCCGGGCGTTAGAAGCCGACAGTCATATCACCGGCATTGATAATCCGTTAGACGATGACCACATGGTCAGCGACAAAGCCGGAAATGACCGGAGACTGAAGAATCTGGTATCACAGATAAATGATACGGAATATTATGAATTTTATATGATAGGTGTTGATTATCAGCCGGATACATTGATATTAGGACAGATGACCGGGGATCAGCTGATCTATTCAAAAACCTGTGCGGATATTATTTCTATTGACGGTGTTGTCTACACCATCACCCGAATCGGGGTACAAAAAATCCAAAAAGAAAATGAAACAATAACCGAAACAAAGCCGGAAGAGGACTCGCCTTCTTCAGATGATTATTATGCATACGGAGATACGCTGGTTCGTCAGATCGGCAATGAAAGCTATACATTCCGTTGTATTGATGAGGATTATCAGGATGAATCAGGAAATTACCGGAAGGCAGCACTGTTTCTTTGTGATACGGTTATTCGCTCCGATGTGGACAGCAAGCATGACGAGCGAACGCTATTAAGCTTTGGCCGTAACAATAATTACAAGACTTCATCGATCCGAAGATGGCTTGGGCAGCATACTCTGACCAGTCAGTTTCCGGATGAACCCGTCTGTATCGGTGTGAACCGGGCATATGGGGGAAATACGGGGGATGACAGCCTTGTTTCGCATGCGATTCCATACCAGCAGCTCAATGACGGATTATTCATTTTGTCGGTGGAAGAAGCGCTGGAATACGAAGATGAATTATGGTGTTTTAACGGCAGTACCGGGGATAATCAGGAGAGTCAGTACAGTTCATACTCAAAAGGATATTATCTGCGTTCACCGATGTATGAGACAGATGATAATGGTGATTTTTGTTACGGTGATGCAATTTATATTGCTGATTTGCTGGATTGTATTATCCGGCCGGTTGACGTATCCGTGACCAGCATTGGAATCCGGCCGGCGTTTGCATTACCAAATGGATAAGGAGGATGGTGTTTACATGAAAAAGATTGCAGGAGATTTAAGACGTAACCTGGCGTGGTTTTTAAGTGCATTATTAGTTCTGGGCAGCAGTGCGTATCCGATGGAGATTGCTGCCAGACCGTCCAGTGAAGATGTGGCATCATCATCAAATGCAGCTGATGATTCAGAGATTCTGGAAGATGATCTGGCTTCACCGGCTAATGCTGCTATGCTGACGATACTTGCAGCGGCCGGTGATATCTGGGCGGACTGGAGTGGTATGGATTTTGCTTTTTTAGACGGAAACCATGGTAAAGGGACGGAATACCAGCCGTTTCAGATCCGGACCAGGGGGCAGTTGATGGCGCTTTCATGGCTGACTGCACAGGGAATGAGTATTCATCCGGGAGATCTTCCGTCTGATGACTGGACCGGAGACTATGAAGGGGATTATTTTGAGTTGATGTCCGATATCAATCTCCAGGGCATGAACTGGATTCCAATCGGCTTTTATCAAAACGAGGCGGAACTGAATGGAGCAGTTCCCCATCCCTTTCGCGGACACTTTGACGGAAATGGATATACTATATCCAATTTCATAATTTCCAAAACCGAATGGCATAACTGCGGACTGTTCGGTGCAATTGAAGACAGCAGCATTGTCAATCTGAACATTTCCATCAGCAATACCCTGACGGCTGGAAATCAGGTCGGGATTCTGGCCGGATATGCCGAAGGTGATATTGTGATCCGTGACTGTTCTGTTAAGGGCAATGTCCGTGCCCGCGGTGTGGCCGGAGGCCTGGTCGGTTATCTGCGGGGCGGCCCGGCGCAGCAGGCGGTGATCGAAGACTGCAAAGCCAATGTCACCATAGACTCCTCCTCATCTGACAGCGGTCGTCAGATCAGTGTCGGCGGAATCACCGGTCAGGCAGACGATGCCGTTATCGTGGACTGTGAAGTGGAGACTGCCAACAATACCGGTGCCCGGATTCAGGGGAAGGGTTATGTCGGCGGGATTACCGGGTGGCAGAACAATACGGATATCTATAATGTATTTGTTTCATCCGGTACGATAGGAGGAAACGGTGCGACAGCAATTGGCGGAATTACCGGATTCTATACTGGCGGTGATATCAAGGTTGCGCGGATGCAGGCTTCCATAGGCTCATCCGGACTGGGAAATTCAGCGCATGAGGGGATATTTGTCGGTGACAAAGGATCGGGCTGTCATTTCACTTTTGGTACTGCAGCAGAAGATGATATGGCGTACCTGTTTACCAACACAGAGGCAAAAATCAATGCCGGAGTCTGCGGCTCGGATATTGCTGACGACAATACCTATCCATACAGTGCCCACGTGGGATTCTGGCATGCCGGGGATTTATACTACACCTTAAAACAGGGGAATAATACGAAAGTTTCCACGAACAGTTATTTTTATGAGGAACTGGAACAGGGGATCCTGGCTGTTATGGATCAGGAAATAAATGGTGATGACGTTGGTTTCATTCTGAACCACATCGCCCCTGATTCAACGGGAAGGCCAAAACGTGGTTATCTGATCAGCATTCCCCAGATTGATACGATAGCAAATGGTACTCATTTTTACGATGTGGCAGCACTGACAGTGACCGGAAGCGGTGCTTATTATAAACCGCTGGATAAGGAAAGACGCGGTGCGGTTGCCGATGGAACGACAGTTATCATTGCGACAGCACCGAATAATACGACAACTGAGAAATACCAGTTAGAGGGGAATCCTTACTATCTGAACGGGGATGTACAGACAGCTGCAGCCTATGCTTCCGGCGGAGAATACCGCTTCATCATGCCTGCCAAAGATATCGAGGTTTCGGCAGATTACCGCAAAGTTGCCGCTGATATCCGGGTAGAACCGGTGACTTATTCATTCCGCGTGATCCAGACCCGAACCGGCAATCGTAAAGATCCGACACTGACCACTGTTGTAACGGGAAATAACGGATCAGAGATTGCCCGTTATGTAAATGGAGCACTGGAGAGCGCACAGGTACAGCCCGTTTATATTCAAAAGACGGTAGATACCAACAATGATGTGGCTGACAGCCGTGTTCTGTGGTCCGTAGACAGTCCCGATCTGATCCGCCTCCTGGACAATGATGATAAGGATTCACTGGGCTATACCGACAAGAGTGCCAGTATCCAGGTGAAACTGGACAGTGCTTTTTTCTCGGATATTATCCGTGCAGCCGAAGCTGATCAGGCGAAAGACAATTATCGCTATGCGATTCCGTCAACCATATATGGTGCCGGCCATGAAAAGGGCGGAGTAGCGATATTAACAGCTGCAACCAGAAACTCAGAATCATTCCAGGGAAAACCATGTACGGCACAATGCCGGGTCGAGGTCACATTCCAGATTCTGGATCAGACGTTTGTAGACATTGAGGGCATAGAACTCAGCCAGAGTAATATGGAATTTCTGGTCAAAAGAACCCTGACCGGAAGCGCCAGGGCACCAAAAGAGAGTATCAGTGTGGCAGCACCTCAGCTGCTGGAAGCTCTGTTCCGGCCAACCTTTTTTTCAATGAAAGACGTGAACTGGCAGATCGAGGACAGTTCGATCGCTTCTCTTACCCTGGATGAATCATCCCGCCAGTATGTCACGGTGGCAGCAGCCGCTGATTCCGGATGGATCCGCGATATTATCACTCAGGATAACGCTGCAAAGGAGAATAGTCCATATACTAAGGTAAACGGCAGCGGAGAGCGGCAGACCCGGATCATTGTCAAGGCAGATGATAAAAATGGTAACAGCCGGCAGGCATATTGTACCGTAACAGTGCGGTTCGAGACGGTTGATAATACCGGTTCTTCCGGAAGTGGCGGAAGCGGCGGCGGAGGTGGCGGTGGTTCCTCATCCTCTGGCGTTGGATCAACCGGTGTGGTCGGAGGCGCAGGCACAGGTACTGGATTGCCCGGTGCTGTTACAGGCAGCTGGAGTCAGGCGGATGATGGAACATGGAACTTCTCAACAAAGGATCACAGCTATGTAAATGAATGGGCGTTTGTTAATAACCCCTATGCTGTCTTCGGACAATCAGTTGCCGACTGGTTCCGTTTTGGTGTGAATGGAGCAATGCTGACCGGATGGTATACGGATATGGATGGTCACATTTATTACCTTAATCCATTATCAGATGGAACCAGGGGAATGATGCTGACCGGCTGGCACTGGATTGACGGGTATTATTACTATTTTACCAAAGAACCGGCTGAAGGATATCCGCAGGGATCTCTGCGGCGAAATACGGTAACACCTGACGGAATTCAGGTCAATGAAGCCGGTCAATGGATGATTGATGGAATCGTGCAGACTATGAATATAAATGGAATATAGAGAAAGGCAGGGAGAAAATGCTGCTGGGAGAATTTAGAGAAAAGACAAAAGGCCTGGATGATATGACGGCTATGGTACTGCTGATCGAACCGCAGTCAGATGGAGAAAACATAACGCGCGGAGAGATTGACGTATCGGTTAATACTATTGATCTGGATCAGGGAGTAGATGGGGAGTGTATTTTAACCCTGACGAACGGAAAACGCGGGAGCTATAGCCTGTGACAGAAATGTGCACCTTGAAAACATCATAAAACTAATTGATATCGATTATACTTTTAGATAGATTGTAATAGTTTGGGACAGGAAGATTTCTGGAATGATAAAGCCGGTCCTGAAATGTTACAACAATTATTATGATTTCTACCGGTAATATGTGGTAGAATATAATCGGTAGTCAATCTGCAGGGTGGTTTCCCCCGAAAGGGGGTGACACTTCAGGTGAGTACATATGAAGAGTTTATGATTATGATTAATACAGCAATGTTGATATTAGCTATTCTGGTATATGTAAGAGATAAAGGTACAAAAAAATAACCACCCTGCCTACCAAGCCAGTGGTTATTTAAGAAGTTAAATAATATCTTGGAAGCCACTCTGTGGAGTTGACTACCTTTTGTACCTTTAATGTTAGCACTAATTTTTTTAAAAGTCAATTCAAAAAGTTCTGTGACATTTAAAAAAATTTGTTATGTTTCAGGACTGTCTTTATCAATCAAGAGGATGTCCGGTCCTGAACAGTTACAATATATTTTACAGGTTGCAAAATTAGAAGTAGAAGGGAGTATGAAAATGATGAGAGGTAAGAAAATAGTAGCTGCAGCACTGGCATTGGCGGTGATGAATACTTTTAATGCTTTTGCGTTTGGCAGCAGAGTGGATGAGTCGGCGCAGGGGTATTGGAGTGATACGGATAATTTGACGTGGACTTATAGCGATGGGGTTTCGTATGTTATTGGAGCAGGACCCAGATTCTGTGATACGTATCCGGAAATAACTGATCCGGAATACTTTCTAAAGGAAAGTATATGTTATCCAGGTGAATTACCGGGTACATTAAATCATTCCGGTCAGCCAAAAGCTTCTTATACAGAAGGAACTCTGCCATTACTACAGGAGTTTGTCTACAGCTTTGACTGGATTCATTCAGATGAAATAACAAGACTAAAGATGGTTCATGAAAGGATTGCCAAAGGAAGAAATGGAAACCGGGATCAGACATCAAGTGGTACCTTTGGCGCTTCGTTCAACGTGATGGAGAATAAAATTGGAAATTGCGGCAACTATTCATGGGAGTTTGAAAAGCTATGTGGTTATGTAGGATTAGAATGTGTCAATTACACTTCAGGCTACTTACATGCTTCAAATTTGGTAAAGATCAATGGACAATGGATTACGGTAGACCCGTTTTTAATGGAAGGTTTGTTCAACAATGTAGTTACGGTACCTGTTGATTATGAGTTGGAATATAATCGCTATAATAATGAATATAGAAATAGTGAAGATTATCAAAAAGTGATGGATGATGCTGAATTGGATCGAAAAGTTCAGGAGGGGGAGATATCTTGGGCGGAGTATTATCAGAGTATTTATCCAGACTTAAGTATAGAAGAAATTAGAGCACTTTATCAAAGTAATGGGATTGAATTAAATATATAAACAAACATTGACGAGATTATCAATTGGAAACATAATTGGTAATCTCGTTATTTATTTCATTGTAGAGAGGATAGCAGGTAAATGATATGAATAAAGATGCTGTAAGGGAAAATAAGGGCATTTCTATAATAATTTTAATTATAATCGTAATGCTTGTATTAACCTCATTATTAGCTTTTAGTGCAGCTGCAGCAGATAAGCAATTTAGTCCAGGTGATACGGTTGTTAGCGGACTTGATGCAAATTGGAACCACTATTGTATTGATGGTTATGAATTATTTGGAGAGTCTGGAGGGATATTAGGTGATGGTGAATTATATCAATATGTTTTGCCATCGACTCAGCTTGCAAAAAATGATCGAAATATTTTATTCTGGGCAACATTGAGCTTTATGGGGAATCAAGGTGTGTCTCCAGAACTAAGTACAATCTATAATAATATTAACACTTGTGCACCGTCAGAAGGATTAATATCATTAAAGCCCGCAGTTTCTGAAGCTGACTTGAAGAAAATAATACATAAACCGAGTGTATTAAAAGATTATCCATGGATTTCAGTTGCGATTAATAATGCTGAGCAGTATATGAAGCTAGGAGGAATCATCGGTACATCATCCAGCCAGACCAGTACTGGTGGGAAAAGTGTCCCCGCGATATTACAAAATCATATGACTTTATCAGATGCCTTACAAATTGATCAGTCTTTTATATTGCAGTTTGATAATACTGGAGCAGATAAAGACTTTATTAGTACAGTTCCAATGAAATTTTCAAGTGATGGCAGTGATGCTTCCTGGAGTCCTGTACCATCTGGCGGGTGGAGCTATCAAAAGACAGATACCAATATTATTTTTAGTAACCCGGATCCGCAGCCACCACAAATTTTCATAATGTTTGATACTGATAAAACAGAATATGCAAATTCCGGCGGTTTTACAAGTGTGGAGGAGGCTTATGAACAGGGGCTTCAGTTATGGGTTTGTATTGCCTGTAACAATGCCCATGTTACACGAGATAAGACAATGCCATTGGAAGCGCATCAGCGGCTGGTTTATATGGAGATAATATCAGCTGCATTCCCATATTATGCGGCAATTGGCAGTGGTACCGGAATGACTAGCGACAGTGGCAGTCTCCAATTCAACATCTACCGCCACCAGGAAGACATGACCGCCACCTATAACGTCCAGCTGAACAAGTACGATTACGAAACCGGACAACCTCTGGAAAATGCCGTCTTCAAACTGTATGAACGTTTTGACGATAAAGATCAGATAGATACCGAAAGAGACGGACCCGTACATATATACGAAGGCGGGGAACCATATAAAAGTTATCATACTGATGATCCTGTTATCTGGGATGATTTCAGGTATGCTGCATCGGTATCAACCGATGAGAATGGACATGCTGGTAAGACGATAAACCGTGGTTACCATTACGACAAAACATTTTGTGACGGACACCCGGCACCGGCTTATGTACATGTGCCGGATGAAGAATATGATGACGAAGGGGATCTGGAAAATGGATCTGAGATCAGTGCCGCACAGGCAGAGAACCAGAAGCTTTCAAAGGCCTGGATGGATTGTCATAATGCATGTGTAAGTCATGCTTCCGGTGATTTTGACGGAGTACATTTTCATTGGATGATGTCTTCTGTCAGCGAATCTAAGATTGACAGTGTTTTATCTTCGGGAGGCAGCCCGGGAGAGAAACCGGATGCCGGAACTACTGCGTCTGCCGGCGGTGTGGAATCATACCGTAACTCAGGCTGTGAGCGTGACTGCGAAGATACATATGAAAAGTTTATATCGCTCCGCTATAGTTACACCTGGGTGGAGCATACGGCGAGAGAAGGATATATCCGGCACGACAACCACCCTGATGACATTCCGATCGAAGTGATTATAACTGATTCCTCGGAAAATGGTGCCAATGCATATTTCAGCGGTCAGTACAGCAATGACATAGTTGTTAATTCCAGAAGCCGTTCCCTGACAGCAGAATCATATACCGCAGATATTTCGGAAATGGAACCGCAAGCACAAGTGTCCTCGGGAAAGAGGCCCACCGGAAAAGTGATGTCTCTGACAAAACCAATAGAAAATTATGTCCAGGCTATAGTATCATTTCATCTGGCTTCAGATGGAGCAGAAGATGAAAATGAGGCGGACCGGAATGATGTGGTGGAAATCATTAACGATCTGGAAGAAGTGAAAACAGCAACCGGATCGAATGCAGTTCGAGCGACATCATCCAATGCATCCCCAACCGCCAGCGCTTCTAATGCAGCAAAAATGGGGCAGTTCACGTTTACCGCGACTTCCTCAGATGCGTCTTATCAGTCAGCGTTTTCGGCATCAGCGGTGCTCCGCTCAGAAGGTCTGAGCCAATTGTTTTCCTCTGCATATCAGGCTGCACTGGGGGGAACCAGTGTTGGTACGGATATCACACCCGGAGACGATCAGCAATACAGTCATTGTAATAATAAAGACGGAGAAGGTGATTCATGGGAAATTTACGATCACAGAACTGAAGGTGAAATTCATATCAATAAACGGGATATGGAGCTCGAAGCAGGTGATTCAGATGAATATGACTCATACGGTGAGGCACAGGGGGATGCAACTGTGGAAGGGGCTGTCTATGGTCTGTTTGCGGCTGCGGATATCAATCATCCGGATGGCAAAAGCGGCGTAGTATACCGGGCGAATAATCTGGTAGCAGTTGCAGCGACAGATAAAAATGGTGACGCTTCATTTCTGGCCTGCACGGAAGCCCCCGGTTACAGCTATGATTATGAGACCGGGCAAATAGCTGCCACAAATGACGGGTGGAACCAAAATGCCCCGAAAAATCTATATATCAGAAACCACTCGATTGATGATTATACAGCTGACAGCAGTGGCCAAAGACATTATGCGGACAATGCAGGCGACAACGGTAATTGCTGGATTGGCAGGCCCCTTCTCATGGGAGACTACTATATTAAAGAGCTGAGCCGGTCAGAAGGATATGAGTTATCCATTGGGAACCGTAAGCATGCCGATACAAACCAAGGGCAGGATTACTATGTGACAACCCCTCAGGGAAGCGGGTATGCAAACATTACAAAGAACCTGTATGCTGAAGGACAGATATCCGAGAATGCCACCGGGACGTATGGCGATCCCGATTATAACGAGTTGTTTTTCTCTGTGGAATCACAAGGGACGGGGACGGATGGTTTTGATGTGGTGCTGGCCGGCCTGCCGGAAGGTACCCGGCTGTACCGGCTGGATTCAGAAAACGGAATAAGAACAGTTCAGGCAGGAACCGGTATATATGACAAGGTGTATCTGACTAATACGGATGGATCACCAAAGTATGTGGTGGCAGAGACGGACTACCAGTATCCGAAATACAATGCAGATGGCAGTTTTATGACAACGATGGTACCGATTAACTATCAGGCCCGCCAGATTCCGGCTGCCGAACAACACGGTATTGATCCGGATAAGGCGGCAGCTGCAATCAGTGAGGCAGAACATGCCATGACTTCGGATGAAGTGCTGGGTGTATTAACTGCAGAGTTATCGCCATCGGACCTGCTCTTTCTTAAAGGTAAAGTTGAAAAGGTTCTGCGCCGGAACAATAAGTATACGCCGAAACTGGTGATTGATGGAACCACAACATATTCCGGTATTTCGAGCGGCATTTTTGATGAGGGAATCCGCAGCGGGGATATTGATGAGTCTGGAATTTCCGGGTGCCGGCCGGGAGAGGCAGCAGTAAAGACTGTTTTTGGTACACCTGTTATCGTGGTACAGTTGTCCGGTAAAAAAGACAATGGTGACCCGATAACAATGGCGGATGCCATTCTGTCTGTTCTGGATTTTTATAACACCAACGGTTTTTATAACTATGGTGGTGTGCATAGCATAGAAAATGATGGTGATAATTTTCTGATCACCCTGTACGCCGGGCAGTATGGGAATCCTGACAATTTTATTGTGCCGGGAACCAATGTCGAAGAACCGTGTGTGATTTATCATCGCGTTGACTATCTGCCTGAAGACCCTGCAGTATGTCCGCGTTATCTGTATGTAACATATTCTGAAGATGATGATGGCCGGGCGTTTGGTACCTATAATAATCTTGTATGGGAACAGTTAGGCGGCCGCCTTTATGGATCTGCTGAGTTGATTACCGATGCCGTTATCCAGGGAGATGGTACAATTATCAGCAAAACAACTACCGAAAATGTCTATTATCAAACCGGAGAGATACCCAGGGATGCATCCGGCAACCGAATCAGAGCGTTTGAATTCCAGGAACGGACGACCGCGGTTGAAATGGAGGTTGAAACATATCATTGGACAGAGGTGGCGGCAGTTCAGTCTGATGATGTCAGTATTATGCATGTTAACAGTACCTATCGGGATAGTTACGGACGTGATCACAATGATGATTTACCGCAGTCCTATTTTTTCCGGGCAGTTGTTCCTGAAAAGATGGTTGTTTTGACATCAGCGGATCTGGCGAATATGTACGATCCCGGAAGCTGGTCGGCAGGTGACCGGATGGGCGGAGCGGCTTATTGCCTCCGGGTCAGAGGTGCGGATGTCAGAGCCTGCTTAAATTATGCGAACCGAAATATCACCGGTGATAACAGCTATATCAGGTCAGTGGAACTGGTTTATCCGGGAGATGGTTTTGTTTGGCAGGATGGAGCGGCAAAACCCGGAACAAATACCCGGTTAAATCCTGTCGGTGTACAGGAACGTGTCATTAAGCAGCAGGTTAAAATAGTAAAAACGATCAATAAAGAATCATATGAAGGGACAGACTCCTTCGGAAATGTTCACGATGACTGGTATACGGAGAATTACAGCCGGTTACAGGCAGAGAACGTGGATAATTTCCGGTTTAAAATTTATCTGAAATCAAATCTGGAACATCTCTATCGAAATGAAGACGGAACGGTGATCTGGCAGGACAGAAAAGGAAATCAAATTGATATTCTTGAAGCCAATCGCAGTTTTCCGGCGTTATCAGGACGAATCTATACCATGGTGCCACATCTGAAAACCCCCTTATTTAAAGATTCCGACGATGCTGTGATCTGTCATAATCAGCTGTATGATGTGACCGACGGTCTGATTCATGAGAACCCCAATAAAGGTTATAGTATGGTTTTGGAAAACTATAATTACGAAAAGTTCTTTGATGCCATAGCTGTGGCTAACGGTGACTGCTGGGATGATGGTGAACCGGCCTATACATCGGACAAGCCGGCAGGAAATGATGCAAATACATCGGAATATACAAAGGAGAATGCAAAAGCATCAGACCGGGTCAGACAGTTTGCGATTACCTGGTATCTTCGGGAAGAAGCTGCCAGACTGGACCATCTGGCAGGTGGTGAGGAAGAACTGGATTATGCCCTGGAGCGATATGATGAGGCGCTTTATTATGCCATTATGAAGGCGGATAATTATCTGAAACCGTTTTTTATGTATGATCTGGACGAGATTTATGCCATCGCCTGGGATCTCGAAGAAAATGGCGGCAGTGATCGTGATTCGACAACATTATCAGCTGATATTACAGGCAGTTCTTATTATGGCATTTCACAGTATCTGCCGTATGGGACATATGTGATAGCAGAACAGCAGCCCCGTTATCAGGAACTGGATGATTTCAAGAACAGGCATTACCAGATCGACAAACCAAAAGAGATAATACTGCCGGCGGTGTATGCAGATTATGAGGAAATCGGATCAGTACTGCCGGAGATGAGTCCGTTCTATTATTATCATGCGGATGACAGTACAGCTGAAATGGAACGGAAATATCATATCCGTTTCCAGGAGGAATCACATGTAATAAAAGCTGAAAATCGTTTTGGTTCATACGAGATATTTAAATATGGACTCGATATTGACCGCATCAGCAATGGTCTGCCGTCAGTTCCGGGAACAGGGGATTATTTTGCGGTGACTCAATCTGAATGGAAGCCGGATAAAAATTACTATAATGATTTAGATGATCGAACTGCTGGTCCGGTTTCCTATTATCTGAGTGAAGGATACACCGGCAGGGACGGAATATCAGGCATATATTGTTTCAGTTCGATTTCAGAAACAGATGGTCAGGCGAATCGTATTAAATCCATGCAGGGAGTGCAGACTGCCCGGGATGGGACTTATGCACCGATGCTGGTTCCCTATACCATAACGGCTCCGGCAAGCCCTGATACAGAGCAGCTGGAATGTGCACCGGGACCGGCAGGAGAGAGCTCCGGTGTGGGTTATGCGTATGCCGGGATACAGAATGAATTTTATAAAGTGAAGCTCAGGATCGAAAAACTGGATACCGAAACAGGAGAAAACATCTTACATGACCAGGCTATATTTGCTCTGTATGCAGCTAAACGTGAGGATGATAAGCAGGGAACGGGACAAGTTCTTTTTTATGAGGAACCGACGGTTGTAACCGGAAGTAAGGAGTTTTTGGAAGCAATGGGAGCGGCCGGGCTTTATCCGACTGCCCGGGGGATCATCGGAGCGCTGATTGGTGAAGACACGCCCTGGTTTGGTGTAGTATCCGCCGGAACGCCGGTCTGCCTGGAGGAAGAGCAGATTATACTGCAGGATTACGAGGGTAAGAAAACAGGCAGGTTTCATGCATTTACTACCATGCGGGATGGACAGATGATATCTGAGTCCGGTTTGGAAACGGAGTTTGCAGACCAGAATACCGGCTATCTGGAATTGCCGGAAGCATTGGGAGCCGGAGTTTATGTGCTGGCGGAAATTAAGCCGCCGGATGGATATGTGCGCAGCAAACCAATTGCGATAGAGATTTATTCTGACCAGGTTTCATATTATGAACATGGCGGCAGGGATAAACGCGTGGCGGCAGCAGTCTATGAGAATGATCGGGCAGGGGAGCACTCAGCTCAGATTTATGTTGCGAATACACCAGTCCGATTGGAGATCACCAAGAAAAAATCAAATGAAAAGACAGTAACCTACCGGATATCAGGCCGGGTGGAAGGCAGTATTACGGAGTTAAACGGGAAGTATGGATTGGATAATCTGGAACTTGCATACAATGCGTCGGGAACTTACCTGGGGTATGGATGGAAAAAAGGGTTTGCAGAATACCTCTACAACCGAAAGCAGCAGGGCGAGGATGTGATATTATTCTATGAACATGGAGCGTTTGCCGGATATGGTGAGATTACCCGCTCTTTGTCCGGTCAGACGTCCGGGAATCAATATGTACCCGGTGCTGTTCTTACTCTGTATGATGCAATTGAAGTAAAGCCCGGTCAGGACAGCGAAGACTTTGCTTATACCGGGGTGGAAGTTGTCAGAGACAGAAACAGCAATGTCACCGGGATGTATGTCCATTCCATCTATGCCGGTTATAAGATCGAGTTTGTTGAAAAGGATGGGGTCTGGGATTATCAGTCAATCCGCAGGCCGGACACGGATATTCTGTTTTACGATCTGGGCGGTCTGACTGTTTTTACAGAAGGCGGTGACGGCAACTTATGGTCATATGATCAAAATGGCAGCAGGCAGAAGATTATTGCCGGAGTTACAACTTCTATATTTGCCAAAAAGCAGAATCGGGTGGTATACGAGATTGTAAGTAAGGATTTTTCTGAAATAAAGTATGATCCAATGGCAAAGGCCTTTACAAAAACAGGTGCAGACACAGTTATCTATCATCTGGACCAGGACGGGAACCGGGATGCAATGGTACATCCGTATACCGGAATGGCTTATGCGAGGGATGGCGAGGCGGTTATGGTGTGGGCAGTACAGGTAATAACCGACCGGTACGACAATGTCATAGCCAGGGAAAAGATAAAAACATCCCGGAGTGCAGCAATCCATGCCGATACGGAACAGGAATACATAACCGGAACTTATCAAAGTGAGCTGCAGCGGTTCGTTCATCAGTTGAATCCGGTTCTTGATGAGTATGGCCGGGCGGAATATTTCCGCAGATCACCGGAATTTTATACAAACAGTAATCCGGTCTATGACCGGGACGGGGATTTTGTCTATGACAAATACGATGACAGGCTGAGATCTTTTAATGCCAATGCCTATATGGTGAAAGAAGAGTCATCCATATTTGACAAGGGGATTTTGTGGGATTTAGATGATAACCGCAACCAACCTCTGTATATGCGCCAGGGGGAACATTATATTATGGAAAATACCTGGGTCAGCGGTGAAAAATATCCGAATGATCCGTTTGTGACGGAAATGACTGACGGACAGACAGATTCCCTGAAACGGGTGGTTCCCGGAGTTTACATATTAGAAGAGCTGCAGGCACCAAAGGGATATGCCCCGGCCCTGCCAATGGGAATTACAGTACGGGAGACAACGAAGCTTCAGTCATACGAAATGTCGGATGATATAATCCGAATTGAAATTGACAAGATTGACAGTCCGGAAAATTACCGGATATCCATCTGTGATTATGACAATCATGATCCGTCCGCAGTCAGCAGCCGGCGGACAGAGGGAAAGGGACGGTACAGCTATCAGCGGATACCTGGTGTAACACTGGCACTTTTTCCGGCCAGACGGGTATATACTGCGGACTTTGAGACTTATCCCAAAGGATGGTATCTGGTCAAAAAATCACAGCAGCCGGCTGAGTGGATGACCTATGATGAACATGGATCTGCAGTCCGGCAGACAGCCTGGTGGACAACCGGGGAGGAATCAATCTGGGTGGAAGGACTTCCGGCAGGAACGTATCTGCTTGAGGAGCAGGAGGTACCGGCCGGTTATATCAAAACAACCATGGAAGTGATAGCAGCGTCCAATTCATCAGTCCAGTCTTATCTGGTCAGTAATGATCATACGAAGCTGGAACTGTATAAGTATCAGACGGTTGATGGGAGAAAAGAAGCGTTGCCGAACAGTAATCCGGCTCAATTAAGCTTATATGAATCAGCCCGGCAGCCGGAGAATCTGATTGAGACCTGGACAACAAATGATTGCCGTCAATACACGGATCTTGTTGACCTGACTTTATATGGAAAGTCGTCATTTGTAACAGATGATGATTCATACAGCGGGTTTGTGCATGATTTTGAGGCTATGTATGAGCAATATGGGGTGCGGATGGAAGAATTGCACTGGTACTATACGGATCCGTCGGAGAAAGGACCGGGCGGACAGCCGGTTTTAAAGGAGGGCTGGGCCGTGCTGGAGACATACGAAGCCATCGAGACCACCGGCTGTATCAGACAGCAATGGAAAACCGATCAGGACAAAGTGATTTTGATTACGATTTACCCCAATCGCAGCCTGACGTCGGATACACCCTATACTTTTGAATATCAGTTTCATGTCAACTGGCTGGATCATGGTGTAATCAGTTATGATCTTTCTGATGGTACCCATCGTTTTGATTATCTGGCCGGTGACGATTCGCAGCCGGAAGGGAAGAAATATATTCTTGTTGAAACAAAGACACCGGATGGTTATCTTCCGGCAGAGCCGAAAGAAATATGGGTAAAAGAAATTGCTGATATACAGATTTACAGTCTTGAGAATAAACCGGTACCGCCAAAAGATCCGGAAGAACCAACAACAGCCCCGCCAAAGGAAAGTACAACCGCTCCGACTACGGAACCACCGGAGGAGACGACACCACCAGAGACAACGACACCAGAGACAACGGTGCCTGAGACAAGTCCGCCGGTGCCGCAAACGACACCGGGAAGTACCGAACCGGACCGGCCGTCACGTCCTTCGAATGAGACTGAGCCGACTACGACGGTGCCGCAGACAGAAACCAAACGGGTGCCGGGATATATTACTGCAAGATATGATGGCGGTGACTATCAGGCACGGGGGTTGGAACTCTGGGTTCGTCAGCTTCTGGCTAAAACCGGAGACGGCAGCTTTACCTGGATTCTGATGGTTTTGACTGCGGTTTCAGGAGTGTCGCTGATTATCTGGAAAAGGAGGCATAATGAGAAGCAGGCGAAAGCGGGAGATGACCGCGATGGAAAGACAGAAGAAAAGAATACATAATGGCAGCATGATACTATGGACACTTGTTATACTGATTCAAATGTCGGTAATACAGAGTCTGGATGTCAGGGCCCAAACAGGTGAGGCGATACCGGCACAGGTTACAATTCTTTCAGATATATATACTGCAAAAGACCATGCAGACGCCCCGGCAGAAGAATATGTCGATGAAGAAGGGCGGCTCTATCAGCTGGATACCTGGGAGCTGGTGCCGATCATTGTAAAAGAGAAAAGCAAACCAGTTGAAAAGGTGATCCGTTATCCGGGCGTTGAGGGTGCCGCCCGGATACCCGGGGCAATAGAAGTTACGGTCCGGGTCGGTGATGTGTCGACGGCTGTCAGCTGTGAACTGGACACTCAGAAGACGATTCAGGAACAGTGGGAGAATGATTTTGCGTTTCCGGTCACGTTTCATATGTATGATTCCGGTTATTATCAGCTGGCGGATCAGGTGATCCCCTATAATGAGGAGCGGCCGGAGTTTGATGGCTGTGAAATGCTCCTGTTGGATATGATTGGTGTTTCGGCAGCAGAGTATCGGATTACCGATATTTTGTGGTCGGGCAGTGAATATCAGAATGAGGCCGGAGAACATTGCCGGGATGCTTTTGCCCGCGGTGAAAAACTGGTCCGGGAAATCGAGGCTGTTTATCAAGGACAGGCGGTGATTCCGGGATATCAAGGCTGGCAGACGCAGGCGGTTTACCGGCCGGAGCAGGAAGACAGCCAGGCAGTTGCGGAATCGGAACCGGAATCAATACCGGCAGTAGTGGAAACGACTTTGCCGGCGGAAGACGAAGAGGCTGCCCCGCCTGCTTTATGGCAGAAGATTATGAACACTCTCCTGATTACCGTTGGTATCGGTGCACTGCTGTTCTTTGGCGGCGTACTGATCCTGATGTTGCTGCATCTGGTAAAAAAAGTGCGGACATGCTATAATAAACTACATCAAAAATAGTAATCAGAGGATAGTGGAGAATAAATATGGATTGGAATACACTGCTGTGCCCGGAGCGGATCCGGCCGATGAGAAGAAGCAGCTCGGGAAATGATTTAAGGACAGAATATGAAAAAGATTATCATCGGATTATCGGCAGTGCGTCATTTCGCAGACTGCAGGATAAGACCCAGGTATTCCCTCTGGACCAAAGCGACTTTGTGCGGACCCGGCTGACTCATTCTCTGGAGGTATCATCATTTTGTAAATCATTAGGTCAGAATATATCGGAGCAGATTATCAGGCATGGTCTGGACCCTGCTTTTGGCCCGGAAGAGAAAGCGGCGGTATGTGATATTCTGCAGTGTGCCGGACTGATCCATGACATCGGCAATCCGCCGTTTGGACACTTTGGCGAAACAGCGATTCAGGACTGGTTCAGAAAGCATCTGGGCAGCCTTAAGTTTCAGGGGAAATGCCTGGATCAGATTCTGACCCGGCAGATGCAGGAAGATCTGTGCCAGTTTGAAGGCAACACCCAGGCCCTGCGGGTGGTGACCAGGCTGCATTATCTGGTGGATGAACATGGTATGAATCTGACGAAAGCACTGCTCGGAACCATTATCAAATATCCGGTTTCATCACTGGAAATCAATAAATCGAGCGGAAACATTAAAGACAAAAAAATGGGATATTTCTATGCCGACCGGGAAGCGTTTCACGATATCCAGAATGCAACCGGTACTCAGGGGGCCAGGCACCCGCTGACCTTCCTTTTAGAAGCGGCTGATGATATTGCATATCGGACCGCCGACATCGAGGATGCGATTAAAAAGGGCCTTCTGTCATATGGAAAATTGGTAAAGGAATTAAAGACTCGTCTGCAGGAAACCGATGAATCCTGCAGACAGATGGTTGACTGGCTGGAGCAGCGTTATCAGAAAGCGATTAGAATCGGGGATGAAAAACCGGAAATATATGCGATCCAGAACTGGGTGGTATCGGTTCAGGGACAGATGATTTCCTGTGCGACCAACGGTTTTACCTGCCATTATCAGGAGATTATGTCCGGAACATATAAACATGATCTGTTTTACCAGAGTTTCGGAGAACCGATGATGGAAGCACTTGGTGATATTGCATATCAATATGCATTTTGTTCCAAGCCGATATTTAAACTGGAAATTGGGGCAGATGTGATATTCAGTTTTTTGCTGCAGCGTTTTGTGGATGCGGTTATTAATTATGATACAGATACGAAGTTGACGGCGGTTCAGCATAAGATGATGTCCCTGATATCCGATAATTACCTGCGTATTTATAAGCTGACATCGGAAGGGAAGACATCGGAAGAGAAGCTTTACCTGCGGCTGCTGTTGGTGACAGACTATATCAGTGGTATGACAGACAGCTATGCGAAGCGGCTGTATCAGGAACTGAACGGGATTTCATAACCGAAAGGGGGAATTCATCCATATGGCAAGGTCGGAAGGGCAGAAGCTTAAGCTATTGTATTTGATGCAGCTGCTGTGGGAGCGCACCGATGAGAATAATATCATCACGATGCAGGAGATTCTAGGCGAATTGGAAAAGCACGAGATCAAGGCGGAACGCAAGAGTATTTATCATGACATTGATACTCTGCGTCAGTTTGGTATGGACATTGAGATGAAGCGGGATCACCCGGCCGGATATTATCTGGCCAGCCGTGACTTCGAAATATCCGAGCTGAAGATTCTGGTTGATGCGGTACAGGCATCCAAGTTTATCACCGCCCAGAAAAGCCGGGAACTGATCAAAAAACTGGAACGGCTGGCCGGAACCCATGATGCGAAAAAGCTGCAGCGGCAGGTGTATGTGAATAATCGTGTAAAGACCATGAATAAGAGCATATATTATAATGTTGACAAGATTCATGAAGCGATTTTGAGCAATTCCCAGATCACCTTCCAGTACTTTGCCTGGACTGTGAAGAAAGAAGCTAAGATGAAACGCGGCGGTGACCTGTATTGTGTCAGCCCCTGGCGCCTGATCTGGGAGGATGAAAATTACTACCTGATTGCCTATGATGCAGCAGCCGGCAAAGCCAAGTTCTATCGGATTGATAAGATGGTTTCGATTGAGCTGACGCATGTGCCGCGGGAAGGAAAAGCGGCTTATGCTGATTTTGATGCTGCCGACTTTACCAGCAAGACATTTTCGATGTTCAATGGAGAGGAGAAGACACTGACGCTGAAAATGGAGAACCGCCTGGTGGGCGTTATGATCGACCGCTTTGGTACAGAACTGCCGATCCGTCCGCTGGATAAGGAGACCTTTCAGGCCCGGATTACGGTCAAGATCAGCGAGCAGTTTTATGGCTGGCTGGCCGGACTGGGAAAAGGTGTCAGGATTGTTTCGCCAAAAGAAGAGGCAGAAGACTACAAGAAGTTTTTAAAACGGTTATTAAAGGAATATAAGTAGAAGTCCGTGTTATTGGACACCCATTCTGCTATCGTTCTACCATATAGAATTTACGGATATGGTCAGGAGGGGTGTATGGTGGAGAACATGGTACTTGTACTGGAAAAAATCATTGCAGTCGGTCTGATGGTAACGGCACAGCTGGCACTCATTATATGGCTGTTGTTTTAACGATCGGCCGGCAGGAGGTATGAATGGGAACTTATGAATATGTTGTAGAGCAAATTGATGGTGATTATGCCCATCTCAAGCGCCTTGATGAACCGGCAGAGCAGCTGAAGCTGGTGGCACGGGCGCTGCTGCCGCCGGAGATTACCGAAGGAACCCGGCTGCGTTATGAAATGTTTGAGTATTCTGTTATGTAATTTTTATTACACAGATAAGGAGGTGCGAATATGATTGACGGCAACAGAATTTCATCTCAGAGCGACTTGATTGATGACCCGCTGAAGGAACAGCTGCAAGGTGTATTTGCCAGACTCAAGACGCCGGTGGTGATGAAGGCCGTTGTAGATTTGGGCCGGGACAAGGATACCGAACTGGCCTCATTTTTAAAGGCGATTTCACTGCTGGATGATAAGCTGGAACTGGAGCTCTATTCGCCGGAAGAGGCTGCCGGATTTGTCCCGGAGCTTGATATTACCTATCTTCCGGCCACTGGTCTTTACAAGGACGGAGCGTATGGCCGTGTTTCGTTTCACGGAATTCCGGCGGGAAAAGAGTTGAATTCACTTGTTCTTGCCATGCTTAATCTGAGCGGTTCAGGCAAAGCACTGGATGCATCGCTTGCTCAGGAGATTCAAAGCATTTCGAAAAAGACCAATATTAAGATCTGTGTTTCCCTGGCCTGTCATCATTGTCCGGCCGTGGTAGCAGCCTGTCAGCAGATCGCAGTACTGAATCCGCTGATTGAAGCCCAGATGATTGATGCGGCTCTGTACCCTGATCTGGTGAAGGAATACAAGATCGAACGGGTGCCGATGATGATCTGGAATGACGCAGATATCCATATGGGAAGCAAAACCATAGAACAAATCGTTAAATTGTTAAAAAAATAACTAAAAGTGCTCGTTTTTTGTAATGATATGTGAAAAATAGCCAAAAAATAGGAAAAAATTTAAGTGAAATTCTGCAAAAAGACAGAAATGATCATTGAATACTTGCAATTGCATGTGCAATGTGCTATACTCGGCACAGATGAATAGTGATGCGGAGACGATGAGAGCATAGTGAAAACAACAGAAGTGTTGATTTGGATCTATGCTCTTTTTTATCGTCCGGAAAGGAATCAACATTTCATGGATCAAAAATTATTTGACTTGCTGGAAGCAAATCCGGTGATCGCAGCAGTTAAGGATATGGATGGTTTGAATGCCTGTTGTCTGCGTGAGGAGATCAAAGTTGTATTTATCCTGTTTGGAGATATCTGCAACATCGA
Source organism: Lachnospiraceae bacterium (assembly GCA_032073745.1). GTDB lineage: Bacteria > Bacillota > Clostridia > Lachnospirales > Lachnospiraceae > Brotaphodocola. Next base: position 115,109 of record DAMAMW010000003.1, on the reverse strand, counting down.
TTTCATTGTAAAACAGATTAAAAATTCGGATAAAGTGGCCATGGTTCACATAGATTTAATTACAGGCCTGGCCGGAAAAGAAGTGGCAGTTGATTTTATTAAGCAGCATACCAAAGCGGACGGAATTATCTCAACCAAACCAATGATGATCAAACGGGCCAGGGAATTGTCACTGTACACGACTCTGCGGGTATTTGTCCTTGACTCCATGGCACTGGAGAATCTGGAGAAGCAGATGAATGTGGCCAGAGCCGATACTATTGAGATATTGCCCGGGCTGATGCCTAAAGTGATCAAAACGGTTTGCCGGCTGGTCAAGGTACCGGTGATTGCCGGCGGTCTGATCTCTGATAAAGAAGATGTCGTAGCGGCACTTTCGGCCGGTGCGATTTCAGTATCAACGACGAATCAGAAGGTATGGGAGATGTAACAAAACGATGTAAACAACGGATCTTAGCTGTTCTGATACAGATCAGTTAATATAAGAGAGCTACCAAGTATCAACACACAAAAAGGAGGGTTTACATGGCAAAGTATGTAATGGCACTGGATGCAGGGACGACAAGTAATCGCTGTATTCTCTTTAACGAAAAAGGGGATATGTGCAGTGTGGCACAGAAAGAGTTTACTCAGCATTTTCCAAAACCAGGATGGGTAGAACACGATGCTAATGAGATCTGGTCAACGCAGTTGGGTGTGGCAGTCGAAGCAATGTCGAAGATCGGGGCATCAGCAGAAGACATTGCGGCAATCGGCATCACCAATCAGCGTGAAACCACTGTCGTATGGGATAAGAATACCGGAGAGCCTGTATATCATGCCATCGTTTGGCAGTGCCGGAGAACTTCTGAGTATTGTGATTCCCTGAAGGATAAGGGACTGGTAGATACATTCAGATCCAAGACCGGACTGGTAATTGATGCATATTTCAGCGGAACGAAGCTTAAATGGATATTGGATAATGTTGAAGGCGTAAGAGAACGCGCCGAAAATGGTGATTTACTATTCGGTACGGTAGAGACCTGGCTGATCTGGAAACTGACTAAAGGAGCTGTACATGTAACTGATTATTCTAATGCTTCCCGTACCATGCTATTTAACATCAATACCCTGGAGTGGGATGATGAGATCCTTACTGAACTGAATATTCCAAAGAGCATGCTTCCGGAAGCCAAACCATCCAGCTGTGTATACGGCGAGACTGATCCGCAGTTCCTGGGCGGTGCGATACCGATCGGCGGCGCGGCAGGCGATCAGCAGGCAGCACTCTTTGGCCAGACCTGTTACAATGCAGGTGAAGCAAAGAATACATACGGAACCGGCTGTTTCATGCTGATGAACACAGGTGAGAAACCGGTATTTTCCAAGAACGGCCTGGTTACCACAATTGCATGGGGCCTGGACGGAAAAGTAAATTATGCGCTGGAAGGTTCTATCTTCGTAGCAGGAGCTGCGATCCAGTGGCTGCGTGATGAAGTGAAGCTGATTGATTCTTCACCGGATTCAGAATACATGGCCCAGAAGGTTAAGGATACGAACGGATGTTACGTAGTTCCGGCATTTACCGGACTGGGTGCACCTCACTGGGATCAGTATGCGAGAGGAACTATTGTCGGCCTGACCCGTGGTGTTAACAAATACCACATCATCCGGGCGACGCTGGATTCCCTGTGTTATCAGGTAAATGACGTTCTGCAGGCAATGAAAGCAGATTCCGGCATTGAACTTGCTGCTCTTAAGGTAGACGGCGGCGCCAGTGCAAATAACTATCTGATGCAGACACAGGCTGATATCATCAATGCACCGGTACACCGTCCGCAGTGTGTTGAGACAACGGCAATGGGTGCTGCTTATCTGGCAGGTCTGGCAGTTGGTTATTGGGCAAGCAAAGAAGATGTAGTTAAGAACTGGGCAATTGATAAACAATTCTATCCAACAATTGAAGACGATACCAGAACATCGATGATCAACGGCTGGAACAAGGCAGTGAAATGTTCTTACGGCTGGGCTAAAGAAGACTGATGTAATTGAGTATGAAACTGTTCACACAACTTAAGAAGGGGGCAATTAAATGGCTTATATCGCAGAGTTTTTGGGAACAATGATACTGGTTTTACTAGGTGATGGCGTAGTAGCAAACGTAACATTAAACAAATCAGGTATGAAGGGTGCCGGTTCGATCCAGATTACCCTGGCCTGGGGCCTTGCAGTTATGATTCCGGCGTTTATCTTTGGCGCGGCATCAGGTGCCCATTTTAATCCGGCTCTGACTTTGGGGCTTGCGATTGACGGAAGTCTGGCATGGAGTATGGTTCCGGGATATATTGTAGCACAGTTTGCCGGAGCATTCTTAGGCGGCTGCCTTGTTTATCTGATGTTTAAGGATCAGTTTGATGCAACTGATTCTGCCGGAACAAAACTCGGTGTATTCTCGACCGGTCCGTCGGTTAAGAATACCGGACTGAATATTTTAAGTGAAGCCGTTGGAACCTTTATCCTTGTATTTGCTATTAAAGGAATCGCTCAGGCAGGAGCAGTACCTGCAGGCGTAAGCAACATTCTGGTATTTGGTATCATCGTATCGATCGGTATGTCCTTTGGCGGTCTGACCGGTTATGCGATCAACCCGGCTCGTGACCTTGGCCCTCGTCTGGCTCATGCAGTTCTGCCAATTAAAGGCAAAGGCGACTCTAACTGGGGATATGCACCAGTTGTTATTATCGGCCCGGTTATCGGCTCGATTGTAGCTGTATTATTATACGGAGCAATTCCATGGGCATAACAGTTTTATAATTAAATAGCGATTGCGTGAGAGGAGAGCGAAGCAAACGGACATAGATGATATGTCTTGTTTGCTTCGCTTTTCAGATTTAAAAAGCAGGGAACTATCAGAAGTGAAGAAAGGAATGAAAGTCATGTTCGACATCATTATTATTGGCGCCGGTGTAGCCGGTTCTGCATCAGCAAGGGAGTTGTCCCGATACAAAGCAAATATTTGTGTACTGGAGAAAGAGGAAGACGTATGCTGCGGAACTTCGAAAGCGAACAGCGCGATTGTACATGCCGGTTATGATGCCGCCCCTGGTTCGTTGATGGCCAGACTTAATGTGGAGGGTAACCGGATCATGCCAAAACTGGCACAGGAACTGGATTTTCCGTTTCATCCCTGCGGTTCATTTGTAGTTTGTCTAAGTGAAGAGGATATGCCGAATCTGCAGGAGCTATATGAGCGGGGAATTCAAAATGGAGTTGAGGGTCTGGAGATTATCACTGACCGGGAACGTTTTTTAAAAATGGAGCCGAATCTGAGTGACCGGACAGTTGCCGTTTTGTATGCTCCGACAGCCGGAATTGTCTGTCCGTTCCATTTGAATATCGCTTTGGCTGAAAATGCATACACCAACGGTGTGGATTTTAAATTCAATACCGAAGTAACAGCAGTTAACCGGATTGACGGCGGCTGGGAGCTAAAGACCAGCCGGGGAACCTATCAGAGCCGTTATGTAGTCAATGCGGCCGGTGTACATGCCGATCTGTTCCATAATATGGTTAGTGAAGAAAAGATCCATATCACCCCAAGACGAGGCGATTACTGCCTGCTCGATAAGAGTGCCGGGAGTCATGTGAGCCGGACGATATTTGCACTGCCGGGGAAATACGGCAAGGGTGTTTTAGTATCTCCGACCATACATGGCAACCTGATTGTGGGGCCGACAGCTATTGACATCGAAGATAAAGAGGCCACGGCAACAACCCGCGGAGGTCTGGATGAGCTGATTGCAAAAGCGGATATGAACGTTAAAAATATTCCGATGAGACAGGTAATTACTTCATTTTCAGGCTTACGTGCCCATGAAGACAATCATGAATTTATTATTAAAGAACTTGATGATGCACCCGGATTTATCGACTGTGCCGGAATCGAATCACCGGGACTGACCAGTTGTCCGGCAATTGGCACATTGGTGGCTGAGATACTAAAAGATAAGATGCAGCTATCCCCCAATCCGGATTTTAACGGTACCCGCAAAGGGCCGGTCAATCCGAATGAGCTGAGCAAGGAGGAGCGGATCCGTTTGATCGAAGAGAATCCGTCCTACGGAAACATCATCTGCCGCTGTGAGATGATCACAGAAGGAGAGATCAAAGACGCCATCAACAGGCCGCTTGGTGCCCGCTCCCTTGACGGGGTAAAACGCCGGACGAGAGCGGGGATGGGGCGCTGTCAGTCAGGTTTTTGCAGTCCCCGGACAATGGAAATCCTGCACCGCGAATGTCAGATACCGATGGAGGAGATCACCAAGAGCGGCGGTAAGTCGCGGATCATTGTCGGAACCAACAAGGATACTATTTAGAAAGGAGCGCTTAAGATGAGAAAATATGATATTGTAATTATCGGCGGCGGTCCTGCCGGTCTGGCTGCCGCAGTTGCTGCCAGAGATCAGGGCATAGAGAGTATTCTGATATTAGAACGGGATAAGGAACTGGGAGGGATTCTCAACCAGTGCATTCACAATGGTTTTGGTCTGCACACATTTAAAGAAGAGCTGACCGGGCCGGAATATGCCGCAAGATATTCGCAGCAGGTGCTCGACCGGAAGATCGAATACAAGCTTAATACAATGGTTATGGATATCAGCACAGATAAAGTAGTTACCATTATGAATCGTGAAGAGGGACTGGTTGAGATTCAGGCTAAAGCCGTTATTTTGGCAATGGGATGCCGTGAGCGTTCCCGGGGTGCCCTGAATATCCCCGGATACCGTCCGGCCGGAATCTTCTCTGCAGGAACGGCCCAGCGCCTGGTCAATATGGAAGGATATCTGCCGGGACGTGAAGTTGTAATTCTTGGCTCCGGAGATATCGGCCTGATCATGGCACGGCGGATGACGCTGGAAGGTGCCACCGTAAAGGTAGTGGCAGAACTGATGCCGTATTCAGGTGGTTTAAAGCGGAATATTGTCCAGTGTCTGGACGATTATGGAATTCCGCTGAAACTGAGCCATACCGTTATCGATATCAAAGGAAAAGAACGGCTGGAGGGAATCACTCTGGCGCGGGTAGATGAGAGAGGAAAACCGGTTCCGGGAACAGAGGAAGATTATAGCTGTGATACATTGCTCTTATCAGTCGGCCTGATACCGGAAAATGAGTTATCAAACGGAATGGGAGTAAAAATGAACCAGGTGACTTCCGGACCGATCGTAAATGAGAGCCTGGAGACCAGCGTGCCGGGTGTATTTGCCTGCGGCAATGTCCTGCATGTGCATGACCTTGTCGACTTTGTATCCGAGGAAGCTGCCGCAGCTGGAAGAAATGCCGCGAAGTTTGTAACAGACGGCGAGCAGCGGTCTGCCGGACAGGAGATTGTACTCAGCGGAGTTGATGGTGTGCGTTATACCATACCGTGTACAATTAACCCGGAACACATGGAAGAGACACAGGTTGTCCGCTTCCGCGTCGGCAATGTATACAAAAATTGTTACATCGGTGTCTATTTTGACGGCGAGCAGATCCTTCGCCGGAAACGTCCGGTTATGGCTCCCGGAGAAATGGAAGAAATTAAGCTGGATCGTAAGAAATTACTCTTGCATCCGGGACTTAAGGATATTACAATAAGGGTAGAGGAGGCGTAGGCATGGAAATCAGAGAATTAACCTGTATCAGTTGTCCCATTGGCTGCCCTCTGGTAGTGGAACTGGAAGGCTCCCAGGTTGTCAGTGTATCGGGAAATACCTGTAAACGCGGCGAAGTATATGCCAGAAAAGAAGTGACGAATCCCACCAGAATTGTCACTTCTACTGTTATGGTGTCAGGCGGAACTGCCGATATGGTATCGGTCAAGACCCGGGAAGATATTCCGAAAGACAAAATATTTGACTGTGTAAAGACACTCAAAGGAGTAGTGGTAAAAGCACCGGTTTCGATCGGGGACGTGATTGTAAAAGATGCGGCCGGTACCGGTGTGGACATTGTTGCAACGAAGAATGTATCTGTTTAAGAAAGGAGATTCTTAATGGAGAAAAAGAAACTGGATATTACCAATATGAACGGGATCACAGACGATGCCGATGAGACCTGCGGGCTCAACGACATGAACTGCCTGGGTGAGGAGGACGTATCTACCTGCGGTCTGAACGATATGAACTGCACGGAAGAGGAAGAAGACAAGACCTGTGGACTCAACGATATGAACTGTCTGGGCGAATAGAGCCGGAAACCATTAAATAAGGGGGTTACCATTCATGAAAAAATTTATTAATGATGTGGCACTGGTAGAAGATCAGATGATCCAGGGTATGGTAAAAGCTTATCCACAGTATCTGAGAAAACTCGATTGCGGTAATGTAGTGGTACGGGCACAGAAAAAGGAAGGTAAAGTAGCACTGATCAGCGGCGGCGGCAGCGGCCATGAACCGGCTCACGGCGGTTTTGTCGGGTATGGAATGCTGGACGCGGCAGTAGCCGGAGCAGTATTCACTTCGCCGACCCCGGACCAGGTTTACGAAGGTATCAGGGCCGCAGCTACCGACGCCGGAGTTCTGATGGTCATTAAGAACTACACCGGTGATGTAATGAATTTTGAGATGGCTGCTGAGATGGCCGAAATGGAAGGAATTTCTGTAAAATATGTGGTAACCAACGATGACGTTGCCGTAAAAGACAGCCTCTATACCGTAGGCCGCCGGGGCGTAGCCGGAACTCTGTTTGTTCATAAGATCGCCGGTGCCAAAGCTGAGACCGGGGCAACCCTGGAGGAAGTGCAGGCAACAGCCCGGAAAGTAATCGATAATGTAAGAACCATGGGTGCTGCGATTGAACCGTGTACCGTACCGGCAGCCGGAAAACCCGGCTTTGAACTGGCAGAGAACGAGATGGAAGTAGGTATTGGTATCCATGGCGAACCGGGCACTCACAAAGAACCAATGAAAACTGCTGATGAAATTGTAGATATACTGATGGCCCAGATTCTTGCCGACATTGACTATTCCGGCAGTGAAGTAGCTGTTATGGTCAACGGCTCCGGCGGAACACCGCTGATGGAGCTGTACATCATCAACAACCGTGTTGCCGACGTCCTGGCAGAAAAGGGAATCAAGGTACATAAGACTCTGGTGGGAGACTATATGACCTCGATCGAGATGAAAGGTTTCTCAATTTCCCTGCTTCGTCTGGATGACGAACTGAAAACACTTCTGGACGCACCGGCTGATGCACCGGCATGGAAGGCATAGAGAACAGGAAGGGTGACATACAATGGCAGACAGCAGACAAGTAATTAACATCATTCAGAACATCGCAAAAGTAATAGCAGATAAAAAAGATTATCTGACCGAACTGGATCAGCCAATCGGCGACAGCGACCACGGGATCAATCTGGCCAGAGGTTTCGAAGCAGTAGAACAAAAGCTTCCATCCCTCGAAGGTCAGGACATCGGTGCCATCTTAAAAACAGTGGGAATGACCCTGGTCTCCACCGTAGGTGGTGCCTCCGGCCCGCTCTACGGATCGGCATTTATGAAAGCAGGTATGGCAGCAGCGGGCAAACAGGAGATTGACATGAACGATTTTCTGGCCATAATGAAAGCTGCAACCGACGCCGTAGCCCAGCGGGGCAAAGCTGTGGCAGAAGAGGCTACAATGCTCGATGCCATGCTGCCATCGCTAACGGCAATGGAAGAGGCCCACACAGCCGGAAAGTCAACGCAGGAAGTTTTATCAGCCGGAGTTCAGGCTGCCTGGGGCGGAGCCGAACACACCAAAGATCTGATTGCAACGAAAGGCCGTGCCAGTTATGTAGGAGAAAGAGGCCTGGGCCATCAGGATCCCGGTGCCACTTCCTATTCCTATATGCTTGAAGCAATCGCCAGTCAGGAAGGATAATATATGGTAGGAATCGTAATCGTATCCCACAGTCAGAAGTTAGCCGAAAGTGTAGTAGAACTAACTGCCATGATGGCCAGCGATGCAAAGACAGCACCTGCCGGAGGCCTGGAAGACGGAAGCTTCGGAACCAGCTTCGAAAAAATCAACGCAGCCATAGAATCAGTATACTCCGAAGATGGAGTTCTGGTCCTGATGGACATGGGCAGCGCCGTAATGACCACCGAAATGGTCATCGAAATGATGCCCGACAAAAAAGTAGAAATGGTAGACTGCCCCTTAGTAGAAGGTGCAGTCGTAGCAACAATCAGTGCCGTCGGCGGCATGGATTTCGAAGCCATAAAAACAGCCCTGTCAAATGTAGGAACTTCAAAGAAGTTCTGATTTCAGGGCGAAGAGAATGTTCAATAAAATATCTTGATATACCAGGGCTGCCGCACTAAACGATTGATAAAATCGCAGGTGCGGCAGCCCCTTGTGAGTCAGCTGATCCATGTGTTATGCGAAAGTGATCTGAACCTGGAAGGCAGGTTATAATAATTTTTATTATCTGTATAATGACTGCAGCTGCTTATGGTCAACAGCCGGATTCGTATACCTTCTCCGTTTTGTTGTCTTATCTTTATAGTTAATAGCTCTTTTGGGACAAAATTGAATACATGCCATACATTGTTCGCAATGGTGCAGGAATTCGGGTGTTCCATTTGTTAAGTTAATATTTTTTACCGGGCATATCTGTTCGCATATCCCGCAGGATATACATTCATTGCTGTCGCACTGATAATGCTGATCCATCTGCCAGACAGCTTTAGCTCTCTTGTGATAATACCAATCCAGCAATGCCTTTGAGCGGCCGACTTTTTGCTCTTCTCTGGCAGTAATCCGGGGAATGATATCTGCCAGGTCCTGATCTGATTTTTGCGCAGCACCGACAATATCTTTAGACATATTATACATAACCACATAATTGGAAAACATACGAAGATAGATGCCAAAGGATAATGATATATCCATTTTTTGCAGCAGCCGGTCAAGCTGTGGAAGACCGTTGCCGTGGGCACCGCCATAGGTTGCCACAGCAAAGAAGTAGGTGTCTTTGTTATGGGAGAGATTGAGCTTTTCAACAAAATCGTGCAGAATCAGAGGCAGCCCTTGAAAATAGACCGGATAGACAAAGCCAATACAGTCACACTGCGGTGGATTGGTATGTCCGCCGGTTACCGGGAGAATATCGCAGTTACCGATAGATTCAGCAATTTTTTGCGCTGCATAAAGACTGTTTCCTGTTCCGGTAAAGCAGTAAATAATATTTTTCATTCTAATCGTCCTTTTAATTGGGGTCTTCAATCAAAATGTTCAATCCGGCCATATATTGCCGTCACCAGTTCCGTGATTTCCTGCAGGGATGTTTTTTCTCTGATCCTTTCAGCAGATAAAGTAATCAGCTCAAGGCTTTCCTGCAGACGGCTGATCTTGTCCTGAATAGCATGTGCCCTGGCATCAAAAAGTACCAGTGTATCCTCGCGGCGGTCACACTGCACCGCGTTCATATTACGAAAAACCATCTGCACCTCATCAAGGGAAAATCCGGCAAATTTCATAACACGGATATACATCAGTCTGCTGACATCCTCTTCGCTATAATAGCGGTAACGATTATCACCCCGCACCGGACACACCAACCCCAGTTTATCATAATAACGCAAGGTATCCCGGGAAATATTTAGTTTTTTAGCGACCTGGCTGATTGAATATTTTTTCATAGTTATTAGTTACTCCATTTCTAGAAACAGTACTGTTTGTGTGATTATAACATTAGACCTGACTTCACAGTCAACTGCTTTTCCATTTTTCCATTTTTGTTTTTGTTTGTTTTTGCTTTTTACCTAAAGGGAGCATATTGGTGGCAGGGGAAGTGGAACATTTGGGTGGGAATCGGCGACATTGAACGAGGCGTCGCCAGTTCTTAGACCATAACAGGGGTTTTGCAGCGGAGGATTTCTGTACTCCAATCAGAAATCCAGGTGTCGAAGTGGAGATGTCATCAAGAGATCTCCAACGCCTGACACCGGTGCCGCTGCAAAACCCCTGTTATGGTCTTAGAACTGTCCCGCCGAGAGAACGGAGCCGATTCCCACCCAAATGTTCCACTTCCCCCTCGCGAATATCCTCCCTCCCCCGTTGACATTTAAGCCTTCCAATGCTAAACTAATTTCATTCGAGAAGGAGATTAAAAAGACTATGTTAGACGGAAAAAAAGTACTTTTCAGCGGTATGCAGGCGACCGGGAATCTGACTCTTGGCAATTATTTAGGTGCGCTTAAGAACTGGGTTAATATTGCTGATGAATATGAGACATTTTACAGTGTTGTAGATATGCATTCCATTACGGTTCGACAAAACCCCGCAGAACTGAGAAAACGTGCCCGTGCATTACTTACCTTATATATGGCGGCAGGACTTGATCCAGAGAAGAACTGTATCTATTATCAGTCACATGTATCCGGACATGCAGAGCTTGCCTGGATTTTAAACTGTTATACTTATATGGGAGAACTGAGCCGGATGACCCAGTTCAAGGATAAATCGGCAAAGAATTCAGACAATATCAATGCCGGTCTGTTCACATATCCGGTTCTGATGGCGGCAGATATTCTGCTGTATCAGGCCGATGTGGTTCCGGTAGGTATTGACCAGATGCAGCATTTGGAACTGACCCGTGATATTGCGCAGCGTTTTAATGGTATATACGGAGACGTGTTTACCGTTCCGGAGGTATATCTGGGTAAGGTTGGGGCGAAGATTATGAGTCTTCAGGATCCGGCAAAGAAGATGTCCAAGTCCGATGAGAATCCAAACGGCAGCATCTATCTGATGGATGATCCTGATACCATTATCCGCAAGTTTAAACGTGCGGTAACCGATTCCGAAGCCTGTGTCCGTTATACCGATGACCAGCCGGGAATTAAGAACCTGATTGATATTTACAGTGCCTGTACCGGAAAGACCGCAGATGAGACGGTAAAAGAGTTTGACGGTAAGGGGTATGGCGATTTTAAGCTGGCAGTTGGAGAATCAGTAGTTGCCGTGCTGAAACCGCTTCAGGACAGATTTAACGATCTGAGCCAGAATAAAGATTATCTGGACAGCATGATTAAGAACAATGCTGAAAAAGCGCAGTATTTCTCAAATAAGACCTTGCGTAAGGTACAGAAAAAAATTGGTTTCCCGGAGAAAATCCGCTAAATACAATAATGACAGACAGAAGACTTTTCGTGTATGATTGATTTCAGGCATGAAAGGTCTTTTATTTTGCCTGAAGGTGCGGCAGGCTTTGGTACGAGAGTCGGCATACGGACTCTTTCTTACACATATCTTTATGTAAGAAGGAGGGGAATCAACATGAACGAATGGTATAAACTCACAGGTGAGCAGGTTCTTAAAAACCTGGATTCCGGTAAGAATGGCCTGTCGGCGGGGCAGGTTGACAGAATCAGAGCAGAAGTCGGCACCAATGTGCTGGTTGAGGGAAAACGAAAAAAAGCCTGGCAGGTATTCCTGGAACAGTTTAAAGACCTGCTTGTTATCATCCTGCTGGTAGCAGCCGTGATTTCTATGTTATCCGATAACGTGGAGAGCACCGTTGTTATTTTTGCGGTTATAATTATGAACGCGGTACTTGGAACTGTACAGCATCAAAAGGCGGAGAAATCACTGGCCAGCCTGAAAGATTTATCGTCCCCTTCGGCCATTGTTATAAGAAATGGCATACAGCAGGAGATTATGTCGGCAGAGGTGGTTCCGGGAGATATTGTTTTGGTTGAAGCAGGCGATCTGGCTGTGGCGGACGGCAGACTTTTGGAGACGCATAATCTTCAGGTGAATGAAAGTTCGCTTACCGGTGAATCGCTGAGTGTGGATAAGCAGTCAGGGGTTTTAAGAGGGGATCTGGTTCCTTTGGCCGAGCAAACCAATATGCTGTTTTCGGGTACGATGATGACCGGAGGGCGCGGTGTTATGGCAGTGACTGCAACCGGCATGAATACGGAGATCGGGAAAATTGCATCCCTGATGAATGATACGGAGGAAAAGAAAACTCCGCTGCAGGTAAGTCTTGACCAGTTCAGCGGACGCCTGGCCGGAGTGATTATGATTATCTGTGCGGTGGTATTTGCCCTCAGTATGTATCGCGGTATGCCGGTACTGGATTCACTGATGTTTGCGGTAGCGCTGGCTGTGGCAGCGATTCCGGAAGCACTGGGATCGATAGTAACGATCGTACAGGCCATGGGGACCCAGCAGATGGCCAGGGAACATGCTATTATCAAGGATCTTAAGGCGGTCGAAAGCCTCGGTTGTGTATCAATTATCTGTTCCGATAAAACAGGAACCCTGACTCAGAACCGGATGAAGGTCGAACAGGTCTATGCTGACGGCAAACTGCTGAAACCGAGGGATTTAAGTTCTTACAATCTGGTTCACCGGTATCTGCTGTACAATGCGGTACTGGACAATGATGCCTCGCGCAGCCATGACGGACAGATCGGTGACCCGACGGAGATTGCACTCCTTGAAATGGCTGAACGAGCCGGAACGGATGTGGAAAAACTGCGGAAACAGATGCCGAGAATGAATGAAGTCCCGTTTGATTCTGTCCGCAAAAGAATGAGTACCGTGCATCAGATCGGCGGTAAGCCAATGTTGTTTACGAAAGGGGCAATGGATGTTTTGCTTGAGCTGTCGACGTCGATTATGACCGCCGACGGAATTATGCCTCTGAGTAATCTGCGAAAGCAAAAAATTCAACAGCAGAATCTCGAATGGTCAGGTCAGGGGCTGAGAGTTCTGGCTTTTGTCTGCAGGGAAATTAAAAGTGCTGCGGATTGCGGGCCGGAGCGGGAATGTGAATACATATTTCTGGGCATGGCGGCAATGATGGATCCGCCGCGGGTAGAGTCCCGGACGGCCGTAGCAAATGCTTACCGCGCCGGAATTAAACCGGTCATGATAACCGGTGATCACAAAATCACGGCAACGGCAATTGCCAGGAAAATCGGCTTATATCAGACTGGAGACCTGGTGGTTACAGGAGCGGAACTGGACCGCATGAGTGATGAGCAGCTTGGCAGAAATCTGAGTCAGATATCTGTTTATGCGAGGGTATCTCCTGAGCATAAGATCCGTATCGTAGATGCCTGGCAGAACCGGGGGAATATCGTCGCCATGACCGGAGACGGCGTCAATGATGCCCCGGCACTGAAAAAGGCTGATATCGGTGTGGCAATGGGAATTTCCGGCACTGAGGTGTCAAAGGATGCGTCATCGATGATACTGACTGACGATAACTTTGCAACGATTATTAAAGCAGTTGCCAATGGCCGGAATGTCTACCGGAATATTCGTAATGCCATCCAGTTTTTATTGTCCGGAAATATGGCCGGTATTCTCTGCGTTGTGTACACTTCGCTGTTGGCACTGCCAATGCCCTTTGCGCCGGTTCATCTGTTGTTTATTAATCTTGTTACGGACTCACTGCCGGCAATTGCCATCGGAATGGAGCCGCAGGAAGAGGGCCTGCTGGATGAAATGCCAAGAGATCCCGGGGAGGGAATTCTGACAATGCCTTTTTTAATCCGCATCTTATTCCAGGGCGGATTGATTGCAGTCTGTACCATGCTGGCCTACCATGCCGGGATGGAGACCGGCGGAGCCGGAGTTGCGAGCACCATGGCATTTATCACACTGACTTTAGCCCGTCTGTTCCATGGTTTTAACTGCCGCAGCCGGCATTCCATTGTTCGGTTGGGTTTATTCAGCAATATGTGGAGTGTAATGGCCTGGGAGGCCGGTGTGGTATTACTGGCAGCTGTTATCTTCCTGCCAGGTCTGCAGGTATTATTTGCCGTAGCCGATCTGAGTCTGAGGCAGTTGGCAACAATCGGTGTATTAGCATTAATTCCAACACTTTTGATCCAGGCAGTAAAAACAGTAATAGAAGCAGCCCGCTAAGTCAGGTTGCTTTCTGGGGGGGTTGGGGGTATAATGGAACGTAACAGTCCAGGACGGCGAAAAATTGCACATAAAAGCAGCCGTCAAGCTTGCTTGTAAGGCTGTTTTTATGTGCAATTTTACATCGGATGGCAATCCGATGCTTCTTGAATAGCTTTATCATTCAAGAAGACAGCCGTCCGTAACCGCAGCCCAAATGATTCAAAAACCAAAAAGCTTTTAAATCAGCAGACAAAAAACAAAGACAAAATCAAGAAAGTGGAGGCAGTGCAATGAAGCTGGTAACATACGAGATCGACAGAGGAGAACTACTAGGTGTAATGAGCGAAAACGAAGAATGGATCTATCCACTCCAGGCCTTCGACATGGAATACAAAACCATGCTCGAAGCAGTAAAAAGCATGAGTGATTCAGAATTACAGCTACTAAGCCATGCATCCGGCAAAGACGCCGAGTCCATCCGCGGAGCAGTCTGTACCAGCGAAGTAAACCTGCTCTCACCAATCCCCTGCCCTGACCAGGACATCATCTGCCTCGGAATCAATTATATGGAGCATGCTGCAGAATCAGCCCGTTTCAAAAAAGAATCCTTCGATGGTGAGCGTCCTTACGCCGTATATTTTTCCAAACGTGTAAACAGTACAACAGCAACCGGATCAAACATCCCGTCCTACGCGCTTATAGTTGACAGCCTTGATTACGAAGCCGAACTTGCCGTCATCATCGGACAAGACGCAAAAAACATATCTCCCGAAGACGCAAAAAACTACATCTTCGGCTACACGATCCTAAACGACGTCAGCGCCAGAAACATCCAGAACCGCCACAAACAGTGGTATTTCGGAAAAAGCCTCGACGGCTTCGCACCAATGGGCCCCTGCATTTTAACGGCCGACTCTATCGCATACCCGCCCGAACTGGACATCCAGTCATACGTAAACGGAGAACTCCGTCAAAACAGCAATACCAGACAATTAATCTTCAACCTCGACCACATCATCAGCGAACTATCCCAGGGAATGACCCTAAAAGCCGGCACCATCATCTCCACCGGCACCCCTTCCGGAGTGGGCCTCGGATTTGACCCGCCAAAGTTCCTGAAAAGCGGCGACACGGTAGAATGCCGGATCGAAAGCATCGGCAGCCTCATCAATAAAGTAGAATAGTTATAATTATACCTTTCACAGATGATAAAAATATGGTATGATATTCCGTGCAGGGGGAAGACACCCATTACAAAAAACACACTGCAGCGGGGGAGCCACCCATTACAAAAAACATAAGAGCAAGGAAGTGATACTATTCAAAAATCAATCAGTGTGGTTGATTGCGATGGTATGCCTTTGGACCCGACTTACATAAAGAGGGCGCGCCAGCTGGTTAAGAATCAGCGGGCCGAATGGGTATCGGAAAATACCGTCCGCATGACATCACAATATGTGGAGGAATATGTAATGGCAGAAGAGACCGTAGTAACTGCAGAAACAGAAGACAACTCAAAAAAACTGCTTCTTGATGATGAGGCGATCATGGAACTGGCAAAACGCAGACTGGCAATTAAAAAAGATCTTTTCCGCCAGGTTATCGATTATGGAATGATACTGTTTTGCTTTTTCCTTTTGATTTTTATCTGGGATTATTTAGATAAAGCGATTATCTGCTTTGTATTCGCTTTGGCATGGGGCTCACGATTGCTGTACCGGATTGTGAAGTTTGCCAGACCATCGTTTAAAGATGGGATCTCAGCTTATCTTAAGAAACGGAATGACTACAAGATTGAGTCAGAGTTTAATCGTCTGAAAGCAGAATACCTAAATGAGAATTAGATGAAACAAAGCAAAAACGCTGTAAAACCGGAAGAATTACCAGTTTTGCAGCGTTTTTTTGTGCAATAAGTTACCTCCTGTTAGTACAACAAGATATGGTGATTTCCTTTCGATTGCAAAATATAATATAGTTTGATAAAATAAGATATTGCGACGAGTAGGGGGTTACTAATGGAGAAAAGAGAGGATTTGGGAGCAATGGGGCAAAGAGAAAGTTTTGGTTCCAGAATGGGATTTATCCTGCTTTCGGCAGGATGTGCTATTGGTATCGGTAATGTCTGGAGATTTCCATATGTTGTGGGGCAAAACGGCGGCGGCGCGTTTGTACTGGTATATCTGCTGTTTCTGGCGATTATGGGAATCCCGATTATGAGTATGGAGTTTGCTGTGGGAAGAGCCAGCCGTAAAAGCGCCGTCCGGGCTTATCAGAAACTGGAAAGGCCGGGGCAGAAGTGGCATCTGCATGGTTATATTGCATTGCTTGGCAATTATTGCCTGATGATGTTTTATACGGTTGTGGCCGGATGGATGCTGTATTATTTTTACAGTTTTATCGTGGGAGCATTCAACGGAAAGGACTCTGAGGCAGTTGGAGCGCTGTTTGGTCAGATGCTTGCAAGCCCCGGGACAAATATTTTGTGGATGTGTATTGTTACAATTACGGGCATTCTGATCTGCTCTATAGGTTTACAAAAGGGAGTGGAAAAGATCACTACGAAAATGATGGTCGGGCTGCTGGCACTTATGGTTCTTCTGGCGGTGAGAGGCCTGACCCTGGAAGGTGGAATGGAAGGCCTTAAATTCTACCTGCTTCCGGATTTTCAAAAGATGGCTGAAGTTGGTTATGGTAATGTAATCACGGCAGCGATGAACCAGTCGTTTTTCACTTTGAGCCTGGGAATTGGTGCGATGGCCATTTTCGGAAGTTATCTGGGCAAGGAGCGGAGCCTTGTTGGTGAAGCTGTTTCTGTAGCGGTATTGGATACTTTTGTGGCGATAACAGCAGGACTTATTATTTTCCCGGCATGTTTTGCGTTCGGGATCAGTCCTGACAGCGGCCCGTCTTTGATATTTATTACGCTGCCAAATGTTTTTATCGAGATGGCAGGCGGAAGACTCTGGGGCAGTTTATTTTTCCTGTTTATGTCATTTGCGGCACTTTCGACGGTAATTGCAGTATTTGAGAATATTATTGCCTGCGGTATGGAATTGTGGAATCTGGACCGTAAGAAGGCTGCCCGGATCAACGCTGTTCTGATTGTTGTACTGTCGGTCCCGTGTGCACTTGGTTTTAACTTATGGAGTGGCTTTGAACCGTTGGGAAGCGGGTCTGCGATTCTTGATCTTGAGGATTTTATTGTGAGCAATCTGCTGCTTCCGCTGGGATCGTTGATTTATCTGCTGTTTTGTACTTCACGATATGGGTGGGGATTTAAAAATTATCTGAATGAAGTGAATCAGGGAAAAGGGCTTAAGATGTCAAAGGTCTTCTACCCTTATCTGGCTTATGTGCTTCCAATCATGGTTATTGTGTTATTCCTGCAGGGAGTTCTGTAATTATTCCATCTTGTATGAGTAAGTTCTGAAGGAGTGTGGATATTATGAATCGTACAGTACTAAATGGAAGTATGCTCGTCTCCGGTTGTGCCGATCAGGGAGAGCTGTATAATACACAATTATTATATTTCACCTGTTCTTCCTTAGACCGGAGTGACCGGCGGCTGTATATGCTGAGTGATCAGAGCGGGCATTCCAATGTGATTGTGCGGGATCTTGTCAGCGGCACCGAGCAGCAGCTGACTGAGAACCATAACGGGACTTTGAAGAGTTATGTATATTTTGACGGCAGTTTCAATTGTGGCCTGGGCAAGGCCAGTGTCTGTCTGGACAGTCTGCGTGACCGGATTTATTTTATTCAGGATGATCAGATCTGCAGTGTAGACCTGGACGGTCAGATTACGGTTTTAAATTATATACCGGAAGGGCGGATGACGGCTTTTACGCATGTCAGTACCGACGGGACCCGTTTGTGTGTGCCGATGACGGACGGAAGATGTCTGGATTATGATCCGGAGACAGAAGGGGCCGGTCTTGACAGGCGTCCGGTTTATGATATTGATGGCCGGGTACAGGAAGAAGGGCTGAACAGTTATCTGTGTGTCTATGATACAATGACAGGAGAACTGTTGTATGAAAAGACGGTTCTAAAATGCTGGATTACTCATGTTCAGTTTAATCCTGCGAATCCGGATCTGATTATGTATAATCATGAATGGCCAGGCTTTTCCTGCGGCGTCCGCAGGATATGGCTCTATGACCGCGCTGCGGACAGTCTGACTCCGGTTCGGACTGAAGGAAGTGATACCCTGGGAAACAGCGGCGGTTACGCCAGAAGTGCCGGTGACTGGGTGTGTCATGAGATGTGGAGTGATGACGGAACGGAAATCATATATCATGGCGGATATCAAAACGGTCCCGCGATGGTTGGACGGTATAATCTGGCCAGTCAGACGTATTGGGAGATCGCATTGCCGGAAGAATATGATGCCTATGGTCATTTCACCATGGATCACAGCGGCAGCCTGGTCTGTGATGGTTATTTTAAATATCCCTGGGAGCAGAAGACGGTGCGTGAAAACAGTACGGATAACGGGCCGGATCCGCATAAAAAGGATGCAGAGTATATCTGTAAGGTGATTCCGGACTGGGATCAGGGAACTCTGGAATGGATTCCGCTGTGCCGCCATGAAAGTGACTGGCTTGGGCAGGATGCACATCCGCATCCGATCTACAGCCATACCGGCGACCGGATCTTTTTTAACAGCCGGAGCGGGAAGACCGTAAATGTTTATTGTGTATCGGCCCTGCGCCCCGAAGCAGCAGATAAATAGTAAAGAATAATAATATAAACATAACATAAGACCAGCCGGATCCTGCGAGATCCGGCTGGTCTTATGAGTGTTTGATATTAGTAGTTCTTGGCGTTGCGTTCAAAGTAAGCTTTTGGATGTACACATACCGGGCATACTTCCGGTGCTTTCTCACCTTCATGTATGTAACCACAGTTGCGGCATTTCCAACCGAATGGAGCTTCTCCTGTAAAGGTTCCTTCTTTTCTGAGGTTTTCGAGAAGCTTCAGGTAACGTGCTTCATGAGCAGCTTCTACCTTGGCAACCAGACGGAATTTTGCTGCCAGCTGTGTGAAACCTTCTTCGTCTGCTTCGTTAGCCATACGCTGATACATATTGGTCCATTCCTCGTTCTCGCCTGCTGCTGCAGCAACCAGATTTTCCTCCGGAGTACCGATGCCGTTTAATTCCTTAAACCACATTTTTGCATGTTCTTTTTCCTGGTCGGCGGTTTCTAAATATAAAGCAGCCATCTGCTCATAACCTGCCTTTTTAGCAACAGAAGCATAATAGGTATACTTGTTGCGAGCCATGGATTCGCCTGCAAATGCTTCTTCTAGATTTTTCTCTGTTTTTGTTCCTGCATACTTTGACATGTGAATGACCTCCTAAACTTATCTGATTAATTGGTTTGCCTTGATATGGCTGATGTTGTCCGCACTCCATCAGCCATAATCATTATAACATGTATTTAAGAAAAGTTAAACATAATTTAAAATTTAACCAGATATTGACACAATTTTAACCAAAATATCTCTTCAGCAGCCCTTCAAATGCGCGGCCATGTCTTGCTTCGTCTTTTGCCATTTCATGTACGGTGTCATGGATTGCATCCAGATCAGCAGCTTTGGCACGTTTAGCCAGGTCGAACTTACCGGAAGTAGCACCGCGCTCAGCAGCAGCTCTCAGTTCCAGGTTCTTCTTGGTGCTGTTGGTAACGCACTCGCCCAACAGTTCGGCAAACTTTGCTGCATGCTCAGCCTCTTCATAAGCGGCTTTCTCATAATACATACCGATCTCCGGATATCCTTCGCGGTGTGCAACTCTGGCCATTGCCAGATACATTCCGACTTCGGAACATTCGCCTTCAAAGTTAGCTCTTAAATCATGGATAATATCTTCAGAAACGCCCTGTGCGATACCGACTACGTGTTCGGTAGCCCATGCAGCTTCTTCTTTTACTTCTTCAAACTTGGATGCCGGAACCTTACATACCGGACAAAAATCTGGTGCAGAATCTCCCTCGTGAATGTGACCGCATACTGTACAAACCCATTTCTTCATAACTCATTCTCCTTATTTTGTGTTATTTTTAAGTTTTATTTAATAATAGTAATTATTACTGATATTAGGATATCATATAGTTTTAGATCTGTCAACACTTATTGAGAAAATATTTGCAGAATAATGTGGGGGGATGGCGAAACGTGCGGGGGCGGTGCCCTTGTGTCCGGGGGCGCTGCCGGTCTGGAATTGACTGCCGTTTCAAAGCATAAGAACTGCCAGGCTTTCAGGAAAATGTTAAAAACATCCCCACACTCCGCTGAACTCACGGCAAAAACGGCCGTTCAAACAGTCGTCTGCGTGTGGGGATAACACATTGTCCTGAAAACCAGGCAGTTCTAATGCTTCTCCAAATGCAGTCAATTCCAGACCGGCAGCACCCCCGGGCACAAGGGCACCGCCCCCGCACGTTTCGCCATCCTGCTACATTTATCCTTGCGGAAGTAAAGGGCGGGAGGTTTGCGGGTGGTCTGAAAAATGTGTAAAAATTAAGAGAGAATCGTATTTACAGGCCGTTGATGAAGGCTATGATATCGCTGGCCTTATCTTCATCTGCTCCCGGGACGGTGATGATGAAGGATTCTATTTTTCCGTCAGCTTTGCAGACCAGATAGTTCTGGGCCATTCCGGCGCCGTAGCAGGGGAGGGATATCCAGGTTCTACCGGCGATTTCGATTTCTGTTGACTCGCCGAATTCATATCCGATGCTCATTTGTTCGAGCTGCTGAGTCAGGTTTTTTAGGTAACCTTCTTCATTCATGTTGGCAGTGATTGGATTGGCACTCAGATTCTCGGCCATGTACATGAGTGATGAGCCGTCTGAACCGGCAGCACCGAATAAATATTTGGTTGAGTTCATTGCTGTTTCGTATAGTTTTTTCTGATCTTCTGAAAGGTATTCGTATCCCTGCATAGCTACCTGATCTAACTGTTCTCTCGTAAAGATAGTCCAGTCTTCAGTTGGGGTGATGGTGATACCTGACTGTTCATTGGTATATACGCCGTCTTCGGTTGTTCCCAGGTCAAACCAGGATTTGCCGTCATCGGCAGCTGTTTCGGTCTCCGGTTCGGTAGTTTCCGGCTCGGTGGTTTCCGGTTCGGTGGTTTCTGCTTCTGTTGTTGCTGGTGTTGTGGTTTCTGCTTCAGTTTCTTTTGTTGTCGGCTCCGCGCTTGAAGAACTGCTTTTCGCGCTGCATCCTGAAATGGCAAGGCTGAAACATAAAATGCCTGTCACCAGAACGCTGTTGATCATACTTTTTCTCATCCCTTTACTCCTCGTTATTTAATTGTAATGCAATTATTATTTTATCATATATCAGATCTTTTTCAACCGGAATCCCTCTGCATTAAAAGACGCTCCGTATATCTGCATTTGCAGTTATACAGAGCGGTCCGTGCTGCCCGGAGTAATGACGGGCTATTTGCTTTTAACTTTTTAATGTTAAGCAGTTCTGGCAGGTGCCATAGAAATAGATTGCATGACCGTCAACTTCAGCACCTAACTGATCTGCGGCTTCCTGCTCTACTTCGGGAATTGGCTTCATCGGCAGATCCAGTACCGAGCTGCATTCCTTGCAGACAAAGTGGTAATGGGGACTGGTATCAGCATCAAAGTGATCTTTACCGTCGCCACATGTCAATTTCTGAACTTCTCCAAGTTCAACCAGCAGATTCAGATTCCGGTATACGGTACCTAAACTGATATTTGGGTACTCTGCCCGTATCGATGTGTACAAAGCGTCTGCAGTCGGATGGTCTTTGCGGGCCATCAAAGATGCTTTGATCGATTCACGTTGACGGCTGTACTTCAATGTTTTCATCGGTTTCCCCCTTTATAAAATAATAATGATTATTAATATTATAACTTATCTTTAGAAAAAGGTCAATTATTTATTTCAAAGTTTCAATTGTGCTATTCATCTGCTGTAATTCAGATATTAATTATTATAGCACACAAAAGAAAGGCGGAGCTTTTGTATGAAAAAAAGAACATGATCAATGGGGCTGGGAATGGCTTTAGGATGTGCCGCATTGTCCTGATATTCTGTCCGGTATAAGCTGTCTGGCTACCCGTTCTCTGATCTGGGTCAGAAATGATTCCGGTGCCAGTACCCGGACGAGCGGACCAAATGCCAGAACCTGGATCAGAAGTTCGGTTTCTCTGGTCTTATCGAAGTAAATGGAGCAGCGGTATTTTACTTTTCCGTCTGTTTCATCTAACCGCTCAACTTTTTTCTGATAACAGGAAAAATGGAGCATGGTTCGTTCCAGGGCATTACGCTCATCTGAGATTTCCAATACAACCGGCTCTTTGCAGAGGGCCTCTTCCATAAAACGGTCGATTTCGACCGGTATTTCAGCGTCCGGTGAATCGGGGTCTTTATTTACATAATATCCGGTTTCTTCTATCTTTAATATCCTGCTGATATGTAAAATATCCATCCGCCAGCCATTCCGCCGCCGATACAGAGCGTAGAGCCGGAACTTACCGTCTTTGGGGGAATATTCGATACGGCTCGGCAGATAGGTGTATTCCATCAGCCGCCCCTTAACTGAATAGTAAGAAACCTTAAGCGTCTGATGTTGTTCTATGGCATTTAAGATCATCTGAAAATGCTGCCGGAAAACAGCCGTAATCACATCGGTATCATGATACTGGTCAAAGTATTCAAAGGATGACGGGTCAAACAACGGAGAAACATCAGTCAGCTGCTGCCTGAGTACATCCAACTGCTCATCGGTAAAAAATAATGCGATCCGGCTGTCGCCAAGGAGTGTCTTTAACCAGGATTTCTGGAGTGTGGTAAGCGGAACACGAACCGGGTGTGACAGACGGGAGATGAATTTTTTGCCGCTGTTATCCGGATCAAGCAAAGCCCATTCTCCGTCGAGCAAATGAGTGGTGATCGCCAGCGCACTTTCACCGTAACCATAGGCCTCAGCTATTTTTGTCATTTTGGCTGAACTGACAGGTGCTTTGGCTGCTTCTTCGAGAATCCGGGCAACAACCTGATAATAACAATTATATAATTCTGAAAATAATTCCATGTTATTGTCCCCCTCTGAGTGTTGTTTCATTGCCGCCGTCACCATACATTGCTTTCATCGACTGTACATCCTGCCAGAAATGATACTCTACCTTCTTATTAGAACAGGTGAAACTTATGATTCGTCCGGTAAAGGTTCTGATCCAGGGAATAACTTCGGCACTATCCCAGCATTCGAGGGTATATTCATGGATTCCGGGATGGATCCGTTTTAGCTGACCATTCCGTCCTTCCCGGTGGATCCGTTCGATCAGATATCCCTCGGTTGTCTCATCCAGGCTGATCTGCAGACTGATTTGTTCCGGCTTCCGGCTGTGGCCCAGGGATACTCCCCATATGTATCGGTTGTTTCTTTCATAAGCATCCAGAGATCGGTCAAATTCAGCTGCCGGTTCCAGCAGTGTGACATCCTGGATACTGTCCAGCCGGTAAGTCATCAGGCGTTTGCTGGATGACATCCGGGCACACAGGTAACGGCGGCCGGTCTGGGTACTGACACGTATCTTCAAGGGAGTACAGGTGCATTGGCTTATATGTTCACTTTTAGTACCTCTGGCTTTGAGTGTAATCTGCCGTTTTTCACGGATGGCTGTAAGAAGCGGCAGCAGTACTTCATCTTCGAGTGTATGGGCCAGATAGTCATGGCGGAAGCGGAAGTGTTCATTGCGGCATCGCAGTGAATCGAGAATTGTACTGCCGATGAAACCGAAGGGGGCAGCTGTCTGGAAATAAGAAGCGGCTTCCTTAAGGCCATGAGATAAGTCCGGATGAGGGGCAAGCCAGTCCTGGCAAATTGTATACAGGTGTTGGCGTCCGTCTTTTTTGACTGTGAATATGCCGTGATGTGCATATTCGGCTAATTTTTTACGAACTGTCTGGGCCTCGAATAAAACCTGATAAGAATTCTGAAGCTCATCGGTTACCGTTTCTACATTCCGGGCGATTCCGTCCTGCATCAGATCCAGCAGAAAAAAATGCAGCATGATATCATTATTGGTAAAGCTTTTGGTCTTCCAGACGTTGTAGAGCGGATTGCTGTCGATCCGGTTGCTGTCCAACG
This sequence comes from Lachnospiraceae bacterium, assembly GCA_032073745.1. Lineage (GTDB taxonomy): Bacteria > Bacillota > Clostridia > Lachnospirales > Lachnospiraceae > Brotaphodocola. Next base: position 91,090 of record DAMAMW010000003.1, on the reverse strand, counting down.
TTATGGCAACTGATTTTTTGCGGCCGGGATCATAATCGTACTGAATGTAGCCGGCAAACCAGCTTTCAATCCGCCGCCGCTCATTGTCGTAGGTGCGCCGGCCTGATTCGGGGTAATCCATTCGTGACTTGAAGCCGTAGATGTAAAAGTCGCGGACATAGGTGCGTACTTTATTGAAATGTTTGATTAGTTCGTTGAATTCTGACATGGGTGTATACTCCTGTTTTAATTGTGGATATTAAGGGCAAGGGTGTGGGAGTGAGCACGGACGGGGTGTCTTCTTGACTGATAAAGCCAGTCAAGAAGCATCGGATGTTCATCCGATGTGAAATTTGCCCCAAAGACAGGCTTACAAGCGAGCTTGACGCCTGTCTTCGTGTCAAATTTCCCGCCGTCCTGATCTGTTACGTTCCATTATATACCATCCCCCCCAGTTCGCAACTTTTTTTAAATGATAAACTTCAAAACTAATGTTAACATATACCCATGGTAAGAAATGGAAACGGAGGAAACAATATGTTTGTAATATTTAATGAGAGAACGAAAAAACCAATTAAGGTATGGCTGGAGAATATAGATCAAATGGAAGCAAGTTGTCTGGAGCAGGCGTATCATCTGGCTGACCTGCCATTTATACATAAGTGGGTTTGCCTGATGCCGGATACACACACCGGGATGGGGATGCCGATCGGGGGCGTGATTGCTGCAGACGGTGTTATTATTCCGAACGCTGTAGGCGTCGATATTGGCTGCGGGATGAACTTTGTATCTACTAATATCAAGGCCGCTGATCTGAAAGAAACGATGACAGGCAACGGCAACCTTGTTCAGACTATAATTGCTGATATCATGCGAAATGTCCCGGTGGGATTTCAGTCCCATAAACAAAAACAACCATCTCAGGTGCTGGACCAGGCACTTGCCGAATCTGACCGTTACCAGAGTAATCCGGATCTGTTTCCGCTCATTGAAGCCGCATACTACCAGACAGGCACCCTGGGCGGCGGCAATCATTTTATTGAGCTGCAGGAAGATCAGGACGGTTATCTGGGGATCATGGTTCATTCCGGCAGCCGCCATTTCGGCAAAAGCATCTGTGATGCTTACCACAAAAAGGCCAGGGATCTGAATCAGATCTGGTTTTCCCAGGTACCTGATGAGTACCGGCTGGCCTTTTTGCCGGTCAATTCCAGAGAGGGACGCCATTACATTACATGGATGAATCTGGCGCTCGATTATGCCTATGAAAACCGCGCCCGTATGATGGAACATGTAACATCAATTGTAGCCGGAAAAGTTCAGAAGCATTTAAACCAGACAGTATCATTTGGCCAGGAGATCAACTGCCATCATAACTATGCTGCCATAGAACACCACTATGACAAAGACGTCTGGGTACACCGCAAAGGCGCCACCAGAGCCCGCGATGGTGAACTGGCTGTCATTCCCGGAGCAATGGGATCCTACAGCTATGTAGTCAGGGGCAGAGGCAGCAAAGAAAGCTTCTGCACCTCCTCCCATGGTGCCGGCCGCGCTTACTCCCGAAAGGGTGCAATGGCTGCATTCAGCTGCGAAGAAGTATTAAAAGACCTGAAAGCTCAGGACGTAGTCCTTGGCAAATCGAAGAAATCAGATGTAGCCGAGGAAAGCCGTTTCGCCTATAAAGATATTCAGACAGTGATGGAAAATCAGGCAGACCTGGTGGAAATAGTCACTCAGCTAAAGACCATCGGAGTAGTGAAAGGATAATTACCTGCTATATACCAGCATCTGATGCTGGATGGTGCCGGCTGTAATACAGTACGGTATGCCGCGGGAATTATATAAATGCGAGGTGGGAGAAATTCCCACATGACCGCACGATTGATGTGTTGCGGGTTCGAGCCCCGCCGGTTAAGGGAACCGTATCTCAAATGGAAGAGAAATCAAACCGACATCTCAAAATGTCAACTCTAAGAATTGTAAACATGGTATCTGCCGGCCGTCCCGCCGCCGGTTACCGATATCCGTCATGTTTCGGAATTTCGAAACGTAGCAGAATCGGCCCGGACTGCGGCAACGGCAGCAGCGAAGCTGCTTTGTACCAAGCCGGCGCATAAGCCTGTGTTTCAGATCTCACGCCCGGCCAGAAAGAAAGTTAAATGACAGCTTTCCGGGCGGCAGGGAACCAGATCAAAAAAACTGCTTAAACCACTTAGTCCGCAGTATCTCTGCGGCAGATACCAGGCTTACATGTTCAACGTAAAAACATCAATAATGTCAAATAAAATAAAGAGGTAAAAACATGAAATACATAATCAACCAGAACCAATGTGGTTTCTTAATAAAAGACGGCAATTTTATCAAAACCTTATACTGCGGCAAATACCATTATGCTCAAATCAGAGGTTACAAAGTAGTAACCGAGGAAATGAATGGCCCGGTTAAGTTCGGTGCGGTACCGATCGAAGTATTGTTGCAGGATCAGGAATTCGCTGCCAAAACATTACATATACAGATTCCTGAAGGTCACATCGGCATTCTGCGGTTAAACGGTGCAGTCAGCCAGATACTGACAGATCCGGTATATCTGTTCTGGAACAACTGGAGCCGTTATGAATATGAACTGGCAGATATGAGAGAGCCGGAGATGAAAGCCGAGATCACCAAATCCTGCCTGGCAAACATCCCGCTCAAATATTACAAAAAAGTCGAAGTAAAACCGGGTGAGACAGGTGTCTTATATTTCAACAATCAGATGGAAGATGAATTAGCAGCCGGCACGTATTTCTACTGGACTTATGCCAAAGATATCACATGTCAGGTCATTGACCTGAAAACCCGCTCCATCGAAATCAACGGCCAGGAAATCCTGACTGCCGACCGGATCGGTATCAGAGTCAATCTGTTATGCACCTACCGTATCACTCAGGTGAAACGGATGATTGAAACCATAAAAAACCTGGAGACGCAGGTGTATGCATGTGTTCAGCTGATCATCAGAGAATACATAAGCAAATACCGGTTGGATGAAATCCTGGAACAGAAGGAAGAAATATCAGGTTTTATCTGTGAACGTTTGAAAGAAGTGCAGGACGAATACTGTATCGAGTTTCAGACGGCTGGTATCAAAGATATTATCCTGCCAGGTGAGATTCGTGACATTATGAACACGGTGCTGATCGCCGAACGAAAAGCCCAGGCTAACGTCATTACCCGAAGAGAGGAAGTGGCTTCCACGCGCTCATTGTTAAATACAGCAAAACTGATGGATGAAAACAAAACCCTCTACAAATTGAAAGAGCTGGAAAGTCTTGAAAGGATCTGCATGCAGGTTGGCAGCATCAATGTATCCGGCAGCAGCGCCCTATTGTCACAACTTCAGGATCTGATAGGACAAAACTCCTGAGAGTGAATTACTCCTGTAAAAAATGCTCAGTATTTCTGCGTTGTGCAGTTATACTGAGCATTTTAAATTTTCAATTATGGTGTCTCTTGTGTTATAATATACAAAATATAGAGTTGGAGGGGGCCGGTATATGTATCAATGGATAAATAAAAGCTATAAAAACAAGTTGTACAGTGCTTTTGTGATCATTTGGCTGGTGCCATTCCTTCTGCTGATTGGATTTGATTATTATTATGTATATAAAAGCACCGTCAGAAATATTGAGCAATATACAAAAAGCAACTTGAAAATTGCGGCGCAGCTGATTGACAGTGATTTGTCTACGTTCACAGGTATTGTAAACAACGTTGCTCTGAATGAAGAGGTTTCCAGGATCATCCGGAACGATACACTGACATCACGAAAGGACTTCAATGAAACCCAGCGGCTGTACAGCACGGTCAAGACTTCCATGGCCGGACTTCCCAGCAGCGTTCCGATTCACATTGTCAACCGGTACCAGCAAAGCCGTTATTCAACAACAAATTATTTTCTCCCTTATTACATAGATGAACGGGGCAATCTTTACGATACAATGGAAGAAAATGCGGCAAAAGGAATTGTTTCGCACCAGATTCACTGGCGGATCGACGGCATGGATTCTCAGGACATCTGTTACGTGCTGGGGCGTACGATAGAAACTGAAGATAATGAAACGGCAGGGTATGTGATCCTTGACATTTTCGACAGTTATTTTCAGGATATTTTTAAAACCATTGCATCTCAGCAAGGGTCTAATATTATCGTAACCGACAATATGGGAACGGTTATTACCGACATGCAAAAGCAATATTATACCGGCTATAAATTCAACCGGCGCGAGAATGCGGCATTGCTGGATCCGGCGGGGGATTTTGAGATGAGGATCGATGACTGTGACTATAAAGTGTACTTTGAGTCGGCAGACGTATCCCATCTGCGGGTAATCGAACTGATTCCCCAAGATTATTTTGCTCAGGTGACCCTTAATAATATCAGGACTCACATTATGATGTTTGCGATCGTATTTTTATTGGGAAGTATCATGATTTTTAAGAATGTAAAAACAATTGTGAACCCGATCCAGCAGCTGGACCGGGCGATGAATCAGGTGAAGAGGGGCGATTTTTCTGTTCGGGTAACCATTCCGGGAGAGGATGAGATAGCCAGACTGGGACAGACATTCAATGTTATGGCGGAACAGACACAGCAATTGATCACAGAAAATTATGAAAAGAATCTGGCGCTTAACAAAGCAGAGGTAAAGGCCCTGAAAGCCCAAGTGAATCCGCACTTTTTATATAATTGCCTTAACAGCATCTATATGATGGCCTCCCTTGGAAAGCATGAGGAGGTAATGAAAATGACCAAAGCATTGAGCCGCCATTACCGGTACCGGGTTAATACGGATACGGAGATGGTGCCGCTTAGTGAAGAACTTTTGCAGATTGAGGCATATCTGGAGATTCAGCAAATCCGCTACAGAGATAAACTGTCTGTCGAAATGGAGATTGAGCCTGATGTTGGTTCGGTCAGGATTTTGAAGCTGCTGCTCCAGCCTCTGGTCGAGAATGCGATTGTACACGGTATTGAACAGAAACTGGGAAGCGGCAGGGTTATAATAAAGGCATTTTATGTTTCCGACGGCATCAAGATTCAGATTCTTGATGATGGAATGGGATTTGGCAGCAGTACCAATGCCGGTGAAGGTACCGGACTGGAAAATACCAGGCAAAGGCTGCGACACCACTATGGAGATAATTTCAGTTTCGAAATCAGGCGGGAGGAGCCTTTTACTGTTGTTGAGGTCTATATAAAGGGGGATGGGGGACATGCATAGAATACTGATCGTCGATGATGAATATTATGCAAGAGAGGGAATCAGGCAGATGATCCGGGAGATTGGCGGTGATTTCGAAGTGGCCGGAGAATGTTCGGACGCATTTCAGGCGCTGGAGTTTATGGAAACAGACTGCCCGGATATCGTTCTGGCGGATATCCAGATGCCGGTGATGAATGGCATTGAATTTGTCAGGCAGGCAATGACCGGGAAAAAGAATATAAAGTTCATTATTATCACCGGACATGACGAGTTTGAATATGCCAAACAGGCATTAAAGCTGAATGTCGTGGATTTCATCCTCAAGCCGATTGATAAAGATGAAGTAGCGGAAGCATTGACCCGGGCGGTGCAGTATCTCGACCGGGATAAAAATGCCGTCAAAAAAGGTTTGATGGAATATCTGCGGGGGGAACCGGTAGATCCGGGCCGGCTCGCCGGGTGGCTGCCCCGGGAGCACTATGATTTGGCTTTATTGCAGTTTGAAGAGAAAGATAATGCAGAAGCTTCTGAATACATCAAGATATCAGAGTGGATAAAGACACAGATTGCCGGCTTTACCGGAGAAAAATACAGTGCCCTGCAGATGCATTCCGATCGGATTGTCGGATTGATCCCGCATGGTAAAGGCGATACCGGTACATTTTTGCAGGGGTTGATCAGCGGGGCGAAAGAGCTGTTTGGAATTCCGGTTACTGCTGCCGTGAAAACATTTGCCACGGATGCCCTTGATGCCGGTTATGCCGGTGTCAAGCAGCTGTTAAAAGAAGCATTTTATTATGGCGGGGGGACACTGATTGAGACATCGTTTCAGGCGGTCCGGTCATTAAATACGGATGTTATCAAAAAACAGATGGAAGCGATAAAGATAGCCGCCGGAGCCTGCGATAAGGCGAATGTACAGAAAAAAAGTGCAGAATTGTTCCGGCTGCTGACGAGAATGAAAGCGCCCCGCGATCTGGTACTGGAATGTGCCGTGAATCTGAATCTGTTTGCCCAGAGTCTTGTGGAGGGTGAGCAATTGTCATTCGAGCGGATGGAGCGGAAATATACCACCGGGCGGTTGACCCTGGCGGAAATGGAACTGCATGTCCAGCAGGTACTTCGTCTGGCTGTAATGCAGGTGCATGATAACAAGAGCGATACGGAAGACAGTGCCGTCAAGCGGGCGGTTGGAATTTTAAATCAGCGGTACTGTGAAGACCTTTCTTTGGAGCAGCTGGCCGGGGAAGTGTATTTAAATCCCAGTTATCTGAGCCGTAAGTTAAAAGAACAGTTAGGTGTCAGTTTTATCAAATATATCACAAAATTAAGAATGGAAAAAGCCATCAGGCTTTTAAAAGAAAATCCGAATATTGAGCAGGTTGCCAGAGAAATCGGATACAGCAATTATAAACGTTTTTCGGATGTATTCAGAACTTATACCGGATATTTGCCCAGTGCATATCTGAAAGGAATTGACAGCAAAGGACAGGGAGAGAATTATGATAAGTGAATTGGAAGTAGTACTGCGAATTGTGACCGCCATTATACTGGGCGGAGCCATCGGCCTGGAGCGGCAGTTCAAGCACCGGCCTGCCGGTTTTAAGACCCACATTCTGGTGTGTGTCGGTTCGGCGACTATTATGGTACTCTCAGAATATATGTTCCGTAAATATAATGCGGAATTCGGAATCATGTCCGATCCGGCCAGACTTGGGGCGCAGGTCATCAGTGGTGTCGGTTTTTTAGGCGCCGGTACGATAATGCATCATGGCCCGAATGTCAGAGGATTAACTACAGCTGCCAGTTTGTGGGTAGTTGCGGCGATCGGATTGGCCTCAGGCGCCGGATTTTATTTTCTTGCGGTAGTTGTGACCATTGGAATCTGTATGATCCTTTTTATCTTCAACAAGATTTATAAAGGACTGCGTAATGTATCAGATGTAGCCAGCCTGCGGATTGAGATATTAAATAAACCCAAGGTGATCGGTGCAATCAATATTATGCTGGCTAATCATAATATCAAGATACTGGATATGGAGTTTATTAATCTTTATGCATCAGAGACCGGCGATGGGCCGGAAGTCATCTATCTGAACCTGATGATCAAGATGACTCAGGACATCAGCGTGTATACACTGGTGAAAGAATTGGAACATATTTCGGGGGTTATTAAAATTGAGCGGGTGTAGGGGGGGCGCTCATGGTTTCGAGGAGAACGTGGGGGGTTTGGTTGGAGTGGAATCGCTTCCGTTCTCTCGGTTGGGTGGTTCTAAGGCTGCGCCAAACGAGTAACAGGGGCACCGGGGCCAGTCGAGCAGATCTCTTGATGACATCTACTCTCCGGCCCCTGAATTTTCACCTTGGAAGGCAAAAATTCTCCCCTGTTACTCGCTTGCCACATCCTAAGAACCACCGTAACCTCGCTCAATGTCACCGATCCCTGCCCCCGCACGCCCCTCCCCTGGCGAATATGTGCGATCATCCCCGATTTTTACCTGGATATCCGTTTTTTTTACCATAATCGACAAAGAATAATAAAAACATGTATAATGAAAACATCAAAAAAACGTAACAGGAGGGTATTCATTATGAGGAAAATGACAGTGGGTATGGCAGCGGCAATCAGTGTGGGGCTGTTGTTGACGGGATGTTCATCTGGTGGTTCTGACAGTCAGCCGGTGTCTCAGGCGCCACAGACGGAAAAGACGGCAGACGGCGGTGCAGCGGAGAATACAGAGCAGGAAGCAGCTCCGGTAGAAGACAGCTTTGTGGTTTATAACTCATCAAAAGAAGAGGAGATGGTCATTCTTTTAGACCGTTTTGAAACTGAGAGTGGTATTCATGGTGAAACGGTAAGGTTGTCTGCCGGTGAAGCCCTGGGACGAATTACGGTTGAGAGAGAAAATCCTAAAAACGGTGTCTGGTATGGCGGCGGTATTGATTCCTATATCCAGGCTAAGGAAGAGGGGCTGCTGGAGCCTTACTTCTCACCGACCGCTGATACAATACCGGATGAATATAAAGATCCGGAAGGGTATTATACGGGGGCATATCTGACTTACCTGGTTATCGGATATAATAAGACACTGCTCGAAGAGAAAAGTGTAAAGGCACCGACCAGCTGGCAGGATTTGCTGGATCCGGCTTATGAGGGACAGATTACTATGGCCAACCCGGGTTCGTCAGGAACTGCATATACGTTCCTGTCGACGATGTGCCAGCTTTATGGTGAAGAAGAGGGCATGGAGTTCATGAAGAAGCTGGATCCGAATATCAAGAGCTATGAGAAATCCGGTTCTGCCCCATCCAGACTGGCGGCACAGGGCGAGGCAATGATTGCAATTACTTATCTGCATGATGTGATTTCCTATCAGGATCAGGGATTTACTGATCTGGTGGCAGTAATTCCATCGGAAGGAACCGGCTATGAGATCGGCTGTGTGGCATTGATCAAAGATGGCCCGGACCCGGAAGCATCCAAACGTTTCATCGATTTTGTACTGCGGGCAGAGAATCAGGTTGTGCAGGATGAAGTTGGATACTGTGCAGGTCATACCCAGCCGGATGCACCGTTGTCGGAGCAGATCAAGGCTATGGGCGATTTCGATTTGATTGATTATGACTTTGAATGGTCAGGCACTAACAGAACCCGATTGGTGGAAGAGTGGAGCGCAATGATCGGAGAATAAGAATATCGGAAAGGTATGGGCAGCTTCCTCAGGCTGCTGCCCCCTTTCTTTTTTTGCGCAAAAAATCGGGTTTTGGAGCCGGAAAGGAATTGTCGATGAAGAAATTAGAACAGAAAAAAATGCAGTGGCGGCAGGATGTGGTAAGTATGAAAAAGATATACCGTGATCCCATCATGCTGTTCACCATCTTATTTATTATCGCGGCATTATTACTATTTATTCTGTACCCGTTGTTCGTTATTTTAAAAGACAGTTTTCTCAGTAAAGAGGGGGGCTTTACGTTTGGTGCGTATATCAGTGCCGTACAGACCAATGCTTTTAAAAAAGCGTTTGGCAATACGATCAAACTGGGGCTGTTTGTCGGGGTAATCGCGACCTTGATCGCATTTATTTTTGCTTATACCGACGCTTATTGTCAAAGCCATTTTAAAAAAATATTCAAGGTGGTGGCGCTGCTGCCGATCGCTTCCCCGCCGTTTGTGTTATCCCTGTCGGCAGTAAACTTATTTGGTCAATACGGACTGATCACCAGGCAGCTTTTGGGGATTAAGGATTTTAATATTTATGGATTTAAAGGCGTGGCACTGGCCCAGATTCTGACATTTTTTCCGGTCGCTTATCTGATGCTGGTCGGCCTGCTCAAAAAGATTGATCCTTCCATTGAAGAAGCATCGAGAAATATGGGGGCATCCCAGGGGGCGACATTTAAAAAGATCACGTTGCCGCTGATGGTGCCGGGACTTGCCAATGCATTCCTGATCACTTTTATTGAAGTGGCGGCTGATTTTTCGAATCCGAATGTCATCGGCGGCAATCTGAGTACCCTGGCAACCACGATCTATATGCAGGTTATGGGAAATTACAATATGAAAAACGGAGCGGCAATTGCAGTGATTCTGCTCTGGCTGTCGATGACTTTATTTATTGTTGAAAAATATTTTGTTGAAAGCAAAAGTTACATAACCGTAACCGGAAAATCAGCAAAGGACCGGGTTCTCATTACCGATCCGAAGATTGTCTGGCCGCTCGATATTTTTTGTCTGGTAGTAACCTTATTCATTATTCTGATGTATGCGATGGTGCCGATCGGGGCGTGTGTGAAGCTGCTGGGGGTGAACAATACCTTTACGCTGGACAATTTCCGTTATGTCCTGTCTACCGGTACCAAAGTAATAAAGGATTCCGTCTGGCTGGCGGTACTGGCGATGCCGGTTGCCGGTGTCATCTCGATGATTATTGCATTCCTGGTAAACCGCAAACGCTTTATCGGCAGAGGATTTATTGAGTTCGTATCGCTGATGGCGATGGCAGTACCGGGAACGGTATTGGGACTCGGTTATGTAACGGCATATAACACGAAGCCGCTTTTGCTGACCGGAACCGCACTTCTGATTGTTATTGCGTTTATTGCCAAGACCCTGCCGATAGGTGTCAGAAACGGAATTGCCGCCCTGCAGCAGATTGATCCGGCGATTGAAGAAGCCGCGCAGGATCTGGGGGCATCCAGTGCCCGGGTATTTGCAACGATAACGATTCCGCTTATCAAACCGGCTTTTTTCAACAGTTTGATCAATACCTTTGTCCGCAGCATGACCGCAGTAAGTACCGTTATCTTCCTGATCACGCCGAAATATAAGCTGCTGACCAGTACTGTAATGCAGCAGATTGATGAGGGGAAATTCGGATATGCATTCGCCTATTCCACGATCCTGATGGTGATCGTAATGGCGGCGATGTGGATTCTGAATCTGGTACTGGGGCGATTTGGTACCAGCGGCAGGAAACAAAGCATTTTATAGGAGGAAACAACAATGAGCAGTGCCAAGGGTGTATTTATAAAGGATATTACAAAAATTTTTATCAGCCACAATAAAGATGGAGAGTTCAAGGCAGTTGATCATGTATCGGTTGATATCAGACCGGGTGAATTTGTCACTTTGCTGGGGCCATCCGGCTGCGGCAAGACGACCATGCTTCGTATGATCGCCGGGTTTGAGATTCCCTCATCCGGGGATATCTTCCTGGACAATAAACGGATCAATGATCTTACTCCGGATAAACGTGATACTGCAATGGTATTCCAGAGTTATGCATTATTTCCGCATTTGAATATCTATGACAATATTATTTACGGACTGTCCTTAAAGAAATTGACGAAATCAGAAATTCAGAAAAAGGCAGAAGCGATAATCGAGCTGGTCGGTCTTAAAGGCATGGAAAACCGCTCACCGAACCAGATTTCCGGCGGCCAGCAGCAGCGCGTCGCATTAGCCAGAGCGTTGGTAATGGAACCCGGAGTCCTGCTGTTTGATGAACCATTATCAAATCTGGATGCCAAATTGCGCGTGTATATGCGTAATGAAATCAAGAAACTCCAGCGCAGTGTCGGAATCACCGCCGTATATGTAACACATGACCAGTCCGAGGCGATGAGTCTTTCCGACCGTATCATTATCATGAACAAAGGTATCATAGAACAGGTTGGAACGCCGGAGGAAATCTATCACAAACCGGTCAGTGAATTTGTTGCCCGATTTATTGGTGAAGCTAATTTCTTCGCCGGATCCATCATCAGAAAAGAACCCGGCAAAGCAGTTGTTTCTTATAAAGGCCATGAAATCCATGTTGAATATGACGGTCCCAAAGCGGCCGGTGAGTCATGCCAGCTGGTATTACGTCCGGAAGCATTTATCATCGGTGATAGCGGAAAAGTGGCAGGAACTGTCAAACGCACTGCTTTTATGGGTTCGGAGCAGGAATATACGGTCGAAGTAGACGGCAATATGATTGAACTGGTTGAAACCAACCCGAAAGGCAAGCGGATATATCCGGAGGGCGAACGCGTAATGCTTGATTTCAAAGACGAGAATGTACATATCATCTAGCAGAAGGGGGACAATCATCATGTCACGTTTTATCGTATTGGTATTGGATGGATTTGGCGTAGGAGCGATGGAGGATGCAGCAGAATACCGCGAGGCAGATGCGGTGGCACATACCTGTATACATGTATTGGAGAAGAACCCGGATTTATATTTGCCAAACCTGGCGAAACTGGGTCTGATGAATATTATCGGAAAAGAAATGAACGGCATGAAATTCTCTGATACGGCGACCTATGGAAAAGCGAAACTAAAGCATTTCGGTGCAGACACCTTTTACGGCCATCAGGAGATAATGGGAACAAATCCGATCCGGACCAACCTGCAGAGCTTTACATCCATGTTTGATAAAATACGTGATGCGTTAGAGGCCAAAGGTTATCCGGTAAAAGAGTATCAGCTTGGTAATGGTGCCAGGGTAATGGGCATCGCAGGTGTTGCTATGGCCGCAGATAATCAGGCGAACGATCCCGGACAGGTTTATAATGTAATTGGAGTCGGAGATCTGGCCACCTTTGACGAAATTCTGAAGATCAGCCGGATTATCCGCTCCCAGGTACAGGTCACCCGGGTAATTGCCCATGCCTGCAACGATATTACATATGAAGATCTGGAAAAATCCATAGTCGAATCATTGCCTGGTTACGGTGGAATCGATACGGTCGATCTGAACATCTATGAAAAAAATGTCCAGATCCGGCATCTCGGTTATGGCGTTAATGAAACCGTGCAGGCACCATATATTCTTGGAAAACATGGCGTCACAGTGACCCACCTCGGAAAATTTGCCGATCTGGTAGCAAATCCATACGGAACATGTATTTCCTGTGTCAACACAGAAACGCTGCTGAACCATCTGGAAAACACAATACATACACAAAAAAGCGGCTTAATTGCAGCAAATGTACAGGAGACAGACCTGTCCGGCCATGAAGAAAATCCGGCAAAATACGGCCGGATCCTAAAACTGGTAGATGATAAACTGGCCGAACTGCTGCCGGAACTCACAGAAGATGATCTGATGGTTATCATGGCCGATCATGGCAACGATCCAACCAACGGAAGCGTATTTCATTCCCGTGAATACGTGCCGCTGATGATCTGCAAAAAAGGACTGCATGCAGGAGATATCGGAATACGTGAAACCATGTCAGACGTAGGTGCAACCATATTGGATTACATCCAGCATGATCCACAATGGCAGAATACGGAATTAGCCGGTGAAACATTAGAAAACGGAACAAGCTTTTTAGATAAGCTGAATTTAAAATAATCCGGAGATCTGATAAAAGTTTGGAAACACTATTACACGAGTACAGCAAGTAATGGTGTTTCCGGACTTGATTTAAACATCATACGATAATTTCCATACCATCATAAGCAAAGCAAATATTATCAAGACTCTTCTCCAGTTCCCTGTAATAACCATAAGATTTCCCCCACATTTCATCGATATGGGTGACTACGATTCTTTTTATTCTGTAGCGATCTTTGAGTTCTATGATTTCATCCAACGTAAAGATATCGTTTTTAAAAGGTGAGTTTTTCAGTTCTGTGCCATCATTCAGGATTCCATCATCGGAGACTAAGCTGACGATTAGCAGATCAGCATCATAGTACTTATCACTGTGAGTAAACGGTTTGGGATTACAGCAGGCATAAATAGCTTTTTTATCACCTTCATTAATAACGTAAAAAGCAATATTGCGGTCTTGCTTATTATTAATCATTTCAATATCAAAATCATCTATCTTTATACGCGAGGTTTCATTAACAGAGATGCAGTGCAGAATATCTCCATAATATTTAAGACAATCAAGATTCCACCGGTTAATATCTGCAACAACTTCAGGCAGAGCATAAAAGTTAACAGGGTTACTCTTTCCGGAGATATAGTCGTAGCCGATTTTCTCAACGATTCTGATACCTTTAACGTGATCCGGATCGTGATGGGAGATTGAGAGGTGTTCTACTTCAGTTATATTTTGTCTGTTACAAGCGACTGCAATATCTTCCGGAGTATCAATCAGCATCTTTATATCTTCAATATAAAGGCTTGGCCCCAATCGTTCAAATCTACCGCCCTTCTCTCTGGCTTCTTCACATATCCCGCACTTGCAAAAAGAACTCGGAATAATAGACATACCACCACTACCAACAATTTTTAATTTCATAACCGACTACCTCCTTATCTGATTTATTAGATTAACACGATCCACCTACTTATCTATCTTTAATTATTAATTCAGCCATTTAAAACTGGCGGTTGGAAAGCCGAGTTGAGGCGGGAGGGGACCGGGGCGGCGGATGGGCTGTCTGGGATACCACTGGGGATGAGTTTGGCGATTTTGGAAAGGAAGCTGAAAGTTCTTAGGCTGTAGAAACGGAATTAATCGGGAGAATTTCCGGTTACCACCCGGAAATTCAGGCGAGCTTTGAGAAACTCATCAAGATTTCTCAAAGTTCGAGCCGGTGCCCGATTAATTCCGTTTCTACAGCCTTAGAACTTCCTGCTTTCTTTCCAGTGAGCCAAACTCATCCCCAGTGGTATCCCAGACAGCCCATCCGCCGCCCCGGTCCCCTCCCGCCTCAACTCGGCCCTAACCTTCGCGCAATTTTAAAAAGTCTCCTTAACAATCCGTATGAATTCTTTCGTAGCCTGCGACATATAATGACCCTTGTGGTACCCAATCGCCAAAACCCCATGCGCCTTACTATAATCCAGCGAATAAAAGTTCAGCGGCACCTTTTTATGCATCTTTTCCATGATCTTAATCGGCAGTGACTGATGATCAGAGATAAACATCTTAGGATAAAACGTAATGCCCATCCCTTTGGCAGCCAGGGCCAGAACAGTTTCAATATTCTCAGTTTCCAGAATAACTTTCGGCGTGATCTGTGCCTCTTCAAAGATTTCCTCTGCAATGGTACGTACCCTGTTACCTTTATTAATCAGCAGGAAAGGGCAGTCTTTCAGCAGTGAGAAATCAGTATGCTCCGCCAGACGTTCCTTAATCTCTTCAAACCGGTCAGGATAAGCTTTCTCCAGTACCGCATCCGGAACCGCAAGCAGAATCTCTTCTTCGCAGATCGGGACGGTCTCCAGATCGTCAACCTTAAACGGGAGCATTCCGATTACAAGGTCGACGGTTCCGCGAAGCAGACCTTTGTCGAGCTCGGAGGAGTTGCCTTCAACCAGATGCAGATCAATATTCGGAAATTGTTCCTTATATAAAGGGAGAATCTCCGGCAGAATCATCCGGCCGCGGGTATGTGATACACCGATGACCAGCTGACCGACGGTGAAATCCTTGATATCCGCAAGTTCCTGATAGGTCTCATCCTTGAGATCAAGCATCTGGCGGGCTTTCGTCTTCAGTGCCTGCCCGGCATAAGTCAGGGTCAGCGGCGTGGTACGGTTGAAGAGAATGACATCGAACTCCTTCTCCATATTGGAGATGTGGTTGCTGAGCGACTGCTGGGAAATATACAGCCGGCGGGCAGCTTTTGTAAAATTCAGCTCCTCCGCAGCAACCAGAAAGTATTCCAGGTTTAAGAAATTAATCATTGGAACCACCCTCCTGATAAAAGGCCTTTTGTAAGGCGGGGATGAAAGCCGCAGCTTTCGCAATCGAGGAATTGACCACCAGCTCTTCGGGAAAGTCAATTTCCCTGATCAGATCCCAGGCGGCACTGTGATTGCCCACATCGACTTCACAGTGTGCATCACTGTCCAGAATAACAGATGTCTGATAGTGACGGCATCGTTCGAGCATGGTTATATAATTTTCATGTGCATTCTGCCGGTGAGACTGGGGATTCAGCGAACTGGAATTGACTTCCAGCAGTACCTGATGTTCCCTGGCAGCTGCAGCTAATGTATCGTAATCAACAGGAAAACGTGCGTCATCGGGATGGCCGATAATCTGTACTGCCGGGACTTTCATGGCGCCCAGATAAGCATCGGTGTTTTGGGAGGTGCTGCCGCATTGATAACAGGGGTCGTGGATACTGGCTACACAATAGTCGAGCCGGTCAAGATAATACGGTTCCAGATCGACCGAACCCTGATAATCGATAATATCCAGTTCGCATCCCAGCAAGAGCTTAACGCCGTAAATCTCTCTGGGAACTACTCTTAGATTCATGAAATAAAACGGGTGGCAGGATCCCGGCATCAATGGTGCGTGCTCAGTAACCCCCAACAGTTTAAGTCCTTTCTCTGATGCGGAATGAACCATTTCGTAAAGCGTATTGTATGCATGCCCGCTTGCGATCGTATGGGTATGCAAATCCATAATGTCATCCATGATGATTTGATTAATCCTTTCTAAACATGCGGCCTTTTGTAACTGTCTGCATATTCGCGATCAGTATAACACACTTTTGCGTATAAAACTATAGAAAAAAGGGTGAAAATGTGGTAAAGTCTTGGTATGCATTTATACGGAATAGAATGAAAAGGAGATTTAACCGATGAGTGAAGAAATGAAAGAAACAATGGACGATTTTGCAAGCGAACTGGAAGCTTCTTATAAGGAGTTTGATGAACGCCGTAATGTATATGCGGAGCAGGAAGGTCCGGATGCTGAAGCATGGGCAGAGCTGGTACAGATGATGCAGGACAATACTGTAACCAAGGTAAAGATCAAAGAAGCGGTAAAGAGCGGCGTTGTAGCTTATATCGGCGAGATCCAGGGATTTATTCCGGCATCTCAGATTTCAACCTCTTATGTGGAGAAGCTGGAAGACTGGGTAGGCCAGTATCTGGAAGTGGTGCCGATTACCGTAGAACCTGAGAAGAAAAAACTGGTTCTGTCCGGTAAGGTAGTCATGAAGGAAAGAGAAGCAGCGGCCAGAGCTGAGAAGATGGCTTCTGTTCAGGTTGGTGCGGTAGTAGAGGGTGTGGTAGACAGCCTTAAAGATTACGGCGCATTTATTAACCTGGAAAGCGGTCTGTCCGGCCTGCTTCATATTTCACAGATCAGCAAACAGCGGATCAAGCACCCGGGGGTAGTGCTGAAAGAAGGTCAGAACGTGACCGTGAAGATTATCGGACTGAAAGACGGCAAGATCAGTCTGAGCATTAGGGCACTGGAGTCAGATGATGATGTGCAGGAAGAAGTATTTGATTACAAAGAAACTGCTGCTGCAACCACCGGCTTAGGTGACCTTCTGAAAGGGTTTAAGCTGTAGTCATACAGCGCCCGATTTAGGGAGAAGGAGGGATAGAAGATGAACGATATCCCAGAGTCATACAATCAGTTAGACCAATGGAATTCCATTATGTTTTTGTACGATTCCGCATTAAAGGAGATCAGTACAAAAATTGAAATTTTAAATAACGAGTTTATTCACATTCAGAATCATACGCCGATCGAACACATCAAATCGCGGCTCAAGACTCCGGAAAGTATCGTCAAAAAGTTAAAGAGCGGCGGTCATGAAGTTACCATTGACAATATGGTTGATAAGCTCAGCGATATTGCCGGGATCCGGATTATCTGTTCCTATATGCAGGATATATACGAAATCGCCGATATGATTGCAAAACAGGAGGATATTACGATCCTTTATGTGAAAGACTATATTAAGCAGCCGAAACCAAATGGTTACAAAAGTTATCATATGGTGATCACGCTGCCGATTTATCTGGCTGATGGTCCGGTCGAAACCAAAGTTGAGATTCAGATCCGTAATGTAGCGATGGATTTCTGGGCCAGCCTGGAGCATAAGATTTATTACAAATTTGAGGGGAATGCACCGGCATATCTGCAGAAAGAATTAAAGGCCTGTGCCGATATGGTAGATATGCTGGATGCCAAGATGTTCTCGCTGAACCGTACGATTCAGGAAGTTGGCGACGAACCGGAAAATTACAACGAAAAGAAGTAGATATTTAATGAAAAAATTAGCAAAAGAGACATGGCAGGTTTTACGATTCAACGGAGTTTACATTCTGTTGTTTGAACTATTTTACCGGATGGTGACATTGCCCATCTATCTGCAGCTGCTGAGCCGGGGAGTCCGGTTTGCCCTGCGGATGGCAGGCTACAGTTATCTGACTGCAGCCAATATTGGCATGTTCCTGATTCAGCCATGGACTCTCGCAGTTATTGCCGGCCTCATTATTCTGGGAACGATCTTCCTGATGCTTGAGATTGCCGGCCTGATCACTGCATTTGAAGGAGCGGCATATCGACAGAGGCTGGCTCCTTTGTCTATCTTCTGGGGCGGTCTTCAAAAGGTTATAACAACGGTAAAACAAAAGAATATCAGGTTGTGCGGGATTGTGCTGGTGCATTATCTTCTGATTCATCTGCTTTTGATTGCCCGGGCGCTGGTCCGGATCAAACCAATTAATTTTGTGATTCAGGAAACGATCCGCGAACCCTGGATGCAGTTGCTGCTGCTGATTCTGGTGGTGGCATTTGCATGTATTGCTTTTGCCAGTATGTTCGTATTTTACGGTTGTATGATAGAACAGAAATCATTTTCTGACAGTATGAACCGCAGCTTTCAGATTCTGAAACGCCATCCGCTGCGGTGTGTGGTTATGCTTGTGGCCTGCAATGCCGCGGTGATTCTGCTGATTGTACTGGTCTACATGCTGTCGGTAGTGGCGGCGGGGATATTTGTTGTCCTGGTGACGAATACAAGACTTGAGCTGGCGGTATTGTTCTCGGTGGCCGGGCAGCTGGAGCTGCTGATGCTGACAACCGGCGGTGTTTTTTTGATGATTGTACATTTTTGTGCATTATCTGTGATGTATTATCAATACGGAATGCGGGAAAAGGAAACCAAACGCTGGGATTTCAGTTATCCGGAGAAGGGAACCAGAAGCCGCAAGCAGATTTATGCGCTGGCCGGAGCGATTACCGCGCTCAGCCTGTTTTATATATTTGATCTTGTCTATAATGGTTCCGCTTTGGCTAATACCGCGTTGTCGGAGATTCAGATTACCGCTCACCGGGGCAGTTCCAGGACCGCACCGGAGAATACGATGGCAGCAATGCTGGCGGCAATCGAAGAGATGGCTGACTATGCGGAGATTGATGTACAGTTGTCTGCTGACGGCATTGTGGTATTAGGGCATGATTCCACGCTCCGGCGGGTGGCCGGTATCAATAAGGCCATCAGTGCCATGAACTGGGAGGAACTGCAGACGGTAGATGTGGGCAGCTGGTTTTCCGACAGTTATAAGGAAGAACGCGTACCATCACTGGAAGAAGTAATGGAGGCCTGCAAGGGTAAACTGGATCTTAACATTGAGATCAAAAATGTCGGCAAGAACAGTGAATTGCCGGATAAGGTAGTGGAATTGATTTTAAGTCATGGTATGGAAGAACAGTGTGTCGTTACGTCAACCAGCCTTACTTACCTGAAGCGGGTTAAGGAAGCGGCGCCTGAGCTGCATACGGGATATATTGTATCAGCCGCTTACGGCGATTTTTATTCCAGTGATGCTGTGGATTTTGTCAGTCTCCGTTATAATTTTGTAACGGAAAGTCTGGTTGAGAGTATTCATGAACAAGGTAAGGCCGTGCATGCCTGGACTGTCAATTCAAAAAATGAGATGGAACGGATGCAGATGCTCAATGTTGATAATGTGATAACCGATTATCCGGTCCGGGCCAGAGAGATTCTGTACCGGGAAGAAGCAACCGAGACATTGCTCAGTTATCTGCGGCAGGTATTAAGATAGACGGAGGTTTTTATGAGAGTCGTATTACAGCGGGTATCAAGTGCCAGCGTAACAGTGGACGGGGAGATAATCGGAGCGATCGGGAACGGGTTTTTGGTGTTCCTTGGCGTATCCGATTCGGATACGGAAGCAGCTGCGGATAAAATGGCAGATAAGATCTGCAAGCTGCGGATTTTCCCGGATGAACAGGGCAAAACCAACTGCTCCCTGGCCGATGTCGGCGGCGGTATTCTGGTGATCAGTCAGTTTACCCTGTATGCCGACTGCCGGAAGGGGAACCGGCCGAGCTTTATCAAAGCCGGAGAACCGGGGCGGGCGGAACAATTATATGAATATTTTGCAGACCGGTGCAGCAGCCATGTGACAGAAGTAGCCCGTGGAAGCTTTGGTGCCGATATGAAAGTGGAGTTAACAAATGACGGACCATTCACCCTGATGCTGGAGGGCGATGAAAATGGAATCTTCGGATAAAGGAGACAGTTATGAATCAGAATCAGGAAACAGAAAAGACAGAAGGAATGAAGCTGCAGGAGGCACTTTGTTTTAACTTTCCGCATATTGGCAGGAAAGCGCCGGAGCAGGCGGCACTGGCGGCGGATTTCTGCGAAGGGTATAAGGTGTTCCTGGACCGCGGCAAGACCGAACGGGAATGTGTGACGGAAGCGGTAAAGATGCTGGCGGCGGCAGGCTATCAGCCGCTTGATGTGACCAGGAAGTATCAGCCCGGAGATAAGGTATATCAGATCAACCGCGGCAAAGCCATTACAGTGACTACATTTGGTGAGAAGCCGGTGAGTGCGGGCGTTCGCATCAATGGTGCCCATATTGATTCGCCAAGGCTGGATCTGAAGCCGAATCCCTTATACGAAAAACATGATATTGCTTATTTTAAAACCCACTATTACGGCGGTATCCGCAAATATCAGTGGGGAACCGTACCGCTGGCAATGCATGGCGTAGTGATCAAAAAGGACGGCGAAACAGTCAATATCTGTATTGGTGAAGATGCCGGCGACCCGGTCTTTTGTGTCAGTGATCTGCTGCCTCATCTGGCAGCCCGGCAAAATGAGCGTAAGCTGGCCGAAGGGCTCAAAGGTGAGGAACTGAATATTATTGTCGGATCGGTTCCGTATGCGGATGAAAAAATCAAGGATCCGGTAAAGCTACTGGCACTCAAACTGCTGAATGACAAATACGGAATTACCGAAGCTGATTTTTTCCGTGCTGAGATCGAGATGGTTCCGGCACAAAAAGCAGTCGATGTCGGTCTGGACAGAAGTATGGTCGGCGGCTACGGTCAGGATGACCGGGTTTGTGCCTATACGGCGCTGATGGCTGAAATCGAGACAGAACATCCGACTTACACTACGGTGACGTTGCTGGCGGATAAGGAAGAGATCGGTTCGGAAGGGAATACCGGGCTGAACTCAGACTATGTAAAACATTATATCGAGTATCTGGCAGAAATGCAGGGAGTTAATCCAAAAGAAGTATTTGCGAATTCCCTCTGTCTTTCATCTGATGTAAACGCGGCTTATGATCCGACCTTCCACAATGTATTTGAGCCGAACAACTCCAGCTATATGAACCGCGGCTGTGTTCTGACCAAATACACCGGTGCCCGCGGCAAGTCAGGATCCAACGATGCAAGTGCTGAGACGATGGCTAAAATCATTGGTATTATGGAAGCCGAAGGGGTCTGCTGGCAGACCGGTGAGTTAGGTGCTGTTGATGAAGGCGGCGGCGGAACGATAGCAAAGTTTGTAGCCCATATGAATATTGATGTCATTGATCTGGGGGTTCCGGTTTTATCGATGCATGCTCCGTTTGAGCTTACTGCAAAGCTGGATGTTTATAATACATACAAAGCATTTAAGGCTTTTTACAAATAAATGATGTTTGTGAACATTTTATAAAATTCCGATGAAGTACTTTTTAAAAAAGTATAGATGTGTTATAACTGTAGGAAGTACACCGCGCTGAGAACTAAGTCGATGTAACTTCTATAGTAAAAATGAGGAATGAATTATGAGAAATCTGAAACGCTTAATGTTGTGCGGCCTTGCAGCGATGATGCTGATGACGGGCTGCTCTAAAAAAGAAACGGAAACTGAAACAACCACAGCAACTGAATCTAACGCTGCAGAGGCCGAACTGGATATGGGATCGGTATCTAAGCTTGGTACTTATAAGGGCGTTGAAGTTACAAAGATGATTACGACGGTTTCTGATGAGGAACTGGATGCCAAAATCCAAAGCATCCTGACGGCAAATCCGGAACGGATTGCAGTTGAACGGCCGGCTGAACTGGGGGATATCGTCAACATTGACTTTGTCGGGATGCTTGACGGTGAAGCGTTTGAAGGCGGTACCTCGGCCGGTTATGATCTGAAACTGGGATCTGGTTCCTTTATTGAAGGCTTTGAAGAGGGGCTTGTCGGAGCCAGCATCGGTGATGAGCTGAGCCTGAACCTGACATTTCCGGAAAGTTATCATAGTGCCGATCTTGCCGGTAAGGCAGTTGTATTTGATGTAACTGTTAACAGCATTGAGTTGGAGCAGGAAGCCGTTCTGGACAACAACTTTGTTCAGCGGATGTCTGATTTTAACACGGTTGACGAGTTCAAGGCAGACACTTTGGCAGATCTTGAGGCGGACAAAGAGACCCAGGCGAAGCAGCAGGCAGAGAATGATTCAATCACAGCGGCGATTGCCAACTCGGAATTCACGATTAATGAGGAAAGTGTAGAGCAGATGTGCCAGCAGGAGCTGGAATACAGCAAGGTTATGTATCCGCAGAGTTATGGCATTGAGTTCAGCGACTATCTGACGATGACCGGTCAGACCGAAGAACAGTTTGTTGAGAATATGAAAGATACGGTCAGACAGAGTTTTGAATGGGAATTGCTGGTGGATGCCATTATTGAAAAAGAAGGGCTGACCATTGATGACACAGACTATGAGAGTCTGGCAGCACAGTACGGAATGACCACAGATGAGCTGAAAGCACAGTATGGTGAAGATGCGGTTGATTCTGCGGTTAAGAAAAACAAGGTATATTTACTGATTGTAGATAATGCGGTAGTAAAATAAACAAGGGGGAGTAGTCATGCAGCTCTTAAAAGACAGGATAAGGAAAGATGGAAAGATCAAAACAGGGAATGTACTGAAGGTAGACAGTTTCCTGAATCATCAGATGGATATTGAACTGTTTCAGGAGATAGGAAAGGAATTTAAACGTCGGTTTGCTGATGTGGAAGTAAATAAAATCCTGACCATCGAAGCTTCCGGAATTGGAATTGCATGTGTAGTGGCGCAAAGCTTTGGCGTACCGGTGGTATTTGCCAAGAAAACAAAGACTAAGAATATAGCCGGGGATGTTTACACCAGCACAGTGGAGTCTTTCACGCACGGAAGGGTATATGAGATTATCGTATCCAAAGAGTTCCTGGGTGAAGATGATAAGGTGCTGCTGATTGATGATTTCCTGGCAAACGGCAAGGCACTGGAAGGACTGACCAGAATGGTGAAAGATTCCGGCGCCCAGCTTGCCGGAGCCGGTGTTGTAATTGAAAAAGGTTTCCAGGTCGGCGGTGATCTCATTCGTTCCCAGGGGACAAGGCTGGAATCGCTGGCGATTGTAGAGAGTATGGATGAGGAAACGGGTACGATCGTATTCCGTGGTGATGAAGCGTGAGTAAAAAAGCATTGTTTTTCGATATTGACGGCACTTTAATGAGTGAGGTGACCAGGGAGATTCCCGACAGTACGATAGCAGCACTTAGAAAAGCACGGGAGTCAGGGCATCTGGTCTTTATTAATACCGGCCGTTCCTACAGTCAGGTGGGACCGGTTCAGGAGATACTGGAAGTCGATGGCTGGTTATGCGGCTGCGGTACTTATGTTGAGGCTGATGGCGAAGTGTTATATCATAAAGAGATTCCGGAAGATCAGGCAGTTAAAATCAAACAGGCGATCATCGATAATAATCTTGAAGGTGTTATGGAAGGGCGGTATGGCTGCTATTACAGTCATGATACTTCCCGGTTTGCCCTGGGGCAGGAACTCCTGAAGATGATCGGTTTTGCCATGAAGCCTGCAGTGGATGACGGTAAAAAGAATCTTCCGTTTGAGAAGTTCTGTGTTATTGCTGATGAGCAGAGTGATAAAGTAACCTTTTTCCGCAGTCTTGGTCTGGGGATTGATGTGATTAACCGGGGAAACGGTTTTTATGAGTGCATTCCGGCAGGTCACTCCAAGGCTACGGCGGTTGAAGTGATCCTGCGGCATTACCGGCTGGATCTGGCAGATGCTTATGTATTCGGTGACAGTAACAATGATTTGTCGATGTTTGAGTATGTGCCGAATGCGGTCCTGATGGGCAAGCATGATAAGGAGCTGGAGCCGTATGCTTCTTTTGTCACAAAAACGGTTGAGAAGGACGGTATTGCTTATGCGATGGACCGTCTGGGGTTATTAGATTAACATTGATTTACATAAGGCTGCCGCCCGAATATATAGCCGGAATACCAGAGCAGGTATCCGCTGTATATCCGGGCGGCAGCTTTTATGATTTCAGCGAAGATGATTTAAAGAATAATTTCAATGTTGTACTTATCCAGCCAGTAATTTATCTGATAGATATAGGCAAGCATCTGCGGTGCAGCCATCAGCTGTCCGTACCAGGGTTTGCCGTAGTCGGAGGGGGAAGTCAGGAAAGATTCCACTTTTTTCCGGTTCAGGAAACGGAGGACCGGGGCGGCGGGATCGGTCAGGATTTCTCTTACTTTATCGGTCAGGAGTTCTTCGTATTTGGTATCGTAGGTTTTGGGATAAGGTGATTTTTTGCGGTACAGGATATCGTGGGGGAGATATTCGGTACTGCACTGGCGGAGCAGACCCTTGACGATGCCATCGGGAGTTTTCTGGTCCCAGGGGATATTCCAGACGTACTCAAGGATACGATGGTCAGCAAACGGAACTCTGGCTTCCAGGCCGGAGTGCATGCTGGCACGATCCATCCGGTTAAGCAGAGTCTGCATAAACCATTTCTGGTTCAGCCAGGAGATTTCACGGCGGCGGGACTCGGTGGCAGATTCTCCGGGGAGCCTGGGCGTCTCGCTGACGGAATCGTGATAGCGCTTGGCGACATAATCATCCATTTGCAGGATATCGAGGAAGTCGTTGTTTAGCAGGACTTTTCTGGCTTCCAGATCCATGGTCCATGGAAAGGTATTGGCTTCAAAGCATTCTTTTTTGTGGAACCAGGGATAACCGCCGAAGATTTCATCGGCGCATTCACCGGTCAGTGCTACTTTGTTATACTGCTTGACCTGACGGCAGAAGTAGATCATGGAAGAGTCAACGTCGGCCATGGCAGGAAGATCGTGAGCATCGACAGACTGATCCAGGTAATCGGTCTGGTTCTGGATGCTGCATTCGAGATATTTGTGGTTGGTGTTTAAATGAGCGACCATCATGTCAGCGTACGGGCGATCCTGTGACGGCTGGAACTTGTTGGCGTGAAAATATTCGGCGTTGCCGACAAAATCGAAGGAGAAGGTGTTAAGCCGTTCGCCCTTTTTTTTGAGTTCTGCGGCACATACGGCGGATACGAGACTGCTGTCGAGACCGCCGGATAAAAAGGTACAGATGGGGACGTCAGATACCATCTGGCGGCGGATTGAATCGATGACAAGATCAGCGGTTTTTTCGATCGTGGTATTCTGGTCGTCCTCATGGGTGTGGCTTTCAAGCTGCCAGTAGTTTTGCTGCTTTAAACCATCCGGGGAAAAGGAGATGTAGTTTCCCGGGAGCACCTCGCGGATACCCTGAAAAACACCACATCCGTATGTTCTGGCGGGGCCGATGCTGAAGATTTCATTTAATCCCTCGCGGTCAAGCCTTGGGGTGATGGCGGGGTGGGCGAAGATTCCTTTGATTTCCGATGAGAAAATGAGCTGGTCATTCTGAAGTGTGTAGAATAACGGTTTGATACCGCTGCGGTCGCGATAGAGCAGCAGTTTGTTTCTGACTGGCTCCCAGATTGCAAAGGCGAAGATGCCGTTTAACTGTTTGACAAAGTCTTCGCCGTATTCCAGATAGGATACCAGAATGACTTCGGTGTCACTGGTAGTCTCAAAGGTCCAGCCGGATGAAATGAGCTGATCCCGCAGTTCTTTTGTGTTGTAAAGTTCTCCGTTATAAACGATGGCCCAGGTATTGCCGCTGATGGTACGCAGCATCGGCTGGGAACCATTTTGCAGATCGATGATTGACAGGCGCGCATGGGCCAGGCCGGCATGAGGTGTCAGCCAGATTCCATTGGCATCCGGACCGCGATGATACAGGGTACGGTGTATCTGATCCAGGATGCCGGAATGATATTCTTTGTTCTGAGTGTAATCTTTTGTAAAATCACTAAATCCTCCAATACCACACATATGTTCCAACTTCCTTTCTGAGTTTTTGTGTACGATAACAATTCCGGATAATACGCATTTGGAACAGTTATATTGTACGAAACATAATTAAAATATATGCAGAGGCAGAGTTACGGGTCATAAAAACTTACAGAATAATCCAACTTGATATTACCGGTGGTTACACTTATAATGGATATATTATATGGGAGGATATACTGAAAAGAGGAACGTAATGTTACAACAAAAAAACATAATAAAACATAGAATCCAACAATCGGTTATGGTTAAGTCCATGCAGTCAGGATTCGAATTATCCATGCCGTTTCTGATGGTTGGAGCTACGGCATTGCTGCTGAGGAACTTACCAATACCGGCGTATCTGACATTTTTAGAACATTTCGGCGGCGGAATACTGATTCCGATTTTAGTTAATGTGTATAACTATACATTGGGATCGATATCCCTTCTTCTGTGCCTTACGGTTAGTGCATCCTATTCACGAATGGCAGGTGAGACGGAAAATTATCTGTACTCGGCAGTTGCACTGACTTCTTATATGGCATTCTGCAGCCATGCGCGGGATGGCGGTATTTATATATTTAATGCACAATGGCTGTTTACGTCACTTTGTATTACACTGCTGTCATGCCAGTTTTACAAACTGTGGAATCAGCATGTGAGATTTACAGATCAGTTTTATACACCGGGAGCCGGTTATCTGTTTAATGTCGCCGTGAAAAATTTATTTCCGATTGCAGTTATTGTATTTGTCTTTGCCTGTGCCGGACATGGATTGTATTTGATTTTTGGTCAGGAGAATATAGCAAACTTTGGTTCCGGATTACTGCTGCCGTTATTTAATCGCATGAACAGCGGACTGCCAAGAACCATTTTATATGTATTGCTGATTCATATCTTCTGGTTTTTCGGAATTCACGGGACCAATGTTCTGGAACCGGTAGCGGTCGATATTTTTGAATCGCTTAACCAGATCAACGAAACCCTGATTGCATCGGGCCAGGTACCGACGGAGATTTATACCAGTGGTTTTCTGAATGTATTTGCTTTTATGGGCGGCTGCGGCAGTACATTATGTCTGGCAATTGCCTTGTTTTTGTTTTCGAAAAAAAGGCATAACCGCCGGTTTGCGATGATTGTAATGCCGTCCAGTATATTTAATATCAATGAAATTCTGCTGTTCGGTTTTCCGATCGTGTTTAATCCGACAATGCTGCTGCCGTTTCTGATTACTCCTGTGGTACAGACCTGTATCAGTGCTGCCGCGATCAGCCTGGGGCTGGTGCCGCTGCCGGCATTTCCGGTGAACTGGACGACCCCTGCGATATTCAGCGGTTATATTATTACCGGCTCTGCAGCCGGAAGTATATTGCAGCTGGTGAATATTGCAGTCGGTGTTGCAATATATGCCCCGTTTGCCAGATCAAATGAACAAAAACAGGTGGAAAGCTATAAAAAAGCAGTCAGGACGATGGAGCAGGAAGTGTTCCAGGGTGAAAAGTATGGCAATACTCCGGCCTTTATGCAGGTTTCTTATGTGGATTATTCTTATGCCAGAACACTGGCTTCAGATTTTGAAGATGCCTTAAAACATAATGAACTGATACTTTATTATCAGCCGCAGATGTATAACAGCACGGTTTTGTATGGTGCGGAGGGCCTGCTGCGGTGGAAACATCCGGTGATCGGTTTCATTTCGCCGTTATTGATTCTGGCAATGGCGAATGAACGCGGGATGATGGCTGAGATGACTTATTATCTGATGAAACGGATGTGCAGTGATGCCAAAGAGATTCAGGGACATCTGCAAAACCACATTCACCTGTCGATCAATATTTCTGCCGAACATCTGCAGGAGAAAGCGTTTCTTCCGCGGGTAGAAGAGATCTATGCCGACTTCCCGAGAGAGCGGATATCGCCGGTATTTGAGGTGACTGAACGTAATATTATGGAGTTGTCTGAGAACAACTTCAACAGAATATATGAGCTGAAATCAAAGGGAATAGAATTCAGTATTGATGATTTCGGGATGGGGCACAACTCGATCACCCTGCTTCAGGAGGATCTTTTTGATGAAATCAAAATGGACGGCAGCCTGATTACCCAGATTGAAGAAAATGCCAGATCGGCCGAGATTGTTTCAAAGATTGTTAAGCTGTCTGCCAATCTGAATTACCGTGTCGTGGCGGAAGTGGTAGAAACCCGGGAGCAGCGTGATCTGCTGCGGGAGATGGAATGCAATATCTTCCAGGGCTACTACTACAGCCGGCCGCTGCCGCTGCCGGACCTGATCAATTATATCGACAAGTGCAATATCCAAAATACTGACAAAGTATAAGGAGGAGAGGCAGTGAAAGCATACCAGCTAAAAATTGCAGAGAAAAATAAAAAACCGCCGGTTTGGAGCCGGGCAATATTACCGGCAGGCATTACATTTTCGCAGTTAAGTATATTGCTGACTGAGATCATGGGATATCAGGGGACGGAAATATTTGAATTCGAGTTTTTCCAGAAAAAGGTCAGGCTGTTTGAAGAACAGCAGATAAAGGCTTCGACATCAGCTTTTTATTACGATCGGGCAAGTGCGGCGGAAACCTTTATCAATGATTTGCTGGATTCAGAAGAATGGTTTTCATTTTATTGGGGGACAGGTACCAGCTGTCGTATTACGATAGAAAAACGTTTGGAAGAGGTTCCTCTTACCGGTATCGGCGTACTGACGAGTAAGGGGTTGTCAGCAGATATTGATGATGTGAACGATGTTCTGAAAAAACAATATGCAGTCAGATATGGTGAAGCTGATTTTAGAAGCAGGGCAGATCTGCTGGATGGAATAGATTCAGGAAGTTTTGGATTGACAGGTTCTCTTGAGGCGGTCAGTAAGACTGACAATTATAAAAAATCAGCGGATCATTATATGGGTGAAATTGCCAGGTTGATGAATATTAAGCATGGGTTAGAACAGCAGCTTGGAGCACGGGAGGCTGTAATTCAGGAACTCAAGGATCAGGAACTTAAAGCTCAGGAACTTAAAGCTCAGGAACTTAAAGAGCAGAATACCAGGGGGCAGGAAAGTAAGGGAAGCAGAGGTACGCTAAAACACTCGTTACTTGCGTATACAATGTTGGAATTAAAGGAATATGCCGGACAATTACATTTAAGTAAGGTTTCGGCACTCAATAAGGACAAGCTGGCGGAGAAAATTAAAAATGAAATACTGAGTATTCCGGTGATGAAAAAGCGGCTCAGTGTATTGACCGATGAGCAGATCGAAGTATTTGAGGAAGCGATAGCCAGGGGGCAGGTGTACCGGCCTCAGCCGGATCAACTTGATTTATTGATGGACGTTTATAATCTTGATTATGTCGTTATATATGATGATGATTATGTCGAGGTACCGGTTGAGGTAGTGAGAAATTATAAACAGATCAATACCCCGGAATTTCACCAGCTCAGAAAGCAGATTGCCTGGATGCAGATGTGTCTGGAAATGCATGCTATGATTTATGGAATTGCACCGATTGATATTGTACATCGTATGTATCGGAAAAGGAAAGGCTTCAAGGTGAGTCTGGGGGAATGGCTTGACATTTTTTATTCGATTCCCGATGAGGAAAACAGTTGTATTATAAAGGATCGAAAAGTAATACTGAAGAGTATCCTTCGCAATAACTTATATCTTGGTATTGAACGGAGGCAGGGGGATAAAGAGTTTTATGTTCCGGCTTATGCTGAGGTGGCAGATTGTATCGGCAATCATTATCCTTCACAGGAGCCGGTTTATCAAAAGCTGAGGGCATTTTTTGCAGATACAATGGGAATAAAGGAAGAAAAAGTATTATTGTTTCTGCAGCGAATCTGGAGTCAGGTATCATTGGGGTATAGGTTGAGTGAAATTATGGATGATCTTGATGAAAAGGGATTTTGTTTTGATAACGAATGGCAGGTCGAACTATTTGTGGCACTTATGCAGGAGATAAATAATGAGACCAGAATGCTGGCCAATAGAGGATTTAAACCGAATGAATTATCTGCCATTCAAAAAGGAAATCGTTCTGAAACCGGGATCATGCCGACAATAATTCCGGAGAGCAGTATGGCCGCAAAACTATTACGTGAGGCGCAGCCTGAGCTTGATGCCAGAGGAATTTCCGTTGATTATGATTCTGGTACAAAGGAGATCGCAACTGCGGTTATGCCCGAGGGGGCTGGGGGAGTGGTAGAATGGGCTAAACGAAAGATTTATCCCAACGATCCATGCCCCTGCCGGAGTGGTAAGAAATATAAGAAGTGTTGTGGCAGAGTTCAGTGATGATATTGTAGTGCTATTCCAAGCGTCCTCCGCATAAGATTAACAAAACATCCTATGTGGAGGATTTCTTTGAAGGATTATATCGAAGAACGTGCAGTTGCCATTGCGAACTACATCATAGACCATAATGCCACGGTGAGACAGACAGCCAAACGGTTCGGGATCTCGAAGTCTACGGTGCATAAGGACGTCACCGACCGTCTGGAACATATCAATCCATCGCTGGCTGCACAGGCGCGCATTGTACTTGAAGTAAACAAATCAGAACGTCACATCCGGGGCGGGCTGGCCACCAAGGAGAAATATCAGCACCGGCTGCAGATCTGCAGCAGCAGTAACAAATAAAGTCGATATTTAGACGGCATAGAAATGACCTTCCCTGAATAGATTATTATTAATCACAATTCAGGGGAGGTTGTTATGCGTAAAGTGCTAAACGGGAGAATCCTGCTGCTGGTCAGCTTGCTTCTCTGGGTATGTCTGGTGAGAATGCTGACCGGATGCAATGTAAACAAAGAAAACCAGGATAAGGTTCGTGATCTGGAATTCACAGTTGTCGGCGAGGCCGATATACCGGGCGAACTGCAGGAAATTATTGCAGAAAAGAAACAACAGCCGTTTAAACTGACTTACAGCGATGACAAGGGACTCTACATAGTAGTGGGATATGGCGAGCAGGTAACCGGCGGATACAGCATCACCGTAAATGATTTATATCTGACCGAAAACTCCATTCTGATCGATACGGAACTGCTGGGCCCTGAAAAGGGCGAGACCACCGGAGTGGAAGCTTCCTATCCTTATATTGTAGTTCAGACCGAGTATCTGGAAGAACCGGTTATTTTTCAGTAAGAGCGCTGTTTTGCAGGGGGGAAACGTGCCGGGACAACAGGACGTCAAAAAGATGTTCTGCCGTCCCGGTTATTTTTATGTTCCGGACAGAAGAATGTCGAACTGGCAGAAAAATTGACTTTTCAGAATGTCCGGCATATGTTATGATATAGTTCAAATAAAAAAGGACAGGATACTATGATATTAAAAGATATATGGTTGGATGTTAAAGCTGTAAAAGAACGCGATCCGGCAGCCCGGAGTGCCCTGGAAGTGCTGCTTTTGTATCAGGGGGTACATGCGATGATCTGGTACCGGTTTTCACACTGGTTCTACCGTCACCGGATGTTTTTTGTGGCGCGTTTGATTTCCCAGTGGGCACGTTTTTTTACACAGATCGAGATTCACCCGGGGGCACAGATGGGCCGCGGAATATTGATTGATCATGGCAGCGGTGTGGTTATCGGTGAGACGGCTGTTGTCGGGGATAATTGTACAATTTATCAGGGAGTTACATTGGGCGGTGTCGGCCTTAATAAAGGAAAACGTCATCCTACCCTGGGGAATAATGTGACTGTTGGTGCCGGAGCTAAGATTCTGGGTGCTTTTGAGGTCGGTGATAATTGTAAGATTGCGGCTAATGCCGTTTTATTAAAGCCGTTGGAGCATGATACGACGGCAGTTGGTATTCCGGCCAGACCGGTAAAGGTAGGCGGTGTTCCGGTGCCGAAAGAGGAACGGAACGATTGTGTAGATCAGGAACAGGTATGTAAGATGCAGGAACGGATTCGGATTTTGGAGTCCGAACTGGAGGCGATGAAGATTCAGCTGGCGAATACAGGTGATGGAGATAAGAAGTAATGAGCGATAAAAGCCGTGATATTGAACGGAGTATTATAAAGCAGTACCGCAAGGAGATCTGGCGGCCGTTTGTGAAAGCGTTAAATGAGTATCAGATGATCAGTGAAGGAGATAACATCGCGGTCTGTATATCCGGAGGCAAGGATTCTATGCTTCTGGCAAAATGCATGCAGGAGATATTGCGGCATGGCAAGATGGAATTTGGTTTAAAGTTTATTGTTATGGATCCGGGGTATCATCCGGCCAACCGGCAGCTGATTGAAGAGAATGCCGAATTGATGGGGATACCTGTCCATATTTTTGAATCTGATATTTTTGAGACGGTAGTGGATGCCGGCGGATCACCTTGTTATCTGTGTGCCAGAATGCGGCGGGGGAACCTGTATGCCAATGCTAAGGCCCTGGGATGCAATAAGATTGCGCTGGGCCATCATTTTGATGATGCGATTGAAACGATCCTGATGAGTATGCTGTATGGTGCTCAGGTGAATACGATGATGCCGAAGCTGCATAGTACTAATTTTGAAGGAATGGAGCTGATCCGGCCGTTATATCTGGTCAAGGAGGAGCATATTCTGGCGTGGAAGGATTATAACGGACTGCGTTTTCTGCAGTGCGCCTGCCGCTTTACCGAGCAGATTGCTAAGGAAAAGGCGATGGAGGAGACGGTGCATACCTCAAAACGCCAGGAGATGAAAGAACTGATTGCTAAGTTCCGCGAGATCAGTCCTCATATTGAGAATAATATTTTTAAGAGTGTTGAAAATGTGAATCTGGATGCTTGTATCGGGTATGTGAAAGATGGCAGCAGGCATCATTTTCTGGAGGAATATGAGCGGTCTTAAAGGTATGGAGATAAAATGAATATATCAGATGCTATTTACAGCAGAAGGAGTATCCGTAAGTATCAGGATAAGAAGGTCGACAGAGAGTTGCTGGTTGAATTGCTTAAAGCTGCAACGGCTGCACCTACGGCTATAAACTGTCAGCCATGGGAGTTTATTGTTGTTGATGATTCTGATAGAATAAAGACGATACAGGAAGAGTTGATTTTTGCACGATACAATGCACCTGCGGCGATCATTGTTTGTGGCAATATGAAAATTGCCAGAAAAGGGATCGAACAGGATTATTGGATACAGGACTGTTCTGCAGCGGTGGAGAATATGCTGCTTGCAGCTACCGGTATGGGACTGGGTACTGTATGGATCGGGATTCATCCGATGCCGACAAGGATCAAACTTCTAAGAAAAATATTTAATATACCTGATTATGTGATACCGCTTTGCATTGTCTATGTGGGATATTCTGATCAGGAAAAAGAGGCCAGGACCCGTTATGACAGTAAGCGGGTGTATTGGCAGGAATATGATCCGACGAGAAAGCACAGGACGAAAAATAAGCCGGTTATCGGTCATTATTAAATTATTTGCCAAAGGGCAAAAGAAAAGCCCCTGCCGAAACAGGGGCTTGGTGGTTATATATCCAGTTCTGAAAAGTCAATGTATAGATTGTCGTAGATATTAACTTTGACCTTATCTGTAAAGGTGTGAGGTTCGGCCCATAGTTCATTTTCAAAGTAATACAGTGTAATGGTGTTGTTTAAAGGGTTGACAATCCAATATTCCCGTACACCGGCATTCTTGTATAGGTTTAGTTTAGTGAGATAATCATGACCGGCATTACTGGGTGATGCGATCTCAATTATGAAATCTGGTGCGCCATTGCAACCCTGTTCATTGATCTTATCCTTGTCACAGATAACTGAAATATCTGGTTCTACATAGACAGAATCATCCTTAGTGAGATGTACAGCAAAAGGGGCGGCAAAGACTTCACAGTCCCCGCCATGAGCTTTGATATGGTTATAGATGTTGGTATATATCCATCCGGAAAGCCGTTGATGCTTTGTACTTGGTGGAGCCATCATGTACATTTGACCGTCAATTAGTTCCGCTCTTTGTCCGTCTGGCAGGTTGTAGATATCGTCAATCGTGTAGCGTTGTTCTCTTGATAATGGCATAGTAGGCACTTCCTTTCGTTAAGAGTATGGGGTGCTGGGGGGCTGGTTATTCCAGCAGGGATATATGATCTATCCAATCTTGTATTGGTTATTGTAACACGAAATAATGATGATGACAAAGAAAAACTATGAATTATAAAGAGAACATTGACACATTACTTGACAACTTAAAAGATTTTTTGCATAAAACTGATGGCATGTGTATTCTGAGGGCCAGGAGACTGGCTCTTTTTCTTACATTATTCAAAATGGGGCATAAATAGTGTACAGCCCATCAATCGATCTTAGCCAAACCAGACAACTTCCCCTATTTCCAACCAAAACAGACATAATCATTTCCCAACCCACATAAACTTTCTAATAAAAGATAAAAAGGTAAGGTGGGTGCTTTTATGCTGGAACTGGTAAAACAAAATATACATATGAACCGCTGGAAAAACCAGGTGAATACACAAGTAACACTGGATGACGATTTTATCGTACCGGATACCATGAGTGATATTGCCCAGGTGATTCTGGATATGGGCGAGATCCAGATCGAGCCGATTAAAAGTCAGAATGAAAAGATTGTAGTCAGAGGCAAGCTTGACTTTCATGTATTATATCGTAAGGAAGAGGGCGGTCTGCAGACTTTGGGAGGAGTGATTCCGTTTGAGGAAGTGATCAATGTCCCTGATCTTGAAGAAAAGGATGATGTCAGCATCAGCTGTCAGCTGGAAGACATGAATACAGATGTAATTAATTCCAGGAAACTGAGTGTCAAAGCAATGATTGCAATGGAAGTTAAGGTTGAGAGTCTGTTTGATACTGAAGCAGCAGTTGAACTTGGCAGCATTCAGGATGCCGGCGCGGATGAACCGCAGATCGAGACCCTGCAGCGGAAAATTGATGTAGCGGCAATTGCCCTGAGACGAAAAGATACTTACCGGATGAAAGAGGAGATCACGTTATCCGGCAGCAAACCGGCGATTGACCGTATTTTATGGACGGAAATGCGCCTGAGTAATGTGGTTACACGTCCGATGGATGGACAGGTGCATCTGGAAGGTGTGCTGATGGTATTTGTTATTTATGAAGGGGAAGGCGAAAATTCCATGGTGCAGTGGCTGGAGGAGAGTCTTCCGTTCTCAGGAGAAATCGATGTGCCGGGAACCGGCGACAGTATGATCTCTGCAATAACAACGCATCTGGTACATAAAGCAATCGAAGAAAAACCGGATTATGACGGGGAAATGCGCGAGCTTGATGTTGATGCCGTGATCGAACTGGATATCCGCCTGTATGAAGAACAGGAACTGGAGATACTCAGTGATTTATATTCAACCAACCGGGAACTGACCATGGAGACCGGTGATGCCTGCTTCGATCAGATCCTGACCCGTAACACCGGCAGATGTAAACTGTCAGAGAAGATCAATGTCAGCGGCGACAGGCGGATCCTGCAGATCTGTCACAGCAAAGGAACGGTAAAGATCGACGAGGTTGAAGCCGGCGATAATATGCTGATGATGGATGGGGTATTGGATGTGACAATCCTTTATCTGACCGATGACGACAGCCAGCCGGTACAGTCGATGAGCGAAATGGTACCATTCCACTACGAAGCCGAAGTACCGGGAATTCAGCCGGACAGTATCTGGTATCTGGACACCGGGGTAGAACAGCTCACAGCAGTGATGCTAGGCGGTGAGTCAGTAGAAATCAAGGCTGTTATTTTACTTGATGTACTGGTTTTACAGCCAATTCACCAGCCGGTGATCCTTCAGGCCGATATCGAACCGATGGATACCAAACGGCTGCAGCAGATGCCGGGGATCGTTGGTTATGTCGTTCAGGAGGGTGACAGCCTGTGGGATGTTGCCAAACGGTTCCATACCACAATTGACAACATTGTTTCAACCAACAATTTATCTTCAGATACGATCAAACCGGGAGATACACTGATTCTGGTAAAGGAAATCAACCGGTAATAATCAGCATGGGCTGCTGTGAAACAGAGAGGAACCACTGTTTCATGGCAGCCTGAAATTTATTTACCTGCTTATTTACTTGGAAAAAATCAGAAAAGCGATTATAATGGAACGTAATAAGCCAGGACGGCGAGAAATTTGATGCAAAAACATGCGTCAAGCTAGCTTGTAAGCATGTTTTTGTATCAAATTTCCCATCGGATGGCAATCCGATGCTTCTTGAATGGCATCATTTCCGCCATTCAAGAAGACAGCCGTCCGAACCCATCACAAAAATGAATCAATCCCCCACATAAAAGAAGGAACATCGGGTAATAATAATTGTTGCAATCCTGGAGGCACACATTTGGTGCGAATGGTATATAATA
This sequence comes from Lachnospiraceae bacterium, assembly GCA_032073745.1. Lineage (GTDB taxonomy): Bacteria > Bacillota > Clostridia > Lachnospirales > Lachnospiraceae > Brotaphodocola. Next base: position 54,775 of record DAMAMW010000003.1, on the reverse strand, counting down.
AAGTATGGAAACCCGCATCCAGCTGGTGCTTCAGATAGATTACAGGGCGACCTGGGCGGCAGGAGTGAACTTGCAAGCATTCTGTGCCGTTTACATATACATAACTGGAAGGATACGAAGGATGACGAACTACACATATCTGCTTGAGTGCGCAGACGGTACGCTCTACTGCGGTTGGACAAACTGTCTGGATAAGCGGATCGAAGCCCACAACGAAGGCCGGGGAGCAAAATACACCAAACCCAGACTGCCGGTCCGGCTGGTCTATTTCGAAACATTCCAAACAAAACAGGAAGCAATGCGGCGCGAGTTCGAAATTAAAAAACTCTCACGTGCGGACAAGCTGAAGATGATAGCGTTAAAAGAATGTCGTTCATAGTGGTGAGGAGAACGTGGGGCGTTAGGTTGGCTCCAGTAAGGTAGAAAGGCAAAAGCGAATTCGAGGGGGAGGGGATTGTAGTGACCGTAAGTGTTTTTGAAAATAAGGGAGTTGCCGTTTCTTGCGTTAAATCGTGAGTGCGTCAGCCCCTTTTGTGATTTTCAGATAAAAGTAAAAAATTACCGCAACAATATGCCGATTAAAGTTTTCCCCCGCCCTCCCGGATGTGGTAAATTTTAATCAGAACAAGAAAGGAGGAGCGAATATGAGAATATTAGCAATTACAGCCTGTACAGCAGGGATTGCCCACACTTATATCGCCAGAGAGAAGCTGGAGAACGCTGCAAGGGAACTGGGGGATACCATTAAGGTGGAGACACAGGGGTCAATCGGAGTGGAAAATGAACTGACTCCGGAGGATGTCAAAGATGCAGACGTGATTATAATATCCGCAGATATTCGCGTGGGTAAGGAACGTTTCACCGGCAAGCCGGTGGTAGAGGTTCCGATCAGCATGGTAATGCGCTCACCGAAAGGTGTTCTGACTAAAATCCATGAGAAACTTGGGAAGTAACAAAAACGGGGAAGAAGGAGGGTTCTACTATGGGTAATAAGAAGTTTGACATTAAAAAGCATGTTATGACGGGTATTTCCTATATGATTCCGATCGTCGTCTGCGGCGGTATCTTATGTGCTCTGGCAAAAGGTTTTGGCGGATATGATATTGGCAACGCGGTAGAAGGCGGGGCAACACCATTTTCCAATCTGAATCCATTTTCATGGCTGGGGTTCTGGTGGAGTATCAATAAACTTGGTTCTTACGCAATGGACTTTGCGGTCGCAGTAATGACTGCCGGTGTGGCATATTCCATTTCCGGCAGACCAGGTATCGTACCCGGTATGGTAATCGGTTATTGTTCGGCTCAATCAAAGGCCGGATTCCTCGGCGGATTGCTGATGGCATTTATTATCGGTGCCTTTGTAAACTGGATGAAAAAGTGGAAACTGCCGAAATGGTGTGTGGGCCTGATGCCGGTTATGTTTATCCCGGTGGTATCCACATTTGTCTGCGGGATGATTTTCCTTGGTGTATTTTCAATTCCGCTGGCCTTTATTATGGACGTATTCCAACAGTGGATTATCTCCCTTAATGGCGGAGCGAAAGCGGTAATCGGCGGTGTAATCGGTGCCTGTATGGGCTTTGATATGGGCGGTCCGGTTAATAAAACGGCTTCCATGGCCGCAAATGCCTTAGGGGCAGACGGAATCTACGGACCAATGGCGGCAAAAATCATCGGCGGTATGACTCCTCCGATCGGGATCTTCATTGCAACCCTGATTTCAAGAAAGAAATTCACAAAAGTAGAAGTTGAAACTGCAAAAACAGCTCTGCCGATGGGCCTGTGTTTTATTACAGAAGGTGTTTTACCGTTCGCAGCAGCAGATCCGGCCAGATTTATTCCGAGTTCCATGCTTGGTTCCGCAGTAGCAGGTGCAATCGCAGTAGGAGTCGGATGTGAATCCGTAGCAGGACACGGCGGTATCTTCGTTGTTCCGATGATGACAAAACCGGTCTGGTTTTTGATTGCCCTGATCATCGGTTCGACAGTAACAGGTGTAGTATATGCGGCAATCAGAAGGCCGGCAGCAGAAGAACCGGAAGTAAGAGAAGAAGAAAGTCTGGATTTCGATCTGGATATCCAGATACAGTAGAGCAGAACAGAAAGGCTGGAATAAGAGTATGCTGGTATCAATGAAGGCAATTTTAGATCATGCAAATAAGCATTATTATGGTGTTATGGCAATGAACAGCATCAATATAGAGATGGCCCGGGCCGGGATTATGGCGGCAGAGGAAGAGCACTCACCGATTATTGTCCAGTTTGGGCCCGGTCAGATGAAAAATCATGCCCATATGGAAGAAATGCTTCCGGTTATTAAAGAACTGGCGGAAGATGTGGGATTATCAGAGAAAACCGTTCGCACGAAGATAAACCAGATTAATGAATGGCTGGAAAAAGAGGACCTGGGGCTGATCAGGAAAAAACAGGGTACCGGTATCTGGCTGGAAGCGGGTGACTCACAGCGGGAGCAGCTTAAAGATCTGCTTCAGGATGAAGCGTATACGGCTGTCCCTGATACATTTGAAGGCCGTAACAAGCAGATGCTGGGCAGGCTTCTGCGCTTAAAATCCGGTGAGATAGTCACAATGCAGCAGTTGGCGGACAGCCTCTATTTAAGTCCGCCGACGGTAGCAAACATCCTGAGGGAATTAACTCCCTGGTTTGAAAAACGCAGCCTTACAATCAGTTCGGTGCGCAATAAAGGGATCAGCCTCAATGGCGATGAATATAATTACCGGATTGCCATTAAGGATTATCTGATTTATATGATGCCGGAAGTACTGCCGGCATTGCTTGGCAATTTTGCGGCAGGCGTTGATATTTACCGGATCCGGCGGATTATCGTCAATGCCGAAAATGCCTGGCGGATCGAACTGGCAGACAATTCTTTTAATATGGCATGGATTCTGACCTGCCTCTCCATGACCCGGAATTATCCTGAGGGCGAGCATAAGTTTCCGGAGAGCCAGGAAGAGGATATTCAGCATTATGTCGAGTATTCCTTTGCAGAATCAGTTTATCAGCGTCTCGAACGGGAATTCCAGGTGAAACTGCCGAAAAATGATGTGATCCTGCTGGCTATCCTGCTGGTGTCAGCCAAGCGGATGAATATGATTCTGGACATCAACAGTGAGAATTATGCCAGGCAATATGACCAGAATCTGCAGAATTTTGTCCGCGATGTCATCCAGACTATAGATCTGGTTCTGGATGCAAATCTTACCAACGATGAGATTTTATTTGAAAGTCTGCTGATTCACATGCGTTCCGCCATTTTCCGGATGAAATATTCAACGGCTGTAACGGACAGTATCAGCAAATATGTGAAAAATGAGTACAAACAACCATTTCTGGCGACCTGGTCTACCAGCTACCTGTTTGAAGAACAGTATGGCATCCAGGTGACGGAAGATGAGCTGGCAGGGATCGCACTTTATATTCAGGCTGCCCTGATCAGGCAGAAAAAAGGACTTAAACTTTCCGCAGTATTGGTAAGTCAGGCCGGGCAGGCATCAAGCCAGCTGATTATCGAAATGATGAAATACAATCTGCCGGAGATTACAGATATAAAAGCAGTCAGCAACCATGATTTTTCGATTCACCACTATCCCGATGCCGATCTGGTTCTCAGTACGGTTAAAATGGAAATCCCGGATCCGCGGATCGTCCATATCGGGGAACGCATTTCAGAGCAGATGATCAGTCAGGTCAGGGAAAAGGTTAAGGAAATTAAAAAGAACCGGAAGAAAACCGGCTTTTGTTTTCACAACATTTGTCATCAGATGTTTGACATTGACCTGATTTTTGTTCATCCGGAAGTGTCGGATAAGACCAGCCTGGTCACCATGATGGTGCAGAAGATGGCGGCTAAGGGTGATGTGACAGAAAGCTATCTGGAAAGTGTTCTGGAACGGGAACGGGCGACTACGACCAGCATTGGCAGAGGGGTGGCTATCCCTCATGGTAATATAGCAGAGACCAATGAGGCCCGGATCGGTGTGGCGATTCTGGATCATCCCATTGACTGGAGCGGGGAATCTGTTGATGTGGTATTTTTACTGGCAGTTAAAATGAATTCAAAATTTGAAATCAGCAAGACAAATCAGTTTTATAAGGATTTCTTAGTTTTAACAGAGAGTGACGAAAATCTGGAAACATTGAAACAAATGACTTCGGCATTGGAGATTTATCAATATCCGGAGGTGTACGGAGAATTTAAAGACAAGTTTACATTTTAATATCCACATATAAAAACAGTGTCTGTTTATGCATTCCTGCATAAACAGACACCTGCGTATATAATGAAAAATTTATAAGGGTTTATAGTCTGCCGGCACAGGACCAAGAACGCTGACAAAAATAAAGTCCTCGTCACCGGTGTTGCGCATGCCGTGGCAATTTCCCTTCCCGGAAAGAACTATATCCCCCTTGGATATTGCGGTTTCAATTCCGGGCTCAGGATAGAACACACCTTTTCCCTGAACACATATCCAAAGATCATCGGATGTGGTATGCTGGTGCGGCGCAACTACTTGACCTGGTTTTACAAGCCAGACTGAGCCGCTGGTTGAGTCAGTGGAATAAAAAACTGTCTTTGTTGCCTGCTCACCGGGAGTTGCAACATCGTTTATATGGTATAGGCGATTCTGCATCAGGTTATCTTTGTTTTCCATAGTTATTCTCCTTTACTGCATTAGCTGATATTAAATACGCAAACTCCTTTCAAAGTAAATATGCTTATTTATATTAACATGGCAACAAAATTATGTCAATTCAAAATGAATTTTATTACGTCTAAACTTGCATAAAATTAAAGGGTATTTTGACGTATAATTTTCCTTTGCGGACAAATAATAGCACCAGTATAATACAGGAAAACGGAGGGAACAGCGTGAGACACAGGTACGTAAGCTTTGCCGTCGGAATTGTTCTTGTTATAGTTGCCGCGGCATTTCTGCTGACGGGAGCCGCAGCGATACCCGGCAGCAACGCGGCGATAGAGACGATTGTGATTTCCGATGGAAATACCGCCCCGGTTGCGGAGAATATTGAACCTAAATTCCACGTGCATTTTTTATTAGCTTAAAAGAACACTATTTCAAGAAGAATTTAAACTGATACTCCCACATTGTAACATTATTTACCAGCACCTTTCAATCTTTTTCAATAAATTATTGATTGCAACTTTGGAGTAAAGATACTTATTAAACCCTGCAAGTTATCCACAGAGCAACACTCGATTTTCAAGATGATATCTTTATTATACCAGACATTTTTCATACACTTCCTTGTACGGATAGTTTTCTGACAAATTCATAATTACAGTTCTTGCGGTTTTAATGATTTTGGCTGCAAGAAATACATACTTCAAACGAAAGGTCTTTATTTGCTGTCTGTATTCTGAAGGCTCTAAGGAATCAATCTTGAACAACAAAAACAGGTTATATGAAAGCATCATCATTTGAAACACCGCTTCATTTGCCCAAAATGATTTAAGTAAAAGATGACCCACCGCCATGTCGTATTTGGCTTCTTTAATATAGTTCTCAGCATTGCCACGTTTTTCATAGGATATAACTACTTTTTCAGAAAGCAATGTAGTGTTTGTCACAAAGAAAAAGTATTCGTACTCAGAGCCTTCTAAAAGTGATATTTGTGCTCTTTCTTTTTCTGGTTTCAGTACGCGAGACACAACAAACCTTCTGTCTTTCTCCCAGTTATCTAATTTTGTAAACAGTTCTGTAGTTTCTCTGCCTTCTTCACCTTTAACGAATACAACCGATGAATTCGTTGCTTGGGATGCAAGCGTAGAATAACTTTTGGCTTTAATTAAATATTTGCAACCAAGAGATTCTATCGTTTCAATAATTTTTTCATCAAAGTAGCCACTATCCATTCGAAATAAAATCTCTAAATCATCTGTTTTGATGTTGGCTACTATTTCTTTGATCATTTCAGATGCACCGTTAGCTGTGTAAGTATTGCCACTTCTTACAAATCCGGTGACGTAGGCTTTTAATTCGTCGCAAAATGCAAACTGGATATTGTAGCATCGGTTTCCTAGTTTCTTGGGATTATATCCTTTTGATGCACCTTCTTGATGACCTTCTACGTTGATTACACTACTATCAATATCAATCGTAATGGATGTCAATTTACTTTTAGTGAGCAGTTTTTTAAAGACTTTAAAATTAATGTCTCTAAACATTTGTGTTGTCTTAAAGGTGAAGTTTCCTAAAAACCGTGACACTGTTTCAGGTTCTTTTACGGAAATATCAAATTCATTAACGAGTGGATCATTTTGAAGGAGCTTTAGACGTTCTAGCTTGTCTATACCAATAAAGTGACCACAGATCATCGTCTTTATATGATTCATCTTGATTTTATTTGTGGAGTCATTATCAAATACGAGGTCATTTTCAACTAGATCAAAAATCTCATTACTTTTTGCGTTCTCAAGGAGAAGAAAAAGACCTGCATTTGATGTTAGATTCTTAGCTGTGAAATCAATTTTATTAATCATAATTTAAACCCCTTTTTCTGCTTTTGTTACTATTATTGTACCATATATCGACTCATAAAAGCTGATAATTCAACACATTTTTGAGCATTTTTCTTTCACCCAATGGGTGAAAGCTGAATTTTGAAGGAACGTATATTTATCAATTCTTTGAGTGTGGTTTATAAAGTACTGACGTAGAATCTCAGAATATTTTATTCGGTAAGAGGTGAGGAGGAGTAGTATGGCGGTAAAGGAGATTCTGGACAGGCGGGTCATCGATCTGGATATGACAGCGGCGAATAAAGATGAAGTGATTCGTTATCTGGCCGGACTTTTGAAGACGGCAGGATATATTGATGATCTGGAAGGTTACATCAGGGATGTTTATTTACGGGAATCTGAGGGGATTACCGGAATTGGCGGGCATGTGGCGATCCCCCATGGCAAATCGGACTCCGTTGAACGAGTCGGCATTGCAGTAGGCAGAACCAGAAGTATGATTGAATGGGAATCTTATGACGGAGAAAAATCTGATCTGTTTTTTCTGTTCGCGGTACCTTCCGATCCGGAAGGCGCCAGGGATCATCTGAAGCTGATCGCAGAACTGGCGGGAAAGCTTGGCAATGATCAGACAATGGAAAAACTCCAGTCGGCGAAAAGTTATGAGGATCTGCTGGCGGCGTTTTCCTGAACGGCTGCAAGATAAACTAAGAATGGGGTGAAAGAATGGAAAAAAGAGTTGTCGGAAAATCGGGAATTGAAACGAGTGCACTGGCTCTTGGCTGCTGGGCCATCGGCGGCGGTGAGTGGTGGGGCGAAAACGATGATACCATGTCAGTACGGACAATTCTGCGGGCAGTTGAACTGGGAATCAACTGGATCGATACTGCCCGGGTCTATGGTTTTGGCCATAGTGAAGAGATTGTGGGCCGTGTTTTAAGGGAAATCAAACGTGATCAGGTGATTATTTCTACCAAATGCGGGATTCAGTGGTATGATGACGGCGGAGAGCTCCATTTTGTAAGAGAAGGTCATGCTGTTCGCCGCGATTTATCCCCGCAGGCAATCCGCCGTGACCTGGAACTCAGCCTGAAGGCAATGGGAACCGACTACGTCGATATTTATTATACACATTGGCAGTGTATGACTTATGGTCTGGTACCGGTGGCGGAGACGATGGGAGAACTGCAGCGAATGAAGGCAGAGGGGAAGATCAGGGCAATCGGTGCATCAAATGTCAATCTCCAGGTACTAAAAGATTATCGGGATGCCGGACAGCTGGATGTAATCCAGGAGAAGCTGAGCATTCTGGATCGCCGCCCTGAACAGGAACTGCTCCCATTTTGTGAGGCAAATGACATTATGCTGCAGACGTATTCACCGATTGAACAGGGACTTCTTGCCGGCAAGGCATCTGATGGCTACGTGCCGGAAAAAGGAAATGTACGTGATGGAAAATTGTGGTGGCAGCCGGAGAATATCCGCCGGGTTAACCAGATGCTGGCAGGATGGAGCGAACTCACTGAAAAATACCAGTGTACCCTGGCCAATCTGTGTTTCTCCTGGAACGCCAGGCTGTCCCCGGTCATAAATGTCCTGGGCGGAGCGAGAACAACGGCCCAGATCGAAGATACAGCAAAATCATTAAATGTATTACTGAGTGAGGAAGATTTCCTGCGGATGAAGCAGGATGCAGATAACATAATCAAACAACAGGCATAGAGAGGAAGAAACCATGAAAATCGCATTATTAAACGAGTTCAGTCAGGCACCTAAAAACGATATAATCTTAAAAGAATTAAAAGCAGCAGCAGAACCGCTGGGCAACCAGGTGTGCAATGCAGCCATGTCAAAACCGCTCTTGGATCAGGACGTACCGGAAGCCTACACCGAAGAAAATCCAAGACTTACCTATCTGCATCTGGGAATCCAGGCCGCACTGTTAATCAATTCCGGAGCAGCAGACTTTATCGTAACCGGCTGCGGTACCGGACAGGGAGCCTTAATGTCACTTAACATGTATCCCGGAATCGTCTGCGGCTACTGCATCGAACCAACCGATGCATACCTGTTTTTACAGATCAACAACGGCAACGCCCTCTCCCTCCCCTTTGCCAAAGGTTTTGGCTGGGGTGCAGAACTGAATCTTTACAACATTTTCAGCCGCGCATTCGGCTCACCAAAAGGAATGGGATACCCAACCGAAAGAAAAGAATCCCAGAACCGTAACGCAGAATTGTTGTTTGAAACAAAAGAGAAAGTAGCCAAACCATTTATGGAAATTTTAAATGCACTGGACCCGCAGATGGTAAAAGAAAGTCTGACAGTAAATTTTTTGAAATGTTTTTATGACGGATGTCAGGACGAAGCGATCAAAGCCTTTGTAGACGAGCGGAAATAAGTGGGACGCTCCACTATATTCAGACGAGATTTTATTTAAAAAACCAGCTAAAGGAATTCATGTAGCTGGGGAAGCGAGGCTGGCAGGTTGGGGCGGAATCGGGGACATTGAACGAGGCGTCGACAGACCTTGACCTGCGAAAGCGGATTTGTACAGGAGACTTTCTGCTCTCCAAAGCAGAAAGTCAGGCGAATGTATGAGAACTTATCAAAAGTTCTCATGCAGCCACGCCGGTGCCTGTACAAATCCGCTTTCGCAGGTCTAGGTCTGTCCCGCCGAGAGAACGGAGCCGATTCCGCCCCAACCTGCCAGCCTCGCTTCCCCCTCGCAACATTCTTCAGCGTTTGTAAAATAAAACCCAACCTTTTACGCAATAAATACATACATCATGATATAATGACAGAAACTACCACCCATAACAAACAGGTGAAATACTTCATGTGAGCCAAAGTTCTTATGCCTGGAGTTAAAAAAAGGCAGTTTAAGCGCATAGATAACTCCGCCAACGGTATAGATAATACCGCCTGCCAGCAGCCAGCCAAATGCGCTGGCCGGCAATGCCTGCACGATCTTGCTGAAAGCGAGAACGCAGACCCAGCCCATCGCAATATAAATCAGTGAAGAAAACCATTTCGGACAGGTGATCCACAAAGCATTGATAATAATACCGACTACCGCGATACCCCAGACCAGTGCCAGCAGTGACCAACCGGTTTTATCGCCGAGTACCAGCATACAGACCGGAGTATAAGTACCTGCAATCAGGATAAATATCATCATATGGTCAACCTTACGGAGAATCTGATTCACCTTTGGTGAAATATCTAATGTATGGTAAATCGTACTGGCAGCATATAACAGGATCATGCTGACGATAAAAATCGTTAAAGCCAGAACATGGGTATAACCTGGTGTGCGGGCGGCCTTGTACAGCAGCGGGGTAGCGGCGAGCAGGGCCAGAAGCATGGCAATAAAGTGGGTGAGCGCACTGCCGGGGTCTTTGATCTTAAATTTCATGGGAACCTCCTTTTCCAGTTGATTTATATGAGTTTAAGTAGTTTGGAATTGATTACTTCTATATGTAGTTTTGGAAACTACATTGTCTTGTTTAATATACTATACAGCTTGATATAAAAAAATGCAAGTTTTTTTAAGTGAAATGATAATTTTTTTGAATAGCAGGGAGGCAGCAGATGTTAGAGGTAATATGGGAAGATTCAGATGTAATTGTAGTGTATAAACCGGTTGGTATTGAATCTCAGAGCAGCCGGGGCTTTGCCGCGGATATGGTTAGTGAAATAAAACGCCATATCCACAAGTTGTCCCCAGAGCAGGGGGAGCCGTATGTGGGAGTTATCCACAGACTGGATAAACCGGTCAGCGGCGTGATGGTCTATGCAAAGACGAAAAAAGCAGCAGCAGACTTAAGCCGCCAGGCTTCTGATGGAACAATGGCAAAAAAATATAAAACGGTGTTGTGTGGAAATGTTGTGGATAAAGTGGATAACTATGTGGATTATTTGTTGAAAGATGGGAAAACCAATACTTCCCGGGTTGTGGATAAGGGGATAACCGGCGCCAAGAGGGCTGAACTTAAGCTGCAGTGTCTGCAGACAAAAGAGGTAGATGGGTATGGAATCCTAAGCCTGGCGGAAGTGGAACTGGTGACCGGACGCCATCATCAGATCCGGGTCCAGATGGCGGCGCATGGATGGCCGGTCTGGGGCGACAATAAATACAATCCCCTGTTTCAGGAAAGAAAAACCGCAGGGGGCAAACGGGCTATGGTTGCCCTCGCTTCCTGCGGGTTGTCTTTTATTCATCCGGTATCCAAAAAGGTAATGACCTTTAACAGAGAACCGGAAGGGTCGATATTCGCCTGTTTTAAATAATGTATTTCCCGAATTTAGGTATTTTGTTAATCAGGAAAGATATTCCGCCGCTGATTACATACAGGGCTATTGATATCAGTGGTACTGAGATTATTGGATTCCATGTAAGCGTATCAATGCCGACCTGGATAAATGCTGTCCGGATAAAGTCGTGTATCAGGAAAACACCAAACGATACATCCGAGAAGAAAAGCAGTGACTTGTATGTGGCATCGGAAAACCATTTTTTATCGAGTCCGGTTTTAAACAGCAGCATGACGGCTGTTGCTATCAGGGCAATGTTCAGTGTGATATTACCATAAAACGCTTCATTGGGTGTGCCGTCGCGCATGGATACATAGCGGGTCAGCAAAATAGTATAGAGCAGAGCGGCTGCACCGATACCGACCAGCCAGTTCACCTGTTTCCTGGTAAAACTGTAAGTGTGAATGTAATGACCCAGTATAAAATATCCGGTAAATTCAAGAACCATTTGCGGCCGGATACGGTAGCTCATTTCAGCAATCTGAGTCATGATGGTATTGATGGATGGCGGCAGCTGCTGAAAGATGACCGGTATCTGGTAAAACATAGGGACACATAGCGCAAATAATCCCCACAGGATTAGGAAGTAACGGCATGCTACGGAATTCTTCACAATGGTCCGCAGCATTGGAATCGACAGATAAAGGCTGATGATGACAAAGATAAACCAGTGTCTGTACTGATGTCCTCTTAAGACGCCGATGATGAAATCGCTCACCTTAAAGTCGGAAAAACCGCCTGGAGATTCGAGCCGGTAGAATACCAGCATATTTACAACAGACCAGAAAAAGAATGCACATACAATTCGCAGCACATAATTCTTAAACAGGATTGACAGGGATATATCCTTTTCTTCATTTAAAAGAAGGGCGCCCATCTGCATGATAAATAATGCAATGCAGAACCGGGAGGCACTGTTGAATGTATTTAATACCTGCCATTCAAAGGTATAAGGAGATATGATACTCCAGGATCCGGCTGATACGTGCATAACAATGATAAAAAACATAGCAAATATTTTACAGGCATCAAGATAGATCCAGCGTTGCTTGGTTAATGTTTCCATAAATCTTCCCCCTGAATTTTATTGAGATAAGTTATTTAGATCAGTATACAATACTTATGCCAATCCGACAATCATATGACCATAAAATTTAGAGTTGTAACCTGAGTGCCAAAGTTATAAAAGTCTTAATAAATTAGAAAATAAAGGAAGTAAAAAGAAATGTGTGATAAAATCCATTTTTTAGTTGACAATAGATTACTGTTCGGATATAATAATTCTTGCGTTGTGAAAATAACGTTGCAGTGATGGTTATAGTAACTGTATTTTACGGGGTGTGGCTCAGTTTGGCTAGAGTACCTGGTTTGGGACCAGGGGGTCGCAGGTTCGAATCCTGTCACCCCGATTGTGCAAAATATAGCATATATTATAATATGCGGGTGTAGTTCAATGGTAGAACACTAGCCTTCCAAGCTAGATACGCGGGTTCGATTCCCGCTACCCGCTCTTCAAAAGTAACGTAATTACGTTACTTTTTTTGTTATGGGTCACGCCCCATAATAAAAAAGGAGCTGAGGACAGCTCCTTAACAGGGGAAGAGTGTGAAAAAGCTTTGTATTAATTTTACTCCTATATAGTAACTCATAAGTATGTTCAATATTTGTTTAATTAATAAACAAATTATAAAGTTTATTCAATAGCCCGAATATCGTATACGTTCGGGAAACACATGTCAAACACTAAGGCGTCCGTAGCGGAGCGGCGAGGCTGCTGTGAGATGACCACGGATCAGGCATTCCTGCCGGTAGAGATATTCCCGGTCTTTGCGAAGTGTCCCGGACAAAACAACCATAAGCTTTGCCAGCCCTGCTGTATGTACCATCCCCTGTTTTTGTGTCATTGGTACAATTGCGGAACTAAAGATCGTCTGGGTGCTCCGGAATAAATATTAGAGAAAATTAATCACAATTAGTACTTGCCAAAAATAGGAGAAAGTGTTATTATAATTGAGTTGAAAGTGATCTGGCAGAATAAAATGTAATTGATGCATCTTTCAACACAATATAGCATATATTATAATATGCGGGTGTAGTTCAATGGTAGAACACTAGCCTTCCAAGCTAGATACGCGGGTTCGATTCCCGCTACCCGCTCTAAGCAAAAAGCATCCAAAAGGGATGCTTTTTATGATTCACGAGCATAAAACAGAGAGGATTTAAAGCTATATCATAATTAATAAATGTTAACACGACAACGTGAAAATAAAGGGAGACATATTAAAGGAAACTGGCAGCTTTATTGTTTCCGCAACAGCATGTTGCTTGTACAGCCTTACGGTAAATGTTAAAATACAGAAAAGGAGGTATTGACGATGGAAACAAAGGAAGCAATCCTGGATTTGCGTAAGAGCCTGAATTTATCTCAGGACGAATTTGCCGAAAAATTACTCATCACAAGACAGGCAGTGTCCAGATGGGAAAACGGGGAGACTGTTCCCAATACAGATACCCTTAAATTAATAGCCGAAACCTTCCATGTATCAGTGGATCATTTACTGGGGCATCCGGCGGGACTATGTCAGAGCTGCGGCATGTCTCTGGATCAGGATAAATATAAAGGAACCGAACGAGACGGCAGTAAGACAGACGAATATTGTGCTTTTTGTTATCAGCAGGGGGCATTTACTCAAGACCTTACGATCGGAGAGCTGATTGAACACAACCTGCAGGATCTGGATAACTGGAATCAATCGGCGGGATTGAACCTTTCTGAGCAGGAAGCAAGAATGATGCTTATGGAATTTCTTCCGACTTTAAAACGTTGGAGTAATGATGCGTTATAAAAGTCATAAATACAAAAAGAGACGGGGCTGTTCGTAAAGAACACACCCTGTCTTTTTATTATCTAGCCGTTCAGACCAATCTTTTGCAAATCGGTAATCAGCGATGCCGCATATTCATAAATCTGATCCTGTTCACGGCACAGTTCCTGATAATACTCCACTGTCGGATTCAAAATCCATTTATCATAGATAATCAGACGGCTGTTACTGCAAAACAGCGATAATGAATAAGTATCAAAAGGTGCCAGCCGGCCCAGTTCAACGGCAGAATCAAATACCTGCCGGGCATATTCTACTCCATCATTAATCAGAAGCTGCCGGACAATATCGCGGGCTCTGTTATCGAAGTATTTACGCTGGTGAATAATCCGTAAAATCGGTATCATCAGTTTGTCCGCAGGACCAAATACATACATAACAGAATGGATAATATCCATAATACTGCCATTCTCAATAATCGGTTTAATCTGCTCCATGGTCAGCCGGTTATTATTGAAATTCTGACAAAAAAAATCATATATAGAATCCATGATCTCCTGTTTCGAAGCGAAATGGTTATATAGGCTTGATTTCGTTTTATTTACGGCATGTGCAATATCATTAATTGTCACACTTTCAAATGGCTGTTCAGAAAAAAGTGTGACTGAAGTTTCAAATATCAGGCGTTTGGTTTCGGAAAATTGTTCGTAATTCAAGTGTATGCTGTACTCCTTTGTTTTTCTTTATTATACCTTTATATAAGGATAAGAGCAATGGGGAAATTATCAAGATACGTATTGACTTATTGCTCTAATCACATTATAATACAGGTACATGAACGAACGGTCATTCGTGCACGCGAAAGGAGGGATCTTGTGTTTCTATATTGGATAGGTTTAGATATGATAGGTGCTGATACCGATTTTGATATGGTATTGCCGAGCCGGGATCAGTTGAAGGACTTTATAAGTCATTTTCTTACTACGCCGGTGTTTAGTTCCTGTTTACCCCGATTTTATTATTACCAGCACAATGGAGATAATTTTGAGAAAATTATCATCAGTCATTTTGCATTGATGAAGATGTTGGACACCAATGATCGCCCTATTTTGCATATTGATGTCAATTGCGAGGCGATGGACGCCCTTTCCAAAAGGATTCAGAAACGTTTATTTCAATTAAGCGAGACCAGAATCCCACATGAACCAATTTATGGCAACGTTGAACACCCGTGTATGCCGCCCTTTAATCATTCAAATTGTCAGCGGGACAGTACAACGGTTACTCTGATTATTATGCCGCTGGGAACCAAACAAAACTGGTACACGGACAAAAATACGCTGCTGCGCGGGTATGTACATCATCAGGAACTGCTGCGCTCCAGTCAGTATGATTATCCGTGTCTGTCGCTTAATGTGAAACCGGGATTCTATTATGAATATGCAATATTTATTATGGACTATCTGCGGGAACGTTTTCCCGAGATGGGGACGACCGGCGGCGTAGGTACACAGAGCGGCTGGACGGATGGATTTGTCTATTCAAATTCGATCTACGATTATGAGAAAATCCAGCTTCCGGTGCGTCACACGATCGAAGATACATTAAAACGTCTTCGGGACTGCAGCATTATCAGGTCTTATCAGAAATATTACCAGCGGCGCTGGAATTATGACCGGATCAATCAGTTCCGGATGGTTAACCCGCCGGCAGGATATCATCGAAAAGACTGGATTTTATTCTTCTCGGAGTATGCAGAGCATGTTGAGAAGGTGCTCAGACAGGATTGGGATGCCCATCGCATGATCTGTGCTACCGCAACCCATATTATCCTGCCAAAACCGACTCAATACAGCGGCTGTCTGGAGATTAAGCGTCATCTGGAACGCAGCCTGACGGATGTAAAGGACAGTGATAAAGACAGCCATTACTGCGGTTATCTGTCATTTGCGGTCATTAACGGCCAGGTGGTGGGCGAGTTCAGGATTCCATGGTATATGAAATCTTATCTATTGATGCTCCTTGAAATGAGGGATACCGGCAGAATGGATTATATCAGGCTGCATGGATGTTCGAAACGGCGTTACGATTATAAGACAACCAGCGAAAGTATGAGTTTAATTGATCAATAAATGCTGTAGTACCTGTTGACAAAATCTCTTCCTATGTTATATAATGGAATTTGCTGTGTATACAATATGTCAGCAAAATAAAATTTTTATTTATGAAGGGAAGAGAAAGGTATTATGAAAAAAATGAAATTTGCTGCAGCACTTGTTGCGATTGCAGCCATGGCTGTCAGTGTAACCGGATGTGGCGCGAAGTTTGATGCTAAGACTTATGTGCAGGGAAGTATGGACGCACAGTTCAAGAATGAGATCTCCGATGATTTCGCTAAGATTACTGAGGGCGGAAAAGAGGCAATCCAGGCTCAGTACGATGAGAACATCGAAGAGTTAAATACAATGTTTATCGAAATGGGATGTCCGGAGGACATGGCTGCAGAATTCAAAACAGCTACTCAGGACCTGCTGAAAGCATGCAAATACACTGTTGGTGATGCAGTACAGGGAGAAGATAAAAACTACACTGTTCCGGTAACCGTTGAACCAATTCAGTTCATGACAGATGAAATGCAGACAGAGATGCAGGAGCATTTAATGGCAAAAGTTGTTGAACTTGGTGAAGCTGCTGATGAAGAGACCATCATGAACGAAACATTCGCATTCATGCTTGAAAAATTCAAAGAAGCTGCTGCTAATCCGGTATACGGTGAAGCTCAGACCATCGACGTACGTGTTGAAGAAGTAAGCAAAAACCTGTATGACATCCCGGCTGAAGATCAGGATAAATTATCCAACGCTGTATTCGGAATGTAATTCAAACATAATTACATAAATGATGGGTTCACCCCCCATTAGAAACACCATGGGTTTCTCAAAAGCAGAACCCGTGGTGTTTTTTTGCAAACTTATGCTTGACTTTGCGCTAGTTTGCGGTATAATGCAGATGTAAGCAATAGATTGAACCCGGAAGGAGGGATGATTTGCTAAAAGAAGAACGGCAGAAGGAATTACTCCGTAAGCTTTCGGCAGACGGGAAAGTAATCGCCAGTAAACTGGCGTTGGAACTTGGCGTTTCAGAAGATACGATTCGCCGCGACCTGCTTGAGCTTGATGAAAAAGGCAAACTGACAAGGGTCTATGGCGGTGCATTGCCCGTTGCCCGGCCGGTTGTGGATTATCTGGAACGGGAAAACCGTGATGTCGACCGGAAACAGCGGATGGCTAAGAAGGCTCTGCATTATCTGGAGAAGGATCAGCTGATTGCAGTGGATGGCAGCAGTGCCAATCTTATCTTCGTCAGAAGTCTTCCTGCTGACCTGCCGCTGACCATAATTACCAACAGCTATCAGATTGCCGGGGCTTGTAATGGCAAGGCGATTGATGTGATTCTGATCGGCGGACATCTGATGCGCCAGACGATGACGATTGTCGGAGATGTGGCAGCAGAACAGGCAACCCGTTATCATCCCGACATCTGTTTTGTCGGCACCTATGCGATACATCCGGAATATGGGCTGACCATTCCGTATCATGCGGAGGTCAGTGTCAAACAGAGTCTGATCCGTTCATCCAGTAAAGTGATCAGTTTCATTAATCCGGAGAAGTTCAATACGGTATCCCGTTATCATATTTGCGGTATCGAATCATTCACCACCCTGATTACTGACGAGAATGTATCAAAAGAAACTCTGTCGGAGTACCGCAGACGCGGTCTGGAATGTATATAACAAAAAGGAGATAAGTTTATGAGAGAAATGGAAAACAGAGCAGTCAACGCGATCCGCGTATTAGCAGCAGATGCAGTGCAGAAAGCAAATTCCGGTCATCCGGGTCTGCCGCTTGGTTCCGCAGCAATGGCATATGAATTGTGGGCCAACCACATGAATCACAATCCGGTCAATCCTCAGTGGGCCAATCGTGACCGTTTTGTACTGTCCGGCGGACATGGTTCAACCCTGCTGTATTCCCTGCTTCATTTGTTCGGTTATGGCCTGACAACAGAGGATCTGGCAAACTTCAGACAGATGGATTCAAAAACTCCCGGACATCCGGAGTATGGTCATACCATTGGTGTTGAAGCTACAACCGGACCGCTGGGTGCAGGTATGGGTATGGCAGTCGGTATGGCTATGGCAGAAGCACATCTGGCCAGCGTATTTAATAAGGATGCATTTCCGGTAGTAGACCATTATACATTTGCTTTGGGCGGAGACGGCTGTATGATGGAAGGAATCTCTTCCGAAGCATTTTCTCTTGCCGGGACACTTGGCCTTGGCAAGCTGATCGTATTGTACGATTCCAACAAGATCTCCATCGAGGGAAGTACTGATATTGCATTTACCGAAGATGTTGAGATGAGAATGAAAGCATTTGGCTTCCAGACAATTACCGTAGAAGACGGCAACGATCTTGCCGCGATCGGAAAAGCAATTGAAGAAGCAAAAGCAGATAAAGAAAGACCTTCCTTTATTATTGTAAAAACCCAGATCGGTTATGGCTGTCCTGCCAAACAGGGCAAAGCAAGTGCCCATGGCGAACCGCTGGGAGCTGAAAATGTCGCAGCTATGAAACATTTCCTGGAATGGGAGAAGGGCGACGACTTCTACGTACCGCAGGATATTTATGACCACTACAAAGGTCTGGCAGATCAGGGTGCCAGGGCAGAAGAAACCTGGAATGGTCTGTTTGCCGCCTACGCTGACAAATATCCGGAGATGAAAGCAAAATGGGATCAGTACCATGATATGGATGCCGCACAGAAACTTTATGATGATGAAGCATTCTGGGCATACAATGAAAAGGCTGATGCAACCAGAAACTTATCCGGTGTTATGATCAACCGTCTCAAGGAAGTTTTACCTAACCTGATCGGCGGATCAGCAGACCTTGCTCCGTCAACCAAGACCTACATGAGTGATGCCGGAGACTTCTCCAAAGAAGATTACAGCGGAAGAAACCTTCACTTCGGTGTCAGAGAACTTGCCATGGCAGCAATGGGCAACGGACTTGCTCTGCACGGCGGACTTCGTGCATATGTATCGACCTTCTTTGTATTCAGTGATTATGTAAAACCGATGGCACGTTTGTCGGCACTGATGAATCTGCCGCTGACCTTTGTTCTGACCCACGACAGTATTGGGGTCGGCGAAGACGGCCCGACCCATGAGCCGATCGAACAGCTTGCCATGCTGCGGGCGATGCCGAACTTTAATGTATTCCGTCCGGCCGATGCAACAGAAACAGCGGCAGCCTGGTATCATGCGGCAACCACAAAGGATGCTCCGACAGCACTGGTACTGAGCCGTCAGAATCTGCCTCAGCTGGCCGGTTCATCAAAAGAGGCGCTGAAAGGCGGTTACATCCTTGAGGATGCTGCGAAAGCAGTTCCGGATGCAATCCTTATCGCTACCGGTTCAGAAGTATCACTTGCGGTAGAAGCAAAGAAAGTTCTTGCCGGTAAAGGCATGGATGTACGTGTTGTCAGTATGCCATGTATGGATCTGTTTGATAAGCAGTCCAAAGAGTATCAGGAGTCTGTACTGCCTAAGGAAGTTCGTAAAAGAGTAGTAGTTGAAGCGCTCAGCGATTTTGGCTGGGGTAAATATATCGGTCTTGACGGTGCTTATGTCACCATGCATGGTTTTGGCGCATCCGCTCCGGCAGATCAGTTGTTTAAGAAATTCGGCTTCACTGTAGAGAATGTTGTTGCTGCAGTAGAGTCACTGTAATCATATCACTAATAGTGCCGCCCCGCTGCTATCAACGGGGCGGCATTTTGGGTGTCTGCTTAAATAATTGCATTAAAAGAAATACTCTGCTACAATGAGACAAAGAACAGACAGATGGAGAGGCAGTTAACATGCAGGATCTTTCAAATATTAAGAACCGGCTGCTGGCACAGCAGGTAGAAGAACAATTAATGGATTATATTTTGACGGAGCCAATAGCAATCGGCCGGAAGCTGCCGAATGAATTCAAGCTGGGAGATAAGTTCGGCGTTGGCCGCAGCACCATCCGTGAGGCCGTCAAATCGCTGGTATCAAAGGGGGTTCTGGAGATTCGGCGTGGGTCAGGCACTTATGTCACCAGCACTTCTCCGCCCGGAGACGATCCGCTGGGCCTTAGCGGAATCGAAGACAAGACCTCGCTGGCGCTTGATCTGGTTGATGTCCGGATGATGCTGGAGCCGGGAATAGCGGAAATGGCGGCGCTTCATGCAACCGATGAACAGATCGATCATCTGGAGGCTTTGTGCAATCTGGTCGAGAAAAGAATCCGTCAGGGAGAACCGTATATCCAGCAGGATATCCAGTTTCATACTTATATTGCAGAATGTTCAAAGAACAAGGTTGTCGGACAGCTGATTCCGATCATAGATACAGCTGTTATGATGTTTGTTAATGTCACCCACAAACAACTGACTGAGGAAACGATTACCACACATCGCCATATCGTAGAGGCAATCAGGGAGCATGATCCGATTGGTGCAAAAACGGCGATGATGATGCATCTGACCTTTAACCGTAATTTGATAAAAAAGATAAAATCCGGAGAAGAGGAGGGAGGTCGCTCATAGTGGCGAGGAGAACTTGGAGCGTTTGGGCCGGAAGTGACTCCGTTCTCTCGATGGGGTGGATCTAAGGCCGCCGCAAGCCATTTTCGGCGGCACCGGGGCCAGTCGAGCAGATCTCTTGATGACATCTACTCTCCGGCCCCTGGAATCACGCTTTGGAGAGCATGATTCCTCCGCCGAAAATCACTTGCTGCAGCCTAAGATCCACCGACATCTCGTTCAATATCGCCACTTCCGGCCCAAACGCTCCAAGTTCTCCCAGCAACTGTGCAGCTCCGCCTGGGTATAAAAGCAAAACCATGTAAAATCTAAGAGCGCATCCTATCGCCAGCTCAAACTGCATAAATAATAGGATGCTACATATGATTTGGATATGGTTTTTTTCATTTATAACCAGTGAGCAGGCGTATTCATTAAGTGCTGCAGCGTTTCAAAAAATTGTTTCAGGTGATATCCATCAGTTGTGGCATGATGGACCGTAATGGAAAGCGGCATGATTACATCGGCCGTATTTTTTTGTGTAAACCCGCCGGCTTCTATGCTTGGAAGATAGTAATCCTTAATCCCGTGATTATGCAATGAAAAACTGTTGAAAGTAAACCATGGGATACATGAAATAATATAAGAGTTAGGCAGCGGTAAGCCTTTTGAGGTCAGGATTCCGTGGCTCTGACCGTGGTTGGCTGTATCTTCGATATAGCGCGAATAAAAGGTGGAAAAGTTGTCATCATATTCGGTCCAGAGCAGAGACGTAGTCTGGTCGTCTTCATGGAATTGGGGATAGGCCGGTGTCAATGAATCCCAATGGCCAAGTACTCCATCCCTGACTGCAGTGCGCAGGTGAGGGATGTCTTTTATCGTTTTTGTTACCAGGTAAAGGTAGGCGGGGAAAAATTTATAGCCTCCTGCAGTCAGTTCTTTCCGCAGGACGGATACGTTCATATCTACATTTACTGTATAGGTAGTGGGGGCTATCTGGCTGTAGTAATGGAATGCCTGGGCCATCGGCCATGTTGTCATATCAATAGGATGAAAGTTACACATTGTTATCTCCTTTCTGCTGAATAAAAGTATAGAGACATATGGTCTTTTTTTCAATCAACGGTTCGTAGAGTTCGTCAGATAGTTAAAATGTTGATTCATAGCTTGTGCAATTGGAACAAGACATGATAAAATTAGTCGCAGTAGAAACTCAGCGGATGGGGAGGTACTTGTTAATGAGATGGAAACGTCAGGTTAAGTATATATGGATGATGTTAATGCTTCCTGTATTTGCCAATATTCCGTTATTATTTGATTTATATTTATATACATTTGGCCAGGATAAAGGGATTGGTGCATATGTAGTTCTGATTATGCTGATGGGCGCTGTTTTTATCAGCTGGATGTATCTGAATATCCGGCCGTTTCATGGGCAGGAAAAGCCGGGGCTGCGGCTGACAATCATGCGGGGCGGTACGGTTCTTGTTGTTTATTCCCTTTATGCATTTGTGCTCCAGGCCGTTTTGTTTGGATTATTTTACAGGAAGCTGTATGCGGGGGCATTCGGTTATCATCCGGCGGGCCGCCTGTTGATATGGAATGCTGTCTATGCGGTTGTCATCTGTTTTGTAATTCTCTGGAATGGCATTTTAAGGATGTTTCTGCTATCAGCAAGATTACGGATCGGAACCCGTTTGCTGATGCTGTTTGCAATGTGGATTCCGGTGGTCAATCTGATTGTGCTTCTTTATGCCAGACGGCAGGTGCTGGCAGAGTATGATTTTGCCTGTTATAAAGAAGCTGTCCGTACTACCAGAGCAGAAAGTGATCTGTGTAATACGAAGTACCCGCTGATTATGGTTCACGGCATTGGTTTTCGGGACTTGAAGTATTTTAATTACTGGGGACGGATACCGCGGGAACTGACCCGGTATGGGGCATCTGTATATTACGGAAACCAGGAAGCGATGGGCACGATTGCTTATAATGCGGAAGATATCCGGGCAAAAGTACACAGTGTCATGGCGGAAACAGGGAGCGAAAAAGTTAATATCATTGCTCATTCCAAAGGTGGCCTGGACGCCCGCTATGCGATCAGCAAACTGGACATTGCAGATCATGTAGCTTCGTTGACGACGATTAATACACCGCACCATGGCTGCCGGTTTGTTGATTCAGCATGCCGGCTGCCGGATGGGTTGTACCATCTGGTCGCGAAGATTTTTGACTGGTCGTTCAGGCATTTTGGTGATACGAATCCTGATTTTTATACGGCGACACGCCAGTTCTCGACGATCACCAGCCGTCAGTTCAATGAAGAGGTACCGGATGCGGCGGGAGTTTACTACCAGAGTTATGCATCGGTTATGAAGGATGCTTTGAGTGATACCCTGCTGTGTCTGCCATATCTGCTGATCTATCCGCTGGAGGGGGCAAATGATGGTCTGGTCAGTATTGAGTCAGCAAAATGGGGCGAGTTTCAGACCGTATTCAGGAGTAAAAAGCACCGGGGGATATCCCATGGCGATATGATTGATTTGAAAAGGGAAGATTATAAGGGATTTGATGTAGTGGAATGTTATGTGCAGATTGTGTCGGAACTAAAGGCACGGGGATTTTGAAAAGGATAACGCTTTTTTTAGGATTTTATGAATTTTGTGGAATACTGAGAGAGATAATGCTATAATCTACCTTGTTATATGTGCAGAAGGAAATACATGCAGGAGGAAATACATGCAGGCAATATTACTGGCAGGTGGTCTCGGTACCAGGCTGCGAAGTGTGATAAATGACCGTCCCAAGCCGATGGCACTGATCGGGGATAAACCATTCATGGAATATGTCGTTCATGAATTATCCAGACATGGGGTGACAGAGATTGTGTTTGCGGTTGGATATAAAGGTTCCATGGTGGAAGAATATTTTCAGGACGGCAGCAGCTTCCCGCTTCCGGACGGCAGCGGTACGATGAAGATAAGTTATGCTTATGAAGAGGAATTGTTAGGTACGGCCGGTGCCATTAAGAATGCCGGTACATTCATAACAGATGATATGTTTTTCGTACTGAATGCCGATACGTTTTACCAGATTGATTACAGCCGTCTGGTTACCCTGATGCAGGAACAATCATTAGAGATGGCGCTTGTGGTCAGAGAAGTACCGGATGTATCCCGTTATGGACAGGCAGTTATAGAGAACAACCGCTTAACTGCTTTTAATGAAAAGACAACACAGGTAAGGCCGGGAACGATCAACGGCGGCATTTACCTGATGCACTGCTCATTGCTGGCAGAGATTCCGGAGGGAAAGGTTTCCCTTGAAAATGACATGATTCCAAAGTGGCTGTCTGATGGACGGGCCCTGGGCGGAATGGTTAATGACGGTTATTTTATCGATATCGGTGTACCCGAAGCGTATTATCAGTTTATCGAAGATGTCAGGAAAGGAGTCGTATCATGGTGATCAGAGGAAGAGCACCGCTGCGGGTCAGCTTTGGCGGCGGCGGTACAGATGTAGAACCATTCTGCGTGGAGCAGGGCGGTGCCATTATCGGCAGCACGATCAATAAATATGCATACTGCTCTATAGTTCCCAGGGAGGATGATCAGATCATCGTCAACTCTCTGGATTTTGATATGACAGTAAAGTATAATACGCGTGAGAATTACGTATATGACGGCAGACTGGATCTGGTCACCGCCTCGCTGAAAGCAATGGATATCAAGCAGGGGTGTGAGGTCTATCTGCAGTGTGATGCCCCGCCCGGATCGGGACTGGGAACCTCCTCGACCGTGATGGTGGCACTCCTGATTGCGATGGCCCGCTGGAAAGGAATTACGCTGGACGGTTATCAGCTGGCTGATCTGGCTTATCAGGTTGAGCGTGAAGACCTTGGCATCAATGGCGGCTATCAGGACCAGTATGCAGCGACTTTTGGCGGTTTTAACTTTATTGAATTTCATGGCCGCAACAATGTCGTTGTAAACCCGCTCCGTATTAAAAAAGATATTATTCATGAGCTGCAGTACAACCTGCTGCTCTGTTATACCGGAAACATTCATGTTTCGGCAAATATAATTAAAGATCAGGTGAAAAACTACGAAAAGAAGGATGCCTTTGACGCCATGTGTGAGGTCAAAGCACTGGCCCATGCAATGAAGGATGAACTGCTCAGGGGGAATCTCTACAGTTTTGGTAAGCTGCTGGATTACAGCTGGCAGAGCAAAAAGAGGATGAGCAGCAAGATCACCAATCCGCAGATTGACGAACTTTACGAAGAGGCAAAGCGGGCCGGTGCCCTGGGCGGGAAACTGCTTGGCGCAGGCGGCGGCGGATATCTGCTGATGTTCTGCCCCTATAATGTAAAACATAAAGTCGCAGCCCGGATGGAAGCGGTCGGCGGACAGCTGACCGACTGGAACTTTGAATTAAGAGGGGCCCAGTCATGGGTATCGAATGAAAATCGCTGGGATTATGAGCAGGTAAAGGTGCAGATGCCGAATGGAGAATATCAGTTTGACTTGTAAACATAAAGTTGTATTTCTGGACCGGGACGGGACGATTAATCAGGAAGTCAATTATCTGTACCGTAAAGAGGACCTGAGGTTTTTGCGCGGTGTACCGGAAGCAATCCGGATGTGGAAGGATGCCGGTTTCCTTATTATTATCGTAACAAACCAGGCCGGTGTAGCCCGGGGATATTATACCGAAGCGGATGTAAAGATTCTTCATCAATACCTGAACGAACAGCTGCTGACGCTGTGTGGTGCTCAGGCTGATGCGTTTTATTACTGCCCGCATCACCCGGAACATGGAATTGGAATATACGGGCAGGCGTGTGCGTGCCGGAAGCCTGGAACCGGAATGTTTGAGCAGGCCGGTCAGGATTTTTGCATTGATAAGAGCCGTTCCTGGATGATCGGAGATAAACTGATTGATACTCAGGCCGGCCGCAATTTTGGTGTCAGCACAATACTGGTAGGTACCGGTTATGGTACCCGGGAACATCAGAAGCAGACTGCAGAGGGGGAGCGATCCTATGACTTTTTTGCCGAAACACTTGTGGACGCCGCCAGAATCACGATTGAAAGGGAGACTTATCATGATGGAACATAAACGCATAGCCGAACTGGTTGGCCGTTATCCGCAGCTGGAGCCGGTTCAGGAGCAGATTATCTCGGCTTATCAGATTATGCAGGATTGCTTTGAACAGGGCGGCAAACTGCTGATTGCCGGAAATGGCGGCAGCTGCGCCGATTCTGAGCATATTGTCGGAGAACTGATGAAAGGGTTTGAAAAAAAGCGCCCGTTGTCTGCCGAACTCAAAGAACGTCTGATCAGCCAAAACCCTGATCTGGGAAATGAACTGGCAGAACACCTGCAGCGGTCACTTCCGGCGATCGCTTTAACCGGCCATCCGGCCTTATCCACCGCGTTTTTAAATGATGTCAGCGGGGAAATGATTTATGCCCAGCAGGTTTGCGGATATGGCTGTGAAAAAGATGTGTTTCTGGGGATATCTACATCAGGAAATGCCAAAAATATTGAATATGCAATGACAACAGCAAAAGCAAAAGGCATGAAGACAATTGGCCTGACCGGAAAAGACGGCGGGGCATTGGGACGCGGGTCTGATGCTGCAGTGATTGTGCCGGGACAGGTAACTTATCAAATTCAGGAACTCCATCTTCCGATCTACCATACATGGTGTCTGATGCTGGAAGATTATTTCTTTTAATGAGGGAAGATGAATGCTGAGTCATACATTTGCTGTTTGTGCTTATAAGGATTCTCCATATCTGGAGGAATGTATTAAATCATTAAAAAGGCAGTCACATCCGGCCAGGATCATTCTCTGTACGTCGACGCCAAGCTCATGGCTGACGGCTCTGGCCGGGGTATATGATCTGCCGCTGTTTGTCCGGGAAGGGGAAAGCCATATTCAGACCGACTGGAACTTTGCCTATGAGATGGCAGACAGTGATCTGGTTACGATAGCCCACCAGGATGACTGTTATCACAAGGATTATCTGAAGACGGTACTGCAGAGCTTTGAAACGTATCCTGATATTACCGTATTCACTACGGATTGTGCAATTGTCAGGGATGATAAGGTGCAGAAGCCGGGAGCCGTACAGTTTATCAAACATATCCTGCGGCTGCCGCTGCGGTTTCATCAGCTGGCCGACAGGAGCTGGATCAAGAAGCTGTCACTGCGGTTTGGCAATTCAATTATCTGCCCTTCCTGTACTTATAATAAGAAGGAACTTGGGCAGCCGTTATTCAACTCCCCCTTTGAGTTTGCCCTTGACTGGGATACGATGTGGGATCTGGCCGGCCGGCCGGGACGTTTTTTCTGTGTGGAAAAAGCACTGATCCGTTACCGGATTCATGAAGGGGCAGCGACAAAGGCCTGCATTCTGAATCAGAAGCGGGTACAGGAAGAAACTGAAATGTATCAAAAAATGTGGCCGGGTCCGCTGGTCCGTATCTTGATGTTTTTCTATAAAAAGGCATATCATGCATATGATTAAGACACGAAAGGAGAAGCCGGGATGACAAGATGGGAGAAGGCAGCTGCCGTTCCTGCGGCGTTTCTGACGATTGTGATTACCGGTTATTCCTATATAAAATTAGTTGGAACAGGAACTTTGTCCTGGCATATCAGACAGCCGGAGACGAAGGTAATGATAGCAGAACTTGCCGTGATATGGCTGCTGCTATTCCTGTTTCTTTACTTTCCGACGAAAGCCCGTGAGGGGGACCTTCCTTTTCCTGAAACGAATCATCTTCGCAGAATTGCCGGCTGTGCGGTTCTGATCGGGGGATTTTGCTGGATTCATCAGATGTTTTTGCCGGTAGTGTTGTCGGGCTTATATGCCGGTTATCTGATTCTTGCCGGCAGAACGATACAGCGGATACTTAAACTGAAAAAGTATGGTCTCGCGTGGGAGTTTTGCATCGGCTGTATTTTCACGATTCTGGTTTTCTGTATACTCTCACTGCTGCATTTGGGAAGTATCCGAAACCTGCGTATCTGGACCTTGGTGACAGGGATATGCTTGATTGTTGCTGAGGCGGCAGGCAGGAGAGGGGCAGCGTCCGGGCACACCGGAACGGATACCGGTAAAGCTGAACCGGAAACCCGGACAGGGAAATGGATAATGGCATTTATGACCGCCGCGATAGTAACTCTGGTGTTGCTGCAGGCCGGGCGGATGAATACGGCTGTTGATTTTGACAGCATCTGGTATGGTGTCAGATCTGCGGTGATGCTGGATAGCGGCAGCAGTATTTATGACAATCCCGGTACCCTCGGCGTGGTCTATACTTATCCAAAGGGATGGGAAGTTCTGACTTTACCGCTCTCAGGCCTGCCTTCATACAGTTTTCCGATTGCATTTAATCTCTGGGCGGCGGGGCTGGTCCTTCTGGCGGCGCGGGATACGGCTGCCGTCTGGATAAAGCAAAGCCGTGCCGTCTGGGTACCGTTTCTGATGGCAGCAGTTCCGGGAGTTATGAACATGTCGATAACAGCCAAGGCCGATATGCTGACTCTGTTTTTTCAGATTCTGATGCTGCAGTCAATGCTGCGCTTTATCCGGGAGCGGAAGACAGAACATCTGGTGTATGGGCTTGCGGCAGGCGGGATCAGCCTGACCATGAAACCAACAGCGCTGGTATTTTCTTCTGCTGTTGTCGGGATGAGTCTGATCTGGCTTGCGGCAGATGCTTATCGGAGCCGGGCAGAGCTTAAGGAACAGCGCTATATCCGGTCCGGTTCTGGCTGCTGGATTCTGGTATTGGCAGCGGCAGCGGCTTTGGCGGGGATCTGGGGCAGAACAATGAAGCTGGTTGGTATTCCGGTGACGTCAGTCTTCTATCAGGTGTTTCAGAAGATGGGGTTTCAGATTAAATACCCGTTTTATGCCTCAGCATTTCCAGCGGCAGGCAGCAGTATGAGAGTCAGTGAGAAGCTTGCGTTTTATGGGAAACGGCTGTATGGGGTACTGCTTAATCCGCAGGGGGATGACATGGCGCATGTGATCATTGCCTGGGGAGCGGTATTTCCGCTGATATTTCTGGTTTTACTGTTATGTTTTCGGAAAAGGGAACAATCAAAACCTGCAGGTCAGGTGCTGGGCTACCTTGGTCTGGTTTTTGGCGGAGTTTTATTTGTCAATCTGGTCAGCCTGTATTCGCTGTATCAGATCGACGGTAATTATTATATTTTGTTCTATGCGCTGCTGATCATTGGCGGTGTAATATGGCTGGACAGCAGATGCGAGACTTTGTGGAAGCAGGGCACCGGTATTTTGCTGCTGCCCTGGTTGTATGCAGTGATTCTCTGCTGTGTTACCAACTGGTCCTGGACATTGGGATTTAGTCCGGTCCAGGTTAAAAATAACGGATACTACAACCACACGGAATACTATCGTGAGGTACACGCACAGCTTGGCTGCCGGCAGATCTGGAATGAACTGGCAGCAGCTCCGGAGAATCGTGTGATTGCCCTGGGGGAACATCCGCGGGTGTTGACTTTTCCCTGCAATGTACAGTCTTATGTGGATGTGTCCGGTTATTGGGGCAATCCTGAGGTGGTAGCAGATGCGGATAATTTTCTGGAATATCTTCACTACGCAAAAACAGATTATATTTATATGGAACAGCAGTACGTCGATACCAGTGTCCGTATCTATCAGATTATCAGGAGTCTGATACAGGAAGGCTGGCTCTACGATGTCAGGGATGAAAACGGCAATCTGATTATCCGGGTTGCCCACCGTGAACCTGAAACTGCATCGGTGGAACAAAATCTGAATACGTTTGATGTGGGTTATATACAACATCCGTAAGGAGAAAAGCATGGAAAAAATTAGGGAACGAAAAGATGACCTGCTGGCGGCATTGCTGCTTGCAGGATTTGCCTTTCTGGTAAACCGGGGAATCGTAATAAAAGGATTATATATGGATGACCTGTATCTGTGGTCCTGCTATGGTGAGCAGTCCTTTGCGGAGTACGTATTTCCGGTTGGCAGCACCCGGTTCCGTTTTTTGTATTACCTGGCTGCATGGCTGCAGATGGCGGTGGTCGGAAAGCATGTGGAATGGTTTGTTCCGTTAAATATAATGCTCAATGCAGCAGTAGCCTGGACCATTTACCGGATGGCCAGGAGACTGAGCAGATCTGTTTATGTCGGGATTCTTTGCGGTATCGGATACCTGGCCTCCAGGATGGCCTATTATCAGATCGGCCAGGTCTATGGGCTGATGGAAACGATGGCACTGTGGATGGCAATCGGCATTCTGTATCTGCTGTATCAGTGCTGCAATGAAAAATCCGGAATGGAACGGCGCAGGTATTTATGGGCCTGTGTTCTGTACTTTGGTGTCTGTTTTGTCCATGAACGTTTTATGGTATTGCTGCCGCTGTTTTTCCTCGTATTGATTATGCAGATAAAACAAAACTGGAAACTGGTGTGGGCACCGGTACTGTCTTTTGGACTGGTACAGCTGATCCGGGCATTTACGATCGGCACTCTGTCGCCGGCGGGAACCGGCGGAACCGACGTGGCGGATACTTTTTCAATCGGGACGGCAGTTAAGTATGCCTTCAGTCAGGTAGCATATCTGTTTGGCATCAATGCAGGACCGGCTTATCTGAACGGAGAAAATTTCCGCGATTCACCGCTGTGGGTTATGATTCTGACCGGCATCGCAAATCTGGCACTGGTTATTCTGCTGATTGCATTATTTATAAAAATTGCCCGCAGTAAAAAACAGTCCCCTCATTATATGGGGATCAATATCCTGTTTTTAGGCTTCATAGCCTGCTGTATCGCCAGCTCCAGTGTGACGATACGGGTGGAAATGCGCTGGGTATATGTTTCTTTTGCTGCTGCCTTACTTTATCTGTCATGGCTGTATGGCGTCCTGACCGACGGCTGCGTGGAAAAGGGCCGCTGGATGGAGGCACTGCCTTATCTGGCACTGGTCAGTACGTATATCCTGATGCTGATTCCGGTAGAGATGCATTTCAGAGGGACCTATCCGAATCTGTATCTGTGGCCGAACCAGAGCAGATACAACTCACTTGCAGAAGAAACCTACGGAAAGTATAAAGATGATATTTTTGGCAAGACCATATATATCATTGGCAATTCATATGAGATGAGTGATTTTACGGCGAATACCTTTTTCAAGGTATTTGATCAGGAGCGGAAAGCGGCAGGAACGGAGGTCGTTCATATTGATGATATCCGTGATATTGGACTGGTCACTGATGATATGCTGGTCCTAAAAGAGGAGCCGGAATTTGACAGTTTTCAGGACATTACCCGGGCTGTTAAGGAATTTAAATGCAGACCGCTCTATGGTTATTACGAAGACGGCTGGCTGGATGAGCAGGCCGGGATCCAGGTAATGGCCGGAGCGGACGGCCTGATCGAGCTGCAGTTTGATTATCCCAGGGATTTAATGCCGGAACAGTGGATCAGTATTTATGCAAACGGAAATGCCGTAACATATCTGGCGATTGATGAAAATCAGAAGACAACAACCATTCAGGTAAAGCCATACGAACTGGTAACGCTTGGATTTGAGTGCAATTTTTCTGTTCCGGATGCACAGGAACAGCGGGGGGCATATAAACTGGCCATATTGCTGCGGATCCGTGCAGAATAAAGCCGGCCGGTTGAAGAAAAAAGCAAACTGTGGTATTATCACGATAGCAATTAGAAAGGGTCATTATGAATAAGAAACGAAGTCTTTATTACGGGATACCGCTTCTGGGAACGCTGCTGTGCCTCTGGTACATCAAAGCAGCAACCTGTAATATTGTATATACGGACTATATCCGTCTGGTGAATTCCTATCTGCCGGATGTATGGAACCCTGATAAGTTTTTTGTGGCCGATGTGCTGACCAGAATACCGATTCATTATCTGGGCCGGATCATCAATGTGACCTTTTTCGGGTACAGTACGACATTTGATATGGTTCTGGGGATTCTGGGACTGGGACTTTCCGGTATTGTTCTGGCCGGATACTGCAGCAGGCGCAGACTGGGGACCGGCTGGTATCTGCTGCTGATGGCGGTGCTGTTTGGCCTCAATAAGTGGGAGATGATGACAAACGGTACCGGCTGGGGGCATTTTCTGGCGTTCGCCCTGTTTTATTATCACTACATAGTCATCGACAGGGTAGTGTGCGGTATGGGCAAAAAACGGGACAGGGTCGTTCTGTGGCTGCTTCCGTCACTGATTACTCTGGGGGTGGCAGGCCCTTACTGTGCGGTTTATTCCGCAACTGTGGTCATTTTCTATACAGCAGTGGCGGTAAGAAAGATTATTGAGTTATATCAGGATAAAGAAGAACATAAAAATCTCACCCGCCTGAGTAACCTGACCGAGCAGATCCGGTTCTGGCTATATGGATGTATCAGTGTGATGATGCCGCTGTTTTTGTATTTATGGAGCAATTCTTATGCGGTTGAGGATCATGCCGGAGCGGTGGATATTACTCTGAAGGCTGCGCTTGGCAGCGATCCGGGATTTTTTCTCCGGTTTCTGCTGAAGGCGCTGGCATCGATGCTGGTCGGCGAAGAAAGCCTTAAAGGCTGGGTCTCGCAGGGGCTGATGACGGACGCTATGGTATATGCTATTGGGGGGATTGTTGCCGTTGGATATGTGCTGGCACTTTATCTGAACTTCCGGCACCACCTCTACAGACGGACGGCATTGCCGCTCATTCTTCTGGTAGCGGGGATGGGGAATCATGCGATTATCCTCATATCCAGGTATATCTTTTTAAAAGAAAATTACGGTATGAGTTCCCGTTATGCGCTGCAGTATCAGGTTGGCATACTTGGCATTATCCTGACTTTCGGATTGTTGTGGAAGCAGATGCGGGGGTTCTTCAGCAAACTGCTGGCAATGATATTCTGTGCCTGCCTGATTGCCGGACACGGGTATACCAACTGGCGTGAGTGCAGGATGGCACCGCACCGGGAACATTATGTCGAGCAGATAGCAGATATGGCAGTTCGTTTTGAAGAAGTAAGCGATGATGACCTGAGGAAAACATTTGATTACCGGAGAGAAGAACCGGACAGCGGAGCAAAAGTGAGACAGGCATTGACCATTTTAAAGGAACAGCAGTGGAATGTGTTTGGCAGAGAATAAAACAGACATATGGAGGAAATGAAATGAAAGTAGTGATTCTGGCAGGCGGTCTGGGAACCCGGATCAGCGAAGAAAGTCATTTAAAACCAAAGCCGATGATCGAGATCGGCGGACGGCCGATTCTGTGGCATATTATGAAGTATTATTCCGAATTTGGTTTTCATGATTTTGTAATCTGTCTGGGCTATAAACAGTATGTCGTAAAAGAGTTTTTTGCCGATTATTTTCTTCATACCTCGGATGTGACTTTTGATCTGGCTAACAATCAGATGGAGGTTCACAACAACTATTCTGAACCCTGGAAAGTTACGCTGGTGGATACCGGTCTGTATACCATGACCGGCGGAAGGGTTAAACGGATTCAGCCTTATATCGGCAACGAACCGTTTATGCTGACTTACGGCGACGGGGTCTGCAATGTCGATTTGAAAGCCCTGGAGGATTTTCACCGGAGCCATGGCCGGACAGCAACCCTTACTACGGTCAATATCGGACAGCAAAAGGGAGTCCTGGATATCAGCACAGACAATACAATTCATTCGTTCCGCGAGAAGTCGGACAATGATGGTGCCGTGATCAATGGTGGATTTATGGTACTGAATCCCGAAGTATTTGATTATCTGAAAGATGACAGTACGGTATTTGAGCGTGAACCGATGCAGAATCTGGCCGCTGAGGGGCAGCTTAAGTCATTTTATCACAGTGGTTACTGGCAGTGCATGGATACCCAGAGGGAGATGCAGAAGCTGGAAGAGTTATGGCAGTCCGGTAAGGCGCCATGGAAGATATGGGAGTAGTGCCGATGAAACAGCTGGAGTTTTACAGAGGAAAAAAAGTCCTGATAACCGGACATACCGGTTTTAAAGGCAGCTGGCTCAGCCGGATACTGATTCTGGCCGGGGCTCAGGTGACCGGTTATTCGCTGCCGGCGCCGACCGAACCGTCTCTGTTTGAGACGGCGGGACTGGCTGATCAGATGGATTCCGTGACTGGTGATATCCGTGATCTGAAACATCTGTCAGAAGTATTTGCCCGTGTTCAGCCGGAAGTGGTATTTCATCTGGCCGCGCAGCCGATTGTCCGGGAT
This sequence comes from Lachnospiraceae bacterium, assembly GCA_032073745.1. Taxonomy (GTDB): domain Bacteria; phylum Bacillota; class Clostridia; order Lachnospirales; family Lachnospiraceae; genus Brotaphodocola. Next base: position 21,238 of record DAMAMW010000003.1, on the reverse strand, counting down.
TCCTATAAAGACCCGGTTTACACATATGAAACTAATGTGATGGGAACCGTACACCTGCTTGAGTGTGTCCGGAACACCCCGTCAGTAAAATCGGTCCTGAATGTAACAACCGATAAAGTATATGAAAACAAGGAATGGGAGTATGGGTACCGGGAAAACGATCCGCTTGATGGATATGATCCTTATTCCAACAGCAAATCCTGCTCGGAGCTTGTGACTCACAGTTATCAGAAGTCCTTTTTTATGGACGGAGCCTGCGCCATTTCAACGGCACGGGCCGGCAATGTGATCGGCGGCGGTGATTTTGCCAACGACCGGATTATCCCTGATTGTATCAGGGCAATGGCAGTTGGAAAAGATATTATTGTCCGCAATCCGTTTTCCACCAGGCCGTTTCAGCATGTACTGGAGCCGCTTTATGTATATCTCTTAATTGCCGCAAAGCAGTATGAAGATCATAAATTTCAGGGATATTATAACGTTGGTCCGGATGACTGCGACTGCGTAACGACAGGGGAACTGGTCACACAGTTCTGCAGTTTGTGGGGGGAAGATGCCAAATGGGTCAACCGGCATGACGGCGGACCTCACGAAGCCGGTTTTTTAAAACTGGACTGCTCAAAGATCAAGCGTGTGTTCGGATGGCAGCCGCGCTGGCATATTGAAGAGGCGCTGGCTAAGACGATCGAATGGTCAAAAGCTTATCTTGATGGGGAAGATATGCTTGCAGTGATGGACCGTCAGATTACATCATTTTAACGTAACAGTTCAGGACGGCGGGAAAATGTGGTTAAAAGCAGCTGTCAAGCTCGCTTGTAAAGCTGTTTTTACACACATTTTCACATCGGATGGACATCCGATGCTTCTTGAATGGCTTTAGACATTCAAGAAGATGTCCCCCCTTGGAACATCAGAAAATCCGGAATCAGACAAACAGACAGGAGAGAGAATTATGGAAAAGACACAGGAGCAGGCAAAACAGGAGATTTTAGATCTTGTCGCCGATTACTGTCAAAAATACCACATTGAAGCAAAACCCGAGTTCAAACCAGGGGCAAGAATTCCTTATGCATCACGTGTATACGATGCCCATGAGATGGTCAACCTCGTTGACAGTTCGCTGGAGTTCTGGCTGACTTCCGGCCGGTACACCGATGAATTTGAGAAAAAGCTGGCAGAGTATCTGCAGATCAGGTACTGTTCGCTGGTTAACTCCGGATCGTCCGCGAACCTGCTGGCGTTTATGACGTTAACCTCCCCTCGGCTCGGCGATCGCCAGATCCTTCCGGGTGATGAGGTGATTACTGTAGCAGCCGGTTTTCCCACCACAGTTACTCCGATTATTCAATATGGGGCAGTCCCGGTATTTACTGACGTGACAATCCCGCAATATAACATAGACACAGATCAGCTTGAGAAGGCCCTGTCAGATAAGACAAAGGCGGTCATGATTGCCCATACACTGGGGAATCCATTTGATCTGAAGCAGGTCAAAGCATTTTGTGATAAACACAATCTGTGGCTGATTGAAGATAACTGTGATGCTCTTGGCAGCCGTTATACAATCGACGGAAATGAACGGTTTACCGGTACGATCGGTGATATCGGCACTTCCAGCTTTTATCCGCCTCATCATATGACGATGGGGGAAGGCGGCGCTGTCTATACGGACAACCCGCTGCTGCATCAGATCATTCGTTCCATGCGTGACTGGGGACGTGACTGTGTCTGCCCGTCCGGCGTGGACAATTTGTGCGGACACCGGTTTGACAGACAGTATGGTGAACTGCCGTTAGGTTATGATCACAAATATGTATATTCTCATTTTGGCTATAATCTCAAAGCGACTGATATGCAGGCTGCGATCGGCTGTGCCCAGTTAGAGAAGTTCCCTAAATTCGTGGAGCGCCGCCGTCATAATTTTGACCGCCTGTATGCAGCTCTTAAAGATACTCAGGACCAGCTGATTCTGCCTGTGGCCTGCCCGGATTCCAGACCAAGCTGGTTCGGTTTTCTGATCACCTGCAAGGCAGGAACTGATCGGAATCAGGTCGTGCAGTATATTGAAGACAAAGGGATCCAGACCCGTATGCTGTTTGCCGGAAATCTGACCAGGCACCCCTGCTTTGATCAGATGCGCGCAGAGCAAAAAGGCTACCGGGTCATCGGCGACCTCAGTACCGCCGACCGGATCATGAATGATACATTCTGGATCGGAGTATATCCGGGGATGACAGACCAGATGATCGACCATATGGCTGATGTAATCCATCAGGCAATCAAACACTAAAAGGGGCAAATGAAAATGCAATACGACCTGACAAAAGTCCATGAGGCAAACTTAAGCATTCTGACAGAGGTTGACCGTATCTGCCGTAAATACAGGATTAAATATCTGCTGGATGCCGGAACGCTTTTAGGCGCAGTACGTCATAACGGATTTATTCCCTGGGATGATGATGCTGACATTGCTTTTACCAGAAATAATTATGAGGCATTTGTAAAAGTAGCCCGCCGCGAGCTGCCGCCGTTTATGCAGCTGTTAATGCCGGAGGACTTGCGGCATGGAAGTGCATTTTACGATTTTACCCCACGCATTACTTATAAAAACAGCAAGATGCATGAAGACAGTGATGAGATGCGCTACTACGAAGGCAAACTCAATCACCTCTGGGTGGATCTGTTCATTATCGATGAACTGCCTGAAAATAAAAGACAGGCCAGCCTGACCCTGACCCTTCACAAGATCATCTACGGAATGGCAATGGGGCATCGCTACCGCCTGGACTACAGTAAATACAGTCCGTTTCATAAGCTGGCAGTAGGTACGCTGGCGACTTTCGGCCGTCTGGTTCCAATGAAATGGATCTATGCGATGCAAAAAAAAGTCGCTGTAAAAGACAAGAAAAACCGCAGCAACCTTCGTTATTACAGCAATTACCAGCCTGACTATCTATATGTAACCTTACAGAAAGAGTGGTGCGAAGAAACCGTGGATCTTGATTTTTGCGGCAAGAAACTTATGGCTCCGAAGAACTGGCATGATGTACTGACCTGGATTTACGGAGATTATATGGCCCTGCCGCCGAAAGACAAGCGGGTGCCTGCCCATTCATCCATGGAGATCCAGATTTATGATGAGGAAATCATATGAAAAATGTCTTATCCGTAGTAGTATCCGTATATAATGAAGAACAGGCCCTGCCGCTTTTCTACCAGACGATCAAACCGATTCTTGAATCCTCTGCCTGGGATTATGAACTTCTGTTTGTCAATGACGGCAGCAGTGACGGCAGCCGCCTTTTGCTGGAACAGATAGCGGCAAAGGATGATCAGGCAAAACTGATCAGTTTCTCCCGGAATTTCGGTCATGAAGCAGCAATGATCGCCGGAATCGACTATGCCGCAGGAGATGCCATTATGTGCATGGATGCCGACCTTCAGCATCCGCCTGAATGCATTCCGCAAATCATCGAAAAGCTCGAAGCCGGTTATGAAATCATTAACATGGTACGAACAAAAAATACTTCAGCCGGTCTTTTTAAAAATATTGCATCGGGTACTTTTTATAAACTGATCAATCATTTATCAGAGGTGAAGTTTGAGCCCAACGCTTCCGATTTCTTCGTAATCTCCCGGCCGGCCGCCCAGGTTCTGAAACAAAACTACCGTGAAAAAGTCCGCTTTCTCCGCGGTTACGTCCAGAACATCGGCTTCCCCCGCACTACCATCGAATACGAAGCCAACGAACGTGCTGCCGGCAGCAGTAAATACAGCTTTAAAAAGCTGCTGATGTTATCCATGCATACCATTATGTGTTTTTCCAATCTGCCGCTCAGGCTGGGAATCTACGCCGGGATATTTGCAGCCGTAATGGGTGTAATTGTAATGGTCTACACACTGATTACAAGAGGCGGCGCGCCAAGCGGTTATGCGACTATCGTGGTGCTGATCTGTTTTATGTTTGCAATACTGTTTATTATTGTGGGTATTATCGGAGAATATATTGCGATTCTGTTCAGTGAACTAAAAGACCGTCCGATCTATATTGTGGAAAAAACAAAAAATATAGACCGGGATTGTTAATAAAATCAGTTTAAGGAAATCAGCAGGACGTGATGCCGGAAAGGGTATCCCATCTTGTTGATTTTCTTTTTACATATTTGTGATGATTATATTAACCATAGATAATGCACCTGTGATATACTGTACATATTCAAAGAGACACTATTTGGATGTTCAGCAGCCATATTACAACATGGTAGATCTTAGTGGTGCTGTCCCGGACGAAGAATTACTTAATATGATCGATCATGCATATCAGGTTGCAGTTGGAAAGTTACCAAAGAAATATCAGCGGGAGTTAGAACAAGAATGAATAAACGAACACGTTTGACAATTATAGCATATGCATCCATAGTTACACTCTCGGGGTGCCAACAACAATTACCCAAAGAACAAGAAACAGTTCAACAATCAACCAGCAGCATAGAAGCTAATATCATCCCGGTTACGGAACAATTAAAAGTTGAGACATATAGTCTGGAAGGACAAAGTGCAGAAGGCGGAACAATCACCAGATATCTGGATGAAAATGGTAATATCACCAGATATAAAATAAAATTATACGGTGAGACAGGACGTTCAGAGACCGATTATGTTTTTGTCGACGATATCATTTATTATTTTAAGTTAATTGAAGAATACAACGCCCCAATCTATGTAGAGAATTCAAATGTTACTTATCAATATTTCGAAAAAGGAATGATAAAAGAAGGTCGATACTATCAATACAACGAAACAAACAAAGAATTCCAGCCTGTAGAAAACATAGAAATACCATATCAATCCCAAGAAGATCTAAATACATTATTTAAAGCCGCAAAAAAAGATAACAGTCAGAACAAAGTAACGGACACTACCTATCCCCAGAAAAGCGAACAGGTCGCTGGGGCAGGAGAGGGAGTGGCAGGGATAGCGATGGGTGCGGTTTAGACGGTGGTACTGAAATTTCTTAGGCCGCCGCAGGTGAATTGTGCGGGAGCCAGCCTGACCTCAAAGTCAGGCTGGCAGGATCAACTAGCTGAGAAGGCCTTCAGGCGTTCTCAGCGTTTTGATCCGGTGCCCGTACAATTCGCCTGCGGCGGCCTTAGAAATTCCAGTGCCGCCGTCGTTAGCGCCCATCGCTATCCCTGCCGCTCCCTCTCCTGCCCTGGAAGCACCTATTCCTTTTCTTTCTCCCTCAAATAAGCACTAGCATCCTTAAAGAAACTGGCTACAATCAATATCATAATAAACCCAACCGGAAACGCTGCAATGATCGAAACCGTCTTCAAATTCTCCATTGAACTCTCAGAAAAAATCAGCGCAATCGGCAGTAAGATCAAAAGTATCGCCCAAAACAGTTTCACCCGTTTATCAGGTTCCTGGTCATTTTCCAGTTTCTTATAAGAATAAGCAGAAGCAACCATTGTAATAGAATCAAAAGAAGTCGAATAAAACATTACCATACACAAAACCAAAAGTACTAATACTATCTTAGCCAGCGGAAGCTGTTCCAGAATCAGGATAATCGATGCATATAAATCCCCCGACTGGTTAAACAGCGAAACACTGTCCAGCACACCATGAACCTGCATTCCCAGCCCGTAATTACCTAAAATAATGAAGGAAACAAAAGTTCCTGCCAGTCCGAAAATATAACCCCCAAGAATCGTCTGGCGAATCGTCCGTCCTTTGCTGATCGCTCCGATAAAGAACGGAGCAGCCACACACCATACCATCCAGTAGGCCCAGTAGAAAATCGTCCAGGTCTGCGGGAAGGATGAAGTCCGCAGTGAATCGGTCCAGGTCGAAAGTCCGATAAAGTTCTGCACCATATTGCCCAGTGAAGTGATTCCCATCTCAACAATAAACTGGCTTTCCCCGCCAAAAAAGAATACATAGACCAATAATGTAAAGAAAAGATAAGTACAGCAGGCGGCTGAACGAATAATTCCCTTCATGCCAAAATACACGGAACAGGTATAAATACAGCACACAAATACCAGGATAAGAATTGTCAGAGTGGTACTCTGGGCTATTCCGGTAATCCGGCTGATCGCCAGTGATAAAAGCGGTGTGGCAACGGAGAACGTAGTAGCGGTTCCTGCAAGCAGTGCAAAAACAGCAACAATGTCAATCACTTTTCCCATCCATCCGTCAACACGATCACCCAGCAGAGCACGGCATGATTCAGAATATTTCTGTTTGCTGCGTTTGCGGACATGGAGCATGAAACCGAAGGCAACAGCCAGAACCAGATAGAATCCCCAGGGGATCGGGCCCCAGTGAAACAGCGGATAGGTTGCTGCCCATTCTTCAAGGCTGCCCATATCACCAACCCGTGGCTCATTCCAGTAATACATCCACTCGCAGCATGAGTAAAACAGGATATCAGCGGCCAGTCCGGCGGTAAACATCATCGAGCCCCATTTAAAATTAGAATACTGTGGTTTTCCGATCTCGCCAAGTTTGATCTTCCCGAATCTGGAAAATGAAAGATATATGGAGCAGATAAATATGCCCAGACCGATAACCAGATAAAAGCTGCCCAGCCGGTCGCCCAGAAAATAACGAATCGATTCCAGTATGTCAGAGGACTTCGTTGGATACAATACAAACATAATACATAAAATACAGATGCAGATAAAAGGTAAAAATGTCGTTATCAGATCCAATTCTTTCATTAAACCTTTGGGTTTCTTTTCATTCATGTTAGTAATCCTCCGATATGTTCAAAAAAGTAAAAAAATATTTGATATTGAACATGATAGCATGAATAGAAAAAAAAGGCAATAAAAATATATAACGTTTTTCTGACAATTACCAAAACCCCCTATCAAAAAATGGGTATTTTTGATAAAATATCGTGGTGACAATAATGATAACAGGATATAAGTGAGGAACATATGAGACAGAAGAGAATGACCAATTGGTTAAGCGGAACATTAGTGGCGGGGATGGTAGCGGCAGCTGTTATCAGCGGGCAGCCGAAATCGATGGAAGCCTATAACACAATGCCCGTAAAAAAGGCGGATTTTCATTTGACTGAACATATCACAGAAGGTGTAGAGGCATTAAATCAGGATAATACGACTAACACAACCGGAACAAACAATCCTGCAGCACCTGCTTCCGATAATTCACAGGATAAGGGCAGCAATACCGTTGTGGCCGGTCAGACTCTTCCGCCGAACGCAGGTGAGGGGGACTCTCCGAATAAAGGCGGGCAAAGCAATTCCTCACAGGGAAGCGGGGCCCAGGGCGGACAGTCCGCAGATGCAGGCGGCAGCAAGACCGTTACTGCCGGAACAGGCAGAACAGGCGGCAGCGGCCCGACTATTAATGGCAATACCAGCCTTGTAACTGTAGCAGAAAAAGGAACTCCGGCAGAACCGATTCTGGGCGGCGCTTCTATTACCATGCTGAATTCCCAGACCAACAGCCAGATCTTATCGGTTATTATTGAGACCAGCCAGGGCAGTCTGATTGTCGTTGACGGCGGACTGGGAGAAGACGGCGATTATCTGCGCAGCCAGATTCAGGCCCGGGGCGGACATGTATCGGCATGGTTTCTGACTCATCCTCATGGTGATCATGTCGGTGCTCTATATAAGATTTTGCAGGACGGTGCGCAGGATATTCAGATCGACGGCATCTACTATTCGATGGCAGATGCAGACTGGTACCGGATTCATGACCAGGAGGAGCAGACGATGGCAATCAGCCTGCTTGGTACCTTTGCCGGGCTGCCTGCGGACAAACTCCATCAGGTTAGCAGAAACCAGTTCTTTCAGGTTGATGATGTGATTATTCAGGTCATGAATGACCGATATGAATTGTCGGAAGACAAAGGCAATAACGCAGGTATCGTATATAAGATGCTGATTAATAATAAAAAGGTATTGTTTTTAGGAGATCTTGCCAAAGCCGGAGGGGACAGACTTCTGGCAGACGTTGGTGCCGAGCAGCTTCAGGCTGATATCGTTCAGATGGCACATCATGGACAGAATGGTGTAAGCGAGGATGTCTACCGCGCGATCAATCCAAGTATCTGTCTGTGGCCTGCTCCATCATGGTTGTGGGAGCATGACGGAAGCAAGTGGACCATTCTTCAGACTAAGTCCTGGATGAGTAAATTAGGTGATCTGAAACATTATGTTATGAAAGACGGCGATCAGGTAATATACTGATATTTTACTTCGAAACAGGGTAATGCGTACCTCTAATGTAAGTAAAACGAATATTCTGCAATGGTAGAATATTCCTGTGAGGTGCAGTATATGGAACGAAGCAGACTACGTGAGTTAAGAGAATCAAACAGACTGACGCAGGGGTCTCTGGGAGACAAGGTGAACATATCCCAGCAGGCAATCAGCCGTATTGAGCGTGATGTGACAAGTATGTCACTGGAACAGCTGCTAATATTAGCCCGGTATTTTAAGGTGACTACGGATTATCTTCTTGGAAATGAACTTCCTGTTAACAAAGAAGAACGAAAAGTATCAGTAAAAGTCAGTCAGGAGAATGTCAAGTATGTAAAGCTTATAGAAGATCTTGATCCTAAGCAGAGAGAGTTGGTGTGGGTTTTGGTGGATAAGATGTGGGAGCAGGATAAATGACATTCAGTGAATAAGGAATCACACGAATCGATGGCGGTTCATGTGATTCCTTTTTTGTGCAATAATTACAAAGGGAGGATTGGAAAATTGTGGGAAATAAACGAATTCACAATGGTTTTAAGAAATGTATTGCAAAAGGCGCTCCGAAATGTTAGTATAAAACTACGAATTGGAAACGTTGCCGATAACGTTTCCGGAAAACCAAAACAATATAAAAAGAACAATCAAAAAGGAGAGGTCTATTATGAAACTGAGACAGGCAGCAGGTATGGCAATGGCAGGTATGATGGCAGCAGCATTACTGACCGGATGCGGCGGCAAGAAAAGTGATGAAGGATCTGTATATTACCTGAATTTCAAACCGGAAGTAGCAGAGGTCTGGGAACAGATTGCAAAAGAATATACCGGGGAGACCGGAGTACAGGTGAAGGTAGTGACCGCCGCTTCCGGTGGTTATGAGTCAACACTGAAGTCAGAGATAGCCAAGAAGAATCCGCCGACATTGTTCCAGATCAACGGACCGGTAGGATATCAGTCCTGGAAAAGTTATTGCCTCGATTTGAAAGATACCGACTTCTATAAGAATCTTTCTGACCCGGATCTGGCAATTACCGATGGTGATGGCGTTTACGGAGTTCCTTATGTTGTAGAAGGTTATGGCATTATTTATAACGATGCTGTTATGCAGAAGTATTTTGCCCTGTCCGACCGTGCAGTATCAATCTCATCTACAGAGGAGATCACCAATTTTGATACCCTTAAGGCAGTAGTTGAAGATATGACAGCCCGTAAAGATGAACTGGGCATTGAAGGTGTGTTCTCATCAACATCCTTTGCTGCCGGTGAAGACTGGAGATGGCAGACCCATCTGGCAAACGTACCGGTATATTATGAATATCAAAAAGACGGTGTTGCCGATAAAAAAGAACTTGACTTTACCTATTCTGATAATTTTAAGAATTTGTTTGACTTATATCTGAACAACTCGATTACCGAACCCGGCATGGTAGGTTCCAAGAGCGTAGATGATTCGATGGCTGAATTTGCACTCGGCAAGACTGCAATGGTTCAGAACGGCAACTGGGGCTGGGGACAGATCGCCGGCATCACCGGGAATACAGTTCTGGAAACTGATGTGAAGTTCCTGCCATTGCTGACCGGAATGCCTGAGGACAACAACCAGGGATTATGTATCGGTACAGAGAATTTCTTTGCAGTAAATAATAAGGTAAGTGAAGCAGATCAGAAAGCAACGATTGATTTTGTAAACTGGCTGGTTACCTCTGAAAAAGGTAAAGCATACATGACCGGTGATCTCGGATTCATTGCTCCGTTCAGTACGTTTACCGAAGCAGAACAGCCATCTGATCCGCTGGCCCAGGAAATCGTAAAATCGATGAATGATGCTTCCAAGACAACAGTTACCTGGAACTTCACTTCATTCCCAAGCCAGACCTTCAAAGATAACTTCGGTGCTTCCCTGCTTCAGTACGCTCAGGGCAGCAAAGACTGGGATACCGTAGTAGCAGATATGAAAGCAGACTGGGCGGTTGAGAAGGCCAATGTGGCAGAATAATAAGCAATTTTTTGCTCAAGGAGGAGCCGAAATATGCAAAAGTCAATGAAACGTTATTTTCCTATATTTGTATTGCCGACCCTGATTGCGTTTGCCATAGCCTTTCTGGTTCCTTTCGTTATGGGAGTGTACCTGTCATTTTGTGAGTTTACTACTGTTATCGATGCAGAAGTGGTTGGATTGTCAAACTATATCAGAATGATACAGGATAAGGATTTCCTGAATGCACTTTGGTTTACTACCAAGTTTACGATTGTATCGATTATCACCGTCAATGTCTTTGCCTTTTTCCTGGCAATGGCATTGACGAAAGGAATCAAAGGAACCAACCTGTATCGAACTGTATTTTTTATGCCGAACCTGATCGGCGGTATTGTTCTGGGGTATATCTGGCAGCTGATTATCAATGGTCTGCTGCTGCCGTATGGCGTTACCATCAACAGCGATGCCACCTATGGCTTCTGGGGACTGGTGGTGCTGATGAACTGGCAGATGATCGGTTATATGATGATCATATACATTGCCGGAATTCAGAATATTCCACTGGAGTTAATGGAAGCTGCCAGAATGGACGGCGCTACGTCTCCGCAGATTTTGAAAAAAATCACGATTCCGCTGGTTATGCCGTCGATTACGATTTGTTTGTTTTTAACGCTGACCAACTCCTTTAAACTGTTTGACCAGAACCTGGCACTGACAGCCGGAGGACCCGGAAAAGAGACCAGAATGGTAGCACTTGATATCTATCAGACATTTTACGGACGGACCGGATGGGAAGGCGTAGGTCAGGCCAAAGCAGTTGTGTTCTTCCTGTTAGTTGCGGCAATCGCGTTGCTGCAGATGTATGCAACCAGACGTAAGGAGGTGGAGAACTGATGGATGAAATGAAAAAAGGGCAGGGCCGTCTGTTAACGGCATGTATGGCGGTACTGGCAGTATTATTTTTAATGCCGATCCTGATTATTCTGATGAACTCGTTTAAGAGCAAGCTGTATATCAGTGATGCACCATTTAGTTTTCCGACAAGTGAGACCTTTGTTCAGCTTGAGAATTATATCAACGGAATCTCCAAGACAGGATTTCCACAGGCATTTGGCTGGACCTCATTCATTACGATTTTTTCAGTCGCATTGATCCTGGTTTGTACTTCTATGACAGCATGGTATATTATCCGGGTTAAAAGCCGTTTGACCAGCTGCTTATATTACTTGTTTTTATTTGCAATGATCGTGCCATTTCAGATGGTAATGTACACAATGTCATGGGTAGCTAACAGAATGTATCTGGATAATCCGATTGGTATCATCTTTATCTACCTGGGCTTTGGATCAGGTCTGTCGGTATTTATGTTCTCCGGCTTTGTCAAATCGATTCCGCTCGAGATTGAAGAGGCGGCCCTGATCGACGGCTGCAACCCGCTCCAGACATTCTTCGGCGTAGTTTTGCCGATGCTTAAGCCAACGGTTATCACCGTAGCAATATTAAATACCATGTGGATCTGGAACGATTATCTGCTGCCGAATCTGGTTATTGGAAATGACTATAAGACGATCCCGATTGCAATCCAGTATCTTCGCGGCGGTTATGGCTCCATCGATATGGGGGCGATGATGGCAATGCTTGTACTGGCAATTGTGCCGGTAATCATATTCTACCTGTCCTGCCAGAAGTATATCATCAAGGGTGTGGCAGCAGGAGCAGTTAAGGGATAGGAAGGGATGGCAATATTATGAGAGCAAGTGGAATTTTAATGCCGGTTTCCAGTCTGTGGTCCCGGTATGGGATCGGATGTTTTTCCAGGGCAGCATATGAATTTGCCGACCTGCTTCAGGAAGCCGGTCAGAAATACTGGCAGCTGCTGCCTCTGGGTCCGACCGGATATGGTGATTCTCCGTATCAGTCTTTTTCCACCTTTGCAGGCAATCCCTACTTTGTGGATCTTGAGACCCTGATCAGTGACGGGTTGCTGACCGCTGAAGAGTGTGCAGCCTGTGACTGGGGCGAATACGAAAATCAGGTGGACTATGGCCGAATCTATCAGTCCAGGAAAGCCGTATTATGGAAAGCATTCAAGCGGTTTGACCTCGAATCAGACCGGGAGTATCAGGACTTTATCCGCCAGAATGAAGACTGGTTATCTGATTATGCATTATTTATGGCGGTGAAATCTTTTTTTGGTGACAGGAGCTGGATGGAGTGGGACGATGATATCCGTCTCAGAGAACCCCGGGCCATTGAACGGTACCGCGACATCTTAAAAGAAGAGATCGATTACAACCGGTTTGTACAATATCAGTTTTCAAAGCAGTGGAGAGATCTGAAGGCCTATGTCAATCAAAAAGGCATTGAGATTATCGGTGATATTCCGATCTACGTGGCACTGGACAGTGCCGACAGCTGGGCTGATCCTGACTTGTTCCAGATGGATGAGGACCGGCGGCTGACCGGCCAGGCAGGATGCCCGCCGGATGGATTTTCCGCGACCGGTCAGCTGTGGGGGAACCCTTTGTATGATTGGGAGTTTCACAAAAAGACCGGTTTTAAGTGGTGGAGCAAACGGATCAGGCATCATCGCAGCCTGTATGATGTAATCCGGATCGACCATTTCCGGGGCCTCGATGAATATTACAGTATTCCGGTCGGACACCAGACTGCCGAATTTGGTGCCTGGATGCCGGGGCCGGGGATGGATATCTTTCATGCCCTGACCCGTGAGCTGGGAGAGTTAAATATTATTGCCGAGGATTTGGGATTCCTGACCGAATCAGTATTCCGGTTGCTTAAGGATACCGGATATCCGGGGATGAAAGTCCTGCAGTTTGCCTTTGATTCAAGGGAGGCCGGCAACTATCTGCCTCACAACTACACGGAAAACTGCATTGCGTATACCGGAACCCATGATAATAATACAATCAGAGGATGGTATGACAGTATCAGCGAGACCGACCGGGAGTATGCCCTTGAGTATCTGGGCAGAGATCGTCTGGAACAGGATGAGATTTCCTGGACCTTTATCCGGATGGCCATGTCAAGTGTGTCAAAACTTTGTGTGATCCCGCTTCAGGATTATCTGGATCTGGGACCGGAAGCCAGGATCAATACTCCGGCAACGATCGGCGGCAACTGGACCTGGCGGCTGAAGCCGGGAGCCGTCTCGCGGGAACTGGTCGACAAGATTAGACAAACAACCCAATTGTATGGTAGATTATAATGCAGAGGGGGATGTAAAATGGAAGTAACGATTATAGATATCGCAAAAAAGTGCGGCGTAGGAGTCAGCACAGTATCAAGGGCAATTAACAATCATCCGGATATTAATCCAAAGACCAAGGAACTGGTTATGAAAACCATCGCGGAATATAACTATGTCCCGAATAACAGTGCGCGTAATCTCAAACGCACCGCGTCAAAGACGATTGCGATTCTGGTAAAGGGAATATCCAATCCGCTGTTCTCCAATCTTGTGCATCGGATTGAAAAAGAGATCAGCCGTAACAAGTATTCTTTCTTCCTGCAGCATATTGATGAGCTTCAGGACGAAGTGGAAGTGGCGTTGGAGTTAATTAAGGAAAAGAGATTAAAAGGGATTGTTTTTTTGGGTGGTTATTTTTCCCATTCCCGGGAAAAGTTAAGACAGATCAATGTGCCGTTTGTACTTAGTACCGCAGGCATCCAGGATCTGGCGGACTGCGGTATCTGTTCGTACTTTTCCGTTGATGATAAGGTGGAGAGTTATAAGATGACCGATTACCTGTGCAAACAGGGGCATAAAAGGATAGCGATTCTGGGTGCCCTTGAACATGATGCCAGTATCGGTAAACTGAGGCTGGATGGCTACCGGGAGGCCCTGCAGGATAACGGCATCACGGTGGATGAACAGTTGATCAGACATATGAAAGACAATGTGCAGTCATATTCCATGCAGAATGGATATGAAGTCATGAAGGAATTGCTGGAAGAGGAGGTACCGTTCACTGCGGTATATGCAATTTCCGATATGCAGGCAATCGGCGCCTGTAAAGCTATTTTCCAAAAAGGATATCGTATCCCTGAGGATTTTGTAGTTGCCGGTTTCGACGGATTGCCGGATACTTATTTTTATGAACCTTCCATAACGACGATGAAACAGCCGGTGGAGGCGATTGCAGAAGCATCCATCCAGGCCTTATTTAAGATGATCAAAAATAAGGAAAGTGTGCCGGGGAAGGTATTTGAAGGACAGCTGATAGAACGGGAATCGACCGCGTCTGTCAGAAAGATGGAGGTTTGACTATGTTAAAAGAAGAAATCAGACAGCAGCTGGAGGCAGTATTAACACAGCCGATTCATGCGAGTACCAACCAGGAATTGTTTGAAGGATTGCTGACTCTTACGAAGAATGCAGAAAAAGGACAACAACGTTTAGAGGGAACGAAAAAACTTTATTATATTTCAGCAGAATTCCTGATCGGAAAACTGCTGTCCAATAATCTGATCAATCTGGGGCTTTATGATGCGGTCTCAGAACTGCTGGAGGCCGAAGGCAAACATCTGTCCGAGATTGAGGACATTGAGCCGGAACCTTCACTTGGAAACGGCGGACTGGGCAGACTGGCAGCCTGTTTTCTGGATTCCATTGCCACCCTTGGCCTGCCGGGAGACGGTATTGGTTTAAACTACCATTTTGGTTTATTTAAACAGGTATTTGCTGATCATAAGCAGCTGGAAGAAAAGAATCCCTGGATCACACCAAACAGCTGGCTGAATAAAACGAATGATCATTTCCAAGTACCTTTTAAAGATCTTACCCTGAATGCCTGCCTGTATGATATTGACGTTGTCGGATACAAAAACGGCATTAATAAACTTCATCTGTTTGATGTTGAGACTGTTGATGAGTCCATTATTAAGGACGGTATCAGCTTCGATAAGACTGATATTGCCCGCAACCTGACCTTGTTTCTGTACCCGGATGACAGTGATAAAGAGGGTGAGCTGCTGCGGATATATCAGCAGTATTTTATGGTCAGCTGCGGCGCCCAGCTTATATTAAAAGAGTTTGATGAAAAGGGATATGATATTCACAGACTTGCCGATCATGTCGTGATTCAGATCAATGATACCCATCCGTCTCTGGTGATACCGGAACTGATCCGCCTGCTTGAACTGCGTGGTCTGGACCGTGATCAGGCGATTGCTGTTGTATCAAAGACCTGTGCCTATACCAACCATACGATTCTGGCAGAAGCACTGGAAAAATGGCCGGTTAAATATCTGGAAGCAGTAGTTCCGCATTTATTGCCGATTATCAAAGATCTGGATGCAAGAGTGAAAAAAACGTCCGGTGAAACCACGGCAATTATCGATAAAGATAACCGGGTACATATGGCCCATATGGATATCCACTATGGTTTCAGTGTAAATGGTGTTGCGGCATTGCATACGGAGATATTAAAAGGTTCGGAATTAAAAGCATTTTATAAGCTTTATCCGGAAAAATTTAATAATAAAACAAACGGAATTACATTCCGCCGCTGGCTGATGCACTGCAATCCGAAGCTGGCAGCCCTGATCACTGACAAAATTGGTGACGGATGGAAGCAGGATGCCGATCAGCTAAAAGAGCTGCTGGCTTTTAAGAATGATGAGACGCTGCTGAGCGAATTGCTGGCCATTAAGCAGGAGAGCAAAACCAGCTTAAAAACATACCTGAAAGAAACCCAGAACCTGGAAATCGATGATCAGTCGATCTATGATATTCAGATTAAGCGCCTCCATGAGTACAAACGGCAGCAGATGAATGCACTGTATGCAATTTACAAATATCTTGATATTAAAAAGGGCAGCAAGCCGAAACGGCCGATAACGATGATTTTTGGTGCCAAGGCGGCACCGGCATATATTCTGGCAAAAGACATCATTCATCTGATCCTGTGCCTGCAGGAACTGATTAAAAATGATCCGGAAGTAGCCCCGTATCTGAATGTGGTTATGGTAGAGAACTATAATGTAACAATGGCATCCCATCTGATCCCGGCCTGTGACCTGTCTGAGCAGATATCCCTGGCTTCCAAGGAGGCGAGCGGTACCGGCAACATGAAATTTATGCTGAACGGGGCGGTGACAATCGGAACTATGGATGGAGCCAATGTCGAGATTAACGATCTGGTAGGAGCGGATAATATCTATATCTTTGGCAAGAGCAGTGAAGAGGTAATCAAACTGTATGAAACAAAGACCTACAGTCCGGCAGCATTATATAAAGAAGATAAGAGCATAAAGGAACTGGTTGATTTTATAACCTGTGATGAACTGGCAAAGATCGGCGACATTGATCAGCTGATGCGCCTGCAGAAAGATATGATTGTTAAAGACTGGTTTATGGCCCTGCTTGATATCAAAGAATACATTGAGACCAAGGAACAGGCATTTAATGATTACAATAACCGCATGGAATGGGCGAAAAAGATGCTCGTAAACATTGCCGAAGCAGGATATTTTTCAGCTGACCGGACAATTGCCCAGTACAACCGGGATATCTGGAAATTATAATATCATTGCCTCAAAAGGAGCTGTATTCTCTCACCTGGAATTGTCCAACAAGAACCGTAAAGATATGGAATTGCGTGATAGTGTTTCATACTTGCGTGAATTTCATTTCCATGTTAAAATAAATACAACTTATGTTAGACTTTGTTAGGAGCACGAGAGATGAAAAAACTATTATTTGTATTGGGGGCAATCATGTTGTTTACAGGCGGGACAGCGCTGGCTGAAACCACGCCGGAAGCGACTGATTTGGACGCAGCAGCGTTATATCAGACCGCGCGGGACAAGGTGAATCGTCTGAGTAATTATGAGATGCTGGTAGATGTAGCGATTCATATGCAGACTGCAGGCCGGAATGCCGTAGCACAGAAGACAATTAATCTTAAGATGAATAACCAGAACCGGGAAGGGATGCAGTATCTTGTTACAGAGAATAATGTAGTATCAGGACAGCAGCGGACTTCCACAACGTTCTACACCGAAGGCACCTTATATCAGGATGCCAATGGTCAGAAGGTAGCTCAGCAGGCGGATCTGACTGATGCGATGAGACGGTCGGAATACTCCTGGCAGCGGATGCTTCCGGAGCCGGAACTTTTGAGAGATATTTATGTAAGTAATGTCGATGAAAACGGAAACGTCGAATTGACTTATGCCTGTGAGAACGGTGTGAGCAATGAACAGCTTAGTATTGGCGGACAGACTTTGAATGAGTATTATGGTAAGGTTGTTATCAGTCCCGACGGAATGTTGATTAAGGGCAGTATTACAGTAGATGTTGATATGCTGACGGCCGGGAATGTGATCAATACTTATACGGATATTGTCATTATCTACAGCAATATAGGTATTGAGCCAACGTTTGAATGGCCATCGGTTGAAGGATATACCATTCAAAATTAGAAAAAGAACCTGAAAATGATTTTGGCAGTGGCGGATGATTAATCCGCCACTGCCAAACCGCTGTGATAGGAATAACTGCCTAATTCATCCAGCAATCGTTCCAGGTTCTTTTTTTGATCTTCGGCTGTACCAAGAATCGTGATATTGATCAGAGCAAATACATTGGAGCACTTCATAAAAGACTGGCGGAACAGCTCCGGGAACGAAGCCTGGGATGCCAGACGCTGGTCCCAGGGATTACACCAGATCTCGTGGTCGAGGTTTAATACCTTGCGGGGATTGGCGACATCGTCGGTGACAATCTTGTTTGCCGCAACAGGATTTTTCAAAAAGATGTTTTCGACAAATGCAATGCTGTTCTTTTTCTTGCCGGATGGGTCAGCCAGAGTCCGCACGCCGAAACGCATCGCTATGATGGAACGGTGTACCATCGCCGGTGTGACCTGAAAGTTATTATTATAGGTAATCGGATAGTATGTTTCATTGATGCAGCGGGATAAAAATCCACAGATAAACTGTGTCTCCATACCATTTAAGCAAATCGTGGCCGCCTGGTTAAACTGGGAAGGCTTTTTCTTTTTGTACTTCATCAGCAGCAGGGCATCGATATCGTTCTCCAGTGCAGCATGACGGCCATGACTCTGATTGGTGGGATGTTTGGCATCATATCCGATCCGTCCATACACATAAGGGTGGCAGATTGAATCACCAATATAGTGGCACAGGTATCCGCACAAATAGGCCAGGCCCTCCTCCCGCTGCTGGCGGGATTTGATCTCGTTGAGATTGCGGATATAACATTCAAAAAAGTCACTGATATGATGTTCATGCATATAAGAACCGACATTCCGGTAATCACGATGGCGTAAAATGGGAATATTGTAGAAGAACATATCAGGACCCTGAAGTCCCAGCTGGTAGAGCCAGCGATATTTGGCAATGACGTATTTTAACTGATTATTTGGCAGATCGTTGTAAGCTTTTGTTCCTAAGATATAATGGGTGGTAAAGCCAGGCATAAAATCCCTCTTTCCTTTTAACGATAATAAATTTGTAAATTTTATCATAACATAATCTAAAGGAAATTGCGAGGAGGAAAATGTGTGGAATCTGTGTTTCAGACCATCCATTTTATGGTATGGGGACCATGGACATTGCTCATTTTTATTGGGACCGGCATATGGTTTACAATCCGGTCGGGATTTTTTCAGATTCGCGGCATTCGGACATGGATTGGTGAAACGGTCGGAGAAGTATTGCGATCAGATCCTGAAAAAAAGGGCGGCAAAAAAGATAGCGGCGTGACGCCGTTTCAGTCAGCATGTACGGCGCTGGCAGCTACAATCGGAACCGGGAATATTGTGGGAGTGGCGACGGCACTGACTGCCGGAGGCGCCGGAGCACTTTTCTGGATGTGGCTGTCGGCGATTATCGGGATGATGACTGCTTATGCTGAAACGGTATTAGGGCAGAAATACCGTTACCGCAGGAAAGACGGATCCTGGATCTGCGGTCCGATGGTCTATATGGAACGGGGGTTGAACTGCCCGGGAATGGGAATGTTGTATGCGTTCTTTGCAATGTTGTCATCCCTGGGAATGGGGAGTATGGTTCAATCAAATTCGATCAGCGGGACACTGACATTTGGAACCGGGATTCCGGGATGGGGAGTCGGTGTTTTTGTTACATTAGTGGTGGCGGCTGTTATTATCGGCGGAGCAGCCAGGATTGCCAGAGTATCGGAACGGATTATGCCGTTGTCGGCTGGTATTTACATTCTTTTTTCAATGGCAATAATTCTGTCCTGCTATGAAATTCTGCCGGCGGTGTTTGGCAGCATTTTCCGGGAAGCATTTCAATTCCGAAGCATAACGGGGTCTGTGGCCGGGATTGTTATGAGTCGAAGTATCCGGTATGGCTTGTCACGAGGAGTGTTTTCCAATGAGGCCGGTCTGGGCAGTCTGGCGGTCCTGCATGGCGAGGCGGAAGATACTACACCGCAAAAACAGGGCATGTGGGCAATGTTTGAAGTGTTTTTTGATACTATTGTAATTTGTACGATGACGGCATTGGTGATTTTATGCATTACATATTATACCGGTATGCCAACTCGGTATGACGGTGCGGCGCTGACGGCGTGGTGTTTTTCCAGACGGCTCGGCGGCCTGGGAGAAGTACTGGTGTCAGGAGCGATGGTGGTATTTGCATTTGCCACAATAATCGCCTGGTATTATCTTGGCCGGCAGACAGCCGGTTATCTGCTGGAAAAATTGTTTGCCGGGAAGAAAGCAGTTAAGGCAGGCCTTGCCGCTTATACCTTGTTGTATCTGGCGGCAGTCTTTATTGGCTGCGTATGCCGGCTGGATCTTGTCTGGATGTTTTCAGATATTTGGAATGGCCTGATGGCATATCCGAATATTCTGACACTGATATTACTTGGCGGGCAGGTGTGCTATCCGCGAAGAGATAAACATAATCGGCATTAGGTCTATTGGAACATCTGGCGGTATTCGTATAGTGCGGATATGTGTCAGATGTTTTATTGTCAAAAATTGGAGCATATAATTGAAATGGCTTGCAGTATGTAATATACTGAATATGAATGCAGAGTGAACGAAGTGTGTATACTATCAATGCACAAATACACAAGTTGATGATAGTTTTATGAAGGAGGGCTTATAATGGATGAGATGAAAAATTCAACAGAACATATCCGGGGATTTTTGAACTATTTGCAGCAGGATGAGCGAAGTAAATCAACGATTGATAAGTATATGCATGATATTAAAGTATTTTACGGTTTTTTAGGAAATGATACATTGATTGAAAAAGAACGGGTGATTGCGTATAAAGAATATTTGAGCAGCCGGTATAAAATAAGCAGTGCCAATTCCATGCTGGCAGCTTTGAATAAGTTTTTGGGCTGGATGGGACTGGAAAACTGCCGGGTCAAAAGTTTCAAGAATCAGCGACAGTTATTCTGTGATCAGAACCGGGAGTTGAGCAGAAATGAATATGAACGTCTGGTGGAGGCTGCCAGAGGTAGAAGGAACAGTCAGCTGGAAATGATTATGCAGACGATTTGCGGTACCGGTATTCGTGTGGGTGAGCTTCCTTTTATAACAGTGGAGGCGGTGCGGCAGGGGCGGGCAGAAGTCCTGGGTAAGGGAAAACGCAGGGTGATACTGATTGTTCCTAAATTAC
Source organism: Lachnospiraceae bacterium (assembly GCA_032073745.1). Classification (GTDB taxonomy): domain Bacteria; phylum Bacillota; class Clostridia; order Lachnospirales; family Lachnospiraceae; genus Brotaphodocola. The sequence continues at coordinate 364 of DAMAMW010000003.1, read as the reverse complement.
GGAAACACCTGCTTTACTACTGCAGGAGAAAGAGGATCAGCAAGGGACCTGTCTTTGTAACATCAGGCGGCAGACCGGTCAGCCGGATTCAGGTATGGTCAAATATGAAGGCACTTGCTGAGGCAGCCGGTGTGGCGGCAGAAAAGATCTTTCCGCATAATTTAAGACATTTATTCGCAAGATTATGCTACAAAAAGAAAAAAGATATTGTTTATCTGGCTGATTTGCTGGGGCATAGCAGTATCGAAACTACTCGTATTTATACGATAACCAGCGGCAGAGAACATGAGGCAATGCTGAATAGTCTGGGACTGGTGTTTTGAGTCAGGAAAATTTATAGATAAAACATAATATGTATTATGTT
>DAMAMW010000002.1:0-358299 GCA_032073745.1 Lachnospiraceae bacterium | reverse complement strand
CCTCAAAGATTGAGGGGGCAGGGGGAGCTGAGAGTGGCGAAGCCACTTTGTTCTTGTGCAAAATATTGAGAAAATATTGGACTTAAAAAATGAAACATACAACTTGCATATGAAGATAAGGGAACAATGAAAAAAAGAGGTCAGAATATCCAAAGAAATATTAGAATAGTACATGGATATTGTTGGAAAATAAAACTATAATAAATGCATGACAGGAAGCAATTCCTGAATTGTGACAAAAAGTAAGTGTAACAAAAAAGTAAAAAGGAGAGGTGTATTATGAAGAAAGTATTAGGAGTATCATTAGCGGCAATGATGGCACTTAGTCTGGCAGCGTGCGGCGGTAAAGCGGCAGAGACTCAGGCCCCGGCGACAGAAGCGGCAAAGACAGAGACAGAAGCTTTGGCAGAACAACCGGAAAGTGCGCAGCCGGAGGCAGCAGAAGCCGGAGAGAAGGCACCGGAAGATTATTCCGGAACAGTAGTTGTATATTCTCCTCATGATGCAGACCCGCTCAATGCCGGTGTAAATCTGTTTATGGAGAAATATCCAAACGTCAAGGTAGAGATCGTTGCAGCTGGAACCGGTGAATTGTGTAACCGTATTGCAGCAGAATCAGCAAATCCGATTGCAGATGTATTGTGGGGCGGCGGGGCAGACTCGCTGGCAGCATTTAAAGAATATTTTGCACCGTATGTATGTGCCAATGATGATGTTATTGATGCAGCATACAAGGATCCGGACGGATACTGGATCGGAGAAAGTCCGTTACCAATGGTTATTTTCTACAATAAAGACCTGATCGAAAAAGACGGAATGGCAGCTCCGGAATCCTGGGAAGATTTACTGGCTCCGGAATGGAAAGGAAAGATTGCATACTGTCTGCCATCTAAATCCGGTTCTGCTTATACACAGCTCTGTACCATGCTGTTAGGACATGGTGGTAAAGAAGATGGCTGGAAATTCATCACTGATCTGTATATCAATCTGGACGGCAAGATTGTTGACTCTTCGGGAAAATGTCACAAGATGGTAGCTGACGGTGAGTTCTATGCCGGGCTTACTCTTGAGAAATCTGCTATTAAATATGCAGAAGACGCTTCGGTAGGATTTGTATATCCGAAAGATGGTACTTCTGCAGTGCCGGATGGTGTTGCTCTTGTGAAAGACTGTCCGAACGAAGAAAATGCCAAGCTGTTTATTGATTTTGTGACTTCCAAAGAATGTCAGACTGAGCAGAGTGAGAACTGGGGACGCCGTCCGGTCAGAAGTGATATGGAAGTGGGCGAAGGTATGGCCAAATTAAGTGACCTTGTTCTGGTTGACTATGATTTTGACTGGGCAGCAAACAACAAGGAAGAAGTTATTGACCGGTTTAATGATATCATGGTAGACAATTAATCTGCACAGTATTGCAGCAGTAGTAAGATGAACAAAGGGACAGGGACCGGTAACGGTTGCTGTCCCTAATTAAAAACAAAGGGGGTATTGGCATGAGCCATGCAGTAGTAGTTCAGAAAGCCGTGAAAAAATATGGTGATTTCGTAGCGTTAAACGGGGTAAATCTGGAGATGAAACCGGGAGAATTCTATACTCTTCTCGGACCGTCAGGGTGTGGAAAAACCACATTGCTGAGGATGATTGCCGGATTTAACAGCGTTGACGGCGGTGAGATTTATTTTGATGAAACCCTGATCAACCATGTGGAAGCACATAAGCGCGACATTGGCATGGTATTTCAGAATTATGCAATATTTCCGCATCTGACTGTTGCAGAGAATGTTGCATATGGACTTAAGGCTAAAAAAGTACCGAAAAATGAGATTGAAAAACGTGTGGATGAAGCGTTGGAACTGGTTCAGATCAAGCAGCTCAAGAACAGAAAACCAAATGAACTGTCCGGCGGACAGCAGCAGCGTGTAGCACTGGCCAGAGCGTTCGTAATTGAACCAAGTGTTCTTTTGATGGATGAGCCGCTGTCAAACCTCGATGCAAAGCTGAGAGTGCAGATGCGTACCGTAATCAAGAAACTTCAGCGTCGTCTGGGGATAACAACGATCTATGTAACTCATGATCAGGAAGAAGCGCTGGCGATATCGGATCGGATTGCGGTTATGAAAGACGGCAATATTATGCAGGTGGGAAGCCCTGAACAGATTTACAAAAAGCCGGAAAATACATTTGTGGCCGGATTTATCGGGGTATCAAATTTTATTGACTGTGAAGTAGCCGGAAGCAATATCGACAATGCCAGTCTGAAGATTGATGGCAGTTATACGCTGACGACAAAACTGCGTGCACCATATCAGGGCAAAGGGATCATCTCAGCCAGACCGGAGCAGCTGTTCTTTGATGACGAGAAAGGGCTGCCGGGAACTATAGCAATCTCTACCTTCCTTGGTGATTTCATCGAATATGAGATTGAACTGGACAACGGCCAGACCTTACAGCTGAACGAGTATACCAAAGATGTCAGCACGGTACGCCCGGATGGTATGAAAGTCAGGGTTAACTTTGATATTGAATCTGTCAGTGTATACAATGCCGATACCATGGAGGTGATTTCATGCTAAAAACAAAAAAGCTGGACTTTTGGTTTTGGATCAAAGCCCTGGTTTTGCTGTTTATGCTGGTATTCCTGGTGTATCCCTTCTGTACGTTGATTACGAGGAGCTTTTTTTCCGCCAAGGAAGCCGGTTTTACACTGGCAAACTATGAGCGTTTCTTTACTAAGAAGTATTACTATTCGGCTCTGGGCCGAAGCCTTCAGGTATCCATTATTACGACCTGTACAACGATGGTGGTCGGTGTACCAATGGCATATCTGATGACCCGTTATAATGTCTGGGGCAAAAAACTGATCCATATCTTTATTATTATGAGTCTGATGAGTCCTCCGTTTATCGGTGCCTACAGCTGGATCACTCTGTTTGGCCGGGCCGGACTGGTAACAAAGTTTTTTGAATCGAGTCTGGGAATCGTGCTGCCGAGTATATATGGAAAACTGGGAATTATTCTGGTATTCACCTTTAAGCTGTTTCCGTATGTATATCTGTATACCTCCGGGGCGATGGGCAGTATTGATGCCAGCCTGGAGGAAGCGGCAGAGAACCTTGGCAGCAACAAACTGCGCCGGTTATTCACCGTGACGATACCGGTTATCATACCATCGATTCTGGCCGGAGCTATTATGGTATTTATGACCAGCCTTGCGGATTTTGGTACACCGATGCTGATTGGTGAAGGTTATATGGTACTGCCGGTTCTGGTATACAATGAATACATGAGTGAGATGGGCGGTAATGCCCACCTGGCCAGTGCATTATCTGTAATTGTAGTACTTTGTTCAACCTCAGTTCTGCTGGTACAGAAGTATTATGTTTCCAGAAAGAATTACGTTATGACGGCAATGCGTCCGCCGCAGGAAGTTCAGCTTAAAGGCGGAAAGCGTTTACTGGCGACCCTGCCGGTATGTCTGGTTACTTTTATTGGAATTCTGCCGCAGATTGTTGTTGTCGTAAGCAGTTTTGTAAAGAGTGACTTTACCGGATTCCAGAAAGGGTTCAGCTTTGACAGCTACCGGACGATTTTTAACCGTCTGGGGACCAATATTCGCAATACATTTACATTTTCAACGATCGCTATCATTTTTATTGTCATTATCGGAATGCTGATTTCCTACATTGTTGTCAGGCAAAAAGGCTGGTTTGCCCAGGTAATGGATCTGCTGATCATGTTTCCGTTCGTTATTCCGGGAGCAGTACTTGGTATCAGCCTGATTGTTGCCTTCAATAAAAAACCGGTGATCCTGACCGGAACCGCCTTCATTATGGTCATTGCCTTCATTGTCAGAAAACTGCCCTATACGGTGCGGGCAGGCAGTGCATTTTTGCACCAGATGGACCCCAGTGTCGAGGAAGCCTCCATCAATCTCGGAGTTTCGCCAATGAAGACATTCTTCAAAGTGACGGCTCGTCTGATGGCACCGGGAGTGCTGTCAGGAGCGATACTGAGCTGGATTACCTGTATTAATGAACTGTCATCGAGCGTTATGCTGTACAGCGGAAAAACCAGTACCATATCGGTTGCAATCTATACAGAGGTTGTGCGCAACAGCTACGGAACCGCTGCGGCGCTGGCATCAATTCTTACCATCAGTACAGTAGTGTCACTGCTGATCTTCCTGAAAGTCAGCAAAGGCAAGGTTTCGGTTGTCTAATACAAAGTTCAGAGGGAGAGAGACATGATACAGTTTGGTACCGGTGGCTGGAGAGCCATCATAGGAGAAGAGTTTACAAAAGAAAATATCCAGAAGCTGGCGTTGGCACTCTGCATGAAAATGAAAGCAGAAGGCGTAGACCAGGAGGGGATTGTCGCCGGATATGACCGGCGCTTCCTCTCCAAGGAAGCCGTAGTCTGGGCAAGCGAGATTTTTACCAAGGCAGGGATCAAGGTCCGTTTTATCGACCGAAGCTCACCAACGCCTTTAATAATGTATTACGTAATGGAACATAAACTTCATTACGGCTTTATGATCACCGCCAGCCACAATCCGGCCATTTATAATGGTATAAAGGTATTCACCTACGGCGGCCGCGATGCCGACGAAGAACAGACTCGTGACATAGAACACTATCTGACGATAGCAGAGAAAGAATACATCTGCGATAACAGTGAAAAAGGCAAGATGCCCACCTCATTCTATCAGGAGTCGGTAGAGCGCGGCATGGTAGAAGAGATTCACCCGCTAAACGAGTATCTGGACAGCATCCTGGCCAAAATTGATACCGAAGCAATCCGTAACAGCGATATGAGAGTAGCCATCGATCCGATGTACGGAGTCAGCCTGATCGCTCTGAATACAATCCTGTCAGAAGCCCGCTGCACAATCGAAACCATCAACGCCCAGCACGATACCTTATTCGGCGGCAAAATGCCCGCCCCAACCGAGGACACCCTGAAAAACCTGCAGAACTATGTGCTTGACCGCTTCTGTGATATCGGAATCGCAACCGACGGCGATGCCGACCGTCTCGGCGTCATCGACGACAAAGGTCATTTCCTGCATCCCAATGAAATCCTGGTCATGCTGTACTACTACCTGCTGAAATACAAAGGCATGAGGGGACCGGTAGTCCGAAACATTTCCACCACCCACATGCTCGACAAAGTAGCCGAAAGCTTCGGTCAGAAATGTTATGAAGTACCCGTAGGATTCAAACACATATCAGCCAAAATGCAGGAGACCGGAGCCATCATCGGCGGTGAATCATCAGGAGGCCTCACAGTCGAAGGCCATATCCACGGCAAAGACGGCATTTACGCAGCAGCCCTCCTGGTCGAAATGATCGCCATATCAGGAAAACACCTGTCCGAAATATCCGCCGACATCAGTCGGGAATACGGTTCCAACCACATGGAAGAACGAGCCTACCGCTTCACCAACGAAAAACGAAACCAGATTTATCAGCAGCTGTTTGAACAAAAGTCACTCCCCGAATTCCCATACCCCGTAGCTCAGGTCAGCTATCTCGACGGCTGCAAAGTATATCTTAAAAACGGCGGCTGGCTCAGTGCCCGCTTCTCCGGAACCGAGCCCCTGCTCCGCATTTTCTGCGAGATGGAAAACAAAGAAATGGCATCCGCGATGTGCCAGACAATGGAAAACTTCCTAAAACTGTAACCGGAGGAAAATCAAACTTGGAATCAATCACAATCAAACCTCATCACCTGCTGGACATTTACAAACTACACGGAACCGGAATAAACAATTTCGTCCCCGACCCCAGATACCAACACGATTTCTACCGAATCGGCAACCTGATCCTAACCAGACAGATAAAAAGCATCCGCTTCACAGCCGACGCAGACATAATCTGCACCCCCTGCATATTCTGCCAAAAAGGAATCTGCAACGACACCTTCCTCCACTACGGCACCAAAACCATCAAAGACCAATACAACCGCAACCTGGACCAGACCATCATGACACTACTTGCAGTAGAACCAGAAAAAGAATATGAATATGATGTCATATTGAACCTGTTAGCCCAAAAAACAACAGAATCCTTCATCAACCAAATCTGGCACAGCAACACCAAAAGCGATAACCAGCTTCGCTGGCAAAATACCATCACAGGAATTAAAAAACTCATGGAACCTACTTAAAGTAAAAGAAAATTGTGGATAAAAGTTAATCTTAACGACTCACCTGTTTTTACTATTACTGATGGCTGCGAATCAGTAGCTGGGGGAAGTGGCTTGTTGGCTTGTTGGGACCGGAAACGGCGACATTGAACGAGGTGCCGATGCAACGCCCTGTTTCTGCTCCTAGAACTGTCCCGCCGAGAGAACGGAGCAGTTTCCGGTCCCAACAAGCCAACAAGCCGCTTCCCCACCGCAACTAATTCCGCCGCCTCTCCTGATACTCAGAAGGCGATATCCCCACAATCTTCTTAAACTGCGCACTAAAATATGTAGTATCCGAATACCCCACCTGATAAGCCACCTCATAAACCTTCAACCGGTAATCCTTCAGCAGTTCCATCGCCAGCTTAATCCGGTAATAAATCAGATAATTCGTAAACGTATAATCCGTTTCCTTCTTAAACATCCTGCTCAGATAACCTTCACTGATGGCCAGATTTCCGGCTACCGTACTGATATTAATATCCTCACTATAATGATTATGGATATAATTAAGCGCATCCTGAACATATTTACTAAGCGTTCGGGGTTCGGGTTCAGACAGCAGGGCAGGAGTATTCACAGCTGAAATTTTCTGAGCCGTATCATCCAGCAGGCCGGTAATATTCTGCACGGCACCTTCCAGATCACCGTCTTTGAGCGGCTTTAACAGATAGTCACTGACGCCCAGACGAAGTGCACTCTGTGCATAACGGAAATCACTATAGGCCGTTAAAATAACAAACCGGGATTTGTTGCCTTCTTTTCTCAGCTTCTGAATCATCTCAACCCCATCCATGCGGGGCATTTTTACATCGGTAATAATGATATCCGGATTCAGGCGAAGGGCCAGATCAAATCCTTCTTCACCGTTAGCTGCTTCACCCACAACCGCACATCCCAGACCATTCCAGTCCAGTGTCAGGACGATTCCTCTGCGTACAGTTGTTTCATCCTCCACAACGATAACTCGATACATTGTTTACCTCCTTTCAATCGGCAGGGAAATGGTGACAGTGGTGCCGCCTTCAGGATTTAATTCGGCATGCAGTCCATATTCCTGTCCGTAGTGCAGTTTGAGGATCTGAATAATGTTGTACAGGCCCAGATGCCCGTCGCGTTTTTGGGAATCAGGACTGTTGATCCATTCGATCATATCCTGACTCATTCCGCAGCCGTTATCTGTGACTGAGATCTGCAGGATTTCTTTTTGTATGGCATAGATGCAGATGTATCCGTTCTCACAGCCATCAAGGCCGTGAAGGATGGCATTTTCCACCAGCGGCTGCAAAATCATCTTTGGAACCAGACAGTCTTCAAGCTGATAGGGAATCTCCACTTCATATAAAAATCTTCCGGTAAAACGAATCTTCTGAATCTCAATATAACTGGCTATATTCTGCAGTTCCTGATGCAGCTGGATAAATGGCGAGGAGCTGATACTGTACCGCAGGATCTGTGCCAGATTTTCTGCCAGTACCGGAATATCGGGGTCATGGTTGATCTTGGCACTCCACTTGATTGTGTCCAGCGTATTATATAGGAAATGCGGGTTCAGCTGCGTCTGATAGAGTTGTAAAGAGGTCTCGTTCAGATCCTTTTGCTTCTGAATGGCCGTTTCGAGGTGTTCGCTCAGCTCTTTGGTCATGCGGTTGAAACTTTCGCTCAGGCGTCCTAATTCATCTTTCCGGTTGGTATAAATACGGATTGATAAATCACCCTGCCGGACCTTTTTCATGGCCTGATCAAGCTGACTGACCGGCTGCGAAATACTGCGGCTGAGAGCCAGCGAGATAAACAGACAAAGCCATAATACAACAAGTGCAACGATCAGGCTGATGGTACTCATAGTGTGAATGGCAGGATCACTGATCTGGGCATTTTTCTGCAGTAATATGGTATAGCCATAATCCGGGCTTTTTGAAGCCTGATATAAAAAACGGTTGTTTGGCCGGTCGGAGGCAGCCTGCGTAACAATTGCTGTCATTTCAGCTTCGCTGTATTCAGGGCGTGAGCAGTAAATGATTTCATGATATTCATCCAACAGAATTAAGACATCCTGTTCTGTATAATAGCTGCCAAACAGTCGGTTGAAACTGTCATTCGTGAAGCTGATTACAATATATCCGCTTCGCGTTCCGGGGGCATTCTCAACCGGCCATGCAGCTCTTAATAATACGTCGCTGTCCTGGGTAATATAAGGATCATTCCGGTAGAAAGCCATCCCCCGGTTTTGGGAGGATTTGCGCAGTACGCCCCACTGGGTGGGGAGATGAGCAGCAAAAGCAGGACTGCTGTCGGTGGTAAAACGCAGCATGCCTCCGGCATCATAAAGGCTGAACTGGGCGTAGCTGAATGTCTCCTGAACGGCCTGATAAAGGGAAAGATATAAATCCTTCTGCATATCAACCGCAGAATGGTCGATTAATACGGTGTAGGCATTGTCTGTGGAGGTGAGTCTGGCAACTGCCGATTCACAGCTTTGGAACATCTGATCAAGGCGTGCCTGCAGATCATCGAGCTGGTTTTTCTGCTCCAGTTCCGACTGGCGCCTGAGTGATGCATCAAAGATCCGGACCATGAAGACTCCGGAGAACAGGATCGGTATTAATGCAACGATCAGGCAGCCAAAGAAGATTCTGAATTTAAACGGAAGATTGCGGATCAGGTCTCTCATTGCTTCACCGCCCTTCTTCCTGACGGGAATCAATCAGCTGCCGCCATTCCTGCAGCGCCAGTTCCCGCGCTTTCGCCAGTTGTTCTGCTTCTATCGAAAAAACATTCAGCTGCTGTATCAGTTTCAGGCCGGCTGGCGGGGCGATATCACTTCTGACAGAGCGGCGGTTCAGATCACTGACAAGAATCCGCTGCGTGTCGGTATCAACCGTAAAGTCCAGAAATGATCGGGCTGAATCAGGATGCTGACAACCAGCAACAACAGCAGAACCGTCCAGAAACACACAGGTACCGTTTTCCGGATAGATATAGTCGATATCACTGCCTTCCTGACGCAGCGTCTGGGCGGCTTCTTCCAGGGCAACGCCAACGGAGCAGCGGCCATCTGAGATGGCATTATTGACTTCCGGTAAAGAAGAATAAGTCTTATAATTCAGATTAGCAGCAAAGTCCGTCAGATAACGGTCGGAATCTCCGGAGGCATACATGGCAACTACCAGTGCAGTTGCATAGATGTCGGATACTTCCGGATCCATAAAAGCAACCCGTCCCTGCCAGCGAGGTTCCAGAAGGCTCATCCAGTCTTCGGGCAATTCGCGGTAAGTGACTACCTTGGTATTGTACATAATGACAAGCGGAACAGTCGAAAACGGGGTCCAGGCATTGTCTGCCGGAACCAGTTCGGGTGACAGCGCAGCAGCGGATGCGCTGGCGTATGCATCCCAGTAATGATGATTGCTTTCAAGGGTGGCTGAGTTAATGCCAAACACTACATCACAGTTTTCAGCCAGCGTGTTGTCATGAATCATTTGCTGTAAATCCTGGAAGGTTCCGCTGATAACCCGGACATTAAGCCCGGAGCGTTCCTGATATTCTTTTATAATCGGTTTGTAGACGGCCTCCTCCTGGCTGGTGAAGACAACCAGGTCGGGCGTGGCGGATTCCAGGGCAGGTTCTGTCTGATTCCGGCATCCGGTGATCAGAAAAAGGCCTGCTAAAATCAGTATCAAATATGTTTTCAAACAGTAATGTCGCATCTGGGGTATCCTTTCCGAAAGACCTCGTTAAACACTCTTAGCATACCATAAATTGACAAAATCTGAAAGACTTCTCATGTCTGTCTTGAAAACATGAAAGTACTTGTGTTAGAATTTGGAGATGACGGTTTATTAAAGGAGGATTCATCCATGGATCAAAGTGAAAAATGGCTTGAATGGGCGATTGAATTGCAGGCAATTGCACAAAATGCACTGACTTATTGTGAAGACCCGTTTGACAGGGAACGGTTTGAACAGGTTCGGGCGATTGCTGCGGATATGATTTGCCATAAATCAGATATATCAGCTGAAAAAGTAACGGAGTTGTTTTGCGGTGAGACGGGATACCAGACACCAAAGCTTGACAGCCGGGCCGCCATTTTTAAAGATGGAAAGATCCTGCTGGTAAAAGAACGTGACGGCAAGTGGTCACTGCCCGGCGGCTGGGTTGATGTGAATCAGTCGGTCAGGGAGAATACGATTAAAGAAGTAAAGGAAGAGGCCGGTCTCCTGGTAACGGCAGACCGGGTAATTGCCGTACAGGACCGTGAGAGGCACAATAAACCGGTCTATGCATACCGGGTCTGTAAAATTTTTGTGTTGTGCACAGTCACCGGCGGTGCTTTTGAGGCGAATATGGAGACGTCGGCAAGTGACTATTTTGCACCTGATCAGCTGCCGCCGCTGGCACTCGAAAAAAATAATGAAGAGCAGATCCGGATGTGCTTTGATGCTTATCATGCCGAGCATTGGGAAACTCTGTTTGATTAAGGAAGTGATAAGCTTGAGCAATATGGAGAATAAAAAGCAAAAACTGCCCTACCGGCTGGTCCGCAGTGCCAGAAAAACAGCGGAAATTCAGATCAGACCGGATGGTGAGATCGTTGTCCGGGTTCCGCTGGGCTGCAGTCAGCGAGACGTTGACAGGTTCCTGATGGCCAAACGGGATTGGATAATAAAACATCTGGAACAGCAGGCAGGGCGTGAGGACAAGCGAAAGAAAGACGGAGATCGGGGCGGCGCCCGTCCGCTGCCGCAGAATGACGAGGAATTCAGGCGGCTGGTGGATCGGGCGGGGGCAGTACTTGCAGAGAAAACCGCTTATTATGCAAAGGTGATGCAGGTGGATTACGGCAGGATAACGATCCGTGATCAGAAGACCCGCTGGGGGAGCTGCAGCGGCAAAGGTAACCTGAATTACAACTGGCGTCTGATCCTGGCCCCGGAGCCGGTTCTGGATTATGTGGTGATTCATGAACTGGCCCATCGCCGGGAGATGAATCATTCACCCAGGTTCTGGCAGTACGTTGCAGATATTATGCCGGATTATCAGGTGCACCGCAGCTGGCTGCGCCGGTATGGAACGTATCTGTGCCGGGAATAAATGTTAATGACAATACCTTTTAGAGGGATCTGAAATGTGATACAATTCAAAGCATACGGAGGATAATGTAATGATTAAAAATATTGTATTTGATATGGGAAAAGTTCTGGTTGATTATAAGGCAATGTATGCCTGTGAGCAGCTGGTGGCTGATCCGGCGGACCGGGATATGGTCTGTACGGCCGTGTTTATTTCGCCGGAGTGGATTCTGCTGGATCTGGGGGTTATCTCAGAAGAGCAGGCATTAAAGCAGATGTGCTCCCGGCTGCCGGAGCGTCTCCATAAGGAGGCAAAAGACTGCATGGAACAGTGGCATCTGCATTGCATGAGACCCCGGGCGGATATGGGCGAACTGATCAGGGAGCTGAAAGCGAAGGGATATGGTATTTATCTCTTGTCCAACGCATCCAACCGCCTCCCTCAAATGTATCAGGATGTTATTCCGGCGGTAGAATGTTTTGATGGTGTTATGTTTTCGGCCGCAGAGAAACTGATGAAACCGCAGAGGGAAATTTATATCCGGTTTTTTGAGAAATTTCAGGTTAAACCGGAGGAGTGTTATTTTGTTGATGACCTGATGCTGAATATCGATGGCGGAAAAGCCTGTGGTATGGACGGATACTGTTTTGTCGACGGTGACATTGAAAAACTGAGAGCAAAACTGAAAGAATTTGACCAATAAGGAGTGTTTTATGATTGAACAAAAAGATATACAGTTAAGCAGAGAACTGATTGATTTTCTCGACCGCAGCCCCAGCAGCTTCCATGCGGTGGCAAATATGGCAGAAACGCTGAATGAAGCGGGCTTCGAACGGCTGTCTGAAGGCGGCAGCTGGGAGCTTAAAGCCGGCGGCAGTTATTACGTTACCCGGAATGGTTCGGCGCTTATTGCATTTCGTATTCCCGCCGGCGCTTTCACCGGTTTTCAGATTATGGCGAGTCACAGTGACTCACCGACATTTAAAATAAAAACGAATGCTGAAATAGAGACCGATAAAAAGTATATCAAATTAAATGTAGAAAAATATGGCGGTATGATATGTGCACCTTGGATGGACCGGCCGCTGTCGGTAGCCGGCAGAATCGTGATACGTACAGATAAAGGTGTGGAAGCCAGATTGATTGCGATCGACCGCGATCTGCTGATGATACCTAATCTGGCGATTCACATGAACCGGAGTGTCAACGAGGGCTATACCTTCAATGCTCAGAAGGACATGCTGCCGCTGCTTGGCGATCTGGAAGCCAAAGGTGGTTTTATGAAGCTGATTGCTGATGAGGCCGGTGTTACGGAGGAAGATATTCTGGATACTGATTTATTCCTCTATAATCGAATGAAGGGGACATTATACGGCCTGCAGCAGGAGTTTGTGGGCAGTGCCCGGCTGGATGACCTGCAGTGTGCATTTGCATCGCTAAAAGGATTTCTGGCAGCTAAACCCCGGGACAGTGTTGCAGTGCACTGTGTATTAGATAATGAAGAAGTAGGCAGCGGAACAAAACAGGGAGCGGCATCAACCTTCTTAAAAGATACGCTGTACCGGATTGTAACGGCTTTTGGCCATAACGCAGAAACCTATCAGATGGCACTGGCTTCGAGTTTTATGGTATCTGCCGACAATGCCCACAGTGTTCACCCCAACCAGGCGGAAAAGGCCGATCCGACCAACCGTCCATATATGAATGACGGTATTGTGATCAAATACAGTGCCAATCAGAAATATACTACAGATGCCATATCCGGAGCGATATTCCGGGCGATTTGTGATAAGGCGGAAGTGCCGTATCAGACATTTACCAACCGGTCAGATATGCCTGGCGGTTCTACTCTGGGGAATATTTCAAGTACGCAGGTGGCGGTAAATACCGTCGATATCGGACTTCCGCAGCTGGCAATGCATTCGCCGTATGAAACGGCCGGAACAAAGGATACCGGTTATCTTGTTGATGCGGCCAGAGTTTTGTTCTCATCCAGCGTGAAAGATGACGGGGCGGGAAATTATCAATTACAACTTTCTTTTTAACAAAAATTGCGGTATACTGTCCGCATACTAAGCAAGGGAGATTTAGAAAAAATGACTAAAATCAGAACCAGATATGCCCCCAGTCCGACCGGACGTATGCATGTGGGAAATTTAAGAACTGCATTATATGCGTATTTAATTGCGAAGCATGACAACGGAGACTTTCTTCTCCGTATCGAAGATACCGATCAGGAGCGTTTTGTGGAAGGCGCCACCGAGATCATTTACCGGACTCTTGAAAAGACCGGCCTGATCCACGATGAAGGGCCGGATAAAGATGGCGGTGTGGGGCCTTATGTCCAGAGCGAGCGTCAGGCATCCGGTATTTACCTTGACTATGCAAAGAAGCTGATTGATAAGGGGGAAGCTTACTACTGTTTCTGTACCCAGGAGCGCCTTGATTCTCTGAAAACCACGGTTGAGGGGCAGGAGATCATGAGTTACGATAAACATTGCCTCCACTTGTCCAAAGAGGAGGCTGAAGCAAACCTGGCAGCCGGAAAACCATATGTGATCCGTCAGAATAACCCGACTGAGGGGACGACTACCTTTCATGATGAAATTTATGGCGATATCAGCGTAGACAACAGTGAACTTGACGATATGGTACTGATGAAATCAGACGGTTACCCAACCTACAACTTTGCCAATGTTGTGGATGATCATCTGATGGGGATTACTCATGTGGTAAGGGGGAATGAATACCTCTCCTCATCACCAAAATATAATCGTCTTTATGAAGCATTTGGATGGGAAGTACCGGTTTATGTGCACTGTCCGCTGATAACCAATGAGGAGCATAAAAAACTTAGCAAACGAAGCGGACATGCTTCTTATGAAGATCTGATCGAGCAGGGATTTATCTCGGAGGCAGTCGTTAATTATGTTGCATTGCTAGGCTGGTCGCCGGTAGACAATCGCGAGATTTTTTCACTGGAAGAATTGATCCAGGCGTTTGATTACCGCCATCTCAGCAAATCACCGGCGGTATTTGACGTGACCAAACTGAAGTGGATGAACAGTGAATATATGAAAGCAATGGACATGGACAGATTCTGTGAAATGGCTGAACCGTATCTGCGCCAGGTTATTAAAAAAGACCTTGACCTGAAAAAGATTGCTTCTATGGTGAAAACCCGTATCGAAACCTTCCTTGATATTGCGGACCATATTGATTTCTTTGAGGAAATGCCTGTATATGACATAAGTATGTATGCACATAAAAAGATGAAATCTACTCCTGAGACATCGCTGGAAGTATTATCAGATTTACTTCCGGTTTTGGCAGCACATGATGATTACACCAATGATGCCCTTTATGCAGTCCTCTCAAAATATGTAGAGGAAAAAGGCGTTAAAACCGGATTTGTCATGTGGCCGATACGTACTGCCGTATCCGGCAAGCAGATGACCCCTGCCGGTGCGACAGAAATCATGGAGGTTCTTGGCAAAGAGGAGTCTCTGAACCGAATTAAAAAAGGAATTGAACTGTTGAGCAAATAACAGAGGGTTGCTGTATAGCAGAAGGAGTTATGATGAAAAAATTAGGATTTGGTACTATGCGGATGCCACTTATGAATCCTGATGATCCTGCGTCGGTTGATACAGAGCAGGTCAAAAAGATGGCAGATATATTTCTGGATCGCGGTTTTACTTATTTTGATACCGCTTATATGTATCACAATTATGCCAGTGAAACGAGTGTAAGAGCGGTTCTGACGGAGCGTTATCCAAGAGATGCCTATATCCTGGCCGACAAGCTGCCGCTGAGCCATCTGAAAAAAGTGGAAGACTGTGAACGGATTTTCAATGAACAGCTGGAAAAATGCGGTGTCGATTATTTTGACTACTATCTGCTGCATTGTATTACCAATTCTCTTTATGAGACAGCTGTCAATCTGGACTGTTTTTCTTTCATAAGCCAGTTAAAACAACAAGGCCGTGTAAAAAAGATTGGTTTTTCTTTTCATGGCGGTGCCGCACTTTTGGAAACGATTCTGGCAGGCCATCCGGAGGTGGAGTTTGTTCAGCTTCAGATCAATTACATTGACTGGGACAGCCCGAATATTCAGTCCCGCGAGTGTTATGAGATCTGCCGAAAATACGGCAAAGAGATTCTGGTCATGGAACCGGTAAAAGGCGGAACGCTTGCCAATGTACCGGATGAGGCCAGACAGCTGATGGAGGCCCGCGAACCGGATTTGTCACCGGCATCCTGGGCGATCCGGTTTGCTGCCAGCCAGGAGGGAGTATCCATGGTACTGTCGGGAATGTCCGATGAGGTGCAGGTACTTGACAATACCGGATATATGACAGAGTTTAAGCCTCTTAATCACGAGGAGCAGCAGCTGATTGAGCAGGTTAAGGATATCATCAACAGCAGTATAACAATTCCCTGCACCACTTGTGCTTACTGTGTGGAGACCTGCCCGAAGAAGATTCCGATTCCGCAGTATTTTTCACTGTATAATCAGTTCAGACAGTTTGGTGAACGGTCAGGATCCCGGTTTTACTATAAGACCTATCAGGATCTGGATCATGGAACAGCAGCGGACTGCATTGCCTGCAGACGCTGTGAAAAAGCCTGTCCCCAGCATCTGGAGGTGGCAGATTACCTGCGGCAGGTATCGGAAGCGTTTGATAAGACATAATAAGGTAAGAGATGAGGCAAGAGGATAGTTTATGGCATTTCATGAGACACAGTTGCAGGCGGTCCGGCATCACCGGGGGCCGATGATGGTTCTGGCCGGTCCCGGATCGGGTAAAACCACGGTTATTACTCACCGGGTAAAATATCTGATAGAAGAATATCAGGAAGATCCGGGGAGTATTCTCGTTATTACTTTTACCAGGGCAGCTGCCGATGAAATGCAGCAGCGTTTTCAGAAGCTGATGGGCGATTCGCGGCTATTGGTCAGTTTTGGCACTTTTCATTCGGTCTTTTTTCGTATTTTAAAATATGCATACCGTTATGATGCATCCAATATAGTCAGGGAAGAGCAGCGGGTTCAGTTCATCCGGGAATTGATGGACCGTTACGATGTGGAAACCGAAGACGAAGCAGAATTTGTTTCTTCGATATTAGCCGAGATCAGTACGGTTAAAGGCGATATGATACAGCTGGAGCACTACTATGCGAAGAGTTGTTCGGAAGAAGTATTTAAAAAGATTTATCTGGGTTATGAAGAGAAACTGACCCGTCAGAACCTGCTTGATTTTGATGATATGCTGGTGCAGTGTTATGAATTGTTTACGCAGCGGAGCGATATTCTGGCGGCCTGGCAGAAAAAGTATCGTTTTATTCTCGTTGATGAGTTTCAGGATATCAATCGGATTCAATATGAAATCATTAAGATGCTTGCGGCACCGGAACACAATCTGTTTATCGTCGGCGATGATGACCAGTCGATTTACCGGTTTCGCGGGGCCAAGCCGGAGATCATGCTGGGGTTTGGCAAGGATTATCCCCAGGCGCAGCAAACACTGTTGGGGATAAATTACCGTTCTACCAGTACAATTGTGGATACAGCCAGTCTGCTGATTGCCCATAACAGGACCAGATTTCCGAAAGAGATCCGTGCGCATCGCGGCGCCGGCCGTCCGGTGGCAACAGAAATCTGGCCGGATGCCAAAGAAGAAACAAAAGGCATCGTACAGGAAATCCAGGACTATGTGAAAATGGGGTATCAGCTGTCGGATATTGCCGTGTTGTATCGTACCAATATGGAGCCGCGGCTGCTGATGGAACGCCTGATGGAATATAATATTCCATTCAAAATGCGGGATTCACTGCCTAATCTTTATGAACACTGGATTGTCAGAGATATTCTTACATATATCCGGATCGCCATGACTGAGCCAGGGCGGGCCGATGTACTGCGTGTCATCAACCGTCCCAAACGCTATGTCAGCCGGGATGCGATAGATGGCCAGGTGATTTCATGGGAATCGTTAAAGTCGTGGTACCAGGATAAAGACTGGATGGTTGAGCGGATTGAACAGCTGGAATATGATCTGCGGATGATTAAGCGGATGGCGCCGGTTGCGGCAGTCAATTATATCCGCAAAGCCGTCGGGTATGATGAGTATTTAAAGGAATATGCCGGATTTCGCCATATGAAGCCGGAAGAGCTGATGGAAACGGCGGATCAGCTTCAGGAAAGTGCATCATCCTGGCAGACTTATGATGCCTGGTATCAGCATATGAAGGAATATGGCGAGCAGCTGAAACAGCAGCATTATAATAAAGAAAGCAGTCAGGACAGTATATCGCTGATGACAATGCACAGTTCGAAAGGGCTGGAGTTCCCCATTGTTTACATTATTGATGCCAATGAACGGGTAACTCCGCATCATAAAGCAGTGCTGGATGCCGATATCGAGGAGGAACGCCGGATGTTCTATGTTGCAATGACCAGGGCGAAAGACCGGCTGCATGTTACCTATGCCAAAGAACGATACGGTAAACCGCAGGATCGTTCGCGGTTTATTGATGAATATATGGGAGTTCCGAAGCAGGGAAGGAAAACGTTATGAGAGGTTGTGTTCATATTTACTGCGGCGACGGAAAGGGCAAGACTTCGGCAGCATTGGGTCTGGCGGTCAGGGCAGCCGGCCGGGGCAGACGTGTTTTGCTGGTGCGTTTTCTGAAACATGATGATTCCGGCGAACTGAATAGTTTAAAAACAATTCCTCAAATCACAGTATTTCCCTGTCAGAAGTTTTTTGGATTTGTATTCCGCATGAATGATGCCCAGAGAGAGGAAGCGGCTCTTTTTTATCAGGAATATTTTTCCTCTGCCTGCCGGGAAGCGACTGTGGAAAACTACGATATTGTAATCTTTGATGAAATTATGGCGGCCTGTAATTACGGCATGGTTGCAGAGGCAGATGTGCTCCGGTTCCTTACAGCAAGGCCTGAGGCAATGGAAGTGGTGCTGACCGGACGTCAGCCATCGGAAAATCTGATGAATGCAGCCGACTATATATCGGAGGTCAAAATGGTCCGTCACCCTTATGTACAAGGTGTTCCGGCACGTGAGGGGATCGAGTATTAGACTTGATTTTTTGGCTATATTCTGTTAAAGTGGAAGAAGCAACAATTTGTCAGAAAACTGAAAGTGAGAAGAATGAATATGGAAGATAATACAAACCTGGAACAAGAGCAGCAGATGACAGTTACCCTTACTCTGGATGACGGATCGGAACTGGAGTGTGTAGTATTGACGATTTTTGAAGCAGGAGAGAAGGACTACATCGCATTGCTTCCGATTGAGAACGCGGAATCAGAAGAAGGCGAAGTATATCTGTACCGTTACAGTGAAGATGCGGATGGCAATCCGGAACTGGACAATATTCAGGATGATGATGAGTATGACATTGTGGCAGAAGCTTTTGATTCCCTTCTGGACGACGAAGAATACGACGAACTGGTAGAGGAAGACGAAGAATAACTGAAAAGGAGACTGAAGAGATGATGAAGAGAAAATTTCTGACAGTTACCGCAGCGGCAATGGCATTATCAATGCTGTTTGCAACAGCTGCATTTGCACAGGGATGGGGACAGGTTGCGGGTAAGTGGTTTTATTATCTGGAAGACGGAACCGTTGCCAAGAATACCTGGGTTACCACCGAAGGCGGAACTTATTATGTAAACTCTGACGGAGCGATGGCTGCAAGCCAGTGGGTTAATTCAAATGATGGCTGGTATTATGTGGATGCCAATGGCAATCCGCTGATGAATCAGATGATTAAGCTGGATTCCAAGCTGTATTATCTTGATGAGGATGGGAAGATGATTACCAACTCCTGGTATCAGGAGGAAGGAAAGTGGTATTATATGGATGAGAAAGGCCAGGCCTTATCAAAGGGATGGCATATGATCAATGGCGATTACTACTATTTTCTGAATAATAGTGTTATGGCACAGGATGCACTGGTAGGGGGATACCGTGTCGGTGCTGACGGGAAGTGGATACAGTAGACTGCTGAGAGCGAAAGGACCTCGCTAAGCACTTTATACATAGTATCAGGAAATTACGAACAAAGGAGTGGGAAAACATGAAAAAGCAAACAAAATTCTTAATGGCAGCAACAGCAAGTATGGTATTGGCTCTGTCTTCCGCATTTACCGGTCTGGCAGCAACCGGATGGGTAAACAACGGAACCAACTGGCAGTATTACAGCTCAAACGGAACTCTCGCCAGCAATCAGTGGGTAATTTCCGGCGGACGCTGGTACTGGATTGAAGCCAGCGGTGTAATGGGAACCAATATGTGGATCAATAACCAGGATAAATGGTACTATGTCGGGGAAGACGGCGCCAGCGTTAAAGGCTGGAAAGAGATTAACGGCAAATGGTATTTCTTCTATGATGATTTCACCATGGCAACCAATACTATGGTAGATAGCTATAAAGTCGGCAAAGACGGAGCTATGATTGAGAATTAATATGTTTTAAAATCCCATCGGGGCTTGCGGGCTCTTCGATGGGATTTTTTTTAGGTCTAGTTATCTGGCATATCTCTAAATTTGAGTAGTTTGATGATCTGATCCTTAACAGAATTGGTCACATGGTCAATGCATTGTTGGAAAGTTCTTTAGTAATATAATATTTGTCGAAATTTCAGGATTTTCCAGAGGAGTGAATAATTGAGAAATAACCCACAGTTATACGTCAAATTCCATCTTAATATACTTTTTCCAAATAAAATCCCCATCGACAGTTGAAAATTCAAAGTAAATGCGCTAAACTGATAAGAAACACATTATTAGAATATATTTCAGAGGAGACTGGCGATGAATGGAAAGATTGTGACGATCCCGGGCGACGGAATCGGGCCGGAGATTGTCCGGGAAGCCTTAAAAGTATTAGAGAAGGTTAGTAAGGTATACGGACATACCTTTACATATACAGAAGTGCTGATGGGCGGATGTTCCATTGATGCGCATGGGGTTCCGCTGACGGAAGAAGCCCTGAATACGGCAAAACAAAACGATGCTGTCCTGCTTGGGGCGGTAGGCGGAGATGTTGGCAATTCCAAGTGGTACGATGTGGAACCGCACTTAAGACCTGAGGCGGGACTGCTGGCAATCCGTAAGGGTCTTAATTTATTTGCCAACATCCGGCCGGCTTATTTATATAAAGAACTGGCAGATGCCTGTCCGTTAAAGAAAGAGATTATCGGTGACGGATTTGATATGGTTATTATGCGGGAGCTGACCGGTGGTTTATATTTTGGTGAACGCCATACGGAGACCATTGATGGGGTTCGCCAGGCGACTGACAGCCTGGTATATAATGAAAATGAGATTCGCAGAATTGCAATCAAAGCATTTGACATAGCCATGAAACGTAAAAAAGAAGTTATCAGTGTGGATAAGGCCAATGTACTGGATTCTTCCCGATTATGGCGGGCGGTGGTTGAAGAAGTTGCCGCTGATTATCCGGAGGTTACACTGAGCCATATGCTGGTAGATAACTGTGCAATGCAGCTGGTTATGAATCCGGGCCAGTTTGATGTGGTTTTGACAGAAAACATGTTTGGTGATATTCTGTCTGATGAGGCCAGCATGATTACCGGATCGATCGGAATGCTGTCTTCGGCCAGCCTGAATGAAACCAAATTCGGTATGTACGAACCGAGTCACGGATCAGCACCGGATATTGCCGGTAAAGATCTGGCCAATCCGATTGCGACGATATTGTCAGCAGCGATGATGCTGCGGTATTCCTTTGATCTGGATCAGGAAGCCGATGCAATTGAGGCAGCTGTACAGCAGGTGCTGACGGAAGGTTACCGCACCGGCGACATTATGTCAGACGGGTGCAAAAAAGTAGGAACCACAGAGATGGGAGATCTGATCGCCCAGCGGATATAGAGGAGGAGAGTCATGAGAAGTGATCATGTAAAAAGCGGGATGCAGCAGGCACCGCACCGTTCCCTGTTTAATGCTTTGGGAATGACAAAAGAAGAACTGGATAAACCATTGGTTGGTATCGTCAGTTCATACAATGAAATTGTTCCTGGTCATATCAATCTGGATAAGATTGTTGATGCGGTAAAGCTGGGAGTAGCGATGGCGGGCGGTACTCCGATTGTATTTCCGGCGATTGCCGTGTGTGACGGTATTGCAATGGGACATACCGGCATGAAATACTCTCTGGTTACCCGTGATCTGATCGCTGATTCGACGGAATGTATGACGATGGCTCATCAGTTTGATGCGCTGGTTATGGTACCAAACTGTGACAAGAATGTACCGGGGCTTTTGATGGCGGCAGCCCGCCTCAATGTACCGACAGTATTTGTCAGCGGCGGTCCGATGCTGGCCGGCCGTGTACAGGGACATAAAACGAGTCTTTCCAGCATGTTTGAGGCAGTTGGTGCCCATGCCGCCGGTAAGATGACAGAAGAAGAAGTTGAAGAATTTGAAAACAAAGCATGTCCGACCTGCGGTTCCTGTTCCGGTATGTATACGGCCAACAGCATGAACTGCCTGACCGAGGTTCTGGGAATGGGGCTGCCCGGTAACGGTACGATTCCTGCAGTATATTCTGAACGAATCAAACTGGCAAAACATGCCGGTATGGCAGTTATGGAAATGTACCGTAAAAATATCTGTCCGCGTGACATTATGACAAAAGAATCTTTTTACAATGCCCTGACTATGGATATGGCTCTGGGATGCAGTACCAACAGCATGCTCCACCTGCCGGCAATTGCCCATGAAGCAGGCGTTGAACTAAATTTGAGAATTGCCAATGAACTGAGTGCCAAAACTCCAAATCTGTGTCATCTGGCTCCGGCAGGCCCTACTTATATGGAAGACCTGAATGAAGCCGGCGGAATCCCGGCAGTTATGAAAGAGATCGGCAGTCTTGGGCTTCTGAATCTTGACTGTATGACGGTGACCGGTCAGACCGTTGGTGAAAACATTAAAAGTGCCGCAAACCGCAATCCGGAAGTGATTCGTCCGGTCAGCAACCCTTACAGTTCAACCGGCGGTATTGCCGTATTGACCGGCAATCTGGCACCGGATTCCTGCGTGGTAAAGCGGTCAGCAGTAGTTGCTGAAATGCTGGTCCATGAAGGTCCGGCAAGGGTATTTGACTGTGAAGAAGATGCGATTGCCGCGATCAAAGGCGGCAAGATTGTAGCCGGCGATGTGGTTGTAATCCGTTATGAAGGACCAAAAGGCGGCCCTGGGATGAGAGAAATGCTCAACCCGACATCAGCGATTGCCGGAATGGGACTCGGTTCTACCGTAGCGCTGATTACAGATGGTCGTTTCTCCGGTGCTTCCCGTGGTGCTTCGATCGGACATGTCAGTCCGGAAGCCGCTGTAGGAGGTCCGATTGCCCTGGTGAATGAAGGGGATATCATTGCTATTGATATCAATGCCAACAGTATTCAGGTTAAAGTTTCCGATGAAGAACTGGCGGCCAGAAAAGAAAAATGGCAGCCACGCGAGCCAAAAGTAACGACCGGTTATCTGAGCCGTTATGCCAAAATGGTAACCAGTGCTGATAAGGGGGCTGTTCTGGCGGGAAGCTGAGTGTAAAGGGTAACCGTTAATGACTGTATAGATAAGGAGTTGTGCAATGTCTGAAACTAAAGTGTTAAACGGCGCGGAGATAGTAATTGAATGTCTCATGGAGCAGGGAGTGAAGACCGTATTCGGCTACCCGGGCGGCGCTATCTTAAATATTTACGATGCTCTTTATAAGCATCAGGATGAAATCAGCCACATATTAACCTCCCATGAACAGGGAGCAGCCCATGCGGCTGACGGATATGCCAGAGCAACCGGAAAAGTCGGTGTATGTCTGGCGACTTCCGGCCCGGGTGCCACCAATCTGGTAACCGGTATTGCTACTGCTTATATGGATTCTATTCCAATGGTAGCCATTACCTGTAACGTTGGAAACAACCTGCTTGGAAGAGACAGCTTTCAGGAAATCGACATCACCGGTGTTACGATGCCGATTACAAAACACAATTTTATCGTAAAAGATGTTAACAAACTGGCAGATACCATGCGCCGTGCATTTAAGATTGCCCAGAGCAACCGTCCCGGCCCTGTTTTAGTAGATATTACAAAAGATGCGACTGCCGGAAGCTGTGAATACAGTGCCAGAGAACCGGAAGCAATCGTACGGATGACTGATACAATCAGTGAAGACTCCATAGAAGAAGCCCTGGCGATGATCAGAGAATCCCAGAAACCGTTTATCTTTGTCGGCGGCGGTGCAGTTCTGGCTGATGCCAGTGAAGAACTGCGTACACTTGCCCATCGGATTCAGGCACCGGTGGCGGATTCCCTGATGGGAAAGGGTGCATTTGACGGGACTGATGAGTTGTATACCGGAATGGTCGGTATGCATGGAACCAAGACATCAAACTACGGCATTACCGAATGCGATCTGCTGATTGTAGCAGGTGCCCGTTTCAGCGACCGGGTAACCGGAAATGCGACCAAGTTCGCAAAAAATGCAAAAATTTTACAAATTGATGTAGATCCGGCTGAAATCAATAAAAATATCCGTACACATGCCAGCATTATCGGTGACTTAAAAATCGTTTTAAGAAAACTGAATGCCAGACTGGATCCGATCAATCATGACGAATGGGTTGCCCATGTTGAGCGTCTCAAAGATATGTACCCGCTGCGCTATAATAAAGAAGTACTGACCGGCCCTGGTATTATTGAAGAGATCTATGATCTGACCAAGGATATGGATGCTGTAATTACGACAGAGGTAGGACAGCACCAGATGTGGGCCGCTCAGTTCTACAAATACAAGAAGCCAAGAACTTTCCTGACTTCCGGTGGTTTAGGGACCATGGGTTATGGCCTGGGTGCTTCCCTGGGTGCCAAGATGGGATACTGCGATATGGACAAAGCTGAGGTTCCGGTATTTAACATTGCCGGTGACGGCTGTTTCCGTATGAACATGAATGAGATTGCTACGGCAACCCGATACAATATTCCGATCATCCAGGTGATTATCAATAACCATGTACTGGGAATGGTACGTCAGTGGCAGAATCTGTACTATGGTAAGCGTTATTCCCATACAATATTGAATGATGCTGTTGATTTTGTGAAACTGGCAGAAGCGATGGGGGCAAAAGCATACCGTGTCACCAATATCGAAGAATTGCGTACCGCCCTGAAAGAAGCAATAGAGTTAAAGGCACCGGTTGTTCTCGACTGCCAGATTCATTGCGATGACAAAGTGTTCCCCATGGTATCTCCGGGTGCTCCGATCCAGGATGCATTTGATGATACCGATTTAAAAATAAATTAACAGGAAAAGAAAGGGAGGAAGGAACAATGGGAAGAGTGTATAACTTTTCAGCAGGACCGGCCGTATTACCGGAAGAGGTTCTGAAAGAAGCTGCAGATGAAATGCTGGATTACAGAGGCTCCGGAATGTCAGTAATGGAGATGAGTCATCGATCTAAGGTTTATGAAGGCATTATATCAGAAGCAGAATCAGATCTTCGTGACCTGATGCAGATTCCGGACAACTACAAAGTGTTGTTCCTCCAGGGCGGTGCAAGTCTGCAATTTTCTGCAATTCCGCAGAATCTGATGAAAAACGGTGCTGCAGACTATATTATCACCGGCCAGTGGGCCAAGAAAGCGTATCAGGAAGCTCAGAAATACGGAAAAGCAGTAGCAGTCGCATCCAGCGCGGATAAAACTTTCAGCTACATACCGGATTGTTCTGATCTGCCGATCAGCGAAGATGCAGATTATGTATATATCTGCGAAAACAATACAATCTACGGAACCAAGTTCCCCACCCTGCCAAATACCAAAGGCAAAACACTGGTAGCAGACGTATCATCCTGCTTCCTGTCTGAACCTGTAGATGTTTCAAAGTACGGTGTCATCTATGGCGGTGTTCAGAAGAACATCGGCCCGGCCGGTGTCGTAATTGTCATTATCCGCGAAGATCTGATCACGGAAGACGTACTGCCGGGAACACCAACAATGAACCAGTACAAGATTCATGCCGACAACAAATCACTTTACAACACACCACCTGCATACGGCATCTATA
The DNA here is from genome assembly GCA_032073745.1 of Lachnospiraceae bacterium. GTDB lineage: Bacteria > Bacillota > Clostridia > Lachnospirales > Lachnospiraceae > Brotaphodocola. The sequence continues at coordinate 332,916 of DAMAMW010000002.1, read as the reverse complement.
TCTGCGGAAAAGTCTTCAAATGGCTGAAAAAACAGGGCGGACTGTCAGCAATGAAAGTACATAACGAAAAGAAAGCTGCCATCCTCTATGATTTCCTGGATTCCAGCAATATGTTCAAAGGCACTGTTGTAAAAGAAGACCGTTCCCTGATGAACGTTCCGTTCGTAACCGGAAATGATGAACTTGATGCAGAATTTATCAAAGCAGCTACCGCTGCCGGATTTGTCAACCTGAAAGGACACCGCAGTGTAGGCGGCATGCGTGCCAGCATTTACAATGCCATGCCGATCGAAGGCGTAGAAAAGCTTGTAGCATTTATGAAGAAGTTTGAGGAGGAACACACCGCATGAAACGAATCCATTGCCTGAATGCAATATCCAGCCACGGCACCGACCTGCTGAACGGTGACTACGTACTGACCGACAACAAAGACGAAGCAGAGGGTATCTTAGTCAGAAGCGCCTCTCTTCACGACATGGAGTTTTCCGACAATCTCCTGGCCATTGCCCGTGCCGGGGCCGGTGTCAACAACATTCCGTTAGAAGCCTGCGCAGAAAAAGGCATCGTAGTCTTTAACACACCCGGTGCCAATGCCAACGGCGTAAAAGAACTGGTCATCGCAGGCCTGCTTCTCGCTTCCCGCGATATCGTCGGCGGTATCGAATGGTGTAAAAGCATCAAAGACGATCCCAATATTGCCAAAGCCGTTGAAAAAGGTAAATCCAACTTCGCCGGATGTGAGATCACAGGCAAAAAATTAGGTGTTATCGGTCTTGGAGCAATCGGTGCAGAAGTAGCTAATATTGCATCAGCACTGGGCATGGAAGTATACGGCTACGACCCTTACATATCCGTCAAAGGAGCCCTGATGCTCACCCGCGACGTAAAATACACAAAAAAACTGGAACTGATCTTCCAGGAATGTGATTACATCACCCTGCATGTTCCGTTAGTAGATGCAACCAAAGAAATGCTGAACGCAGACGCCTTTGCATCCATGAAAGACGGTGTGGTAGTCCTGAATTTCTCCAGAGACATGCTGGTAAATGACAATGACATGGCAGCCGCCCTGTCATCAGGAAAAGTCAAAAACTACGTAACCGATTTCCCGAACCCCACAGTAGCCCATATGGACGGTGTCATCATGATTCCGCACCTTGGTGCATCCACCGAGGAGTCCGAAGACAACTGTGCCAGAATGGCAGTTCAGGAGATCGTAGACTACCTTGACAACGGAAACATTCACAAGTCTGTCAATTACCCGTCCTGTGACATGGGCATCTGCCAGACTGCATGCCGTATTGCGGTATTCCATCTGAACGTCCCGAACATGATCGGCCAGTTCACCGGAGCACTCGCCGCCGAAGGCATCAACATCTCCGACATGACCAACAAGAGCAAGGGTAAATATGCCTATACTCTTATGGATCTTGAAAAGGTACCGGGCGATGATGCAGTAGAGAAGCTTCGTAGTATTGAAGGTATTTTGAGAGTCAGGGTTATATAATCCAGAGAGAGCTGGTTCCGGGATGGAGCCGGACGGCAGCAGGGGATGGTTTGACGGCTGTTTCGGACGATAAGCAGCTTGAGCTGCTAATCATCCTGCAAATGCCGCCAAACCATCCCCCGCTGTCGTCCGCCCCCATCCCGGAACCACCCCTCTCCAGCAGCAATAATCCTACCACAGCAATTAAATCTTCAAATTTCTCAGCGTTTGTAAGTTAAACGGGCACAATATCTACCATTCTGGAAGATACTTATGCCCGCTTTTTATTTAGCGAGGCGAATAAAGTTGGCGGGAGAGACTGGGGGCGGGTGGGAGTTGGGTTCGGATGGGGTGCATTTGCAGGCGTTTTAGAACTGCTTAGGTTTCAAAAAAATGTTTTAGGCCCCCAAGGAGACGATGTTTGAGCGGCCGCATTTGCCGCGAGTTTCGCGGATTGGGGGCCTGCTTTTTACATTTTTCTGAAATCTTAGCAGTTCTTAAGCGCCGAAACGGCATCCAATCCACCCCCAACACCCACCCGTCCCTATTCTCTCCTACCGCGAATACTTAATCCCCGAGCAACCTCTCGATATCAAGCAGTCCCCATCCCTGCTGTGTATGAGGCAACCCCAGATCAGCACAACGCTCACGAAGGCGTAATTTGACGTCTTTGTTGGTCATGTCGGGGTATTTTTCCAGCAGCAGTGCAATGGCGCCTGAAACGAGGGGAGTAGCCATGCTGGTGCCGCTTTTTGTGGTATATTGGCCTCTTTGGTTGGAACAGGAGATGATTGAGGCTCCTGGTGCCACCAGGTCGGGTTTTAAAACGCAGGAGCCGGTGGGGCCGCGGCCGGAGTAGTCAACCATACGGCTGCCCATGACGCTGACTTCTTTGTAGTCGTCGGAACAGCCGACAGTGATCACTTTGCGGCTGATTCCGGGGGTGGTGATGGTACAGCGGTTGGGGCCCATATTGCCGGCGGCCACAACAACGATGAGACCGTCGTCCCAGGCCTCATTGACTCCTCTGACAAGAGCCGAGTTCTCTTCAATTCCTTTGCGTGATAAGGATCCGACGGAAATGTTTACGATCCTGATATTATATAATTTGCGGTTGTTGCGAATCCAGCGGAGGCCGGAAAGAACATCTGAGGCATAACCGTTGCCGCGGCGGTCGAGTACTTTTACCGGGATCAGATTACAACCCGGAGCGATACCGCGGTATTTGCCGCGGCTGGAGCTGCCGTTGCCGCCGATGATGCCGCAGATGTGGGATCCGTGGGAATTGTCATCGTAGGGTCTTTTCTGTCTTCTGATAATATCTGTAAATGCTATAATTCGATTGTCAAAATCATCATGAGGGAAGCAGCCGGTATCTAATACAGCGACACCGATTCCTTTTCCGGTCAGTTCCCTGGCTGCCTGCTCATGAATCTGAATTCTTGCCTGATTCAAAAAAATTTACCTGTGACTTTCTGCCGTATTACTATTATGGTATTTAAGAGGCGGCAAAGTTGCGCCTGTTTGAACCTTAAGAATTTCTTCAGAATCTATTTAAACATTATACACACATTTTCTGAAGCACTATGTTATAATAAGGTCATAGAAAAGTAAGAAACATCCTTTATTCGTAATCCTTTTTGTAGGTCCGAAATCCTAAAAGAAAAATGCTAACCCTGTGCACCATCACGGCACAGGGATTTTTCTGCCCTGAATTTGACATCCGGCATGAGTATGTGCTATAGTGAGGAGGTCAAATAATTGCCAGTTGTAATATGTTATGAATCTGTCCTGTCTGTGTGAGTCTGATATTATAGATTACCTGAATTCTTTTAAAATCCCGAAAAATGAGTTGACTTTTCAGCACAAGTATACTATGATTAGAACAGAAAAAGAACATTTGTTCGCTTGGAGGATAACGAATGAACAGAGATGAAAAATTAAAGGCATTAGATGCCGCGATTACCCAGATAGAGAAGTCTTATGGTAAAGGATCTGTGATGAAGCTGGGAGAGTCCGGCAAGAATATGAATATTGAGACAGTACCGACCGGTTCGATCAGCCTTGATGTGGCACTGGGACTTGGCGGTATACCAAAGGGACGTATTATCGAAGTTTACGGCCCGGAATCCAGTGGTAAGACTACGGTTGCGCTGCATATGGTTGCCGAAGTGCAGAAGTGCGGCGGTATCGCCGGATTTATTGATGCGGAGCACGCACTTGATCCCGTCTATGCAAAGAAGATCGGTGTTAACATCGATGAACTCTATATTTCACAGCCGGATAACGGCGAGCAGGCATTAGAGATTACAGAGACAATGGTTCGCTCCGGAGCAGTGGATATCGTAATTGTCGATTCAGTTGCGGCACTGGTACCAAAGGCTGAGATTGATGGTGAGATGGGAGATTCCCACATGGGGCTGCAGGCACGCCTGATGTCACAGGGGCTGCGGAAGCTGACGGCTATTATCAGTAAGTCCAATTGTACCGTCATCTTTATCAACCAGCTGCGTGAGAAGATCGGTGTTATGTTTGGTAATCCTGAGACGACTACCGGTGGACGGGCACTTAAGTTCTATGCTTCTGTGCGTATGGATGTCCGCAGAATTGAGACATTGAAGCAGGGCGGCGAGATGATTGGAAACCGTGTTCGTGTCAAAGTAGTTAAGAATAAGATTGCTCCTCCGTTCAAAGAGGCTGAATTTGATATCATGTTTGGACAAGGTATATCCAGGGAAGGCGATATCCTCGATCTGGCTGCCAAAGAAAACATTATTGAGAAGAGCGGCGCCTGGTATGCTTATAATGGCGCCAAGATCGGTCAGGGACGCGAGAATGCCAAGGGATACCTGAGAGAGAATCCTGCAGTATTCCAGGAAGTTGAGAATAAGGTCCGCGAACAATACGGATTGCAGGGTGCGGCTGATACTGCAAAGAAGGCAGAAAAACCAGACCCGGCGGCCAAGAAGGAAACTGAAAACTAGTACATCGCCGCAATGTGTTGCAATACTGTATAAAAGAAAGATAATATATATGAGAGCTAAAAAATCAGCAAGGGAATATTCTTTATCCATGCTGGAACGTTTTGACCGAACCGAGCATGAGGTTCGGTCAAAACTTAAGGAAAAAGAATATCTGCCGGAAGAGATAGAGGAAGCGGTGAGTTTCCTAAAAGAATATCGTTATGTCAATGACGCGGAATATGCCAAAAAGTATATCCGCGTCTATTCGTCTAAAAAAAGTATTCGCAAGATGCGATTTGATCTGGAACGAAAAGGGATCAACAAAGACTTGATTGCTGAAGCCCTGGAAGAGCAGCCGGTTGATGAAGAAGAGCAGGTATTTCGCCTGCTCCGGAAGAAGGGGTATCACCCCGGTGAGCACCTGGAACCGGCCGCTTATCAGAAGCTGGCCGGGGCTCTTGCAAGGAAAGGTTATTCTTATCAGGTGATCCGCAGGGCCATGTCACGGGAAGCCGAAGAAGACATGTTCGGCTAAGGGGGTGAAAAACCTGTCCAACCAAGGGGGATTACAGGTTAAGATACTTGACATAATGCATAAAAACGTTTAAAATTGTAGTGTTGTATTCTTGTACAATGAAAATTAAATAAGGAGGTGCTCCTGTGTTAACAACCGTAATAGCAGTAGTTATAACGCTGTGTGTTGTAGCGCCTATTACCTGGGGGGCTGCGGTGACTCATCGTAAGAAAACGTATGAGAGTAAGATTGGAACCGCAGAGGAAAAAGCCAGAGAGATAATAGATGAAGCGTTAAAGACGGCAGAGACAAAGAAGCGAGAAGCTCTCCTGGAGGCGAAAGAGGAGTCGATCAAGACTAAGAATGAGCTGGATAAAGAGACAAAGGAAAGAAGAGCAGAGCTTCAGCGCTATGAAAGACGTGTACTAAGTAAAGAAGAAAATTTAGAAAAAAAAGCAGAAAACATGGAAAAACGGGAGGCTACCATCGCTGCCCGGGAGGAAAACCTTAACAAGAGAAATGCAGAAGTTGATGCATTGTATGAAAAAGGCATACAGGAACTGGAAAGTATATCCGGCCTGACCTCCGAACAGGCGAAGGAGTATTTGTTAAAGTCAGTCGAGGCAGACGTGAAACATGATACTGCCAAGATGATTAAGGAATTGGAGAACAAAGCCAAAGAAGAAGCTGATAAAAAAGCTAAGGATCTGGTCGTTACTGCAATTCAGAGATGTGCAGCAGACCATGTGGCGGAGACGACAGTATCAGTTGTCCAGCTGCCGAATGATGAAATGAAAGGTCGTATTATAGGCCGTGAGGGACGGAATATCCGTACTCTGGAAACCATGACAGGGGTTGAACTGATTATTGACGATACACCGGAAGCGGTAGTATTATCCGGATTTGATCCGATTCGAAGAGAAGTCGCAAGGATTGCTCTGGAACGACTGATCGTAGATGGACGGATTCATCCGGCCAGAATTGAAGAGATGGTGGAGAAAGCACAGAAGGAAGTAGAAGCCAACATGCGTGAAGATGGCGAGTCTGCTACTTTGGAAGTAGGTATCCACGGAATTCATCCGGAATTAGTGAAATTACTGGGTAAAATGAAATTCAGGACAAGCTATGGACAGAATGCATTAAAGCATTCCATGGAAGTGGCGCACCTGACTGGATTACTGGCAGCGGAGATGGGCATTGATGTCCGCTTAGCAAAACGTGCCGGGTTATTACATGACATTGGTAAATCCATCGATCATGAGATGGAAGGTTCCCATGTTCAACTGGGTGCTGATCTGTGCAGAAAGTATAAAGAATCAGCAATCGTTGTAAATGCGGTGGAATCTCATCATGGCGATGTTGAGCCGCAGAGCCTGATCGCTTGTCTGGTACAGGCTGCAGATACGATATCTGCTGCAAGACCGGGGGCAAGACGTGAGACTCTGGAAACATATACGAACCGATTGAAACAGTTGGAAGACATCACGAATTCGTTTAAGGGAGTAGATAAATCCTTTGCAATTCAGGCGGGCCGTGAAGTCAGAATTATGGTAGTGCCTGAACAGGTTACCGATGATGATATGGTCCTGATGGCACGCGACATATCCAAGCGTATTGAAGATGAACTGGAATATCCGGGTCAGATTAAAGTAAATGTGATTCGCGAATCACGCGCAACAGATTACGCAAAATAAGTCAGTTATTATGAGCATGAGTAAAACATTCTAAAATATATGAATTGATATATCATATGTTTTAGAGTGTTTTTTGCATTAAAACCTTACAATTTTTTTCAGTAAGGTTACAATTTTGTAACGCTCTTGACTTTAATGACCGGATATAATAGAGTAAGTATGTAAACAATTGGAAATAGAAACGGAAATAGAAACAGGGGGTTTGGATCTGCATGAAACATTTCAAAATAACCATATCTACATTACTGTCATTATCGTTGATGATGGGTCTGGTCACATTACCGGCTTATGCAGCCTCTCGTAAAAAGATAAACTCGATCAATATTAGTGTAACAGCCAATATTCAGCCGGAAACCAAATATGGTGATGAAGAGGTTGAGGTTGATGTCAAAAGCGGCAAATGCAGTTTTGATTTTTATGAAATAGAAAATGTCGGTTTTGAATGGGTAGAAGATGATGTACCGGAACTGACACTATATTTTGCTGCTGATGAGGGCTACTATTTTGCGCTGGCTAAAGCGAGCAGTATCAAGTTATCAGGAGCAACATATGTATCTGCATCAAAGCAGGACTCATCAGAGACTCTGGTATTAAAAGTGAAATTGAATTCACTGGCAGAAACTGTTGCTGATGAGACCGAGATAGTTCTTCACTCCAGTGGTTATGCAGTGTGGGATGAGGTTCGCGGGGCAGGAAGTTATGAGCTGCGGCTGTATCGGAATGGTACAGGTATTGGCGCCTCCTTGTTGTCGACAACGGATACACATTATGATTTCCGCTCAATGATGAGCCGGCCCGGATCCTATTCTGTTAAGGTCCGCCCGGTTAATAAGCTTGTTAGCGAAAATAAAGGTGAGTGGGTAGAATCGGCAGTATTGACTTTGGATCAGGCTATGGTCAACGCTATTAAGAATGGAGATGCCGGTGGTATTCCTGTAAGAATTACCGGTGATTGGATTAAAGACGATACTGGATGGTGGTATCGCCACAGCAATGAAAGTTATACCCGCAACAATTGGGAAGAGATTGACGGAAAGTGGTATTTCTTCGGGGAAGACGGTTATATGCAGACCGGATGGATCGAGTGGGATGGCAAGTTGTATTACTGCAGTGAAAACAACGGCGCCATGCTTAAAAGCACCACGACGCCGGATGGATATCTGGTTGGACCGGATGGTACGCGGGTTAACCGCCGTTAATATCAGGATCAATTTGTTCTTTGACCTCGCCTGGAATGGCGGGGTCTTTCATTTGGAAAAATCTGTAGTGTTCTTTTGTGTTTGGATTTCTGGTGATTTCGGAGCGGTTCAGGGTCAGAAATTTAGTGATTTCATAACAATTAATCCAGATCTCATTATTACTTTCCTTTTGTGATTCATCAAATATCAATTGAATTCCAAAATGCAGATGCGGTTCATCAATATTATTGGTGTTTTCCGTGCGGCTGTATCCGGTGCGGCCAAGATAGCCGATCACGTCTCCGGCCTGTACCATACTGCCTTCCTGCAAAGATTTATGATAAGGATAATTCTGGCGCAGGTGAGCGTAGTAATAATATCGTTTGTGGTCAAGACTGCGGATGCCGAGCCGCCAGCCGCCATATTGATTCCAGCCGATTGCTTCGACATAACCGGATTCGATTGCGATGACAGGAGATCCGACCTGTCCCATTAAATCATGGCCCAGATGCTGTCTGCGAAATCCATAACTGCGTGATGTGCCAAAGTCATCAAAATCCTGGTAAGGATAGTTTTTGGCAATTGGATGAAAAGCCTTAAGACCATATTTGGTCACCCATATTGTCTCGTTTGGATCGGCATCAGCCTGTACTTCATTAGCCGGAACCTGAATGTCATATGTATCAACCATTCCGCCAAGAACAGCATTATAAGCCTCCAGATAGTATTTGTAATATTTGCTGTCTGCAGTCAGTTCAGCGATTGTTTTGCCTGACTGCAATTTCTCGATCAGGTTATTCAGGTCACTCTCTTTGTATTTAGAGAAGTCTCCGCCATATGCTGCACCAAGATATGCAAGCAGTTCGATCCAATTATAGTGTGGTTCCTGCTGAAAGCTTTCAACGTCGTAGCGGAGTGTGTGGTGCATGGCTTCGGCTGTTACATTAAAATCAACCCATTTTATGTAATTATTATCGATGGCGGGACTGTCCTGGGTGGTTGGCGCTGCCTGCCGGTTGAAATGGTCCGAAGAGTAAACCCATGATAACATTAGAAACAGAAATATAATTGTTTCAGCTATAATTAAAAAGAATGAGCCTTTGTGTCTGACTTTTAAATTCATAAACGGATGCCCCCGGTAAGACCATTATTCTACTTAAAAAGTATGAAGAAAGTCTTAAAATTATTCACAACTGAGGATATGCGGATGAGAACGTACTTCGATGGCTTCCAATTTTGTAAAACTTGTGTTACTATAAATTTCATACAGAAATGTAACTGCCAGGGAGGACTGTAAATGAGAGATTTGGATTATCTGAAGCTGTTAGCCAGAGAATACCCCAGCGTAAAGGAGGCATCCAGTGAGATCATCAACCTGATGGCGATCTGTGGCCTTCCTAAAGGAACCGAGTATTTTTTCAGCGATTTACATGGTGAACATGAGGCATTTATTCATTTGCTCCGCAGTGCATCGGGAATTATACGAGAGAAGATAAAAGATACATTTGGTCATATTATACCGGAAGAAGAACAGGTTGAACTTGCCAATATGATCTATTATCCTGACCGTAACCTGGCCCGGATGGCCCAGAATGGCAGAGATACCGAAGACTGGCAGCGGATTACGATCTATCGCCTGGTACAGATCTGTAAAGAATCATCTTCCAAATACACCCGTTCGAAGGTAAGAAAGAAGATGCCGAAGGAATTTGCTTATATTATTGATGAATTACTGCACGTTGATTATAATGATGAAAATAAACGGGTATATTATGGGGAGATTATTCATTCTATTATAGAAACCCGTGTTGCTGACAAGTTTATTATTGCTTTGTGTGAGTTGATTCAGAATCTGACGATTGACAGCCTGCATATCATCGGTGATATCTTTGACCGTGGTCCCAGGGCTGACATTATTATGAATGAACTGATGCAGTTTCATGATGTCGACATCCAGTGGGGGAACCATGATATCTCATGGATGGGGGCAGCTACCGGCAATCCGGCGTGTATCTGCAATGTTTTGCGTATTGCCATCAGCTACAACAGCTTTGATGTGCTGGAGGACGGTTATGGTATCAATCTGCGCCCGTTATCCATGTTTGCGGCCCATGTCTATAAAGACGATGCCTGTACGCAGTTTGCGCCGAAGATTCTTGATGAGAATATCTACGATGCGGTTGATCCGGGGCTGGCGGCTAAAATGCATAAGGCGATTGCCATGATCCAGTTTAAGGTGGAAGGGCAGATCATCAAACGACATCCCGGGTATAAGATGGATGACCGGATCTTGCTTGAAGCGGTTGATTTTGAAAAGGGAACTGTTGTAGTCGGGGATAAAACATATCCGATGCTTGATACCGAGTTTCCGACCGTAAACCCGAAAGATCCCCTGCAATTAACAAAAGAAGAAGAGGAACTGTTACATACTCTGGTAATGTCCTTCAAACACAGCGAATTGCTGCATAAACACATCAGTTTTTTATATTCACACGGAGACCTGTATAAATGTTATAATTCCAATCTGTTATACCACGGCTGTATTCCGATGCGTGCCGATGGCAGCTTTGAGGAGATGGTCTGTGACGGCAGACCGCTGTCAGGCAAAGCACTGATGGATTATATCAGTGGTCAGATCCAGAATGCCTATTTTTTAAGTGATGACAAGCCGCAAAAGGCCAATGCCCGGGATTTTATGTGGTATTTATGGTGTGGAGCGAAGTCTCCTGTTTTTGGTAAAGACAAAATGACTACATTCGAGCATTATTTTGTAGCAGATAAGTCAACGCACAAAGAGGTTATGAACCCATATTATAAACTGAGCCAGAATGAAGAAATCTGTGACAAGATACTGGCGGAGTTTGGGCTGCCTGATCATGGTTCGCATATTATTAACGGACATGTTCCGGTAAAAATCAAAGACGGTGAAACACCTGTTAAAGCGAATGGAAAGCTATATATTATAGACGGCGGGTTATCCAAGGCCTATCAGGGACACACCGGTATTGCCGGATATACGTTGATATATAATTCCAGACATCTGGCATTGGCTGAGCACAAACCATTTGACCCTGATAAAGAGACTTCACCAACGGTGTCAATTGTTGAAAAAATGAAAAAACGTGTCATGGTTGAAGATACTGATAAAGGAAAAGAACTGACGGCTTCGATCGAAGACCTGAAAGAGCTGGTTGCAGCTTTCAGACGAGGTGAGCTGAAAGAAAAGGTTGATTAACAAAGAGGAGAATCGGAATGAATAAAGGAGAATTCCTGCAGGGGCTGCAGGACGCATTGTCAGGAGAAGTACCTCCCGCAGTCCTGCAGGAGAATCTTAGATATTACGACGATTATATCAGAACAGAAGTCAGGAATGGCAGGGCGGAATCGCAAATATTAGAAGAACTCGGTTCTCCGCGCCTGATCGCCAGAACGATTATTGATGCTACACCCGGAGCCGGTGAAGGAAACTATGAGGCGTACTATGACAGCGAACCGGGGCCTTCCTATCAGAATAGTCATTCGCGGCAGACCCAAAATGAAAACAGGAAGTCCAATATTCATTACTATGATTTGAATAAATGGTATTGGAAGCTGCTTGGCGCTATTGTTCTGATCTTTATTGTCATGTTTATTTTCTCGCTGGTAGCGGGTCTGCTCAGTATTGTGATTCCGATGCTGCCGGTTATTGCTGTTATTGGACTGATTATGTACTTTATTCGAGGCAGGGATTGATTTTATGATGTTTTGCTCCGGATGTGATTATGCAACTGTCAAAATGACAATTAAAAATATAAAATATGTGCACAGGCTGGCAAAAGCGGGCCTGTGTGTTTTTTATTGCTAAAGAAGATAAATTTAAAAACACGTTGTTACGAATTTATTACAGAAAATCAACAAGGTTTAAGCCTTTGCCGCAGTGGAAAAAATTACATTATTCGGTGATGGGGACAACCGGTGGCGCATGTCTGCCGAATCTATAAAGCAACCCTGATTGTTACGTGGGATAACGTAACTGCAGAAGCAGGTGATTGTTTCCGTTATTAAATCCAGCGTGTATTTATTGTTCTTGAAAACGTCGGGAACCCTTGTGGTTACTAAGTGTTTGATCAGTAGAGACAGGCGGATGGGCAAGTTATAATAATGATTGAAAGTCAGGCGGATCAGAAAAAAATAATTAATGTACTCATTAGCAGGCCATGAAGTTATCAGGACTTTATTCCAGGTAAAAACCGGTTATAAAAACTCAAATTTCAAAGAAAGGGTTGACAGAAGCACGTTCCATGTATATAATACAAAAGTAACATAATTTAACAATTATGTAATAAGTTGAAACACTTAATCAATGAAAACTTAAAAAATGGAGTGTAAAATGAAAAAACCTTTTTTGTATGCAACCTTAGTGACTACCTTATTATCTATGGCGACACCAATGGCAGTTTTTGCCGACGTGACAGAGGCGATGGAAGTATCAGCAGTTATTGAAGTCAGCGCAATGAATTTAAATACCGAAGAAGCGGCAGAAGAAGTTGTGGAAGAAGTTGCTGCGATCAGTACTGAAGAACAGCAGGCTATTAAGAATCAGAATGTTCGCCAGAATCTGGTTAATTATGCGTTACAATTTGTCGGAGGCCGTTATAAAGCAGGCGGTAATGATCCTAATACCGGTGCTGACTGTTCCGGATTTGTCAGATACGTAATGCAGAATGGTGCCGGTGTTTCTATGAACAGATCATCCACTGCCCAGTCTACCCAGGGGGTTGCTATTGATGCCAGCCAGATGCAGCCGGGGGATCTGCTGTTTTACGGAAGCGGGAGAAGTATTAACCATGTAGCAATGTATATTGGTGATGGTCAGATTGTACATGCATCTACATATAGGACGGGGATTAAGACTTCAGTGTGGAATTACCGTGCTCCGGTGAAGATTGTAAATGTACTGGGCTAACAGCATATAAGTAAAGATTAAGGTCTGCCGGAGGATACTGATTGTTCAGTATTTCCGGCAGATTTTTAATGGGTAAATCTAATAAAAAGAATGCTGAGTAATGTGAATAGTATTGAATCTCATTAAACTTACTTCGTCATTTAAAAGAACAGACAAGGCCGGACTGGAATATACTATTAAAGCAGACATGTATATAAAATGGCAATACTGACATGATTTGGGGGAAGAATTATGAAAATATGTTTAGATGCCGGTCATTACGGCAAGTATAACCAGTCTCCGGCAGATAGCCGGTATTATGAATCGGATATGGTCTGGAAACTGCACTTGATGTTGAAGAAATATCTGGAGCAGTATGGAATTACGGTTATTATAACCAGATCTTCACAGGAGGATGATAAAGGACTGTACGACAGAGGAATGGTTTCCCGTAATTGTGATTTGTTTATTTCCATGCATTCCAATGCAGTGGGAAGCGGTGTCAATGAGAGTATTGATTATCCGGTGTCATATTGCGGGATCGACCGGTCTGCCAATGATATCGGTTTGGTACTGGCACAGGTAGTGGAAACAATTATGGAAACGAGGCAGACTGCCCGGGTCGAGAACAGGACCGGACAGAATGGAGATTATTATGGTGTTCTCAGGGGCGCAACAGCAGCCGGAACGCCGTCTCTGATTCTGGAACATTCCTTTCATACCAATTCGGCTATGACACGCTGGCTGCTGAATGATGCCAATCTGGAGCGTCTGGCAGAGGCGGAAGCAGATGCAATTGCAAGATTTTATGATATTGAGGCACCGGAAGAAGAAAAAAAATCCGGCTGGATAGAAGAGAATAATGGCTGGCGTTTTTATCTGGGTGATACCGGACTTTATGTACAAAATGACTGGTATCAGGATGGAGAAAGTTGGTACTGGTTTGATGGTGCCGGGATGATGGTTACCGATGTCTGGTATATGCATCGGGAGAACTGGTATTATCTCGGAGCTGACGGAGTTATGGTAAGGGGATTGCAGGCGGTTAATGGCAAGTGGTATTATCTCGATCAGGATGGTAGCATGACCGTGGAGCCAATAACCCTAAAACCCGATAAAAACGGTGCATTGCAGTATCCGGGAATAGGGTGATAAAAAAGCTCACTCGTCTCTAATAGACGGGTGAGCATCATATTCTCATTTACGGTACGCGGGATCATACCAAATCTGAATTGTATTAGGAAATATTGTATTATTAGATTCACGTAGCTCCAACCTGTATGTATTTCCAATGATATCTTCCCACTTTGAATCATCAACTGATTTGTTACAGATTTTTTCAGTGTGATCTGTGATTTTTTCAATTACTTTCTTGTAATCATTAAAACTTGATCCAACTGGCAAAGCTTTTTCCCATATAGCGTGCGTTACCGCTTTATTTTTATAATCGTACCATATTTCGAATTCTCCGTAAATACCAGCGAAAACTTGCTTTCTATATGTATCAACAATGTAGTTACGTTCTTCGTTTTCACTAACACTTGTTGGGGTACCATAAATAGAGTGAACTTCGTCCATTGACATCCTGTGATTTAAATTTGCAAAAGGATTGTCTTCTTTGCCACTTCTAGAGATCACAATAAAGAAAACTACAATTATAACAATAGCTATTCCAAAATACTTAATATTGGTTTGCCAAAAGTTCTTTGATTCCATACCATTTGTATTACGTTTTAGTTTTTGTGTTTTTTTAGCAATTCCATATCCGCAATTAGGACATGCTTGCGCTTGGTTAGATACTTCTTTTCCGCATTCAGGGCAACTGATTAAGGCCATCTCGATTTCTCCCCCTTGATAAACATCATTGATATAAGTATAGCGTATATTGGTTCTTTGTGCAAGAGGTGGAGCAGTGCAGAAGATCGACGGGATGCTTTACGCTTTTGATCCTGATGGGTGGATGATTACTCGGGAGCGGATCGGGGAGAGTGGGGCGATTGTTTAGTTGTATAATATTTTTCAAATCATAGTGAAAGATAATTAAAGATTCAAAATACAGAACGGGAGCCAACTAAAACTGGTATCTGTTCTGTATTTAGCAAAGAATCTTTATGAAATTGAATTTTTAAAGGTGTCAATAAATCTATGAAAATCATCATCTTTCATAGATTTATTCATATTATTAATCACAAGCTTATCAAATTTATTCTGGCGTGTTGTCGACAAACCACATAATTTTAATAACTTTGCTCTGTGATAAATTTTACTTTTAATACTGCATGTTTCTCGAGATTTCAGAACCTGAAATAGATCTCTGTATTTTATGATAAGAATTACAATGTAGATGTATGGCGTTAATACCATGGATAATATAATTGGAAGACAAAATTTTATAATTAAATCTTGAATAACAGCAGTGTTATTTTGGACTGCTATATTATATAATGCTGATAAAACAAAAAAGGAGTACCAACTAAATTTGATAAAGCAAGTCAGAATTTTCACTTGCAGTGTATAGCCGCCTTTAAACGATATATTGTTTATTAATATTACATAAAAACTTATAGGCACCCAAAGAAGTTCGACAATAAAGCTGTAAGTAGAATTACTAAGTATGAACACAACGAGAGAGGTGTATTTAAAATTAGCAATTATATTTTTTCTAAAATAGTTAGGATGATCCTTAGCGCAGATTGCATTAAATGCTAACGGTACTGCAGTAATAAAAAACCATACAAAGAAATCTTTAAAATATTCGTTTATCCAATATGGTGTTTTTAGTAATAGAAATATGTAAAAAACAGCATAAGGTATTAAAATAAAAAAGTATAAAATCAGTTCTTTTTGTAATGCAGCCCCAATTAAAGTTTTAATTGATTTTATAACTTCATTATCTTGTATAATAACTATCAAGCCAATTATAAATATATAAAAGATGAAAACTAATTCGCGATTATTGAAAATATTATGTATTATCATATGACCTGCCTTTTGCCCTTTGCTATATTGTATCATAATTATTAAGTTAGGTCATAAAAAGTTTCATCTGAAGAAAACGGGTACCGATCACTCGGCGACCGCTTTTTTTACACTCTTGTATTCGTTTATATGCAATACAAAGGAAATATGTCAGAGGCCTTGCTGGCAGGATACTAACCGATTTAAATACTATTTCAAGCTTGTGATTTTACTGCCATAACCTGGTAAAAGATTGATGGAAAGTGGTATTATCTCGGATAAAAAAGAAAAATGACTGATGTCTTGGTAGTGCTTACCCCTAATCAGGACATCAAATATACATAGAGATCTGGATATAATTGACCACCAGGAAATAGTGGGTGAAGCTGGATCTGAGTTGGGATGTTTCTTTCAGGCGTTGGTAGTAAGAAGTATGGCCAGCGGATGGCCAATCAGTCAGAACATGCCCTTTTTAATGTCCCAGGTGTACAACCATGGCGTGATCCAGGGGAAACGTTTGGAGCGTGCAAGAAGAAAATGATACTATAATAATAGTGTTTAGGGCGGAAAACATAGTGTTTCCGCCCTTTTGCGTGATACTGCTATGATACTAATAATTCAAATAGGCATAATAAAAATCGCTATTTTGGTGCATAATACGATAAAATATATACCAGAAACAACGGAAATACGTACAAGAGAAAAAGCCGTGCAGGGAAGCTGCATGGCTTTTTCTGAGGGGAGTATAAATAATTAATAAGGTTGAAGAAAATAATTTTAAGGGAAATCATTTTCTCACGCCTCTATTATAATAGATCTGGTAAGAAAATGCAAATAAAAAAGAATAAAGCAGAAAAAATGACGCATACTAGTCCTGTAACAAAAATCCAATGATTTTTTCAGGAGGTATCTACCATGAACGACAATTACAAAGACAGCTACAAAGACATGGACAACTGTCATGGCAGCAAGAATGACAGCCAGAACAGCAGCAAAAACAGCAGCAAGAACAGCAGCAAAAACAACAGCCAGAACAGTACCAAAAACAACAGCAGCAAAAACTGCAAGTAATTAACTGGCATAATGGCAGAAAAAGCCGCTCCGGGACAAGGGGCGGCTTTTTTACATATACTGTTAAAAAAAGGTTGGTTATATTATGTGGTTTGTTATCAGTGCATCGGACCTGGAATGTTACCTGGATGAGGGAACCGATATGGTTTTGGTTGATATAAGAGATACGGAAGATTTTGAACAGGGACACATTGAAGGAGCTATTAATATTCCAAGTGAAGATTTACCGGTACGATGGAGAGAGCTGTCAACGGAGCAGTTGATTATAATATACTGTTATCGCGGACCAAAGGGCATGCTGGCAGCCAGAAATCTGTCTAAGGCAGGGTATCGGGCAGCAAATGTATGCGGCGGGATTCAGGCTTACCGAGGCAAATATCGCGTGTAAAACCGCGGGTTTTCGTTGACAGAAGCATAGGTCAGGCTATAAAATAGTACTATTACAGGCAAAATGACGGAAGAGGAGAGATACCATGAAATATATGTTTGCTTCGGATATCCACGGTTCCGCGTATTATTGCAGAAAGATGCTGGAAAGCTACGAGAAATCAGGGGCGGATCGTTTGATCCTGTTAGGGGATTTGTTGTATCACGGTCCGCGAAACGACCTGCCCGAAGAATATGCACCCAAAGCAGTGATCACGATGCTGAATGCCCGCAAAGATGAGATTTCGGCTGTCAGAGGCAATTGCGAAGCTGAGGTCGATCAGATGGTGCTGGAGTTTCCGGTTATGGCAGATTATGCACTGCTGGTGCTGAATGATCTGACTTTTTTTGCGACTCATGGGCATCTGTATCATGAAGAAATGATGCCGCCGCTGAAAAAAGGTGACATTCTGATCCATGGCCATACCCATCTGCCGGTCGCAAAACGCTGCGGGGAACAATATATCTTAAATCCGGGATCAGTGTCGATTCCCAAGGGCGGCAATCCCGCAAGTTATGCGATTCTTGACGGAACGATATTCCGGATTATGGATTTTGAAGGAACTGTAATAAAAGAACTGGAACTCGTATAGAGTTGCAGAAAGGAAGACTATGGCGACAAAAGTATATGAATTGATAGCACCCTGCCATTTTGGCCTTGAGGCGGTGCTTAAGCGGGAGATAATCGACCTGGGATATGAGATTGCCCAGGTGGAAGACGGCAAGGTAACCTTCTATGGAGATGATGAGGCGATCTGCCGTGCCAATATCTTTCTGCGTACCACGGAACGGATTCTGCTGAAGGTCGGCAGCTTTCGGGCAACCACGTACGAAGAACTGTTCCAGGCGACAAAGGCGATTTCATGGGAAGATTTTATTCCTGCTGACGGGAAGTTCTGGGTGACAAAAGCGAATTCGGTGAAGAGTAAGCTGTTTAGCCCCTCAGATATTCAGTCGGTGATGAAAAAGGCGATGGTGGAGCGGATGAAACAGGCTTATCGTACCGATCAGTTCCCGGAGAGCGGCAGCCGTTACCCGATGCGGGTTTCGCTTTATAAAGACCAGGTGACGATCGGTATCGATACATCCGGTGAGTCTCTGCACCGCCGGGGATACCGCAAGCTGACCAGTAAGGCTCCGATTACGGAGACCCTTGCTGCAGCTCTGATTATGCTTACGCCATGGCGGGGAGACAGGATACTGGTAGATCCGTTTTGCGGCAGCGGGACATTTCCGATTGAAGCGGCAATGATTGCGGCGAATATTGCACCCGGTATGAACCGTTCGTTCCTGTCTGAGGACTGGAACAATCTGATTCCTAAAAAGTGCTGGTATGAGGCTATGGATGAGGCTGAGGAGATGGTAGATAAAACCGCCTGTGTGGATATCCAGGGATACGATATTGACGGTGAGATCATCAAGGCAGCCAAGGCGAATGCCGAACTTGCCGGAGTCGGTGATATGATTCATTTTCAGAAGCGCCCGGTCAGTGAACTGAGCCATCCGAAGAAGTATGGTTTTCTGATTACCAATCCGCCATATGGGGAACGGATTGAGGATAAAAAAGATCTTCCCGCGCTTTATGCACAGTTAGGAAAACGTTATCAGGCACTGGATTCGTGGTCGGCTTATCTGATTACCCCGTATGAGCAGGTGGAATCCTGCATGGGGCGTAAGGCAGACAAGAACCGTAAGATTTATAATGGCATGATGAAAACCTATTTTTATCAATTCATGGGACCGCGGCCGCCAAAGCGCAGGGCAGGAGAGTCTGGTGAACAGAGTTAAGAGAGTATTTTTCTATACGTTCGGAATTCTGCTGGCAGCAGCTGCCGGAATCAGCGGCTGTACCGGTAACGGGCAGGGCCGCAGGTGGAGTACAGAATATTCAGGACCATCTGATCCGGAAGTTCCTGAATCAGAAACGGATTATTCGGAACCGGTGAAGATACCGGAGAGCATGTCCGTACCGGCTTTTAGGGGAAGTGAGACGGCAAGAGCCAGCCTTCCCGGGCAGTACGATGCCCGCGAAACAGGACGCACCTCTACAGTTAAAGATCAGGGGAACCTGGGAACCTGTTGGGCATTTGCGTCATTGCTGGCACTTGAAAGTTCACTGCTTCCTGACGAAGTGTGGGATTTCTCGGAAGATCATATGACCAGTCAGCCATGGTTTCGTCTGGGACAGGAGGACGGCGGAGAATATACGATGTCGATGGCATATTTACTGTCGTGGCAGGGCCCTGTCAGGGAAGAGGATGATCCATATGGTGACGGCGAATCTCCGGAAGGGCTTTCGGCAGTTAAGCATATCCAGGAGATCCAGCTTGTACCGTCAAAAGATCTGGCGGCAATCAAAGAAGCGGTGCTTCATTGCGGTGGTGTCCAGACGTCATTGTACACGACCCTGGAAGACAAGAACAGTTCCTCGAAGTTTTATAACCAGACAGAACGGGCATACTATTATCCCCATGATATGGAGCCGAACCATGATGTTGTGATCATTGGCTGGGATGATACGTTTTCAGCAGATCTGTTTCCCGGTGATGTGCCCGGTGACGGTGCATTTTTATGCCAGAACAGCTGGGGGACTGAATTTGGGGACAGTGGTTGTTTTTATGTATCTTACTGGGATGCCAATATAGGCAGGAACAATGTTTTGTATTCACTGGTCGAAGACAATGATAATTATGATACCATATATCAAAGTGATTTGTGCGGATGGATTGGACAGCTGGGGTATGGCAGCAGCGTTGCCTGGGCTGTTAATGTATATCGGACAGAAACACGGGAACAGTTAAAAGCGGCAGGATTTTACGCAATTAACAGTAACAGTGATTATGAGGTATATGTTGTCAGGAACCTGCCGGAAAATCCGGCAGACGAGGACTTTGTAAAACGGACGTTGGTGGCCGGAGGAACACTGGATTATGCCGGATACTATACGATACCTCTTTCTGAAGAGATAGAACTGGGGGCCGGAGAACGATTTGGGGTGATGATCAGACTGGTTACTCCCCGTGAGATTCATCCGATTGCGATTGAATATGATGTTGGCGATGGAAAGAGCAGTGTTGACTTGAGTGACGGTGAGGGGTATATCAGTCCTGACGGCAGGCAGTGGCAGCATGTTGAGACGGAACAGAAGTGTAATCTCTGCCTGAAAGCTTATACGAATAATCACTGATGGAGGAATAGAAGTGAAACACAGAATTATATTTGCTACCGGCAATGAAGGGAAAATGCGTGAGATTCGTCTGATTCTGGGCGATCTTGGCTGTGAGATACAATCAATGAAGGAAGCCGGTGCGGATCCGGAGATCATTGAAGACGGCGTTACTTTTGCGGCAAATGCAGAGATCAAAGCCAGAGCGGTCTGGGCCTGTACCGGAGATATTGTACTGGCAGATGATTCCGGTCTGGTCATAGATTATCTGAATGGTGAACCGGGGGTTTATTCGGCCCGGTACATGGGAGAGGATACGACATATGACGTAAAGAACCGGATGATTCTGGAGCGGATGCAGGCGGCTGAGGGCCCGCAGCGAAGTGCCCGGTTTATCTGTAATATTGCAGCTGTGATGCCGGATGGCCAGGTACTGCATGCAGAAGCTGCGATGGAAGGTCTGATCGCAGATCAACCGGCCGGCAGCGGTGGTTTTGGCTATGATCCGATCCTTTATCTGCCCGAATTCGGTGTGACCTCAGCAGAACTGACAATAGAACAGAAAAACAAGATCAGCCATAGAGGAAAAGCATTAGAGGCAATAAAAGAAAAACTGCGAAAGGTTCTGGAGGACAATTCCTGATGAAGATAATAATCGTAAGCGATACACACCGCAAAGATGATAATCTGCAGTATGTAATAGAAAAAGAAGCCCCCTTTGATATGCTGATTCATCTGGGGGATGCAGAGGGCAGCGAGTATATGATCCGGCAATGGGTCTCAGAAGACTGTGAGCTGATGATGGTACTTGGCAACAATGATTTCTTCTCCGATCTCGACAGGGAAATGGAGATCGATATCGGTCCGTATCGTGCACTCCTGACGCATGGCCATTACTATAATGTAAATCTTGGTGTTGAAGGCCTGCGTGAGGAAGCCAGGGCGAGAGGCTGTGATATTGTTATGTATGGCCACACTCATCGGCCGTATCTGAGTAAAAAAGAGGATATTACCGTTCTGAATCCGGGCAGTTTATCTTATCCCCGTCAGGAAGGACGCAAAGCAACTTATATGATTATGACACTGGATGCGGATAAGAATGTCAGCTATGAGACTATTTATCTGGGCTGACCGGAACTGCCCGGCATAAGTTCCAGATCCGGCAAAGTATTGATATTAGTCAGTATGGTATCAGGAAAACCGATCTCACTTAATGGAATGATGATTCCGTCAAGCTGATCAAAAACGCGCATAACCCGGCGTTCATTCTGTCTGAGAGCAGAATGTATTGTGGGGCCGGCTGATGTCCGGTACAGGCCGCAGAGAGGATGAATCTGTCCGCTGCGGTCTTTTAGTATAATTGCCGGTGCGTCCGGATATTCACAAGCCAGACCGGCCAGGCAGGTCACAAATTCCGTAGTCAGGCATGGCATATCACAGGCACATACAACGAGTGCCTGGCTGCGGCAGACTGACAGGGCGGCATCCAATCCGCCTAAAGGTCCCATTTCCGGTATTTTGTCGGCAACCGGGGTAAATCCGGTCATTTTTGCCAGTTCAGGAACACCGGTTGAGATTATTTTCTCATTAAAGTTGTCCAGAACGAAAGCCAGGTGTTCAATCAGGGTATTATCATGCAGAGGCAGCAGTGCCTTATGTCTGCCGTTCATGCGCCGGTTTTTGCCTCCGGCCAGAATCAAAGCTCCGATGTCAGATGGGATCTTTGTCATGTCAGCCTCCTTTTATATAACTATTTATGCTGTAATTAAGTATACCCGAAAGCGGCATGAGAGAAAAGGTGAAATTTAGAAGATAAAATTAAAAGCCAGAAAGGGAGAATAATATGAAACCGGTCGTTATCGCGGTAAGCGGGATAAAGAACAGTGGCAAAACAACATTTCTGGAACACATCATCCCGTTGTTGAAACAACAGGGTTTAAAGGTTGCGGTGATCAAGCATGACGGTCATGATTTTGTCCCTGATGTTCCCGGAACTGACAGCTGGCGGCTGGGGGCGGCAGGAGCGGACCGGACTGTGGTCTATTCGGACAAACGATGGATGATGATAATACAGGAGGCTGCCGGGCTTTCGGATTTGATCCGGCAGATGGATGACTGTGACATCATTTTACTTGAAGGCCAGAAATATTCTGACTATCCGAAGATTGAGCTGATCCGTAAAGGGATATCATCAGAAAGTGCGTGCCGGCCGGAAACCCTTCTGGCCATTGCTACCGATACGGAATTTTCGATTCCGGGAGTTGCCGGAATTGGTCTGGAAGATTATGAGCAGGCAGCAGCTATTATTTTGCAAAATTATGCCATCTTAAAAAATCAGAATAATTTCACCTGACTGAGGACAGAATAGCAATATACAAATGAAGTACAAATCAGGAATAGGTGAGTCCATGGCGAAACCGAATAAGAAACTGAAGAAAAAATTATTAATAGTGGGAATTACAGGTGCAGTATATGGAAGCTTCCGATTTTTACTGCCCCTGGTGATTCCCTTTTTAATTGCATATGGAATATCTTTACTGCTGGGCCCGTCATCCCGTTATCTGGCATCAAAGCTGCGTACCAAACATGAAATAAGAGGAAAACGCAGGGGAATACCGGTAGGTGTAATTGGTGCGGCGGAGTTGATTATTCTGATCCATTTGCTGATGACAGGATTGTACTTTGGCGGGAAAAAGCTGTGTATGGAAGCAGCCCGACTGTTTGAACAGATTCCTGTATGGCTGAACACCATGGAACAATGGATGAACGGAATCTGCCATCATATGGAAACTATTTTCTGTCTGGAAAAGGATTATCTGGTTCTGATGACACGGGAAATGACCGCGGGGCTTTTTGTTTCAATAAAAGAAGCAGTGATGCCTTATCTGATGTCAAATTCTGTAACCATCTTCAAAGTGGGGATGGAAGTAATAGTATTTACGATTATTTTGATTATTGCAACTGCTTTAAGTCTCCAGGAAACTGACAGATGGACTGCCCGCTGCCGGAACTCGGTTTGTAAGCAGGAAATAGCAATTATTATAAGGAGACTTAAAATTGTCTGTAATGCGTATATAAAAACACAGGGAATGATCATGCTGCTGACGATGTGCATCAGTACGGCAGTATTCTGGCTGATTGGCAATCCCTACTATATTCTGGCTGGCGTCGGGCTTGGTCTGGTTGATGCATTGCCGATTCTGGGAACCGGAACGATACTTGTCCCCTGGGCCATTCTGTCATTTGTTGGCGGCCGGTGGGGAATCGGTATCGTGCTGGTTATACTCTATGTTGTCTGTTATTTTATGAGGGAAATCATGGAGGCCAAACTGATGGGAGAACAGGTAGGGCTGTCTCCCCTTGAGACTTTAATTACGATGTATGTAGGTCTGCAGCTGTTTGGGATTCCCGGATTCCTGCTTGGACCGGTAGGGCTTCTGCTGATTATGGATCTGGTTAATCTGCAGGAGGAGCAGGATAAAGTCCATCTTTAAAGGCCTGTATCATTTCGTGGGTAAGACTTAAGCCCAAATCATCTTCCGGCAGTTCCTCGCGTTCAAACCATCCGGCATCAGACAACTCTTCTTCATCCAGAGTGATTGTATCATCACCGGCCAGGTCACAGAAGAATCCGGCCAGAAGCGTTCCGGAAAAAGACCATGGCTGGCTTTTGTAATAGCGGACATTGTTGACTTTTAATCCGGCCTCTTCCAGGGTTTCCCGAACTACAGTTTCCTCCAGGGTTTCGCCAATCTCCGTAAATCCGGCCAGCAGGGCATATCTGGTGTAAGTACGTCCGGCATATTTAGATAATAAGAGACGGTTGCCGTTGGTAACTGCAATGATAACTGCCGGAGATATTCTGGGATATTCCATTGTATTGCAGGCAGGGCAGGACAGCATCCGCTCTTTGCTGTCTTTGTTTAATACACCGCCGCACCGGCCGCAGTAATGGTGATCCCGGTACCATAAAAACAGCTGGTGTCCGGTGATACCGGCAAAGGCCAGGTGTCTGGGCCTTGCGGTTCGAAACAGCTGGGTGTTTTCCATTGTGAAACGGGATGGTGATGGCATGGTTATATGATCAACCAGATAATATGACTGTTCATCGATGGAAAATAAATAGGTATAGTGATCATAGATGTCCGGATTGGTCGGTTCCAGATCCTGAAATCTGGGATAGTCAATGGTTTCTTCCGTACGTTCCATCAAAGCTTCATGCTCTTCGAAATACAGTGCATAACTTTCCGCGGCCGGCGGATGCGGCCGGTATGTATTATCAAATTGATGCGGAGCAATATCCTGAATCATATGAGCCTCCTTAAGTGTTTATTCTAACTCTGATCTTACTACAGGAAAAATTAATGGTCAACATTGATTTTGCTTCAGGGTACTATTGACAAAAGTGCAAAAATGGCGTAGAATCAAGCATACATAAAGGTATTTGGCTATGAAGAGGACTATTAAGCCGTCATACACTTCCAGAGAAGGAATCATTTGGTGCGAGATTCCAGTGTCACTGAAGACCCAACCTGCCTCGGAGCTTCGTATGAAAATACGGCGTATCTCCGGCGTTAACGGAATGAAAAGAGAGCTTATGCGGCTAATAAGGGTGGTACCGCCGATAGATGGATGTCTTCGGTCCCTGATCAGAACGATCAGAGATCAGAGGCTTTTTTTGATTTCTGATATTAATGAATGAAAGCAAAGGAGATTGGTTATGGCAAAGGAAAAGAAGTTAGTAGAAGCAATCACATCAATGGACGTGGATTTCGCGCAGTGGTATACTGATGTGGTTAAAAAAGCAGAGCTGTGTGATTACACCAGTGTGAAAGGCTGTATGGTAATCAAGCCGGCCGGTTATGCATTGTGGGAGAACATTCAGCAGGAGCTGGATCGCCGCTTTAAGGAAACCGGAGTAGAGAATGTATATATGCCTCTGTTTATCCCGGAAAGCCTGCTGCAGAAAGAAAAGGACCATGTTGAAGGATTTGCCCCTGAGGTAGCATGGGTGACGCATGGAGGACTTGAACCGCTGCAGGAGCGGATGTGTGTGCGTCCGACTTCAGAGACATTATTCTGTGATTTTTATGCAAAGGACATTCAGTCCTACCGTGACTTGCCGAAAGTATACAATCAGTGGTGTTCGGTAGTGCGTTGGGAAAAGACAACCCGCCCATTCCTTCGTTCCAGGGAGTTCTTATGGCAGGAAGGCCATACCGCGCATGCGACAGCAGAAGATGCTCAGGACAGAACCATCCAGATGCTGAATGTATATGCTGACTTCTGTGAGGAAGTACTGGCGATTCCGGTGATCCGCGGTCAGAAGACCGATAAAGAGAAATTTGCCGGAGCGGAATCTACCTATACAATTGAAGCACTGATGCATGACGGCAAGGCCCTGCAGTCCGGAACCAGCCATAACTTCGGCTCAGGATTTGCAGAAGCTTTCGGCATCCAGTATGCGGCAAAAGACAATTCCCTGCAGCATGTACACCAGACTTCATGGGGAATGAGCACCCGTATTATCGGTGCCCTGATCATGGTTCATGGTGATGATAACGGTCTGGTTCTGCCGCCGCGTATTGCACCGACCCAGGTCATGATCGTACCGATCCAGCAGAAAAAGGAAGGTGTTCTGGATAAGGCTTATGCGCTGAAGGCAGCATTGTCCGGTCTGCGTGTCAAAGTTGATGATACCGACAAGAGCCCGGGCTGGAAATTCAGTGAGTCGGAAATGCGTGGAATTCCGGTACGTGTGGAGATCGGCCCGCGTGATATTGAGAACAACGAGGCTGTTTTGGTACGCCGTGATACCCATGAAAAGATTACCGTATCACTCGATGAAATCGAAGCTAAATTGAAAGAGTTACTTGATGTGATTCAGAACGATATGTTCGCACGAGCAAAAGAGCACCGTGATTCCCATACCTATGAAGCAGCTGACTGGACAACTTTCGCTAATATGATTGAAGAGAAGCCTGGTTTTGTAAAAGCAATGTGGTGCGGCGATCTGGCATGTGAGGAAAAGATCAAAGAAGATACAACAGCAACTTCCCGCTGTATGCCGTTTGACCAGAAGCAGATTTCTGCAAACTGTGTCTGCTGCGGCAAACCGGCGGCTAAGATGGTATACTGGGGGAAAGCATACTAAAAGGAAGTAAAAACATGAAAATACTGATACCCAAGCAGGTAGAAGAGATTATCGGACAACTGAATAGCCATGGTTACGAAGCTTTTGCAGTCGGCGGCTGTGTCAGAGATACCCTGCTTGGGCGTCAGCCGGAGGACTGGGATATCACGACATCGGCAAAACCGGAACAGGTCAAGGAACTGTTTCGCAGAACCATTGACACCGGTATTGAGCATGGGACTGTGACGGTTATGCTCGGAGATACCGGATATGAGGTGACCACTTACCGGATTGACGGCGAGTATGAGGACGGCCGTCATCCCCGGCAGGTGGAATTCACCGCCAGTCTTGTAGAGGACTTAAAGCGGCGGGATTTTACCATTAATGCGATGGCGTACAGCCATCTGACCGGGATTGTTGATGCTTTCGACGGTATGACAGATCTGGATCAGGGGATGATCCGCTGTGTTGGTGACGCGATGGACCGTTTCAGTGAGGATGCATTGCGGATTCTCAGAGCGATCCGTTTCTCAGCCCAGCTCGGTTTTTTTGTCGAACAAAAAACCTGGGCGGCGATCAGTGCGATTGCCCCGAATCTTTCGAAGGTAAGTAAAGAGCGGGTGCAGATTGAACTGACCAAACTGCTGCGTTCAGGTCATCCGGAGTATATTACAAAGGTGTATGAAACTGGTATTTCGGCGTATGTTTCTCCGGTATTTGCCCGGATTCCGTTTCAGGATACCTGTATACCGGCTTCACTGCCGGATGAGAAGTATATCCGCTGGGCGGCTTTCCTGCGCCTGGTTGATCCGGCAGACGCGGTGCAGGTACTGAAAGACCTGAAGCTGGACAATGATACGATCGCAAAAGTCAGAACACTGGTGACATGGTCAAAGGTGGAACTGGAAGCAGATCCGGCAGCAGTCAGAAAAGCCATGAGCCAGATGGAACCGGAGGTTTGGGATGCCGTCTGCACTCTGAATGGTTATGGACCGGAGATCCTTTTGCAGACCCGGAATATCAGAGCTGCAGGTGACTGCCTGACCCTGAAAGAGCTGGCTGTAAACGGCCAGGATCTGATAAAAGCCGGTATCCGGCCGGGCAAAACAATCGGTGAAATGTTGAACCGCATGCTTGCCTTTGTTCTGGAGCATCCGGAAGCAAATCATAAAGACATCCTGATGGAACAATTTCCCGTGGAATAATATCCATCCCCCCTTCATATGCTGAAATAGTTGGTAAGTGAAAGAGTGGAGGGGTGTGCGTGAACGATAATTATTTGGATGTTTTACAGCATTATGATGGGGAGACAATAGAAGTCCGCAGAGGACGCGGCGCCTGGGTTTGCGGGCGTTCCGACGGCCTCAGACTGTTAAAAGAATACCGTGGCACTCTAAAACGGTTGGAATTTGAGGAATCAATCCTGAAATCATTAAGGGAACTCGGAATATCTCAGGTAGATCAATACGTGCGGAATCAGGAAGGGGAGCTTTTGACGCCATCCGGTGACGGCACGAAATACATATTGAAACATTGGTTTTCGGAACGCGAGTGTAACCTGAAAGACAGCCGTGAGATACTGTTTGCGGTTTCTCAGATTGCCAGGCTGCATCGTGCCCTGAAACAGATTCCATGGTCGGAAGAGTGGAACTCCGGCTCAATGGTTTCGGCTAATCCTGCTGAGGAGATGGAACGGCATATCCGCGAAATGAAGCGGACCCGGAACTTCATCAGCCGCAAAAGAAGAAAGAACGATTTTGAACTATGTGTAATCCGTCATTTTGAGGCATTTTATGACCAGGCATTACAAGCTCAGAACGGGTTGGAACTACTCAGAGAAAAAGGCGAGCAGGACCAGCTTTTTTTGTGCCATGGAGACCTGAACCAGCATCATATTCTGCTGGGTGACGAGCAGGCGGCATTTATAGAATTCAACCAGATGCACAGAGGGATTCAGATGACCGATCTGTATCATTTTATGCGGAAAGTAATGGAAAAGCATAACTGGAATGAACAGCTCGGACTGGACATGATTGCCAGTTATGACCGGGTGCTGCCGCTGCGCGATGAGGAAAGGGAATGTCTGTATTATCTGTTTTTGTATCCGGAGAAATACTGGAAGCAGCTGAATTTTTACTATAATGCGAACAAGGCATGGATTCCTGAGAAGAATGTTGAAAAGCTGTTGAAGCTTGAGAATCAGGAAGTGGGGCGGCGGTATTTTCTGTCATTGATTAAGGGCTGATTCATTGCCGAAAAGAACGGAGTATCACGATAGCAGGTGATGTTCCGTTCTTTTCGCTTAAAAAAATCTATAATTTTCAATTAATATATTTATTAAAACTCTCCAGTTGTCCACCAATGTTTTGAGGAATGCTATACTTTCATCATACTTAAACAGAAAGGAAGATGTGATATGCAGAAAGTAGACAAGAATTTCTTTGAATCAATTTTAACGGCAAGACCGGTGGGGAGTCAGGCTAATATAGAATTGCAGCGGCGCCTGGCAGTACTGGGACGGGATTTGGGCAGTGATGTGGAGGAACTGCCCTTTTCATGCAGTTCCTGGCAGCGTGGTCCATCGAGGCTGGATGCTGATGATTTGACGTTTGAGATATTGCCAAGCCCATTTTCACCCGCTGCTACCGGTACAGGTGAATTATTGTTTATCAGTAACGTGGAAAAATTGCGTGCGACTCCGATCGAAGGTAAGATCGTTATACTGCATGGTGAAATTGCAGCAGAGCCGATAGCACCGAAAAATTTTCCTTTTTACGAGGTGGCAGAGCACCTTGAGATTATATCGCTGCTTGAAAACGGAAGACCGTTAGCCGTTCTGTCTGCCATGGGAAAACATCCGATGTGTGGTCTTGATCCCTGTCCAATGTTTGAGGACTGTCACTTTCACATTCCATCGGCGTATTTTCCGGCAGCGATGCTTCCAATGCTTTTGAGCCATGAAAGCGGACGGGTTTATATTGACTCAATTACATCTCCGTCCAGCGGTGCACAACTTATTCTGCACAAGCCGGCGGCAATCGAAACTTTTGATACGGTTATCCTTTGCGGCCACATGGATACTGCTTATGATACTCCCGGAGCACTTGATAACGGCGTGGGATTGTATGTAATTCTCATGGTGTTGGAACGGCTTGCCGGGGAGTCCCTGCCCTTTCATCTCCAGGTTGTCCCCTTCAACGGCGAAGATTATAGTGAGGTGTCTGGTGAACTTGCATATCTGAGCCGGTATCCGGTAGATGTGAAAAATACCAGACTGGTGATTAACATTGATGATGCCGGTCACAAGGGTTCCCAAAATGCGCTGTCATTTTATAATATACCGCCGCATATGGATATGGCTATTGACCGGCTCATCTCGCATGATCCTTTGATTTGCCGGGGAGAGCCCTGGTATGCAAGTGACCATACCATGTTTGCTGCCCGGGGGGTGCCGTGTCTGGCCTTTGCTTCCTCGGATTTAATGGCGGAAACCACACTCATTACTCACACTGCACAGGATACCATGGATCAGGTGGATTTTGTCCTGGCAGATAATATGGTGGATACAATCTGCCTCTTCCTGAAAAATCTGTAGTTGATCAATGAGATTGCCAGAAAAACGGAGGGCATGTTATACTGGTATGGATTGAATCAGTGTGATGATTGCTTTGGAAAGGCTGGGACTGGAATGAGGGCGCGGAGGTTTCGATTACTTATTGTTGATGATGAACATATTATCAGGCAGGGATTGAGCCAGATTCCCTGGCAAAATCATGATATTGACGTGGTTGCCGTATTGAAAAACGGGATTGAGGCTGAGGAGTGGATTAATAGTAATGAGGCCGATATCCTGCTTACTGATATCCGGATGCCGGGGATGAACGGGATTGATCTTGCTAAGGTTGCACTGGGGAATTTTCCCGATATTAAAGTGATTCTTTTGTCAGGATATGGTGAATTTGAATATGCGCAGGAGGCGATAAAGTTTGGTGCGTTTGATTATATTTTGAAACCGTCAACTCCAACTGATATTATAAATTGTGTGTTACGCGCCTGTGACTTGATTGAGAAGGAACAGGAGGAGAAAAATAAGATTGAAAAGCTGGAAGAAGAGGTCAGGGATTATTCGACACTGGTTAAGCCTTCGGAAGAGATCATGCAGGATGCGGAGGAACAGATTGGCCGGATTCTCCAATATATCTACAAAAACTATGATACGGAATTGACGTTGTCCGTTTTGGCGGAAAAGTATCATTTTACTACGGTTTATCTGAGCCGTTATATTAAAAGGGAAACCGGGTATACGTTTTTGGAGATTCTTACTTCGATTCGTATGTATTATGCGGCAAAGTATCTGAAAGAAACCAGGATGAAGAATGGCGAAATATGTGCGAAAATAGGAATTAAAGATGAGCGGTATTTTGGCCAGATCTTCAAAAAGAAATATGGCCTTACGCCATATGAATACCGGAAGATAGGGGATCATGCAGCGAATCCATTTTTGAAATTTATGGAGGAGGTATGATGAAACGGTGGATTAACAAACAAAGCTTTGGTAATAAGCTGTTTTTGATAAATCTGATTGTCATATTGATCCCGATTGTTTTCCTTTCCTTTTTTGAATATTTCTATACCAGCCAGGTGCTGGACAGAAAGACAAATGAATATCTTAAAAATCTCTCAGGGGTAACACTGTCCAAGATAGATGCAACCATATCAAATATCGAGAATGTGGCTTTTTATATTAACGGTAATGAGGTTATTCAGGACTGTTTGCAGGAAGAACTTGCATCTGGCGGCGATATGCAGAATGACTATATTTTATACCGGCAGGTGAGGCGGGAGATCAGTTCCTTTGTTTTGCTGAATCAGGAAATCAACTCGGTTAATATATTGTCTGAACGGGGGCAGATTTACAACTATACCAAACAGCATTATGACATCTCTATCGATCTGAAAGATTATATCAGAGATGAAGAGCAGTACTGGATTGTGGATGATAAACATCTATTTTACATGCAGAAGATGTATGCTTTCCCGAACCGGAATTTCCTGGGATATATGGCATTGGATGTAAAATCCAATGTACTGTTTGATTTGATCGCAGATATTGATTTGACCGGTAACGGGAAAGTATTTCTTGTTAACGGTGCAGGTGAAATCATAACATCAGGTGATAACAGCCTGATGGGTCAGCAGCTTGCACCTGAGTATATGGCATATCTGAGTGAAGGTGAGTCTTTTTCTGAAGCTGTTAAGGCAGAGGGTGAGACTTACAACATTTATAACAGCAGACCTACTGTAAACGGCTGGCATATCATACTGACATTGCCCAGAGCTGATTATATTCGTGATATATCAAATTTGCGGAATGTTGTTATTGTGGTTACTGCTGTTATATTGTTATTCGCTCTGCTTATTTCAAGATTTCTTTCCAAGGAAAGTACAAAATCAATCACAAATTTATCAAAGGCTATGGAAAAATTCGGACAAGGTGATTTTGAAATTGATCTTAAGGTGGAATCTGAGGATGAGATTGGCAGACTAAGTCAGACATTCAATAAAATGGTTGATGACATGAATGAACTGGTCAATACTGTATACGAACAAAAAATGCTCAAACAAAAGGCACAGATCCAATCGCTGCAAATGCAGATCAATCCGCATTTCCTTTATAATACACTGGATACGGTCAACTGGATGGCAAGAATAAAAGGCGCTGATGATATTGGCGATATGATATCAGCATTAGGCAGCCTGATGAGATATTCGCTTGCCAAAGAGTCATATGTCAAAATCAGAGAAGAAATCAGAAATCTGGAGGATTATCTTTTTATTCAGAGTTATCGATATGGGGATAAGATGAATTCTCAAATTGAGATCGATGATTCATTGCTGGATGTTTTTATTCCCCGTTTACTGATCCAACCGATTGTAGAAAATGCTATTGTACATGGTATTGAAGAGAAGATGGATACCGGGACTGTTACAATACGTTTCTGGCAGGAACTGGAGGATCTGTTTATTCAGATCGAGGATGATGGTGTTGGCATGACAGAAGAAAATATTATGCGGATTCTGAATGGAGACATCAGTAGTAAAAACTCAAACCACACCTCAATCGGGGTCATTAATGTTAACAAGCGGATTCAAATGATCTATGGATCGGAATATGGGCTGACGATACAGAGCTCATTGGGGGCAGGAACGAAAATCACGATTCATATAACAACGTTTTTAAATGTACCAGAATAAAAAGGGACGGCTGCACCTGCAATTAATTAGTTGGTGTGACGCCCCTTTTTAGGTTAAGAATTTTAACATAACAGTTAATTTTATATGTATCCTCTAAACAATATTATTGGTATGATAATTATAACATAAAGCGCTTATATGAAAAAGAAAGATAAAGGAGAAGACAGAGGATATGAAAAAGAAAATAGTTTCTGCAGTTATATGCACTGCCATGTTAGCGGGGATTCTTGGGGGATGCAGCAGTACAGGCGATACCGGAGCAACAACCGGCGATACCGGTTCTGGTAATCAGGTAACACAGGCAGCAGGTGCTGCCGGCTCGGAGCAGGTGACCATCGAGGTATTTTCCAATCTGCCGGACCGGACAACCGGGCAGGGACTGATCGAGCAGATGCTGTTTGACCAGTATATGGCAGAAAACCCTAATGTCAAGATTGAGGTTGAAGCGTTGGAGGATGCCAGCTATAAGAATAAATTCAAAGCTTATGCAGCCGGATCAAGCATGCCGGACTTTGTCCAGGCATTTGGAATGCCGTCTTTCCTCGATGAGGTGGTTGAAGCCGGACTGATTGCAGAACTGAATCCCGATGACTATAAAGACTATAAATTTAAAGAGGGAACATTGAAATATTATACCATCAACGACAAACTGTATGGTTTACCAAGAAATACAGACGTTCAGGTATTTTACTATAACAAGGCGTTATTTGCAGAATACAATGTTGAAGCTCCAAAAACCTACGATGATTTACTGGCGCTTGCAGATGTATT
This sequence comes from Lachnospiraceae bacterium, assembly GCA_032073745.1. GTDB lineage: Bacteria > Bacillota > Clostridia > Lachnospirales > Lachnospiraceae > Brotaphodocola. The sequence goes on along the minus strand of DAMAMW010000002.1, from coordinate 299,377 downwards.
TAATGCCGGAGGAGTGATTCCCGTTGCATTTGACGGCGTTACAGAAAGCTGGAACAGTATCTATATGAATGCACTCTATCAGCAGTTTGCCGGAGCAGACACCGCCGAACAGGTTCAGGCAGCAGTCGAAACCGGAGATTACTCAAACGAAGTGTGGTTAAAATGTATCGATCTCGTACAGCAGGCAGTAGACGCAGAGCTGTTCCAGACCGGTTTTGCAACAACTGACTACGGAACAGCAATGAACCTGTTCACCAATGGCCAGGCAGCAATGTTCTACATGGGAAGTTGGGAAATGTCAATGGCAACCAATGCTGACATCCCGGAAGAATTCAGAAATAACATCGGAATATTCAATATGCCGACAGTTGCCGGCGGAACCGGAACATCATCTGATCTTACCGCATGGAACGGCGGCGGTTACGCAGTAACAGCCAATTCAGATGTAAAAGAAGAAGCCATCAAACTACTAAACTATATGATGCTTCCCGACAACTGGACCAGACTATGCTGGGAAAACGGCATCTGCATGTCAGCCCAAAACTTCTCCGACTACCAGACCGGTCAGGAAACACAGCTGCAGTTAGACTTCATCGACATGGTTGACAACGCATCAAGTCTCTCCGGCATTACCTTCAACGACCTCGGCACCAACGAGTTCAAAACAGTCAGTGAGAACGCATCCGCAGAACTCTTCATCGGAAAACTAACCCCACAGGAATTCCTGGACAGACTATCTGCCGGTAGTAAGTAAAATTCATTTTGTTTTTATTTTGATTTTGTTTTCGGTTTTGCTTTTCTACCCAGCGGGAGCTGCAAAGTTGCCGGGAGAACGTGGGGCGTCAGGGGTGGTTGGACCGGAATTGGTGACATTGAACGAGGCGACGGTGGTTCTTAGGCTGCAGCAAGTGATTTTCAGCGGAGGAATCATGCTCTCCAAAGTGTGATTCCAGGGGCCCGGCGCGTTAAAGTCATCAAGAGTTTAGCGCAACTGGCCCCGGTGCCGCTGAAAATCGCTTGCTGCAGCCTTAGAAACACCCCGCCGAGAGAACGGAACCAATTCCGGTCCAACCACCCCTGACGCCCCACGTTCTCCCCACCACTATGAGCGACAGCCCACTATGAGCAACAAGAGGAGGTTTACATGCACAAGCTATACAGCAACAAATTAATCATATTCTCCCTCATCGCCCCAGGTCTTTTCATCTTCCTGATCGCGATCTTAGCACCAACAATACTAAGTGTATACTATGGCTTTACCGAATTTACCGGAATCGGCGAGGCAAAATTCATCGGCCTGGAGAACTACAAAAATCTGATTCAGGATAAAGTATTCTGGACAGCACTCAGGAACTCATTACTGCTGGCCATCGGTTTCATCTGTATCCAGCATCCGCTGGCCATGCTCGTAGCAGTAAAATTAGATAAGCTTCAGGGAAAAGCAGAAGGGATATTCCGCTGCATTTTTTTTATCCCAAATGTCATCTCCGTAGCTGTAATTGCCTACCTTTGGAAGTTTATTTATAACCCCAACTTCGGTCTCGTGACGAAAGTTCTTCAGATGTTTGGTTACGAAGGAAAGTTTGATATGTTAGGTCCCGGAAATGCTATCTGGGGCGTTCTGATCGTCCTGATCTGGCACGGATTTGGCTGGGGAATGCTGATCTATTATACCGGTGTAAAAAACATCGATCCGGTTATGTATGAAGCAGCTTCCATTGATGGCGCAGATGGTAAGATAACGTTTTTACATATCACACTGCCGCTGCTGAAACCGGTAATCCAGGTCAATGTGACAATGGCAATTATCTCTGCCTTAAAGCAGATGGAAACCGTATATCTGCTGACCAATGGCGGGCCGGGAGATGAGACACAGTTCCTGGCAAGTTATTTGTATAAAGCGGCCTTCCGGTCATTTAAATATGGTTATGGTAATGCAATCAGCGTTGTATTCATTGTTATCTGCCTTGTATCAACGGTGGTTCTGAACAAGGTGTTTGCTGAACGGAAAGAAGCAAGGGGGGCCGAATCATGAAGAATAAATCAGTAGAATATATCAGACCCTCAAAAAGCAGGTATCTTACAATCGGAGTTATGACCGTAGTTGCCCTGATTCAGATATTTCCGCTGGTGTGGCTGATCGACTTTTCTCTGTGTAAGAGCAATGATCTGTTTACAAGTGGAATTCTGGTCTGGCCTGATAAAATCCAATGGAATAATTATGTACTTGCGTTCAGGGATGGCAATATCCTGCACTATTTGAAAAACAGTTTGTTAATCAATTCATTGGCGGTACTGTTTGTCATTGTGATTTCAATCATGGCGGCATTTGCCTGTAACCGGATGATCTGGAAGCATAAAGATCTGGTGAGAATTATTATGGTCATGGGAATGATGATTCCGATTCATGCAACGTTATTGCCGAACTATGTTATCTATGACCGGCTGGGAATCACGGATACGATATGGGCACTTTTGCTGCCGTATGTTGCCTTTTCACTGCCGCAGGGATTCTTCCTGACCTCCAGTTTTATGGATTCGGTACCAAAAGAGCTGGAAGAGGCAGCTCTGATTGACGGCTGCGGAATTTATCGAATCCTTGTAGTTATTATTACACCGCTCATGAAGTCTTCGGTTGTAACCGTATCAATTATGACTTACTTAAATAACTGGAATGAGTTCATGCTTGCAAGTATTTATCTGAGCAAACCGACCTGGAAGACGCTGCCGTTCAGTATTCTGGAGTTTACCGGGCAGTATTCTTCAAATTATGCAGTGCAATTTGCAGTTATGGCTTTATCGGCAGCACCGGCACTTCTGATCTACGTTGTATTGAATAAACAGATTACAAAAGGTGTGGCTATGGGAGCCGTCAAAGGGTGATGGAAAGAAGGCGAGGAGGAAACAGATGAAGGTTGGAATTTTGGGAACCGGTTATATAGCGGTAAAAATGGCAGAAACGATTAACCGGATGGAAGAGGCAGAGTGTTTTGCAGTAGCTTCCAGAAGCCTTAAAAAGGCTGAAGCTTTTAAACAGGACTACCACTTCAAAAGGGCCTATGGGTCTTATGAGGATTTAGTCAGAGATGAGGAAATTGATCTGGTCTATATTGCAACGCCGCATTCCCGGCACTATGAAGATGCACTTCTAAGCATTGAACACGGAAAAGCAGTGCTTTGCGAGAAACCTTTTATGGTGAATGCAGATCAGGCCAGAACGGTGGTGGAACGGGCCAGGGCGAAGAAGGTTTTTCTGGCAGAAGCAATCTGGACGCGTTATATGCCGTCACGGACAATTATTGATGATGTGATTCGGTCCGGAAAGATTGGAACAGTCACCAGTCTGTCGGCAAATGTAGGCTATGACATTCAATACCGGGAAAGAATCAGACAGCCGGAGCTGGCGGGCGGAGCTCTCCTTGATTTGGGAGTATATTGCCTGCATTTTGCCAGAATGTTTCTGGGCAGTGAGGTGACGAAATCTGTTTCTTTACACGAATTGCTTGAGACCGGGGTGGATGCTGTAAATTCAATTTCATTAAAGTATAAAAACGGGCAGATTGCCGGGCTGTACTGCAGTGTTCTTGAAGCAGCAGAGCAGCAGGGAATTATCCGTGGCAGCAAGGGTTGTATCATAGCTAAAAACCTGATTAACATTGATGAAATTGAGATTTTTGGTGCTGACCGTGAACTGATTGAGAGGATTGCCGTACCGGAACAGATCAGCGGATATGAATATGAGATTCTGGCAGTGAAAAAAGCACTGGAAGAGGGGCGGCTTGAGTGTGAAGAAATACCGCTTGATGAAACGATTGGATTGATGGAACAGATGGACGGATTCCGGGCTGAATGGGGGATTCGGTTCCCCTTTGAAAAAGTGAAGGAGAATTATCATGAAATATAAAAGAATAGCACATACCGCATTTAAAGTATCCAATATGGAGGAGTCATTAAAATTCTACTGCGACGGACTGGGGTTCAAGCGGAAGTTTGAACTGCGGGATGAACAGGATAATCCCTGGATTGAATATCTGGAAATAATGCCGCTGCAATATCATGAGCTGTTTTATGATTCTGCCGGTTCCGACAAAGGCGTTCAGGATGATGACCACATTGGTTACCTGCATTTAAGCCTTGAGGTGGAGAATCTTCAGGATACAAAAAGAGAACTGATTGAACATGGGGTCACCATCGATGAAGATATTAAGCTGGGACCGGACCATACTTATCAGTTGTGGGTGTCAGACCCGGACGGGAATCGTATCGAGTTTATGGAGTATACCAGTGAATCATTACAATATAAAGACTAAGTGAGGTTAGAAAAATGATAAAGAATCCGATTTTACCCGGTTTTAATGCAGATCCCTGTATTTGCCGGAAAGGGGATGACTATTATATCGTTGTTTCTTCTTTTGAATGGCTGCCGGGATTGCCGGTATACCATTCGAAGGATCTGAAAAACTGGGAGTTAATAACGCATATACTGGCAGGTGATGCTTCTGTAGATTTAAAACGCCTTCCTTCTTCCAAAGGGATCTGGGCCCCGTGTGTAACTTATTGTGAAGCGGAGGATCTGTTCTATGCTGTTTATGGTGTGATGAATTCCATGAATGCCCGTTACTTTGATGTGGATAATTACCTGATCACATCAAACTCGATTGAAGGGCCGTGGAGCGAACCGGTGTATTTGCATTCAGCCGGATTTGATGCATCAATTCTTCATGATGAAGACGGCAGAAAATGGATCGTTTCGCTGGAGTGGGAAACGAGAGACGGGTATGAAAAACCGGGAGCAATTTGTCTGGTTGAATATTCACCGGAACAGAAAAAAGTTCTGGGGTACCCTAAACGGATATGGAACGGGGGAACCGACCGGGGATGTATTGAAGGTCCGCATCTGACAAAACGAGGTGAGTATTATTACCTTATGTGTGCCGAGGGTGGAACCGGTTATTATCATGGTGTGACAGTGGGGCGGTCGAAGTCAGTTGAAGGGCCATATGAGTCAGACCCGATGAATCCGATTGTCACTTCGGTTCTGGAAAATCACGATGAACGGGCAGATGTGGATCATCTGCGTCCGCACTATTATAATCCGGATGTGCTGCTGCAAAAAGCCGGCCACGGCTGTTATGTGGAAACGGCAACGGGGGAGGTCTACATGGTACATCTGTGTTCCCGTCCGTTTGCGCCGGAGCTGCGCTGCACATTGGGAAGGGAGACGGCAATACAGAAAATGGAGTGGACGGCTGATGGCTGGCTGCGACTGGCTGGCGGCGGAAGCCTGGCACTGGAATATGTGGAGGAGAGTAATCTGCCGGAAGCACCGGGAAAGGAAATACCGGAATTTGATGATTTTGATTCCGGGGTACTGGGTCTGCAATATTACGCACCAAGGATTCTGCCGGAAGACTTTGCTGATGTTACAGTACGTCCCGGATATGTCAGAATCAGAGGCCAGGAATCGAGAACATCACTGAATAAGGCCAGTATCCTGGCCCGTAAACTGACCTCCGTCCATGCGATTGTAACAACGAAGATGGAATTCCATCCGGAAGTCTATCAGCATAGCGCCGGTCTCATTATGTATTATGATAACATGAATTATGTGAATCTTCGAAAATACTACAGTGAAACACTGGACCAAAGTGCCTTGTCCATTACCAGCTTGGAAAACGGTGAAAAACGTGAGTTTAAAGAAGCGAGAACGTCTGTAACGGAAGATCCGTTATACTTGAGAGTTGTTATTGCCGGCAGGGAATTTTATTTTGAATGGTCTTATGATGGTTTGATTTACGAAAGGATCGGGGAGAATTTTGATCTGACAAAGCTTTCTGATGAATATTGTAAGTTCGGTGAGTTTACGGGTGCTTTTGTCGGGCTGACATGTGCGGACCGGCTGCTGCATGAAAAATGTGCGGATTTTGACTTCTTTGAGTATAAGGCTGATTATGACAAAGCGATAAATTGAGACGGGAAGTGGAAATATGTATAGCTTAACAGAGATAGAAAGACAGGAACAGGAACTTCAGTTTAGCTGTTTTAACCATGAAGTTGCACTGGAAATCGGGAGCCGGCTGCTGAATATGGCGAGGACAAAACAACTGCCGGTAGCAATTGATGTTACCATGTGCCGCCAACAGTTGTTTCATGCGGCATTACCGGGGACTTCTGTTATTAATGAGCACTGGTTAAGGCGGAAGATTAATACCGTTTATTATTTTATGACCAGCAGTATGGCGATGCAGCTAAAGATGGAGGCGGAAAAGAAGTCATTAACAGAGGTACATTCACTTCCGGAAGGTGATTTTGCCGCAGCGGGCGGAGCATTTCCGGTCATTGTAAAGGACACGGGAATGGTAGGTACGATTGCGGTATCCGGCATGACATCAGAAGAAGATCATGGCCTGATCGTTGCGTGTATTGGAGAATACCTGGGGATCTGGTAGGAATGAAACCGGTAGGAACGAGTGCGGTGGGAGGCAGCATAATGCAGCAGCTAATATTTGGAACAGCGTATTATCCCGAATATCTGCCATATGACCGGATGGAACAGGATATCGGCATGATGAAAGCTGCCGGAATGAATGTTGTCCGGATTGCAGAATCGACATGGAGTACATTGGAGCCGAGAGAAGGTATTTTTAATTTTACTTATATTGATAAGTTACTGGATCTTTTGGTTAAGTTTGATATGATGGCGATTATCGGTACGCCTACATATGCAATTCCTTCGTGGCTGGAGAAACTGGACGGGAGTATCATGGTGACCACAAAAACCGGTCAGGCCCGGTATGGTCATCGGCAGCTCATGGATATTACAAATCGTACATTTCTTGCGCATGCCAAAAAGGTGATTCGCAAACTGCTGGAGCATACGGCAGACAACGATCGCGTAATCGGATTTCAGATTGATAATGAAACAAAACATTACGGTGTGGCAGGGGAGCATGTGCAGTCTCTTTTTAAAGAATATTTACAGAAGAAATTTGTAACGACAAAACGGCTGAATCAGACATTCGGGCTGGCCTACTGGAGCAATTCAATTGATGAATGGGACGATTTGCCGGACATGCGTGGCTGCATTAACGGCGGGCTTGCCGCGGAGTTCGAACGGTTCCAAAGATCCGTGGCGGCAGACTATATCAGGTGGCAGGCTGATATAGTGGCAGAATACAAACGGCCCGATCAGTTTGTGACTCACAACCTGGATTTTGAATGGAAAAAATTCGGAGCTGATATTGCTCAGGATGGGTATTCTTATGGGGTGCAGCCTGATATGGATCATAGTGTGGCTTCCAGGTATCTGACACTGGCAGGAACAGACATCTACCATCCGACACAGGATAAGCTTACCGGTGCAGAAACGGCTTTTGGCGGTGATGAGATCAGGAGTTTGAAGCACAAGCCTTATTTAGTGCTGGAGTGTCAGGCTCAGGCATTTAAAACGTGGACACCATATCCGGGACAGCTCAGACTTCATGCATACAGTCATCTGGCAAGTGGTGCTGCGGGGTTGCTGTATTGGAACTGGCATTCGATCCATAATGGTTATGAGACGTATTGGCGGGGGGTGCTGAGCCATGATTTTGAGCCTAATCCGTGTTATCAGGAAGCAAAACAGTTTGGCGAAGAGTGGCATGGTCTGGGTGCAGAGAAGTTGTGCATTAAAAAGCAAAATCAGGTTGCGCTGATTGTTGATAATCACTCATTAACAGCATTTAAATGGTTCCCGATTGACCGGGATCTGAGTTATAATGATGTGGTGAGGTGGATGTATGATTCGCTTTATGAGATGAATATTGAATGTGATGTTGTCTTTGCGGAGGATCTGGATGTCAGCAGTTATCAAATGCTGATTACACCGGCATTGTATAGTGTCAGTGAGGAATTGATTCAAAAGCTCAATAACTTTGTTAATCAGGGCGGAATTCTGGTCAGTTCGTTTAAATCATTCGTGGCCGACAGGCATTTGACGGTATTTCCGGACCGGCAGCCCCATATTATGAATGCGTGTTTTGGCATGAGCTATAACCAGTTTACGGATTCCGGACATGTAACAGTAAATGGATGTGAAGTGAAGTATTTTGCCGAACTGTTAAAGGTGGAAACAGCTGAGGTGATTGCATCATATGAGCATAAATATTGGGGGAAGTATGCCGCGGTCACCAGAAATACTTATGGATCAGGAAGTGCTTATTATATTGGCTGTTATACGGAAAAAGATATTCTGAAGGATATTTACCGGAGTGCATTGTCAGATGCAGGTATCGATTTGCCGGGGATGAAGTTCCAGTGGCCGGTAACCATCCGAAGCGGCAGAAACAACGATGGCGATGTGATACATTATCTTCTTAATTATAGTTCCGAAATGAGATGGATTGAATGTCCGTTTGTAAAGGTGAAAGAACTTTTGGGCGGTCGGGAATATGATTTAGGTGCACGAATTGATATAGATGAATGGGGCGTTCTTGTCCTGGAAGAAATAGCGCATAATCATGGAGGTGGCAAAGATGAGTGTTAAAAAAGTAAAGGCAGCAATTGTTGGGTGCGGTGTTATCAGCGATATTTATATTCAGTCGCTGCAGAATAAGTTTCAGATTATTGATGTGGCAGCATGTTCTGATCTGAATACCGAAAGGATGAAGGCCCAGGCCGAAAAATACCAGATCAGGGCGATGGAGTATGATGAAATACTAAGAGATGACTCGATTGGAATGATTCTGAATTTAACCAATCCCGGTGCGCATTATTCGGTTACAAAACAGGCACTGGAACACGGCAAGCATGTATTTACAGAAAAAATGCTTGCAGTAGAATTGGAAGAGGGAAAAGAACTCTGCCGTATGGCGAAAGAAAAGAATCTGAGGCTGGGTGTTGCACCCGACACGTTCCTTGGCGGTGGAATTCAGACAGCCAGATATATCGTCGATAAAGGACTGATCGGTGAGCCATTGTCGGCAATGGTTTCGCTCAACAGGAATTTTGATGTGTTTGCAGACTTATTTCCACATATGAATCAGAGAGGCGGCACGATGCCGTTTGATACCGGATGTTACTATATGACGGCGTTGGCTAATGTGCTTGGCCCGACACAAAAGGTGACCGGATTTGGTCGGTGTTATCAGCCGGATCGGATTGGGAAGAGAATTGACCGGCCCTGGTTTGGCAAAGAGATGAAGGTGGCGGATTTCAATATTGTAACTGCGGTTGCAGAATATGCCAATGGAGTATTGTGTACGGTTCATTTTAATTCTGAATCCATACTGACGGAACGTCCCTGCCTGGAGATCTATGGGACCGAAGGGATACTGGTGATGGGAGATCCTAACCAGTTTAATGGTCGTAATTATATCCAGAAGCCCATGGGCGAGCTGATAGAATTTCCGTTTACACATGGGTATACGGAGAACTCGAGAGGGGTAGGCGCCGCAGAAATGGCATGGTCGATCGAAAAAGGACGTCCGCATCGTGCCAGTATGGAGATGGCTTACCATGTATTTGAGCTGATCCACGGTATGTATATCAGTGCGGAATCGAGTCAGGTGTATCAGCTGGAATCTACATTTGACAGGCCACAGGCGCTGCCGACCGGTTATCTGGACAATGGTTTCTGGGGACCGATGGAGGAGAGTGCACTTTTCTTATAAAAAGGAATGATACACGTTGACGCGGCATCAATGTCAACGTGTATCATTGGTATTGTCATACGGCTATTTCAGCCCCACCATCTGCCGGGCAGCCGCTGTGCACCGCCGATACCCGGTCCTTCTGATCAAACAATGTGCAGCCGCCGACATGTTCTCCGGCACTTTCGGCAATTTCCCTGAGTTTGGCAAAATAATCCGATTTTAAAACATCAAGTATAGAACTGGTTCTTAAATTATACTTTGCGTATGGTGAGAAGGGGCAGGGGTCTGCTCCGCCGGCTGCATTGACATGGAAAAAGCCCCGTCCTGATGCCAGACATCCGCCCATAGCGGCTTCGTCGCCCGGAAATGAGAGAATAATCATATCCCTGGTTTTTTTCTTTAATACAGACACAGCTGCGGCAAGAACTTCCAGGTCTTCTGTGGTCAATGCAAGATATTCGGTTCCTTCAGCAGCAGGTACATACTCAACAAAGAAGACCAATCCGCAGCCCTTATTACGTAAATCGGCCATAAATGAAGGCGTTGTTACAATATGCATATTCTCTCTGGTTACTGTAATTGATGCGCCAAACAAAACACCCTTTTCTCTTAAAGCATTCATCGCCGTATGTACGGTCATGGAAACTCCGTCACCCCGGCGCATATCTGTCTGCTCATCATTCCCCTCAATACTAAAAACCGGGATAACATTGCGGTTTTCTTCAAGAAGTGTCAGACAGTCATTATCAATCATTGTGCCGTTAGTAAATACCGGAAAGATAACATCTTTGTTCCGGGCAGCACCTGCGATCAGATCGGGTCGCATAAAAGGTTCGCCGCCGGCTAACAGAACAAAAGGAATACCCAGATCTGAGGCCTGGTCAAAGATATTCAGCCATTCTTCAGTACTTAAATCAGTTCTGGATAACCTGTCATTACAAGCACCGTTGGCTCTGGAATAACATCCGCTGCAATGCAGATTGCACTTTGAGGTAATGCTGGCAATTAGAAACGTAGGGATGTGGATACCGTCCTGTTCATATTGATTTCTGCATTCGATACTCTTTTGAATGCGGGGCGCCATATGGGAAAGGAATGCGCGGCCCTGCCGGTCCTTTATATAGAAATGCCCGGCCGTTTTTAATATGGTTCTGATACCCTGATTCATTAACAGATTTAAGTTCATACGTTTTCCTCCATTCGGTTCTGATAAACGGATGCAAACTGCTCGACATGCCGCATTAGCAGATCGATAGCCTCATCTTCTTTTCCGGGCATCGAGTCGTATTGGCAGAGCAGGAGATAAAAAGGGGCATAAAACTGCATGGCAATAATATCGGCGGGCCCTTCCTTAAAGTAACCAAGTGCGATCATTTCCGTAAACAGTTCTGTCTGAAACCGGATAGCAGAATCAGTAAACCAGTTGCGAAATGTCTGAGCAGCATCAGCATTCTTGTACTGTTCAATCATCAGCATTTTACGAAACCGCGAGGCTTTCGGGTCTTTTATAAAAAAGAGAAAAATGGCTTTACATGCTTCCTTGAGCCAGACCAGATCATTTCGCCCGTATTCTGCGGCGATTTTTTTGATTTCGCCCTGGGGGAGCTGGTAGATAGAAACGGTTTCATCAAAACGGGCATTCATCTCTGCCAGCAGTGAGTCGTATATTTCCTGTTTGCTTTTATAATGTTTATACAGTGAGCTGTCTTTGATACCGACGGCATTTGCAATATCTTTAACGGTGACGCCGTCATAACCGTTGACAGAAAACAGATTTAATGCCTCATCTAAAATAAGCTGTTTTGTATTTGCGGTTGCCATAAAATACCTCCATTGGATTGGCTAGTGACTACTAGCTTTATTATAGCTAGTAAACACTAGCCTGTCAAGTATTAGTTTTATGTTTAGTTTGCACCCGGCCAATCACTGGCTGATTTGTCGAATATTATTAATAGACAGCCTTTGCAAAGTGTTATATAATTGTTGGTAACAGTTCAGGACGGCGGAAAATTTGACACGAAGGCAGGCGTCAGGCGTGCTTGTAAGCGTGTCTTCAGGGCAAATTTCACATCGGACGAAATGGGTATTATAATTCTCAAAGAAACAGGAGGGTTTTTTGATGAAAGACTATATGAAGATTTACCGGGAATGGTTGGACAATCCGTATTTTGACGATGAGACAAAAGCGGAGCTTAAGGCGCTTGAAGGTAATGAAAACGAAATCAAAGAGCGTTTTTATATGGATCTGGAATTTGGTACGGCGGGACTTCGCGGCGTGATTGGTGCCGGTATTAACCGGATGAATATTTATGTAGTTCGCCGTGCGACACAGGGACTTGCTGATTATATTATCGGTCAGGGCGGTGCCGGAAAGAGCGTGGCGATCGCTTATGATTCCCGCCGGATGTCTCCGGAGTTTGCGGATGAAGCGGCCCGGACACTGGCAGCAAACGGAATCAAGGCATATAAGTTTGAATCCCTGCGGCCGACACCGGAACTGTCATTTGCAGTACGGGAGTTGGGATGCGTAGCCGGAATCAACGTTACGGCCAGCCACAACCCGCCTGAATATAACGGTTACAAGGTATACTGGGAAGACGGCGCACAGTTCACACCACCGCATGATAAAGGGGTGACGGAAGCCGTTCTGGCGATTGAAGATCTGTCGACAGTGAAAACGATGAGTGCAAAAGAAGCGATGGATGCAGGACTGTATCAGATCATCGGTTCGGAAATTGATGATAAGTATATCGCCCATGTGAAAGCTCAGGTAGTGAATCAGGATGCGATCAATCAGGTTCAGAAGGATATTAAGATTGTTTATACACCACTGCACGGAACCGGCAACATTCCGGTACGCCGGGCACTGGCAGAAATTGGTTTTGAACACGTGTATGTGGTTCCGGAACAGGAACAGCCGGACGGGAACTTCCCGACCGTCAGTTATCCAAATCCCGAGGCAGAAGAAGCTTTTGAACTTGGCCTGAAGCTGGCAAAGGAAAAGGATGCCGATCTGGTACTGGCGACCGATCCGGATGCTGACCGGCTGGGTGTATATGTAAAGGATGATAAGTCCGGCACCTACATTCCGCTGACCGGCAATATGTCAGGTTCACTCCTGTGCGAATATGTACTGAGCCAGAAGGCAGTACGCGGTGAGATTCCGGCAGATGGTGAAGTGGTTAAGTCAATCGTAACAACCAACCTGGTGGATGCGGTAGCCAAAGCTTATAACTGCCAGCTGATCGAATGCCTGACCGGATTTAAATGGATCGGCCAGCAGATTCTGAAAGAAGAAAGTACCGGCGTCGGACATTACATGTTCGGTCTGGAAGAAAGCTATGGCTGCCTGATCGGTACCTATGCCCGTGACAAAGATGCAGTATCGGCATCAGTAGCTTTGTGTGAAGCAGCGGCTTATTATAAAACAAAGAACATGACCCTGTGGGATGCAATGGTGGCAATGTATGAAAAATACGGCTACTATAAAGACGCAGTAAAAGCAATCGGTCTGTCCGGCATCGAAGGACTGGCCAAGATCCAGTCCATTATGGAGAGTTTCCGTAATGAGACACCGGTTAAGGTCGGTGATTATCAGGTATTGTCAGCCAGAGACTATAAGATGGATACCGTCAAGAATCTTGCAACCGGAGAGGTGACCCCGACCGGTCTGCCGTCATCCAATGTTCTGTACTATGACATGAATGATAATGCATGGCTGTGCGTGCGTCCGTCCGGAACAGAACCGAAGATCAAGTTTTATTATGGCGTAAAAGGCAGCTCCCTGGAAGATGCAGACGCAAAATCAGAGGCACTCGGCAATGCCCTGATGGAGATGATTAATAAATTACTGTAACAGTTCAGGACGGCGGGAAATTTGACACGAAGACAGGTGTCAAGCTCGCTTGTAAGCCTGTCTTTGGGGCAAATTTCACATCGGATGAATATCCGATGCTTCTTGACTGGCTTCATCAGTCAAGAAGATACCGCCCTGATCAGTTACAAATCACTATAAAAAATGACTTTTACAGCACCCGGTACCACCCTGATTAACAGGGCAGACCGGGTGCTGCCTGCTTTCCGACCATAACTTGCATCCTCCGGGCCAATCAGCTAGTGATTGGCCCGGGTGTGAACTGTAACGCCTGCTTCTCTGGAAAATCATGGTTAGCCGTAAATAGTTGACATAACCACCTTTATTTGGTATCATCACGGAACGGGCAGCAGTTGTCCGAAAGGGAAGGAGAAATAAAATGGGACTTTCAGTCGATGTAAGCGTGCCAATGTTCACGGTATTTTTGCAGGGGATACTTAGCTTTTTATCCCCATGTGTATTTCCGTTGATTCCATTATATATCAGTTATTTATCCGGCGGTGCAGCAGCATCGGGAGAAGATGGGAACTCGGGCTATCAGCAGAAAAAGGTGATTATTAATACGCTGTTTTTTGTATTAGGTGTCAGTTTTGCATTTTTTGCATTGGGATTTGGATTTTCCGCATTGGGCAGTTTCTTCAAAGGCAATCAGGTCTTGTTTGCCCGGATCGGCGGAATCATAGTATTTTTCTTTGGTTTGTATCAGCTGGGATTTTTCGGCTCATCAAAGATGCTGGGGAACGAACGCCGTCTTCCGTTAAAGCTGGATAAGCTGGCGATGTCGCCCTTTACTGCATTACTGATGGGATTTACCTTCAGCTTTGCCTGGACTCCATGTGTGGGGCCGGTTCTTGCGAGCGTACTTCTGATGACGGCATCAGCAAGTACCACAGCCATGGGATTCGCCCTGATCGGTGTGTATACACTGGGCTTTGTCCTGCCGTTTCTGGCAGTTGGATTATTTACGACAAAGCTGCTGGCATTGTTCAAAAAGCACCGCAATATTGTAAAATACACAGTCAAAATCGGCGGTATTCTGATGATGATTATGGGTGTTATGATGTTTACCGGAAAGATGAATGCAGTAACCGGATATCTTTCAGAACTGACACTCGAACAACAGCAGCCATCCAACGAGCCTCAGGAGGCAGAATCACTGCCGGCTGAAAGCCAGGATCCGGAGACTACAGTATCCGGTGAAACAGAAGTGACTGCTGCCGGGACAACTGAGACAACCGCTGCGGCAACCCAGGAGGAAACAACCACTGCGGCACTGCCGCCGTCAATTGATTTCACACTGACCGACCAGTTCGGCAATACGCACACACTCTCAGATTATAAAGGAAAGACAGTATTCCTAAACTTCTGGGCGACCTGGTGTCCGCCGTGCCGCGCCGAAATGCCGGACATCCAGAAACTGTACGAGACCTATCCTCAGGACGGTGATGACGCCCTGATCATTCTGGGTGTAGCCAGTCCGAATCTCGGCGGTGAGACAAGTGAAGAAGGCATCAAGTCATTTATGGAAGAAAACGGTTATACCTATCCGGTATTAATGGATCATACCGGAGAAACATTTATGGACTATGGGATTACCTCTTATCCAACAACATTCATGATTGACCGTGACGGAAATGTATACGGATATGTTCCGGGACAACTAACCGAAGATATGATGAACAGTATCATCAAACAGACTATGGAAGGATCCAGAAATTAAATAAATAAAAAGGCAGAATTACAGTTTACAAAGTCAGTTATTGTTTTTGTCTTTTACTTAGAGCAGCGAATATTATGGCAGGGAAAAGGGCCTGGTTGGGCAGGAATTGGCGACACCCGGAGAGCTGTCGGCAGTCCTTAGATTCTAACCCGGTCTTTGCCGCGGAGGATTTCTGTACTCCAATCAGAAATCCAGGTGAGGGGCGCGAGAAGTCTTCAGAGTTCTCGTGCCTTCGAGCCGGTGCCGCGGCAAAGACCGGGTTAGAATCTTAGGAATGCCCCAGTGAACGAACGGAGCCGATTCCTGCCCAACCAGGCCCTTTTCCCTCGCAACAATGTGCATCCCTACTCATTAACCTTCTTAAATCGTTTCTTATACTCCTTAGGCGAAATCCCAACCAGCTGCCGGAACACTCTGGAATAATAATTAGGATCATTAAAACCAACATTATATGCAATCTCATTAACCGGGCTGTCACTCTCAATCAAAAAAGTCTTGGAAGCCTCAACCCGGACCTTATTAATATAAGTATTGATATTGACATTCAGGCGCCGTTTGAAAATATGGCTCAGGTAGGATTCACTGCAATGGCAGAACTCAGCCAGTTCTCTGGCGGCAATATGATTGGTAAAATGCTGTCTTACATATTCCGCAGCATGTGAGAGAATGGTATCTTCATTATTTGAATACTGCCGCTTTTTTGTGACTGACTGATGGGTGCCGCGAATCGTATCGTAAGTCATCGACAGATATTCAGCAGCCAGTTCGATCATCGGAATCAAACCATCCGGCGGCAGTGACGGGGCAGTTATGGATTCACCAAACAACCAGACGGCAGTCTCCTCATCAAGCAGGGCCGATTCACGGCATACCGTGTGAATCCGGTGCCGGGACAGCTTGTCATTACAATTGTAAAAGCCGATATTGACCGTTCCGATCACATCTTCTCTGTTGATGATGGGGGTTACGTATTCATATAGCCCGGCATGACACATACCAAAGTAGGTCTGGCTGTTTTGCCGGCATTTGTGATTCATCTGACGGATCATAGTCAGGCAGCGGTGATACATCTCTTTGTCCGATTTTATGTACATGCAGAAGGCATTGGTATGGGCAAGGAAAGGCTGCAGCACCTTATCGAGTTCTTTGTTGATCGGTATGAAGCCGCAATAATCTTTAATACAAATCTGAACGTTATACTGCTGTTCGGCAAAACTAAGATAATTAGCCAGCATGGTATAGCGGTCTTTCATCAAATCATCCCCTTTTCTTCATTATAGTATAAAATCTACACCTGTCAATAACTGTGCAGAATAATCCAGAAAGTGTGCAGATATTTTAATGAATTATTGCTAGCAATATGCTATTATTAGCAAAAGAAGTATAAGAAACGCACAAAATATATTGATAAATCTCAATGAAATTGTGTGTTATGATGCGATTGATCGACATTGTCTTATTGTTAACAGGAAATAAATGTTTTATTAAGTGAGGATGGGAGAACAATATGCACTATCAGGCAGAGGTTATTGTGATTGGCGCGGGTCCAGGCGGAATCTGTGCGGCGCTAAGTTCGGCACGGGAGAAGAAAAAGACAATTTTAATTACCAACCGGCCTGTACTTGGCGGCAATTCCAGCAGTGAAATAAGGGTCTGGACCAGAGGGGCGACCGGCGGCGGTAGTTTTTTTGCAGAGGAAATGGGGATATGGGGCGAGCTGAAACTCAAAAACCTGTATGTGAATTCAGAAGCAAATCCCATTTTCTGGGATGATGTTCTGCTGGATGCGGTGCTGTCTGAACCTGATCTTACCTTATTTCTGAATACCCATATAACGGAGGTGAAGCAGGGCGGGGATCATTTGAGAAGTGTTTCCGGATTTCAGATGGGAAGTGAAAAGCAGCTGGAGTTCACCGGACAGTATTTCATTGATGCGACCGGTGATGGCAGCATCGGTGCCCTGTGCGGCATTCCTTACCGGGTCGGCAAAGAAAGCCGTGATGAATACGGGGAGTCTTTTGCCCCGCAGCAGGGGGAAGCAACCACATTTGGAAATACTATCTTTTACTTCACCCAGAAAGGTAAGGAGAAGGTAACCTACAAGGCCCCTGATTATGCCTATGGTTTTGAGCACATCGAGGAACTGCTCGATAAGGGCGGCAGAATCGTCAGTGAAGAGATGGACGGCTGTGATTACTGGTGGTTTGAATTGGGCGGCAATAAGGATACCATAGCCGATGCCCAGGAGATTGCCCTGGATCTGAAGCGTCTGGTAGCGGGGGTATGGAATTACATAAAAAACAGCGGCAAATTTGATGCCGACTATCTGACCTTATCGTGGCAGGGAAACCTGCCGGGCAAGCGGGAGAGCAGGCGGATGATTACCGAATGGGTGGTCCGGCAGCAGGATGTGCAGGCCAGAACCGGATTTGCTGATGCGGCATTTTATGGCGGCTGGTATATGGATTTTCATCCATCGGACGGAATCAATACAGATGAAGACTACTGCATTCAGATTCCGGTACAGGTGTATGGCATGCCGTTTCGCTGCCTTTACAATCGCAGCATCCGGAATCTGCTGTTTGCAGGCCGTAATATCGGCACCAGTCATGTTGCTTTTGCATCATCCCGAATCATGAATACCTGCGCACTCAGCGGTCAGGCAGCCGGAGTTCTTGCAGCATATTGTATCGAACAGAATAAATGGCCGGAGCAGCTGGCAAAGGATGATATCAGTCAGATGCAAACCAGATTGTACCGGAACGACATGCTGATGCCGGGCGCAGATGTAAAAAATCCTGACAATTTAGCACTTCAGGCAGAAATTACCGTGTCATCAACGGAGACAAAAGGGGTGGAAGATGAGACTGGAAGTGTATTGCTGAAGACAGATGATTTTATAATTATTCCTTCCCGGGCCGGTATTGCGGAGGTTTTACTGGACAGTGAACAGCACACGGAACTGAAATTTGATTGTTATCCGTTTGACCTGCCGTCAAAACTGGCGTTGGGAGATGATGGAATACCAGAAGAACTGTCAGTAAGTCCGGGAAAACGATGGTATGCTGTGCCGCTTCCGGAAGCAGCGCACGATCAGTTTTTCGTGCTGGTGATAAAAGAAGCATCCGGAGTCCGGATCAGTAGGGGAGACCGTCAGCTGACCGGTTTTCTGGGAGGCAACAAGGGGGATGCAGAATTATGGTATCCGTGTATCCGTTTTAGCAATCAGGAACTCTATGGTGCCGGGCAGCTTGTGGATGGTTATCACCGGCCCTGGCAGTCTCCGCGGCTCTGGATCTCAGCCAGGGAGGAACAGCCATTTGTGATTTATTCGTGGCCGGAACCGGTGACGGTGTCCCAGATTGACTTGTATTTTAATTGCGACCTGTCGCTGGAGCTGATCTCGTCCCGCGCATCTTCCTGGAATCCGCACCACATGTATACAGCCAGAACAGCCATGCCGCCGCAGCTGGTCAAGGACTTTGCGGTATTTGGATGGAATGATGATAAATGGATGCTGATAGAAACGGTTCACAACAATTGGGAACGCAGAAAATCAATCGTATTAAATGAAGCAGTGGAAACTAAAAAAATCATGATTCAGATACTGACAACTTATGGCGCCGACCATGGTGAAGTATTTGAAGCAGATATATATTAGGAGGATAATATTATGAAGAAAAAGATGTTAAGCGCAGCAATGGCAGCAGTGATGACCGCCGGTCTTTTAGCCGGATGCGGAGGCGGTTCGGCTCAGACCGGAACAACCGGCAGTGAGCAGCCGGCACCGACGACGCAGGCAGAAGCCGGCAGCAGTGATGGTACTACAGAAGCTGCCGCAGCCGGTGGCGAGAGTATCGTCTGGGCCGGATGGTCGGGAGAAGAAGAGGCTTCAAAAGATATTTTTGGCCGGATGATGGATACTTACCGTACCGGCAGCGGCAATGATGTGACATGGGTTGGCTGGACCTGGGCGGATACCGCACAGCAGCTGCTGATCCGGACACAAGGAAATGAGCAGTTGGATATTGCCCAGGTGGATATCGGGATTTTCAACACAATCGCCCAGACCGGGACGCTGGCAGACTTAAATGAAGTGGCAGGAGAAGCATACCTGAAAGATACATTTGAGGAGTCGGCACTATCGGTTGGTAATATTGATGGCAAACAGCTGGCAATGCCATGGTCAATGGCGTCCCTGACAATGGTTTACAATCCTGAGATTCTGGCAAAAGCCGGATGGGATACTGTACCGGCGACAATGGATGAGTTTAAACAGTGCCTGGCTGACATTAAAGCCATGGACAGCGAGATTATTCCCTATGCAGTTTCGACCAAAGATGCAACCTGTGCCGGTGATTTTATGCCATGGTTGTGGACCTTTGGCGGATCAATCTTTGCCGAAGACGGTAGTGTGGCACTGAACAGTCCGGAAGCGGTAGCCTGTGTCAGCTGGTACCAGGAAATGCTGGCAAACGGATATATTTCGATGGATGTCGGCAGAAGTGAAGCGAGACAGATGTTTGCCCAGGGCAAAGTGGCTTTTTATGATGATGCAGTTCTGGCAAAGGGCCAGGCGGTTAATAATGGTGTGGCACCGGAAGATGTTGTAAATGTATGTTCTGCCATGGAACGACCGGTTCTGAAAGCCGGAGACGCACCGCAGAGTACCATGTGGGGACATATGCTCGTTATCTTCCAGAACTCAGAACATAAAGAAGCTGCCCTGGAACTGGCGAAGACTCTTGTCAGTGATGAAGTAGCAATGGATTATTTTAACAACAACGGTATGCCGCCTGTTACAAAGTCTGCAATGCAGATGGATGAAGTGAAAAATGATGCATACCTGAATGGTTTCCTTGTTTCAACCCAGACTGCACGGCTTGAAGAGACCGCAAGACTTGCCAACGCCAGTGAAGTGAAATCGGCAATAACAGAAGAACTCCAGTCGGCATTACTTGGTCAGAAAGATGCTGAACGGGCAGTACAGGATGCCGCAGACAGAATTGCTGCAATGCAGTAGTCAGAATCAGACAGAGACGGAGGCTGCTTATGAAAGAGAGAGGTGCAGGAATACGCCTTACAAACGCCCAGGTTGGTTTTCTGCTGGTCGTACCGGGATTGGCCATCTTTATGGGAATCATTATGTACCCGTTTATTAATGCCATCCTGATGTCATTTACAAACCGGTCTATGCTGAATCCACTCTATGAGTATGTCGGCCTGGATAATTATAAAAAAGTATTTCAGGATCCATATTTTGGTAAAACTGTTTTAACAACAGCGATATTTGTTCTTGGTTCCACACTGCTGCCGTTTGCATTGGGATTTATCTGGGCTATTATCCTCAACCAGGGATTTAAGGGCTCAGAATTTCTCAGAGGTGTGACTCTGGTTAACTGGATTATCCCGGGAACGGCGATTGGTTTTTTGTGGAGCTGGATTTTTAACGGACAGTATGGTGTACTGAATGGCATACTGATGAAACTCGGAGTGATCGAATCCGGTATTCCCTGGCTGGGACAGAGCAGTACGGCTCTGATCTGTGTGATCATTGCCAGGACCTGGCAGATGCTGCCCTGGTATATGGCATTTCTGCTCGGCGGCCTCCAGGGGATATCGACGGAACAGGTGGAGGCGGCCCGTGTCGACGGAGCCAACAACTGGCAGGCATTTCGTTATATCATGCTGCCTTCAATGAAGACAATTGCCATGCTGATTCTGGTTCTTGGCGCAATCGGCAATCTGCAGCATTTTGATCTGCCCTGGACGATGGTACAGGGCGGACCTGCCCGGGCGACGACTACATTATCGATAGAAGTATATACAACTGCTTTTAAGAACTGGAATATGGGAAAAGCAGCAACGGTAGGAACACTGTGGGCGATCTTACTGGCCGGATTCAGTTTTGTTTATCTGCGCCAGGTCAATGAATCAGATTGAGAGGTGATGGGGGATGTTTAGAAAAACAGTCGGATTTCGGATCTTTTTCTGGGTCTTTGCACTGCTGATCGGCAGTTTTGTATTTCTGCCGTTGTTATGGCTGATCAATACAGCCTTAAAACCTTCGGCAGATACCTTCACCCTGAACTTCTTCACCGGGACCAAAACGCTTGAAAATATCAAACACATTATAACCGATCAGAAGATCATGCAGTATTTAAAAAACAGCTTACTGGTATCGTTTGGCAGCAGCTTCATGGCTACAATCGTATGTGCCTTCTCGGCTTACAGCTTTTCGAAGTTCCGCTATCGCGGCAGGAAACTGGTAATGGGAATGTTTATGATGAGCCAGGCGTTTCCGCAGGCGATACTGCTGCTGGCAATCTACATGCTGATGCAGAAGACCGGACTTTTAGGAAGTTACTGGGCATTGCTGATATCTTACACGGTATTTACGCTGCCGGTCGGAACATGGACATTGAAGTCATATTTTGACCAGCTGCCGGATTCTCTGATCGAAAGTGCCAGAATAGACGGTGCCGGAAATATGCATATTTTGTTCCGGATTGTTTTTCCGATTACCATACCGGGCATGATTTCAATTGCGATTTATGGTTTTGTCTGGAGCTGGAACGATCTGCTGTATTCCATGACACTGGTAACCGACAGTTCCAAACGGACATTGGCATCGGGGCTTGTCATGACATTTCTGGGAGAGGCATCCACGAACTGGGGCTACATGATGGCGGCCAGTATCGTAGCGGCGGTTCCGGTAACTATTATATTTATCTTCTTACAGAGATACTTTATACAGGGCTTGACAGCGGGGGCGGTAAAGGGTTAGGTGCGCCCGGAAAAGTTGAAAAAAGCAAAGACAAGATCATGGTTTAACCATTTCATTGTCTTTGCTTTTGTACTATTTTAAAAAGCCAAAGAGACTGGCCTTCTTCCAACCATTGGCGGTCAGATATTCACGGATTGGACGTTTTACCATAGCAGTGTCAAACTTTACGCTGATCAATCCGGTTTCGCCGGTCTGGCGGTTTTTGCCAAAACTGATCTCGATCGATTTCTGGCTTGTTTTTCCGACAAATTTACTGGCGGACATTTTTGCCCCGCTTGTGGAAGCAGACATTTCCTTGCTGGAAGTCTGATCAAGTTCTTTCCAGGTTCCGTTATCCTTCAGCTTAACAATAAAGGTGAAATCCTTTATGGCAGAACTCACCTGACCGGGAGCAAAGAACGCCGCATCCATCCATCGCCAGCGGGCAACGATGGAATCCTGTTCAATGGTGACTTCCCATGGCTGATCCGGACTGTTCAGTGCATCCGGCGCATCAGCTAACAGCTTGCTTTTTTCTGTAAACACAGCAGTTACCTCCTTATCAGGACATATCAACAGTTGGTGTCTGGCCATCAGCGCCCCAGTGCAGGGTAAGCTCGCTGGCAGATGAGAAGTTGATATTTTCAAATGTAACTTCGTCGCCGTCTTCATCGATAATCAGAATATCCCAGCCGGCACTTGCGGTACCCACGAGTTCGGTTGAAAAATGCAGTGTTTTGTCAGCTTCAAAGATATTGCCGCCCAGCATATCCTCGCCCCAGTTATCTTCCTGGGATGGGGAGATGTACATTTCAATAATGGCAACACCGGTAGCATTGGTGATATCCAGATCCTGACTGAAGTATTCTTCGTCACCGCTTCTGGTAATGTCAACCGTCGGAGTCTGTCCGTCAGAACCCCAGTGCAGGTCTAATGCGGTAGCAGAGGAAAGGTTGATTTCGCTGAAGGTAACTTTGTCGCCGTCCTCATCAATAATCTGAATATCCCAGGTATCGTCAGCGGTGCCGGTCACGTTTGGTGCAAACAGTACGGTTTCATCAGCAGCAAAGTCCTGTCCGTTTAACAGGTCTTCGCCCCAGTTGTTGTCATTGGATGAAGAAATATACAACTCCATAATGGCGACACCGGTGCTGTTGGTGATATACACATCCTGACTGAACTGTTCGGCAGCTGCGGTTGTCTCCCGGATAATGGCAGCTTCAGTAGCTGCAGTGGTGGCCTCTGTAGTGGGTGCTGCAGTGGTGGCTTCCGTAGTGGGAGCCGCAGTTGTCGTGGTGGCCTCTTTACCGCCGCAGGCAGACAGAGACAGGGCTGTAACAGCCAGTAACGCTAAGATTTTTTTCATGATGTTCTCCTCTCATTTTTAAACATACATCTGATTTATATCTGGGTATGGGATGACCGGGCACGCAGCAGGATAAAATTCCTGTAGGCAGCATGAAACGACTCGTGATACTTGCTGCTGATAAGGATGGAACAGCCGTTTTTCATCTGAATTGAATGGCTGCTTACCTGGCTCATGTGCTCCATGTTTACGATGTATGAATTATGCGGACGGGCAAACAAAAGTCCCTTTGCCTTCTCGGCTGCTTGCTTTAATGTGCCGTAATACTCTCTTTTACCGCCGTCAATCGTATGGATCATGATCTTACGTCCGATGCTTTCAATATATTCGATCTGGGAAAGATTCAGGGTGTAGTTCTGTTTCGACGCCTTATATTGAAAGACCGATTTCCTTCGCTCCAGCAGATTGATTGCCGATAGAAGGACTGCGACCGTTTTGGTTTCATCGACCGGTTTCAAAATGTATTGAAAAGCCAGAACATGAAAAGCCTCCGGCATCAGCTCAGAATGACTGGTGATAAAAATAATTATGGCATCAGTATCCCATTGCCGGATCCGGGCAGCTGTCTCAAGGCCATTCGTCCCTTCCATTTCAATATCAAGCAGATAAATCTGAAATTCCGGTATGCTTTCATTTACATGCCGCAGCAGTTCATCGCCCGATAGAAATGTGGTACAAAGGTATTCACTTTTATTACCGCCAAATGCCTTGTCAACGATTTGCTCCATCTGGCTGACTGTGCGGATATCATCATCGCAAATTGC
Source organism: Lachnospiraceae bacterium (assembly GCA_032073745.1). Lineage (GTDB taxonomy): Bacteria > Bacillota > Clostridia > Lachnospirales > Lachnospiraceae > Brotaphodocola. The sequence continues at coordinate 275,255 of DAMAMW010000002.1, read as the reverse complement.
TATATTCATCGTTAAATCCCCTCGCCATTATACCATTTGTTTGTCATTTCGGGAGACATGCTGTCATAAAATGGGTGGTTTCTTGTTATGTTTTTCTCAGGCCCATTATAACATACCTGATTGAATATTTGCGTTTTTTTGCATCAGGTGCTGATGTGTTCCCGATAAAGCTTATAAAAGAAATCCGGATTAAGAGTCTGAATAAATGGCCACGAAGGGATTTGAAAGGACCGGTTTTGCTCTTTCAGCCAGGTGTTTTCAGGGGAGCCCTGCAGGCAGCTGACCAGATTGCCGTTTTGCACATAAAATTCACTGATCCTGAGGGCTGTTAAGTGTGAAACCACTGTTTTGGCAACCGCTTCTGAAATTGTATTCCGGGCACATATATATGACGGAATGGCAACGGCGCCATCGGCAGGACAAAATACGCTGGTGGTACGCTCATCAGCTCTGAGGGCATAGATGGATGGCACCAGTGCAAGATCAGCCTGCCGGGTCCGTACCTGATGAAAGGCCTGGATCGGCATATCTGTAATCTGGCTGGACGACAGGAGCCTGACCGCTGCATCAGAGCCGTACTGTTCCCAGATTGTTTTCGTAACTGTTTTAGCTGCGGAATTATTGATTCCGCCAAATGCAAAGTTAAGATCGCTGTCAACAGCCTCCATCAGAGATAAGGGTCTGGTGGAGTCATACTTGCTTTTATCAGCATAAAATACCAGCGGAATGGCTATATAAGGGAGCAGATTTATATCTTTATGCAGTTGGTTTACATGTTCGGTATCTTTTACGGCAAACCAGCTGCCAAGCGGATGCAGTGAATCACGGTAACGGTTAAAGATCCGCGAATCCTCAAATACCTCAAGATCAGCGGAAACGATCATATCAGGCAGAACGGCATCGGGGCGGCGCAGGTAGTCGGACATATGATATTCGTATCCCAGGCCGAAACATGTGACCTTCAGGTCGATATCCTCATCTTTCAGAGATTCCCTGATTTGTTCCAGAAATACCAGCTCCTGCCTGTGCAGAACACAGATATGGTTCCAGTAAAGATTTACACATTTCATGTTAAAAGTTCTCCTTCGCGTAATTTTCGCTGCAGAATAATCTGCTGTTCATAGTTGATATCCAGTCTGGCAAATACAATTTCTTCGGCCACGGTACGTTCAATTACATGACTTACGGCGCCGTTTTTCATCACAATCCGCCGTGCTGCCATTAATGCTGTGTGGGAATCGTGAGTAACAATCAATACCAGTTTTTCGTGACTTGTCAGCAGATTCAGAGCTTTCTTTTTATCGATTCCGGCATTTTCGATCTCATCAATTAATACAATCGGACTGTCGCAGACAAACGCGATATCGGCAATCATCAGGGCACGGCTCTGGCCGCCGCTCAGCAGATTGAGATTCTGACCGGCAGTAATCGGTTCGGGGGTCAGTTTGTTGGCTTCGGCAATGATCATGGCCGGAGATATATCCGGACGATTCCGGCATTTGCAGTGCAGTATGATGAAATCCTCGACTGAAAGATCCAGGACAAAACGCATACTCTGTTCCAGATGTGCAATCATCCGGCCGGCCAGTTCCCGCCGAGCCGGGATTGCGATTGTCCGCCCGTCGATCAGAATGGTTCTGCCGGTGACGGAATCGCCGCAGACCAGCTGCCCGATATCCTTGATCAGACGGCTTTTGCCGGAACCGGTGTGCCCGGTAACGGCATAGATCTCACCAAGATGCATGGTCAGACTGGCGAGAATTTCTTTCTTTCCGTCTTTATTTTTACCGCCCTGAATGGTAATTGTTTTCATAAACGATCCTCCCCGAAATCAATCTTGCCGACAACCCCCTGCTGAAAGGCACTGCCAACCCGCTGCTCTCCGACGCAGTAGGAGCAGACACAACTGGGCATGGTATGACGCAGTGTATCATTTTCATAACTGGCGGCGGGAGGCAGTGAGATCAGATAGTCGCCTAACAGTTCCACGCCGTAACCGGCCAGACCATCGACAGGCATCAGGGCAGCGGTTGGGTTTAACTGTTTTAAATTCCACAATATGATCTCCTGTTCGGCCTGGGAGATCATGTCAATTTTTGTTGGTATGATAAAGTCGGCATTGGTGAGCATAGGACCGAGCTGGGCCGGTGACTTGGCACTGGCAGTGCAATCCAGTATACAGCCGGCAGCGGAATGGGTTGTTGCGGGGGAGCAGCGGTGACACAGGCCGGCGGTTTCTATAATCAGATATTCACAGCTTTTTTGTGCGGCATAGTCCCATAATTCCGGCAGATTGGATACGAGGAAATGATCCGGGCAGATATCACCGCTTACCGATACTACATAAGGGACCTCCAGGCCTTCATAGATTTCCTGCTCAGTGGCCTGGATACAGTCGATTTTGCAAAGCAGCACAGATTTATTCTGTTTTTTAAAATAAGGGACCAGATGCTTTATTACGGATGTTTTTCCGACGGCTGATCCGCCTGACAGCATTATCATTTTAGTAATCATTATTCCCGGACTCCTTTCCGAAGTGCATTATTTCATCAGAACGATACCATAAACCTGTCTGGTTGTCCGTATCAGATGAGACGGTTGGTGAGAAATTTAAAGATTGAAATCGAAAATCAAACGTGTTACGATGACAGTTAGTGTATGCTAACGAATAAGGAACAGGAATGGGGGAACGATTCTTGAGCAAAAAGGATATGGAAGCACTGCTGAAGTCTTTTGATCTGTTTAAGGACTGCAGGATTGATACGGAGTTTGTCAGCCACAAAACCTACAAAAAAGGACGTTTAGTCTGTGACAACGAGGCAGGACAGGCCTGTGTTGTATTTGTGGTGCATGGAAGTATTGAGGTCTATAGTGTGGCACTGGACGGCAGGGAAATCATTCTGTCACGGCTTAAGAAAGGGGATTGCTTTGGCATCTCCAATCTGTTTCTGGAGAATGAAGAAATGCGGACAGTGTTAAAATGCAGTGAAGACTCCGGGGTATTGCTGATTCCCAAGCGTCATCTGATCGATATGATGAGGAAGGACGGCAATCTGGCAGTCCGTCTGGCTGCTCTGTATAACCACAAGGTTCAGTTTCTGCTCAAAAAGATTGAATTTCTGACAATGCAGTCAGGTAAAGGAAAGGTAGCTGAGTTTATACTTTCACAGGCAGATGAGGAAGGTGTTGTAACGCTTGGCTGTTCGAAAGAGAATCTGGCATGTATGCTTGGTATCAGCAGAGCCTCTTTATTCCGTGAACTTTCATATTTCCAGAATCAGAAGATGATCAGTCAGGAACATAACTGTATCAGGATTCAGGATCGCAGACAGATGGAGGAAGTTCTGTATCAGTGCAGTTCTTAGACTGTTGTCCAGTTAGCTAATGCTACCTATTATTTACATATGGAGGAGCCATGAAAAAAATTGCTATTTATGGAAAGGGTGGCATCGGAAAATCCACGACTACTTCTAATCTTGCTGCGGCATTAGCTTCCCGGGGATTAAAAGTGATGCAGATTGGATGTGATCCAAAAGCAGATTCGACCAAAAATCTGCTGGATGGCAGACAGATTCCGACGGTGCTTGATCAGATTAAATGCATGGATGATGAGATGACGCTGAACGATATATCATTTAAAGGATACGGCGGCGTGGTCTGTGTGGAATCGGGCGGACCGACTCCGGGTATCGGCTGTGCAGGCCGCGGCATTATCACGGCATTTGAAAAGTTGGAGGAACTGGATGCCTATTCGGTTTATCAGCCCGATATTGTACTTTATGATGTGCTGGGGGATGTAGTGTGCGGCGGATTTGCCATGCCGATCAGAGGCGGTTATGCCGACCATGTATTTATTGTAACATCGGGAGAGATGATGGCAATGTTTGCGGCATCTAATATTATGCAGGCAATCCGGAATTTCGGAAAACGAGGGTATGCCAAATTTTCCGGCCTGATTTTAAACTACCGCAACGTGGAAAATGAACTGGAACTGGTGGGGAATATGGCGAAAGAGGAAAATACGGATATCATCCAGACCATTCCCCGTGACAAAACCGTGCAGCTGGCGGAAAATCAGGGCAAAACCGTCATTGAAGCATATCCTGAAAGTGAAATGGCAGGCTGTTATCAGCAGCTCGCTGACCGGATTCTGGAGGTGATCAGTTGACTCTGCATTATTCTTCACCGGGACACGGTGACTGGGGTGTGGTAAGGATCGGTATGCTGGCACCGGAAAGCTGTCAGCTGTTTGTATGTCCCGGCGCATGTGGCCGGCATGGGGCGATCGGAGTGATGAAACAGCAGTTGAAAGACCGGTTGTTTTATCTGTATGTGGATCAAAAGGATATTATCAGCGGTTATGATGATCTGATTCTGGAAGCAGTTCCTGAGGTATTGGACGCGATTGACTGGGAGCCGAAGGTATTTTTTATCTTTGTCAGCTGTCTGGATGACTTGATCGGGACGGACCGGGAAGCACTGCTTGAACAGCTGGCAGGTCAATATCCGCAGATGAAATTCCGTTTCTGTCATATGAATCCGATCTCGCTGGGGAGTACGACTCCGCCGCCGGTATCGATTCAGAACAACCTGTACAGCCTGCTCGATCAGCAGGATGATACGGATGACGGTGTCAATGCCATCGGAAATCTGGTCAAAACAGCAGACAGCAGTGAATTGAACGAATTCCTGAAGGCCTGCGGTAAAACCGTATTCCGGCACATCTCTGATTATGGGGCAATGCAGGAATACCAGGTTATGGCAAAAAGCAGTGCCAATCTGGTGCTGGGGGCGCCGGGACGCCAGGCGGCCGGAATGCTGAAAGATCGGCTGGGGATCCCCTGGCTGTTCAGCCCGGTTACATATGATATGGAAGAAATAGAAGCGCAGTACCGCAGCATTGGTAACTTTTTGACCGGCAGTGAGGATGTTTTGTTTCCATTTGATGAGGTGAAAAAACAGGCGCTGCAGGCGATCGAACAGGCCCGCAGTGTGCTGGGGGATATTCCCGTTATCATCGATGCATCGGCGGTCTGTCAGCCGTTTGGTCTGGCCCAGGCATTGCTGCAGTATGGTTTTAATGTGAAGCGGGTGGAAGCCCAGGATTGTATGGCTTTTGACAAGATTCACAAAGAGTGGCTGGAACAGTATCATCCGGAAGTGGAACTGTGTAAACCGGAGGAACATCGGGCAGTATTGTTTGACCGGCGGGCAGAAGATACGCTGGCTGTTGGTGTGGAAGGTGCTTATCTGGCCGGGTCCCGTTATGTGGCAAATCTGTTTAATGATGAAGCTATGTTTGGATATGACGGTATCTGCCGGCTGATGGCTTTACTGATGGATGCAGTCAAACATCCGGTTGATTTAAAGGCACTGATTAATGATTACGGACTGGTGGTGTGATATGGCAAAATTATCGATATGGATTCCACCGTTTTCACCGGACTACTCCGGTGCCGCGGCCGTTTTATTTGATTTAAAGACAGTCACTGCCATGCATGACGCATCCGGCTGTACCGGCAATTACACCGGTTATGATGAACCGCGGTGGTATGGTTCGCGGTCGGGGATTTTCTGTTCCGGACTGAGGGAGATTGATGCGGTGCTGGGTAACGATGATAAGCTGCTCGATAAGATGGAGACAGCTGCAGAGGATATAAAACCTGATATTATGGCCCTGATTGGAAGTCCGGTACCGATGGTGATCGGTACGGACATGACCGGTCTGGCGTATGAACTGGAGGAACGCACCGGAATTCCCTGTTTCGGTTTTGATACAACTGGAACAAAGTATTATGACCAGGGCGCTTTTATGGCTGCGAAGGCGCTGATTGACCGGTTTGCAGAGCCGATGCCGGCGATTGCCGGGCGGGTCAACCTGATTGGTGCTGACCCAATGGATTTTGGCAGCGGTGAAGAACTAAAGCTGCTGCGGGATTTCCTTGCGGCACACGGATCAGGCAGAAGTGAATCTGGCTGTTTCACGATTTGGATTTCTGACTGCCCGTTATCTGGAACAGAAATTCGGAACGCCATATCTTTGTGGTTTTCCAACCGGAGATAAAGGGACTGCTTATTGGCTTGACAGTCTGGCTGAAGTACGGAAAACAGGCGTATCCCGGATCTTGAATGAAGCCGAATCCGGCGGCAGCAGAAAAATTCTGATCGTCGGTGAACAGGTAATGGCAAATTCAATGCGGCTGGCACTTCAGCTGGACATGCAGGAGTGTGATATTACAGTCGGCTGCATTTTCGGAAAAGAACCGGCGCTGGCGGCGGCAGTTGATGTCAACCTTCCGGATGAAAAGAGCATCAGGCAGGAAATGAATAAAACGGAGTATCAGTGCATCATTGCAGATCCATTTATGAAAGTGCTGCTGAAAGATGAACAGGCAGCTAAACTGATTCCATTTGCCCAGTATGCAGTGTCCAGCAAGCTGGGAGAAAAAGCGAGTGTTTTGGTGATACAGGATAAGTTTAATACGTGGTATAAGAGGGAGAAAAATCTATGAGATACACCAGAAAAATAACAGCAGTTCTGCTGGCGGCAGGTCTTGCCGTATCGGCAGCAGGATGTAATTCGGCCGATAATAAACCGGCAGAGACAGCAACAGCTTCAGCAGAAACAGAGGCAGCCGGGGAAAGTACAGAAGCCGCTGCTGCCGAAGAAACAACAGGAAAAAGTGTGGATAGCGGCAATACCGGGACCAGAATCGTTGTGGATCATACCGGCAATGAAATTGAGCTTCCGGAAGAGATTAACCGGATTGTTATCTCTTCTATTTTACCGCTTCCGTCTGTATACAGCTTGTTTGAAGGTTCCGCAGAGAAACTGGTGGGTATTCATCCATCATCTATGGCAGCAGCAGAGAACTCCATTCTGCCGCGGGTAGTACCGGATATTCTGGAGGTGAATACTGATTTCCTGAAAGGTGATGAACTGAATATCGAGGAACTGCTGAAGCTGAAACCGGATGTTGTTTTCTACAGTGCCAACAACAAAGAAGAATATGAAAAGCTGACAGCTGCCGGGATTCCTGCGATAGGTTTTTCTACTTCAAACTGGGACTTTGACTGTGTGGAAACATTCGAGAACTGGGTATTATTGCTGGGTGAAGTGCTGCAGCAGCAGGATAAAGCAGCCGGTATCGCTGAAAACGGCCATGACGTCTATGCTGAGATTCAGGCCGCACTTGATGCCGCCGGTGACCTGGAGCGGCCGAGGGCTTTGATTTTATTCCACTACGGTAGTGGTGTCATGAAAACTTCCGGCAGCAACTTCTTCGGCCAGTACTGGCTGGAAGCAACCGGAGCGATTAATGTGGCATCAGAACTGAGCGGAACTGCCGATATCAATATGGAACAGGTTTATGAATGGAATCCGGATATTATCTATATTACTAACTTCAGTTCAAGTCTGCCGGAAGACCTTTATAATAATATCATGGAAGGAGATGACTGGTCACCGGTAAAAGCGGTTCAGGAAAAGCAGGTCTATAAATTCCCGTTGGGCATGTACCGCTGGTTCCCGCCGGCATCTGATACTCCACTGGTATTAAAATGGCTGGCAACTAAAAATCAGCCGGAAATCTTCGCTGATATTGATATGGAACAGGAAATTAAAGATTACTATCAGGAATTTTATCAGGTAGAATTAACTGATGAAGATATTGAACAGATTTTCAATCCGGCCAGAGAGGCAGCCGGAAACAACTAAGAGCGGGTGATTGTTATGGCACGTAAGAAATATCAGGTCATGTTGGAGATTGGGCTGCTGGCAGTGCCGTTACTGATTGCAGTTTTGTGTATCGGGATCGGGCGTTATCACTTGTCACCGTTTGAGTCAATCCGGATTCTGTTCTCGCCGTTCACTGGGGAAGCTGTGGACAGCACGGCCTGGACCGTTATTTTCAATGTCAGACTGCCCAGAATCATTCTGGCGCTTCTGGCCGGTGCCGGCCTTGCAGTTGCCGGTGCATCGTTTCAGGCGCTGTTTTCGAACCCGCTGGCTACTCCCGATACATTGGGTGTGGCTACGGGAGCTTCTTTTGGTGCGGTTCTGGCATTGCTGTTTTGCCAGAATATCTTTATCATCCAGCTCTCGGCACTGGTGATGGGGCTGGTGGCTCTTCTCGGCACCTGTCTGATCAGCAGGGTCAGTGATAAAGGAAATATCATGATGACAGTGCTTGGCGGTATTGTGATGTCGTCCCTGTTTAAGGCTCTGGTTTCCCTGGTAAAATATCTGGCTGATCCGGAAGAGGATCTTCCGACGATTACTTATTGGCTGATGGGGAGTCTGTCAAGAGCTACATATAAAGCAATTATTGTTGGTATCCCTTTGATTGTTTTTGGTATTGTGATACTCTTTCTGCTTCGCTGGCGGCTCAATGTATTGTCACTTCCGGAAGATGAAGCAAAAGCGCTTGGGATACAGGTCAAAACACTTCGTTTTCTGGTTATGGTCTCTGCGACGATGGTAACGGCAGCCAGTGTATCGCTGTGTGGTCAGATTGAATGGATCGGACTTGTCATTCCACATATGGCAAGGATGTTCAGGGGCAGTGATAACCGGAAAGTCATTCCCACAAGTATGACCCTTGGTGCCGCATTTTTGATACTCATGGATACTTTGGCCCGGTCGGCAACGGCAGCGGAAATACCGGTATAAATTCTGACGGCGCTGGTTGGCGCTCCGTTTTTTATTATTCTGTTGCGAAAGCAGGGAGGGATGAAGCTATGAGATTTGAAGTATCTGAAGGCGGTTTTTCATATGGCAGTTCAACCATTCTGCAGCATGTTTCTTTTTCTCTTAAAAGCAAGGATGTACTGGCGGTGCTGGGGTCAAACGGAGTAGGAAAAACGACCCTGTTAAAATGTATGATGGGGCTTTTGCATTGGCAAACCGGAGAAACCCGGATTGATGGTATCGCTCTTGCAGATATGAAATATTCAGATGTCTGGAAAAAGATCGCTTACGTTCCGCAGGCGAAGAGTACGACCCTGTCCTATACGGCCAGCGAAATGGTTTTGATGGGACGTTCTTCCCGTCTGGGACTGTTTACACAACCGACAGAAAAGGATCGGCAGCTGGCTGAAGATGCGATGAAAATGGTCGGGATCGAAGGTTTTGCTAAAAAACACTGCAGTCAGATGAGCGGCGGCGAACTTCAGATGGTTCTGATTGCCAGGGCTCTGTGCGCCGGACCGCAGATGCTGGTGCTTGATGAACCGGAATCCAATCTGGATTTTAAGAACCAGCTGATTGTACTTGAGACGATTGAACGTTTGTCGCAGGAACAGGATATCACCTGTGTCGTGAATACCCACTATCCGGCTCATGCGCTGAAGATCGCAAATAAGGCTTTAATTCTGAACCGCGATGGCAGCAGCTGCTATGGTGCAGCTGCCAAAGTGGTTTCGGAAGAAAATCTGGAAAAAGCCTTTTCTGTGGAAGTAAAAATCGGTGACTTTCTTTATCAGGATCATAACTATCAAAATGTAATTCCGATTCGGGTGTGCTGAGTTATTTGTAGTTGTCAATCGCATCCCGCAGTTCCTGCAGAGCCTCCGCAAAGCGTTTGGACGAGGCGGTAGGGTTGCCGCGCAGGATACCTTTGCGGTAAAAGCCGGCAGGGCGGGTAAGAGAGTGACGTTTTTCGTTTAATTCCTGCAATTGGACCGTGAGCTTTTGTCTGAGTTCAGACTTAAAGTGAGCGGTTTTTTGTTTGCCGATATTTTTTAGGGAAGCAACTTTTAACTGGCTCTGTTTTTTCTGTTCATTCAGATACTGACTTGTCTCAGCTTTTAGAAGAGCAAGCTGTACCTGAAGTTCATCAAGTTCTGCCCTGACTTTGGTGATTGCCTCCAGGGCGCGGGCCAGATCAAGAGCTGCCCGGACAGACTGGATGCAGTCGGCCGTAAAGACAGCAGTGATAATTCCGATGAAACTAAATTCCAGTGCCGGCGGCATGCTGAGGACCAGGCGTTCCACCGGTTCGTGCAGATATCGGGTCATCAGGATTGTCAGGAAACCCCAGGCCAAAGATGACGACAGGCAGATATAGCCGCTGGCATTGAAAGGCTGATTGCTGTAATCCCAGTAGCGGACTTTAAAGAGGCGTTCCATAACATAACCGGTGACGTATTCCAGGACCGTAGCACCCAGAACACCGGAAATATATACTAAAATGAGGTTGTCCCTTACCGGCAGAGACAACCAGAGCATCATAACAGCTCCGGTACCGTATAGTGGAAGCATAGGGAGCCGGAGGAAACCGCGGTTGATGAATTTGCGTTTTTTCAATGATACGTAGGTGGACTCGAAGATCCATCCAAAGAAACAGTATATGTAGAAAAAAGTGATCCAATGGTACCATGAATATGTGTACATGGGTAGGAATCCTTTCTGTAGTTTTGATAATTTTGTAGTCTAAATCAGTATAACGCAGCCGGGCATAATGTGCAAGAGATGCGGGGGGCCAAAGATTACAGTTTCGTACTGTCCTGCATTTCGATTCGGGAATAAATCAATACGCCGCCAAGGGTTATCAATCCACCGATAATCTGCAGCGGAGCGGGAATCTCGCTGAATAGAAATACAGCAAATCCAGCAGCAACCACCGGTTCGCAGAGTTTGGATGCGGAAACAAAGGCTGGTGACAGGAATTTGAGACACCAGCTGAAGATGGAATGCCCCAGTATTGTAGAAAAGACAGCAAGCAGCAGACCGACAATCACGGCACCCAAACCGTGTCCCAGGAGTGAGAGGCCACTCGCCCGGGTAGTCACGCATAAAACCAGTGCACAAAACAGATAAACAATATATGTATAGCTGGTGGTGCTCATCTTCTTTCTGGCTTCCCGGCCGATCAGGGTGTAAACTGCCGAAAATAAAGCAGCAGCTAATGCAAGTCCATCACCGATCAGGTGATTCCCGCCGGTGGAATAGTCGGATAGTGCAATTAGCAGACTGCCGAAAACCGTGATCAGGATACTTCCGATGGCCTTTTTACTGATGCTTCCTTTTAAGAACAAACAAAAGCCCAGGGCTACCCAGATCACTTCGGTGCAGACAATGGCTGTTGAACTTGCTACGGATGTCTGTTTTAGTGACTCGAACCAGGATGTGAAATGCAGTGCCAGAAATATACCGCTGACGGCACACATCAGCACGGTTGTTTTGCCGGTTTCTTTTAACTCCTGCCGGACTTCCCTGTTTCCGAGTACAAATGGTGTCATCAGGCCGATGGTCCAGAGCAGGCGATAGGCGGCGGTTACTACGGATGGAGCCTGTGAGTATTTAACAAAAATGGCGGATAAGGATATGCCGATAACGCCGATGGTTATCATTATCATGGGGTGGTTTTCCAGTAACTTCATGGGGGGGATCTCCTTTTGGTGGATGTTAGATGATTATAGCATGTGGGGGGAGATGGTTGCAAGATGGTTGCAAGAGATGAGGGGCGGGGGCAGAGGCACCGATGATACTCCGTTTCAGAGACACGGACAATTCTAAGGCCGCCGGACGGCAATGATAAGGGCACCGGCACGAGTGCGCTTAGAAATCTTGATGATTTCTAAGCTCCGCGTGCCTGGAATCCTGTTTTGGAGAACAGGATTCCTCCCTTATCATTGCCGTCCGGCGGCCTAAGAATTGTCAGTGCCTCTTCAAATGTCGCATCATCGGTGCCTCTGCCCCCGCCCCTCATCTCCGCCAACTATTTTGGCCCCATAAGTAGAAGGGCATAAAAGATTATGTTACGGCCTGGGCTCTGTTCTGGTAGGCTCTTACGGCGCAGGAGAGGGAGAAGCAGATGATGAAGTAGACTAAGGCTATGAATACGTATAGCGTGATAATCTGGCTCGGAGAGCGGAGCTGGCCCATTACGATGGAGCTGTTGCGCATGAACTCGGCGATGTCTACGGCTTTCAGGAATGATGTGTCCTTGATTACGGTGATCATCTGGGAGAGCATGGCGGGGACGATGCTTTTGTAGGTTTGGGGCAGGACGATGTAGAACATCGTTTGCCAGAAGCTGAAACCCTGGGAGGCTGCGCCTTCGAACTGGCCGGTTGGAATGCCGTTTAGGCCGCCGCGGACGATTTCTGCGGTGACGGCTGTGGTGAACAGGGTACAGGCAAAGATTGCTTTGACTGTGGGATCACCCTGCATGGTGAAACGGATCCAGAGGATCCACAGCACGTTGGGGGTGCAGCGGAAGAACTCGATATATGCGCCGGACAGCCAGGATAAGATCTTTAGTTTGCCGGTGCAGAAATGGCGGATCATGGCCATGATGGTGCCGAATACAAGGCTGAGGGCTATGGTACATGCTGAGATCAGCAGGGTCAGTACTAGGCCCTGCATCATGAACAGGAAGTTGGCTTTGGTGAAGATGGTCTGTAATGTCTCTGTCATTTACACCACCTCCTTTTGCTTTTTGGGCACGGGAGTGCGTTTGGCACGGATCTCCAGGTACTGAGCCAGTTTGGCTAGCGGGAAGCAGATTACAAAGTACAGCAGTGCACAGGGCAGGTAGGCCTGCACGAAGTATCCGCGGTCACTGCCCCAGGAATCGGCGTGGTACATCAGATCCATACCGGCTACCATGGCGAGAACTGAGGTGTTCTTGACCAGGTTTAGGGCCTGGTTGGTGAGCGGGGGCAGGATCATTTTCATTGTCTGCGGCAGAATGATGTAGCGCATCGTCTGGAGATAGCTGAAGCCCTGGGAATAGGCGGCGTCAAACTGGCCGGATGGGACTGCTTCGATACCGGTACGGATGACTTCTGAAATGTATGCACCGTGGTAGATGCCGACACCGATTACACCCAGTGTGAATTTTGGGACTCTTCCGCCGATTATGTATGGCAGGCATGCGTAATAAAAGAATACCTGTACCACTAATGGCGTATTCTGGAAGAATTCCACGTAAATTCGTGATATCAGTCTGGTGATTTTTAATTTGGAAGTAGAGAACATACCAAAGATAATACCAAGAACGAGCGCCAGCAGAAGTCCTGCCAGCGCTACTTTTAATGTCATGATAAAACCAGGTATGTATTGCGTGGGGAGGACTTTCAGAAAAGCCTCCCATCGTTTTACATCTAACAAGTCTTTTATCATAGGATTACTCAATTCCCCAATCTTTTAACATAGTGTCCATTTTTCCGGATTCGATCAGTTCTACAACAACACCGTCAACCAGTTCAGCTAAGCCTTTATTGTCCAGCTTGGATGTTACGCCGTATTCCTGTTCGGCAAAACGATCTTCCAGAATAATAGTAGTGTCATCATTATAACCAGCCAGAATTGCTCTGTCAACGGAGAATACATCGATATTTTTTGCAGCGAGCGCGGCAGCAAGGGATGGATATCCGTCAAATTCTTCGAATTCAGGATTTACTTCCAGGCCTTTTTCGGCTACGTAATCTTTAAAACCTTCTTTGGTTACGGAACCCTGAGATACACCGATAACTTTGCCGTCCAGATCTTCAATGGAAGTCAGGCCGGAATCTTTTAAGACCATCAGACCGACTGCGTCAGTGTAGTATGGTGTGGAGAAGTTCCAGTTTTCTTTACGTTCTTCGGTGATGGTGAAGGTAGCGATAACCAGGTCAACTTCACCGTTGTCAAGAAGCGGGCCTCTGGTTTTGGCGGTTACACCCTGGAAGGAGACGAGTTTCTTTTCTTTTGCTTCTTCAGCGGTGCAGTTAAAGATCTTGCCGGCGATTTCGTATGCCAGATCGATCTCAACGCCTTCCATGTCACCGGTAGAGGTGTTCTGTAAACCGAACTTTGGTACGTCAACTTTGGATCCTACTTTTAAGACACCGGCGTCGATGATTTTCTGTACGTCGGCACTTACGTCGCCGGAAGTATTGCCTTCAGCATTTTCTGCTCCGGCAGCAGCGGTGGTATCTGCGGCTGCTGTAGTTTCAGTTGAACCTGAGCCTCCGCACCCGGTTAATGCGACAGCTGCGGTTATGGCAGCTGCCATGGTTAGTAAGCCTGCTTTTAATGTCCTTTTTTTCATAATTGTTTCCTCCTCATTTTTGATATATGTTTTAATGCAGAATCTTGCTTAGAAACGCTTTGGTACGCTCATTTTCCGGATTGGTGAAAAAATGCTCGGGGGTACCTTCTTCGACAATGGTGCCGTCATCCATGAAGATAACACGGTCGGCGACCTGTCTGGCAAAACCCATCTCGTGGGTGACGCATACCATGGTGATGTTCTCCTGAGAGAGACCTACCATAACGTCTAATACTTCCTGAACCATCTCCGGATCCAGGGCACTGGTCGGCTCATCAAACAGAATTAGTTTCTGCTTGGTGCAGAGCGCGCGGGCAATTGCAACACGCTGCTGCTGGCCGCCGGATAAGTTCTGCGGATAGCTGTTTGCCTTATCGGAAAGACCGACACGCTCAAGATACTTCAGCGCATTTTCTTCCGCTTCTTTTTTAGGGACTTTCTGCAGTTTGATTGGTGCCAGGGTCAGGTTCTGAAGAACTGTCATATGTGGATAGAGATTGAACTGCTGAAATACCATGGAAGAATAGTTTTTAGCGATCTCACCGCGGTTCTTTTTGGTGAGAAGCTGGTCGTTGATGTAAACTTCTCCTGCTGTTGGTTCTTCGAGAAAGTTCATACATCGGATCAGGGTGCTTTTGCCGCTGCCGGAAGGACCGATGATAACGAGTTTCTCGCCTTCGTCTACGGTAAGGTTGATGTCCTTAAGGACCTCCAGGCTGCCAAAATTCTTTTTCAGATTCTCGACTTTAATCATATTTTTACCACCTTTCGTTTGATGCTTTAATGTCAGGGGAGCGGGCGCGGTTGACCGGCGGGGGACGGGGGTCTTCTTGAATGGCAAAAAAGAAGCCATTCAAGAAGCATCGGATGTTCATCCGATGTGAAATTGTGTACAAAAACGGCTTTACAAGCGAGCTTGACAGCCGTTTTTGTGCACAATTTCCCGCCGTCCTGAATTTTTGCGTTTAAAAAAAGACATTCAGAACTTCCCCTTGTCAGTAAGGGATGACCTGAGCGTCTTTGCCCATGCATTTTTGTTTTGCTTCTCTGCATTATATGCTTTTGAACACAAAAAGTCAATAGTTTTCCCTAAATTTACAATATTTCTATTGTAAATATCACAAGTATCTTGTTGTGGTAAAATGTGGACGATTCCATTATGCTTGACTTGCGCACCGTATTAAAGTGTGCTACAATCAACCCAAATGCACCATCATCAAAAAGGGAGAGAGGAAAAGAATCAATGAGTTTATCCTATCAAAGTACAAGAGGCGGAGAGCAGGGACTGACTGCATCCCAGGCGATTTTAAAAGGACTGGCCTGTGACGGCGGATTATTTATGCCGACAGAGATTCCTAAGCTGGATGTAACGATGGAGCAGCTTGCCGGAATGAGCTATCAGGAGACCGCTTATCAGGTGATGAAGCTGTTTTTGACGGATTTTACGGAAGAAGAGCTGAGATACTGTATTAATAATGCATATGACAGCAAGTTTGATACGGAGGAGATCGCTCCGCTTGTTAAGGCTGAAGGTGCTTATTATCTGGAACTGTTCCACGGCAGTACGATAGCGTTTAAGGATATGGCTTTGTCGATTCTTCCTTATTTAATGACAACCTCGGCTAAGAAGAATCAGGTAGAGAATGAGATTGTTATTCTGACCGCCACCTCCGGTGATACCGGCAAGGCAGCGATGGCCGGATTTGCAGATGTTCCGGGGACCCGGATTATTGTATTTTATCCAAAGGGCGGTGTCAGCAAGGTTCAGGAACTGCAGATGGTGACCCAGAAGGGGGACAATACCAGCGTTGTTGCTATTCATGGCAACTTCGATGATGCCCAGACCGGGGTGAAAAACATCTTTAATGACAGAGCGTTTGAAAAAGCACTGGCTGACAAAGGTTTTCAGCTGTCTTCAGCAAATTCCATCAATATCGGCCGTCTGGTTCCGCAGATTGTATATTATGTATATGCATATGCCAAACTGTTACAGAACGGTGAGATTAAGAGCGGTGATCAGATTGATGTTACCGTTCCGACCGGAAACTTCGGCAACATATT
Source organism: Lachnospiraceae bacterium (assembly GCA_032073745.1). Lineage (GTDB taxonomy): Bacteria > Bacillota > Clostridia > Lachnospirales > Lachnospiraceae > Brotaphodocola. The sequence goes on along the minus strand of DAMAMW010000002.1, from coordinate 259,155 downwards.
GTCGGCATATTTTGCGAAGGAGATGGGGGTGCCGATCCGTACCCTGATCTGTGCTTCCAACGACAATAAAGTACTGTTTGATTTCTTTAAGACCGGTACTTATGACCGGAACCGGGATTTTATCCTGACTAATTCGCCATCTATGGATATTTTGATTTCCAGCAACCTGGAGCGTTTGATTTATCTGAGCACCGGCTGTGATGCGGCTGTCAATGCCGGTTTGATGAATGACCTGAGCCGTGATGGTGTATACCATGTGACAGATGAGATGCGTGACCGGATGAAAGACTTTGTCGGCGGTTTTGCGACTCAGGAAGAATGTGGTGCGGTGATCAAGGAGATCTATCAGAACAGTGGTTATTTAATGGACACTCATACGGCAGTTGCAGCGGCTGTGTATCAGCAGTATGCAGCAAAAAAAGAAGACAGTATTCCGACTGTGATTGCATCAACGGCAAGTCCGTACAAATTCTCTCACAGTGTAATGGAAGCTTTAAACGGCGATCAGGGTGACAAAGATGAGTTTGTGATTATTGAAGAACTGCATCAGGCATCCGGTGTTGACATTCCGCAGGCAGTAGAAGAGATCCGTAACGCGCAGATCAGACATAACAGAGAATGTGGTGCCGGAGAGATGCAGGATACCGTTGCTGAAATTCTGGGTTTCCAAAATAAGTAAATTGTATTATAATAGAAACATGTTTGTTAAACCATTAACATACCAAAAATGAAATGGAGGATATCAATTATGTTAGTTTCCGCAACAGAAATGCTGAAAAAGGCAAAAGCAGGGCACTACGCAGTAGGACAGTTTAATATCAACAACCTGGAATGGACCAAAGCGGTTCTGATCGCAGCCGAGGAACTGAAATCTCCGGTTATCCTGGGAGTATCTGAAGGTGCCGGCAAGTACATGACCGGATACAATGCTGTAACCGGCATGGTAGAAGGTATGATGAAAGATCTGGGAACTACTGTTCCGGTAGCTCTGCATCTGGACCACGGCAGCTATGACGGATGTCTGAAATGCATCGAGGCCGGTTTTTCTTCCGTAATGTTTGATGGTTCTCACTATCCGATCGAAGAAAATATCGAAAAAACCAGTGCTCTGGTTAAACTTTGCCATGAAAAAGGAATCTCTCTGGAAGCAGAAGTTGGTTCTATCGGCGGTGAAGAAGATGGTGTAGTCGGAACCGGCGAATGTGCAGATCCGGCAGAATGCAAAGCAGTTGCTGATCTGGGTATTGATTTCCTGGCTGCCGGAATCGGCAATATCCATGGAAAATATCCGGCTAACTGGCAGGGGCTTAGCTTTGAGACTCTGGCAGCGATTCAGGAACTGACCGGTGAGATGCCGTTAGTGCTTCATGGCGGTACCGGAATTCCGGCCGAAATGATTCAGAAAGCAATCAATCTTGGTGTTGCCAAGATTAATGTTAATACGGAATGTCAGCTGTCTTTCGCTGATGCTACCCGCAAGTACATCGAAGCTGGTAAGGATCTGGAGGGTAAAGGATTTGACCCGAGAAAACTTCTTGCTCCGGGTACGGAAGCGATCAAAGCAACTGTTAAAGAAAAAATGGAATTATTCGGTTCTGTCGGTAAAGCCTAAATTTTGCGCATATTTGAATAAAAATTGTGCAAACCTACAGAAAAAAAGAAAATGCCAAGAAAATACTTGCATTTTAAAGAATGATAGTATATCTTAGTAGAGAACAATGGTGTTCTTCCTATGGGAGAGCACCATTTTTTTTGTTAAATAGAAAGATTATTATGATAATCGGAAAAAGCAGTATCAGAGGAGAGGAAGGAAAGACTATGAGCGAAATGGTAAATGTAGCCGAAGTATTCGGCAAAAACGTATTCAATGAGACCGTAATGAGAGAGCGCTTACCTAAAAGTGTTTTCAAGAAAATGAAAAAAACCATTGAAAATGGTGCGGAGCTGGATCCGTCTATCGCAGATGTGGTAGCTCATGCAATGAAAGACTGGGCCATTGACAGAGGTGCAACTCACTATACTCATTGGTTTCAGCCGTTGACCGGAGTAACTGCAGAGAAACATGACTCTTTCATTTCCGTTCCTGATGCAGAGGGCAAAGTAATCATGGAGTTTTCCGGCAAGGAGCTGATCAAAGGTGAGCCGGATGCATCTTCATTCCCGTCAGGCGGTCTGCGTGCGACGTTTGAGGCCAGAGGATATACCGCATGGGATTGTACTTCTCCGGCATTCCTGAGAGAGGATGCGATGGGTGTGACCTTATGTATCCCGACTGCTTTTTGTTCTTATACAGGTGAGGCGCTGGATCAGAAGACTCCGCTGCTGCGTTCCATGCAGGCAATCAATGAACAGTCATTAAGAATTTTACGGCTGTTCGGCAACACCAGTGCAAAACGAGTGGTTCCGTCGGTAGGCCCGGAACAGGAATATTTCCTGGTGGATCGTGCTAAATATTTACAGCGAAAAGACCTGATTTATGCAGGACGTACTTTATTTGGTGCAATGCCGCCAAAAGGTCAGGAGCTGGATGATCATTATTTCGGAACGATTCGTGAAAGAATCGGTTCTTATATGAAAGAAGTAAATGAAGAACTGTGGAAACTTGGCGTTACCGCAAAGACCCAGCATAATGAAGTGGCTCCTGCCCAGCATGAACTGGCACCGATCTTTGACCAGGTGAACCTGGCTGTTGACCACAACCAGATGGTAATGGAGACACTGAAAAAGGTAGCTGGCCGTCATGGCATGACCTGTCTGCTTCATGAAAAACCATTCGCCGGAGTAAATGGATCGGGTAAACATGACAACTGGTCGCTGACATCTGATAATGGTGTGAATATGCTGAATCCGGGTGAGACTCCTCATGAAAACATACAGTTCTTACTGGTCCTGGCATGTATTCTGAAGGCGGTTGACAAACATGCTGATCTGCTTCGTGAATCTGCTGCGGATGTCGGCAATGATCATCGTCTTGGTGCAAATGAGGCACCGCCGGCCATTATTTCTGTATTCCTTGGCGATCAGCTGGAAGATGTTATTGATCAGCTGTGCAGCAATGGGGAAGCGACCCGCTCCAAACAGGGGGGGACATTAAGGACCGGTGTAGCGACTTTGCCGGATCTTGACAAAGATGCTACCGACAGAAACAGAACCTCACCATTTGCTTTTACCGGCAATAAGTTTGAATTCCGGATGGTAGGATCTTCAGATTCTGTGGCACCACCGAATACAGTTTTGAATACCATCGTTGCTGAGTCATTTAAAGAAGCAGCAGATATTCTGGAAGAAGCAGCAGACTTTGATACCGCAGTTCATGATCTGATCAAGAAGTTGCTGAAAGATCACCGGAGAATTGTTTTCAACGGCAACGGATATTCAGATGCCTGGGTTGAGGAAGCAAAGAAGCGCGGACTTCCGAATATCAAGTCAATGGTAGAGGCGATTCCGGCACTGACGACTGATAAAGCAGTGGCATTATATGAATCCTTTGGGGTATTTACCAGAGCCGAACTGGAATCCCGTGCTGAGGTTGAATATGAAGCTTACGCCAAAGCGATCAATATTGAGGCGAGAACCATGATTGATATGGCAAGCAAGCAGATTATTCCGGCTGTTATTAAATATACTACACAATTGGCAACATCACTTAGCACCGTAAAAACAGCATGCGCAGATGCTGATGTCAGCGTGCAGACAGAGTTACTGACCGAAACCTCTGCCCTGTTGTCTGACATGAAGGTGGCTTTAGCCGGACTGATTGATGCTGCTGAGAAAATGACAGCAATTACAGATGCGAAAGAACAGGCTCATGCTTATCATGATGTGGTGATGCCGGCGATGGAAGCACTTCGTACTCCGGCTGATAAGCTTGAAATGCTGGTGGATAAAGATCTGTGGCCATTCCCAAGTTATGGCGATCTGATTTTTGAGGTGTAAGGCAGCAGCTAAGGATTGTTTTGAAAGGCATGGAATCAGATGAGAGTCTGGTTTCGTGCTTTTTTCTGTTATATGTAAGGATATTTTGAGACGACAGATTTTGAATGCAGGAACAGAGGAAGGTACTGCTGGTTATTTATAGGGATATTCTATAGATTTATAATTGATTTAAATTTAGAATAATGCAGGATGGCAGCAGTTAACGTTTGATGTGTTAGTTGCTGCCATTGTTTGATTTTTGATTATGAGATTTCATATTTATCAAGAAGGATATCTAAGAGTGCAGGATTTTTTTTCAATTGTGTCAGATCTTCCTGAGTAATTAAAGTCAATAGTGTCATCATTTCCTGACGGCCTTCCTCCCGTTCTTCATCGAGCAATTCTCCGAAAAACATATAGTGTTCCTCCAATCTACGATTACTTTTTAGATCACTGATTCGTTTTTGAAGCAATGATAGCAATGGATCTTCGATTTCTGCTGTGATGCTGGAATGATCTACAAAATCAAGGAAGCGTAATAGATCCTCAGATTCCTGTCTTCTGTTGATCCCCTTGGTATTAAGGAAAATTTTTTTAGTTTCATCACCAAGCGGAATGTTATTTTCCAGACAGCGATTTTCAAAACTATAGCGGAAAAGGCCATCATCAAATGGATCAAAAGTGCAGATAAATATAACATAACTTTTGGGAAGTGATGAAAATTTATTGCCGGGTTCCAACAGCGCGATATCCATATGACTTTGATATAAACGTGTTCGCTTAGGCAGTTGTTTTCTGTTCCTGGCAGTTTCCATTTCTATGTCATAAATCGTTCCTTCTTCGCCAGCAGCATAAACATCGAGACGGACGCTGCGATGATCCGGGTTCAAAAAAATAGTTCTTTCGGTACGAACCTTAACCTTGCTGATTGGAATTTCTAAGATCCGTTCTAAAACCTTTCGACAGATTTCTTCGTCTTCCATTGTTGCAGCAAACAGGAATGCATCACATAACTCTAAATCCTGAAATTTCTTTTTCTTTTTTTGCTTGTTCATCATTATGCCTTTCTGGTAATACCAGCAGGCACATAAACTCTGTTCCTGATTCTATTATATAAAATAAAAATTCCAGATGCAAGAAGAAATTCAATGTTTTAGCGTAATTATAATCAGCTGGGATACCTCTTTTTCTGTTGATTAGAGGTGGAGGCGTTTGGTATAATATGGATAAATATGGAATTATATCTGATAACACAGGAAAAGAGGGATAAGATGAAAAGGCAGATTAAAAAGATGTTTATGGTAATGCTGGTTGTGATGATATCTTTGGCATCACTTTCGGCACCGTCATTTGCAGCACAGGAAAAAAGGGGAACGTCAACGGGCAACTTTAGGTCGGGGATTGGATGGGTTGCTGAAGCAGAGGGGTGGGTTTATTATCTGTATCAGGGAGACTTGTGCAGGCGTATACAGGGGGAGGATCATTTGGAGATTCTGGTGGAGAAGATTGATCAGTATCTGCCGGATTCTTATTTAGGAAGCCTGAATATTATGGATGGCTGGGTTTATTTTCGTACATTAAATGGCTCTGTATATCGTGTTGCGGTTGAGGGCGGAAATCCGCAGTTGTTTATATCAGGCGATAAATACGGAGGGGAGGGAGTCCAGGAGTTTATAATAGTTGATGACTGGATTTATTATAACTATGTAGTGTATAACGATTCTCTGAAGCGTTGCAGTAAGATTTACCGGATGCGTCTTGATGGGAGTGGGGAGCAAATTCTGGTGGATAATGAGAAGGTATATTGGCTTCAAGATGTAATTGGCGGATATGTGTATTTTCTGGGAAATGATCATCAGAAACGAGAAGACGTACTGTTTCGCATTCAGGTTGAGGGAGGCCACTATGAACAGGTAGAGTCAACCTATAAGGACTTGCAGATTGCCGGTGACTGGATGTACTATCTGAGTAATGATGAGGATGGCTATTTGTACAGATCCGGACTTGACGGTACAGAGACACAGTTGATCTATGATCAGGGAAAATGTATGTTTATTAATGTTTCAGTAGATTGGGTTTACTGTCTGATAGATCCGGGAAGCGGATTATATCGTGATTGGATATTTGCGAGAGTCCGTAACGATGGGACACAGATGCAGGTCCTCCAGGTAGGTGGATTTTACTTTATGCCTTCTGTGGCAGGGGATATGGTAGGATCATATTTTTCCGGGACTATGAGAATAAGGGAAGATGGGCAGAAACCGTATCTGGAGAAACTGGAACCGGGCGCTTATAGCTAAGTCAAAATAGAGGATTGATAAAAGCGGCAGTTTACTATTGATATAGTAGACTGCTGCTTATATATACACCCGACCTGACGAATTTATGACTTAGATTTACATTTTTAGTCAATTATAGTATAGTAATAGGTAGTTTGAGGATGGGAGAACCATATTATGAAGACTTATGATTATGTATTAGTAGGCAGTGGATTATATGCCGGAGTTTGGGCGTATGAAGCGAAAAAGCGCGGCAAGACGTGCTTTGTTGTAGAAAAACGCGACCATATCGGCGGCAATGTACACTGTGATGAGATAGAAGGAATCAATGTGCATCGATATGGTGCACACATTTTTCATACCAGCAGCAAAGAGGTGTGGGATTTTGTGAATGAGCTGGCTGAGTTTAACCGTTTTACGAACAGCCCGGTGGCTAATTATAACGGTGAGATGTATAATATGCCGTTTAACATGAACACCTTCAGTAAAATGTGGGGGATTCGTACACCTGACGAAGCCAGGGCAATTATTGAGCAGCAAAAGCAGGCCATTATCGGTGAACCAAAGAATCTGGAAGAACAGGCAATCAGTCTGGTCGGTACCGATATCTATGAAAAACTGGTAAAAGGATATACGGAAAAACAGTGGGGGCGGGATTGTAAGGATCTGCCGGCTTCGATTATCCGGCGTCTGCCGGTGCGTTTTACTTATGATAACAACTATTTTAATGACACTTATCAGGGTATACCAATCGGCGGATATAACGTTATCATCAACAAGCTGTTTGAAGGCTGTGATATCGAGACCGGTGTGGACTATCTGCAGAACAGGGCGCATTATGATTCGTTGGGGACTACGGTCGTGTATACCGGTATGATCGATGCCTTTTATCAATATAAGTATGGCAAGCTGACCTATCGCAGTTTGAAGTTTGAGCAGGAGATTTTAGACCAGGATAACTATCAGGGCGTGGCGGCTGTTAATTATACTGATCGTGAGACACCTTATACCAGAATTATTGAGCATAAGCACTTCGAGTTCGGAACCCAGCCAAAGACGGTTATTACAAAGGAATATCCGGTCGAGTGGGAAGAGGGGATGGAAGCATACTATCCGATCAATGACGAAACAAACCAGGCTCTGTATCAGCAGTATGCCGGACTGGCAGATCAGGAGCCGAAGATAATATTCGGCGGCAGACTGGCCGAATATAAGTATTATGATATGGATAAAGTGATTGCCTCCGCATTGGAGCGGACGAAGAAGGAGTTTTTATAATGCCCAGGTTTTACGAACCGGAGATATTAAAACGGCTGCAGCAGGAAGAACTGAATATCTTAAAAGATTTTATGGATCTGTGTGACCGGCACCGGCTGACCTATTTCGGGATTGCCGGTACTGGGATCGGAGCCAAACGTCATCAGGGGTTTATTCCGTGGGATGATGATATTGATGTGGCGATGCCGCGGAAGGATTTTGAACGTTTTCTGCATTATGCGGCTAAAGAATTGTCTGACCGTTATATTCCGCTGAATGCTGAATATGACAGCCGTTTTCCGATGATGACCACCAGACTGATGAAGAAAGGTACGGTATTTATTGAGGAAACGCTTAAAGATGCGGGCTGCCCTTGTGGTATTTTTCTGGATCTTTATGTTCTGGATAATGTTGCTGATGGAAAAATTGCCTATCAGCTGCAGTCATGGGAAGCGTGGTTCTGGAGCAAACTTTTGGTTCTGTGGTGTCTGCCGAAGCCGTTTTTGTTTCAGACCGGATGGAAAGCCCGGGTGATCTGGACGGTATGTTCGGCTGTTCATCATGGCATGAAACGATTGCGCATTTCACCAAAATGGCTGCGTAACCGCTGCGAAGCTGTATGCCGCCGCTATGAGAAAAAGAAGACCAGGCGGATGGCATTTCTGCCGGACACCAGCCCTTACTGGAATGTAATTGACAAGCAGAAATTATATCCGTTACGGAAAATGAAATTCGAAGATATCATGCTGAACTTCCCTCATAATATGGAAGAATTGCTGACAAACCAGTACGGCGAATATATGAAACTGCCGCCGGTAGAGAAACGTAAGACCCATTATCCCTACCGCCTGAGTTTCTCACAGGAGGATTAAGATGTTTGTAAAACCATGCATTAAAGATATTAAACGAATCGGCGGGCAGCAGGGGCGGAAAGGTTTTCTGCGCCTTGATATGAATGAAAATCCCGGCGGACTGCCGGTGGATTTCGTTGAAGCGGTCAAAGCAGAGCTGACACCGGAATATCTGGCCATGTATCCGGAAGAGAGCCGTTTGCTGTCACTGATGGCAGATTATCTGAGCGGTGAACATGGCTGCCGGGTTACCACGGACAACCTGTGTCTGACGAATGGTTCCGACATGTCGATCCGGTATCTGTTTGAAGTGTTTGCCGAACCGGGGAGCCGGGTGGTCACAGTCTCGCCAAGTTTTGAAATGTACCGGATCTACAGTCTGGTATTTGGCCTGAATCATACTCCGGTAATGTATCATGACGATTATACATTGCCGGTAGAAGAAGTGCTTGATGCAATCACGGAAGATACGGATATTGTGGTACTGCTTAATCCCAACAATCCGGTGGGAAGGGCTTTTACGGATGAAGAATTTATCCGTATTACAAACCGGGCAGATGAAGCCGGTGCGCTGGTGATTGTGGATGAAGCATATCACTATTTCTACAGAAAATCTTTCATGAGTCAGGCATTGGCAAAAAAACATGTGGTCGTGATCCGCACATTTTCCAAGATTATGTCAATAGCGGGATGCAGACTGGGATTCATGACAGCTGATCCTGCTATTATCGAATATATCAGGCACGTCAGACCGAGTTTTGAGGTCAATACGGTAGCTATTAAATTTGCCGAAAAGCTGATGGAACAGCCGCAGCTGATTACCGCAATGCAGGAAGAAATGCAGGCCGGTAAGGATTATCTCATTCAGGACCTGAAAGATCATGGATACCGGGTAATGGTACAGGAGGGGAACTTTATTTTCCTGTATCCGAAAAACCGGACAGCACAGGAAGTGGCATCAGAACTGGAAGAACGTCAGGTTCTGGTGAAAACATATGGGAATCCCCTTTTAAAGGACTGGCTTCGGATCTCAACCGGGGCAGCGGAATATATGAAGGCGTTTCTGGATGTATTTTATGAGGTGGACTGCTAATGAAAGCATTTTTGTTGGCTGCCGGCAAAGGCAGCAGAATCAGTAAGAACATTCCCAATATTCCTAAGTGCACCCTTGATGTCGGCGGCAAACCACTGATCAGAAAGACGGTTGAAATGCTGTTGGAAAATGATATTGAGGTCACTGTGATTGTGGGTTACCGGTATAAGGAAGTGGTCCGGGTGCTCGAGGGGTGTCCGATTCACCTGGTCTATAATCCGTTTTACGATGTGACCAACAGCATCGGTTCACTCTGGATGGCGGAAAATATGGGCTTGTTTGCAGAGGAAGATACGATTATTGCCAATGGTGATGTATTCTGGTCACAGCAGATTCTTGATTTTATGAAAGAAAAAAGTCAGTCTGATGATCTGTATATGCTGGGAGATTCTGACCGGGTATTGGATGGTGATTATTTCTTCGGTACCGAAAATGGTATATTAAAACGCTATGGCAAGGATCTGACCCGCGCGCAGCGTGACTGTGAATATGTGGGGATTGCTTATCTGAGCAGCCGGTTTGTCCCGGTGTTTTTAAATCGGATGAATGAGATGATTGAAGACCAGAGTCATGGCAAGTGGTGGGAAGATGCCATATACAGCCTGAGCGGGAGCCATCCGGTTCCGGTCCGTGATATTGCCGGGATGTTTTGGGCTGAGGTGGATTTTATTGAAGACTACAGAAGGATTCTGGATTATGTTCAGGAGCAGACAGGAATAAAAACACATGGAAGTATTACGACGTTTGATTGTTAATGACAATCCGAAAACTTTAGAAAGACGGAATATGTCCTGGAATATGCTGGGCAGTTTTTTGTTCGCATTTGCGTCAATGGTGCTGACGATGATTGTCATTCAGCTGTCCGGAGATGTGCAGGGCGGGATGTTTACCTTTGCTTTTACTGCGTTCGGACAGCAGATGTTTATGGTGGCTTATTTCGGTGTCCGTCCGTTTCAGATTACGGATGTGGAAAACAGTTATACGTTTGGTGAGTACCTGCGGCTGCGGATACTGACCTGTGCGGCGGCACTGCTGATCGGTACCGGATATATACTGATCCAGGGTTACACGCCGCAAAAAGCATGGGTGGTTTTTCTGATGGTGTGTTATAAGGTGATTGACGGGTTTGCTGATACTTATGAGGCGGAATTTCAGCGCAGCGGGAGACTGTATCTGACCGGTAAATCCAATACATTCCGGACAATTTTATCGGTCGGCTGTTTTTTTGCAGCCTTGTATGTGACCAGGAATCTGGTATTTGCCTGTGCGGTAGCGGTGGCTGCCCAGATAACCGGCGTATTGCTGTTTGATATTGCTGTGATCGGTCTGCTTGATAATATTGACTGGAGTTATAATAAAGAACGGATCGCGGGCCTGATGAAGGGCTGCTCACTCTTGTTCTTTTCTGTTTTTCTTGATTTTTATATTTTTTCTGCAGCAAAATATGCGATTGAAGACCATATGGATGACGCTTCGATGGCATTATACGGAGCAGTTTTCATGCCGACTTCGGTGATTAATCTGGTTGCCGGTTTTGTTATCCGGCCATTTCTGACGAAGCTGTCGCTTTGTTGGGAACAACGGAAATTGCGGGAATTTGGCGGCATTATCGCTAAGATATTTGTGGTTATTCTGGTACTGACGATACTGGCTGTGGGCGGTGCGGCACTTTTAGGGATACCGGTACTCAGCCTGTTGTATCCGAATCTGAAGGAAGCACTGGGGCAGAATCGGATTGCACTGGTGATGATTATTCTGGGCGGCGGATTTAATGCCTGGATGAACCTGTTCTACTATACTCTGGTGATTATGAAACGGCAGCGTCATATCTTTGCTGTTTATGCGCTGGTGTGTATTGCTGCGGTCGTTATCTCGCCGCTTTGTGTGATTCGCAGCGGAATATTTGGCGGTGCTGTATCCTATTTGATTCTGATGATATTACTGGCTTCCGGTTTTGGTATACTGACCCTGTTTGGGTTTCGGGAGAAAGCAAAAGAGGTGTAAATACTATGGCAGACAGACAAAAGACGGTGGCGGTTCTGATTCCCACCTACCGGCCGGACAAACGGTTTTCCCGGCTGCTGCAGATGCTTGGCCGGCAGACCTGGCCGGTGGCTCAGATTGTGGTGATGAATACGGAACAGTCGTTATGGAATGAGCATGGTTATAAAGGGATCGCAGGATTGGAAGTACATCATGTGAAAAAGGCTGATTTTGATCATGGCCGGACCAGGCACCTGGGGATGGAATATGTGACTGCTGATATCTGCATCTGTATGACACAGGATGCCGTACCGGCTGATCAGTATCTGATTGAGCGTCTGGTCGCAGCACTTGATCAGCCGGATGTGGCGGTTGCTTATGCCAGACAGATGCCGGAAAAGGACTGCCGCTTTATCGAACGGTATACCCGCTCCTTTAATTATCCGGCGGACAATATGGTGAAAACAAAGGCGGATCTTCCCTGGTTGGGGATCAAGACTTATTTTTGCTCCAATGTATGTGCGGCTTATCGGATGGAGTATTATAACCGGACCGACGGATTTATCAAACGGACCATCTTTAATGAAGATATGATCTATGCTGCCGGTGTGATTGCGGCTGGAGCGGCTGTTGCTTATGCAGCTGATGCCAGAGTGATTCACTCTCATAATTACAGCGGGATGCAGCAGCTGAAGCGTAATTTTGACCTGGCGGTGTCGCAGGCGGAACATCCGGAGATTTTCAGTGGATTGAAATCAGAGGGAGAGGGCATTCGCCTGGTTAAGAAGACAGCAGAATACCTGCTGTCACAACATAAATGGTATCTGATTCCGCAGCTTGTATATCAAAGCGGCTGCAAATATCTGGGCTTTTTATTCGGTAAACGATACAAGGTCCTGCCAAAGGGATTGATCCGAAGACTGACGATGAGTCCGGGATACTGGGAGAATAAATAAATGTCCAATTTATTGATAGTAATACCAGCTTATAATGAAGCAGAAAATATCGAAAGTGTGGTAGAGGAACTGAAAAACAGTTATCCGCAGTTTGATTATCTGATTGTGAATGACGGTTCCCGGGATGAGACAGCTTCCCTGTGCCGGGCTAAAGGATACCGAATGATTGATCTTCCGGTCAACCTGGGACTGGCCGGTGCATTTCAGACCGGTTTAAAGTACGCATTCAGCCATGGGTATGAATATGCGCTGCAGTTTGACGGTGACGGTCAGCATCTGCCGGCCTTTATTCAGCCGATGCTGGATAAGATCCAGGAGGGATATGATATCGTCATCGGATCGCGTTTTTTAACAGTTAAGAAGCCCGGTTCGCTGCGGATGCTTGGCAGCAATGTGATTCAGGTGGCATTGAAACTGACAACCGGAATCACGATCAAAGATCCGACTTCCGGGATGCGTATGTTCAGCCGGGATATGATCCGGGAGTTTGCATCGGGCCTGAACTATGGTCCGGAACCGGATACACTGTCCTATCTGATCAAGAACGGGGCACGTGTGGCGGAAGTACAGGTGACCATGCAGGAGCGTCTGGCCGGAGCCAGTTATCTGACACCGGTGAATGCTGTCCGGTATATGGTACGGATGCTGACATCGATTCTGCTGATTCAAAATTTCCGTAAACGGGAGGGCTCTTTATGACGATCTTATTCCGGCTTTGCCTGATCGGTGCTTCAGTACTGACCATGATGACTATGATGCATAAAATCCGGCGCTCCAAGGTGCGGATTGAGGATGCTATTTTCTGGGTATTGTTTTCGCTGATTCTGATTCTGCTCAGTATATTCCCGCAGATCGTTTATCTGCTCTCAGATCTGGTGGGAACGCAGTCACCGGCTAATCTGATCTTTACCATGATTATCTTTCTGCTGCTGATGAAGGTCTTTTCTATGGCAGTGAAGATATCGCAGCTGGAAAGCCGGCTTCAGGAACTGGTTCAGAAAATGGCGCTTGATGAGTTCGGCGGCGATGCGTTTAATCGTGATGAATTTAACAGTGACGAATTTAAGAAGGAACAAAATACACATGAAGAATCATAATTCAATAAAATCCGTCAGACCGGTGGTCTGGGGGGGCCTGGCCGTACTGGTGATACTGGCTGTGATCCACTATCTGGATACCCGGTCAGGAGCGCTGGGCAGCGGGGATCTGTGGCTGACCGGAAAGTATCTGACAGTGACAGCAGCGGCCATGGTGACAGTATTGTTATGCGGTCTTGGCCTGCACTGGAAGGCTGTATCTAAAAAGGTGCGGCTTGAGACTGTATATGTGGTTGCAGCTGCGCTGTTCGGCCTTCTATATCTGTATGTATTGCCGCCATTGTCCGCTCCGGACGAAATGCGCCACTATATCAGCGCGTACCAATTGTCCAACCGGCTCATGGGAGTTCAGGCAACCGGTGAGGATAACAAGGTAAGGATACGGGAAGAGGACTGGTTCATAGAGGATCCGTACCGGACTTATCAGGCCTATGTGACGGCAGAGGGCGAACTGGCAACCGATGAAGCGGGGGCCGAAGACGCTGTGATTCTGGGACAGGTATTGACCGAAGAGACTTACCGGTTAATCCATCAAAAGGGATTTTTTACTTATGAAGAAGCCAGGCCGGAACAGGGGAATGGCTGGGTTTTATCCAATCATATTCCGGTAGTTACAACACCATGTGCCTATTTTATGCCGGCAGTGGGGATTACGCTGGCGCGCCTGACCGGGATGAACAGCCTGGGGCTGGTGGTGATGGGACGGCTCTTTAATCTGATTCTTTTTATATTTGGTACTTATATGGCGATGAGGCGGCTGCCGTTTGGCAAAGAAGTGCTGTTTGGGGTGGCGTTATTGCCGATGGTAATGAATTTATCAGCCTCGTTTTCCTATGATGGTTTTATTATGGCGGGGATTTTCTATATGACGGCCTGTTGTCTGGATCTGGCGTACCGGACCGAGCGGGTCACGGGCAGGGACATACTGCTGATGGCTCTGATTATGGCGATCGTTGGTCCGTGTAAGATGGTTTATACCGTATTTATGGGCCTGTGCCTGCTGATACCGGTTCGTAAATTCGGGGTATGGAAAAAGTGGCTTTTATCGGCAGCCTGCGTATTAGGCGCCTGGGCACTGGCTATGATATTAATAAACGGACAGACCGTTGCTTCCTATGCCACCGAAACGGAAAATTATATTTCCTGGGCACAGGAACCCGGATATAGTCTGAGCTATTTGATTCACAATCCAATCCGGACTGTCCAGCTGTTTTATCAGACGATTGTCTGGCAGGCCGAGCATTACCATCTGACGATGATCGGAGCGTATCTTGGCAATGTCGAGCTGGTTCTGGATGTCCCATATGTAGTGCTTGTTATGTTTACTGTGGGGCTGGTTGGACTGACCCTGCGAAAACCGGGGGAAAATCTGGAGATAACCGGGAAATCGAGAGTCTGGATCTGGTTTTTATGCCTGGTGTGTTCCGTGGCACTGCTGCTTTCCATGCTGCTGGCCTGGACCCCGCTTAGTTCCCGGGTGATCTGCGGTGTGCAGGGAAGATACTTCCTGCCGTTCCTGCCGGTATTCCTGCTGGCTTGTAAAAATAATATAATCGTTTTGACAAAGAACGCAGACCGTAGTATATTGTATCTTATGTGTTGCGCAAATGGTTACGTGCTGTTCAGGCTTTGCAGTATTGTCAGCATGCGGCTGTAATACTGCCATTGACGAGCACAAGATGATCAAAGAAAAGAGGAAACCGCAATGGGAAAAATAACGGTAACAACATGTGGAATAGAAGGACTATATGTCATTGAGCCGACTGTTTTTAAAGATGAAAGAGGATATTTTGTAGAAACATATAACCAGAATGATTTTAAAGAAGCCGGTCTTAACATGACTTTTGTTCAGGACAACCAGTCGATGTCAGTCAGAGGCGTGCTCCGCGGCCTCCATTTCCAGAAACAGTTCCCGCAGGGGAAACTGGTCCGGGCCATTCGCGGTTCGGTATTTGATGTGGCGGTCGATCTGCGTCCGGATTCGAAAACTTACGGAAAGTGGTTTGGCGTCGAACTGACAGCGGAAAATAAAAAACAGTTTTATATTTCCGAAGGATTCGCCCATGGTTTCTTAGTATTGTCTGATGAAGCAGAATTTGCTTATAAATGTACTGATTTCTATCATCCGGGTGATGAGGGCGGTCTGCTCTGGAACGATCCGGAGATTGGCATTGAATGGCCGCTGCAGGACGGTGTGGAACTGATTATCTCTGTAAAAGACCGGAACTGGAGCGGAATAAAGGATAAAAAATGATAAGAGAATTGATTAACAAGAGAAAACTGATCTGGGATCTGGCGAAGGCTGACTTTCGGAAACGATTTGTCGGATCTTACTTTGGTGTCGTTTGGATGTTTGTCCAGCCGATGGTGACGGTGCTGATTTATTTTTTCGTATTCCAGATGGGATTTAAGAGTGTTCCGCCGGTACCGGGAGTTCCTTATGTATTGTGGCTTGTCCCTGGTATTGTACCCTGGTTTTTCTACAGTGAGGCACTTAATACAATTACCGGATGTCTGCAGGAATATAACTATCTGGTCAAAAAGGTGGTGTTTCAGGTTGAAATACTGCCGGTGATCAAGTTGTTATCGGCAATGCTGGTGCATGGTTTTTTTATCATTATTATGCTGATTATGTTTGGCTGCTACCGCAGAATGCCGCTTGTCACCTGGATTCAGATCTTTTACTATACCTTTGCGGCAGCGATGCTGGCGCTGGCATTTGGATACCTGACCAGTGCGATTCATGTATTCTTTAAAGACATGGCACAGATTGTCGGGATTGCCCTGCAGTTTGGCATGTGGCTGACTCCGATCATGTATCATGAGTCGCTGTTTACGGAAAAAGCCCCCTGGGCGATCAATCTGCTGAAGCTGAATCCGTTTTATTATATTGTGGCCGGATACCGGGACAGTATGCTGACGGGGAACTGGTTCTGGGAGCGGCCGACACTGACGGTATACTTCTGGGGTGTAACGGTCGTAATCGGTGCATTGGGATTAAAGGTCTTCAAACGGCTGCGGCCGCATTTTTCAGACGTACTGTAAATAGTACTGGTGCTGCACCAGACCAGGTTGGAGGAATTGATGAAACAGGAATATGCAATTACGGTTAAGGATGTGACAAAGGTTTACCGGTTGTATGACAAACCGATCGACCGTCTGAAAGAATCCATGAGCCTGAGCCATAAAAACTATCATAAAGATTTTTTTGCTTTAAATAATATCTCTTTTAATGTGAAAAAGGGGGAGACTGTGGGCATCATCGGAACCAATGGATCCGGAAAGTCCACGATCCTAAAGATTATCACCGGTGTACTGACGCCAACGACGGGAACGGCCAGAACTGACGGCGTAATTTCAGCGCTGCTGGAATTGGGAGCCGGATTTAATATGGACTATACCGGAATCGAGAACATCTACATGAACGGTACGATGATGGGGTTTTCGCGTAAGGAAATGGATGATAAGCTGCAGGATATTCTTGATTTTGCCGATATCGGAGATTTCGTATATCAGCCGGTCAAGACTTATTCCAGCGGTATGTTTGTCCGCCTTGCTTTTGCATTGAGCATCAATGTTGAACCGGAGATTCTGATTGTTGATGAAGCGTTATCGGTTGGCGATGTTTTCTTTCAGGCGAAATGCTATCGCAGGATGGAAGAGATCAGCCAGAACGGAACAACAATTTTAATGGTAACCCATGATATGGGCAGTATTATCAAGTATTGTGACCGGGTGGTACTGCTTGACCGGGGAAACTTTATTTCTGAAGGCAAACCTGGTCAGATGGTTGACTTGTATAAGAAGATTCTGGCGAATCAGATAGATTCTCTGGAGGAAGAACTGGCAGACATGAATGATTCCGCAGGCGGTACGGCCGGAGGGCAGAAGGAGCCGGCAGGCGGCCTGATGAGAGACCGGCTGACGATCAATCCAAACCGTACGGAGTACGGTGACGGGCGGGCTGAGATCTATGATCTGGGATTGTTTGACGCCAGAGATAATCTGACAAACCTGCTGCTGAAAGGTGAATACTTTACGATCCGGGAAAAGATTCGTTTTAATGCCGAGATCCAGTCACCGATTTTTACTTATACGATCAAAGATAAAAAAGGTGCGGATCTATCAGGTACCAATACCATGTTTGAGGGCACGGAGATTAAACCGGTCAAAAACGGTGATGAGTATGAGGTGAATTTCCGGCAGAAGATGACACTTCAGGGTGGTGAATATTTGCTTTCGATGAGCTGTACCGGATTTGAGCAGGGGGAACATGTAGTATATCACCGTCTTTACGATGTAGCCAATATTACTGTCATATCCAATAAGAATACGGTCGGGATCTACGATATGGAATCCGAAGTAGATGCAGTACTGATGAAGGGTAAATAACGCATGAGAAAGATAGATGATGAGATTCAGACACTTCTGAAAGAATATCAGGGAGATATCAAACAGATTCTGACAGACAATCACCGTCTGGACTATCTGTATGCCTTGTCGGGGCAGCGCGAGATGCTGCTTGAGTGGTATGACTTCGATCCGCAGGCATCTCTTTTGCAGGTTGGTGCGGATTATGGTGCGATGACCGGTCTGTACAGTGACACGGTCAGTCAGGTGACGGTTCTGGACGAGGATCAGAAATCACTGGAGACCGTAAGTCTTCGTTTTCCGAACAAATTAAATATCGAATACCGGAAGGATTCTCTGGTTCAGTTTGCAGCTGACCCGGGGAGTCCCCGCTTTGATTATGTGGTTATTGCCGGAATGATGACAGCACCGTATGAGGAGCAGATTCAGGCCGCTAAAACCTTACTGAAACCGGATGGTATCCTGATTGTGGCAGCCGCCAATCCTTTAGGCATGAAATATCTGGCCGGTACGGAAAAAGAGTCCGATGCCCTGTCCAAACAGACGCTTATTAAACTGCTTGGAGGTGACAGCCGTTTCTACTATCCGATGCCGGATTACCGGACACCGATCAGTATCTATTCTGACGATTATCTGCCGCAGAAAGGCGATATGACCAGGGTAATACCGGCCTATGATTATCCCCGGTACCATATGATGGACATGGGGGAAAGCTTCGATACCGTATGTGAAGACGGTTTATTTGAATGGTATGCCAACTCTTATCTGGTTTTCTGGAGTTCCAACCGTGAAAAACTCTGGCCGCAGGAAGACCGGATCTATATTAAATACAATAAAACCAGGACCGAAAGCTTTCAGATCAAGACCTCTATCTGTGTTAACCGGGACAGTCAGGAACGGTTTGTTGAAAAAGCAGCTCTATCTCTCGATGGAATGGGGCATATCTGGTCGTTCGAAGAAAAATACAAAATGCTGGAACAGCAGCACAAATCCCAGTCGCTCCATGTGGCCAGGCCGGTTTTTCGGGAAAATCAGAATGCCGTTTTATTTCCATATCTGGAAGGTGAAACATGGGCCGGTCAACTGGGTGAAAAACTGAGCCATGGAGAAGCGCCGGTGGAGACGATGCAGAAGGCTCTGGACATAATCTTTGATATTCATCCGCAGTTCCGTACTGCATTTGAATCAAGTCAGGAATTTCTGGAGGTATTCGGCAGCGGACTGACGGCTGAAGACCTGGACATTCTGGCAAAGGATACTGCATGTGCGGCATCGAACATTGACGCATTATTTGAGAACATACTGCTGACTGAAGAAGGTATATTCTGCCTGGATTACGAATGGGTATTTCTGTTCCCGGTACCGGAGCATTTTGTCCATTACCGGATTCTGTATTATTTTTATGAACAGTATAGCAGCCTGATGTCCGGCCTGAAACGCGAAACGTTTCTGGAAGCTTTCGGCATTACTTCGCAGATGGCAGAGATCTATGCCCGGATGGAAGAGAACTTCCAGAACTATGTCCACGGTGAGAACCGTGATATTTACATGGGCAATTATATGGTCTATTCCAAGTGACTGCGTGACATTCTGCAGATGGAAAGTGACTTGAGCCGGGCCCGGGAACGAATTGTCCAGTTAAAGACCCATATCGGAGAAAAGGACGTAACAATCCGGAAAATTACGGAAGTACAGCGTCTGACGAATAATCATGTAACCAACCTTGAAACGATAATTGCCAACTTGCGCAATGAGATTCAGGAGATGGGAAAGACACTTACCTACCTGAACGAGCACGAAGCTATCCTGTCAAAGGGACGACGGAAACTGGGGGAAAGTTTTAATAAAAAATATCCCAAGGGCTCTCTGGAACGTAAAAAGCTGGATTATCAAAAGGAATATCTGCTCCACCCGTTACGTTCCATGAACTATTATTCTTCAGAAGAAGGAAAGAACATGCGGGCCGGTGATTTTGATATCGGTGAGAGTTATCGTCAGCATGGTAAGCTGAAGTTTGAAAAAGTTGAAAAACCGAAGGTATCCGTTATTATACCTGTTTACAATCAGATTCACTACACGTACGACTGTCTGGTATCGATTCTGGAACATACAAAGGATGTCAGCTATGAAGTTATTATCGCAGATGATGTGTCTACGGATGCCACCAGCCATTTGACGGATTACGCGGAAGGACTTGTCATTAGCCGCAATTCAAGTAATCAGGGTTTTTTACGCAATTGTAACAATGCGGCCCGGCAGGCAAAAGGCGAGTATCTTATGTTTCTGAATAATGACACCCAGGTGACGGAAAACTGGCTCAGTTCGCTGGTAAATCTGATTGAATCTGATAAGACCATTGGTATGGTCGGTTCCAAGCTTGTCTATCCTGATGGCCGTTTGCAGGAAGCCGGAGGTATACTCTGGAGTGACGGTTCCGGCTGGAACTATGGCCGGCTTGATAATCCGGACAAGCCGGAATACAATTATGTAAAAGACGTTGATTATATTTCCGGTGCGGCGATCTTGTTATCAACCCGGTTGTGGCAGCAGATCGGCGGTTTTGACACACGTTTTGCCCCGGCCTATTGTGAAGACTCCGACCTTGCGTTTGAAGTCCGCAAAGCCGGCTACCGTGTTGTGTATCAGCCATTGTCAAAAATCATTCACTTTGAGGGGATTTCCAACGGGACAGATGTGGAAGGTTCAGGCTTAAAACGCTATCAGGTGGTAAACAGTAAAAAACTGAAAGAGAAGTGGGCTGATGAGTTTGCCAGACAGGCTGAAAATAATGGGAACCCTGATCCGTTCCGGGCCAGGGAGCGAAGTCTGAACAAGAAGATTATTCTTGTCGTCGACCACTATGTGCCGACCTTTGACAAAGATGCCGGATCCAAGACAACCTTCCAATATCTGAAGATGTTCCTGCGCAAAGGTTATGTAGTAAAATTCCTTGGCGACAACTTTATGAATGAGGAACCATATACTACAATTCTGCAGCAGATGGGAATCGAGGTTTTATACGGTGCCGACTATCAGGTTGGTATCTGGGACTGGCTGCGTGATCATGGTGATGATCTGGCAGTGGCTTATCTCAACCGTCCGCATATAGCATCAAAATATATCGACTATATATTAGACCATACTGACACGAAAGTAATTTACTATGGCCATGATCTTCATTTCCTGCGTGAGAACAGGGAATACCAGCTCACCGGTGATCCCGGCAAGCGTGAAGATGCCGAATACTGGAAGTCGATTGAGCTGACTCTGATGAGCAAGGCGGCAGTGTCCTACTATCCTTCTTATATTGAAAAGGATGCAATTAAGGCGATTGATACGACAATCAATGTAAAAGATATTACTGCTTATGTATACGAGGACTTTAAAACTGATATTCAGACTGATTTCAGTAAACGCGAAGGTCTGCTGTTTGTCGGCGGTTTTGCCCATCCGCCAAACGCGGATGCAGTACTCTGGTTTGCAAAGGATATTTACCCGCAGATCCGTGAGACGATGGGGCAGTCGGCACCTGATTTCTATATCGTGGGATCCAAGGTGACGGATGAGATTCAGGCACTGGAACAACCCGGTAACGGTATCATTGTAAAAGGTTTTGTATCTGAAGAGGAGCTGGAGCACCTGTATAATGCCTGTAAAGTAGTTGTAGTGCCGCTGCGTTATGGTGCCGGTGTAAAAGGCAAGGTGGTTGAAGCAATCTACTATGGTGCACCGATAGTCACTACTTCGATTGGTGCAGAAGGGATTCCGAAGGTAGAAGATGTGCTGTATATCGCTGATGAGGCGGCTGATTTTGCGGCATGTGTTTCGGAGCTTTATGCAAATGATCCTGCCTGTCAGGAAATTAGTGAAAAAACACAGACTTATATCAAGAATCATTTTAGTATTGATGCAGCATGGAGTGTAATTGAAGAGGATTTTTAGTAAAAAATGAAAACAGGATTGCCATCAGGCAGTCCTGTTTTGCATTTTATCTGCGACGCCTTCATATCCATTTCTTTCCCCCATTGGCATGTTCATGAATGTAATATCGTATTAATATCATAGCAGATGGTAGTAAAATAGCAAAAGGTGACGTGGAATGCGAGAAGATGTAACCATTATATGATTCTGTATCAAAAGTAATGAAAATCTGGCACAAATTCACGACAGCTCCAACATTTTCTATGGTTAAAATTACAACTTAAGTTGGTTACTATGTTGAATTGGTAATATTTAACAGTTATAATATAGAAACACGATTTTTGTCAGGAAAAGGGGCAAGCAAAATGGCTAGACGAAAGAGAATTGTACTGGTAGATGATAACCCTACGAATCTGGTTGTCGGGAAAAATGCACTAAGCGATATATATGATGTACTGACATTATCTTCCGGGCAGAAAATGCTGTCAATAATAAACTCAATCAAAGTGGATCTGATTCTTCTGGATGTAGCTATGCCGGATATGGATGGTTATGAAGTGATCCGTTTGTTGAAATCAAATATACAGACGATGGATATTCCGGTTATTTTTCTGACGGCCAGAATTGATGTTGAAAGTGAGCTGGAAGGATTGACGCTGGGGGCGATTGATTACATTACCAAACCGTTTTCGCCGCCGCTTTTGCGTAAACGGATCGAAACCCATCTGCTGGTGGTTGAGCAGCAGCAGAGGCTAAAGCATTACAATGAAAACCTGCGCGATATTGTCCGTGAGAAAACCAGGACGGTGACTGAACTGCAGAATGCAGTACTCAATACGGTGGCAGAGCTGGTGGAATGCCGTGATGATGTGACCGGCGGACATATCAGCCGGACCCAGAGTTATCTGAGGATACTTTTGGATTATATGCGGGAAAATAGGATTTATGAAGAAGAAATATCACACTGGGATCTGGAATTTTTATTGCCGTCCGCCCAGCTGCATGATGTCGGCAAAATTATGGTGCCGGATTATATCCTTAAAAAACCCGGAAAACTTACCGTGGAAGAATTTAATCTGATGAAACAGCATGCCGCCCAGGGTGCCCTGATCATTGAAATGATAGAACAGAATACAACCGAAAAAACGTTTCTGGCACATGCCAAAATATTTGCCCTGTATCACCATGAAAAATGGGACGGGAGCGGCTATCCATCCGGCCTCAGAGGAGAAGAGATTCCTCTGCAGGGCCGGCTGATGGCGGTTGTGGATGTATATGATGCCCTGGTATCAGAACGTCCGTATAAAGTTGCCATGAGCCATGAAGAGGCCAGGCGGATTATCTGCGCCAGCAGCGGAACTCATTTTGATCCGGTAATGGTCGAAGTATTTGCAGCAACGGCTGATCAGATTGCAGAAGTTGCAAATGATGGAAGTATTCAGGCAGCAGAAGTCACATCAATGAGATTCAGAGCATAATACAGGGGGCAGCTGATGAAGAAAAAGAAAAAACTCATTCTTGTCGATGACGATAAGATGGTTCTGTCAGCAGGGAAAGAGGCACTTTCGGATTATTTCGAGGTTTTGACAGTTTCGTCAGGTGAAAAGATGTTTCAGGCATTGAAGGTGTTTCGTCCGGATCTGATTTTACTGGATGTGGATATGCCGGAGATGAATGGGTTTGAAGTAATACGCCGGTTAAAGACCGGATACAGTACCGCAGATGTGCCGGTTGTTTTTCTTTCCGAACAGAATGATCCAAACTGTCATGAACAGGGGCTGGCGCTTGGGGCCTGGGACTTCGTAGTGAAACCGTTTGTACCTGAATTGCTGGTTAATCTTCTCAACCGGTATTTTATGCTGGCTCAGCAGCAGGAGGAGATCAGAAAATGTGAAGAACTGGCTGACCGGATGGTGCAGGAGCAATATTCCGGGTCAATCCGTTTACAGGATTCGTTATTGGATACGCTGGTATTACTGGCCGAAAACAATTATCATGTTCCGGAATTCAGACGGGCCGGAATGATGCGGGGATATCTTTCGGCAATGACAGCAGAGATGGAACGGAAGAAAATCTATACTCAGAAACTGGATGTTCTGAATCGCGATTCATTTATTGCATCAGCCCAGCTGCATGATATCGGAAAGCTGATTGTCCGGGACCGGATTCTCAGAAAACCGGGGAAATTGACACCGGAAGAGTTTGAAGCAATGAAACATCATACGATGTATGGTGTAAAAGTGATCGAGACAATCGAAAAGAATGCCGGAAAGATGGCGTTTTTTGATTATGCCAAGGTGTTTGCGGCAACTCATCATGAACGATGGGATGGCTCTGGTTATCCGTTGGGGCTGAGCAAAGAAGATATTCCTATGGCGGGGCGGATCCTGGCGATTGTTGATGTATATGATGCTCTTGTTTCAGATCGGCCATATAAACAGCCGTTGTCTCATGAGGATGCACGCAGCATTATCATGGCCGGTCAGGGAACTCACTTTGATCCGATGCTTACCGATGTATTTTTCTCAGTATCCGATATCTTTGCTGATATCAGGCGGGAGAAGAAATAACGTATTACTGGACTGGGAGGAATAGAAGCAGATGATGAGTGGTCGGTATTCTTTTATGAAATCTTTGATTGGTATTTTTACGATTTTTATTGTTTTGATGGTTATGTCGGGCGTATTTATCTATCGGGTGACAGCCAACTCGATGAAAGATCAGCTGGGGGATCAGTGTATGGGGATCGCCACAGCAATTTCTGCGCTGATTGAGCAGGATATTGATGGATATCTTGATTTCATTGAGAATCAGGATACAGAAAGTGAATATTACCGGGACATCAAACCGCGTCTGGAGAAGGTCCGTTATACAAATGACAGTAATATTCGTTTTTTGTATACAGAGATACGTATATCTGACGATCAGATTATGTATGTGCTGGATGGTGAATATGCAGATGAAGAACTTTTTTCACCGCCGGGTGCGATTGATCAGATGACAGAAAATGAGCGGCAGGCCTATGAAAGCCAGACCGCTTATGTTGGCAGAACATTTTCTGAGAATACATACGGCAAACTGCTGAATGCCTATGCACCGATTCATGACCGGGATGGAAACTTCGTCGGTTTTGTCGGAGTGGATGTGTCAGCGGAGCAATATGATGCGCTGATGCGCTACCAATTGATTACAATCGGTACCAATATTATCTTTATGACAATTCTGATGCTGGTGCTTAGTTATGCATTGGCGCGGGTCTATAAAGAAAAGATACAGGCAACACAGGAAAGCAAAAGCAAGAGCTCTTTTCTGGCCCGGATGAGTCACGAGATCCGGACCCCGATGAATGCCATTATGGGTATGAGTGAACTGCTGCTGCGGGAACAGCTGCCGCCGGCAGCAAGAGAACAGGCGGTCAGTGTACAGCATGCTTCTGCCAATCTGCTGGCAATTATCAATGATATTCTGGATTTCTCCAAGATTGAATCAGGAAGATTTGAACTTGTCGAAGCGCCTTATCTGTTTTCGTCACTGCTTAATGATATTATCAGCATCATCCGTATGAAACTGACGGATAAGCCGATCTTATTTACGGTCGATGTTGACAGCCGGATCCCGAATGAACTGATCGGCGACGAAGTTCGTCTGCGCCAGATTCTGCTGAATGTCCTTTCCAATGCAGTGAAATACACGGATGAGGGTGAAGTATCAATTGCGATTACCGGCACAATGCACGGGGAAGCAAAAAGCAGACAGGTGGAACTGACGATTCGGGTTTCTGATACCGGAATTGGTATTAACGAAGACAAATTGGAAGAACTATTTGATGATTTCGTCCGGCTGGATACGACACGAAACAAGAATATTGAAGGTACCGGACTGGGACTTTCCATAACCAGGGCACTGTGTACGGCCATGGGCGGAACCATTCAGGCGTCTAGCCGTTATGGTGAAGGAAGTGTCTTTACGATAACATTACAACAGCGCTTTGAGACATATGTCCGTTTTGCAGAGGTCGAAGTGCCTGAGGCAAAATCAATTCTGGTGTATGATACCAGGTGTGAATATGGAACATCCGTCTGTGCGGCAGCAGAGAGTCTGGGTATATACTGTCTTGCAGTTGATACTCAGGAGGAATTTCGGGAGCAATTGCAGAAACGGGATTTTTCCCATGTACTTGCCGCCTCCTCTCTGTATGATCAGGTCAGAAATATGATCCGGCAGCTGAATCCGCGAGGAACATTGATTCTGCTTACTGATTTTGGTGAGAATGTATCAAAAAATGATGTCAATTCATTGGCAATGCCGATTCATTCCATGTCACTTGCCAATGTACTGAATGGTGAA
Source organism: Lachnospiraceae bacterium (assembly GCA_032073745.1). Lineage (GTDB taxonomy): Bacteria > Bacillota > Clostridia > Lachnospirales > Lachnospiraceae > Brotaphodocola. Next base: position 233,085 of record DAMAMW010000002.1, on the reverse strand, counting down.
AATGAAGGCCTTGTTTATCAGGAACGGGTGAATGCGACTACGCGTTTTACAGCACCGAATGCCCGGGTATTGATTGTTGATGATGTCAGTACCAATCTGAAGGTGGCAGAGGGACTGCTGGCACCGTTTGGAATGCTGATCGACTGTACGCTGAGCGGCAGGGAGGCTGTCAGGCTGGTGCAGCAAAATCATTATGATCTGGTGCTGATGGATCATATGATGCCTGAGATGGATGGGATTGAGGCCACGAAACAGATCCGAATGCTGGCCCGGGAGAACGAATACTTTGAGAATCTTCCTGTGATTGCGCTGACTGCCAATGCGGTGTCAGGAATGCGGGAAATGTTTCTGAGTCATGGTTTGAATGATTTTCTGGCAAAACCTATTGAAACTGAAAAACTATATCAGATCATGGAGAAATGGATTCCGAAGGCGAAGCAGGAGAAAGTGACGGAGGTCAGTGCCGCGGCGGTTGGCGATGAGACTGAGATAGTGGGCCTTGACATTAACACGGGCATTGCCAGGACCGGCGGAAGGGCAGAGATCTATGTGGAGATACTTGAGGTATTCTGCCGTGACAGCCAGAAGAAGGATGCAGAGATCCGGCAATGCTTAAAAAGCGGTGACTGGAAGCTGTTTACGATTTATGTTCATGCACTTAAGAGTGCCTTAGCCAGTATCGGTGCCCTGGAACTGTCGCAGCTCGCCAGGACTCTGGAAGAGGCCGGAAATCAGGTGAATGAAACCTTTATCAGGGAGCGTACAACTGTGTTTTTGCAGGAACTGGCAGAACTGACAGCCCGTATCAGGGGATATTTATCCCGGGACGATGGTGACGGTGAAGAGGGGACGGGGGATGAGGTACAGTTTCTGACCACTCAGCTGACGGCATTGAAACAGGCTTTGGCTGATATTGATATCAGGTCTGCTGACGAAGCAGTCGAACAATTGCGGTCGGGATGCTGGACCAGGAATGTACAGCAGAAGTTGGAGCAGGTATACGATTTTATTTTAGTTTTTGAGTATGAAAGTGCCGTCAGGGTGATTGACCAGATGATGGTTATGGATTGATGGTACAGATAATGAAAGGGACGGGAGCAGGATCTCATATACTGGTGATTCTGCTGCCGGCCCCTTCTTTTTATGGTTAAATATCACAATCATACAGTCTTTTATATATGGGCAGAACTTACAAACTTCAAAATTATGCTTACATAATCTCTTACACCGGAGTATGATAGTGAACATGACTAAAAAAAGGAGGAATGAAGAAAATGCCACAAAATAAAAGAGAAAGTCTGATCTATACGGTCCTGATGTGTTTTGCTATGGTCATGTGGATGAGTATTTACAATGTAACCCTGCATCACGGAGGATTCTCCCTGAATGTGCTGTCAGCCGCCTGGCTGGGTCTGCCCATTGCTTATATCATAGCAATTCTGTGTGACTGGTTTTTGGTCTCCGGATCAGCCAAAAAATTTGCGTTCCGGTTTCTGGTAAAACCCGACAGCAGCGGAACCAGAAAAGTAATCGCAGTATCCTGCTGCATGGTAGTCCCGATGGTGATTCTGATGTCTTTATACGGAACACTGGAAGGCTGTATAAAATCAGGAATCTGGAGTGGCCTGGGGATTTCATGGCTCAGGAACATACCTAAAAATTTTATTATGGCTTTACCGTTTCAGTTAATTATCGCCGGGCCGGTAATCCGCCGTGTCTTCAGGAAAGTATTTCCGATTGGAACAATTTCTGCTTGAAAAAGAATGCGTAATGCGACTTTGTAAAGAGGAGCATTATTTTTTTGCGCTAAATTGCCCGGGATGAAACTTCCCGCGGATAAAATGAAAGGAGAGCAGGATGGGAAATCTTGGAGAACGGTTGGTTGAGGAACTGCATTGTGAGACCGCCTTTACGATTCCGGTATTTGGTGGTATCGCGGTTCCGGAATCAGTTGCGGTGAGCTGGATTATCATGGCCGCACTGGTATTGCTGTCAGTCTGTCTGGTGCGGAACTTTAAGGTAGTGCCGACAACAAAAAGGCAGCTGATCATTGAAACAGGAATAGAAAAAGCCTTTGGTTTTTTTGATGGAATTCTGGGGGCAGAGGGCAAAGGATATGTGCCATATCTGTGTACGGTGGCGATCTATATAGCCTGTTCGAATATGATTGGTCTGTTCGGAATGAAACCGCCGACAAAGGATTTAAATGTAACAATGGGGCTGGCGGTTATGAGTATTGTGTTGATTGAGTACTCGGGTTTTCGCAAAAAGGGACTGAAACGGTTTTTAAGAAGTTTTGCTGAACCGATGCCGATTATAGCCCCGATTAATATTCTGGAAATCTTCATCAAACCATTGTCACTGTGCATGCGGTTGTTTGGAAATGTAGTTGGAGCGTTTGTGGTAATGGAATTGATTAAGCTGCTGGTTCCGGCGGTACTGCCGGCAGCATTCAGTCTGTATTTTGATATATTTGACGGGCTGATCCAGACTTACATATTTGTATTTTTAACTTCGCTGTTTATGAAAGAAGCGATGGAATAGGGAAAGAAAAAGGAGAGAATGAAAATGACAACATTAATAGCAATTGGAGCAGGTGTAGCAGTATTAACAGGTATCGGAGCAGGTATTGGTATCGGCCTGGCAACCGGCAAAGCAACTGAGGCGATCGCAAGACAGCCGGAGGCAGAAGGCAAGATCAGTAAAACGCTGCTGCTGGGAGCGGCTCTGGCAGAGGCAACTGCGATCTACGGATTTGTAATTGCCCTGCTGATTATCATGATGCTGGGTTAGGAGGTAAAAGATGCTGGTTTTAAACTGGAATATCATCTGGACATTTATTGACCTGATTATCCTGTACCTGCTGCTGCGTAAATTCTTATACAAACCGGTGCAGAATATCATGGCAAGCCGGAAGCAGCAGATCGAGGAAAGTGTCAGTAAGGCCAGGGCTGATCAGCAGGCGGCAGAAGTATTGCTGGCAGAACTGCAGACAGGCCGGGAAGAAAAAGAACGAATGGCAGAAACGGAAATAAAACAGCAGATGCAAAGGCAGCTGGAACATGCCGAAACAGAAAGCGGCCGGCTGATTGCCGCGGCCAATGAGCAGGCTGCCAAAATCATTGCAGATGGAAAGGTACAAGCTGAGAAAGAACGGGAGCATATGCTTAAGTCTACTCGTGATGAGATTGCCGGAGTCGTGGTGGAAGCTGCCAAAAAGGTTTCCGGAGGCCGAAACCGTGAGGAAGGTAACTCGGAATTTTTTCAAAATCTGATTAAAAAGGCGGGTGAACAGTATCATGGATAGCAGAATCAAGACTTTTTTTGATCAGAACCGGATTGTAAAGGCAACATTAAGTTATTCCGTGCGTCCTTCTGAGGACGAAATGGAAGCGCTTAATCAGGTACTGAAAGATCAGTATGATGCAACTGAAATTATATTTGAAGAGATTGAAGATCCTGAACTGATTGCAGGATATGTTCTGCGGGTCGGTGATCTGGTTTTTGACAGCAGTGCCAAAGGTTCTTTTGAGGTACTGGAACAAAAGATGAAACAGGATAAGAGCAGTGCGCAGAGCCGCTTTCGCGTTGGTTCGGCGGAAACCGGCGAGGTAATCTCAATTCTGCAGGAGGATATCTGTAATTTCGAGCCGGATGTTCTGGTTCAGGAAGTTGGAACGGTTATCTGGGTTGGCGACGGAATCGCCCGGATCGAAGGGATTTACCATGTGACTTATGGCGAAATTATCGTATTTGAGAATGGCACCAGAGGTCTGGTGCAAAACATTGACAGAGAGATTCTATGCATTATTCTTGGTGACGGTGATTCGATCCGGGAAGGTGACCGGGTAGTGAGAACCGGCAAACGGGCCGGTGTTCCGGTCGGTGATGAGATGGCCGGCAGAGTGGTTAATCCGCTGGGAGCTCCGATTGACGGAAAAGGCGAGATCCGTGCCGACAGCTACAATATGCTGGAGCGGGAGGCACCCGGTGTGGTAAAACGCCAGTCGGTCAGTGTGCCGCTTCAGACCGGTATCCTTGCGGTTGACAGTATGTTTCCGATCGGCCGCGGACAGCGGGAATTGATCATTGGTGACCGGCAGACCGGAAAGACCTCGATTGCTGTGGATACGATTATCAATCAGAAAGGGCAGGATGTGATCTGCGTGTATGTGGCAATTGCCCAGAAGGCATCAACCATCGCCCAGGTTGCCGCCAATCTGGAGAAACATGGCGCATTGGAATACACCATTATTGTTGCATCCACGGCAAGTGATAATGCGTCGCTTCAATATATAGCACCATATGCAGGGACTGCTATGGCGGAATATTTTATGGATCAGGGAAAGGATGTGCTGATTGTTTATGATGATCTGTCCAAGCATGCAGTGGCTTATCGGGCCTTATCCCTGCTTTTAGAACGGTCTCCCGGGCGGGAGGCGTATCCGGGCGATGTCTTTTATCTTCACTCCCGGCTGTTGGAGAGATCCTGTCGGCTGAATCAGGAGCATGGCGGCGGATCGATTACGGCACTGCCGATTGTGGAGACACAGGCCGGTGATGTGTCGGCTTACATTCCGACCAATGTGATCTCGATTACGGACGGACAGATCTTTTTGGAAAGTGATTTGTTTTTCGCCGGAAACAGGCCGGCTGTTAATGTCGGGCTTTCTGTTTCCCGTGTCGGTGGTGCGGCCCAGACAAAGGCGATGAAAAAAGCCGCCGGATGTCTCAGAATCGATCTGGCCCAGTATAAAGAGATGGAATCTTTTTCCCAGTTTGGTTCTGATCTGGATGAGGAGACAAGAAATCAGCTCTTATATGGCAAAGGACTGATGGAGCTTTTAAAACAGCCGCTGTATCAGCCGAAGCCGGTGACGGAGCAGGTTATTATCCTGTATCTGGCGACTCACCGCTGCCTGGTATCGGTAGGCCCGGAGGTGGTCAGGGAATTTGCAGCTGAATTTGTAACATGGCTGTCCGGGAAGTATTTTACTGTGGTGGATGAAATCAAAACCAGCCAGGTGATCAGCGATGAAAATGGAGAAAAGCTGCTGCAGGCGGCTGAGGAATTTAAGAAGGTGAAACAGTATGGCAGGGAGTAAGGAAATACAGGACCGGATCAGCGGTATCAAGGATACCTTAAAAATTACAAATGCCATGTATCTGATCTCTTCGTCAAAACTGCGAAAGGCGAAAAAAGGACTGGCCGATGTGTCCGGGTATTTTGAGGTTATGCAGAAGACGATATCGGATATCCTGCTGCACATGCCGGAACTGGAAAACCAATACTTTGACGATGGCCGGGTGGTAGCGGAAGCTCATAAGAAAAGAGCCTATATTGTGATCACAGCTGATAAAGGCCTGGCCGGTGCCTACAATATGAACATATTAAAGCAGGCTGAAGAGAAACTGAATAAACATCAGGAAGCCAGGTTATTCGTCCTGGGCGAGATCGGACGTCATTATTTCGAACATAAGACGGATAAACTGCAGCAGGAGTTTTTATATTCGTCCCAGAACCCCACCATTGAACGGGCCCGCAGTATCACTGCGGAAATGCTGGACCGGTATCATGACGGGGAAATAGACGAAGTATCCATTATCTACACAAGGATGAAGAATGCTCTGCAGACGGAAGCCAGGGTATTGCAGCTGCTGCCGTTTAAGAAGCAGGATTTTCAGACTGCCGGGGTTGCCCCGGTACAGATCGAGGGGTTTTATCCCAGTGAACAGGCAGTATTAAATGTAACGGCGCCGATCTATATGCAGGGGATTATTTTTGCTGCCCTGACAGAATCGTATTGTGCGGAGTTAAATGACCGGATGACGGCGATGGATGGAGCAACAAAAAATGCCCGTGAGATGATCCGGGATCTGAGTCTTCAATATAACAGAACCAGGCAGGGCGCGATCACACAGGAGATTACCGAGGTGGTCGGTGGTGCCCGGGCGCAAAAGAACAGATAAGAGGGGAGGAAAGAAATGATTAACGGAACAATTGTCCGGGTTATGGGACCGGTTGTGGATGTGGCGTTTGAGGAGGGCTGTCTGCCGGCATTAAAGGAGGCGTTGACGGTTACGGTCAATGAAAAGCTGCTCACCATGGAGGTTGCCCAGCATATCGGGGGACATACGGTGCGATGTATCATGACGGCAGCCAGTGAGGGGTTATGTAAAGATATGGAAGTGACGGCGATGGGGGAAACCATTTCTGTACCGGTAGGAAAGCAGACGCTTGGAAGGATGTTTAATGTACTGGGTGATGCTATTGACGGCGGAGCAAATTTGATCCGGGAAGACCGGTGGAGCATACACCGGACGGCTCCTGCCTTTGAACAGCAGCGGCCGGTGGCAGAGATTCTGGAGACCGGAATTAAGGTCATCGATCTGCTTGCACCATATGCAAAGGGCGGAAAGATTGGCCTGTTTGGCGGTGCCGGAGTAGGCAAGACCGTATTGATTCAGGAACTGATCCACAATGTGGCAACCGAACACGGCGGATATTCGATTTTTACCGGAGTAGGTGAACGGTCACGGGAGGGAAATGATCTGTGGAATGAGATGAAGGAATCAGGAGTCATTGACAAGACGGCGCTGGTCTTTGGGCAGATGAATGAACCGCCGGGGGCAAGAATGCGGGTGGCCCAGAGCGGGCTTACCATGGCGGAGTATTTCCGGGATGAGGGCAAACAGGATGTGCTGCTGTTTATAGACAACATCTTCCGTTTTGTTCAGGCCGGATCTGAGGTGTCGGCGCTTCTTGGCCGGATGCCTTCAGCGGTAGGATATCAGCCGACGCTGGCAAATGAGCTGGGGGAACTGCAGGAGCGGATTGCTTCGACAAGAGATGGTTCGATTACCTCCGTTCAGGCAGTTTATGTTCCGGCGGATGATCTGACTGATCCGGCACCGGCAACTACCTTTGCCCATCTGGATGCCACTACCGTATTGTCCAGAAAAATCGTGGAACAGGGAATCTACCCGGCGGTGGATCCGTTGGAATCGACCTCGAGAATTCTCGAAGCGGAAATCGTCGGTGAAGAACATTATCGTGTGGCCGTTAAGGTTCAGGAGCTGCTGCAGAAGTATCAGGAGCTGCAGGATATTATTACGATCCTTGGTATGGATGAATTGGACGAGGCGGATAAAAAGGCTGTTTACCGGGCCAGAAAGATTCAGAAGTTTTTGTCTCAGCCGTTTTCGGTGGCGGAGAATTTTACCGGTATCAAGGGCAGTTATGTGCCGCTCGGGGAAACAATTCGTGGTTTTGCAGCTATAGTTGACGGTGATATGGATGAGTACCCGGAATGGGCCTTTTTTAATGTAGGAACTCTGGATGAAGTGATGGCAAAAGCCGGCAGCAAAGAAAAGACAAACGGATAGGAGGCGGATATGAAACAATTTTATTTGAAGATTGCCTCCAGTGACCGGGCATTTTATGATGGGCTGTGCGAAAGCCTGACCCTGCCGACGGAAGACGGTGAGTATGCGGTCTGGGCTAACCATGAGTCGATGGTTGTGGGGATTACCATCGGTATTCTCCGTTACACGGTTGATGGTGTGACGGAGAATGCCGTATGCGGAACCGGTTTTGCCCGGATTGCTGACAATACCGTAACGGTTCTGACCGATACAATTGAGCGGCCGGAAGAGGTGGATGAGAATCGTGCACTGGCGGCGAAGCGACGTGCCGAAGAACGCCTGCTGCTGCAAAAAAGTAAACAGGAGTATTATCGCGGAAAGCTGGCGATGACGAGAGCCATGATTCGTTTGAAGGTAAAGGAGAAAAAGTATTTATAACCTGACAGGGACTGTTGAAAAAACAGTCCTTTTTTTATTTGCAGGTGGCATCAGTAAACAGATGGCATAAGATATCAATAAAAGGGTTTTTTCTTATATGCCAACAATTAGTTTATGCATGATAGTGAAAAATGAGGAAGACGTTCTGGGGAGATGCCTTGCCAGTGCGGCAGGCCTGGTTGACGAGATTATTATTGTTGATACCGGATCAGAAGATAAGACGGTTGAAATTGCAAAGCGTTTTACCGACAAGGTCTACTATTTTAAGTGGATTGATGATTTTGCGGCTGCCCGTAATTTCTCCTTTTCCAAAGCGACAAAGGATTTTTGTATGTGGCTGGATGCAGATGATGTGATCGAACCGGCACAGCAGGTATTGTTTATGCAGACGAAACAGTCACTTCCGGCGGATGTGGATGTGGTTATGATGAAATACAACACATCGTTTGATGAGGCCGGTAATCCGGTGTTCAGTTATAATCGGGAACGTCTGATCAAAAATGACGGGACACATTTCTGGAAGGGAGAGGTGCATGAAGCGATTGCACCGGAAGGAAAGATCATCTATTCAGAAGTCGGTGTCAGTCATAAAAAGATCGGTGCCGGTGATCCGGATCGAAACCTTAACATTTACCGGAAATTAATTGAGGAACAAAAAGAACTGGAGCCAAGGCATCAGTATTACTATGCCCGTGAGCTTTATTATCATAAGCAGTACCAGGAGGCTCTGGATGTTTTCCTGAAATTTCTGGATGATCCCGGCGGATGGGTGGAGAACAAGATTGAGGCCTGCCGTCTGTGCCATTCCTGCTACCAGGAACTGGGGATGGATAAAGAGGCCCTGAATGTGTTGTTTATGAGTTTCGCCCTGGATAAACCACGGGCTGAGGTGAGCTGTGATATAGGAAGATATTTTTTTGATAAAGGTAATTATGAGCTTTCTATTTACTGGTATGAACGGGCGCTGGCAGCAGAAAAACGGCCTGACGGAGGCGGATTTATGCTGCCGGATTGTTATGATTATCTGCCATATATACAGATTTGTGTATGCTACGATAAGCTTGGTAATGTGGGTAAAGCTCAGGAATATAATGAGTTGGCCGGAACGTGTAAACCGGAGTCGCAGGCCTATCAGCTGAATAAACAGTATTTTGCCAGGAAAACGGCCGGTTGACGGAAAAAGGACAATTTCAGGTTGTACTGCATACTATAACCTAGTAGGATAACCTGCTGATATGAAAGAATAAAATTAAGGATGTGAAAATATGGGCAGTTGTTACAATAATGGTAATAATTCATCTCGTTTAAATGGAAGAAATTCAGGAAGGTGCAGACCTGGTGACGATAATTCAAGTGAGTGCTGCAGACCAATTCCCGGCCCGCCAGGACCAAGAGGATGTCCCGGCCCGACGGGTGCAACCGGAGCGACCGGAGCAACTGGCGCCACTGGTGCACGTGGAGTTACCGGAGCAACCGGTCCTCAGGGCCCGGTAGGCCCACAGGGTAATCCAGGGGCCGTAGGGCCACAGGGAGCCCAGGGACCAATCGGTGCCCAGGGAGCGACTGGGGCAACCGGATCACAGGGACCTGTCGGACCACAGGGACCTATTGGTGCACAGGGACCTCAGGGTGTAGCCGGAGCAACCGGAGCAGCCGGTCCGACCGGAGCGACCGGTCCGCAGGGCCCACAGGGAGCAACCGGAACCGCAGGAGCAACCGGTCCAACTGGCGCTAGAGGAACTACTGGAGCAACCGGAGCGACTGGAGCAACCGGAGCAACCGGAACAGCAGGAGCAACCGGAGCAACCGGCCCGCAGGGAGCACAGGGACCGACGGGAGCAACCGGAGCAGCAGGCGCAGCAGGCGCAGCAGGAGCAACTGGAGCGACCGGAGCAGCAGGTGCAGCAGGAGCAACTGGCGCAACTGGCGCAACCGGGGCACAGGGAGCCCAGGGACCACAGGGACCGCAGGGAGTAACTGGAGCAACTGGAACAGCCGGAGCAACCGGAGCAACTGGAGCCGCCGGAGCAACTGGGGCACAGGGACCACAGGGAGTACAGGGACCGACTGGAGCAACCGGAGCAACCGGGGCACAGGGACCACAGGGAGTACAGGGACCGACTGGAGCAACCGGAACAGCAGGAGCAACCGGGGCACAAGGGCCACAGGGACCGACCGGAGCAACCGGAGCCGCTGGAGCAGCAGGAGCAACTGGAGCAACTGGAGCAACCGGAGCCGCTGGAGCAGCAGGAGCAACTGGAGCAACCGGAGCCGCTGGAGCAGCAGGAGCAACTGGAGCAACCGGAGCCGCTGGAGCAACTGGAGCAGCAGGCGCAGCCGGAGCAACCGGAGCGACCGGAGCGACAGGGGCAGCCGGAGCTGATGGAGCGACCGGAGCAACTGGAGCAGCCGGTGCAGCCGGGGCAACCGGAGCGACCGGAGCAGCTGGAGCCACAGGAGCAACCGGAGCAACTGGAGCAGCCGGAGCGGCAGGAGCAACCGGAGCAACCGGAGCAACTGGAGCAGCCGGTGCAGCCGGAGCGACAGGAGCAACTGGAGCCGATGGAGCAACTGGCCCAACAGGTGCGACAGGAGCAACTGGAGCCGATGGAGCGACTGGCCCGACCGGAGCCACAGGCGCAACTGGCGTAGATGGAGCAACCGGCCCGACCGGAGCCACCGGAGCAACTGGCGTAGATGGAGCAACTGGCCCGACCGGAGCCACCGGAGCAACCGGAGCCGATGGAGCAACCGGCCCGACCGGAGCCACCGGAGCAACCGGAGCCGATGGAGCAACCGGCCCAACAGGAGCCACCGGAGCCACCGGAGTCGATGGAGCGACTGGTCCGACCGGAGCAACCGGAGCAACCGGCGCCGATGGAGCAACCGGCCCGACCGGAGCCACGGGAGCAACCGGAGCTGATGGAGCAACTGGCCCGACCGGAGCAACAGGAGCAACTGGCCCGACCGGAGCCACCGGATCTCTGATTGTAGGCAGTGTAGCGACTGACACCGGAGCACCAGGAACAGATGCCAATGTGGACAGTATCCAAATTGGTGATAACTTGTACTTCGAATTTACAATTCCTCAGGGAGCCACAGGACCAACCGGTCCTACAGGACCAACAGGCGCCAGTGCAATTATTCCGTTAGCATCGGGTCTGCCATTGACGTTGACGACGATCGCAGGCGGTCTGGTAGGTACGAACGGATTTGTCGGATTTGGCAGTTCGGCACCGGGGGTTACCATTGTCGGTGGAACGATCGACCTGACGAATGCGGCAGGAACATTAACCAACTTTGCTTTCTCTGTACCGCGTGCCGGCACAATTTCGAGCCTTTCGGCATTTTTCTCTACGACGCTGGCATTGTCTCTGGTAGGCAGTTCAGTTACGATTAACATGAATGTTTTTGCTTCTGCAACACCAAACAATACCTTTACGTCAATTGCTACGGTTCCGCTGGCACCGGCACTGACTGGTGTTCTGGCAGTCGGAAGCATCAGTACAGCATTACAGAACGTTTCGATACCGGTTACTGCCGGTACAAGATTGCTCGTGGTATTTACAGCAACTGCTACAGGTCTGACCCTGGTCAATACTATTGTCGGTTATGCAAGTGCCGGAATCGCAATTTCATAAGGTACAAAATAAAATACTGATAAATTAATAATGGCTGGTGTGGTTTCAGGTTAGAAGCCACACCGGCTGTTTTAAAAACCAGGCAGAGATTTTGATGAGCAGAAATGGTTATATAGCCTTTACTTAGACAACCTCAGAGACAATTATTTCAGGAAAGGAGATTAGAATGGATTATATTGATTTATTCATGGATACTGCTGAAGTCTGTGAAACCTGTCCGACTGGTGCAACCGGGCCGACCGGCGGGATCGGCCCGACGGGAGCCACCGGCCTGACAGGGGCGACCGGCCCGATGGGACCGACCGGCCAAAACGGTGGAACCGGTCCGACCGGATCCAGGGGGAATACCGGTGCGACCGGCGGGACAGGCGCGACAGGCCCCAAAGGCGCGACCGGAACACCTGGGGCAACAGGAGCGACCGGTCCGATGGGACCAACCGGGGCTAATGGAATACCGGGTGCGACCGGTGCCAGAGGCGATACCGGGGCAAACGGAGTGCCGGGAATAACCGGTCCCAAGGGATGTACCGGAGCCGATGGGGCAACCGGTGCGACCGGCCCGATGGGACCGACCGGAGCTAATGGAGCGACCGGGCCGACCGGCGGCATGGGACCAACCGGGGCAGATGGAGTGGCCGGACCAGCCGGACCAACGGGGACAACCGGAACTGCTGCGACAATTGCTGTCGGCACAGTAACCGTCGGCGATCCCGGGTCTGTTCCAACCATAATCAACAGTGGAACATCTGCGGAAGCGGTATTTGATTTTACGTTTCCGCCAGGTGGAGAGATTCCTGCATATGGCGGCGTTTACAGTACGTCAGAGCAGACAATTAACGTGCTGACGGATACTCAGAATCAGGTGATCATGGCTGGTGTACTGCCAAACAATGGTGTTACGATAGCGACCAATACTATTACCGCAGATACTGCGGGAGATTATGAAGTGTACTTTATCATACAGGCCAGTATGTCTGCGGCAACGACACTGAGAGCAGCGGTCCGCATAAACGGCACTGATGTTCCGCAAACAGTAGTTTCACGTTTGCCCGGTACAGCCGGGGATGGTATTTTAACAATCAGTACACTTGTCTCACTGGCTGCCGGAGATGTTGTAGATCTTGCTATTTCATCACCGTTGGACACCGTGGTGACAATTCCGGATAACAATGCCCGGCTGCAAATGAAAGGCACGGATTAGTGTATTGAGATCCCGGGAGAGGGAGGAGGTGTTTTTTTAACATCCCGCTCCCGGTTTTTTTGAAAAAAGTGCTTGCAATTATTAAATTCATATGATAAACTATACCACGTTGACATTTCATTTGTACAAGCAAGTTAATGTCTGTGAGTCTGTAGCTCAGTTGGATAGAGCAACGGCCTTCTAAGCCGTGGGTCGGGGGTTCGAATCCCTTCAGGCTCGTTCATGCTTTTCATGAACACATGATAACAGCATATTTATGGTGGGTATAGCGCAGTTGGTTAGCGCGCCAGATTGTGGCTCTGGAGGCCGAGGGTTCGAATCCCTTTATCCACCCTGAAGAAGATTCCTTTACGGAGTCTTTTTTGTTTGCCCGGAATGTGCTCTGTGAAATTGCACAAAGAAACATTTTATTGTATAATTGTGGTAAATAACGAAGTGCGGAGGATATAATTATATGAAAAGAAGAATTCAATTGTTATTTGCTGTTTTGCTGTCAGTTATCATTAGTGTGACTCCGGCAGTTTCAGCAATTGAGAACCCTGTGATCTTTTCTGCAATGGCTCATTCGGGACGAACAGATTCAAGCGGCGGCCATAAGGACAACAAAAACAAGAGCGGACTGGGCAGTTATCATTATCATTGCGGCGGCAATCCGCCTCATTTACACACCAATGGTGCCTGTCCTTACCAGAGTTCATCAACAACATCGACATCAACCAAAACATCATCGACAACAAAGGAGCATTCAGAAAAAGTGAAGGCGGTGCAGACAGCGTTGAATGAAAAAGGTTATGACTGCGGAACACCGGATGGCATCATGGGCGGTGCGACAAGAAACGCCCTGATAAAATTCCAGGAAGATCATAGTCTGACGGCGGACGGCATTATTGGCAGCCAGGTATTAAATGCATTAGGGATCAACCTGGAAGAATAGCATATTGGTATATTTAACTGCAGAGCCGGTTCAAATGGAGCAGACCGTTTGGACCGGCTCTGGCTGTGAGCGGATATAAAATTGATTAGCAGGAGGTTTTTGCTTTGCGAATATTAGTAGTAGAAGATGAACAGGATCTGAACCGCGTTATTGTTAAAAAACTGAAAATGGAAGGTTACAGTGTTGATTCCTGTTATGATGGAGAGGCAGCATTGGATTATATTTATATGACATCCTATGACGCAGTCATTCTTGACATATTAATGCCGAAGAAAAACGGTTATCAGGTGCTGGCGTATATCCGCGAGAAAAAAATACCGACCCCGGTACTTTTTCTGACGGCAAAGGACAGCCTTGACGATCGCATTAAAGGTCTCGATTTGGGGGCGGATGATTATCTGGTAAAGCCATTTCATTTTGGCGAGCTGATGGCAAGACTCAGGGCAATGGTCAGAAGAAATTACGGGACAGTCAGCAATCAGCTTCAGGTTGACAACCTGATATTAAACAGTGATACGCATGTGGTGACCAGAGCAGGAAAGGACATCAGCCTTTCGGCCAAAGAGTTCTCGATGCTGGAATACCTGATGCAGAATGAAGGTATTGTTCTTTCCCGCGGCCGTCTGGAAGAACACCTGTGGGATCTGGAATATCAGGGGGCCTCAAATATGATTGATGTTTATATCCGTTATCTGCGTCAGAAAATTGATCGTGACTATGATGTGAAGCTGATCCACACCGTCCGTGGTGTCGGATATGTACTCAGGAAGGGGGATCAAAGATGAAATCCCTGACAATCCGTTTGCGGGTAACTCTCTGGTATGCTTTTTTTATGCTTCTTTTGATTGTCTTCAGTCTGGCTCTGATCAGTGACCTGGCCAGAAAAGCAATGATGACAAATCAGAGAGGAAATCTGATCGAAACGGTTCATGACGGAATTGCTGAAATCTACAGTCCTGAGAATTTTGATTATTTTGATAACGGAATCTATCTCCAGGTGTACGATGACAGTGAGAGATATGTGGCAGGAATTATTCCCGATGAGTTTCCGGCATCCTTAAAACTCCTTAATGACAGCAGCCGAACAATTGAGTCGAATGGGCAGGTTTTTTATGTCTATGATAAATCCTATGAAAAGGCCGGGAATGTGTATTGGATGAGAGGTGTGGTACCGGAGTCGGCCCCTGATCTGCGCGGCGATCTTTTTGTCCGCTTTGCTTCCGGTTTTTTACCGCTGTTTGTATTACTGACCTGTTTGATCGGTTATTTTATCACCAAAAGAGCATTTCGTCCGGTGCGCAAGATTCAGGAAACGGCTCAAAGTATTGCGGATGGTAATGACCTGTCCCTGCGGATCGCTCTTCCGGAAGGTAAAGATGAGATTGCTATGCTGGGAAAAACGGTGGATCATATGCTGGACAAGCTGCAGCGCAGTTTGGAAAAGGAAAAGCAGTTTTCTTCGGATGTATCTCATGAACTGCGCACGCCCCTGGCTGTTATCATGACTGAAAGTGAATATGCATTGCAGTATGCTTCTGATTTTGATGAGTTAAAAGAATCTATGGAAGTGGTGAACCGGCAGGCAGACCGAATGTCGGTGATGATTAATCAGCTCCTTTTCTTTCTGCGGTCGGATCATGATTCGCTTTCGCTGGGAGCGGAAAGTCCCCCTCGCATGCGTTCGGCGGAAGATGCGGAGCAGTTTGCGGTTCTTCCGGTAGTGAGTGAGCTGGTGCAGGATTATAATATGATGGCAGAAACCAAAAATATCAGCATATCTTTTGCCGGTGGTGCGGATGCGGATCTGTCAATTCGGGCAGATCAGACAATGTTTATCAGATGTTTGTCCAACCTCATTCAAAATGCCATTAATTATGGTAATGAAGGCGGACATATTGAAGTCGGCATTTCTCAGGCGGGTCAATATCTTGTTGTTACGGTATCTGATGACGGAATCGGAATCAGTGAGGAGAATCAGGCAAAGATCTGGGATCGTTTTTATCAGGTGGAGGAATCCCGCAGTCAGACAAACGGCGGCAGTATGGGCCTGGGACTTTCAATGGTTAAAACTATTGCTGAAAAACATGGTGGTTATGTAACCGTAGAGAGTACTCCCGGCAAGGGAAGTACCTTCAATGTTTATTTTTTACTATAATCATATATATTTATGACATTTTAATCTTCCTTTCATTTTACATTATTATAATGGGGTTACAAACGAAGTGAGAGAAGAGGGGAAGATTATGTATCAAAAAATCATTCGCAATGATATCAGGAAAAGCCGGCTGATTACTGCTGCGATTACAGGGTTTATTATGTTTGCGGCACTTTTTACATCGCTGGGAGTAACGATGCTGGTTAATCTGCTGGGATCGATTGATAAACTGATGCTGGATGCCAGGGCACCTCATTATTTCCAGATGTATATGGGGGATGTGGATTTTGACCGGCTTGAACGTTTTGCAGCAGAGCACAGTGAGATTGAAGCAATGCAGTTTGCCGAGTTTTTGAATATTGAAGGATCGGACATTACAATAGGAGATTATTCGCTGGCAGACAGTGTGCAGGATAATGGAATTGCTGTTCAGAATGAGCAGATGGACCTGCTGCTGGATATGGACAATGAGATCATTGATCCGGCCCGGGGTGAAATCTATGTGCCGATTTATTATGCGGCGGAAGGTGTTGCCCGGATTGGTGATACTATAACAATACATGACATGACTTTTACCGTTGCCGGTTTTTTGCGTGACTCCCAGATGAATGCGCCGCTGGCGTCTTCCAAGCGTTTTCTGGTCAATGAAGATGATTATGAACAGCTGAAAGACCGCGGGAAGCTGGAACATCTTATTCAGTTTCAACTGCTTGAAGGCACCGACCTTTCCAGATTCGAGTCGGACTATATCAATGCCGGATTAGAAGACAATGGTCTGGCGGCAACTGCGGGACTGGTCAGGATGATGAATGGCATTAATGATGGCATCACGATTGCTTTGCTGATGCTGCTTGGGCTTATGATTATAATAGTTGCCTTTTTATGTGTCCGCTTTACCCTGATTTCCAAAGTGGAAGAGGATTATAAAGAAATTGGTGTACTAAAGGCTATCGGGCTTCGGGTTTCCGATATAAAAAAGCTGTATCTTGTAAAGTATGGTGCAATTGCTGCAGCAGGATGCAGCCTGGGATTTTTATTGTCATTCTGCTTCCAGAAACCGATGCTTAAAAACATCCATCTGTATATGGGAAAGAGCCAAAATGAGGTATTGGCAACGCTGCTCGGTGCGGGTGGTGCGGCAGTGGTATTCCTGATTGTGATTTTATATGTAAATGGTATATTGCGGCGTTTCCGCAACATATCTGCGACACAGGCGATCCGTTTTGGGGCACCTTCGGACACTTCAAAAGCCTCAAAAGGGTTATCCCTGATCGGCAATCGTATGTTTTCCTCTGCGGTATTTCTGGGAATCAAGGATGTATTTTCACGAAAAAGATTATATCTGATTATGCTTCTGGTTTTGGTTATTTCCTGTTTTATTATAATGGTACCGCTGAATATCAACAATACCATTGCTGACCGCAGTTTCATGACCTACATGGGGATCGGTGAGTGTGATATCAGGATGGATATTCAATTACGCGATGATATTTCCCAAAAGGCGGCAGAGATCGATGCACAGCTGTCTGCAGACCCGGATGTTGAAGATTACAGCATTATGATCTGCCGGATGTTTGATATGCCGCTGGCTGACGGCAGTTTGGGAAAATTAAGAGTTGAATTGGGGGACCATTCTTCGTTTCCGCTAACCTACTCCCAGGGCCGGGAGCCGCGGCGGGAAAATGAGATTTCGCTTTCAACGCTGAATGGCGATGAGCTGGAAAAAGGAATCGGTGATGTCATTGTTTTAAAGGTGAATGGAAGGGAACGGGACTTTACTGTATGCGGCCTTTATTCTGACGTAACAAATGGCGGGCGAACAGCGAAAGCTGTATTTCAGGCTGACAGTGAAAAGGCGATGTGGGCCAAAATACCGGTGCTGATGAAAGATACAACAAAAACAGATATCAAACTTGCTGAGTATAAGGAAGTATTTTCGTATGCCCGGGTATCTAAAATTGATGACTATATCGAACAGACCTATGGCTCTACTTTAAAAGCGATAGAAAACGTTTCGTATGCTGCCATGGCGGTATCGGCCAGTCTGACGGTTTTGATCACGCTTTTGTTTATGAAGATGCTGGTAACAAAAGACCGGTACCAGATTTCGGTGCTGAAGGCGCTTGGTTTTTCGAACAGATCAATTCAAACGCAGTATTTTGTCCGTGCGGGAATGGTTCTTATCTTTGGCCTTATTGCCGGAACGATTGCAGCCAACACGCTGGGCGGGTATGTCGGCGTAGTACTGATGTCATCTTTTGGTGTGACAACGTTTCATTTAAAGATAGATGTATTGTCTGCGTATGTGGTATCACCGGCAGTGATTGCCGTGTGTGTATATGCAGCAACCAGAGCCGGCATCTCCGATATCAAAAACATTAAAATATCAGAATATATTAAGGAGTAGTGGAACGATGATCAGTGGGAAAGCAATTGTAAAAACATATGGGAATCATGGAGAGAAAAATGTTGCGCTTAATGGTGTAGATATAACAATAGAAGATGGTGGTTTTGTAGCGGTGATGGGACCTTCCGGATGCGGAAAATCAACGCTGCTGTTCAGCCTCAGCGGGACGGATGAGATCAGCAGTGGTTCGGTCAGGCTGAATGAAAAGGAACTGTCGGCTATGAGTGAGAATGAACTGGCTGATCTTCGCCGCAAAAAGATGGGATTTGTATTTCAGCAGCCGACAATGCTTAAGAATTTAAACTTGCTGGATAATATCGTACTGCCGGCGATGCAGGACCGGAATAAAGATACCGGCCGGATTAAGGAACGGGCCATGGATCTGATGCGGCAGACCGGGATCGCAGAGCTTGCCGGAAGGGATATCACAGAAGTATCCGGCGGTCAGCTCCAGCGGGCGGGGATATGCAGAGCTCTGATTAATTCGCCTGATATCCTGTTTGCTGATGAGCCAACGGGTAATGTTAAGTTAGTACAACATTACCCGAAAGTAATTCCCGTGATTACATCAGCGCTGTTTATGCGGATTTCCTTAATGACAGAACGCCACAAAGTACGCTTTTCTTCACGGGTTAAGGTTTTGTAGATTGATTTAAAATCGGATTCCAGTAATTTTCCTATGCTATTAAAATCCGGCGGCATTTCCTCTTTTGGTTCCGGTATCTGCTTCAAAGCAGCAGAATATATTTCATAGTCCTTTTTGTAGTCCTCTATATCTATTAAATCATTTACATACAATTCTTTGAGTTTTGATAATTTCCGCTTTAAAGTTGCCTTATCAACAGAAGCGGCAGCACGTTTTTTTTCGGCGGCTTTTACATCCCATTCCAATTTACAATTTTCAAGTTCATTAGCCAGATTACTAAAAAGCCATTCTTCAACCATATCCTCACGGGCTTCCTTTTTGTGATTACATAGTGCCCGCTGAAAATGCTGATTGCAACGGTAGTAATACCTATTGCCAGCCTTGCGACCGACAAGTTTATGCGAACATTCATCACAAACCAGAATAGAGGTGAAAATATATACTTTCCCCGATGGTGCGGAACGGGCATTTCGCTTTAACAATACTTGTACCCGGTCAAATTGCTCACGGGAAATAATAGCCGGACAGAAACTAGAATTATAACGTCCGTTGCGGTTGTATATTCCGGTATACAATTCCTCTGAAAGCATACGTCGGAAAGTTGCGCCGCACCAATTTACCCCATATGTTTCACGGATATATCTTATAGTGTCCCGTTGGCTTATAGTGTTTTCATAATAGTTAAATGCGTCCCGGACAATTGCGGCTTGTTCTGGTACGATTTCCAGACGTTTTTCATCGTTCACCCTAAAACCAAACGGGCAACTACCAGAAACCACAGTTCCCCGATTGACTTTGCTGTCAAAAACAACGTCGATTCGCTCGCCGTCAATATCAGATTCATTTTGTGCTATTGACAGCTTAACATTTATATATAGTCTACCGTTTGCAGTGGTAGTGTCGTATTCTTCATCCGTAGTTTTCCAGCCGCAGTTATGGGCTTCCAGAATTTCTTGAATTTTATAATAGTCTGCCACATTACGAAACCACCGGTCCAGGCGGCAGATTAAAATTAAATCTATTTTATCTTGCTTTACATCATCTAACATGCGAAGAAATTCAGTACGCTTATGCATGCGCTTCCTTGCGGTTTTAGCAGCGTCTATATATATGCCGACCACAATCCAACCCCGTTCCCTCGCGTATTGTTCCAGACGTTCTTGTTGGGCTTCCAAAGACAGCCCCCTTATTTTTTGTTCTTCGCCCGAAACACGGATGTAAAGCGCAACCTGGACAGGGGACGTGGTGATAAGTTCTTTTTTTATCATATAATCACCTGTTAATT
Source organism: Lachnospiraceae bacterium (assembly GCA_032073745.1). Taxonomy (GTDB): domain Bacteria; phylum Bacillota; class Clostridia; order Lachnospirales; family Lachnospiraceae; genus Brotaphodocola. The sequence goes on along the minus strand of DAMAMW010000002.1, from coordinate 213,013 downwards.
TCCTTTCATTTCCCATCTACAGGTGTTATAATAACAATGCAGACGGCATGTTGTATCTGGTATGATGTACGTTGCACCGCACTTGGAGTGTTCCCAGCACGCCAAGTGCATTTTATTTGTACATTATGAGGGTGTGAAAACCCTCCATCTCTTTTGAAAGCCCCTGCCCTTGAATGGAATTGAATTTAATGTCTACAATTTCATATCCGTCTTCCTGCATGCGAGAAACAATCTCGTCAATTTGCACAGTATATTTGTCTTCGCAACCGAATATTTGATTCAATACTTTACCAAAGCTGTTGATCATTACGACATGGATATTACCATCTTTTGGTTTCAAAAATTTCTTTGTATCCGCATAAATGACAGTTGCAGTGTTCTTTTGATTTTTTGTGAACATTCCCATAAAATCCTCCTGAAAAATATTATAAGTAGTTGATAAACATTATTAGATAGTAAAATTATTAAATGGCAATATGTTCCAGTGGCATATATTGCCATTGCAGAACTATAATTATACCGCACCCAGTCTTCCGACGAAAGAAAGGTGTGTGGAAAACATGAAGATTATAAAATACATAAAATACAGTAGATATGATGTATACGCTATATATTACCGTAACACAAAAACCATGTATTATAATTTAAACTTCTTAGGTACGACACAACTAATCATTTACAAATAATAAAGTAGCGGGAAACTGGGTGTGTTTTGTCACCCAGCCCCGCTTTTTTCTTGTAGTTCCACTGGCGGGAATTGCCGTTCTAATTCTTCCGGCGTGTCGGGCACATCATAATCAACGCTATGCAAGTTGGTGCTTTCTTCCGAAACCATCTTTGAAAACTTCTTCTTAAAATGGTCAACAAGCTTTTGCCGCACATCCGTTTCTAATTCAAAATATGCTTTTACAATAGCCAATTCAACTTCATCAGCCCCGCGCTCTCTTACGAAAACATCAAGGCTGAACGACGGTGGTTGTATGTACATTGGTTCGGAACCATATCGTAGCCAATCCTCATTTAGATCGAAAACGGAACATATAGTCTTTATGCTACTTTCGGAAACTGTGGAACCGTCTTGTTCCATATAACTGATACCGGACTGCGTAACGCCAAGAAGTTCAGCAAGCTGTTTCTGATTAAGTCCTTTTTCTTTTCTGAACGTTCTAATACGCTCGTTTATTTTCACTTTTTCACCTCCTTATATTGTTTATAAAATAATAATACCAGTCACTTGTATAAAAGTCAATAAAAACAGTGAAAAGAGTATTGACAAATACAAGTGACTAATATAATATTGAAATATAAAACAAGTTACTTGTATTATGACAACAGTTACTTGTAAAAAATCAATACAATCATACCAGACCGCGCCCGCTGGGAACGGGCGAGAAGCAGAAAGGAGGAACAATCTATGACACGGGGAACAAACATGGAAATTATGTTGAATGCAGAAAACCAGAATGAAGCCGTAGCGGTAATGGATTTTCTGGAAACATTGGACCAGGGCGAAAAGAAAGAGTTTTTAGCATTTTTGCAAGGGGCGAAGTTCGTCAAAAATCTGGCAGCAGTAGCAGACACAATGAAATCCGCGTAACATGCGTTTGCTTGCATAGGCGACACGAATGTTTGAGTTGGAAAGGAGGTGGCAGCAGTTGAAGCCTTACAAGGAACTTGCGGAAATGATGGAAAAGAAAATTGATGAAGCAATACGGAACACAACAACAATATTTCATTTTTGTGGATTAGTTGATTGTTGGATAGCTTTTTCAGAAAGAGATAAGGAAACGCCAGATAATGAAAAAGCAGAAAAGTATAAAAAAGTGATTGCTTACATTGAGGATAGGTTAGAACAGGCAGAACCGCAAGAAGAATCAAGTGGTGGGTGTATAAACCTAACTTTTGGCTATATTGCTTTGCGGCAGAAATTGGAAGAACCCGCCGACGGCGAAAGAGAAGCCGGAATGTTACAGTTGATTCCGTAACATTCCGGGAAAATATTATACCGTCTTGAAGTGCTTGCCGCCACATTTCGGGCATGGTTCGAGGCGTTGTCCGGGAAAACGTACAATTTGCTTATGATTGCAACCGCCTTTACTGGTTACAGTACAGCAGAAATATGTTCCCGGTGGTGGCGGTTCTTGATTTACGCTATCCCGTATGTAATAGCGACCCATTAAAAAACCCCCTTTGCTATAAATTATCAGCTATGCAGGGCTGACAACATGATTATAGCAAAAGGGGGAGGGAAAAGAAAGGAGGTGGCAGCAGTTGGAGAAATCGACACTAACAGTAATTAGACACCGAAGTCAGACGGGGGAAGTCGAAGAAACATTACAAATGACACAAGAAGAATTTGACCGGATAACTAGCATGTATTCAACGGGATGCAAGACATACAAAAGAAACATACCGATGTCCGAGAGAATAACAGCGGCACAGGCAACGGCAAAAGTGGATGAAGAATTAAAAAAAGAAAATTTCGGCAGTGTAGATACGGATGGTTTTGAAAAGGCGATTTGCCTAATGCGGGGATGGTCAGAAATGATTTTGAGGGAAATGCAGAAAGAGAAGAACTTCCGCATTGAAATTAACTATAATGCGGAAGCCATGAAAACAGACATTTGCATTTATACACCGATTACTGAACACGGGACAAAAGACAATTTGCCGGAACATCAAGAAAGCTGATGTCAAACTTTTCATCAACAAAGAAAACGGCAGATTGAAAACCCTGTTTCCAGTGCAACCCGTTAAAAGAAAAGTTTTCTATACGGTCTACCAAAGTGTTTTTTTCATCAAGCGATAACGACGAAAAATTAACTTCATATTGGTGCAAAGCCATTATATCACCCCCTTATTATGTATTACCAGCCGTGCAGGGTTGGTAAATCAATTATAGCAAAGGGGACCAAAAAACAAAAGGAGGTTTCCACATGGCAGAAATGTTATTAAACAATGGCGAAAAAAAAGAAGCGAAAATGGTAACGGATTTTCTGAAAGAAATCAATCCAAACCGTAAAAATGAGTTTATGGCTTTCATGTTAGGGGCAAAGTTTACAAGCACTCTTAGCAAAAGCGAAAAGGAACGGTCGGCGTAAAGTGAACCCGCCGCCTATGGCGGGTATAGGAGGTTGAGAAATGCAGATACAAGGCACATTCGACCCGAAACGGTTTTATGAAACCCTTGCCCGGATTATTTCACAGAAAGAGAATGTGAAAATCACGGTCACGGTTCACCAGGAATCAAAGGAGCCAGAGCAGGAAAAGGCTACCGCTTAATACATACCAGATACAACTTTTTATAAAGCAAATAAATAACTGGGAAATTTATTTGCATGAACGAATGGCGGCGGAAGAAAACAGGCGGAAAGGTGGATAAAGTGCAGGGCGATAGAATGACCCCGGAAGAAAGAGGGCTTGCAGAGCGATACCACGGGCTGATTTTCACTTTCCTACGGGAAAACAAGTTAAATAATAATGATTATTACGGGATTGCGGCAATCGGTTATTGTAAAGCGGTAATGAGGTATTGCCGCAATGAAAATTTAAAGAAGTACAGTTTGACAACAATTGCCTGGTATGGGATGCGCCGGGAAGTTGGCAATGAAAGAGAAAAACGGCAGAGAATAAAGCGGAATGCGCCGCTTGTCAGTCTGGACGCGGCACAAAACGGGGATGAATCATTGTCATTACATGGTTGCATAGGCAAGATGGATATACACATTGAAGAAATAACAGAATCGGAGATTAAGCAGGAAATTATAAGCAGGCTTGATATGGTTCAGCGGCAGCAGTTGGAATGTGTATTGCAAGGTTATTCAATAAAAGAAAGTGCGGAAATCCTAAAAATACCGAAGAGTAAGGCTTACAAAATCCAAAAGGCTATCAAGCAGGCAACGTATGAAATTATGAAAATGACTGATTGGGAGGTTAAAGAACGGGCATGAAATACAGAGGTTTGGACAATAAAGGAGAAATGGTTTACGGGTTGCCGTCTTATGGATACCAGACAGAACAGATTACAGAAATTGGGACACCGGAGGGCGATTTTATAGCAATCAGACCCGGCACGTTAGGAGAATATACCGGATTCGATGATAAGAGAGGGACCGGCATTTATACGGGTGATATCGTTGAATTGATTCTTCCAGGGGAAACCCGGTTGTTTGAGGTTGGGAAAACGATACTTGACCGGGAGTTAGTGCCACCCACAGGATTCACAGCGGCAGGAAAGAACACAATAAGACTTCACACATACGTTTTTATTTGGATACAAACGGGCGACATTCTTCTGCCTTGCGTGGATGTCCGGGGGAGGTGTGACACGGAGAAAATGACAGTTATCGGAAATGTACACCAAAACCCGGTATTAGTAAAGGGGACTGCGGGTAATGTATAGGGCAAAAATTTCCGACAAGTACCCTTATCCGATTTGGGTATATGGGAAATATATCACCGAACCGCCAGACCGACCGAGCGACGGGGCGAAAAGACCCAAAGGACATTACATTGATAAGGGCGGATACCCTGGGGCAAATGTATATGAAATCAACATGAATACGCTTTGCAGGGATATGGGGCGGACTGATCGAGAGGGTAAGGCGATATTTGAGAATGATTTTTTAAGGCTTGATTTCCCGGATATCACAGGGATAATTTCACATACTTACGGCATTGTAGAAAGCAATAATATGCAGGGAATGGATATTGTGGATTTCTGCACGGGTGAGATTATCAATGCGCAAGATATACCGGGTAATATTTTAACGGTTATAGGAAATTTGTATGACGACAAAACATTCATAGATGATATGAGGGGGATATTTTTTGAAAGCATGGAAATGCCCTATATACCACGAATTAACGTACATACGGGGGATTTCCCCTATTGGGTAATTCAATGCCGCAAATGCGGATATAAAACGCTTGGTGCCGAGTTTAAAACATCATGTAGTAAGTGCGAGGGAAAAGCAGATTGTACCTTGACAAGTGAAATCAAAAAAGAAAGCGTGTCGGTGTAGTGGCATACACAGAACGCTTTCTTTATAGTCCATAGTCACAATGACTTTCGCTAAATTCATTGTACTATGGACGACCCGAAAAGTCAATATATTGTTAATACAAAAATAGAATGTTTGTTCGGGTGGCAAGCCGATAGCGCACAGGAAAAGGGGGGCGTTAGCGGGCTTGTATGGGGTATTAACGTTGTAACGAAAGTACCCCTATGCAGGAATGAATGGCATAAGGAGGACATAGGGCAGTGAGGAAAAAAGGAGTAAGAAACTTCTACCGTGAAAAGAAAATCTATTGCGGTAAAGATTACATAGAGGTGGATGTTATTCCGTGCAGTGTGAAAGGAAAGGGGAAGAGAAAGAGGGTAACGGAATCTACACCGACACAAAAGAATCTGAATGATAAAAACAGCAAGCGGTATTTTGTTCAAAAGGCGAATGCGAATTTTGGAAAGGGGGATTTGTGCGTTGATTGTACATATGCAGATAAATACCTACCAGCAACGCTTGAAATAGCACTGAAAGACCTTGAAAACTACATAAGGCGGATAAAATACCATATGGAGAAGAAAGGGCTTGATTTGAAGTATATGGCGGTCACAGAGTACACGTTAGAGGGAGAAGAGGGCGACGACGGTGGGGAACCCGTTCGGGTGCATCATCATTTGATTATTAACGGGGGACTTGACAGGGATTTCATAGAATCACTATGGAGTAAAAGGGTTAAGGGCAGCAGGGAACCGGAAAGCATAGGTTTTGTCAATGCTGATAGATTACAGCCCAATGAAAACGGCATTGAGGGGCGTTGTAACTACATGCAGAAGCGAAAAAAAGGGTGCAAACGCTTCACTTGTTCACAGAACCTTACAAAGCCAGTTATTAAGCCCAATGACAGCAAATACAGCCGCCGGGATGTATTGAAATTAAGGGAAACACCGGAGGATAAGGAACATTGGAGAAAACAATTTCCTGGCTTTGAGCCGTCACGGATTGAATGGGAATATAACGAATTTACCGGGTGGGCGGTGTATGTCAAATTAAGGAGGATTGCATAAATCGGATGGGTAAGAACAGATATTGCGCAATGTTCAGTTGCAGGCGTTCCGGTGGTGCTACATGCTGGAATTATTTTCATGAGTTTTCCGGTATGTATTGTCAGAAAGAAAGGTGCGAGTTTTACAAGAATTGTTGTATGTGCGCACTTAAAGAAAGGTGTGAAATAGGGAAAAATGATAGTCGGAATACATGATGCCGAAAAAGAACACTTCAAGAAAAAAACATACCCGAACTATGCGCTTATGAAAATATCGGCATTTCATAAAATGCAGGGGGATGATGTGGTGTGGTGGCAGCAGGACCGGCAATATGACCGTGTGTACTCTTCAAAGATTTTTGACTTTACGGCGGAGAATCCAAACTTGCCGCCGGACACGATAAAAGGGGGAACCGGATATGATTTGAAAGCGGTGTTGCCGCCGGAAATTGAAAATGTATTCCCGGACTATTCCATTTACCCGGATTGTGATTATGCAATAGGCTACATTACCCGCGGTTGTCCCCGTAAATGCCCGTGGTGCTTAGTTCCTGCCAAAGAGGGCAATATAAAACCCTATCGTACATGGCAGCAGTTGGTTAGGTTTGACACCGATAAACTTATACTTATGGATAATAATATTTTAGCCAGTAAATACGGAGTTGGACAGCTTGAAAACATGATAGGGTCGGGATATCGGATAGATTTAAACCAGGGCATGGACGCCCGGCTTGTCACGCCGGAAATAGCTGATATTTTGTGCCGTCTGGAATGGATTAGATACATACGGTTTTCGTGTGATACTATCGGTCAGATTTCTCACATAGACAGGGTTGTGAAATTATTCGGTGAACGTGGGGTAAAGCCTTATAATGTTTTGGTTTACGTTTTGGTTAGGAATGACTTGGAAAATGCAGATTTCCGGGTTGAAGCCTTGAAGAAACATAACGGCATACGCCTTTATGCACAGGCAGAGAGAAACGAGCGGTTAGGGATTGTGCCGAACCGGGCGCAATTAGAATTTGCAAATAGGTACGTTTACGGTGGAACGTTCCGGCGTGAAAGCTGGAAAGAATACATAAACAAACGCCCCTATCTGAATATGTGAAAGGTGGTAAATGATGGGAGTTAAAAGAGAGGAAAGGAGAAGAAAGAAGTGGCAAAACGGGTAAAACAAATAGTTAAATGCGACAATTGCGGCAGAAATGTTGTGATTCACCCAAAGTATAAGCGGGTCGGCGAACTGGAATACAGGTATTTTACTTGCAAGCGGTGTAAAACCGTATATGTGATATCGGTAACAGATGAATCCTTGCGGCAGGATATCAAGAAGTACACGAAAATTATTGAGGGGTTGAAAGGTAAAATCGTACCCCCGGAAACGGCACAGGAAGCACAGTTGATTATTGAAAATAACGTGAAGCGAAGCCGGGAACTTAAAACATTGTATCCGCTTGAACTAAAAGCGTGGGAAAGGTAGGTAAAGTATGCAGACAGCGGCATTTATGGCAAGATGCCCCTTTGAAATCGGGGATAAATTAAGGGTTGGGATGGTAGACAAAACGCTGATTGTAAATTACCCGAATAAGGACTTAACGGCAGAGGTTGTCATAACGGATATTCTTACAATCCATTCATTGAAAAATCAGTGTGTGGAATTTCGCTATGAGATTTACGGCGTAGAGGGGCGGTTGTGGAAAGTTGCTGATTGGAAAGAGGTTTCACAAGATGATAAAACATGATGTGCCCGATTCGGACACAATGCAGATAAAAACAATACTAAAATATCCGGGGGCTAAAAATCGTTTAGCTGATTGGATAGTATCATTCGTTCCGGAACACAAAGTTTACCTTGAACCATTTTTCGGTAGCGGGGCGGTATTCTTCCACAAGAAGAAATCACGCATTGAAACCATAAATGACATAGACAACAATGTATACATACTTTTCAAGGTTTTGAGGGATGCGCCGGACGAATTGATTCGGCGGCTTTACTATACGCCGTACAGCCGCGAGGAATATAACCAGGCGTTCAACGCCACGACCGACGATATAGAAATAGCCCGTAGATTTTTAGTGAAATGCTGGCAGGGGTTCGGTTGTTCCAATGTTTATAAGAATGGCTTTCGTTCCAGTCAGCAGAGCATAAGTCCACAGACAACAAAGCATTGGGGCGAATTGCCGGAAAGGATGGTGTGGGCGGCTGATCGCTTAAAGCAGGCACAAATTGAATGCCTGCCAGCCGTGGAACTTATAAAAAGATATGATACAGGGGACGTATTCATATATCTTGACCCGCCGTATCTACATGGCACAAGAAAAGGATATCTGTATAAATATGAAATGGCGGATAATGAACACATAATATTGCTGGAAATGATTCGGCGACACCCTGGAAGAATATTGATTAGTGGTTATGAAAATGACATGTATAACTACATTCTATCCGGGTGGCATAAAGCAAATATGAATACGCAGGCGGAAAGCGGCTTAAAAAGAACTGAAATATTGTGGTTCAACTATGACTTAAAAACGGGGGTTAAAAATGTGGGATAATCTTTCGGCGGAAGAAGAATTGAAAATGTGGCAGCAGGGCAGAAACGCACCGATTGACGAAAAAGCCTTGCAACGTCAATATCAGAATAAAATAAATAATGCGCAGGGGCAGCACTTTGAACGGGAGATATTGGCAGGATGCCGGACGTATTCGGGCGTTGGTATTGCGGATATAGACAAAACCCCCGAACCGTTTCGGGTTATGAAAAAGGAAAGAAACGGAGTGTTTAAGGGCAGATTTACAGCACTTGCGCAACCGGATTTCCAGGGAACGCTTGCAGGCGGTCAATCAATCGTGTTTGAAGCAAAACAAACAAGTAAAGACCGGATTATTAGAAGCGTTTTAACTGATACTCAAATGAGAATATTAGAAAGTCATTATAAGCTGGGGGCTTTTGCGGCGGTTTGTGTACATATCCGGGATAAGTTCTATTTTCTGCCTTGGAGTGTATGGCGAGATATGAAAGCTATATATGGTCACCAATATGTAACGCATTTAGAGGTGGAAGAATATGAAATCAAGTTTGATGGTGCGGTGCGCTTTTTAGAATATAAAAATGAATCAACACAAAGAGAAATAGAAGCTATAAATGCGGCATGGAGGATTCACAATAAAGATAATGGCTAATCTGAAAAATATTACACTGAATGGTGCAAAGATTCCGCTTCCGACAGGTATTCCATATTCTTCAATGATTGCCAAAGGTATGAAAGAAGTTGAACGGCAGCAGGCAGAAAAAAACAAAGCTGACAGGACCAGGACCGGCAGGAAGCGGTATACGACATTAAAGGCTGGAAAGCCTGCATTACTGAATGATAAGTATATGCAGGCGGCAATTGAACAGCTATACATGTTTGAAGAAACAGGGATAAGCCCATATGAAATACATATCCAGCAGGAACGGGTAAAAAACCTTGAAAAGAGAATAAAGCAGTTGGAAAGTTATGATTAAGCAGGAGTTAAATAAATGGAAAAGCAGTTGACAATGGGAAGTCTTTTTGATGGGATAGGCGGTTTTATGCTGGCAGCCGAAACTTGCGGTATAAAGCCGATTTGGGCGGCGGAAATCGAACCCAGGTGCATAGGAATTACACGCCGTCATTTCCCGGACGTTATGCATGTGGGAAGTGTGACAGAGTTAAAAGGCGACGAGATACCGCCAGTAGATATTATTACATTTGGTTCGCCTTGTCAGAACCTTAGTGTTTGTGGGAATAGGAAAGGGCTGGCAGGAAGTGAATCGGGGCTATTTTTTGAAGCGATTAGAATTATTGAGGAAATGAGGGAAGCGACAAATGGCAGACATCCAACTTTCATTATTTGGGAAAATGTATCCGGTGCTTTTTCGTCAAACGGTGGACACGATTTTAGAACCGTGCTTGAAGAAATCACAAAAACCGATATTCCAATGCCTGCAAGCGGACAATGGAGTAATGCCGGGATGGTTCGAGGGGCGGCAGTTGATACCGCATGGAGAGTATTTAACGCCGAGTATTGGGGAGTTCCCCAACGTAGACGCAGAATCTACCTTGTCGGAGATTTTGGAGGACAACGTGCCGGAGAAATATTATTTAAGCAAGAAAGCATGTTGGGGTATCTTGCGCAGGGCGATGAAGAAACAACGAAAATTACCGGATATACTGGAAATGGCGTTAATGCAGAGGGTACAGGAAGATATGCAGATGTAGTATTGAATGACCAGGGCGGCAGTTCTATTTCAGTTGAAAATGGAAAATGTCCTACATTAAGAGCGCAGACACACGGAAATCTGCCTTGCGTGGTAAAAGAAGAGTGCATAAGTGTGGACGTTGCACATGCTGATGCCGTGGCAAGAACGTATACAAACGTTGTGCCGACGCTATTACGGCGCATGGGAACGGGCGGTAATCAAGTGCCGCTTATAATCAAAGAAAATGTTATCCCGATTCGGAGCGAAACAACCGGGTTAAAAAATAGTAATGGTTTAGGGATTGGAGAAGAGGGCGGAGCCGCCCCCACTCTTACGGCAAATGATATACATAGTGTTTTTTATAGCAGTTTACAGAATGTACATTATGAGGAAAGCGACGTAAGCAGTCCGATTATGGCGGCACAGGCAAAGCAAAACAATTTACAGCCCTTAATTGTGAGTTATGAACAGGCAGCTTTTGATAAATATGTTGAATCAAATAAAAGTGCGACTCTGAAAGCATGTGGCGGTAGTTATCACGGTGGCAGTGATAATTTGATTGTGAAAGCGGTTAGAAAAACGGTGAAACTAATAAAGTACATAATCCGCAGGCTTACACCCCGTGAATGCGAACGTCTGCAAGGTTATCCGGATGATTGGACACGGTGGACGGCAGACGAGGTAGAGGTGGCAGATACAGCGCGGTATAAAGCTATCGGAAACAGTATTGCCGTACCTTGTGCAATCCGTGTATTTTTAGGGATATTATCAGAATTGAAAGGGAGTGCTTGAAATGGCAGAGGAAATAAAGGATACACGAAAACGGTATGCGATTATCTGCCCGTATTGCGGTAAAGAACAATATGCCTGCAAAAGTATAGCCCATTCATGGGGGATAGCGGATGCCGGACACGGCAATTGCCTGCAATGCGGCGGATTCATGAAACTAATATATAGCAGTGAAAAAGATATCATAACGGCGGAAGAATGGAAGATGAAAGGCAGGGAAGAACATGCCGACTAAAGAATTGGAAAACATAACAGTCTATCGTGATGGGCAACCGTTAATCGGAATTGGAGAGTGCGAGTTGCCAGAAATAGAAAGGGGTTCGGGTAATGAAATGCCAGATATGCGGAAAATCAGCGGACAATTTAGTTTCCGTCTGCAAAGGGTGTATGTCAAGGGCAGCAGGGCCAGAGCAGGCAAGGCGAATAAAGAACATAGCAAACATTTTAAATATTTCGGCTTCCACAGATACCAATATAAAAAACGCTATGGAAAGTCTGCTAGAAATTGCCGGAGAATTGGAGGTTTATGATGCCAAAAAGTAAAAAGCGAGGAAAGCGGAAGCCGAAAAGGAAATACGGGCAGCAGGATAAGGTTGTATTTAAAAGAGTTCGGCGAGAAGAAAAGCAGACAGTGAAGCCGCCCACGTTGAAAGACAGGCTTGTTGTTATGCGCGAGCGGCAGCAGGCGGCACAGGAATCCGCTGAAAGGGTCAAAGAAATCAAAGAAAAAATCATTCCACCCAATATGTCATACGCTGACTACATGGGTTATCTGGATAAGAAGAAAAAAGAAGCCAAGGAAAAGGGGGCTTACTTCCGTTACTGATGTGCTTACTTGTTCAAGTATACAATTTGCACATACTTGAACAAGTATTTTGTGAATTACATCGATTGAAAGTATACTTGTTCAAGTATATAATAAATACATCGAAAAACATAAAAACGGAGGGGTAGAAGATGATGTATACGGAATTGTTGGCACTAACGGACGGCAAGGCAACATACGAGCAGTTTATTGAAATTGAAGCAGTCTATATGACGAAAGAGGATATGACAAAGAAGCAGGCGGCTACACTATGGAAAAGGCGTTATGGCGTAAAGAAAGATAAACCGCTGCCTGCTTACATGAAAGCGGTAAAAGATGCAATCAGGGATTTTAAGGATAACAGAGAATTTGTAGATAGATTGATAGAGAAAAGGGAAAAAGAAATTGAAGAACGGCTTGTAGAGTATGACCCAGCAGAACCTTGGAATATGTGGACTATTGAGAGATTAAAAAAAGAGAAATCAGAGATAGCATATAACTTGTGTGAAGAATATGGAAATGATGCCATGATACACATTATTTACAAGGATGGAAGTGAATGTGTAGCGAGCGGGGCGGAAATAGTGGGTGGAATAATTACACCGAAAATGCAAAATATTGCTTATGCATGTTATTCCGATGGGTGGTGCGAATATGACACGCTTACGGGGGATTTGCTAAATGATGAAATGGATTTTTGGGGGGACCTGTCAACGGACGAGGGAATAGAAACAAGGGAACGGTATTTTAACGAAGTGGAAATAAGGTATGGTACAGAATGGGGAAAGCGACACACGCAAAATGCTTCATAAAAGCCGAAACGGTGGATTATCCGCCGTCAAGACAAGATGGCAACTTGTTTTCTGATGATGGCAAGCCAAAAGCCAGAGCAGGGATACCGTGGAAAAATGGCGGCGAGCGCACCTTGCCAGAAAGTGCGTAGATGGATAACAGGTTTTTCCCAATTTTTTAAGGTGAAGAATTGGAAGCGGTATCACATGCCAAAAAAGGCGGTACATTCAATGAATATGCCGAGAAGCCCACCAAAATGAGAACCGGAGGTAAACAGGGATGTTAAAAGTAAACTATCAGATTATGAATGATTCATGTTTAAATGAGCGGGGGAAATATGTTCCCGACATTCAAAAATTAAAAGATTCTGCTTCAACATGGGAAGAGGTTAAGTATATTGACGATTTGGTGAAATGGTATAAGGACCGGGAGCGGTACAGCATGTATTTTGAATTTGCCTATAATATGGTTTATATCATACAGATGCAATGCGGACATTTTGAAATTTTTCAAACCCCATGCAATTTATATCATCCGCTTGAAAAGACATTGTTACATGCGGCAGAATACGCAAAGAAAAGTAAATGTTCACATTGTATCAGTAATTGGAAAGCAGGGGGGATTAAATGCGGGGAATCATAATTTCAATCCGTAAAAAGTGGTGGGATTTAATCAAGAGCGGAGAAAAAACGCTTGAACTTAGAAAGACAAAACCTAAAAGGTATACAAGAAGAAACTGCCACTTAAAGCCCGGCAACGGTATGACGGTAAAAGAATTGACATTACCATTCTTCTGTTATGTTTATGTGCCGGAAGAAAAAGCGGTATGTGGGTCGTTTTCCTGCAATACCATATATGATTTATTTGGTGCAAATGTAGAGGATATCAGCAAAGTGCCATTTGAAGCACAGGAAGAATATAGACGACAGGGAAGAAACGGGCTTGCCGGGTGGAAAGTTGGAATGGTGCAGGAATTTGACGATAAGAAACCGTTGTCAGCTTTTGGGGTGAAACGTGCCCCCCCAAAGCTGGCAGTATTACGACGGGTGAGTGCATGAGCAGAAAAGAAAAAATAAAATTGGATAAACCAGACAAGGAATATTTTATAAAAGGGTTGCAGGAAAGCAACGCCGTTGAAGTTTTAAACCTTGCGCATTTTATAGAGGACCGCACAATTAAAGCGAGTTTTGAAAAGGAAAGCTATAAATTCATGCAAAAGGAAATCGGCAGGCGTTGCGGTGCGATTTTCTCTAAAGTTTGCAGGGAAATAAAGAAACAGGACTTTGAAGCGGTTGAAAATATCTTAACAGGAGGTAAGAGCGCAAATGAAAGTGATTGCAATAATTAACATGAAAGGCGGTTGTGGAAAAACAACAACGGCGGTAAACATGACCCATGCTTTAGGCAAGCGCGGCAACCGTGTATTATTGGTTGACAACGACAAGCAAGGGAACGCTTCAAGGGCGTATGCGGTACATAGCTATGAATTGCCGTCCATAGCGGATATTCTGACAGGAAAGCGTACAACGATTGAAACGGTGAGAACAACAGAATATGAAAATGTGGACGTGATTCCGGCAAACATGCACCTTTTGACGGCTAATCTATCCGTCATAATGGACCAGGACAAAGAACAGCAGACCATATTAAGAAACGAGTTTGAGAAAATAAGCGGCATGTATGATTATTGCATCATTGATTGTCCGCCAGATATCAATATAAGCGTCATAAATGCCCTTGTTGCGGCGGATGAAGTGATTATTCCGGTAAAGATAGACGGGTACGCCCTGGACGGCATGGAAGAGTTAGAGCAGCAGATCGAGAATGCCAAAGAATTGAATCCCAAAATTAAATTCCGGGGATGCCTGGTAACGATGTTTTACCGGACAACACAAAAGGATGCAGACGGAAATATTGTTCCCGGTGTGAATGAACAGGGGAAAGAGTGGTTAAAAAGCCAGAAATACCCGGTATTTAATACCCATATCCGTAGAACCCCGAAAAAGGTTGATGAAAATACATTCACAGACGTACCGTTGTTAGAATACAGCCCGTTTTGTGGTGCTTCACGTGATTATATTAAATTTGTGGAGGAATATTTAGGAAATGAAAACAGTGGAGGTGTGGATTGAATAGAAGTGATTTTGAAAAATATTTAGGTAAAATGGTAACTATAAAGCTATTTGACGGTGAAGTGATTAAAGGATATTTAAGAAAAACCCATGATGAATCATTAAAAAGTAATCCTAATTTATACTTACCAATAAATTATTATTTTTTGACAGAAAGCAGTGATTTAAGAGTATGTAACAGTGTTCTTTTTAGGGTATCGCATGTTAGCAGTATAAAATGATATTTAAAGGAGTGAATAATAACGAAGAAAATCAAGCGGCTTGTCAAGCGCACAAAATTTAATTTATATCTGTTTTGGCTAATTAAATCTTGTAAGAATGTTGACAGAGATACATACCTTGCCTGTCTGAATTGCCGACAGTTTTACAGATGTCAAAGACAGTTCTTAAACAGAACTAAATGGATTAGTTGATGTGGAAAAAATATAATGATGTGGGTGAGGAGGGGAGAAAGTGCCAAAATATGAAGTTGAATTTGCTTTATTTCGCACAGTGGAGATTGAAGCGGATTCGGAAGTGGAAGCGAATGAAAAAGCCGCAATTATAGAAGATGAAGAAATTGAAAGTAATACATCCAAAAGCGAGGGGTATTGTATTTGGAATGAAGCGAGATTAAAAGCATAAGGAGGATACAGATAATGAATAATATGGCAGAACGGGAAAAAGAGCCGTTGAAAGGTTGGGAGCCATTTGTGCCGCCCCATATGGTACAGATACCCCTTGAAGAGTACAGGCGGTACATAGAAAGCACTTTTAAGGGACCGACCGTAGAAATCCCGCAGGAAGAATATTTCACGCTTAGAATGGACATGGAGAACGCACAAAGAAGAATTGTTCAGTTGGAATATGAAAATGGTGATTTAATGAATGAGATAAACCGCAGGGCGAATATAGAACAGATAATCAAACAGGAAACCGGGCGGATTTTGGAAATGCTTGAAAACAGAAATGTGACCGATTCGGACACAACAGGCGGCAGAGTGGAGGTAAATAAATATGGCAAAAAGTAATTTTAATGCTTTTGATATGCTCAATATGAAAAGCAGAAAGACGGCAGAAAAGGAACGTGCGGCAGTTGAGGAAAAGAAAGGTACTTTTGATATTGAAATGCTTGACGTATACGACCTTTTGCCGTCTGACCGGAATTTCTATTCCACGAATGAAATTAAAGAACTGGCATTGTCTATTGAATTGCTGGGAGGGATAGAACAGAATCTTGTTGTAAAACCGCCCGTACATGGGAAATTTGAAGTGATTGCAGGGCACAGGCGCAGACTGGCAAGTATTTATCTTGTGGAAGAGGGGAAAGAAAAATACCGTTATGTACCATGCCGGGTTAAAGATGAAAAAAAGGAAATCATTGACCGCTTGAAATTGATTCTTACAAATTCAACAACCCGTGAAATGAATGATTGGGAAAAGATTCAGCAGTATAAAGAATTAAAAGCAGTATTGGAGGAATACCGGAAACAGCTTGAAGAGGATATGAAGCAGGCAAAAGAGGGCGGTAAGTGGTTATGTGAATTTTGTTCCCATTGTGACGAGATTGCACCGGATAATTACCAATGTACGAAAACAGATATATCCGTTACTGACCTTGAAGCGTTTTTCACGAACCAGGAACCCGGTTGTCCGCATTATGATAAAATCCGATTTGGGCGAACCAGAGATATGATAGCGGAAATGCTTCACTTGTCCGGGACACAGCTTTCACGTTATGAAAAGATTGATAATAGTCTGAATGATGAATTTAAGCAGGAATTGGCAGCAGGCAACATAAATGTTTCAACCGCCCATGAAATTGCACGGAAGCCGGAAAAAGAACAGGAAAGACTACATGAAGAATATGAGCAGACCGGTGAATTACATATTAAGGATGTAAGGGAAGAAACACAGCCGGAGCCGCAGGAAATTCCGGAAGAACAGATAAACAATATCAAAGCGGTTGTTAAGGATATCATGATTGATGATGTGAACCGGGATGTATTCGGGAATCAGAATCCGGCGGCAGTTGTTAAAACCTTGAAACGTTTTTTCTACCAGTCTTATAAAGGCGGAAAAGCAGAAGCAGAGGGTGGCGAACAGGTGATTTACAGGTTTTCCACAGATGGCGTGACGATAATGTCAAAGGATTGGAGTGGTTATCTTGTCAGTTATGAAAGTCTTGCAGATATTATCCTTATTATGATTGCGGCGGAAGAAATACTACTTGAACCGGAAGCGGTGCAGCAGGAAATCTTTAATCCTAACCCGATGCCGACGGAAGAGGAATCCGAAGAATCACAGGAAGAGGAAACCGGAGAAGATGAACAGATACCAGGGCAAGACAATATTATGAACCACCCGGAATATTTGCCCGACATTGAACCAGGATTGACTTTCAGTGAATGGATTGAAAAGAAAAGCGGGAGAGGGCAGCAGGATGTCATAAGCGAGATTGTAAAAACACAGTTTTTAGAGGTTAAAACAAGTTCTTTTGACGAATTGATGCAGAATATTACGGCGGTGGTTAATGACTGGCTGTCAGTGCAAAGCGGTGAATATAGCGATTATTTGAAAGGGTGATTGAATGATTGTAGGCATAAGCAAAAATGGGGATTTTATCGTTAGTAAGACTTCAAGCGTAGGGAAAACGGAAATGCAGTTGCAGGAGTTGGCGCAATTACATAATATGCAGGCGGAAGAAATAACCGCCTGCATAGAAGTGTTTAGAAAGGCTTGTATGGTATATGCAGAAATATGTACAAAGATATTAGATGCCTTTCGGCAAGCGTTACAGCCTATAATGCAGGAAGCAGCAGTGCAAAAGAAAAGTGTGGCTGAAATGTTAGAAGAAATTTATAATGCTTTTTCTGCCACCAGTGAAACACTGGAAGAGAAAAGCAGGGTAAAGGAAGCATGGCGGCAGCAGGCGGTAAATGTGGACGGAAAGAAAATGAAGCCGCGGCAGCAGGCATTAAGCAAGATGAAGTTCAGACCTTACGAATTGAGGGTTTATTACATAGTAAAGCAGGAAAGGGAAAAGGCATGAAAAAATCAGACGCAGAAAAGTTATTGAAAGGCTATAATACGATTGATGATGATATAAAAATGTGCAGAAATCTGATAAAAGATTATGAACAGACGTATTACAATACGATTGGGGCTATGAATTACGACGGGATGCCGAAAGCAACGGGGAAAAGCGATAAAACGGCTAAAACGGCAATCAGAAACGCCCATCACGACACAAGTATACAGCTTGCCGCCTGGGAAAGCAGAATCCGGGAATTGAATAAAATCCGGACAGAAATCCTTAAGGAAATCACATCAATGAAGATGATTCACAAGGTTGTGCTGACTGGATTTTATATCAAGGGCGACAGATGGGAACAAATAGCGGAACAAATAGGCTATTCCGTTCGGCAAGCGCAAAATCATAGAGCGGAAGCCCTGGAAATCATAGCTAAAAAGCTGACACGAAACAGATATATTATACGCAGTAAAATTGTGAAAGAAATGCTGTCTTAAAGATTGCGCACGATTGCGTGTTTTTCCTGCTATAATGGTAACATCAAAAATATATGAAGCGAGTTGATAGGTAAAATTATCAGCCCGCTTTTTTGTTTGCCATAATGTAATATTTTTGAAAAAACAATATATGCACGCATTTCCGACAGAACGGAGCGGCAGAAAATAGAAAAACAAACGAAAGGAGGTTTAAACGGTGGCAGGAAAAAGAGAAAATCCGGCAAGGGATAAAGGGCTTGAAATATTCCTTGAAATGGACGGCAATATATCAAATGGAGAGTTGGCGGAAATGACCGGGGCGACAGCCGATCAGATTCGGAAATGGAAATGTGTGTATAAGTGGAAAGATATTCTGGAAGAAAAAAACAAGCCCAAAAGGGGCGGTCAGCCAGGTAATAAAAACGCCAAAGGACACGGAGCCGGAAAGGGCAACCAGAATGCCTTGACACATGGCGCATATAAATATGTGAATTTGGATGATTTACCGGAGGACGAAAGAAACCGTATTGAAAGTATATCCCTGGATACTGCATCGAATTTACAGCAGGAATTAAAATTGCTTCTTGCAAAAGAAAGTGATTTGCGGCAAAGGATTGAAATATTACAGCAGGCACCAGATACAGACTTGTATGTTGACAAGGTGGTTGAAATGCTTACCCCGAAAACGACCGAGGACATAGCCGCAGAACAGGAAAGAATTTATGCCCTTGAAAATATGGACGCTGAAAATATAGAAGCTGAAAAAGAGAAAATGAAATCAGCCTTAAAAACAGCCATGAATACGGTTATAAAATCAAGCCCTTTTGAACGCATGTTAAAGCTGGAAGCCGAACTAAATAAAACGCATGGTAGGATTCTGAAGCTATTGGATACCATTAAAAGCTATCAGATTGAGGAACGCCGCATTAAGCTGGAAGAGAAGCGGTATATGCTCATGAAGCAGAGGGTAACAGGTGAATACAGCTTACGTGACGACGGGGAGATAGACGACACCTATGAGGGGGACGAGGACAACGAGGGCATAGAGGTATGACAGCAGACAGCGGCGGCAGAGGGGCAGGCGGCAGGCAGCAGGCAGGCAGGCAGGGGGCAGGCGACGGGGCGGCAGCAGGGGCTTCTGATGACCGAACGGGCGTTCGATGAAAAGGTACTGTGGAGGGCAAAATAAGGCTTGCGGGTTCGGCGACCCCACCACATGTTTAGATTTGAGCGAAAAAAACGCATTTCCCGAACCCCGGAAAATTTTCTAAAGGGGGTGTTTTTTTGAAAGTTTATGATAAAAACGCCGTTGCCCGACACCTGGACCTTACCCCGAAGCGGATAAAACAGTTGACAGAAAAGGGGATACTGTCAGAATACAAACCGGGATTGTATGAAATGGAGAAAGCCCGGCTTGCATACATCCATTACCTTAGAAATCAGAATCCAGATACAGAGGAAAATATTGACTACCAGACGGAGCGGGCGAAACTTGTCAGGGCAAAACGGCAGAATGAAGAAATGGAACTTGCTGTCAAAACAGGAGAGTTGCACCGGGCGGAAGATATCGAACGGGTAATGTCCAATATGCTGATAAATTTCAAAGCCCGCCTGTCTGCTATCCCGGCAGAGCAAGCCCCGAAACTGGCAGATACCGACGACCCGGACAAAGTACAAAAAATGCTGTCAAAAGAAATAAAAAAGGCGTTAATGGAATTGTCAGATTTCCAAACGCTGTTTTGCGAGGTGATAAAGGAAGATGAAGAAAGCGACGGTTGACCTTTTCACAAGAATTTTTAAGACATTAGAGCCGCCGCCAGATTTAACAATATCACAATGGGCTGATAGATTCCGCAGGCTTTCCAGTGAAGCCGCAAGTAAAGGCGGCATATGGGACACCAACGATGCCCCGTATCAGCGGGAAATCATGGACGCTATATCGGATTCAAGCATAAGAAAAGTTGTTGTGATGTCGGCGGCACAGATAGGTAAGACCGACGCTTTTTTATTAAATACATTAGGCTATTATATCCATTATGACCCTTGCCCGGTTTTGCTTATGCAGCCGACCTTAAGTCTTGCGGAAACATTCAGTAAAGACCGTCTTATGCCTATGATAAGAGATACGCCCGTTTTGCGTGGCAGAATCAGCGACAAGGCAAGAACCAGCGGTAACACTATTTTTAAGAAGTCGTTCCCCGGTGGGCGGGTGACTATGACGGGGGCAAATTCCCCCACGGAGTTGAGAAGCCGACCCGTAAGAATCCTTTTAGCCGACGAGATAGACGCATATCCCGCAACGGCAGGAGTGGACGGCGACCCCCTGGTATTGGGTTCAAAGCGTCTTACAACATTTTGGAATAGAAAAGAAGTGTATGTTTCGACCCCTACAGTTAAAGGGGCTTCACGAATTGAGATTGAATATAAAAACAGTACACAAGAAGAATGGAACGTGCCTTGTCCTTGTTGCGGAGAGTTCCGGCCGCTTACGTGGGGGCAGATTGAATTTGAACGTGACGACGACGGGGAAGTGACGAGAGTATCCCATGCTTGTAAAGGGTGCGGTGTGATTTCGTCTGAAATGGAATGGAAAGTCCAATTCGTAAACGGGAAATACATAGCAAAGTACCCTGACCGAAAGGTAAGGGGGTTTCACCTCAATTCCCTGGCTTCCACGCTTACCCCCCTGGGATGGAAACAGATTGTAAAAGATTTTCTGATTGCAAATGAAGAAAAAAAGCAGGGAAACATTGAACTTATGAAAGCCTGGATAAACACCGAGTTAGGCGAAACGTTCGAGGAAGAGGGACAGGAAATTGAACCTAACGAGCTGATGAAGCGCAGGCAGAAATACAATTGTGAAGTACCGCAGGATGTTGTTGTTTTGACGGCAGGCGTTGACACCCAGGATGACCGCTTTGAAATTGAGGTTGTCGGGTGGGGGATTGGTTATGAAAATTGGGGGATTCAATACAAAAAGATATACGGCGACCCTAAATTGCCCGAAGTCTGGAAGAAACTTGATGAATTTCTTTTGCAGACCTTTGAGAAAAAAGACGGCACAAAGATGAAAATTAAGTGTGTCTGCATGGATTCCGGCGGACATTTCCCGAATGAGGTTTATTCTTTCTGTAAAGTCCGATATACGCGGGGCGTTTTTGCAATAAAAGGAAAAGGCGGTGCAGACGTGCCGTATATTCCGCGCCCGACAAAAAACAACCGTGTGAAAGCATGGTTGTTTTCACTTGGAGTTGATACCGGAAAATCCCTGTTAATGCAACGGCTGTTTGTAGAGGAAGAGGGACCGGGGTACTGTCATTTTCCACGTGATGAAAAAGGGTATGAGGATAGGGGGTATGATGAAGAATATTTTAAAGGCTTAACGGCGGAAAAATTGGTACTGCATTATAAAAAGGGCCGTCCTATGTTTGAATGGGAATTAAAACAAAAAGGCATGAGAAATGAACCTTTAGATTGCCGGAATTATGCGCAGGCAGCAGTTGTTATTTCCGGTGTGACACTTAAAGAGAAAAAGGCGGTAAGGACGGCGGAGAAAGAAGCAGGACCGGCAGCCCAAAAGAGAAAGAGGGCGAGAAAGCAAAGAAGCGGAGGTATTGAGTAAATGGCAAAGAAACCGACAGGTATTACCCTGGAAGTGGCACAGATGCATCTTGACGCATGGTTAAAAGCTGAATTGGAGGTGTCCATAAACCAGACCTATACTATCGGCGGTAAGACGTTCACCAGGGCGGAACTTGCACAGATACGCAGGGAAATAGACTATTGGCGTAATATTATCGCCAGCTTAAACAATGCAAAGAAACACAGGGGTAGAAACCGGACGTATAGAATTGTTCCGAGGGATTTGTAAAGGCGGTGATAATTTGAATGTAATTGATAAAGCAATTGAGATTGTCGCGCCTATGGCGGCACTTAAACGGGCGAGGGCAAGGGCAGGTTTGCAGATAATGAACAGCGGTTACGGAAATTATGGTGCAAGTGAAATAAAAAAGGCTATGCGCGGCTGGTTATATCATGGCGGCAGTGCGAAAGAGGATATTCAGGACAATCTGGACACCTTGCGGCAGCGTACCCGTGATTTGTACGCCGGGGCGAATGTTGCGACAGGCGCGGTTAAAACCATGAGGACGAATGTTGTCGGCACGGGTTTAAAGCTAAAAAGTACCATTGATGAAGAATTTTTGGGAATCACAGAAGAACAGGCGCGGGAACTTGAAACCACAATTGAACGGGAGTTTTCCTTGTGGGCGGAATCATCAAATTGTGACCTTGAAAGGCTTGATAATTTTGCAGAATTGCAACAATTGGCTTTCATGAATGAATTGTTAAGCGGTGATGTTATCGCCCTGCTTCCAACGACCAAACGTACCGGGTCCATATACGACCTTAGAATACAGCTTATTGAAGCGGACCGATTGAGTACCCCGGATTCAGAAACTATTAACCCGTTGATAACCGGGGGCGTGGAAAAGAATCAGCAGGGGGAGGTTGTGGCTTACCATATTGCAAAACATCACCCATTAAGTTTTGATTTTCAAAATCCGGTTCGTGAATGGGTAAGAGTGCAGGCATATGGAGAAAAAACAGGCAGGCGGAACGTTGTTCACATCATGCATCGGGAAAGAATTGGACAGTTGCGGGGGATTCCGTTCCTATCGCCCGTTATCGAAAGTCTTAAACAGTTGGAACGCTATACAGAAGCAGAACTAACGGCGGCAGTTGTCAGCGGGTTGTTTACGATTTTCATTGAAAAACAGAATAACAGTGAAGAACCGCCGATAGGCGAGAGTGTCGAAGAGGAATTGTTAGTAGATACCGAAGATGAAAATTCCATTGAATTAGCCCCCGGAAGCGTCATAGACCTGGGAGAAAATGAAAAGGCAAATATGGTTAATCCGGGCAGACCTA
This sequence comes from Lachnospiraceae bacterium, assembly GCA_032073745.1. Classification (GTDB taxonomy): domain Bacteria; phylum Bacillota; class Clostridia; order Lachnospirales; family Lachnospiraceae; genus Brotaphodocola. The sequence goes on along the minus strand of DAMAMW010000002.1, from coordinate 189,803 downwards.
ACGCAAATTTTGACGGCTTTGTAATGTCAGTCATAAAACAGATTGGTTGTGCCTTGGAAATCCCGTTTGAAGTAATCTTAAAGTGCTTTTCTAACAATTATTCAGCTTCCAGGGGCGCATTGTTAGAGTTCTGGAAAACGGTCAACATGTACCGGGGATGGTTGGCGGCAGATTTTTGTCAGCCCATCTTTGAAGAATGGATGTATGAAGCCGTTGCAAAAGGGAGAATCAAAGCACCGGGATTTTTTTCGGACCCGTTGATAAGAAAGGCTTATTGTTCTGCTGAATGGAACGGACCGAGTGCCGGGCAGCTTGACCCGAAAAAAGAGGTTGAAGCGGCTGAAATGAGGGTGCAAGGCGGATTTTCTACCCGTGACAGGGAAACCACAGAATTAACGGGCGGAGATTTCCACAAAAACATGAAGCAACGGAAAAGGGAAGAAAGACTATTGCAGGAGGTAAATAAAATTGGGAAACCCATACAACAACAGCAATTCGGGGCAGCAGGAGAAACCGGGACCGGTGCAGACCCCGACAACGAGGACACCGACGGCGCAGACCCCGAAGAGAACGAAGAAACCAAAGACGGCAGCAGAGATTGACCGATTTTGGAATTTTGTTTCCAACCAGGAAGAGGAAAGTGCAGAACTTATCTTATATGGGGATATCTCTTCTTATTCGTGGTGGGGGGATGAAATCACCCCGGATATTTTCAACAAGGAATTGAAAGAAATCGGGGCGGTGAAAAGTTTGGTTGTCCGTATCAATTCCGGCGGCGGTGATGTGTTCGCCGCAAATGCAATTTATACCAGGCTGAAAGAGTTGAGCGAAAACGGCACGGAAGTAACTGTAAAAATTGATGGTTGGGCGGGGTCGGCAGCGACAATTATATCGTGCGCAGGCACACCGACCGAGATTCCCGGTAATGGGGTTTATATGATTCACAATCCAAAAGCCGGAGTATTGGGCTATTACGAAGCGAAAGAGTTTGAAAAAATGGCGGAAGAACTGGCAGTAATCAAACAGTCGATTGTGAATTGCTACAAGCTGAAAACCGGGAAAAGTGATGATGAAATCAATCAGTTAATGGATGCCGCAACATGGTACACCGGAGAACAGGCGGTCACAGAGGGCTTTTGTGACAATCTTATGTTTAGTGAGATAAACGCAGAAGTTGAGAATGCAGAAAAAATTATTATAAACAGTGTAAGTATAAGCCTGGAAGATTTTCAGAGTGTACCCAAAGGGTTATTAAGCTATGTCAATAGCTTTAATAATAAAAAAACACCAATCCAAAACAAAGACAAGGAGGGAAAAGCCATGACATTAGAAGAGTTCAAGGCACAGCACGGGGAGTTATACAACCAGGTGCGAAACGAAGCAGGCACGGCAGCAGTTGAAGCGGCAAGAAATGAGGAACGGGAGCGTATTAAGAAGATTGACAATCTGACACTTTCGGGGTTTGAGGATTTGGCAAATGAAGCAAAGTTCACGAACCCGGTCAGCCCGGAACAATTTGCAATGACGATGATTGCAAAGCAGAAAGAGCAGGGAAACACATATCTGGATGCACGGGAAACCGACGTGATAAATTCCGGTATGCAGGGTGTGCCACAGGACAACAACGATGGCACAGGCGGAGATACGGACCCGTTCGGTGATATTATTGACGGCATGTTTCCGCAAATAAAATAAAACAGGAGGTATAAAAGGATGGCAGGAAAAGAGTTGTTAGGTACTTACACCCCTAAAATGACTTTAGCCGGGGATTTTCCGGTTGTGACCGATTCGGACACTATGAAATCCGGAGAACATGCGAAAGAATTTGAAATCGTCAATAAGACGGCGGACGGAATCGTAAAAACAACGAAAGATACGATTGCAGACGTATATGGTGTTGTGGCAGCGGATTCCGACGAGGACGGAAACGTAGTGATTTACCTTACCGGGGAGTTTTTCGCAGATGCTTTGATTTGTCCGGCCGGAACGACGGCAGACGACTTCAAAGCAGTTTTTAGAAAATTGAATCTGTTTATTAAAAATTAAAGCAAAAGGAGAATGAAAAAATGGGAGAAATAAGCATTTATGACCCGCGGACAATGGGTAAACTGATTTCACGTATGCCAAAGGTGCGGACATTTATCCGGGATACATTTTTCAGAAATGTACAGACCTTTGACACAAAGAAAATTGACGTAGATATGAAAAAGGGAAACAGACAGTTAGCCCCCTTTGTGCATCCGAAAATCGGCGGTAAGACTATCGAAAACCAGGGATACCAGACGGTTACATATGAACCGCCGTTACTTGCGCCGGATATGATTACAACAATTGACGATATTCTGAAAAGACGACCGGGTGAAGCATTATACAACGGAAAAAGCCCTAATCAAAGAGCGATTGAAAAAATGCAGGAAGATTTTGCAAAGCTGGACGAAACCATTACAAGGCGTGAAGAATGGATGTGCTGCCAGGCTTTATTTACCGGGAAAATTCCGGTGTTGGGTGAAGCGTTAAGCTATGAAATTGACTTCAATTTCACCAATGTTGAAACGTTGACAAGTACAAAGCAGTGGGGAAAATCCGCAGGCGTACCGCTTGGTGATGTTTCAAGATGGAAAAAGAATGTGCAGAAAACAGGATTCGTAAACACAAATATCTGTCTTATGGGTGATAAGGCATTGGACGCTTTTCTAAGTGATGAAAATGTCCAGAAAATGCTTGATGTCCGTCGCTATGAACTGGCTGTAATCAAGCCTGCTGAACTGCCTAATGGTGCGACCTATATCGGCACGCTTGCGAAAGATAACGTGCATATATATACCTATAACGAATGGTATCTTGATGATTGGACGGACCCGTTGCACCCGGAGAATAAGCCGTTACTGCCAGAAAATGCCGTTGTTATGTTGAGTTCGGAAGCGGAATACAGCATGTATTACGGTGCGATTGCGGTCGTGGATGAAAAGGGAAAACAAATTGGAGTTGCCGAGGGTTCCAGAGTACCGGACCAGTGGGTTGAAAGAAAACCGCCGCGCCGCTTCCTACAGCTTTCCGCTGCACCTATTCCCGTGCCGCATGAAGTAGATGCCTGGCATGTTGCCTTTGTAGTGTAAAGGCGGTCATTATGAAGAATTTCAAGGAAATGCTTGAAAAAGACCTTGATACTTTCTATAACACGAAAGAATATGCGGAAATTCACACGGTCGAGTATGACGGGGAAATTATGAAAATCCCGGTTGTATTCGACCATGAAGAAACTAAGGACAGAAAAATTTCCGTTAATGACAAAGCCGAGGGGCTTTACCGGGTTGATTTGGTGGTTCGTATCCGCCTGGACCAGATAAAGACGACACCACGGAAGCGGAAACGGATATACATTGATGATACCGGATACCAGATTAATGCGGTAAGCAGCGAGTACGGCGAGGTTATATTGGACTTGGAGGATATCGACGAATGATTGAGATAACAGAAAGCCAGATAAACAGGGTTGACGCTATCTTATCCGGCGTGAAAAACGCCCGTGGAAAGGTATTTTCAAATGCGATTAACCGGGGGTTGATCGCGGGGAAAACGGAAGCGTCAAAAGCAATCCGGCAGACTTATAACGTTAAGGCGGGCACTATCAATAAGCACGGTAATACCAAAATGAAGCGGGCAAGTGCGAATGATACCGTCGGTCAAGTAGAGTTTGCCGGGGCGGTGATACCGCTTATAGAATTTAAGGTAACGCCCAGGGAATCAAACAAAAGAAAGACCGTTGTTGCATCGGTGCTGAAAGGCAGCGGCAGCAGGATAGAAGCGGCATACGTTACAAACTTGCGCAGCGGTTTGGGAGTGTTTGAAAGGCTGACCAGGAAAAGGGAAACTTCACAGACACTTTACGGTCCGTCGGTCGCACATATGGCGGAAAATACAAATGTGCTTCCAAAGGTTGAAGAAAAGGCACAGCAGACCGTAAATGAAAGAATTGAACATGAAATTACGCGGATTTTAAACGGATACGGAGGTTAGGCGATTGACACCGATTATGTTAATGCAGACGTTACAGGGGTTCGTTGAACAGATAACGGCTGATATGAAGCTGACTAGCAGGGTGAAGCGAAACAGCACAGAACCCGCAGAACGTCCGCCGAAAGTTTTTATTGGGTCCTTGCCGGAAGCGGAGGGCGAGGAAAAACTGGCACCATACATTTTGTTGAAGTTGTTGACCGGGAAACATGAAAGAAATCCAGGGTCAGACGAAAATAAAAGCATGGTGCGGATTATCTTTGTTGTTTATTCCGAGGACCCGCAGGAAAGGTATATCCAGGCATTGAACGTCATTTCAAGGGTACAGTTTCGCTTACTGGAAGAAACGGTAATAGACAACCGCTTTATCCTGCAAAGCCCCCTTGAACTGATAATATATGAAGAGGATACGGGTCCGTATAAGATTGGCGAGATTATGACGACGTGGGAAATGCCGATTGTAAAAAGAAAAATTGATTTTTTGGAGGTTTGAGCATGGCAGCAGTTAAGAAGAAAGCAGAAAATACCGTTCAGGATTCATCAGACAGCCAGAACGGGGCGGAAACGGGTTTAGTCAAGGAAAATACCGCCGAAACGGAAAACAAGGCTAAAAACGGCAAATACGCAACCGAAAAAGAAACCTATATCTATATCGGGCCGACCGTCAGAGCCGGGGCATTAAAGGCAAACACGATGTTGACGGGTACAAAAGAAGAGGTAAAAGGATTTCTGGAAAATATTCTTGAAGAAATCCCGCAAGTTGAAAAATTGCTGATACCGCTTAATAAATTGGCGGACAGTAAAAACAGGGTCAACAGCAAAGGAACCCTGTTAAACAAATATTACAATGAAATCATTTCATTAGACACTGCAAAAAAGGAGGAATAAAAGCATGGCAGATTTTTTTCATGGCGTAAAAAAAGGGAAACTGGCAACCAGTGTTTCAACGCCAGTAACCGCAGACAGCGGGCCGCATTTTGTTGTAGGTACTGCCCCAATCCAAACGACAGGCGGGACAACGAACGAAGTTATTCTTTGTAAGAACTATTCCGAAGCGATACAGGCATTCGGATATTCCGACGATTGGGAAAAGTATTCTTTATGTGAAGAGATATACGCCGCCTTTGTTTTATATGGCATTTCCCCGATTATCCTTGTAAATGTCCTTGACCCGCAAAAACATAAAAAGCAGTTTGCGGCAAAAGATTTTGATTTATCCACAGAAAGAACAATCACTTTGCCGCTGGAAGTAATTGAAAACACCGTGAAAGTGACGGGTTATACCGTGGATGAAGATTACGGGCTTACCTACACGGAAAGGGGGCTTGTGCTTGAAGTCGTAGACGGTGGAAAAATCACTGCTGATATAAGCAAATTGAGTATTGCATATTCGGCAGTTGCCCCGGAATTGGTAACGAAAGCGGATATTATCGGCGGTTATGATGTGGAAGCAAACAAAAACAAAGGGCTGGAATTGATTGATTCTGTATTTCCTAAATATGGGATTATACCGGAAATTGTATTGTGTCCGGGATATTCCGGCGATTCAGAAGTTGCCGCGGTTATGAGTGCAAAGGTAGAAAATATCAACGGGCTTTTTGAGGGGGTTTGTATCATTGATGCAGATTCGGAAAACACGAAGCGGTATACAGATGTTCCGATTTGGAAGAAAAACAATAATATTACCAAACCAGGGCAAATTTTAGTATGGCCCAAAGTCCGGTTGGGCGGCAAGACCTACCACTATTCTGTACACCAGGCTTGCCGCATGACGGCGACGGATGCCGCGGCGGATATGGGTGACGGTACGCCGTGCGAAAGCCCGTCAAACAAAAGCCTGCAAATTGACAGCACCGTCCTGGACGACGGAACGGAAGTTCTGCTTGACTTGACACAGGCAAATTATTTGAATCAGAACGGCATTGTAACGGCTTTAAACCTTATCGGGGGGTTTGTATCCTGGGGTAACTCAACCGCCTGCTATCCGTCCAATACGGACGTTACAGACTACTTTATTTCAGTATCCCGTATGTTTAAGTGGGTCGGAAACAGCGTTGTGCTGTCAACATGGAGTAAAGTTGACCGCAGACTTAACAGGCTGTTAATTGAAAGTGTTATGCAAAGCGTCAATCTATGGTTGAATGGGTTGAGTTCAGAAAATAAGATTTTGGGCGGACGTGTTGAGTTCTTGGAAGCAGAAAACAGCGATATTGACTTAATGGCGGGGAAAGCAAAATTCCATATTTATCTGACACCGCCCAGTCCGGCACAGGAATTTGAATTTCTGTTAGAATATGACACAAGTTACCTGTCCGGTTTAATGAGCGCATAAGGAGGTAGTGACAAATGGCAAAAATAGACGAAACAGTAATTGGCTTTGCGGTATACGAGGATGGAAAAGAATATGTTGGAATGAGTGAAGTCGCCTTACCGGAAATATCGTCAATAACGGAGGAAATCACCGGAGCCGGGATTGCCGGAAAAATTGAAAGTGTAATCCTGGGGGCGATTGAAGCCATGACGACAACTTTTAACTTCCGCACGGTTACACCGAATGCTATCAGCCTGCATGAACCGCGGCAGCACAATATTGATTTACGGGCGGCACAGCAGCAGCAGGACACGACAAAGGGGACGACCGAAGTTGTGAAAGTCCGGCACTGCCTGACCCTTGTGCCTAAAAAGCTGAATCCGGGGAAAGTTGCGAGTTCAGCGGCGGCAGAGGTAAGCGGTGAGTACACCACGTATTATTATGCAACATACATCGACGGAAAAAAGGTATTAGAGGTTGACCCGCGGAATTATATCTATTTTGTGAACGGAAAAGATTATTTAAAAGACGTTCGTTCAGCACTTGGAAAGTAAACAGTATTAACAGGTAATCAGCGCATGACGCTGATTTTATTATGCCATTTTTTAGGAGGATAAGAACATGGAGAACAAAAACATCGAAACAACCAGCCAGGCAGCAGAAGCAGAAACAAGTAAGGTTGTGACCGATTCGGTCACAAAAACAACCGTAGACAGCACGGACAGAAAGAAACGGGATACATCGGGGGCAAGATTCTATTCCCATGAGTTCGCAGAACCTTTTGAATATGAGGACCAGACATATACGAAGATTGACTTTGATTTTAGCCGTTTGAGAGGTAAGGACGCAACCAGCCTTGAAGATGAACTGGCAGCAGAGGGCAGATATGTGTTAAGCCCGGAGATTTCGGACGTATATCTTGCGAAAGTGGCGGTCAGAGCGTCGAACCCGGTCATTACATTTGACGCAATGGAAGAACTGCCTTATGTGGATTTTAAGAAAATTATCAATGCGGCAAGAAATTTTTTAGTGAAATCGGGCTTATAAAGCAGAAATCTATTGCTAAATGGGTAAGGAAAGAGAGTTTCCGCATGGCAAGCGTGACAGGCGGCGGTGTTGGATTCTGGATTGACCTTACATTGATTGAATTTATCCAATGGATGAATGATGCAATAGAAGCCCAAAGAGAAGATAAACAACGACAAGAGGGGGTGAATTGATTGGCGGGTGCAAGAAAACAGTATGAATTACTCTTTCAGTTAAAGGCTACATACGGGAATAACTTTCAACAGACGTTCACGAATGCGGCTAAAGCTATGAAAGATATGCAGGGCAGCATAAGCAAAATCAATTCACTTCAAAAGGATGTAAGCGGATATAAAAAGCGGCAGGAAGCACTTGACAAGAACAAAACGAAGTTACAGCAGTTACAGGAAGAACACGACCGCCTGCAAACAGAAATGTCCGAAACTGAACAGCCCACGGAAAAAATGCGTAAGGCATTGGAGCGGAACGAAAAGCAGATAGAGCAGACGACAAGGGCAATCGGAGAGCAGGAAAAAAGCCTGGAAAGCCTACAGGAAGAATTACGGGCAGCAGGCGTAAACACAAACAATCTGGATGCTTCCACAGAACGCCTGCAAAGGCAATATGAACGGTTACAGCAAAGTCAGGAACGCATTGGGAACATTTCGGCGAAAATTGAAAAGAATAATCAAGCAATAGGGCAGACCAAAACGCAGTTGATGAAAGTTATCGGAGTAGCGACAGCGTTAGGGGCTGCCTTTTATGCCGGTCCGATTACAAAAGCGGCAGAATTTCAGCAGCAAATGTCAAAGGTAAAAGCTATTTCCGGTTCGACGGCTGAACAGTTGGAACATTTGTCAAGTAAGGCGAAACAAATGGGAGCCACAACGGAATTTACCGCAAAGCAAGCCGGGGAAGCTATGGAGTACATGGCAATGGCAGGCTGGAAAACGGAAGATATCTTAAATGGTATTGAGGGTATTATGTATCTTGCCAGTGCGTCGGGAGAAGAATTGGCGACCACTTCCGACATTGTTACCGACGCTTTGACGGCGTTCGGGCTTACTGCTGCCGATGCTTCCCATTTTTCGGACGTATTAGCCCAGGCTTCCAGTAATGCGAATACGAATGTCGGCATGATGGGCGAAACATTCAAATATGTGGGTCCGGTTGCGGGGGCGTTGGGTTATACGATAGAGGACACGGCGACCTTGATCGGGCTGATGGCAAACAGCGGAATAAAGGCAAGCCAGGCGGGTACATCATTACGGAAAATATTCCTTGGATTGCAGGGCGGTGTTGAATTAACGGGCAAAGCATTCGGAAAATATCATTTGGAGGTTGAAAACACCGACGGATCCATGCGTGACCTTGATGTAGTCACAAGGGAGTTACGCGAAGCATTTTCACAAATGACAGATGCGGAGAAAGCCGCAAATGCGGAAGCAATCGCAGGAAAAACCGGAATGTCCGGATTGTTGGCTATCGTAAATGCAACCGATGAAGATTATCAGAAACTTGCGAACTCAATTGAAAATTGTGACGGTGCGGCTAAAAAGATGTCGGAAACGATGCTTGATAATTTCAGTGGTAAAATGACACTGGCACAGTCCGCCCTTGATGCTTTGCAAGTAAGTTTAGGTGAAGCGTTGTTACCTACGTTCACGGCAGCAGTTGAGAAGATAACGGAAGTCATTACAAAGGTGGCGGAGTTTGCAGAGAAAAACCCGGAATTGGTAAGAACTATTGCGAAAGTTACCGCCGGATTGCTGGCATTGAAAGCCGGAAGCCTTGTCGCGAAACTTGGATTCCTGGAAATTAAAGGCGGCATATTAACGGTGCAGAAAATCCTTGAAATATTTAAAGGACGAACAATCGTTGCGGGTACAAATGCTATGGGCTTGGGTGCAAAGCTGGCAAGCATGGGAAGAGGTATCACCGGGTATTTTGGTAATTTGGGCGGTGCTTTTGCAAATGTTTTCCGGTCAAGCACGATATTAAGCAAAGTAACGGGTGCTGCCAGTATGATAGGCGGCAAACTGTCAAGCGGAGTGCTTGGGATATTCGGAAAAGTCGGCGGTAAGATAGCGGGTATATTTGGGCGGATAGGAACCATGATTATAGGCGGGCCGCTTGGAAGATTAGGCGGCGTTGTCGGCGGCATTGTTGGAAAGATAGGCACGGCGTTAGCCCCGGTTGGAAATCTGTTTAAGGTGGCATTTGCCCCAATAGCAAAATTGGGCGGCGCACTGTTTGGCAGTTTTGGCGGAATACTTGGAAAGATATTCCCGATTGTGGGGGCTATCACGTTGGTAATTACGGTTATTCAGCTTGTCAGAAAGAACCTGGATAAAATCCGTGATTTTGTCGGAAAGATATTCGGTGAAAAGGGCTTAGAAATATTTGATAAGATAGTTGCCGTGATATCAAGTGTCGGGGAAACAATCAAGAATGTTTTCAGTGATGGGAACATAGGCGTTGCACGGGATAAGATACAAGAGATATTCGGTGAAAAAGGCGTTGCGGTATTTGATAAGTTTGTATCTGTCTTTAAAACGGTGCAAAGCGTAGCGGGGCAGTTTATCAGCTTTGTAACAACACATATTGTACCGGTGGCAGAACAATTATTCAGTGTGATAGCAACGACAGTTATTCCCGGAATCATAAATGCAGTTAAAGCGGCAGCACCTACAATTATGTCAATTGTTCAGACGGTTGCAACATTCATAGGGCAGGCGGCGACGCTGATAGGCGAATTTATAGCCGGAATCATGCCCGTAATATCTGAAATCATAACCTTTTTACAGACCTATGTATTTCCGGTGATTTCGGAGATTTTCAATTTTATCATAGGTACAGTGTTACCCATGATTGCAAGCGGGATACAGAGTGCGGCAGACATAGTAATGTCTATTTTAAGCACGCTAATACCTTTCATTCAAACAGCAATAACGAATATATGGGCGTTTGTACAGCCTATTTTGCAGGCGATTTTAAGTTTTATCGAATTTATGATGCCGACTATACAAGGCATTGTGACGACGGCTATCGAAACCATAAGCGGCATTATTAACGGTTTGCTTACCGTCCTGGACGGTGTTATTCAGTTCATTACGGGAGTGTTTACCGGAAATTGGTCCCAGGCATGGGAGGGTATCAAGACCATTTTCAGCGGGATATTTGAGGGCATAAAGTCTATTGCGAAAGGCGTTATCAATGGCGTTATTGAAATTGTAAATACGGCAATACGAGGACTGAATAAAATCAAATTGCCTGACTTTTTAGGTGGTGCAGGAATCAACATTCCGGAGATACCAAAGTTTGCGAAAGGTACACCGCGGACACCGGACACTTTTATTGCCGGGGAAGAGGGACCGGAGTTAATCACCGGGGCAGCAGGCAAAAGAGTATTTACCGCCATGCAGACACAGAATATTTTTAACAACATGGCAGGCAGGGCGGGTGTGACCGATTCGGACACGCCGACAGCGCAGGGGTTGAAAGTCGGCGGCGGCATGATTCAAATTACAATAAACAACAAGCCGCAGATTACAGCACCGGGCGGCAACGCGGCAGAAATTGAAAGCATGTTAAGACAGGCAAATGAAGAGTTTTTAGCAAAGGTAAAAGCATTAGTAAAACAGGCATTAGCCGAAGCCAGCGAACAGGAAGCGAGGGTAAATTATGCTTAAAACATACACAACCATATCTGGCGATACCTGGGACATTGTATCTTACAAAACGCTGGGGAATGAAATGTATAAAAATGCGATACTGGAATTAAACAACGCCTACCGGGAAATAGTCATTTTCCCGGTAGGCGTCGCCCTTTTAATCCCGGAAATTGAACCGGAGGTATTGGAAGATTTACCGCCGTGGAAAGGGGGATTGCATGAGTGACAAAAGCCTTGCAAGACGCACACAGTTAAAACTTACTTTCAAGGGCGTTGATATAAGCAGGGACTTAACAAGTTATCTGCAATCAATGACCTATACGGACAATGAAGAGGACAAAGCGGATGATATCAGTATAACGCTTGACGACCGGGGGAGTAAATGGCTTACAAAATGGCTGAATACCCAAAATGCAAAAAAGAAAGTGGAAACCGTACAGAAAGAAATTGTTGTAGGTGATATCGTCCAGTTTAAGGGCGGACCTGTCTATATATCATCAATGGCGGCAAGCCCCACTGTAAACCGTGGGGCTTCCAGGTGTAAAGTAACAATAAAAAACAGTAATGCGCATCCCCTGCACTTGATTTCAGAAGATGGCGCACGGGTGTATGGGTGGGTAAACAGCAGTGACGTTGAGGGTGGAACTGGCAGCAGTGCAGAACAGGAAGTGCAGGAGCGGAAAGCGTTCAAGGGTACGGAAATTAGTGCTGTCATTGTACAAAAGAATCCTTTTTCGGATGGAATAGACAAGGTGCATAATTGCGGAATCTTTGAAATAGACAGTGTGGATTTTTCGGGTCCGCCGGAAAAGCTGACAATTAAAGCGACTTCTATTCCCCGTTCCAGTTCTTTGAAGCAGGAAAGAAATAAAGTGTGGGAAAACATTACCTTGCAATCCATAGGCAGCACGATAGCGCAAAACAGCGGATTGCAGTTGATGTATATTTCAGATAACAACCCCACCTATACGAGAAAAGAGCAGTTGAAAATTTCTGATATTGCGTTTTTGCAAAAGCTATGTAAAGGTGCAGGGATTTCTTTAAAAGTGACCGCAAAAACGATAGTAATGTTTGACGCGGCAAAGTATGAGAAAAAACCGGAAATCAAGAAACTGAAAAAGGGTAAAGGTAATATTCTAAGCTACAAACTAAGCACAAAAGCGGCCGGAACGGAATACGGGAAATGTACCGTTTCCTATACTGACCCTACTACAAAAAAAGAGATAAAAGCAACCTATACGAAACCGGGAGTAGATGAAAAGGAAGCGCAGGAATTAAAGGTAGAAGAAAAAGTAAACAGTAAAGAGGAAGCGTTGACCCTGGCACAAAAGTATCTAAGGGATAAGAACAAAGATGAAACCACAGCGCAGTTTACGCTTATCGGTGATGTTGATTATTGCGCCGGGATTACTGTCCGGTTATATGGTTACGGAGAGTTTGACGGAAAATACATTGTTGAAACGGCAACTCACAACCTTACAGACGGATACACGGTAGATATCAAATTACGCAGTTGCATGGAGGATTATTGATGAATAGTGAAATGCAAGAACTGAAATCTATTGTTCGTGTCGGGATAGTCAGCAGTGTAAACAGCGGTGCGCTGACAGCCAGGGTAAAATATTTGCAGCAGGGAACCATGTCCGGGGATATGAAGCTGATGCAGAACAACCCGGACCCGGAACGGAAGTGGATACCGAAACCGGGGGAATATGTTTTGTGTCTGCTTTTGCCGGGGGGCGACGGCGACGGTGTGATTTTAGGGGGTGTATAAATGGCGAAAATCGGTACATTAGGAAAAATTGTTTTTTCCGTATCTGACAAAAAAGTGCAGACTTTTACGGACTTAAGTATTGAGAGTTCAGCGAGATACAGCACCCATACCAGACATTTGAAAAAGCCGCTTTTGGAGTTCGGCGGCATGGACAACGACAAGCTGTCATTCAGTATCTACTATTCTGCTTATTTGGGTGTGAACCCCGAAAAGCAAGTTAAAATGATTGACACATACATGAAACAGGGGAAACAGCTATCCCTTGTCATAGGCGGGAAGAAATACGGCAGTAAATGGGTGATAACCAAACATTCTAAAAGCTATAAGCATTTTGACCGTAAAGGGAGAGTGTTGGCAGTAGAAAGCAAGCTGACACTGGAAGAATATGCAAACAGGTAAAAGGTGGTGGTGACGTGTCCTACACAGTATCGGCTATTGAAAAAAAAGAGATAAATTTCAGACCGGAAACGGTGGTTGAAGAGGTGTTACAAAATGTCTGGTTTATCTTAAACACAATGGAATATGACTGTCCGCTTGCCAGAGGGTTAGGGCTGAACCCGGATTACATTGATAAGCCAATCGAAGCGGCGCAGGCACTTTCCGTTTCGGATATATATGACAAGATAGAGTTATACGAACCCAGGGCGGAGATACAGGAAATCAGTTTTGAAGCTGACCATCTGACCGGGAGAGTGGGCGCAGTATTGGAGGTAGAAATAAATGGCGATTACGACAAGGAATATACCGAGTGAATACCCGGAAGTTACATTTTGCGAAACCGACACAACCAAAATAGTAAATATGCTGATAACCGGGTATGAAGCCATAACGGGAACAACATTGTATCCGGCTGACCCGGTGCGGGTGTTTATCTTGTGGGTGGCTGATATAATCAGCCAGGAACGGGAATTGATTAACTATTCTGCACGCATGAATATACCGAGATATGCGGTTGAAGATTTTTTAGATGCAATTGCAGAAATCTTTTACAATACCTACCGCCTGCCTGCTGAACCCGCCACAACGGTATTACGGTTTGAAATATCAAAAGTTCTGGAAGAGAATTACACCATACCAAAAGCTATACAGGTGACGGTGGACGGTGAAATTGTATTCCGGACGATAGAAACAATTATGTTCCCGGCAGGGAAAGCATACGTTGACGTTCCGGCGGTTTGTCTGGCAAATGGCACGGCTGGCAACGGATTTATACCAGGGCAGATATGCAAAATGGTTGATGAACAGTTTTTGTATTTCCGGGATGTTTATAACATAACTGAAAGCGAGGGCGGAACGGAAAAGGAAAGTGACATAGATTTCTATAACCGTATGCGTGAGAGCATGGAGGGCTATTCTACAGCGGGACCGAAAGGCGGCTATATTTTCCACGGAAAAACAGCTTCAAGTGCAATCAGTGATATCATGCCGAGTTCGCCGGAACCGGGGGTTGCAGATATCCGTGTCATGCTTCACAACGGAGAACTTCCCGGTGCAGAAATCATAAATAAAGTAAAAGAAAAGTTGAGTGAAAAAGATATCAGACCTATGTGTGATTTTGTCCAGGTATCCGCACCGGATACGGAAAGGTTTGAAATTGATTTCACTTATTTTATTTCAGAGCAGAAAAAGGCGGCGACAAGTGAAATTGTTTCAAATGTAGATACGGCAACGCAAAACTATATCACATGGCAGACTGAAAAAATGGGGCGTGACATTAACCCATCAGAACTTCACGGCTTGCTTATGCAGACAGGAGTAAAACGGGTAGAAATTAGGAAGCCGCAGTTTACCAGGATACCGGAAAGCAGCGTTGCCATTCTTGACGGAACGCCGACGGCAGTAAACGGAGGTTTTGAAGATGAATAATAACATTTTCAATATGGACCTTACAAGGACGCTTCCGCCTGCTTTGAGAAGCGACCCTAATATACAGGCATTGTCTAAAGGGATAGCGGAAGCGTTGCAGGAAAACGCCCGGCTGATAAAGAACAATATTATTTATGCCCGTATTGATGAATTGCCGGAAAAGTTGCTTGACGTATTGGCTTATGACTTACATATGGACTGGTACGACTATGACTATCCTATAGATGTGAAAAGGGAATTGATTAAAACAAGCGTTAGAGTACACCGGAAATTAGGTACAGTGTATGCGGTAGAAACTGCATTGGGGGCGTTACATCCAAAATCAGAAATCGAAGAATGGTTCGATTATGGCGGCGAACCCTTTTACTTTCGCATAATCCTTGATGTATCAGAATCCAGGGTGCAAGCAGATTCTGGGAAAATCATCAAAACGGTGAAGTTGTATAAACGGCTGACTGCTCATATTGAGGGGCTTTATTATCAATGTGGGGTTGTTATTGAGATAGGCGCAAGAACAGAATATTTTCCGCTTGGAGTGCCTTTAACAAGCGGCAGATTACGGGCAGGAACCGAGTCGTACCGCAATACAAGGGCAGGAATTGGAAACCGTTGTATTGATATTGAAACAGAAACAGCAGGCGACACGTTCCAAAGTCCACAGGCGGGTACAATTCCTTACCGTAATAGGATATACCGACAAAAGGAAACCGTGCTTGAAGTAGATTCCGGAACGGATGGCATGAAATTCCAGGCAACGGCAGCAGGAAAGATAATTGCGGGCACAGAACCACAAAGAAATGTCAGAGGTGGAACCAGTGCGGAGAGTATCGCAGTTGAACCGGAAGCGGCAGGCGATATATTCCAAAGCCCGCAGACGGGCAAGAATCCGCACCGTAATATACTTTTCCGGACGGATGAAACCGAAGTTGAAACGGTACAGGATATAGAGAAAAGACATTACCGGACGGCGGCAGCAGGGCAAACGGATACGGGGACGATTCCCGGACGTAATATAACATTTAATTCTGCTGATTTAATGATAGAGCAAGAAACGGATACAGAGAAACACAATTATGTTTCAGCCGCCGCCGGAGAAACAAAAGCCGGAACCGAACCGTACAGAAGCATAGCGGGCGGAATTGTGTCCGATGATATTGAAGCAGAAATACAGAGTGAAAACAAAGTGTTTCGCAGTGCAGGGGCCGGTACGGAGCCGCAAAGAAATATAACAGGAGGGAAAGAACTTGAAGAAATGCAGATTGCCGCCAGTGCGGAAAACCACATATTTACCAACGTAATGAGCGGTACGGTGCCGGAAACGGGCACAACAGGGATGCCGCAGGGGGCGGACATCGAACCCACGGCAGCAAGTGAAGTCCATGCTTACAAAACCGCTTATTGCGGACAGAAAGGGCTTAACCGCAAGAATAAGTAAAGGAGGTAGAACATGCTTACAGAAAAGGCGTTTGAAAGTTTTAAAACGTTCATCGAAAAAAATATTGCTTATGCAAAGGTAGAGTTTGACAAAAACGGCAAGCTGGAAAAAGTCGTAATCCATAAACGGGAACGGCTGAAAGACGGCAGGGTTGCATTAAGCCTTTCTATCACGCCGGAAACGACGAAACAAACAACGGTATCAAGGGTACAGCTTTATGACAATAACAATGATTTATGGGCGGATAAGGAAGAAAATATTCTTTTGAAAGACGTTCAGGAGGGCGTACTTTACCGATTCAGCTTTGACTTTAGGGAGGTGTAAAAATGTATACAGAAAGAATCTGGCAAGACCATGTAACGGAGTTTGAAAACCGTTATAACGAGGTGGTAAACCCCGATGGCAGTGTATCCCATGAACCCATAGAGGGGGAAATATTGCAGCAGGGAACGCCGCAGAATGCAAAGAATTTTAACCATATGGAAGCGGGTATTCTGGAAGCAAACGAAAAAGCCTTATATCTTGCGCTTTCAGTGTTGCATATGGGGCAGGCGGTCGAAAAACTGAATGGTGAAATTGGAACGGTAACACTTACCAATACGGAAAGCTATCCTTTCAATAATTCGGTTAAGACCGTAGCGTTAAGGCAGACAAGAGAAGATATCAGATACCGGATTATCACGGAAGCAACGGCGCAGGATACCGGGGGTATTGGTGAAGTCATTGTAACGGACCGGCAGACGAACGGTTTTAAAATCAGATATACCGGAAGCGCAAAGAATGTAACAGTTCGGTATGTTGTTGAGGGAGGGGCTTACTGATGGCAAATATCATCATTAAATCGGAGGAACGACGGCAGCAGGAAGCCTATGTGATGGGGCGTTTTGGAAAAGACAGCGGCAATGCAAGCCGGGAAACCAGAGAGCAGGCGGAATGTATTGCGGCAAGAACTACGGAAGCATATAACGAGTTGTGCAGAATGGAGGGCAAGAAATGAATGTAATTGAGAAAACAGCAGGAACGAAAGTAACTTACGGTGTACGGGGGTCAAAGATTACCTTTAACGACGAACTTATGTTGAATCTTGAAAGCCGTGAACGTGATACGGAAATGCAGATTGATATTTGTGAAGATTTATACGGTTGTCTTGTGGTAGGTGCAAGTGAGAATACAAGGCGTTATGTGGCGCAGATTGTAATTCCTGCCCGGCGATATGAAGAAAGAATTGTTGAAGAGGATGCCCCGGCGGAAGAGGAAACGGCAGGGGATACCGAAGCAGAGAGCGGAGGGATTGAATGGAGAGAAAACCGCATTTTAGAAGCGGTTCCGTTCAACATGGCAAATTGTACATTGGCGTTATGGGGACTTGAATAAGTGAAAATTAAGGAGGATTAGGAATATGGCAAACTTTGACGATTTTAAATTAGCAGTAGAGAGTATCAGCGGCGGAAAAAACACGGTTATTCTGGATGATATCGGGATGCCGAGCGTTGTTGTGCCGATTGCAAAAAAGAAGTACAGCGATTTGATTCCGGGAGGAACACAGGAAACTTTGCCTTGCTTCATTGTTGACGGTGTGGAAAAGGATATTGTGTATGTAAGTAAGTTCCTTAACATTGTAAAGAATGACAGGGCTTACAGCCTGCCATTTAAGGACCCGAAAACTTCTATCAATTTTGACAGTGCGTTAAAAATGTGCCGGAATAAGGGCAACGGTTGGCATTTGCTTACGGGCGGCGCATGGTCCGCAATTGCGCTTATGTGCAAGGCGAATAATACAATGCCACATGGTAATAACAACTATGGTAAAGCGCAGGAGAATGCAGCAGAAACGGGTGTGCCTACATGGTATGAATCGGACGGCAGAGTAGGCAGAACGGCGACCGGGTCGGGACCGGCTATATGGAATCATGATTATACGGATTCCGGTATTGCAGATTTGAACGGGAACGTATGGGAATGGACGGCGGATTTCCGGTTGAAAGATGGCGAATTGAATATTATCCCTTATGGTAATGCAATGAAGCTTGATTGTAATATGGGGGCGACTAGTACAGAATGGAAAGCGATTATGCCAGATGGTACGCTAGTGAATCCTGGGACAGCGGGGACGCTAAAGTATGATAACAGTATTGC
Organism: Lachnospiraceae bacterium; assembly: GCA_032073745.1. Classification (GTDB taxonomy): domain Bacteria; phylum Bacillota; class Clostridia; order Lachnospirales; family Lachnospiraceae; genus Brotaphodocola. The sequence goes on along the minus strand of DAMAMW010000002.1, from coordinate 171,567 downwards.
CGGAGATGCTACAAAAACGTCACACGGTATAGGCGGCCCTGTTTTGTTGAGTAATGAGAGAAAGTATCCAATGTATACCGGAACGGATGTTGAAAATGATTATGCATATGTTAGTTGCAATCCCCTGTTTCAGAATTTGAAAGCAAAAGACGGTGTAAATGTTCCGCAGATACTTAAGTCTTACGGGCTTTTCCCGACCGACACCGACTTGGGAGATGATGGCTTTTGGGTGAGGAATTACGGTGAACGCTTGCCGATTCGCGGCGGCGGATGGAGCCACGGTTCGCAGGCGGGCGTTTTTGCGCTGGCTTTGCACTACCGCCGCTCTTTTTCCAGTTCTTACTTCGGCTTTCGCGCCGCTTTTGTAAATCTGTAATCTGAAAAAACGAGTTCTGTTTGTGGTGCGATAGCACCACTTGTACTCCCGCATTTTATGTGGGAGTACATTTACAAAACACTGCCTAATCTTACGTGAGGGGTCGGAGGAAAACATAAAAATGTCAATTAAAAAGGATACGGAAGAACTTATAATACAGCAGAAAGTATATGACATGATATTATACGCATATCCAGCTATTGAACAATTTCCAAAATCACAAAAATTTTCGCTCGCACAAGATATGAAAAAGAATATGAATCAGATTATGCGACTTGTCATAACGGCTAATAAGAAATACACGAAAAAGACTACATTGCAAGAATTAGACATAGAAGTGACTGCTTTAAAGACGTATATCAGAATTGCATGTGATTTAAACTATTTATCCATAAAAAAATATGAAGTGTGGTCGAAAATGTTAGTGGAAATTGGGCGGATGGTCGGTGGTTGGATTAAATCAACTAGGGAAAGTCCGATTCCGAAGCGAGAAGCAGAAAGCGAGAGAATGCTTAATTGCAGTGATTGTGATGCTGAAATAACAGCAAAAATTAAAAATTTTTCAGAAAACAAGTTCGGAAAGGCATTGTGTTATAAATGCCAGAAAAAGCAAGGGGAATAAACCATAATTGCCGATTCGCGGCGGCAGATGGAACAACGGTTCGCAGGCGGGCGTTTTTGCGCTGAATTTGAACAACCGCCGCTCTAATTCCAGTTCTAACATCGGCTTTCGCGCCGCTCTACCCTCATAAGTCAGATGCCATTGCCTTACTGGGGAAATGGTCAGCACAGGGGATAAAGGGGCTTATTTCCGTGCCATAGGCAGAAAATATAAAAGACAATGAGCCATGAGTATCAAAAGAGAAAATCGCTAAATGTCTGACAAGGTGAAAATGAAAAGTATAAAGTGTATTTTTGAAAGAATTATAGAATATGAAAACCTGCATAAAGCATATTTGAATGCTAGAACATGCAAAAGATACAGGAAAGAGGTGTTGAAATTTTCTGCAAATTTGGAGGATAACTTGACACAGATTCAAGAAGAATTGACAAATGTAACCTACGTTTTTGGAGGGTACAGGGAGTTTTATATTTACGAACCAAAACAACGACTTATTATGGCACAACCGTTTCGTGACAGGGTGGTACAATGGGCTATCTATCAATTATTACACCCCGTTTTTGCTAAAGGGTATATAACGGATTCGTACGCATGTATTGAGGGTAGGGGGACACATAAAGCCGTGAACCGATTAAAGAATTGGCTACAACAGGTAGACCGGAAGCACAAAAAATATTACTATTTGAAATTAGATATAAGTAAGTATTTCTATCGTGTTGACCATGCGGTGCTAATGAACATTCTAAAAAGGCGGATTCGTGATGATAGAATGATAGGCTTGCTTGACCAGATAGTGAACAGCAATACGAATTTCGGTTTGCCGCCTGGCAAAAGTCCGGGGGAAGTACGCAAGAGTGAGCGGGTAAACAATAAGGGGATGCCAGTCGGCAATTTATCCAGTCAAATGTTTGCCAATTTATACATGAATGAGTTAGACCAGTATTGTAAAAGGATTATGCGGATTCATTATTATATCAGATATATGGACGATATTATAATACTGCATGAAGATAAACAGCAGTTGCATGAGTGGAAAAGGCTGATAAATGAATTTTTGCAGGATAACCTTGAACTGGATTTGAACCAGAAAACATGTATACGTCCTATTACTTTAGGTATAGAATTTTGTGGATACCGGATATGGCCCACACATGTTAAGTTGCGGAAAAGCACAGCGTTACGGATGAAGCGGAAACTAAAAGTGACACAGAAACAGTATGCGGCAAGTGAAATCGGCTATGAAAGGGCGATGCAGACCGTAAACAGCTATATGGGTATCTTGAAACATTGTGACAGTTATAGTTTGCGGCGGACGATTTTCGGGGAATATCTTAAACCCCCGCTTTATGAGGGGTGGTTTTACCTACAAAAAAATAGTTCTGATAAAGGGAATGACGGCGAATGACCGTCATTTTTTATTGGGAAAGGAGCGAAAAACAATATGGCAGAGGAAAAAGCAGTTATGCAGGAAATCATTGAAAGGCTGATTAAAATTGAAACGAAGCTGGACAGCTACAGCGATGCGAAAAAGAAAACCTATGAAAATGAAAAAGAAATCATCAAACTGAAAGGCGACGTGGAAGCCCTGGAAAAAGATAACAGCGTACAGAATGCGGAAATCGCTGAATTAAAAGAAAAGAATAAATGGCTGTCAAGGACGGCAGCAGGGGCGGCAATTACCGGGATTATTGGAATCATTGTTGCCTTTATAAGTGCGGGGGTTGGTTTATGATTTATTTAATGGTTGCAATCGTGGGAGTGATTGCAGGAATGGCAATATTTTATTTATTCATGCGCCTGCTATCGGAGAAAAAAAGAGGAAAAAGACGGTCAAAAGCAAGAAGCAATACAGGGAAAGAAAAGCAGGAACGGGAAAAAATCAGCTTTACAAAAGTTGTTTTGTCCCTTGTCCTGCTTACTTATTTTATCGGGCTTGTTGTCGGTGTTTATGTGACACTGAAAGATTATAACCAGTTTGGAGTATTGGCGACGTACATAGCGACACCGACAACGACCGTCACAGCTTTGTATTGTTGGAAGTCAAAAGCGGAAAACATGATAAAGCTGAAAAAGTATTTCCCGGAAGAAACGAAAGATATTCCGGTGGACCTTAACAATATCAATCATTAAGGAGGAACCAAACATGCAGATTATTGAGAACTATGCAAGGAAAAATCGTTGCTACACGAACAATACGAAAATTGCAGTAAAAGGGCTTATGCTTCATTCTGTTGGATGTCCGCAACCTAAAGCGACCGTGTTCGTGAATAACTGGGATAAAGCGTCAGCCAGTGTTTGCGTTCATGCGGTGGTAGGCGACGACGGAAAGGTTTGTCAATTACTTCCGTGGAATGCGAAAGCCTGGCATTGTGGCAGCGGCGGCAAAGGGAGCGGAAATAATACACATATAGGGGTAGAAATGACAGAACCGTCTACAATCAAATATACGGGCGGTTCTTCATTCACTGACAGTAATCCGGCAGCGACAAAGCAGTTTGTTCATACAACGTATAAACATGCGGTTGATTTATTTGCTTATCTATGCGGGCAGTTCAACCTTGACCCGACAGCGGACGGTGTGATTATTTCCCATTCGGAGGGGCATAAACGGGGAATTGCCAGTAACCACGGCGACGTTGAACACTTGTGGAATAAGTACGGTTTGACAATGAATCAATTCCGTAAGGACGTAAAAGCGGTTTTAAGCGGTGGGAAAGTTACGGGGGCAACAAATACCCCACAGACGGCAGGAAATCCCCAAAACGGGGCGAATAAAACGCCGTACATGGTAAAAATAACCGCCAGTGTATTGAACGTGAGAAAAGGACCGGGAACAAATTATCCGGTGGCAGTCCAGGTAAAGCGGAATGAAGTTTATACCATAGTGGGCGAGGAAATGAACGGTAGTACAAAGTGGGGAAAATTAAAAAGCGGTGCAGGGTATATTTGCCTTTCGTATGCTGAAAGAAATTAAGGAGGGGCAAAGATGGATTATATCGGTGCATTAGTAAAGAAGTTTGAGAGCGGAAACCGTGGAAGCCTTGCGCTTGGAAGTTGTGGAAATGATTGGGGGTTAAGTTGTGGTTCGTATCAGCTTACATTACGGTGGGGAAACTGCATAAAGTTCTTGAAAAAGTATTTCCCGGACAATGCAAAGAATTTGTATTTCAATAACAAGAAAGACCTGGTAACAACAAAGTATCCGGGGAATGAATATTGTTCAAGCCCGGAAACGGTTATAAAAGTCTGGAAAGAATGTTATAACAAAGTCGGCAAAGAAAAGTTCTTTGAATTTGAGCATGAGTATATACAGAATGCCTATTATGAACCTATTATGAAAAAACTAAATGGGTACTTTAATCCGAATAATCATTCTAGGGCTATGCAGGAATGTATGTGGAGTTGGGCGGTGCATCGTGGCAGCACGACCGCATATAACGAGTTTAAAGCGGCTTGCACGGCAGCAAGCGTAAACCCACAGTCAACCCCGGCCGCCGCACTGATTGATATTGCCTATGACAAACGGTATTCTGTATTCAGTGCAACCAGATATAAAAACGGGGCGGGCGCAAGTTCGGAGCGTGAAACCCTTAGAAGCTATTGCAATACTGCCCCGTTAAAATATTCTGGTACATGCGCCAGTACGGGGGTGGCAGACGGCGTTAAAAGCGGCAAGGCAACAAATACCCCACAGACGGCAGGAAATCCCCAAAACGGGGCGAATAAAACGCCGTACATGGTAAAAATAACCGCCAGTGTATTGAACGTGAGAAAAGGACCGGGAACAAATTATCCGGTGGCAGTCCAGGTAAAGCGGAATGAAGTTTATACCATAGTGGGCGAGGAAATGAACGGTAGTACAAAGTGGGGAAAATTAAAAAGCGGTGCAGGGTATATTTGCCTTGCATACACAAGTAGAATGTGACCGATTCGGACACATAGAAAGGATATATAAAATGGCATTGATAAAATTTTTATTATTAAATTGGGATTCCGTATTATTGATTTTCGCCGTGGTTGGGGTAGTTGTTTATCTGGTAAAGACCGGGCAGACAAAAATATTAAAGAAAATCGCTATACGGCTGGTCACCGAAGCAGAGGGGGAGTTAGGCGACGGTACAGGGATATTTAAGCAGGCAGCGGTAATTGAATGGCTTTATGACAAAATACCGTCAGCGCTTAAAATATTGTTTAGTAAAGCGGATTTGGAAAAGCTGGTTGATTCCGTTGTTGAAGAGGTTAAAAAGAAATGGGCGGAAAATAAGGATATTCAAAGCTACATAGAAAGCCGCCAGTTAATGAGGTTGACCACTTTAGAAATACCGGGCAATATAGAAGTGTTGAATCCGGATGATATTTTAAAACTATAAATAGAACAGCCCCCCGGCGGACCGCTGGGGGGCTGTTTAATCTAATAGACATTCCATAGAGATAGAATACTTTTCTTTGAGTTTTTCAAATGCAAGTCTTGTTGCTTCATAACTATTCCAACCGACCTTATAATGATTTGAGTTTACAAAGCTGTCCGTGGTATAGGTTTGTATAAAGTTGATACCGCGACCCGTTAATACTTCCGTTGTATCAATGTAATAATGTTTGCCATAATGAGAAAGCCGGGCTTCCATTTTTGTATTCGGTTTTCTTTGACCCATTTCCGGGGTGAAACAATGCACCCCGGCTTTTCTGTCTTGCAGATAAATTATTTTTCCCATAATATTATTCCCCTTTCTATAAGTGAGTATTAAAGCCAGTTACCGAAGTAAATAGTTCTTGAAGTTGGTTATTGTAAACGTTTTTAAAATCTTTAATTGTAATTATTGTTTCATCACGTATCTTTCCGGTTTTCGGGAAATACTTGAACGGCGTATATTTAGTGAAAATTACGTCGTATAAATCATTGCCATTTAAGATTATTTTCAAGCGATTTGCCTTACTCATATTTTTAGGTAATGTCATTTGCAAGGTGTTATCAGTTCCTATAAGATGTTTTGCACCTGTCATAGCTAAAAATTTATTTCCGCCTAATTGATTAAGAATTTCATATGCTACTTCCATATTTCATACCTCACATTCATTTGATGATGTTATTATATACTTGTTCAAGTATAAATTCAATCAATGGATTGCACAAAATTACTTGTTCAAGTATGTGAAATATGTATACTTGAACAAGTAAATAAAGTGTGGTAATATATATGTGCGAACATCGTAATGAATAAACACATAGAAAGAGGGTGGAAAAGGTGGGGACATCAGCAACGGTTTCTAAAAATAAATGGAACAAAGAAAACTTGGACCATTATCACCTGACATTACCTAAAGGTAAAAAAGAGGAATATAAACAATTGGCTAAAGTATTGGGTTATGGAGAATTAAGCAAGCTGATTGTGGCGGCAGTAGAAGAGAAGAAAGAAAGGGAGAGAGAACAATAATAAAATTATAGAAATAAGTTTAGTATAACAATGCCCCTGGAAACTTTGAGTTTCCAGGGTTTTTAATATTGTACTAACTTAACAGCACCCACGGGGGCGCTTAATTCTAAAGCTGCGGCCGAAATCATGGAGCTTTTATGTGCAATTAATGAAAAAGGCACCGCGATTATGCTGGTTACGCATGATGCGAAAGTGGCGGCAATGGCGAAACGGGTTTTGTTTATGAAGGATGGTGAGATTGTGAAGGAGGTGAAGTTTTCGGATTACTCCGGTATGAACAGGCAGCGGAAAATGGAACTGCTTGAGCGGCAGATGCGTGACATCGGAATATAGGCGTTTCATTATTGACAATCGGTTGTTAAGATGATATCATAATTAGGCGCGAAAGATCACAATCTGACGTGTGAATGCGGGTATGGCGGAATTGGCAGACGCGCCAGATTTAGGTTCTGGTGGGCGACCGTGCAGGTTCAAGTCCTGTTACCCGCAGCAAAAACCCTTGTAAATTCAAGGGTTTTTGATTTTGTGTTGTATTTCGTGTTGCATAGGTTCGCGAAATGTTGTGCTTGGATTGTTCATCTCTTTTATCTTTATATATCTGTTAATGTACGTAACTTCAATCCCTTTATTTTCCCCCTCTATATGGCAGCAGAACCTTGGAAAGTGAATAGACTTTGCGTATTATTTTTGGCACAATGTTTCTATCTTCAGGACAGGGGGATAACCATATGACAGATAATGAATTACTGTTAGCTTTATCAAGTCCAGCATTGTATCATATATAATGCGCAAAGCCTGACAATCAAAGGTTTTGCGCTTTTTATATCCATTTCTTTTATCTAATTGTGTTCACTAAATTACTCATAAAATCATAAAAAAATCAGGATCATTTTTACGAGAATAATGAAAAGAGCACCTTGACAATTTAATAGACTTTACCCCTTGAACATGCTATAATCTACATACGAAAAATAAGGGGTGATATAATGGCACTGACCAAAGAAGATTTGCAGGCAATCAGTCAACTGCTTGAAGAAAAGCTTGAAGAAAAGTTTGAAAAAAAGTTTAATGAAAAGCTGAAGCCAATTGAGGATCAGTTGAAATCCGTTGAAGTAAGATTTGATGAAAAGCTGAGACCAATCGAGAACCAGTTAAAAACCGTTGAAGCAATGGACATCCGGTTAAAATCCGTCGAAGCAGATATCAAAGATATCAAGGATTCTCAGCGTGAGAATTCCAACATGATCCTTGCTGAACTTGATCGGGTGGAAGAGCGTATCACAGGTAAGTTTGACAATATGAAAATAGATATTACACAGCTGCGTGAGGAAGTACATGTTACCAAATATAGTAATGATACGGTCGAGCTATTGCTGAAAAAGGAAATTGAATTAGAAAAGCGCATTTCCGATCTGGAAGAAATCGCATAATACATATACCGGGGGTAAAGTCTATTAAGTTGTTAAGGCTTTACTCCCCTTTTTCGTTCATATCTTGGCGGAGGAACCAAATAATGAAGGTTTGCTACCCTGGTCTGGGTAAGTTCAGGCCGTATTTATATAATCTTAAGACGGAGGCATTAGAATGAGAAAAATTGTACTTATAATGGGTATTTCCTTGCTGTTGACAGGATGTTCATCACAAACCAGGATTAATAGTGACGATTTACAGAATGGTATCAATTCAGATGAAAACCGGAATGAATCGGAAGCAGTCAGTGCAGAGCCGCTTACTCCCGATAGTTTGGAACAGTTATTGCAGCTTACCAACGCACGGCGGGCGGCGGTGATAAAGCCTGTGCCGGATGTTGATCCGATAAAGAACTGGAATGCGGATGATGCTGAGGCGCCAGTCGATATCTCGGCAATAGAATTTTCTTTTGAGCCAGCTATTTCAGAATCAGAGATTTATACGATGGAACAGGTTCAGGAGGATCTGGATTGCCTGTTCTATTTCTATGAGGTGGGGTATGGTCCATACTACTACTTTGGTGGTAAAGAGGCCTTTGATGCGGCAAAGGAGGCAATACAGTCTGATCTTGAGGATATGACTGAGATCACAGCCATATCCTTTCAGGATACTCTGATCAAACATCTGTCGTTTGTACAGGATGCACATTTTGCCATTAATTACAATAGTGCGGTTGATAATGTTGAAGGATACCTCAGTGAAGCAGCATTTCTTAAAGATACAGCCGGATTCAGGTCAACTGAAGATAACGGGTACCTGCGGCAGGTTGACGGAAGCGATGAATTTTCTGAAAATATGGTACTTTCCCTGACTGCGGAGGGGGATATGATCTATCGTTATATGAAGTTGGCAAAGGACCAGCCGGAATCGGTGGAACTGCTTTATGAAGATGGTGTTATACAGAATACGGTGATGTATAGTTCCCATGAGGCAGCCGGCAAACCAGACAAGTCTGATGAGCTCGTATCGCTTACATATTTTGATGCTGTTCCGGTCATAACCATTAGAAAAATGGGTTTTCCTGATGCCAGGGATGACTGGGAGGCAAATAAGTTTCTGGAATACGCAGAGAAGGTAAAAGATGAGCCGGTTCTGATCATTGATCTGAGGTCGAATGGCGGCGGCAATGGCCTGCTTGCCCAGATATTTTATGAAAAGCTTACCGGATCCTTTCTAACTCCGAATCACTATAGTTTGACGCGGTTGGTTTTTGGTCCGGATGAGCCGGAGCCGAATCCGGATACTTTTTATTATACTCCGCTGGAGACCAACCGGTATTATAAGAAACCGGAAATAATCAATGATTCCTGGAAATTAGAGAATCCTGAACCACGGCAGGTGGTGGATCGCGACCAGCTTCTGATTATACTGACAAGCAAGGGCACCGCGTCTGCTGCCGATAATTTCACTGATATTACGTTTAATTTAAAGAATAGTCTGGTGATTGGAAGCAATACAGCGGGTGTGATGATATCGTCCGCTTCAATCGGTGTTAAGGCTCCTAATACCGGTGTGATCGGTCAGATGGGTTTTAACCTTGCTGTATATGATCCCGGACATTTCCAGGAGGGCATTGGTATTATGCCTGATATCTGGACATCCAAAGATGCATTGGAGGCAGCCCTGGCGCTGGTGAAGAACATGAGGTGATTACTTCCATCTGAAAAACCGGATGCTTAGTGCGGTACAAATTACAGTTACAGCAGACAAGGCCAAAACAGGTACCAGCACATCATCGATCGGAAGCCCCAGAGATGCAGATTTCATTAACTTGATTCCTTGTGTCAAGCTTTCGAATCCAGCCCCGTAGTCAGTTCATCCAGAAATACAAACTAAAAAGATGCGAAAAAGTATTGACCCTAAAGCGTACTCCAATGTTATGATAAAACCAGCTCACAGAAAAAGGAGATTACGGAATGGGATGGACCATAAAACAAATGGCGGAAAAGACTGGTTTTGCTATAGATTCACTTCGTTATTATGATAAGCTTGGTATTGTATCACCGAAACGCATGTCGAATGGTTATAGGTATTACAGCGAAAAGGACTATGTTTTGCTTCAATATGTGGTTGTGATGAAGTATGCCAATTTCACTTTGAGCGAAATTAAAACTGTAACTACAACTGTATTTCAAGAGCCGGGTACGGAATGCAATCATATGAATAAAGATCTGCTGTTATGTAAGCGGCATGAACTTAACGAAACCATCAGGAATTTTAAAACTATTATTAAACTCATTGACAAAGTGCAGCCTATGTTGGAGGATGTAGATATTTTTATGGAACATGCAGATGAATTACAGTGCTTTATCCAGAATATCTATGATGATATCACCAAAAACGGCTGGACGTTATCCAGATAACAGGGGGAATGATATGTCTGATAAGGTGAAAGTTGTTCTCGTTGTTATTGGAACCGTTGCGTTGGCACTTGGTATCAATTATTACATCACATTTTTGAACTACGAAAAAGATGTAGCGGCCATACAAGTGCAGAGTGTTGATTTGAACTCCATTGAGGACGGTGAGTACTTTGGCGACTGCAATGTAGATTTGGTTCGGGCCAGGGTCCGGGTACTGGTCGAAAATCATGTCATTACTGAACTTGAATTATTGGAGCACTACAATGACCGGGGAGCTGCTGCCGATATTTTGCCGGTCAGAATCCTTGAAGAACAGCGTGTGGATGTGGACGCTGTTTCTGGTGCAACAGCATCCAGTAATGTAATTCGGGAGGCGGTGTATAACGCTTTGACCGGAAATCGAACGATAAGAAAATAGTCAGGTTATGAATGGCAGAATGTGGTCACAAGGATATAAAATTGACATATTGTCAATTTTGTGTTGACAATGAAGCGGTAATGTTGTATCCTTATAATTGACAGTGTGTCAATTAAAGAGACGGAGGGCTGCATATGCCAAAAGTAACAGAAGAATACCTGGCAGAGAAAAGAAACTACATCCTGGAATGTACCGGCCAGATATTAAAAGAAAAACCTTTATACACGATAACCATGCGGGATATTATTAAAAAGGCAGGTTTCAGCCATGGGATTATCTATCATTACTATGCAAACCTGGACGAAATCTATGTGGATTACATTAATAAAAATACAACCTGCGATTTACTGGAACAGAACATTGATACCTTATTAAGTTCAGAGCAAACGGAAAAAGAGATTCTTTCCGGTTGTATGATAACCATGGGGGAGTATATTGAAGAATTGCTAAACTCTGTTGGCGGTAGAACCTGTTTTGAATTAATGGTCTTTTATGCCTATGATTTTGAAAAGCGGGCAACAGTATATCCCCGGCTGAAATTTAAGCAAAGTCTTGAATATGCACAAAGGAAAATTGTGGAGTATACCTTAAGTAATGTGGAAAAAGGTGTTTTCAAACCGCAGATCCCGGTTGACTCCATCATCATGTTTGCAAGCTGTTTTATCGACGGCATAGCGCAGAGCGTGGCTACCGAAACGGCCGAGGGAGAGGGGAGCCTGGTCGATATTCCTGAGATGTTTAAAACATTAGCAAAAGCAATGATTGGTTTTTTGGAGGACTAAACAGATGTGGCTGGTCAAATTGCGGCACAAAAAATTGCAGATGTTATTAACGGGAGCTATGCTTCTGGCTGTTTCAGCATTGCTGAATATGAGCCTGTGCCTGATGGGGGAGCTGGCAAGCTTTTCTGAACGGGCGATCAACGAGCAGAATTGTCCGGATGGGTATATTTTTACTATTGGAACAAAACAATTTCAAGACAATTTTACAGATGATCACTATCAGGATGACATTCAAAAAGTATCTCCACTGCACGGAAAGGCTGTCACCGTGCCAATCCGTTACGGCGAAAAAGATATTACCCAGTTATACGATATGGTGTTGGCAGCTGATGACATGCATGATTTTAACTATTTTGAGTTGCTGACAGGTGATAAGAATGGGCCGGACACTGGGGAAGTGTGGCTGTCGGAAGTACTGACAAAACCGAATCATATCAAACCCGGTGATAAGATAGTTCTGCAATATGCCAGACCGCTCGAACTGACGGTGACCGGAGTGTACAGAAGCACCTGCTTTCCAAAAGGAATTGGTTATTCCCCAATGCTGGTTAACTCAACGGATCTGGCCCTGATAGAAGGGGAGAAAGATGCCGCTCTGTTCGCAGTCAATATCAAAAACTATAGCGATGATCATCTGAAAGAACTGTTTCAGGATTCTTCATACAGTGTTGCAACGAGATCCAGGAATGATGTTCAGGCAAGTCTGATGGAATATTCGGCATCACTTGGAGCTATCGGGGCAATGGCCGCATTCACTATTTTTATCGTGGCGATGATTATACTCTGGTACATTATAAAAAATAACCTGCTGAAAGAGTTCCGGACGATTGGTGTCTATAAAAGTCTCGGATATACTTCGAAAGATATCGCACGATTCTACACCACAGGTTATCTGGTAATCGGCGGCATCGCAATTACCACCGGTGCCATTGCCGCCTTGAAGCTGGTGAAGATCATTGGCAGCATGTTAACGGAATATGTGGATGACTTCATGTTGACGAAGACAGCGTCTGCAATCAGCATCATAACAATTTTCATCTTAATGATTTTGCTTTCTGTTAACTTGAAATTAGCTTTTCGTAAAGTCAGATCGATCACCCCTGTGGAGGCAATTACGATCGGTACGACAAAAACAGAACAAAAATTGCCGCAGTCTATAATCAAAAATGCCAGATCACCGCTGGCAATAGCAGTAAACGAATTATTCAAGTATAAAAAGGCTTCGGTCATGACCGTTTTGGCCATTACCATGTCCATGTTCCTGTGTATGTTCTTTCAAATGATATGGTTTTCCGCTGACACGATACTGGATAACCGCAGCCGTTGGTTTTGTCTGCCCGAAAGTGATGCATATATTTCGGGGACTATCAGTGCTGATCTGCAGTCTTATCTGCAGGAGAATGAATATGTAAAAACAGTTGTCTGCGGCGATTTTATGATTGGCTACTGCAAACCGGAAGGATATCCCAATGCTCCGGGATTTGTCGGATATGATGCTTACAGTGATTTTTCCGAAGAAGTTACCGGCATAAAGATGTTGAAAGGAACCGGCCCGGGAAACAATCAGGAGGTCGCTGTTGGTAAAAATCTGCTGTCCATGCTGAGTTTAGACCTTGGTGATTTCGTGTCGCTTACACTGAACGGGATCACGAAACAATATAAAATTTCCGGTATTTATGAGACAGTTTCAGACCGTGGGCGTAAAATCATGCTGACAACACAGGCAGTGGCAGAGTGTAAAGATTATTCAGTGTCACGGGCATATGTCCGGCTGAACAATGAAGGCGATTATGAAAGCTTTAAGCAGGATATTGAAAGCCGGTTTGCCAGCAGCACAGTCAGCCGGGAGTGGTTTGCGATGGAGAACTCGGTTGAATCAATACAGAGCATGTTAAAGTCCATATCCATGTTACTGGTCCTGGCATTTTTCTCATTCTCGCTGCTTTGTATTATGATTGTTCTGACCATGGATATGAAGAATTGGCGAAAGAAATATGGCATCATGAAGTCGTTGGGGTTTACTGCGAATTATTTAATAGGTCAGAATACATGCAAATATTTCATGATAGCTATGGTAAGCTCAGTCGTTTCCCTGGGATTGCATCATTTATTTTCACAGAAGATTGCCTCATTTCTGCTGCTAGATGCGTTTAGCAGTTCAGGCAGGCTGGTTGCTATGATAATTTCCGGTTTTATGGTTCTGATTGTGATGACAGCATATGTGATTAGCCTGTCAGTAAAACAAATATCACCGCTTGAATTAATGGAGGAATGAGCTTGAACAAGACAATTATTAAAACGCAGCAATTATGTAAAGATTACGCTCTCGGCAAAGGTACGGTGCGGGTACTTGACAATATTAATATTGATATTTACGAAGGTGATTTTACTGTTATCATGGGCAGCAGCGGGTCTGGCAAATCAACACTGCTCTACGCATTGAGCTCCATGGATATACCTACAGGCGGAAGTATAGAACTGATGGGACGTGATTTATCGGGACTTCAGGAAACTGAAATTGCGGCTGTCAGAAGCAAAGATATATCATTTATCTTTCAAAGTATCAATCTCATTCCTGATTTGACCGCATTTGAAAATATAACCTATCCGGCTTATCTGGTCATGTCAAAAGACCAGGCCAATAAACGGGCAAAACAGTTACTAAAGGAATTTGATTTATCAGAACAGCGAGACAAATACCCCAATGAGATGTCGGGCGGACAGCAGCAGAGAATCGCAATCATCAGGGCGATTGTGACCGATCCGAATATTATTTTCGCTGATGAACCAACCGGTGCACTCAACTCCAAAGCCGGGACCCAGGTGCTTGATCTGCTGACCCAGCTGAATGAAAAAGGTCAGTCTGTCGTAATGGTTACTCATGACACCAAAGCATGTATCAGAGGCAGCCGACTGCTGTTTCTGACTGATGGCCGGATTGCAGGCGATTTGAATCTGGGCCGTTATCATCCGGCTGAACAAAAAGAAAGGGAGGAAGCTGTATTCCAGTTTCTGAAAGAACATCAATGGTAGGTAAAAGAGATTTTCAACTTGTAGTGTTGGGGCAGATTATATCCATGTTTGGAGCATCGCTCGTTCGTTTTGCCTTATCGCTGTACGTTTTGGATATGACCGGCCGTGCGGATATATTCTCCATGGTATATGCAGTTTCTAATATCCCCCGTTTGCTGATGCCGTTTGGCGGAGCGATAGCAGACCGGTTTAACCGCCGAAATCTGATGGTGATTTACGATTTTATCAGCAGCTTTGTTGTACTGTGTTTATTTCTTCTGATGTCAGCAGGAAATCCGTCAGTAGTTACGATTGGTACAGCAATGGTTTTACTGTCCGTCATCAGTTCATTGTATACACCATCAGTCAGTGCCAGCATTCCGCTGCTGGTGGAGGAGAGCAGAATAGAAAGCGCAAATGGTATTGTCACAGCGGTTCATGCATTATCAGACGTGGCAGCACCGATTATGGGCGGCATTCTGTATCAGGTTGTGGGCGTTAATGTTCTCATTATAATAAGCAGTATTGCCTTCTTTTTATCGGCAGTGATGGAGATTTATATTCACATACCGTTTGTCAAGCGGCCGCAGGACCGGAGTATGGCAGGAACCATAGTAAAAGATATGAAAGATGGATTAATATACGTGAGCAAAGAACCTTTTATTAAGAAGGCTATGTTTTTAGCAGGGATACTCAACCTGATGCTGTCACCTCTTTTATTTGTCGGTGCACCGATTATTTTGCGTGAAACAATGAAAAGTACTGATACACTGTATGGCATAGGGCTGGGACTGATCAGTTTTGCAGCAGTATTAGGTGCACTGACCATTGGTTTGTTTACAAAATGGCTCAGGATGGATACCCTGTACCGCTGGCTTATTGCGATCACTTTGCTGCTTTTACCAATAGCAGCAGCAGTTATGCCAAGGATATTGCGACTTGGTTATTTCCCTTCATTTATTCTCTTTATGATGGGGATTATCCCCATTGCCATGATACTGATGATGCTGGATATTTTTGTGATCAGCAGGGTTCAAACGAAAACGCCAAATGAGAACCTGGGGAAAGTCATGGCAATCATGATGGCAGTGGCCCAATGCGCAGCACCGCTTGGGCAGGTAGTATATGGCGTGACATTTGAAAACTTTCATACAAGCGTTTACCTGCCCGTATTGTTTATTGGTGCAGCTCTGACAGGTGTGGCTGGTCTCACTGTAAGATGGAAATGAATAATAATAATACGAAAAATAATATATAAATACAAAATTCGACAATATTCAACAAATGTTAAAAAATGTGGATAATTATGTGGAAATTGTGGAAAAATAGTGGAAATATGCTTCGAAAGGTCGGAATTTGTATGTGGATAAGATAGAAGAATGTATAACTATAGCAGATCAGGGGCCTGGCCTTACTGATCTGCTTTATGTTTGTATCTGGATCAGAGCTGTTAAAATGGAGTTCGTAATATAGGCGGCTCCCTGACTGGCACCGATTAAATCTGCCCAGAAACAGATGGTATTGTTTTCATCAGGAATCAAGTCGCAGCAGCATGTAGAGAATGTCACTGCATCGGTCATGGAGCTGATGTTCTGACGGGAATAATTCCAGTTGGACTGGAGAGGAACAGGAGCATAGTATTCCCTGCCCTGTTGGGTAATTCTAAAGTTTAAGAAGAGAACAGCCTGTTCCAGCCTGATATTACAGGAAAATGTAAAAAAAGCCTGGCAGATTTTACTGTTGGCATTGTCCAGTGTAAGAACAGCCAACGGGTAGCTTGTTTGACTTATCGTCCGGTCAGGAATGATGATGCTGGACTGGGTATCGGACTTTTGAAGAAAGGTGCGGATGGTCCGGTGACACCTGCTGCAGGTCTTTGGAAGACCTTCCGCATAATTGGCGGGAATATCCGGCACAGGAACATTGGATATAGGAACATCGGATATAGGAATATCGGATATAGGAATATCCGGTGAAGGTTCATCAGGCGTTGGGAGATGCCGCTGCCTGTTTGGCTGATTGGTGCAGGTACATTTGAAACATCTTCTTAAATTAGGCAGATACCAGTTCATCGAAACCTCCTGCAGGCATTTATATACCATGTATATGCCTGTCATTTGGAAATCTGACTAAAAAAGGTTAAAATGAGCTAATTACGTAATAAAAATGGGAAAGAAGGCAATTATAGTCCTTCTTTCCCTTAAAGTTTCAAAAACTTAGCAGTTACAAGTTTTATTATCAACAACCAATGCGCTGAGTGTAGCATTATTGATTGCGATCACGCCTACGGTTGCGACACCGGTTACTGTAGCAACTACAGTGTAGGTGCAGCATTCATTTGTACAGGAATCACAGTCACATACGCCAAACGTAAAGGTATCAGAAACACTGACAGCAGTTACTAAGTTAGAAAATGTCCATGCAGGTCCGACCGGAATACTGTTAAACTGGCATTTGCACTGTTTGAAGATCTGGAAGCTCAGACTGGAAATAGCGGCTGTTGCAATAAGGTTGCTGGCAAACGTGAAATCAATGCAGGCATTTTTGAATTTTGAAGTATCAATGCTTACAGAAGTCAGTGGGAATGCAGTGCCGGCAAGTGTACCAAGCGGAATGGTTACACCACCCGGAGTGCTGCATTTCAAAGCACTTTTTGTTGGCGGATAATAGCACAGTACTTCTTTTTTTCGCTCAGGTTTGCAGCAGCAGTCCTGCTTCGGTTTCTCGCAGCAGACATGTTTTGGTTTCTCACAGCAAACTTTTTTCGGTTTTTCACAGCAGCAGTCCTGTTTTGGTTTTTCCTTGCAGCCACAGTCATATACCGGTTCTTCTTCGCAGCAGCAATCACATTCTTTAGCTTTTTTTGCGCAGCAGTACTCGTCGCATTTTTTATATTTTGTTACATAGTAAAGTTCATCATATTTTGTACCGATATCATTACAGCTGTGGCACTCATTTCTGCGGGGTACTTCATGTTTAAAACAATCATCTTTTTCATAGGACTGATTACAGGTTTCATATATCGCATTAGCACTTACTGTTTCCACTGTCTCATCTGAGAGAGGGGTTAAATTCTCATCCATTTTGAATAATCTCCTGAAAAATTTTCTTTATAACAATGTATGAAACAAAATAGCCGGTGTGAGATAAAATCTCAAAAAAAGGAGTATTACTGACAGCAATACCCCTTTTCATAAATTAACAGTCGCAGTTACTATCCACAACAGTTGCAGAGAGAGTTGCATTATTGATAGCGGTTACGCCAACAGTAGCAACACCGGCAACAGTAGCTACAACAGTATAGGTGCAGCAGTCATCATTACATCCGTCACAGTCACATACAACAAAACTGAAAGTATTGCTGTCGGTTACAGCAACTAATCTTGAAAAGGTCCAGATTGCACCAACCGGTGTAGGATTGAACTGGTTTTTGCACTGTTTAAAGATCTGGAAATTCAGGGTTAATACTGCAGCTGTGGTACTGATGTTGCTGGAAAAATCAAATTTGATACAAGGATTTTTGAATTTTCTGGTGTCTAAAGTCAGTGTTCCCACATTGAATGTTGCGCCGGCAAGTGTTCCAAGCGGCAGAGAAGCAGAACTTGGAGAACCGCATTTCACCAATGCACGGGTTCCCTTGTCGTGGCAGCACTTTTCTTCGCAGCAATAGTCCTCTTCGTAGTAATCACAATCACATTTGCTCATAAATAAAGCCTCCATAGGGTTTTATAAGTTATAGGAACTGATAAGCATCCGGGGATTGTTTACCAGATTCATATAGGATAGTATATTGCAATGGTGGTCTAAGTGTGATAAATCGGTTTCGGGCAGCGGAAAGTCCCTCTCACAAATGTTTGGCGGAAGAATTGAGGGTGGTTTTTCGGCAGAAAAGGGCATACAATATAAAAAATAGCATATACAGAGGGTTTTCAATGAGGCATCATTATATAATGAAAACGATTCAGATGGAGATGAGAGGAAATGTTTTAAGCTGTGATGATCATACGATTCAGCTTGGCCATATCACCAGAGTGTGGATGGGGAATGTCCCGATCCCGGGATTAAGGCTGTGGCAGCAGCTGGCTGTAGTCGGGCTGATTTTTTTTAGCTGTTGTTACGGCAGATATCTGGCATTGGATGCGGTTGTTTTAATGTTAATAGCAGGGGTACTCTTAGTACCGGACATGAAAAGAAGAATGAGTAAAGGCGTGCATATCGAATGCGGTTCCGGTACCATTTATTCATTTATTACAACGAACTACCAGTTGATGGCAGAAGCTTATGAAATGCTTGCCAACAGTATTGCCAGAGTTGATGAAGTGTTGGAGTTGCAGGAGGAATCCAGCGGTGATCAGGTGGAAGTGGAAGTTAAAATGACTGAAAAAAACTATATCCATGCTTATCCGGAATTAGAGAATGAACTGCTTCAATTGAAGGAATATTTCGAGCAGAATGAGCCAAATCAAAATGAGATGATTGAATCCATTCAGCAGGCAATTGATAAAAACCGTATGACTGATAAAGAGGGGATGAAGCAGATTTTCGGTGTTTTTATTACGAATGGAGTGATATCAGTCTGCAACGAATTAGGGCTGTTTAAATTGATAGAAGCTATTAAAACTGTGTTCGTATAAAATACGATTAATATCATGAAATTCAAGAGGGTTCCTTGTTTCCTGTGCACAACTTGTCCCAGGAGATCAGGGCCCTTTTTGGCGTAATGACGATAAAAATAAAAAATCAGCATTGTCATATGGTAAAAATAAACCGATTTTATCACAAAAAAAGCTATGGTCACAGCAATTAAAAACAGATAGAATGAATCTATCATACGTATGTTTAATTTATGAAAGGAAGAGGTTTTGGCAAGTGAATAAACAAACTCCGGTTCAAACCAGGAAACGCACGGTTTTTCAGCAGATATGCCAGCATAAGGCAATCTATCTGATGGCCCTTCCGGCGCTCTTATGGTATGTTATTTTCAAGTATATACCACTGATGGGATCGGTTATTGCCTTCCAGGATTATTCTATCTTTAAGGGGATATTGGATAGCTCCTTTGTCGGCTTTAACAATTTTAAAAAGTTGTTTGCCTATCCTGATTTTTACAATATACTGAAAAACAGTGTCATCATAGGCCTTTATGATATCCTGTTATCGTTCCCGATGCCGCTGATTCTGGCGCTCAGTCTGAATGAGGTAGTGAACGTTAAATATAAGAAGGGGATTCAAACCATTGTCTACCTGCCGCACTTTTTGTCCTGGGTAGTAGTCGGAAGCATCTTTGTAAACGTACTTCTGGCTCCTGAATTTGGTCTGATCAACCGCCTGCTTGGTGTCTTTGGTCTGGAGCCGATATTCTTTATGGCTTCCGCCAAATATATCAGGGGAATTGTTATCAGTGCCGGTGTCTGGAGAGATATGGGATACTCTGCAATTGTATATATTGCGGCGATTACCTCCATTGATCCTTCACTTTATGAAGCGGCCAGAATCGACGGTGCAAACAAACTGAATCAGATTCGTTTTATCACCCTGCCGAGTCTGACTCCTGTCCTTGTCACCATGCTGCTGTTAAAAGTCGGACATTTTATGGATTTTGGTTTCGAGCGGATCTGGGTATTCCTGAGCGGCGTTAATCAGGAAAAAATTGAGATCTTTGATACATTTATTTACCGGGTCGGTCTGCAGGGTGCGCAGTTTAGCTTTTCCACCACAATTGGTCTGTTCAAGTCCGTTGTTGGGCTGGTCCTGCTGCTGGGCAGCAATTATATCAGCAAACGGCTGGTTGATAAGGGACTATTTTAAGAAAGGGGAAGCAGAGGAAATGAAAAAGTTTTCGATAGCCGGTTTTATCAACGCGGTATTTCTGGGTGTAATTGCCCTGACCATGCTGCTGCCGTTTCTTAATGTAGTAGCTGTTTCACTCAGCGGACAGGCGGCGATCAACAGTAACGCGGTTACCTTCTGGCCGGTGGATTTTACCCTGGAGAATTACAAACAGGTATTTGCCAATAAGCTTTTAGTGCGTTCGGTCTGGGTGTCAATTGTCGTAACCATACTCGGCACACTTTGCAACATGACGCTGACGGTTTTGCTGGCTTATGCCATATCGAGAAAAGAATTTATGTTCAAAAAGAGTGTCACCCTGTTTATCTTATTTACATTTGTTTTTCCCGCACCGATGATACCAAGTTATCTGCTGGTGCAGAAATTACATATGCTGGAGACGATCTGGGCGCTTATTATCCCGGGGGCAATCAGTACCTTCAATCTGCTGGTACTGCGTTCATTCTTCGAACAGCTGCCGGAGAGTGTTCTGGAATCGGCCCGAATGGACGGAGCCGGGGAATGGCGGACGCTCAAAGATATCGTATTACCAATGTCAAAGGCATCACTGGCGACAGTCGGATTATTTTACGGGGTAACCAACTGGAATGCATACATGCCGGCCATGCTGTATATCAACCGCAATACGAAGTTATACCCGCTTCAGATAAAGCTTCGGGATATGCTTTTGCAGAGCAGCGTGGAGGGGTCGGCCGATCAGCTGATTCATCTGTCGGCTTACGGCATGAAGATGACAATTATTATTGTAGCAGCAATCCCGGTATTGATTGCGTACCCGTTTGTACAGGGATATTTTGTAAAGGGAGTAACTCTTGGTTCAGTAAAAGAGTAGGAAAAGGAGAAGGTATATGAGAAAAAGAATTGTTGCAGTAATGTTGGGGATGGCAGTGGTTGCAGCTTCCGGATGCCAGAAAGCAGATGAAGGAGCCACCACTCAGGCGGCAGCACAGTCCGGCACGGAAACAACAGCCGGCGGAGCCGCAGAAGGGACAACCGGCGGGGAAACAGCCGGGACAGAAGGCGGGTATACAGCTCCCGCAGATACAGCAGAGTTTTCCATGTCAATGAGGTCTCTGGCATATCGTTATTTCGACCAGACACCGGATATCAATGATGACAAATGGAAGGTGGAATTGGAAAATCGTACAAACTCAAAAATAGATATCATGGTAGTACCTCAGACCGGATATGTAGAGAAGATGAACCTGATGTTTGCTTCCGGGCAGATCCCGGATGTCGTTCAGGCCAGCTCTTATTCCGATCCGGCTCTGGCCAACGCGGTGGCAGAAGGTGTATTTATGCCGATTGAAGACCTGATTCAGCAATATGCGCCCAAGTTGTGGGAAAAGGTACCGGCAGATGTGTGGGAAAGTTTAAAATATGATGACGGACATATCTATGGACTTCCCGAGTATTTATCATCGACAACCAGAAGGGCAACTTATATCAGAAAAGACCTGCTCGACAAATACAACCTGGAAATTCCGGTAACCCTGGATGATTACGTTGAGGTTATGCGTGTTTTCAAAGAAAACGGAGTCAAATATCCATATGTCGGACGTGAAAAATTCATGTATACCGATACTTTCTTCGGGGCATTCAATGCAATTCCCACAACCTGGCTGCTGGATGAAAATGACCAGGTAGTTCCGGCATACATTCTGCCGCAGATGAAAGAAGCACTGGCATTCTATCATGAGCTTTATGAAGAGGGCCTGATTGACAAAGAATCCCTGTTAAATAAACAGGAAGACTGGGAACGTAAATGTGTTGCCGGAGAAGTAGGCATTTTCCAGAGAAATGTGGTAAACTATAGTCAGATGCAGGCCAGACTGGAACAGGCTGTACCGGATGGTCAATTTATCATGATTCCCGGCCCGACAGGACCTGACGGCGGCCGCGGCGCAGCCAAGGCATCACCGTTTATGCGCGTATTTTTATTTAACAAGAATACGAAGAATCCGGAACGGATCATGCAGTTCTTTGATTACATGGCCAGTGATGAGGCAGCTGAGTTCTTCTCTTATGGTATTGAAGGGGAAGACTATACTAAAAATGCCGATGGAAGTATTAATTTTGAATATCCGACAGAAACAGCTGCAATGGATGAGATTCAATACCGTGCTGACTGGCTGTGGGGTGTGAGAAACAGTGCTTATAATGAATACCTCCTTCCTTATCAGGCCGGCGGTGATGTGATTCTTGACTATTTTAACAATGTGGCACCGACAGAAGGCCGTGAATGGATTGACGTTAAGCAGATGGATTCACTGATTGCTTACCCCGATCTGCAGACCCAGGAGAATCGCCAGGAGTACTGGCAGGCATACGCAGCAAAAGTATTTTACGGAGAACTTGATGTAGAAGAGACCTTTGACGATTTCGTTGAAGAGTATTACAAGATAGGCGGAAAAGAAGTTGTGGAAGAAGCCACAAAGCGCTATCAGGAAGGTTTGGCTGTGTGGACCAGATAAAGATGGGGGCTGTCGCACCAGTGATTAGAGTTCATAGGTGCAGCAGCACCGCTTTGTTTTGCGGGGGAGAGTGTAGATGTACAGATATCTGATTGTAGACGATGAGCCGATGATTCGTTATAGTGTACGCCATATGCTGAAACAGTCGGAATTTCCGATTACGGAGATTCTGGAGGCGGAAGACGGGCAGGAAGCCATCGACATATTAAAAAAGGAACAGATCCATTTTATTTTTATCGACATTAATATGCCGAGAATGAATGGGCTTATGCTGGCTGAATATGTCTATGAACACGCCCGGGATGCGGTGATGTGTATTATCAGTGGTTATGATGATTTTAAGTATGCACAGACCGCGATTCGTTATGGTGTCCGGGCTTATCTGCTGAAACCGGTGAACCGCAGCCAGTTGTATCAGACCATTGCGGAAATGATCAGCGAACGTGAAAAACACAGCGGACTGTGGATGGATCATGATCAGTTTTCCAGGTATGTGGATATTTTGTTTGAGGCGATTACAGAGCAGGACAGGAGTGCAGCACTCGCGGCGGCAGACTCCTTTATAGCAGCAATTGCTCAGGGCCGTCCGGCGGCACAGACTACGATTATCAGAGATCTCTTAAACGTTCTGGCAGGGCGGGTGTCGGATCTTATCGGTGAACCGTTCCGGATGGAAGGGATTATGGAACAGGGATGCGGGAAGGAACGGAACGAGCTGCTTATCCATGGTATCGAAGCACTGGCGGAACGTATGGAAGGTGTCTCAAAGGGCACCAGTTATAAGATCGTGGAAAATGCCAGGAGATATCTGGAGCGAAACGGCTGGAATGTATCCCTGGAGGATTTATCGAGGGAACTGGGGATTAACCCCAGTTATTTCAGCCGGATGTTCCGTGAGATAAGCGGTATGACTTTTGTCGCATACCGCACAGAACTGCGGATGAAGCGGGCAGAAGAATTGCTTGTAAATCTGGAAAAACCGGTTTCCGCGGTGGCGATGGAGATTGGTTATAGTGATGTCACTCATTTTATCAGGGTCTTTAAAAGATATGCGGGACAGTCACCTTCAGAATATCGAAAAGATAATAAAAGAATGAAAAAGAGTCAAAACGTATGATTAAGCGGATAACAAGAAGATGGTCGCTGATTACCAAATTTCTGATGACCCTGATCATCGTTGTTATGGTACCGATTGTTATTCTTGGCAGCGTCAGTTATCTGCGGTCCGCATATCTGCTGGAAAATCAGGTTGATGACCTGCTCAGCCAGATTGCTGATGAAGTGAACCATAATATTGATACTATCGTTGCGGACTACGATTATTTACTGGTCAGGATGCTGGGCAAAAATGAAGTCCGGGATTTCATTAAAACAGATCCGGAAGATTACCTTGCCAGGATTGAGTTTGCCAATTGGCTGGAGACCAGCATATCAACGGATTTCTTTTTAAAAAACCCGTACGCCTTGAATATCCAGCTGTTTGGTAAAAATGGTGTCTCCTATTCTTCGGACGGCAATAAAAAAATGCGCGATTATTCTTTTTATGACCCGATCCTGCCTATGGACGGGACTCTGTCGATCTTCAGCCTGACCGGTGAAGAGGCGGATACTATTGCACTGGCACGCCGGGTATACAGCGGCAATCAGAGTGTCGGGGTTATGATCCTTAATATCAAACGGCAGGAGTTAAACCGCATCTGGGATAATGTGAATATGCGAGGTGCTGATATCTTTATAATCGATAAAGACGGCCACGTTCTGTACCGGCCGGAACATATGGATGGAGAGGAAAGTGCAGAAAGTTCTCCTAACATGCGTTCCGCGGAAAAAGTGGAAAGTCCCCATCACATACGTGCCGCAGATGAAGAAGTGCGGCAGTTAGCGGAGCTGGGGCAGTCTGCCAAAATGCATAGTAAAAAAAGTTTTGCCGCTGATGCATTTGGAAAAAACAGCCTCTATGTAATGAGAAGATCTGAAGTGACCGGGTGGAGTATGCTGATTGGAATGGATAAAAATGTCAGTATGGAGTCCGTCTATAGTTTCCGTACGTTCCTGGTGGAACTGGTGCTGGTAATGATTCTTTTTTCAGCTGCTGCAGGATATTTCTTTTTCCGGTTAATTCTCCGGCCGCTGAAGACGCTTCACCAGAACATGAAACAGCTGGGAAATGGTAACTGGACCCAGTTCAAACATATTGAAACTGAAGATGAGATTGGTGAACTAATGCGGGGATACAACCGGACGGTCAGTGAGATTGAGCACCTGATTGAGAAGGTGCAGGAAAATGAAAAGCAGCAGTACCTGGATTACATTATGCTGCAGAAGGCAGAACTGCAGGCATTACAGTCCCAGATCAATCCCCACTTTCTATATAATACCCTGGGAACAATCAATGCTTATGCTATGGCGGATGCCGCCGAGGATGTACAGGCGATTGTCGATTCTCTGAGCCGGATGTTCCGGTACGCCACCAGAAACTCTCTGCAGCCGGTGCGGTTTGCCGAAGAGATCGAACATGCAAGAGATTTTCTGATGATTCAGTCATATCGATTAAAACGGATGCCGGAGATCATCTGGAAGGTGGACGGTGTCTCAGATCGTCAGATCCTGCGTCTGGTGCTCCAGCCGCTGATCGAAAATGCATTTAAACACGGTTTTCGCAACGGTGTAGCAGAAGACAGCTATATCTGCATTCAGGCATATGTGGAAGCTGAGTTTTTTATTGTGCGGGTCGAAGACAATGGCGCCGGACCTGAACTGGAAGTAAAAGAACTGAAGATACCGGCAGGGTTAGAAGAAGGAAGTATCGGCCTGACCAATGTCGGCCGCCGGATTCAGATTATTTATGGTGAACAATATGGTGTATATATGAACGGAGCACCCGGAAAAGGGGCCAGCTTCCGGCTTGTGATGCCAAAAGAAATACCGTCAGCAGAGAGTCACGCGCCTCTGCATTGGTCAGATATGACAGAACATGTAAATGATTAGCAGGAGGAATACAATTTTTATGTTAACTCAATTGTATTATGACAGAGATCAGATTATCCGACAGGCCGAAGCTGTGCTTCAAACATCACCGGTCCATATCACGGATGAATCTTCCCCATATTCCGCCGGTGGAAAACATGACTACTATTCTAACGGGGATTACTGGTGGCCGAATCCGGATACTCCGGACGGGCTTCCTTACATCTGCCTGGATGGTCAGAGTAATCCCGGCAATTTTACAGCTCACCGGCAGGCGCTTCGTTGTATGCGTTATGCCGTAACACATCTGGCACTGGCATACCGGATTACCGGAGAAGCACGTTATGCCGACCGGGCAATTCTGTGGCTGACGGAGTTTTTTCTTGATGAGAAAACCAGAATGCTGCCGCACCTGGCCTACGCCCAGGCGATACCGGGAGTCAGCGACGGCAGAGGAATCGGGATTATTGACACCCTGCATCTGATTGACCTGCCGATGGCAGTCCGGACGATTCAGGAACGGATGGAAGAGCCTGTACTGGAAGGACTAAAACAATGGTTCCGGAATTATTTAAACTGGATGAATACTCATCCCAATGGAATAGAAGAACGGGACTGGCATAACAATCATTCTGTCACCTGGTTTGCCCAGGCGGCATCTTTTGCCCGCTTTACCGGTAATTCAGAGATGCTTGATTTTTGCCGGGAACGCTATAAAAACACATTATTGACCGGTCAGATGGCGGCGGATGGTTCATTTCCCCACGAACTTGGGCGGACCAAACCATACAACTATTCCTGTTTCGTGCTTGACAATATGACAGCGATCTGCCTCTTTGCCTCGGAACCGGAAGATTCCCTGTGGGATTTTACCCTGGCAGATGGACGGAGCCTGAAAAAGGGGCTGGATTTTATGCTTCCCTATTTGCAGAACAAGGAAGCCTGGCCATACGGCAGAGAGCAGGAACATGATGAAGTGTGGCCGGTGGCGATGCCGTTTATGCTGTTTGCCGGGATATATTTTCAGGAACCGGCCCTTTTGGAGAGATGGAATAACCTCGATCAATACTCTGAAATTGAGGAAATCCGACGCAATATATCTATCCGGTGCCCATATTTATTTTTAGATTGGAGAGAAGGAAGAGCTCATGAATTATTACGTTTATAATCGCCCCGCGGGTACTGTATCAGCTGAAAACCCCGCCCGGTTTACCTGGATGCCGAAGGATGGCGCAAAAGAATATGAGATTGGAGTGTTTGATGAATCAGGAGTATCAAAATATCATTACAAAAATATAGATTATAATTTTTACACACCCGAACATCTGATGGAACCGGGCCGATACAGCTACCGCATTTTTGCCGATGGCGAAGCCATAGCAGAAGACCTGGATGGCTTTGAGGTTCCACCCGATGCAGCAGTCACACCATTACCTGGCAGAGAGACACGTTACGAACAGATTGGTTCCCATCCGCGTCTCTGGATCGGCGAAGAAAAACTGGCACTCCTTCGTTCGGCAGAAATCAATAGCCTGTCAGCTGATGCCAAACTGCATACAGTCTGGAACAACTTTCTTGAGCAGGGCGTTAAGCCATGGGTTAGAAAAGAACCGGTTGCGGAACCAGAACGATATCCGGATGATATCCGGGTAATCAGCCTCTGGCGGCAGTTGTATACGGACTGTCAGGAAGCTCTTTACACAGTCAAACATTGTGCCGTGGCATGGCGGGTGACTGGCGAAGAACAGTACTTAAAAGCCGCCAGAACACAGCTGTTAAGTCTCGCGGAATGGGATCTTGAAGGCCCCACAGCCCGAAGTTATAACGACGAGGCGGCATTTCGCGTAACTACAGCCCTGGCCTGGGGTTACGACTGGCTGAATGATATCCTGACTCCGGAAGAAAAAGGCAAAGTAAAACATGCTCTCATGCACCGCGCCAGAGAATTGTTTGATTATGTCAGGAATCAGATCCGGATCCATATAAAACTGCTCGACAGCCACGGCGTGCGTTCTCTTTCTATGACTTTGGTACCGGCAGCCCTTGCCCTTTTGGGTGAAGAGGAAGAGGCACGGGAGTGGCTTGACTACACCATCGAATACTTCTTCACCATCTTCACCCCATGGGGCGGAGAAGACGGCGGATGGGCAGAAGGCCCCACCTATTGGCAGAGTGGTGTTTCATTCTTCACAGAAGCCAACTGCCTGATTCGCGAAGCCCTTGGCATTGATGTATTCAAGCGCCCGTTTTTCCAAAATACCGGTAACTTTATCCTGAACACATACTGTCAGGATCTGCGCTATATGGCATTTGGCGATATGTCCGACCTCGGTGATTACCCGGGAATGAAAGCCGGATACACCATGAACATATTAAGTGCCGTCACCCAATCAGAAAACCGCGGCCTCTATGCCTGGTATTACGAACAGGCAAAAGAACGCGGCAAAGGCACAGAATCCTTATTTTATAACTATGGATGGTGGGACTTTGCATTTGACGACCTGTTTTTCCAGATGCTTTTCCCTCAGACTACCCCTCGCAAACCCACAGATGAATTAGTGGTAACTGCGTTTCCGCACATTGGCTGGGCCTGCATTCACAAAGACATGGCAGACCAGAACAAACATCTGGCATTTATGTTCAAGTCCAGCCCATACGGATCCGTCAGCCACAGCCACGGCGACCAGAATGCCTTCGTACTCCACGCTTACGGCGAACCGCTGGCAATCCAGTCAGGATACTACATCGGTTTCTGGAGCGAAATGCACACCAAATGGCGCCGCCACACAAAATCCAAGAATGCCATATTAGTAGACGGCATCGGCCAGTATGCCCAACTAAAAAAACACACCAAAGCAGAAGAAATGAACGGCTCCGCCAAAACCCAGTTCGACCAGCTGATAGCCGCAAGCGGCCGCCTGGAAGTCTGTGAGAAACGGGATGGTTATGTCTATCTGCGAGGTGATGCAACAGCCGCCTTCGCAAAGACAGTCCCATATCTGAAAAAGAATAAACGTCACATTTTATTCGTAGAAGAATCCTATTTCATCATCATCGACGAAATAAACCTGACTCAGGAAGGAACTGTAGACTGGCTCCTCCATGGCCTGCATCAGTTTGAAATCGGAGAAAACAAATTCTCCAGCTTACATAACAATGTCGGCCTGAAAGGGATGTTTATAGGGACGGAAATGGTGATCACTCAAACTAATCAGTTCGAAGAAGTAGATCCGTCTGAGACGGAAGGACTGGATCATCAATGGCATCTGACAGCACGAACAACGGTTGCTCAAAAAGAGCACCGAATTGTCACAATCCTTTATCCATATCGTGAAGGTGAAGAAAAATCTCTGGTGGTTGAGAGGGTTGAAGATGATATTCAGATAAACTTTGCAGGGAAGAAATTTGATTTAAATAATGCAGTAGAAATATAATTATCATTATGAAAGAACATTTTACTTTCGAACTGTCTTTTGTTTTTTAACCAGAGGGCGCCTGTCAGGTAGCTGGGGAAAGGGGGCAGTTTGGGCCGGATGTGGCGACATTGAACGAGGCTTTGTCAGTCCTTAGGTCATCAACAGCGATTTACAGCGGAGGATTTATGTACTCCAATCATAAATCCAGGCGTCGAAGCGGAGAAGTCTTCAGAGTTCTCCAGCGCCTGACGCCGGTGCCGCTGTAAATCGCTGTTGATGGCCTTAGGAATGACCAGCCAAGAGAACGGAGCCACATCCGGCCCAAACTGCCCACTTTCCCTTGCAACCAAACTGCAATCTCCCCCTTAAAGCAAATAATTATTCTCCCTATCCGCAATCATCAAAGTAACCAGCTTATAAGTAGCAAATCCCCCGATAACCAGCGGCTCCAGCTTACAGAGTTCCTCAGCCTCTTCCCGGCTTTCAGTTTTAAGAATATACATCCCCGCCATCCCCGGATATCCCTTAAATACTCCGCAAAGTTCCAGCTTCCCGGCATCATCCAGCTTTCGTATATTCTCAACATGTTCTGTAATTACTGCTTTTGTTACCCTGTTATAAGTCTTGGTTTTCTCAATCATCATCAAGTACATCAATTTTTCCATTTAGCCGTCTCCGTTCATAAGATAAGTATTTTAGTCAGTTCATTATGGTCCAATTATATCAGGTTAGACGCACCAGGTAAAGGATTTATCCATACTGTACCAAGCCGGACTAAGTCTCCTGCAGTCAGGCTTGACATGATATAACAGAGTAGTGTAACCTTGATAAAAGAACTATCATATCAATGACGCAAAAGCAGGCAGCTAAGATCCTGACCTGCAGAACCCGAGGTATCAGCATGGATCACAAATTTATTCAAGAAATCAGCATTGACTGGCAGCAGGTTTCATCAGATTCTTATCTGCATGACATTACATCAATCAGAGTAATGAAACCATTAGAACTGCAGAAAAACATCACCTTTTTTGTCGGCGAAAACGGCACCGGAAAATCCACTTTGCTGGAGTCAATCGCAGTAGCATACGGTTTTAATCCGGAGGGCGGAACAACCAACTACAGATTCAGCACGTTTGATGATGTTTCTGAGCTGAGTCAGGCGATCCGGCTGGTAAAAGGATACCGGCGGGCGAAGTCCAACTATTTCTTCCGTGCCGAAAGTTTTTTTAATGTTGCCAGCAAGGCCGAAGACTATCGCGATACCACACCAAAAGAAATATATTATGACCGGTATGGCGGAAAGTCATTGCATGAACAATCCCATGGCGAAAGCTTTCTGGCATATTTTCAGTCTTTTGACCAGGAAGGTCTGTACATTATGGATGAGCCGGAGGCAGCGCTGTCACCACAGCGGCAGCTTACCCTCTTTATTCAGATTGCCAAAATGGCCGAAGCAGGCTCCCAGTTTATCATAGCTTCCCATTCTCCGATATTGCTCGGCATTCCCGGTGCTGATATTATTTCATTTGATGATGGATTGATTACACCCTGTAAATATGAAGAAACTGAGAGTTACCAAGTGATGGACATGTTTATCAACAATCGTGAAATCATGATAAAACGGCTGTTAAACGATGATTAATTTTTAGTATTCTTGTAACCAGTGCCAGTCCTGTTGAATATCCTGATAGTAAGCGAATATCAGGACAACAGGAGGAACTCTATTGACCAATTCTATTCAGCATCTTCCGCCGAACACAGGTGAGGGGGACTTTCCGCACTTTCCGCTTCAGGTAAATCCAGATTCTCTCACCATTTCAGCAAAAGAACTTCACCGGTCCCTAAAATTAAAAAGTACATTTTCCCCATGGTTTGAAAAATACCAGAATATGTTTGAGGCCGGGTCAGACTATACGATCGCTGAAGATGCCTCAGACTGCCGGTTAAGTATCTATATGGCCCAATACATTGCCATAACCGGAAAGACAGAACAGGGAAAGGCTGTCAGCGCATATCTGGCCGGTTATATTCAGGATCTTATCACCAAACTGCGATTGAAAGCTGATTATTATGATCTCGTTCTTCAATGTGAAGACCTGATCCCGGCTACTGTGATCGCCAAAGATTACGGGATGTCTGCCCGCAGCTTCAATAAACTGCTGAATGAACTTGGCATTCAGTACAAACAGGGGAAAGTATGGTTCCTTTATGCCAAATATCAGGGGCAGGGTTATATGAAAGGAAAAACCCACAACTATCCCGGATCAAAAGAGAATACCCATGCAGCAGAACATACCTACTGGACCCACAAGGGCCGCCTGTTCCTATACAACTATCTGAAACAACAGGAAATATATCCGTTAAATGAGCGGATTCAGCAGGAGTTCCGGTAAATGACCGGCTATCAGGGGATAGGTCCCGAAGCCGGAATTTTTGTGGAAACAAAGGATGCATATTCTTATGCAATCGAAAGATGCCTTTATGGAACAAACGAAGAACGCCGTGAGTTCAGAAAAATGCTGACTGAATGGTATTACTCCGGTAACTGGATTAAAATAGAAAGTCTGGATAATTCGGATTAATTGAGATAATAAAAATCAGTATGTGACAAAAACCGACATTGTTCTACAATTTGCGCAAATTGTGGATAATTATGTGGAAAATGTGGAAAAACACTAGAATTATCCGTGGAAAAGTCGAGATGTGCTGCCGATAATCCACAATCTCTGTCCATTCGTCAGAGAACGCAGAAATATTGGTCGTGAGAGGGCGGTTTGGGGGGAATACTGTCGTATTGGTTTGTGCTGACAGCATTTATTCCGGGCCGCCCCTTTTTACCACCTAATCTTCCTCTCCGCTGCAGAGTTCCTCCGCTGCTGAGATCGTCGCCAGCGTATCAGCCAGCTGTGTTAAAATTGCAGCGATTAATTCAAGTTCTTCTGCCGACTTATTCTGTGCAATGCAACAGGCAAGAGCCGAAATTGTTGTTACCAGTTCACATGATTTCATGATAGCACCCCGAAACAATATATGTAGGAAAGCCGGCAGAAATTCAGCCAATTGAAAAACCTACTCCGGTTGTAGGTAATACATCTGGAATCTACTCAGGAAATAAGTGGGATATTGTACCAAAACCCAACGGTGCGTTAAGATCCAAATAGAAGGGGGGGGGGAGCAGGTAATGATTACATACAATCCGCTGTGGATAACCATGCAGAAAAAAGGCATTAGCCAGTATAAGTTAACGCACCATTATGGTGTGAGTTCCGGACAACTGAACCGTTTAAAGCACAATGTACATGTTTCTACCCACACCCTGGACATGCTTTGCGGCATATTGGACTGTCGGATCGAAGATGTTGTTGAGTACAAAAACGAAGTGAACCAAATGTAATACATGTAAATACTTGCGGCCATTTAAAAGGAATGATAACTAACTACAAGGTAGCTGCGGTACCGGGATTGAGTTTCTTTAAAGAGCCGGTTAACCATCTTATCCGTCAGTCGTGTTGCGGCTGGCGGTATTTTAATTTCTTCTGTCCTCTTGAAATAATGAGAATCTATGATATACTGTTATTAACTGAATGGTTCAATCAGGTTTTGGGTAAAAAGGAGGAGATTCGTGGAAAACCGGCTAAAGTTATTTTATGACGCAGGGAGTTATCTGTTTATCAATAAGGGATTTGCCCGTACACAGATTAAGGATATTGCCAGGGAGATCGGGCTGTCAACCGGGATGCTATACCAGTATTTTACCAGTAAACGGGACATTCTCAGCTACATTTTAAAGTGTACCATTGATCCGTCGGTGTTGGAACAGGATTATGAATATCCAATCGCTTCCGATTTGTTCAAAGATCTCGAAGATGAAATTAAACTGGCTTTTGAATCAAACCAGATGCAGCTGGGTATCCATCTTGCCAGTCAGGCCGAAGAATATCCTTTGGCTGACATGTTTTCGGATGCCTATGACGTAATTTCAAAATATGGGACGGGATGTCTGATCATTGAGCATAATACCGGAGACTTGAAGGAACTTGCCGGATACTATCGTGATTACCGGCGCAGATACTTTGAACAGATAAAACAATATGTAGAAATCTACATCAGGAAAGGTGAATTTCGTGAAGTAGAAGATGTTTTTTATTCCACGCGTGCCATCGTAGAAATTATGGCCTGGTGGGGAATGCACATCATGAATGATGCTTTTGACATTGACAGAACGATTACAAAGGAAAAAGCAAAATCAATCTGTATGGACGTTTTATTGAACGCGTATAGCAGATAACCAAATGGCGGGGCTGGGCAAGGCTCCGTGTTTTTGAACATTGGAATTAATTGACTGGTTCAATTAAAGACTGGGAAGGAGCTGTAAGAATGAAAAAGATAAATTTAGGCGGACTGTTTATCGGAACCATACTCTTTATTACTATATTAACAAGCTGCGGGAAGAAGCAGGAAATGAAACTGGTGAATGAACAGCGTTTTCAGCCGGCACAAGTTTCCGGCATCCGGCTGGATTATGATAATGATGACATTACTTTACTGGAGAGCCCTACTGCAGACATTGTTCTTAAAGAGTATATGGATATCGATAAGAGTGCTTACTATGCCCGCATCGAAAACAGAAACGGTGTACTTTCTGTCAGTGAGGGCCAACGGCCCGGCGGCGGGCGTCTTGACTGTTATGTGGAGTTGTATCTTCCGGCGGGGTATGAAGCCGATGTCACTGTTCACACAACGGAAAGTACATTGAAAACGAAGGTTAGTCATACTCTGGCGTCGTTACGGACAGAAACTACGCATGGTATATTGGAAATCACAGATATCAACGTACGAACAATTTCTGTTTCCAGTGCAGGAGGTGACATCAGTCTGTCAAATGTGAAGACTGATATGATTTCCATTTTTCATTTTATTGCGGAATCCCGCAATGGCAGTATCAGCACCGGCTATGATGGTGTGGCAGTGAAGGATGGGCAGGCAGCCGGTGATGTCGGCAGCAATCCGCAGTTTACGGTAGCGTTGGAGACACGTAATGGAAATGTTGAGGCGAAATAATGGAAAATAAGAGCAAGACATTCTTATCAACTGATGTTAAGCGTCTGATAATAATTATTGCAGTTTTTCTCCTGCTGATGGTTGGGGTGACGGCTGCGGTAACGCCCTGGCTGAACCGTCTGACCGAGCCGGTTATGCAGGAAAAAGTCGGGTTATGGGTAGATACTCACCGGATCGTGGGATGGCTTATCATACTGGGTGTACAGATACTGCAAATAATCATTGCTTTTATCCCCGGCGAGCCGGTTGAGATTCTTGCGGGAGTACTTTTCGGTACATGGGGCGGCCTGGTGTTGTGTATGATTGGCAGTATCATTGCCTCGACCGCGGTATTTGCCATCACGCGTAAATTTGGTCTGCAATTGACTTATCGGTTGTTTGGTAAAGAAAAGGTGGAAAACTTTGCTTTTTTCCGTGACAGCCAAAAGGTTGAAAATGCCGCGTTTCTCTTATTTCTCCTGCCCGGTACTCCCAAAGACATGCTGACCTATATTGCCGGTATCAGTAAGATTAAGATGTCACGGTTTCTGCTTATCACTACATTTGCCAGAATCCCTTCCATAATTACCGGTACGATAGCAGGTAATGCACTGTTGGAAAACTGGAAACTGTCTTTGGTGGTATTCATTTTCACTGGCATAGTTGGCATTACTGGCATTTGTTATAGAAATCAGATCGAGGCGTTTGTCCATAATATCAGTATACGCGGAGGGCATCGCAATAAAAACCGTACAGATATATAAATATGGGGAGTAGTTGATGGTAAAATGAAGCGAAAGATATTACTTACAGAAGGTTCCAGTTTAACATCGCGTGAAACACTTACGGCACTGCGAAACAGCGGTTACGAAGTTGACATCTTGTCGTCAGCGAGATTTCCAATGTCTTCTTACAGCCGGTGGCGGCACAAAATCATTCGTACAGTCAATGCCAACCAAGCGCCATGTGTCTGGTTAAAGCATATGGCCATGCTGGTAGAACGGGAGCGGTATACAGCGGTTCTGCCTACGCATGAAGCAGCGTGGCTTATAGCCAGGGGGCGCAAGCTGCTTCCGCCCGATTTTCCGGCAGCGGTAGCTTCCGCGGAGGCTTTTGCGCGCACCCAAAGCAAACTGTCTTTTGCGGAGTTATTGGATGAATTGAACATACCTCAACCGGCGTGGCAGCCAGTGGAAGAGGAGCAGGATATTATCCTGCCATTTCCACTGTGGGTAAAGTATGAATATGGAACAGCGGGGCGTTCGGTATTCAAGGTTCAGGATAAAAGACAGCTGACAGATGTGATTTATCGTTGTTCACCCATAAAGAATAATCGTTTAATGGTACAGAAAGATGTCAGGGGACAATATGGACAGGTGCAGGGGGTCTTCGACCGGGGGCGCATGATAGCCGTTCATACGTCTGTACAAACCGGCATCGGAGCAGGGAACTCGGCTGCGGCCCGGAAAAGTGTGGATTTTCCGCTGACCCGCCGGCATCTGCAGAGAATTGGAGAATACCTGCATTGGCACGGTCCGATCACCATCGACTTCATTCACAGAAATGGAGATCCTCTGTATATCGAGTGCAATCCCCGGATGATAGAGCCTGCCAATGCAGAGCGTGCCGGAGTCAATTTCCCTGATCTTCTGGCTGCACTTTCCCAGAGGAAGCAATTAGATGCCAGTCTGCGCACTGGCGTGGAAAATATCAAAACACACAGCCTTGAAGCGCTGATTCTGGGAGCCGCAGAACAATACGGAACCCGTCGCGCAGTTCTGCGGATAATCTGTCGATATGTTTTGCAAAAAGAGAGTACTGAAGTATTGACACCAATCTTACAGGATCCTCTCAGCATCATTCCATTTGCAGCTGTTTTGGCGGCGTTACTTTTGCATCCTCACAATGCCGGAAAAATTGTATCTTCAGCAGTCCGTTCCTATTCTGTGCTCCCGGAAACCATTTGGTGTCTTGATCATAATGGATAAAGGTGGTACGATAAGCTTATATTTTGTCCCATTGTTGAATATGCTTATATAAAGGGGGATAATTATGAAGCTTATTTTTTTAGATGTGGATGGAGTATTGAATTACATAGACTGTGAGAACAGTTCACAGGATCTGAACTTTGTGGAAGACCGGTGCATGCAGCTGCTCAAGCAGTTGATTGACCGGACCGGAGCAAAGATTGTGTTATCATCAACCTGGCGTCTGGGGTGGTTTGATATTGAACGAGGAATCAAGAGCCATGATGCTGATGATTTTCAGATGCTGTGTCGGGAGTTTGAAAAATATGGGCTCACGTTTATGAGCAAGACACCGGTTATATTCCGGTCTTACGGATATCGCGGGAATGAGATTAAGGAGTGGCTGGTCAACTGGCATGGGGAAACGGTCGAATCATTTGTAGTACTGGATGACGGTTCGGATATGAACCCGTTCGCCCATAAACTGGTGCAGACATCGATGCTTCACGGTCTGGAACAGACACATATCGATCAGGCAGTTCAGATTCTGGGGGAACGGGCGTGATGTCCGGTATAACTTACATTCGTTCGATAATACTGAATGCCGGTTCAAAAAGGATGATATAATGATCTACCGCGACCAGCTGCCCGTACCTGGTGTGGTAATAATCGATGGCATCCTTGAGAAATTCTTCTGTTACATTCAGATAAGCGGCTAAAGCCGGGCAGGACAGGCAGCGCTTCTGGTAGCCGCGGATGAATCCGCCAAGGCTGGCCTGCTTTTCGTAGATTCTTTCAGTCGTTTTACAATCATTTTTATCAGTCATTTTTATCACCTCTGATATATTATAATATAGTCAGTGTACGATAAATGGGACAAGCCACAGGAGGGAAATAATATGGATTTTCAGATTAACAACAGTCAGATAGCTTTATACGATGCAGAGAATAATCTGTTGGCAGAGGTGACATTTCCGGAGGTGGATGTAAATACGGTAGATGTGAACCATACTTTTGTGGATGACTCACTCAGAGGTCAGGGAGTGGCAGGAAAGCTGATGGAGGCACTGGCTGTATGGCTGCAGTCGCAGAATAAAAAGGCCGTGCTGACCTGTTCGTATGCACAGGTATGGTTTGAACGGCATCCGGAGCATTCATCACTGGTGGTCAGATAATCGGGTGAATTTTCAGAAATTTTCCGAGAATTCAAAAAATCCTTGTGAAATATTGTAAGTCATGCTATAATTTCCTTGGATATGGAGGCATAGCTCAGCCGGGAGAGCGCTTGCTCGACACGCAAGAGGTCGCTGGTTCAAGCCCAGTTGTCTCCATTAACAAAAGGCAGTACATCTCATCTTGAATTGATGAAGTGTACTGCTTTTTTTATCTATGTATTTAAAATGAGCCCCCTAATCTGCGAATTAATCCGTGCAGCCATAATCAGCGTCAGGCCCAAGGTACAAAGATCTGCAAAGGCCTGGGCATAGATGACGCCATTCAGCCCAAGAATCCCGGGCAGGATGAGGATGGCCGGAATAAAGAAGATGCCCTGCCGGCTCAGATTCAGCACCATCCCCGGAACTGCTTTGCCAAGTGCAAGATAAAGCGTAGAATAGGTGAATTGAAATCCAAAAGAAAAAAACATAATCACATTAGCCCGCAAAGCCGTTACACCAATTGATATAAAATCCGGGTCGGCACTGAACACAGATATCAGTGGTTTTGATATTACAAAAGCCAGGATCGTCCAGAGGATTCCAAAGATCGTTGTCCACTGAATGCTGCTGCGTATGGCTTCCTGCACCCGCCGGTAGTTTTTCGCCCCATAATTGAATCCTGCCATCGGCTGAAATCCTTTCATATAACCAAATACCACATTGGAGCCGAGGGTAACGATCCTTAATACCACGCCCAAAGCAGCTACGGCCTCATCACCATAAGCACTCGCCCCGCGTGAGATCAGGCTCATCGAGATCGAAGAAAGGACCTGCAGGGCAAACATCGAAAGCCCGATTTTAATAATTTCCCTGTAAATCTCCATGGAAGGCTGAAACAGTTTCATACTGATCCGGACATACGACTTGGGACTGCTGAAAAAGTAAATGTAAATACAGACAGTAACGATCTGTGAAATCAGGGTCGCAGCAGCAGCACCTCTCACTCCCATCCCCATACTGTAAATCATCAGCGGATCCAGTATAATATTTAATACTGCACCGACAAGCATACTTACCATTGAAATCGCACTGGCGCCCTGAGACACAGCCAAATTACCCGAAGCACTGTTAACCGAACTGATTACTGTGCTGACAATAAAGATAAATGCATAACTTCTGGCATGAGGCAAAATAGTATTAGTTGCGCCCATAAATCGCAGCAGCGGTGTCAAAAAAAGCAGCATAGAAACTGCCATAATCACAGCCGCGATGCCGCCGGTTATAAGAGCGGTAGAGCCCACTCGTCCGGCTTCTTCTTTTTGCCCGGCACCCAAAAGCCGGGAAATATAAGATCCGCCGCCGACACCAAATGTAAGCCCCAGTCCCGAGAAAACCAGTGAGATCGGAAAGGCCACCGAAACAGCCGCCACCTCCGTGGTACCAAGACCAGATACAAAATAGGTATCCACCACATTGTACATAGCTGAGACCAGCATAGTAATAACAATCGGAATACCCAGCTTAAACAGTGCCGGTGTCATCTTTTCTTCTGCAAGTATTCTGGTACGATCATTTCCATTCATATGAAAACTCCTTTTTATAGTAAGATTGGTTAGCCTAAACTAATCACATACAACGTACTATAACTTCAGTCAAAAATCAAATGATCAGATATAATTTTAAAGGTACCGAAAAATGCATGTTTATCAAAGGAAAACAGCTGAAAAATGTTTTGTAATTTCAAAATATTGTGATATAAATATACTATACTGTGATATAAATTAGTGATCAGAAAATTTGGTGTCTGGTCAAGATGCCAGGCAAAGACGTTAGGAAAAGACATTAAGAAAAAGGAGATAAAATGGAGATTTCCGTAGTCGATTATTATGCATCGGTATTACCGGAAAAATTGCACTTTGCAGTGATTCCGGAATTATCGAACAGCAGCTGCAGCTATTATAAAATGTTGGCAGAGTATGGCAGCGGTCATTATAAGCTTATTAGTTATATGGGACAGTTTTTAGTATTGACGGCAGATTTTACACCACGCGACAACTTTGAGAAAGTTTCCGAAATCAGCCAACCCTATATTGAGATCAGCCAGTTCGAAACAGAGACAAGTTCCTGGCGAATAGGAAAACAAAAACTAAAATCAGTAGGCCGTGGAATATGCTGCTACGCCAACAAACAGCGGACCGCCTATGCATACTGCGAAGCCGGAAAACCCGCAAGATTTACAAAGATATTAATAACCCAGGACTACTTCGACCAGTTCGTCCAAAAAAGATACGGCAGCGATTACAGCAAATCAGTAAACACAATCAGCCACCTGACCGAAACCCCCAACTCCCCCGAGCTCAATTTCATCTTCCAGCAAATAAGAGACTGTACCGCGGAAGGAGCAGCATTACAGATCTATATGGAAAGCAAAGTACTCGAAGTACTATCCCTGGTGACACACCATTACAACCAAACCAGCCAGTACAAACATCTGCCGGTAAAACTAGACACCAAAGACAAGCGTTCTTTGGCAAAGACAGTAACATACATGAAACATAATCCGGCATCATATCCATCCATCAAAGAACTGTCAAAAACTGCCGGTATGAGCGAATCCAGATACCAACTAGCATTCAAGCAAACCTACGGCACCACCGTTTACGAATACCTAAAAGTCCTGCGAATGAACCAAGCCCTGCTGTTGCTGCGCAATTCAGACATTGACATCCGCCTGATAGCACAAAAAGTCGGCTACACTCACGCCGGTCATTTTTCAGGCCTTTTCAAAAAAATATATGGAATCACACCAAAACACTACCGTCAACTACACGGAATAAAATAAGAAATCGTCCAACTAAGTAATAGCGATATTCAATTAATCCAGACGATTTACCGCATATTGTACCTATCCAGCAATGAAATTCCCCGTACTGTGAGAACAATACCAGCTATGAAAAGATTTTTCTTTCATAATATTGAGAACTCATCTGTGTATATGCTGATGTTTCGGATTGCCTGAAATTAACCGATTTTTGCGCGCTGTTAGGTTTGAAGGGGGGAAATCAAAAAAAATAGAATGTATTTTATGATTAGGTATCTGGTGTATGTTGACTGAACATGCGGTGAGATTTTTACTGGTCAAAAATACGAGTAGGAATGTCACAAGCGAATTTTCTATTAAAGAGGTGAAGTGTTATGAGGAAAATAGTTAACTATAATATTTCGGGCAGTTTCGATTCATGGATAGTTGATGCTGAATGTACATACAACAACAAATATATAGTGCATCCAAGTCAAAAAATACCAGACAGAATGTATCAAGAATTTCTTGATAGTGTAAACAGCTTGTCTGTGTATGAGATAAAGAGGGTACTAAGGGTTTTAATGCGAGGTGGCACAACTGACAATGACTGGTATCATTTTGATACAGCTATTGACCGTCATAAACGTTTTAGTAGGGAAGAAGGTTTTTATAAATATAATATTAATAACGATGAGAAATTCAATAGATTATTATTTGGTTTTCCTGGGAGCGAAGGTATTACTTGGTGCCTGAGGCTTTTGCCAACTGCTCCATTGCGAGTTATAAATATAATAAATGAATATATCCATATATGTTGCCAGGAGCTGTCTGATGATATGTTTATAGGTCTTAAGGAGGCAAAGGAGATAATTCAAAAGAGATTTATTGATGTAACTCATCCACAAGAAATATTACATGAAATTGCACCAAATGATTTTGAGATAATGATCAAAATATTATTTGAAAAAATGGGTTACCAGGCAGAATTGACACCACGAACTCATGATGGTGGTAAAGATGTTATTGTCATTAAAGAAAATGTATACCTGAAAGAAAAAATATACATTGAGTGCAAGCGTTATGATAAAATGGATTTAAATATAGAAACAGTGAGAGCTTTTGCATATTCAGTGATAAAGGATGAAATAAATAAAGGTATTATTATTTGTACTGGGCATGTGCCGAAATTTATAGAAGCGACCGACCAGCGAATTGAGATTGTCAACTATGATACATTAGTTCGTATATTAAACTCATACTGGGGAGATTGGATAACAGAACTACAAGACACACTCGATAAAGGAAAAATAGAGGCGAGAAAAAAACTTAAAAATATCTAGCAATTGGTGTTATATTATGATACCAATTGAAACTGAAATATAAGAAATAATAGGAGGAGGATATTTGTAAATGCTTGCTATGGCTTGAGAATTCATTTTCTACGGACCAAATAAAGACCATCAAAAAAGCTATCATAGGAGCACTTATAAATTTGATGAAGAGCAATCAAAACAGCTACCGGTATATTCATTTCACCAGTTTCGTATCGAGAATATGTACTGCGTGTTATCACAATATCGAATGAATCTAATTGCGCAATAATCTGATCCTGAGTGTATTCGTGTTTGTTTCTAATTAATCTGAGATTATTTCCTAAATTAATATTATTCTTTAGCTTTTGCATACATTCGAAACTCCTAAATTGTTTTGCTCAGAATATTGAACATATTGTAAAGTATTTTCTATCCTGAGAGGCTCAAAATACTGAGCCAAATAGAGTTCTGGCAGTTATTTAAATCGTGTGTATTGTTTATTTAGAAGTTACTTTATTACTTCAACTATTTGGCTCAAATTTTTTTTGCTTTTTATATATAAGGATAAAAATTAGGGCTAGGGTTTGGGAGAATATAAAATCAATAAGAGGGAAAATTGTACTGTAGTTATGGTTTCGTTGCTGGGAATATCGTCAGAGAACAGAACAAATGATTTTTCATTGATGAGAATGAAGTGAGGTCTTGTTGGCCACTTTCTACTATTAATAATTCATTGTGACCTCCTTAGCGTAAAAGAAGCTTGGAACCATTTAAAACAAAAGGTTCCAAGCTTCTTTTCACTAACTGGGCTAGATGGATTCGAACCATCGAATGCAGGAGTCAAAGTCCTGTGCCTTACCGCTTGGCGATAGCCCAACATCAAAGTACTTTTGCAATTTTATCACAGGTGAGCGAAAATTTCAAGCAATTTATACATTAATCAAACAAGGACAACTGAACATGATCATGCTTCACCTCAAGTGTACTCAGATACCGGAATATTTCATTATTATCACATACAATCCCATGCTGTCTGCATGTCTGATAAAACAATCGCATTAATCTGCCGTTGTTTGGGCTGCTGAGTTCATATGCCATCCCATAAGTTCGGATATATTTTTCCTTTACTCCGGGAAAAAGCCGGTCGAGCCGCTCATAAAAATATTCCCGGTTACCATCCCGCAGTGTCATTCCCATACCAAAACAAATAATGCCGTAGACATCAGCCTGTATACAATAATCCAGAATTCCTCTGATATTTTCCTCCGTATCATTAATAAACGGAAGAATCGGAGACATCCATACAACAGTAGGGATTCCGGCTTCCTTCAGCGTCATTAATGCGTCGAACCGCTCTTTTGTGGTACTGACATTGGGCTCGATTTTACGGCATAAATCTTCATCACAGGTAGTTAAAGTCATCTGTACCACACATTTCGTTTTAGCGTTAATGCTTTTCAGCAGATCGATATCCCTTAGCACCAGCGCTGATTTTGTGATCATCGTAAAACCGAAGCCGTAGTGATCTGCCAGTGTCAGTGCCCGTCGGACATTCTGTATTTCCATTTCAAGCGGAATATAAGGGTCAGTCATACTGCCGGTACCAAGCATACATTTTTTGCGCTTGCGCTTCAGGGTTTCTTCTAA
Source organism: Lachnospiraceae bacterium (assembly GCA_032073745.1). GTDB lineage: Bacteria > Bacillota > Clostridia > Lachnospirales > Lachnospiraceae > Brotaphodocola. Next base: position 128,458 of record DAMAMW010000002.1, on the reverse strand, counting down.
TAATTCAAGTGCATTTTCTTTAACCTCGATATCTTCAAATTCATGTTCAATATGGTAGCATTTACTTCGTGAATCACAATAGATACATCCATGTGAACAGCCACGATATAAGTTCATGCCATTTCTGGCGGATAAGATTCCTTTTGCTTTTACATAATGCATAAACGGCCTCCGTTTCTTTTCTTTTGCACCATTTAAATGTTTTCTGGCTCCAGTATACCAGATCAAACCTGAAACCTTATGTCAGGTTTCACAGATTAATCACATACTTAACAAAATTGATTCACATATTCCATTTAAGATAATTAACAACAGAACAGGAAAAAAATGTAAGAGAGAAGCAAAAAAGACAGGAGGAAGACAACATGGCACAGGAAGTATTCAAACGATACGAAAAAAAATATATGATTACAATAGAACAATACAATGCACTGATGAGCCAGATGATTACCAGATTGAGCGCCGACCAGTACGGCAAACACACAATCAGCAATATTTACTTTGACACTCCCGGATTTGATCTGATCCGTACCTCACTCAGCAAGCCGGTCTATAAAGAAAAGATTCGTCTGCGCAGTTACGGCATCCCGGATGAAGATGATACGGTATTTATTGAACTGAAAAAGAAGTTTGACGGAGTTGTTTACAAACGCCGGATTCCGCTGCCGCTGAAGGATGCCAGAAAATATCTCTACTACGGCATTGCCCCGGAAGGCAGCAGCCAGATCCTGCAGGAAATTGATTATGCGATGAATCTGTATGAGCCAAACCCCAGAGTCTATCTGGCCTATGAAAGAATTGCCTTCTTTGGCAAAGAAGATCCGGAGCTGCGGGTAACTTTTGATATGAATATCCGGGCCCGGGAAAACAATCTGGACTTGAGCAGAGGAACCTATGGAATTCCGCTGCTGGAAAAAGGTAAACTCCTGATGGAGATCAAGATTCCGGGAGCGATGCCGGTCTGGATGAGCCGGATACTTTCGGAGCTGGCGATCTACCCCGTTTCGTATTCCAAGTATGGTACTTATTTTAAAGAATACATAGCAGCTCATGAGATTTACGAAGGAGGAAGAATCTGTGCTTAACAGTATATTATCCAGTGCAACCAATCCGGCGGTGCTGATGGAAGAGTTTTTGCTTTGTTCAGCGGCATCGCTGATGATGGGGGTTGCCCTTGCCTGGATCCACACTTACAAAAACCAGGTGACGAAGAATTTTGTATTAACCTTAGTTTTGCTGCCGCTGATCGTACAGACCGTTATTATGCTTGTCAACGGCAATCTGGGGACCGGAGTCGCTGTAATGGGCGCATTCAGCCTGATCCGGTTCCGTTCTCTGCCCGGCAACTCCCGCGAAATCTCCAGTGTATTTCTGGCCATGGCGATTGGTCTGGCGGCAGGAATGGGTTACCTCGGTGTAGCAGTGCTGCTGCTGGGAGTAGTTGGCTGTATCACGGTCCTGATGGCCCATCTGCCGGGAGTGGACAGCAGCCTGAAGGAGCGCGAGCTAAAAGTCACGATTCCTGAAAATCTTGACTATCAGGGCGTTTTCGATGACCTCTTTGACACCTATACAAGTAAAGCAGAACTTTTGCGGGTACGCACCGTAAATATGGGCAGTTTGTATGAACTGCAGTACCATGTGAATCTAAAACATATCAATAAAGAAAAAGAATTTTTAGATCAGATCCGCTGCCGTAACGGCAATCTGACATTAGTATGCGGCCGGGTTCCGCTGGCAAAAGAAACACTTTAAAGATAATAACAGGACAGAAAGGTAAGACGATGAAGAAAAACTGGAAGAAGTTAATGGCAGTTTGTGTGGCAGGTGCGCTGGTAGCTGTTCAGACTACTGCGTGCAGCAAAACAGAAACTGTATCAACAGAACCGACCGCAGAGACTGAGACTGCAGCAGGTCATGAACCATCAGCAAATGATGAAGTAAATGGCGAGGATATTGAAGTAACCGCAGAGCTGGGGGAAGATAACACAAAGACGGTTACTTATCTGGCAGAAGACTTAAACTCCGGGTGGGATGAAGAATCTGCAGTTAACATAGAAGTGTCAGATAGTGAAATTACGGCGGGAGATGGTGTAACGGTCTCCGATCAGACCGTAACTATCAGTAAGGCCGGGACTTATGTAATATCCGGTACTCTTACAGACGGTCAGATCCTGATTGATACAGCGAAAGACGAGGTGGTCCGGCTGATTTTAAATGGTGTCGAACTGTCCAATAAAACAACTGCCCCGATTTACAGTTCCGGTAAAGGCAAGGTGATTCTGACCCTGGCTGACGGAACTGATAATACTATCAGTGACAGCTCCGGTTACGTATATGCCAGTGCCGAAGAGGATGAGCCGAATGCGCCGGTATTTGCCAGGGGTGATCTGACAATTAACGGCACCGGCAACCTGAATGTATACGGTAATTACGAATGCGCCATACGCAGCAAATCGGTTCTGACAGTCACTTCCGGCAATCTGGAAATCCAGGCTGTCAGCGATGGTCTGAAAGGGAAGGATGGTGTCGTGATCAGGGATGGACAGATCAATATTCAGTCTGGCAAAGACGGCATTAAATCAAATAATGATGAAGATCCTGAGAAAGGTTACATCTGGATTGATGGCGGGAAGATAACGATTGCCGCTGAAGATGACGGTATTCAGGCGGAAACCCAGCTGATTATTCTGAATGGCGAGATTGACATTACCCGGAGCCAGGAGGCTCTGGCTGGTAAAACGGTAGACATCAATGGCGGTGCGATTAAAGCTGTAGCCAGTGATGACGGGATTAATTCGGCGGCGACGGTTGCAACCGAGCAGGAAAAAATGCAGAACCAGGATGGTGTTTACACCAGGATTGCCGGCGGTGAACTGTGGATTAATGCCAGCGCCGACGGGATCGATTCCAACGGCGATCTCTACATCGATGGCGGAACCCTCTATCTGAGCGGGCCGACCAGCGGCGGTAATGGAATTCTCGATTATAACGGCAGTGCTTATATTACCGGCGGAACGGTATTTGCCGCAGGTTCATCAGGGATGATGCAGACTTTTGATGACACATCTGCCCAGAATTATCTGGTGGTTTATTATGCGGCAGCTCAAAAAGGTGGTACTGAGATCACCTTAAATGACAACGATGGAAACACAATCGGCAGCTTTGCGCCGGAAAGAGATTACAATGCAGTGATTATCAGTGCTCCGGAACTGGAGACGGGAAAGACCTATCAGGTAGTCACCGGAGAAGAAACGGCTGACATGCTGGTAGAAGGCCTGATGACTGTATACGGAACTGCGTCGGGCGGCATGGGCGGACCAGGCGGCGGCCGCGGCGGAATGGGTGGTGGGCAGCGCCCGGAAGGAGCCCCGGAGGACGGTGAGTTCCCGGCTGACGGTGAACGTCCGGAAGGAATGGGCCGTGGAGGAATGAGCGGTGGGCAGCGCCCGGAAGGAGCCCCGGAGAACGGTGAGTTCCCGGCTGACGGCGAACGTCCGGAAGGAATGGGCCGCGGCGGAATGGGGCGCGGACAAAGACCGGAAGATGGTCAGCAGCCGGCTGATGATTCTGCGGCAGAAGAAAACAGCGGCCGGGAGGCCGCTGCCGAGACTGAAGTTACAGAGTAAGCAATATCCCATCTAGCAGGGTGATATCTTCTTCCTGATGGGTGGTAATTAAAATCAGCTTACCGGTCGATTTTTCTTTGACATAGCGGATTACCTGTGCTTTGGTATCTTCGTCCAGACCGGTAAACGGCTCATCCATCAGAATGCCGCAGGATGGTGCCAGCAGGGCCCGCACAATGGCGACACGCCGCTTCATACCGCCGCTTAAAGTCTTGACCTGCCGGTGGATCGATTCTTCCGGCAGCAGGCGGCTAAGCTCCTTGCAGACCTCTTCACGGCTAAGCGTGGAACCGGTGACCATACATACATTATCTACGGGTGAAAAGGATTCGCACAGTCTGTTTTCCTGAAAGACAGCGACCAGTCCTTCATCCGTAGATTTTTTTAGTGTGATGCTGCCGCTATCGGGCTGCTCCAGTCCCAGAACCAGACGCAGCAGAGTGGTCTTGCCGCTGCCTGAGGCGCTCATCAGACAGTAGGTATGACCGGATTCCAGATTCATATTAAAGGAATCAAGAACCTTAATTTCACCATAGGATTTTGACAGATCTTGTACCGTCAGCTGACACGAATTCATACATTCACCCGCTTAATAATATTTAAAAACAATTTCTCAAATAATGCACTGATCACAATAATTACAATCGTCCAGGCAAATAAATCTGCGGTATTCAGATAGATTTTTGATAAATATAAATGTTCCCCGATCGTATGTGAGGGAACACCGATTACTTCCGCAGCAATGCCCGATTTCCAGCTCATTCCGAGTGCGACATTACAGCCGCTGATCAGATAGGGCATTAAGGCCGGGATATAGATATATCGCGTCCGTTTCAGCATCGGGATCCGGAATACACGGGCCATCTCAAGCAGTTCAACCGGTGTACTGTCCAGTCCGGCAATCGTATTGATGTAAATCACCGGAAATACCACTATATATGAAATAAATACAGACAGATTCTTCGAACCGACCCAGATCAGTGCCAGGATTACAAAAGAGGCTACCGGAACTGCAATCATTATCTGAGTCAGTGGCTTCAGGAATTCCTGCAGAATGCGGAACCGGTAAGCCAGACAGCCGATCAGAATACCCGAAAAAAAGGCTGACAAGTATCCCAGACTGATCTTGCAGAAGGTCTGGGATAAGGATTTCCAAAAATCAGGTTTGATCATTAATTCAGCAAAGGAGCGTATCACGTCGACCGGTCCGACAAAGATGATTTTATTGTCGACGAACAGGCTGGCGATCTGCCATACAACCATCCAGAATATAATAATCATTATTGATCGGAACTTTAATGGTCGCTTCATGAAAACACTCCTTTATAAATATATCACTTTGCTTAGAACCTTATGGGTTAAAATAGAAATCACCACCCGGAAGCTCTCCGCCGATGGAAGCCGGATCCTGGTCAGCCAGCACCTTCAGATATCCGCTTAAGGCAGCTTTCATTTCATCTCCGGTAATGCAGACGATGTTGCAGTACGGCATAGCTTTTTGGGCAACCGGCGCTTTTTCAATAATACCCTGGGCAGCAACCAGTTCAGCCGCTTCCGCGACATTAGTATTGGCAAAGTCAGCTGATGCAAAATGCTCCCGTAAAAACAGGGCGACTGCATTCGGGTTCTCATCCTGGAAAGCTTTGCGGACGATGGTTACGCCGGTAACCAGACGGCTTCCGCCGGTACCCTGCAGGGCATCCCATTCTTTGGTACAGTCAAGTACAATTTTAAGGTCTTCATTCTGAGCCATAGCAGCAGTAACAAAAGGCTGTGGCAGCAGGCCGATTGCATCAGGCTGTTCTTTTAGGACAGCGGCAACTTCGGTTGCTTCTGATTTAAATTCCAGAGTTACATCATCAGTTGTCAGACCGCTGGCAGATAACAGATAATTGGTCACATATTCAGGAGTTGTCCCTTTTCCGGTCAGATACAGGGTTTTGCCTTTTAAGTCGGCCATGCTCTGGATCGAATCATCGGAAGCGACAATATAGAGAACTCCCAGTGTGTTGATATCAATCACGGCAATACCGCCGTCAGTTTTATTGTACAGAACACTTGCCACATTAGCCGGAACCAGAGCGATGTCCATTTCATTGGATACGATCTTGCCGAGCAGTTCATCAGCAGCGGTGACCATGGTAAATTCATACTGGTTGCCTGCTTCGCCCTTTTCAGCCTGATCCATTAATGATACCAGCCCCATTGACGTAGGTCCTTTCAGGGAACCGACACGTACGGTTACATCTTCCGGTGTAATATCCTCAAGCACCGGTTCGGTAAATGCCTCTATCGTAGTTTCTGCTTCCGTAGTTTCTGCCTCAGTTGCTGCTTCAGCAGCGGTAGTTTCCACAGCAGATGCAGATTCTGCGGCCGGTTCAGGCTGACTTTTGGTACAGCCGCCAAGAACAGCCGTAAGAGTCAGTGCCGCCAGTAATAACGTAGCGCTTTTTTTCATAATTAATCCTCTCCTTTTCGCTGCATCAGATCTGATGCAAAATGTAAAGCATCTCCATTATATCAAAAATACAAAGGTATGCAATAAAAAACAATGAGAATGACAAAAAGCAATTGATAAAAAAATATCAATATGAGATAATTAAAAATATGATAATCTGACTACATAGGAGGTATTTGGTATGCGGGTAACAATATGTATCGGCAGTGCATGTCATCTGAAAGGTGCGCGGGAAATTATTGAACAGATGCAGGCGTTGGTAAAGGAACACGGAGTGGGCGAACAGGTTGACTTAAACGGATCATTTTGCAGCGGCAATTGTGTCAACGGTGTATGTGTCACCGTAGATGAGGTCCTGCATTCACTGAAGCCGGAAGATACCAGAGACTTCTTTGACAAGGAGATTCTGGGGAGGCTGCCGGCATGAATATTATTGACTTTAAAGCAACCAAATGCCGCCATTGCTACAAGTGCGTGCGTTATTGCGAAGTAAAGGCAGTAATGGTAAAAGACGGCCGGGCGGAGATCCTGCCGGAGAACTGTATTCTGTGCGGCCGTTGTCTGAAGATTTGTCCGCAGTCGGCCAAGACTCTGATCAGTGACCTGGATATGGTGAAAGGCTGGATTGCTCAGGGCGAGAAGGTAGTGATGTCGATTGCACCTTCTTATCTGGGACTGATGAAGTTCCATGAACCGGGACAGGTGCGGGCAGCGATGCTGGCGCTGGGGTTTACGGATGTTCGTGAGACGGCAGAAGGCGCTGCCCTGGTGACACAGGAGTATGCCGGTTTGCTGGAAGCGGGAACAATGGAGAATATTATTACGACCTGCTGCCCGAGTGTCAACGATTTGATAGAGAAGTACTATCCGGAACTGACCGGATATCTTGCGCCGGTGGTATCACCGATGATTGCCCATGGAAGACTGCTGAAACAAGAACTTGGAAAAGATGTCAAAACTGTATTCCTCGGCCCCTGTATAGCCAAAAAGCGGGAATCCAGAGATATTCGTCATAATGACTGCATTGATGCGGTATTGAATTTTAATGAAATCGGTCGCTGGCTGCAGGAGGAAGATATTGAAATAGAGGACTGTAAAGATACTCCCTTTGAACAGATGAACCCGAGGGTGAACCGGCTCTATCCCGTCACCAACGGGGTGGTGAATTCCGTTGTGGCTACCAGAAAACAGGTGGATCAGTACCGCAAGTTTTATGTCCATGGTGAGGCCAACTGTATCGATTTGTGTAAGAGTATGGTAAGAGGTGAGATCAAAGGTTGCTTTATTGAAATGGATATGTGTTCCGGCGGCTGCATCAAAGGATCAACGGTCGAAGATGAGAGCATTTCCCGTTTCAAGGTAAAGCTGGATATGGAAGAAGCGATAGCAAAAGAACCGGTCGAAGACGAAGTGATTGCACCGTTAATGGAAAAAGTGCCGCTTCGCAAGGTGTTCTTCAATCAGGCCCCGAAAGATGTGGTTCCGACTGCTGAGCAGATCCAGGAGATCCTCAGCAAGACCGGAAAAAACAAACCGGAAGATGAATTAAACTGCGGTGCCTGCGGTTATCCGACCTGCCGTGAGAAGGCAGTAGCGGTCTTCCAGAAAAAGGCTGAGTTGAATATGTGCATTCCGTTCATGTACGAAAAGTCAGAATCGTTCTCCAACCTGGTTATGGAGACCTCGCCAAACATGGTACTTCTGGTTGATAAAGACATGAAGATCCTTGATTATTCTGCCGTCGGACAACGCTACTTTGGCAAGACCCGGACGGAAGCGCTGCAGATGTATCTGTATGAACTGATTGATCCTGTTGACTTCCAGTGGGTTCTCGATACCCATCAGAACATTCATGGAAAAAAAGTAGATTATCCGGAGTATCAGATGTTTACACTCCAGAACATTGTTTACATAGAAAAAGAAAATGCCGTCCTTGCGACCTTCATCGATATCACCAAGGAAGAAGAGAAGTCAAGAGCGGATTATGAAAAGAAATTAGATACAATTGATCTGGCACAGAAAGTCATTCACAAACAGATGATGGTAGCTCAGGAGATCGCCGGTTTGCTTGGTGAGACTACCGCTGAGACCAAGACAACCCTGACGACTCTTTGCCGCACCCTGCTCGATGACGGCAGTGACAGCGGAGGAAAGTAGATGGGAGTTACCGTAGATGTTGCATATAGAAGTTTAAATAAATTCAGCGAGGTGTTATGCGGCGATAAAGTTGAAATCTTAAAAACCGATGATTCCAACATCATGATACTGGCCGACGGCATGGGCAGCGGCGTAAAAGCAAATATTCTGGCCACCCTGACCTCAAAGATTCTGGGAACGATGTTTTTAAATGGTGCTACTCTTGAGGAATGTGTTGAAACGATCGTTGAAACGCTGCCGATCTGCCAGGTGAGGCAGGTGGCTTATGCTACATTCAGTATCCTGCAGGTGTTTCACAACGGTGACGCGTACCTGGTTGAGTTTGATAATCCCAGCTGTATTTTTATTCGTAACGGACAATTGATTCCGATTCCACCCAATATTCGTGAAGTGGAAGGCAAAAAGATCAACGAATACCGTTTTCAGGTTAAAAAAGGCGATGCTCTTGTATTGATGAGTGACGGCACAATTCATGCCGGGGTAGGCAGCCTTTTGAACTTCGGGTGGTTATGGGAAGATATTGCCAGATATGCAGTGGCCCAGTATGGGCGGACGATATCGGCGATGCGGCTTGCGGCGGCGATCAGTCAGGCCTGTGATGAACTGTATCAATATCGTCCCGGTGATGATACCACCGTTGCCTGCATGCGTATTATCAACTCCAAGCCGGTTCATCTGATGACTGGTCCGGCCCAGAATCAGGATGATGATCTGGCGATGGTGCGTACGTTTATGGAAGGCGATGAGATGACAAGACGAATTGTTTGCGGCGGTACCAGCGCCACCATCGTTTCCCGGGTACTGAATAAGAAACTGGACGTTTCTCTCGATTATGTTGATCCCGAGATCCCCCCGATTGCCTATCTGGATGGCATCGATCTCGTTACTGAAGGAGTACTGACACTAAACCGGGTGATTAAACTGCTTAAGCTGTATGTTCAGAATGAATCCGTATCAGAGACATTTTTCCTCGAGCTGGATAAAGGGAATGGGGCATCCAGGGTCGCAAAAGTGTTGATCGAGGATTGTACGGAGCTTCATTTGTATGTAGGCAAGGCGATTAACGGAGCTTATCAGAATCCCGGCCTGCCGTTTGATCTGGGAATTCGTCAGAATCTGGTAGAGCAGCTAAAGTCAGCAGTAGAGCAGATGGGAAAACAGGTGACGGTTACTTACTACTGAACGCAACAATCCAGGACGGCGGGAAAATGTGGGCAAAAGCAGCTGTCAAGCTTGCTTGTAAAGCTGTTTTTGTTCACATTTTCACATCGGATGGACATCCGATGCTTCTTGAATGGCTTTATCATTCAAGAAGAGTGCCGGCCGCAGCAACCGCAACAGTTTTTAACATCAACAGGGGAGTCACCTAGAAAAGTGGAGGATATAAAAAGCATGGTCACGAATGACGCAAGAATATTACGCATCACACACGAAGTATTATACGAAACAGCCAAACTGGCCTGGGAAGGCAAGCTCGACGAAGGCAGAGATGGGATTCCCTTCAAAATGATCCCGGGTCCGCAGGCCCAGTTTCGCTGCTGTATTTATAAAGAACGAGAGGTAATCCGCCAGAGAATCCGTCTGGCCGAAGGGAAGTGTCCGACCAGCGGCAAAGACACCCGCAATATTGTCCAGGTCATCAGTTCCGCCTGCGAAGGCTGTCCGATCTCCCGTTATGTAGTAACCGACAACTGCCAGAACTGTATGGGCAAAGCCTGCCAGGATTCCTGTAACTTCGGAGCCATCAGCATGGGCCGCAACCGCGCCCACATCGATGCCGACCAATGTAAAGAATGCGGCAAATGTGCCCAGGCCTGTCCTTACAATGCAATCGCCGACCTGGTCCGTCCATGTAAAAAGAGTTGTCCCGTCGATGCGATTACCATGGACGAGAACGGTCTTGTCGTAATCAACGAAGAAAAATGTATCCAGTGCGGCAACTGTATTCACAGTTGTCCCTTCGGAGCCATCGGCGCCAAATCATTTCTGGTCGACGTCATCAATATGATCCGTGCCGGAAAACATGTAGTCGCGATGGTAGCCCCGGCAGCCGAAGGACAGTTTGGCGAAGACATCACGATGGCCAGCTGGAAGCATGCATTAAAACAGCTTGGATTTGCCGATATGATTGAGGTGGCATTAGGCGGTGATATGACCGCCGCCGCTGAAGCTGCTGAATGGGCCGAGGCCTATAAAGAAGGCAAAAAGATGACAACTTCCTGTTGTCCGGCCTTTGTTAATATGATCAGACAGCATTTTCCAACCCTGCTTGATAATATGTCAACAACAGTTTCACCGATGGTAGCGATATCGCGTATGGTCAAACAAGAGCACCCCGGAGCCGTCACTGTGTTTATCGGCCCATGTATCGGTAAAAAAAGTGAAACACTGGATCTGAACATACGGGGCAATGCCGATTACGCTATGACATTCGGCGAGATCCGTGCCTTTATGCGGGCCCGTGATATTGAACTGCAGCCGATGCCGAATGATTATCAGGAAGGCACCGTTTACGGTAAACGATTTGGCAACTCCGGCGGGGTTACGGCGGCTGTGCTGAAGTCTCTGCAGGAGCAGAATGAAGACATCAGTCCGGAAGTAATGAAATGCAATGGTGCAGCCGAGTGTAAAAAAGCTCTGACACTCCTGAAAGTGAACCGGCTGCCGGCTGATTTCATCGAAGGGATGATTTGTGTAGGCGGCTGTGTCGGCGGACCGAGCAAACATCGCGCGGAGAATGAAGCAAAACGGGCAAGAGATCAGCTGATCGGTCAGGCTGAGGAGCGAAATATTAATGAGAATCTTGAGCGGTATAAGATGGATGCATTTTCAATGCATCGAGGGTAAAACAAAAGGCTTTCTTCAGATACTTTGAAGAGAGTCTTTTTGTTTATTTCCTGATACCGTTTCGCTATTGAAGTATTTATTGTTTTGTGGTATGATCATACTAATCGGCTGTCTTCGAATGTGAGCTATTTACATCACTGTGAAGTCAGCTGTCAGAGATACGGCAGAATGCGAAACCTGATAAACTACAATTAAAAAGGAGCATACCATTATGGAAACCAGCCAATTAATTGATGTCATGCGAACTGTTATCAGGGAAGAATTGGTTCCAGTTAATGAAAAATTGACTATTGTTGATGAAAGGTTAACCTCTGTTGAAGGAAGGTTAACCTCTGTTGAAGGAAGGCTAACCTCTGTTGAAGGAAGGCTAACCTCTGTTGAAGATCGGCTTAGCGTACTTGAAATCAAGCACGAAATAACACACCGGAAACTCAACAATCTTGAATTTAATTTCAAGGTAATGGAGCGTGAATTTAAAAAGGATATTCGCTTAATGAACGATAGTCAGGAAACACTTATCGCAGTCATGGAAGCTAAAGGTGTATTACCCAGAGTTGAGGGGCGGTAAGTCCCTCTGTAATTATATTAATACAGTTCTTTATATCTAAATGATTCTATTTCAAATCTGACATTTGTTTTTTACACCACTATTATTAAACACAGGTTTCCGGCAACTTACATAGTTGTGATATTTCTGCCGTCTTTCTTTTCAAACTCAAAAATATAAAAAAGTCCATGTTCACTTATAAAACTATTCCTTGAATGAATACTTTTCATGATAAACATGAATTGGACACAGAGAAACAATGGTGTTATATTAAATTTAACAAAGCGCGCTGTTGTCATAAAAAATGTTTAAGCCAGGAGGAGTAATAAATGAACAGGAAGAACCATATTCCCTGCCTGATTATGAGAGGTGGAACAAGTAAAGGAGTTTTTTTCTTGGAAAATGACTTGCCTGCCGATATTAACGAACGGGATCAGATACTTCTTAATGTAATGGGAAGTCCCGATGCAAAGCAGATCAATGGTCTGGGCGGAGCAACATCGGTTACCAGCAAAGTGGCGATTGTCGGTGTATCGAAAAGAGCTGATGCCGATGTCGACTATACTTTTGCTCAGGTATCTGTGGATAAGCCGATCGTCAGTTACAAGGGTAATTGCGGCAATATTTCATCAGCTGTAGGTCCGTTTGCAATTGAACGTGGATTAGTAAAAGCAGAGGAGCCAATCACGACAGTAAGAATTTTTAATACCAATACCAATAAGGTGATTGCCGCAGAGGTAGAGGTAGAGAACGGATGTGTGAAGTATAATGGCGATTATCAGATTGCAGGAGTTAAGGGAAAAGGGTCTCCAATAAAACTGAAATTTATTGATCCCTCCGGAACAATTTCCGATAAACTTCTGCCAACCGGAAATGCCGTAGATGAACTGGAAGTGCCAGGTGTGGGAACAGTTCCGGCCTCCATCGTTGATGCAGCGAATCCGCTGGTTTTCATCAACGCTGCTGATGTTGGTCTGACCGGAAAAGAACTGCCGGCTGATATTGACAGTGATGCCGGAATGTTGGAATTGTTAGAGAGTGTTCGTGGAGTAGCAGCAGTTAAGCTGGGGTTAATCAGTGATTATACCAAATCCCCATGGGAAACTCCCGGTATACCAAAACTCACTATTGTTGCAAAATCAGATGACTACGTAACGACCGGAGCAAAGGAAATTGGAAAGTCATCTATCGACCTGCTGTCAAAGATGATGTCAATGCAGAAAACGCATCCATCCTATGCCATGACTGGTGCCATGTGCACAGCGGCAGCTGCCGTAGTTAAGGGCAGTATTGTCAATCAGGTCATTGCTGCGGGAACGGATGAACAATGTATCCGGATCGGACACCCGAGCGGAGTCCTGGAAGCAGGCGTTGATTACAAAGTTGAAAAAGATGAAATCGAAATAGAAAGTACTTTTGGATTCAGAACAGCAAATCTGTTGATTGAAGGAAACGTATATTGCTGCTGATTTTGATTTATCTTGTAGAAGTACATTAATGGTTCATGGAGGGAAAAGTATGAACATGGCAGTTGTATCATTACTGGTATTAATCGTAGTTGTAGCACTGGGTTTTATTAAAAAAGTAAATATAGGTTTCTTATCAATCGGTGTGGCCTTTCTTCTCGGTCTGGCCGGCGGAATGACCAATAAACAGATCATCTCCGGATTTAACAGTTCAATGTTTGTTACTCTGGTTGGTGTAACGTTCTTGTTCGGTTTGGCTTCTGTTAACGGAACACTGGACCTGATATCCAAAAAGATTATAGCTCTGGTTGGAAAAAACACATTTTTAATCCCGATTTTGCTGTTTGTATTATCAGCATTTATTTCCGCAATAGGGCCGGGTCACATAGCAACAGGAATCCTGATGACCACATTTGCCGTCTACCTGGCAATAGAAATGGATATCAATCCTTTTGCCACTGCATTATATGCCAAGCTGGGAGCAAATGCAGGTTGTGCATCAACATTGTCAATGACCGGTGTTCTGGCAAAGAGTCTGTCAGAGCCGCTGGGCTTTGAAGGTTTCGGATTCCAGCTATTTGCGTCCACATTAATGGCCGGAACTATATTTACGATTATTCTATACATAGCATATAAAGGCTATAAAGTAAAAGCAGATAATCCAATGAAATTATCTGAAATACCAAAATTCAACAGACATCAGCTGATTACTATGATTGTGATGGTTATTCTGGTAGTAAGCTGTATCGGTTTCAAATTAGATGTAGGTTTATTTGCTTTTGCAGCTGCTTCGGTTCTGATTTTGCTTGGCTGTGTAGATGAGAAAAAAGCTATCAAAGGAATACCATGGGGAACCCTGATGTTAATCGTAGGTGTCGGTATCCTGGTAAATGTCATCACTGAACTTGGTGGAATCCAGATGATATCAGATTTCCTAATCAGTATGATGAATGAAAATACGGCTGCACCGATTATGGCTGCAACATCTGGTATTTTGTCATGGGTCAGCTCAACAACTGGTGTAGTAATGCCAACCTTGTATCCTGTGGCAGCTGAAGTGGCCAAAACTTTTGGCGGCAGTGTAAGCTATGCAGAACTGATCTCAGCACTTACCGCAACATCATTTGCTGCTGCTATCAGCCCCCTGTCAACCGGCGGAGCCATCATCATTTCCTCCTACAGTGCTGCAGCAGATTTGGATACTACCGCTCAGAATAAAATGTTCAGAACCTTATTCCTTCTTTCCGTTGCCAACGTCAGCCTTCATGTATTAATGTCAGCATTAGGCCTGTTCGGCATATTTGGCTGATAAAATTATAAATAACCGTTTTCCATATTATCAAAAAGGCTTGAAAGAAATGTTGGAACTTTTACAACATCCCTTTCGAGCCTCTTCTTTTTTAAGTGAAATCTTTTACAATCTTGATATACTCCTCCGCATGATAGGGCAAATATGAATTCTTCCTGAAAGCAGCTACGAAATCCACCGTAGTAACAGTTTCACCGACCGAAAAACACATCGGCGGCCTTTCAAACTGGACATGTTTCAGATGTGATTCACTAATAAAACAAGCGCCGAACCCTTTCGCTGCCAGCATCAGTGAAGCGGTAATATTTCTGGTTTCCAGAAAAATATTAGGTGTAATATCATATTCATCAAGTAATCGATCCACGATCTGTCGTGTTCGTTGAGACTTTGTCAGTAATATAAACTTCTCGTCTTTCACCAGGTCGAGCGGCATCCAGGGATATTTATATCCGGGACGTTGCTGGGCACACTCAGCTAAATGATGATTGTCGGGTAATACCAGAACGATTTCTTCATGGCTGATAATCTCATAATCAATATTGGTACTTTTAACCGGCAGATTAAAAAATGCCAGATCTATATCACCCTTGAGTATCATGTCCTCCAATAAATCAGAATCTGCTTCAACAATATCTAATTTTACATTAGGATAAAGACTGTAAAATATTGGAATCGTACAAGGCAGCATATAGGTACCACGCATGACAGGAAAAGCTACTTTTAATACACCGATATTAGATTTTACAATATCATTCAGGTTGTGGTCCAGTTCTTTTTTCAGCAGCAGTATTTCCTCTGCCTTTGCTACATAAACTTCGCCGGCATAGGTCAGCAGAAATTTATTTCCCAGCTTGCGAAAGAGTTTTTGATTTATATTTTTTTCCAGATTTTGGACGAATTTAGTCAGCGTCGGCTGGCCGATATAAAGTGATTCAGCCGCTTTGGTGACATTCTGATATCTTGCCAAAGCCAGGACATATTGCAGCTCCTTAAAATCCATGTTCAGTAAGCATCCTTTCGTAGCAAATATTCTTCATAATATCAAAAAATAAAAAATACCGCACAATAATCAAAAATCCTGAAGATTTACGCCATTGTGCGGCATCGTTAACTGTGCGGCAAAATCGCCGCACAGTTTATTTATTTACTCGTTGATTTTGCGTTTCACATAAGTGGTATGAAGCAGGTGATGTGCCTTGTGGCCGCCTGGTTCACCAAGATATGTGCTGTACAGTTCCTTGATTGCCGGATTCTCATGAGACTTCCGGACGGAGTTGCCTTTGTCAAGGTCATACAGAACTTTAGCGCGCAGAGCACGGATGTCTGTGGTGTTACGCACGTATCCAGGCTGCTGCGGCTGGCCGCCGCCGTTGATACATCCGCCGGGACAGCCCATGATCTCGATAAAGTGATAGTCAGCTTCGCCGGCTTTTACTTTTTCAAGCAGCTGTTTGGCATTGGCAAGTCCGGAAGCTACAGCTACCTTTACTTCCAGTCCGGCAACCGGATATACGGCTTCTTTGATGCCGTCCATACCACGGACATCGGTGAAGTCCAAGTTGGCCAGTTCTTCGCCGGTCAGGGTCTCTACGGCTGTACGAAGCGCTGCTTCCATAACACCGCCGGTTGCACCGAAGATTACGGCTGCACCGGTACCGAGGCCGAGCGGCAGGTCAAATTCTTCTTCCGGCAGGTTCTGATATTTCAGGCCTACTTTTTTGATCATCCGAGCCAGTTCTCTGGTAGTCAGAGAGAAATCCACATCCGGTACGCCGTTAGCGGCTTCGTCCGGTCTCTGAATCTCGAACTTCTTAGCGGTACATGGCATGATTGATACGGAAACGATGTTTTTCGGGTCAATGCCTTCTTTTTCTGCATAGTATGACTTCGCGATAGCACCGAACATCTGCTGTGGTGATTTACAGCTTGAGAGGTTCTCGGTCATATCAGGGAAGTAGTGTTCACAGTACTTGATCCAGCCCGGAGAGCAGGAGGTGATCATTGGCAGAACACCGCCGTTCTGAACACGGTCAAGGAACTCATGTGCTTCCTCCATAATAGTAAGGTCAGCACTGAAGTTGGTATCAAATACCTTATCAAATCCGATCCGGCGCAGTGCAGCAGCCATCTTGCCCTCTGCATTGGTACCAATCGGGTAGCCGAATTCTTCACTCAGCGCTGCGCGGACTGCCGGAGCGGTCTGTACAATCACATGTTTGTCAGGATCGGCGATTGCTGCCAGAACTTCGTCAATCTGGGATTTCTCCTGGAGAGCGCCGGTCGGGCAGACGGCGATACACTGTCCGCAGGATACACAGCTGGTATCACCCAGTCCCATATCAAACGGAGAGCCGATGGTGGTATCAAAACCACGATTATTCGCACCGATGACACCGACGCTCTGAGTCTTTTCACAGACTGCAACACAACGGCGGCAAAGGATACATTTGCTGTTGTCACGGATCATGTGGACGGCACTTTCGTCGATCTCAGACTCAGTGCGGGCTCCATCATAGAAATCTTCTTCCTCTACGCCCAGTTCCTGAGCAAGCTGCTGCAGCTCACAATGGCCGCTGCGGACACATGACAGACATCTGCGGTCATGGTTCGATAAGATCAACTGCAGGGTTTTCCTGCGTGAATCCAGTACTTTTGGTGTGTTGGTAAATACTTCCATACCTTCATTGATCGGGTATACACAGGAAGCGACCAGGCTTCTGGCGCCCTTCACTTCTACCACACAGATACGACAGGCACCGATTTCATTGATTTCTTTTAAGAAACACAGGGTCGGTATCTCAATATGAGCCAGTCTTGCTGCTTCCAGTATGGTGGAACCGATCGGAGCGCTTACTTCTATGCCGTTGATTTTAATTGTAATATTCTCCATATTAATTTTCCTCCATTACTGTTTGTAGATTGCGCCGAACTTACATTTCTCCATACAGGCGCCGCATTTAACGCACTTATCCTGTTCGATAATATGCGGATTCTTGACGGAACCGGTGATGGCATTGTTCGGGCAAACGCGTGCACATAATGTACAGCCTTTACATTTTTCAGCATCAATATGATAGGAAAGGAGTGCCTTACAAACGCCGGCGAGACATTTCTTATCGGTAATATGGGCCACGTACTCATCGCGGAAGTAACGCAGGGTGGAAAGCACCGGGTTTGGTGCGGTCTGTCCAAGTCCGCAAAGAGAGTTATCTTTAATGTAGTAACATAATTCTTCGAGCTTGTCGAGGTCTTCCAGTGTCGCCTGACCTTCGGTGATTTTGTCAAGGATTTCAAGCATACGTTTGGTTCCGACCCGGCATGGAGTACACTTGCCGCAGGATTCCTCAACGGTGAACTCGAGGAAGAACTTGGCAATATCAACCATACAGTCATCTTCATCCATAACAATCATACCGCCGGAGCCCATCATCGAGCCGATCGCAAGCAGGTTGTCATAGTCAATCGGAATATCTAAATGCTCTGCCGGAATACAACCGCCGCTGGGGCCGCCGGACTGAGCTGCCTTAAACTTTTTGCCGTTAGGAATGCCGCCGCCGATCTCATCAACTACGGTACGCAGCGGAGTTCCCATCGGGATCTCAACCAGACCGGTGTTCTGAATCTTGCCGCCGAGAGCGAATACCTTGGTTCCTTTGGACTTTTCAGTACCCATGGAAGCAAACCACTCAGGACCGTTTAAAATGATCTGAGGGATGTTGGCATAGGTCTCAACGTTGTTAAGGATGGTAGGTTTGCCAAACAGACCTTTCTGTGCCGGGAATGGCGGACGAGGTCTTGGCTCACCACGGTTTCCTTCGATTGAAGTCATCAGTGCGGTCTCTTCACCACATACGAAAGCACCTGCACCCAGACGCAGATCAAGATCGAAATCAAAGCCGGTGCCGAAGATGTCTTTGCCAAGCAGTTCCATCTCACGGGCCTGCTCAAGAGCAATCTTCAGTCGTTCAATTGCGATCGGATACTCTGCACGGACATAAATATAACCCTGGTTTGCACCAATTGCATAACCGGCAATTGCCATTGCCTCGAATACAGCATGAGGATCACCTTCCAGAATGGAACGGTCCATGAATGCACCGGGGTCACCCTCATCGGCATTACAGCAGACGTATTTCTGGTCGGCATCGTTTTGTTTGGCCAGTTTCCATTTGAGGCCGGTCGGGAATCCGCCGCCGCCGCGGCCGCGCAGACCGGAATCAAGCAGAGTCTGGATTACGTCGTCTGGTGTCATCTCAGTCAGTACTTTGCCGAGCGCCGCATAACCGCCGGTAGCAATGTATTCTTCGATGATCTCAGGGTTGATTACACCACAGTTGCGCAGGGCAATACGGTGCTGTTTCTTATAAAAATCGGTATCAATAAGTGCTTTTACACCAGTAGGAGTTACGGTCTCCTGATACAGAAGTCTGGTAACAACACGGCCTTTGAGCAGGTGTTCTTCAACAATCTCCGGAATATCTTCTTCCTTGACCATGGAATAGAAGCTGGCATCCGGATAAATAATCATAATTGGTCCTAACGCACAGAGACCGTGACAACCGGTCTGGACAACGGATACTTCATCCTGTAATCCCTTTTTCTCAAGCTCTGCTTTCAGTGTTTCCATAATTTGCTGACTTCCGGAAGACGTACAACCGGTTCCGCCGCAGACTAATACATGTGAACGATACATCTGGCCCCTCCTTATTTGATGTCAGCTGCGCCGATGGTGTAAGCTTCTACAACGTGTCCCCCGATTAAGTGGCGTTCAACTACTTCCGCCGCCTTATCGGCATTCATCTTTATGTAGGTAACTTTTGGTTGTCCGGGTTCCATAACTTCAACAATTGGTTCATACTGACACAAACCGATACATCCGGTCTGGGTAACTGCAATTTTACCTGTCAGCCCCTTCTCCTGAACCAGGGTGGACAGGGTGGTTAAAACCGGTCTTGCACCACTTGCAATACCACATGTGGCCATGCCCACAACAACACGTGTGTGTGTATGGTCTTCCGCACGCAGTCCTACCTGGCCCTGCATCTTTTCACGGATTGCTTTTAATTCTTCAAGACTTTTCATGTGAATCCTCCAATCTGGAGCGCATCAATAGATCGCGCCGCCGTCAGTTTCCAGTTTATTTTCATCCAGATATTCCTTAATATAGGAAGATACTTCCGGAACATGAAACGGGACATCGCCCAGGATGTCTCGGAATTCTCTGGTATCCAGAGTGAATGAACGTCCGTCATATGAGTACTCGTATCGAAAATCCGTCTCCGGATGGTATACGATCAGACTGTGGATCGTAGCATTGATATCACCCAGCGGCATCCGGTCAATATGAGACAGTACGAACTCAGCAGTAACCACAGTTCCCTCGTTGAGACGGGATTGAATCAGGAAGCTGCCGCCGGTGCTTTCCGCCGCATATTTGAAGAAGGGAACGCCGAGTCCTACCTTCCGGGTCGTCCGGCTGGTGAAAAACGGATCAATGACATTCGCCACCTGCTCCGGTGTCATACCGCAGCCGTTATCTTCAATAATGATCGTAAGCCTGTCGCCGGTCAGATCAGCACTGACTGTAATATGTACCAGTGTGGCACCTGCCCGGGTGGAATTCTCTGCAATATCCAGAACGTTCAAAGAAATCTCAGTCATCATAAGCGCATACCATTATTGATATTTTGCCAGAATGCCGGGAACATCATCCGGAACAAGACGTCCGTAAACATCTTCATTGACCAGTAAAACCGGTGCCAGACCGCATGCTCCTACGCAGCGGCAGGAATCCAGGGAGAACTTGCCGTCCGGTGTACATTCGCCATTGGTAATGCCTAAGATCTCTTCCAGTTTATTGAAAATGTCGCCTGAACCTTTTACATAACAGGCAGTTCCCAAACATACCGAAATCTGATATTTGCCTTTCGGCTGCAGTGAAAATTGCGAATAAAAGGTTGCAACACCATATACTTTCTCCAATGGGATTTCCATTTCATTGGAAATTATGGTTTGAACTTCCCGCGGAAGATACCCGTATATCTCCTGTGCCTGCTGCAGAATCGGCATCAGTGCACCCTGTGTGTCCTTCAGTTCGGCAATGATCTTCTTTAATTCGTTCTCCTGTTCGGGAGTACCGCTGAAAGGAACACTTTCTGTTTTTGCCATCTTTAACCCTCCTCCTAAAGTGCTTGTGCTAAAATTGTAACTATCATTCTAACATAGAAGTGAGAAAAAATCCACACTTACTGAGAAAACAATGTTAAAAATGTAACAGTGAAAAATTGTTGATAATTAACATTTGGGATGGTATCCTAAAAGCAAAAGAAATGGATATTGCACAAATACAGGTGCTGTTTTGACCAGGAGGATGTCTTAATATCACAACATAAGGAGAAGGAGGAAATGTATGACAGCAAGAGAGGTACAACAAATTTTGGGAGCAAGAGTACTGGTAGGTGAGGATGATCTGGACCGTGAGGTGAACAGTGCCTGCGGGTCTGATATGATGAGTGATGTCCTGGCTTTTTCCAAAGACCACTCGGTACTGCTGACCGGCCTGTGCAATCCCCAGGTGATCCGCACCGCGGAGATGCTTGATATTGTCTGTGTTGTTTTTATCCGGGGCAAGCATCCGGATCAGGTGATTTTAGATATGGCCAGCGAGCGTGACCTTATTATAATGGAGACCGGACACCGGATGTTTTCCGCCTGCGGAATGCTGTATCAGGCGGGGCTGCATGGAGGGAAGGCATGATGGATGATGTCATTGTTTTAAATTATTCGGTATCGCCGGATGATTTTACCCGTGCCGGTGAGGCCAGCAGTGATGTGAAAAGCAAGCTGAAACAGTTGGGGGTCAGTCCTGAAGCGGTCAGAAAAGTGGCGATTGCCATGTATGAAGGTGAGATTAATATGGTAATTCATGCCAATGGCGGTGATATTACAGTAGAGATAACGCCGGGTGAGATCCGTATGATACTGGCCGATAAAGGGCCTGGAATCCCGGATGTTGATCTGGCGATGAAAGCCGGATATTCTACTGCACCGGATGAGATCCGCAGCCTGGGCTTTGGCGCCGGGATGGGACTGCCGAACATGAAAAAATATACCGATCATATGGAAATAGAAACCAGTCTGGGAGTCGGAACCACGATCACTATGCTGGTTGCCATATAGATGATTAAAAAGGGGGGGCAGGAAGGAGGTTTTCATGGATAAATTCTATCATTCCGTACGTTTGGATCCGGAATTGTGTAAAGGATGCATTAACTGCATCAAGCGCTGTCCGACCCAGGCAATCAGGGTCAGGAACGGCAAGGCGCAGATCAACGGCAAATTCTGCATTGACTGTGGGGAATGTATCCGCGTATGTCCTCACCATGCCAAGCATGCGGTGTACGATAAACTTGACGTGATGAAACGCTATAAGTATACCGTGGCGCTGCCGGCGCCGTCACTTTACGGCCAGTTCAACAATCTGGATGATGTCAATGTGGTTCTGCACGCCCTTTTACTGATGGGATTTGATGATGTGTTTGAGGTCAGTGCGGCTGCGGAGCTGGTATCTGAGGCGACCAGGGAATACCTGACTGAGCACCGGGAGTGCAGTCCGATTATCAGTACGGCCTGCCCGTCGGTAATCCGTCTGATCCGGGTCCGTTTTCCGAATCTGATTCCGCACCTGCTGCCGCTGAAACCGCCGATTGAAATCGCGGCTATGCTGGCAGTAGAACGGGCGATGGAGCGGACCGGCCTTAAGCGGGAGGAGATCGGTATCTGTTTTATCTCACCCTGTCCGTCGAAGGCTACCTATGTCAAAGAGCCGTTGGGCAGTGAGAGGAGTGAAGTCGATCATGTGCTTGGAATCAAAGATATTTACCCGCTGCTGCTGCCCCACATGAAGGCGGTCGGAGATGAACCGAAGGAGCTGGGGACATCCGGAAAGATCGGTATCAGCTGGGGCCGCAGCGGCGGTGAGGCCAGTGGTCTGTTTACGGAAAACTATCTGGCGGCGGACGGGATCGAGAATGTCATCCGGGTGCTGGAGGATCTGGAGGATGAAAAGTTTACCGAGCTGAAGTTTGTTGAATTAAATGCCTGTAACGGCGGCTGTGTCGGCGGTGTGCTGACGGTGGAAAATCCCTATGTTGCGGAGGTAAAGCTAAAACATCTGAGAAAATATATGCCGGTGGCCCGCAGCCATATGGACATGGAAGAACCGCCGTCGGTGACATGGACGGAAGGGGTTCAGTACGAACCGGTATTCCGCCTGGGTGATACCATGCTGGAAAGTTTTGCCCGGCTCAACCAGGTGGAACGGCTCTGCAAAAAGTTCCCCGGACTCGATTGCGGTTCCTGTGGTGCACCGACCTGCAAAGCCCTGGCTGAGGATATTGTCCGGGGGGATGCCAAAGAAAAAGACTGCGTCTACCTGCTGCGTGAGAATCTTCATAAACTGGCAGAAGAAGTGTCGATCCTGACGGAAGATCTGCATAGTCAGAACGGAGCAAAGGACGAGGGTCTGCTGATACTGAAAAAATATATTCAGAGGATTTCCGATGAGATGTCAATGCTTGACAACCGGGAGAAGGAGGAAGAATGACAGTAAGACAACTGATAACAAGCGGTCTGTTCAATGTTGTAAATGAAGGCCGGGATACGGAGCGGAGCATTACCCGGCCATACTGCTGTGATCTGCTGAGTATCGCCATGGGCAGAGCTCCGGCCGGCAGTGCCTGGGTCACGGTAATGGGCAATATGAACACACTGGCGGTGGCATCGCTGGCTGATGTGGCCTGTGTCATTATGGCAGAAGGCATGAAGCTGGATGATGAAGCCGTTAAAAAGGCCCGGATCCAGGATATCACCGTCCTGGAAACCGAACTTCCTGAATTTGATGCGGCTTTAAAAATATTTCAGGAACTGACCAATGAAGCTTAATTACGACCTGCATATCCATTCCTGTCTGTCGCCATGTGGTGACGATGATATGACGCCGGGCAATATTGTCGGAATGGCAGTGGTCAAAGGTCTTGATGTGATTGCAGTAACAGATCATAATTCCTGTAAGAACTGTCCGGCGGTCTTAAAGATTGCCGAACAGTACGGAATGCTTGCGATTCCCGGCATGGAAATTAATACCGTGGAAGAAGTTCATGCTGTATGCCTGTTTCCGGACCTGGAGCGGGCGATGGCATTTGATGCTTATGTATATGAAAAACTGATGCCGTTTCCCAACAATGAGACGATTTTCGGTAAACAGCAGATCTATGATGAAACAGATCAGTGGGTGGGGACAGAACCGCTGCTGCTGATTAACAGTGTGGATATTTCTTTTGATGAGCTGTGGGATTTAACGCTGTCGTATGACGGGGTTATGTTTCCGGCTCATATTGATAAGGGCAGTAACAGTCTGATTTCCAATCTTGGTTTTATTCCGCCGGACAGTTGTTTTCAGACGGCAGAGCTGAAAGATCCCGGGAAATTACCCGGTCTGGCAGCAGCAAACCCGTATCTGGACAGCTGTCGGATTATTACGAATTCGGATGCGCATTATCTGGAACACATTCAGGAACCGGTAAATACCCTGGAGGTACAAAGCCGGTCGGCTTCCGGGATTATACAGCTGCTGAGGGGCAAATGTTGAACTTTGAGCTGCAATTCGTTATAATGTCAGATAGAAACGATACTTAAAGGAGATTTACATCATGAGGATACTAAAAAAAGGACTGGCAGCGGGAATGATCATCTCACTGTTATTTGCGCAGACCGCAATTGCGGAGACAACGACACCATATTTACAGCCAATTGTGCAGCCGGAACCGCCCCGCCCGGAAGAGAGTACCGGATCACCGGTAATTACCGTTGGCAATGCGGCAGAAGAAGCCGCTCAGAAAGCGGCAGAAGAGGAAGCAGCCAGACAGGCAGCAGAAGAAGAGGCAGCCAGACAGGCAGCAGAAGAAGCCGCCTGGCAGGCAGCCGAAGAGGAAGCGCGCAGGGCAGCAGAAGAAGAAGCGGCCAGACAGGCTCAGTCAGGCGGCAGCCGTTACATTGATCCCAATAAGCCGATGATCGCCCTGACTTTCGATGACGGTCCGCTGCCATCAGTGGGGAACCGGATTATGGACTGCCTGGCACAGTACAACGGCCGGGCTACCTTTTTTGTTGTAGGTGACCGGGTTGCTGCTTATGCGACAGAGGTGCGGCGGATGGCGGCCGAAGGCCATGAAATCGCGAATCATACGATGAACCACAAGTATCTGCAGAAGCTGGGCGCAGCTGAAATCCAGGCTCAGGTGAATCAGTGCAATAATGTTATCGAATCGATCAGCGGTGTTCGCCCCACAATAATGAGGCTGCCCGGAGGGAATTACAATTCCGCTGTTCTGGCTAATACCAATATGCCGATGATCCAGTGGAGCATCGATACCAATGACTGGAAGACACGTAATGCCCAGAGCACGGTAAATGCTGTTTTGGGCAAGGTAAAAGACGGTGATATTGTGCTGATGCATGAACTCTACAGTCAGACCGGAGACGCGGCGCTGCAGATTATTCCGGCGCTGGTCACACAGGGGTATCAGCTGGTTACGGTCAGCGAGATGGCAGCAGCCAAAGGGGTAACATTACAGGCCGGACAACTATATTCCTCATTTCGATGAGCTTTATTAATAACAAATTCGAAAAGTAACAGAATCGAAAGAAAAAGGTTACAAAAAAGTTACAAAAACAACTTTCTTTTCTCCTGCAAATGTGATAGAATTAAATCCATATATTGGAAGCATTGCATAAGTGGATATTGGTGGGGGCAGATGAAAGATTATTTTACTGGCACAATGTCAGAAATTTTATTGAAAATCACTGAAAAGTTAAATGGAGAATCCCAAAATACAGGAGTACTGCAGGAGGTCATTCGTGATATCGGCAGGTACTTCGATTTTGGTTGTACCTTTCTTTATATGACTGATTACCAGGGGTTGTTTGCGCTGAACGAAAACTATCAGAAAAGCGACTATTATGACCATCTGGTTTCCTCGATACCGCTCCGGGCCCAGCTTGGTGAGACCCTCTATGAGGAATTTTGCTGCAGTAAATTCGTCATGTTTGAGGGAGATACCGCAAAGTCTCCGTTAGAACAGGCATTGGCAGCGATGTTTAAAACAAGTTCACTGCTGATCATGCCGATTAATGTGAGAGGGATGGAGCTGCCGGCATTTATTGGAATGGTTGACCGGCGTGCACATACCAGAAATAAAGACCAGGATCTGCAGTTTGCCCGGTTTGTACTGTCAATTGTGGCGAATTATGTTGGTACGATTATGATCCGCCAAAAGAGCGCCGGCAGTATGAACACACTCCGGCATCTGCTCGATAATACCGGGGTAGATGTTTACGTTGTAGACTTTGAAAATGACGAGATTTTATATGCCAATAAATCAATGGCAGATCAGTTCGGCGGCAGTGACAATCTGATTGGCAGGAAGTGCTGGAATGTTTTGCGGGGATATGAGGACCGAAGCTGTGAGTTCTGCCCGAGGTCAAGGCTGGTTGATGAGAACAACCGGCCGACAGAACCCTATATCTGGAATTTGTACCAGGAAGATGACCAGACCTGGAAGCGTATGATCAGTTCGGCATTTTACTGGATTGACGGAAGACTGGCGATTTCGATGAGTAAAGTTGACATTACTGAAAACCAGAAGAATGAGGCAACGATCCGCCGTCATGCCGAGTTTGATTCGCTGACGGGATTACCGAACCGTCACAAACTTCTGCTGGATTGTGATGACGGTCTGGAACGACTTAAAAAAGAGGGAAAAGAAGGCTTTGTGGTATTTTGTGATCTGAACCGTTTCAAAGCTGTTAATGATACCTACGGACACGCGGTGGGGGATGAACTTTTAGGACAGATCGGAATTTATTTTGAACAGAATGAATGGACCAGCGGGCGTACCTATCGTTATGGCGGAGATGAATTTGTTATCCTGTGCCTGGATTATACCAGAGAGCAGACGGAACTGCTTATGAGCAGGCTGGATCAGGACTTTGATATTCCGTGGAAGCTTAGTGTGGGAGAGCTGCGCTGCAGCTGCAGCTGTGGTTATACCAGTTATCCGGAGCATGCCACAACAACAACGAACCTGCTGCATTCTGCTGATGTTGCAATGTATGAAAATAAGAGGGTGACAAATCACGGTGAATAGAGTGATTAACAGGGGACTCATTTATGAATGAAATATTCGAGCTGAATTCAGCGGCCTTTTGTATGAATATCATGGAAAAACTGGACAGTCAGGGTATCGATGCGGAACTTATCCGCGATATCCTGAATGAGCTGTGCGTTTTTTTCGGCTTTTCCGATGGATTTATGTATTATCAAAGTGATCACTACCGGACCTATCTGGGGACGATTGTATCAACTGAAAGCAGCAGGTCTGACAGTGATTTGCCCGATCATCTGGATATGAATGAACAGTGGGAAGACCGGATTCTGGAAGAAGTACATACATCGAAAATAGTAATCAGCACAAGGGAGCAGGAATCTGACCTGGCCCGGGACTTCAGGAACATGCTGCGGGCGGATTCTTTCGTGATGCTGCCGGTTATTGATGAGAATAAGCAAATGTCGGCGATGATCGGCCTTGCTGGTTACAACAAAAGTGAACCGCTGTCAAAGCTTAACCAGCTTGCGATATATACGATTCTGGTTATTATTTCGAATCATATTAAGGTGTGGTTATCGCTGAAGCAGATCGACCGTATCGAAGAGGCTATGGCCGCTATCGTTGACAATATGGGAGTCGATATCTACGTGAATGACTTCTTCACCCATGAGGTTCTTTATGTGAATCGCTCCATGGCACTGCCTTATGGCGGTCCGGCGGCGATGGTCGGAGATAAGTGCTGGCGGGTACTTTATGATGACAAAACCGGACAATGTGAATTTTGTCCGCAGAAAAAACTGATCGATGATGAAGGCAAACCGACCAAAGTTTATTCCTGGAACTATGAACGGCCGTTTGACCACTCCTGGTTCCGTGTCCTCAGTGCCGCATTTACATGGGGCGACGGGCGGCTGGCCCATATCGTCAGCAGTATTGACATTACGGAAAATATCAGAAATGAAGAGTTAATCCGTGTGATTGCAGAGTATGATAATCTGACCGGTATTTCCAATCGCAGAAAGCTGTTCATCGATTGTGAAACCATGCTTGAACGCTGCAAAAAGAATCAGGAAGCGGCATATGTTCTATTTTTCGACCTTAACAAATTTAAACAGGTAAATGATATATATGGACACCGTGCCGGCGATGAACTGCTGGGGCAGATCGGAGCTTATTTAATCAGTGAGACGCCATACGGTGATTGTTCCTATCGTTATGGCGGAGACGAGTTTGTCCTGCTGTTTTCCGGAGTTTCCAAAGCGCAGGTGATGCAGGCGGCCCGAATGATATATGAACGGTTTTCAAAACCGTGGCACCTGAGCTGCTGTGATGCGGTCTGCTTTGCCAGCATCGGAATCTCCGTTTATGATCCGGCTTCTGATCTGGATGCAACGACCCTGATTAATCAGGCAGATGATGCGATGTACGAGTCAAAGCAGAATCAGGGAAAAGAAATTATCGTATACCAAAAGACAAACAGAACATAACACAGGAGGATTTCATGCCGGAAGATATCAAGCGGGCCGAACGAACCAAATACCGGCTGGCAAGCTCTGTCAAAGAATGTATGAAACATACCCCCGTAGACAAGATTACGGTAAGAGATATTGTAGATGGCTGCGGTCTTACCAGGCAGACATTCTACCGGAATTTTCTGGATAAGTATGATCTGATCAACTGGTATTTTGACAAACTGGTACTGCTGTCTTTCGATCAGATTGGAATGGGGCATACGGTAGGCGAGAGTCTGACCAGAAAGTTTGCCTTTATCATCCAGGAAAAAGACTTTTTTGCCGGGGCGTTCCGTTCCGATGATCAGAACTCCCTGAAAGAACATGATTTTCGCCTGATCCTGAAGTTTTATCAGGATCTGATCGCAGAACGGACGAGCCAGCCGCTGGATGAAGAGATGCAGTTTCTGCTCGAACTGTACTGCCAGGGTTCCGTATATATGACAGTAAAATGGGTCTTGGGCGGCATGAAAACATCCCCCGAAAAAATGGCTGCCAAGCTGGTCGATGCCATTCCGCCAAAACTGGCAGAAGTATTTGACTCCCTGGGGTTACTGTAAACAACCAAACTCAAAGGCAGTTACAAGATCTATGATGAATCAGATGAGAGCAGCGACCTTTCCGTCTGCACCCAGAAAGCATGGCAGAGAGTCTGGAATGACAAGTCGGCCGGCCTGATCAACAGAAGCTACACCGAAGATTATGAAAGTACTGTCCCGGCAGAATACACAAAAGACGGAAAATCCCACTGCTATCTGTTCATCGCCGTAAAATAACAATAAAATTTTTCGTGAAAGTGACAAACGAATAGTTTTGTCACTTTCTTTTTTTGTGCAGATTCGTTAAAATTATAACATAAAGAAAAAGGAGAGTGAGTACTTATGGCAGGCAGAATTATTTTGAACGAAACTTCTTATCATGGCGCGGGTGCAATCAAAGAAATCCCGGGAGAGGTAAAAACCAGGGGATTTAAAAAAGCATTCGTTTGTTCCGATCCCGACCTGATCAAGTTCGGAGTGACAACAAAGGTGACCGAAATTCTGGATGCAGAAGGAATGGCCTACGTAATCTATTCCGACATCAAAGCCAATCCAACGATTGAAAACGTGCAGACCGGTGTAGCTGCATATCAGGCATCCGGTGCAGACTATATCATCGCAATCGGCGGCGGATCCTCCATGGACACTGCAAAAGCAATCGGCATCATCATCACCAACCCTGAATACGCCGATGTCAGAAGCTTAGAAGGAGTTGCTCCAACAAAGAACCCCTGCGTTCCAACCATCGCCGTACCAACAACTGCAGGAACAGCCGCAGAAGTAACCATCAACTACGTCATCACCGACGTAGAGAAAAAACGTAAATTTGTCTGCGTAGACACTCACGATATCCCGGTAGTAGCCATAGTGGATCCCGACATGATGGCAACCATGCCAAAAGGTCTCACTGCCGCAACCGGAATGGACGCCTTAACCCACGCAATCGAAGGTTACATCACCAAAGGCGCCTGGGAAATGACCGACATGTTCCACCTGAAAGCAATCGAAATCATCGCAAATTCCCTTCGCGGTGCAGTAGACAACACCCCTGAAGGCAGAGAAGGCATGGCCCTTGGCCAGTACATCGCCGGAATGGGCTTCTCCAACGTAGGCCTCGGCGTAGTACACTCAATGGCCCACTCCCTGGGGGCCGTATACGACACCCCGCACGGAGTAGCAAACGCCATCCTGCTCCCCACCGTCATGGAATACAACGCCCCCTGCACCGGTGACAAATACAAACAAATCGCCATTGCCATGGGAGTACAAAACGTAGAATCCATGACCCAGGAAGAATACCGTAAAGCCGCCGTAGCAGCAGTACAGCAGCTGGCTACAGACGTAGGAATCCCGTCCAATCTCAAAGAAATCGTAAAAGAAGAAGACATCCAATTCCTCTCCGAGTCCGCCCTCGCCGATGCCTGCTGCCCCGGCAACCCAAGAGACACTACCGTAGAAGAAATCGCCGAACTCTACAGAAAACTATTATAATGATGTAATCATAAATACGATATCGTAAAAAACAGAGGAGATGTTGCCACCTACCGCAATCTCTCCTTTGTTTTTTATTATTTACCAAGGATGAATGTTGGCGGGAATGAGACTGGGGGAATGGGGGCAGCCCAGACCCACCCCCGGAGTCCAAAGCTGCCCCCATTCCCCCGGTCTCATTCCTTTCCACCCCCTCATTTTGGATTTAATAAAAAACAATAGCCCAAGATTCACATATTTTGGTTGTTAGATACCAACATTTTGTTGTATAATCATACGCAGGATGATAAACTAGTTAGAAATTATCACGAAAGAAACCGGACAAGGAGAGACAAACATGATAGCGATTATTGACTATGATGCCGGGAATATGCGAAGCGTCGAAAAGGCACTGCGGGCATTGGGAGAAGAACCGGTGATATCACGTGATGCGGATACGATCCTTGCGGCAGACAAAGTGATTCTGCCCGGAGTCGGATCTTTTGGCGATGCGATGAATCGGCTGCATCAATATGATCTGGTCGATGTAATTCATCAGGTGGCGGCTAAGAATATTCCGTTTCTGGGAATTTGCCTTGGCATGCAGGTGCTGTTTGCCGACAGTGACGAATGCCCCGGGACTCCAGGATTAAATCTGCTGGGAGGCAGTATTCGAAAGATTCCTGACTGCGAGGGCCTTAAGATTCCTCATATGGGATGGAATTCCCTGACGATCAGTCCGGGCGCCAGGCTATTCAAAGGGATTCCTCAGGATTCATATGTATATTTTGTACATTCTTATTATCTCAAAGCTCAGGATGAGCAGATCGTTGCAGCATCAACGGAATACAGTACCCTGATTCATGCCGCGGTCGAACAGGGCAACATTTTCGGTTGTCAGTTCCATCCCGAAAAGAGCAGTGACACAGGACTTCAGATTTTGAAAAATTTCATAGAATTATAAGCAGACAAGAGGATTAATGCAGATAGGAGCCGCATATGTTTACTAAAAGAGTGATTCCCTGTTTGGATGTACATAACGGACGGGTGGTAAAAGGGGTTAATTTTGTCAACCTCAGAGATGCCGGGGATCCGGTGGAGATCGCAGCTGCGTATGATAAAGCCGGTGCGGACGAACTGGTATTTTTGGACATAACTGCTTCTTCAGATGCCAGAGAGACCGTGGTCGATATGGTCAGGCGTGTTGCGGAGCGGGTCTTTATTCCGTTTACTGTAGGGGGCGGGATCCGTACTGTTGAGGATTTTCGCAGGATCCTGCGGGAAGGTGCTGATAAGATCTCGATTAATTCTTCCGCTATTAATACTCCCGAGCTGATTTCCCAGGCCGCTGATAAGTTTGGCCGGCAGTGTGTGGTGGTGGCAATTGATGCCCGCAGGAGAGCCGATGGATCAGGCTGGAATGTATTTAAAAACGGCGGACGTATTGATACCGGCCTTGATGCAATTGAATGGGCCATGAAAGCAGATTCGATGGGAGCGGGAGAGATCCTGCTTACCAGTATGGACTGTGATGGGACAAAAGCCGGTTATGACAATGAACTGACAGCGTTAATTGCTGATCATGTTTCGGTGCCTGTTATTGCTTCCGGCGGGGCAGGAACCAAAGAGCATTTTTATGATGCGCTGACAGTTGGTAAAGCTGATGCGGTACTAGCAGCGTCTTTGTTCCATTACAAGGAACTGGAAATTATGGATTTGAAACAATATCTGCATGACAAGGGGATTTCAGTCAGACTGTAAGGCAGATACGTACGAAAGGAGACGACTATGGCAGCAATCGAAAATGACTGGCTGGAGCCATTATCCGCAGAATTTAAGAAGCCATATTACAAAGAATTATATCAGACCGTAAAACAGGAGTATCAGACCCGGCAGGTGTTTCCTGATGCTGACAATATTTTCAATGCATATGCATTTACTCCGTTGAGTGAGGTTAAGGTTGTGATTCTCGGGCAGGATCCCTATCACAATGTCGGCCAGGCCCACGGACTTTGTTTTTCGGTAAAGCCGGACGTGGATATTCCGCCTTCACTGGTGAATATCTATCAGGAACTGCATGATGATCTGGGCTGTGAGATACCAAATAACGGATATCTGGAGAAATGGGCCAGACAAGGTGTGATGATGCTCAACACA
Organism: Lachnospiraceae bacterium; assembly: GCA_032073745.1. Taxonomy (GTDB): domain Bacteria; phylum Bacillota; class Clostridia; order Lachnospirales; family Lachnospiraceae; genus Brotaphodocola. The sequence goes on along the minus strand of DAMAMW010000002.1, from coordinate 96,201 downwards.
GTTCTGACTGTGCGGGCGCATGCGGCCAATTCCCATCATGGAATCGGCTGGGAGACATTTACCGATGCCACAATCAGGATATTGAATGAGCAGGATCGCCCGATTGTGTTTATTCTGTGGGGCAGACCGGCGCAGTTGAAAAAGGCGATGCTTAATAATCCCAAACATCTGATTCTGGAAGCGCCCCATCCCAGTCCGCTGGCCGCATACCGCGGATTCTTCGGCAGCAAGCCGTTCAGTAAAACGAATGCTTTTCTGGCGGAACATGGACTTGATCCTATCGACTGGCAGATAGAAAACGTGTAGGAGTGAAATCATTATGAGTATCATAGAGATTTTAAAGGTTATCGTATTTGGTATTGTTGAAGGATTTACCGAATGGCTGCCGATCAGCAGTACCGGTCATCTGATTCTGGTGGAGAGCATTATTCCGCTCAATGTATCGGATGCTTTCATGAGTGTGTTCCGGGTGGTGATCCAGTTGGGGGCGATTCTGGCGGTAGTTGTTCTTTATTTCCGGAAGCTCAATCCTTGGGATCCCGGTAAAACCAGGCAGCAGCAGCGGGCAACAATGGGATTGTGGATTAAGATCGTTGTGGCCTGCATACCGGCAGCTGTATTTGGTTTGTTGCTGGATGACTGGATTGATGCCCACATTTATAATGGATATGTGACATCGGTTATGCTGATCGTATACGGAATTCTGTTTATTATCTTGGAGAACCGAAACGGTTATAAAGAATTTCCGGTTCAGCGGGTTACCCAGATCCCTTACCAGACGGCGCTTTATATTGGTCTGATTCAGGTATTGGCGATGGTGCCGGGGACTTCACGATCCGGTGTGACCATTTTAGGAGCAATGCTTTTGGGATGTTCCCGCAGTGCTTCGGCGGAGTTTTCATTTTTCCTGGGCATTCCGATTATGTTTGGTGCCAGTTTTTTAAAGATAGTAAAGTTTATTCTGGCAAGTGAGGCCGGGTTTGCCGGAGTCGAAATATTTTATCTGATTCTGGCTATGATAATAGCATTTGTTGTATCAATTTATTCAATTAAATTCTTAATGGGTTATATCAAACGCAATGACTTTAAGCTTTTTGGTTACTATCGAATTATATTCGGGTCAATCGCGCTGGCATATTTTGTGGTTCAGGCGGTATTGGTAAATATAGCTAAAGCAGCGTAGAAAGAAAGGAAACAATATATGAAAATACAGAGACCTCTGTCCAGAAAGGCCAAGTTTGCCCTTCTGGCTCTGGTCCCGGTGTACTTTATTGCAGCGGGGGTTATACTGCAGCCGATTAACGAGATCTGGCCAGGGCTGCAGGCGATTATTCGGGAACCTGATTTTTTGATTACCGATTATTTTTTAGTAGGGGGAATTGGGGCATCCTTTATTAATGCGGGGTTATTATGTTTGATCAGTATTGGTGTTGTGTATTTCCTTGACATGGAGATGGATGGACATACCATAACATCAGCATTTCTTATGTTTGGTTTTTCTTTATTCGGAAAGAATCTTATGAATATCTGGCTGATTCTTCTGGGCGTAGTTTTCTATGCATGGTATCATAAATCTTCTGTTACACGTTATATTTATATCGGTTTTTACGGGACAAGTCTTTCGCCGCTGATCACCCAGGTGATGCAGATTGCAGAGCTTCCTATTGTGCCGAAAGTATTGCTGTGTATTTTGACCGGTATAACGATCGGATTTGTTTTGCCGCCTTTAAGTACCCATGTACACTATGCGCATAAGGGTTATTCGCTGTACAATGTTGGATTTGCCGGCGGAATTATTGCAACGGTTATTGTATCTGTCTTCCGTTCATTTGGATTGGAAGTAGAGTCCAGATTGATCTGGTCGACCGGGAACAACCGGTTGTTTGTAATCCTGTTGGGGATATTATTTGGCGGAATGATTATTCTGGGTATATTCATGGATGGAAAAGAAGGTCTCCGGCGTTATCGGGATATTATCAAATCATCGGGAATTGCCGGAACGGATTATATCAAAACTGATGGATTTTCGGCATCACTGATTAATATGGGGATTAACGGATTGGTAGTAACGGGATTTCTGGTAATGATCGGCGGGGATTTGAACGGTCCGACGATCGGCAGTATCTTCACCGTTGTAGGTTTCAGTACGACCGGCAAGCATGTCCGCAATATTCTGCCGATTATGTTCGGGGTCTGGATTGCCAGCTGGGTTAAGCTTTGGAATATCACAGATCCGTCTGCGGTTCTGGCATTGCTGCTGTCAACAACACTGGCACCAATCGCAGGAGAGTTTGGAATCTGGGCCGGAATTCTCGCCGGATTCATACACTCTTCAGTGGCACTTAACGTTGGGATTGTACATGGCGGAATGAATCTTTATAATAATGGTTTTGCCGGAGGTCTTGTGGCTATATTCCTGGTACCGGTCATTCAGTCTATTGTTGACCGCAGGGCGAGGGCCCGTGGAGGGTTGTCGCTGTAAGGTAAACTTATGGGAGGAACTGTATGGAGATACTGCATGATGATTTGAAAATGGCTGTAGAAAGATTGTTTCATGCAACGGTTGGTGACCCAAATACGCTGGGTAATTCGGCAAACGCTATGTTTGAGGTGTCGATTGCTGACAGACCGGTTATCTTGCGGGTTTCACCATATAGTGAGGAAAAGGAGGCTCATGTTGCCTTTGAACTTGCCTGGATGGAACATTTAAGCAATGCGATGTCTCATATTGCATACCCTGTTCCCAGTTTAAATGGCCTGTTGTATGAAATCGTCGACGGATATATATTATGTGTCTTTGAGAAGGCAGCCGGCAGGTCGGTGGATCCGATGAATACACTGGAGTGGAATGAAAATTTATTTCGCAATATGGGTGAGGTGATGGGGGAGCTGCACAGGAATACACAGAAATATGTTGCCCAAAATGGAGTGAGTACGAGATTTGACTGGCAGCACAACTTTCTCTTTTGGCCGGAGCATAACCGATTTTCAGATCCGGATGTTGAACCGGCCTGGGATGCGGTATTAGCTGAGATGAGTCAGCTTCCGCGAACAACCGATGTATATGGTATCATCCATAACGACATTCATCACTTGAATTTCCATGTTATGAACGATGATATCACACTGTTTGATTTTGATGATTGTGAGTATGGATGGTATGCTCATGATATTGCATCTACCTGCTTTTTTATTACCGGTACGGCGGGGCTGGATGATGAAGTCCACCGTCAGTCTGCAGCGGAAAATTTCCTTGTGCCATTTCTAAGGGGATATCTCAGTCGGTTTGATCTGCCGTGTGAATGCTTAAAATGGTTTGATCTGTTTCTCCGGTACCGGATGCTGGGGCAGTACAAGTTTGTGGTGAACATGATGCATGGAGTACCTGCGTCGGAGAATCCTCATATAGCTTTGATTGACTGGCTGAAAGATCGTATTATCAGCAATCAGGGGTTTGTGACGATTGACTATGATAAAATTGCAGAGCAGATATATCGTTAGCGTTTTGAAAAAACGAGTACATTGATTTTTATTATCAGTGTACTCGTTTTTTGGTGAGTTATGATATCCGCCGTCCTTCTGCATCGACGGAGTATCCGTCAGGAGTGGTTTGGTTTCTTAGCGAGTGATCATAAAAATAGCCGACATGAGATAATTGTCCCTTGTCGGCTAATTGATATAAAATGTATAGACGATATTACAGACTATCAGCGATTTCGTAAAGAAGCCTCTCAGAGTCTTCCCATCCCAGACAAGCGTCGGTGATGGATTTTCCGTAGCAGTGTTCGCCTACTTTCTGGCTGCCCGGCTCAATATAACTTTCGATCATCAGGCCTTTGACGAAATCATGGATGATTCCGGAATGGCGGCGGCTGTGCAGGACTTCTTTGGAGATGCGAATCTGCTCGATGTACTGCTTATTCGAGTTGGAGTGATTGGCATCTACGATACAGGCCGGATTCTGCAGGCCGCGTTCACTGTAGAGGCGGTGCAGCAGCATCAGGTCTTCGTAGTGATAGTTTGGTATGCACTGGCTGTGTTTGTTGACAGCTCCGCGCAGAATGGTGTGAGTGTATGGATTACCCTCAGTTTTGACTTCCCAGTCGCGCATGATGAATTCGTGGGCACATTGAGCGGCTACTACGGAATTCAGCATGACGGAGAGGTCTCCGCTGGTAGGATTTTTCATTCCTACCGGTACGTGACAGCCGCTGGAGACCAGACGATGCTGCTGGTTTTCTACAGAGCGGGCTCCTACGGCAATATAGGACATGATATCATCTAAGTAGGTTACATTGTCAGGATAGAGCATTTCATCGGCGGTGGATAAGCCGGTTTCCATCAGGACACGCATATGAAGGTTTCTGATTGCGTGGAGGCCTTCAGACATACTCGGTCGTTTTTCCGGATCGGGCTGATGAAGCATTCCTTTATAGCCCTCACCGGTGGTACGTGGTTTGTTGGTGTAGATTCTGGGGACGATAATGAGTTTGTCCCTGGTATCAGCCTGAATTTTGATCAGGCGGCTGGCATAGTCAAGCACGGAATCTTCGTTATCGGCGGAACATGGTCCGATAATAACGAGGAATTTGTCGCTTTCGCCGGTGAAAATCTGTTTAATCTCTTCGTCACGCGCGGCCTTGTCTGCAATACATTCAGCCGGAAGCGGGAATTGTTCTTTGATTTCTGCCGGGGTCGGCAGCTTGTTAATGAATTCGAATCCCATAATTGTTTTCTCCTCGTCAAGTGCAATGTGCTTATTATAATATGCATGGAAGCATTTTGCAATATAATTTCCTTTACTTCGCATTGAGGAAAGTGTTATAATCGAGTTCCAAACAGACGCAGGAGTGGTGTTTCGGGAGAATATTTCAGGAGGTGTACAAATGCAGACAAGAGTAAATGAGACGATTGATCGTCATGACAAGGGTTATAATTGTGCGCAGGCAGTAGCCTGTACTTATTGTGATTTAGTTGGTGTGGATGAAGAAACGATGTTTCGGATGACGGAAGCACTCGGACTTGGCATGGGCGGTATGGAAGGAACCTGTGGGGCGGTTTCGGGAGCATGTGTGCTGGCCGGAATGAAACGCAGCAGCGGGAATCTCGGTGCTCCTGACAGTAAAGCAGCCTCTTATCAGCTGGCAAGGGAGATCGTGAAACGGTTTGAAGGTCAGAATCAGTCGATTATCTGTAAGACTATAAAAGGAACGGAAACGGGAAAGGTCCTTCGTTCCTGTTCGGATTGCATTCTGGATGCAGCGAAAATTGCGGAAGAAGTATTATTTGAATAATCTTTTTCGAATGAAGTCTAAAAAATTGAACAGGAGGCAGAAAAATGCAGGATAATAAAAAACTGGAAATGCTGCTGGAACTGGCAAAGAAAAAAGAATTTCGCAATCTGAAAGAACATCTTCTGGAGATGAATGAAGCAGATATTGCGGTCGTGATTGAGGAACTGGATTCAGAGAAAAAGGCAGTTGTATTCCGGATGCTGCCGAAAGAACTGAGCAGTGAAGTTTTTGCCTGTCTTGAATCAGACGACCAGAAACATATTATTGACAGCATCGGCGATGCCGAATTGAAATATATTATTGAAGATCTGTATGTAGATGATGCGGTTGAAATGCTTGAAGAACTGCCGGCCAGTGTGGTTAAAAGGGTTTTGAAAATCGCCACGCCGGAGACCCGGGAACTGATCAATCAGTTTTTGAACTATCCGGAGAACAGTGCCGGCCGAATCATGACGGCTGAATATGTGGGACTTAAGAAGCAGATGACGGTGGAGGAGGCTTTTGCCTACATCAGAAAAAATGGTGTGGATAAGGAGACGATTTACACCTGTTATGTGATGGATGCCAAGCGGACTCTGGAGGGGGTTGTGACGGTTAAGGATCTGCTGATGAATCCGTATGAGGCAGTATTGGGTGATATCATGGATACACATGTGATCAAAGCGGTTACGACCGATGATCAGGAAGAGGTTCTGGAGCAGTTCCATCACTATGATCTGCTCAGTCTGCCGGTGGTGGATCATGAGAACCGTCTGGTCGGTATTGTTACCGTTGATGACATTGTTGACGTTATGGAACAGGAAGCGACTGAGGATTTTGAAAAGATGGCGGCAATGGCACCCAGTGAAAAACCTTACTTAAAGACCAGTGTCTTTCAACTGGCCAAGAACCGCATTTTCTGGCTGCTGATCCTGATGATCAGCAGTATGATTACCGGTGGTATTTTAGGGCGTTACGAAGATGCGCTGGCGGTACTTCCGCTGTTGGTTACGTTTATTCCGATGCTGATGGATACCGGCGGAAATGCCGGCAGTCAGAGCAGTACACTGATTATTCGTGGTATGGCGGTAGGTGAGATTGAGCCGTCTGACATTTTGCAGATTCTGGGTAAAGAGATCCGGGTTGGTCTGCTGGTCGGATTAATTCTCGGAGCTGTTAACTTTGTCAGGCTGGTGATTATGTATCCCGGCAATGTAATGGTTTGTCTGACAGTTGTTCTGAGTTTGTTTGCTACAGTTATTATTGCAAAGACGATAGGATGTCTGCTGCCGATTGCGGCTAAGGTGCTTAAACTTGATCCGGCGATTATGGCAGCGCCGCTGATTACTACAATTGTCGATGCGTTCAGTTTGATCATTTATTTTCAGCTGGCGTGCAGGTTACTTGAATTGACATGACCGATCCAGGGATCCGGTGTGAAAAAATATTGAAAGTGATTGACTTAAAAATAAGTCGCTGTTATACTGATTACCATAAAATAACAAGAGGGAGCTCGTGAGCGGGCTGAGAGGAAGTCATCAACTTCGACCTTTATAACCTGATTTGGGTAATGCCAACGTAGGGATCATATGCGGAAGACGATGAATTTCAGATAATGAGAGACGTCCTGTGTAAGAATCTTTACTTACACGGGGCGTCTCTTTGCGGCTGCCTCTTGTTGTGAAAAAATGTTGTCAAATGAAAAGGAGAATGTTATGAGGACGTATGCAACACAGATGGATGCAGCCAGAAAAGGGATCATCACAAAGGAAATGGAGATCGTTGCCGAAAAAGAGCAGATGAGCGCGGAAGAGGTTCGGTCACTGATGGCTGAAGGAAAGGTGATCATTCCCTGCAATATCAATCATACCTGTATTGAACCAAATGCTGTCGGTTCGATGCTGAAAACCAAGATCAATGTAAATCTGGGGACATCCCGTGACTGGCAGGATATCAATATGGAGCTCGAAAAGGTACAGGATGCGGTGAAAATGGGTGCCGAATCGATCATGGATCTGAGCTCGTTCGGTGACACCCAGACATTTCGCCGAAAGCTGACATCAGAATGTCCGGCTATGATTGGTACGGTACCGATCTATGATGCAGTGGTGTATTACCATAAGCCGTTAAAAGAAATAACTGCTGAAGAATGGCTGCAGATCGTTGAAATGCATGCAAAGGACGGCGTGGATTTTATGACGATTCATGTTGGTATCAATAAGAATACGGCTCAGCGGTTTAAAAATAATAAACGCCTGACTAATATTGTCTCCCGCGGCGGTTCTATTATCTTTGCCTGGATGGAGATGACCGGTGAAGAAAATCCGTTCTATGATCAGTATGACCGGGTATTGGACATCTGCCGTAAATACGATGTGACGATGAGTCTTGGTGATGCCTGCCGTCCCGGATGTCAGGAAGATGCATCGGATATATCCCAGCTGGAGGAGCTTCTGATGTTAGGTGAACTGACCAAACGGGCCTGGGAAAAAGATGTTCAGGTAATGGTGGAAGGCCCGGGACATATGCCGCTGGATCAGATTGCAGCAAATATGAAGATTCAGCAGACGGTTTGTAAAGGTGCTCCTTTTTATGTACTTGGCCCGCTCGTTACCGATATCGCACCGGGATATGACCATATCACGGCGGCAATCGGAGGTGCCCTGGCAGCAGCGAGCGGCGCGGCATTTCTGTGTTATGTGACACCGGCCGAACATCTGCGTCTGCCTGATGTTAACGATGTAAAAGAAGGGATTATCTCTGCCCGGATTGCGGCACATGCAGCGGATATTGCCAAAGGTGTCAAAGGGGCAATGGATTGGGACCGGGAGATGAGCACGGCAAGAAAGAATCTGGATTGGGAGCGTATGTTTGAACTGGCGATCGATCCGGAAAAGGCGCGGTCATACCGTGAGGCGGCGAAACCGGAGAAAGAGGATACCTGCTCCATGTGCGGCAATTTCTGTGCTGTTAAAAATATGAACCGGATAATGGAAGGCGAAATTGTATCGATCTTTGAAGAGTAGTTGAACGGGAGGATGAAGAATATGAATCTGAATACTAAGAAGATAGCAGTCAGCGGGATGCTGGTTGCAGTAGCAGTGGCACTGTCCGGATTTTCCATACCGATCGGAGCTTCCCGGTGTTTTCCGGTGCAGCACTTATGTAATGTACTGGCCGGAGTATTTCTGGGACCGGGATATGGCGTGGCAGCAGCATTTGTGACATCATTGATTCGTAATCTGCTGGGAACCGGAAGCCTTCTTGCCTTTCCCGGCAGTATGGTGGGGGCGCTGTTGTGTGGAATCCTGTACCGGCAGACCAGAAAGTTTTTTATGGCTTACATAGGTGAAGTGGTGGGGACCGGAATCATCGGTGCGATGTTATGTTATCCGGTGGCGACCATGCTGATGGGACGTGAAGCAGCGCTGTTTGCATATGTCATTCCCTTTATGATGAGTACGGTCTGTGGTACTGTCGCAGCGGTTATTCTGGTTGGCGCATTGTATAAATCCGGTGGTTTTTCTTATCTGAGCCAGATGCTGACCGGGAAGGAGACTTTATCGTGATGGAGAACGGATATTTTAAGAGACAGATTCTGCAGCAGGTAAGGCAGCAGAAACCTCTGATTCATTGCATCACGAACTATGTGACAGCTACTGATGTGGCAAATATGGTTCTGGCAGTTGGCGCTTCACCGGTGATGGCAGATGGTATCCGGGAAGTAAGAGAGATCGCCGGACAGAGCCAGGCACTGGTACTCAATATCGGTACATTGCAGGAGGCGGTATTGGAATCAATGGTCACGGCTGGAAAAACAGCAGCCAGGTGGGGAATTCCAATTATTTTTGACCCGGTCGGAGCAGGTGCATCGGCATTTCGGATGAGCGCTGCTGACCGGATTATCAACGAGATTCCCTGCAGCGTAATTCGCGGAAATGCTTCGGAAATCAGTGCCCTGATGGGCAACCAGGCATTTTCCCGCGGCGTAGATGCCGACGAGCGGGAGCAGATGACACAGGCGAACCGTTCAGAGCGGATTGCTGCGATACAAAGGTTGTGTGAAACGACCGGAGCCATCATCGTTATGACCGGTGCGTTGGATCTGGTTGTGGATCGGGAGCGTGTCTGCTTTATCCATAACGGACATCCGATGATGAGCCGGATCACCGGCACCGGCTGTATGATGAATGGTGTCATTGCGGCCTGTCTGGCGGCCGATAATCAGGATGGTTTGACCAAATCGCCGGAAGAACAGTTCTGGCGAGTGGTTTATGCTGTTGCGGCAGAAGGAATCTGCGGTGAAATGGCTTATGATAAAACAAACAATGCTGACGGCGGAACCGGAAGTTTTCGGATGTACTTTCAGGATGCGATGAGCAGCCTTGATGACGAGGTGGTATGGGAAGGAGCACGAATTGAAATTTGATTTATTACTATACGCGATAACAGACCGGATGTGGACGGGCAGACAGACTTTGGAAGAACAGCTGGAGGAAGCCTTAAAAGGGGGAGCAACTCTGGTTCAGCTGCGGGAAAAAGGCATGAACGATGAAGAGATGACAGAGGCAGCCCGCAGGATGATAAAAATCACGGATCAATACAGAATTCCTCTGATTGTCAATGACAGTATACAGGCGGCGATTGACAGCGGGGCAGCAGGCGTACATATCGGCCAGAGTGACATGGCTGTGGCTGAAGCACGCAGACAGCTGGGGCCGGATAAAATACTTGGTGTTACGGCTAAAACGGTAGAGCAGGCACTGGCTGCTGAGGCACAGGGGGCTGATTATCTGGGCGTGGGTGCTGTTTTCGGTTCAAAAACAAAAACAGATGCGAAGGCAATTACGATTGAACAGCTTAAGGCCATCACTGCGGCAGTTTCAATTCCGATCGTGGCTATTGGCGGGATCAGTCAGGATAATATATTGCAGCTGAAGGGCAGCGGTGTGAACGGAGCAGCAATTGTATCCGGTATCTTTGGAGCTGATGATATCAGGAGTGCTACGGAGAATCTCAGAAAAAGAGCAGAGCAGATGGTTGGAATAGCCCGTCCGGCTGTACTGACTATTGCCGGATCCGACTGCAGCGGCGGTGCCGGAATTCAGGCGGATTTAAAGACAATGACAGCGATGGGGATGTATGGGATGAGTGTGATTACGGCTCTGACCGCACAGAATACGACCGGAGTCTATGGTATTTATGATACGACGCCGGAGTTTGTTGCCAATCAGATGGATTGTGTTTTTACGGATATTGTGCCGGATGCGGTGAAGATCGGGATGCTGTCGCAGAAAGAGATTATCAAGGTGATTGCTGATAAGCTGAGACAGTATCAGGCCGGATGTGTGGTGCTTGATCCGGTGATGGTATCAACCAGCGGGAGCCGTCTGCTGGCGGAAGATGCCATAACGATGCTGGAACAGGAACTGCTGGAGCTGGCAACACTGATCACACCGAATATTCCAGAGGCAGAACTGCTGGCCGGGATGAAGATTGTTAATCAGGATGATATGGAAGCGGCCGCGCAGCGGATCGGTGAACGTTATCATACCGCAGTGCTGGTAAAAGGCGGGCATCAGACCTGTACGGCCAATGATGTACTCTGGCATGAAGGTATGGTCAGTTGGTTCTGCGGTGAGAAGATTGATACGCCGAATACCCATGGAACCGGCTGCACATTGTCCAGTGCCATTGCCTGCGGACTGGCCCAGGGCAAGTCAACCACGGCAAGTGTCCGGAGCGCCAAAGAGTATCTGTCCGGAGCGCTGGCACAGGGGATGAAGATGGGACATGGTAATGGTCCGGTGGATCATTGTCATATGATTCCGGATTCAGAGCGTTTCTGGTAGATTACGAGCCTGACCTGTCTTGAGTGTACTTTGCTATTGTGATAAAATCATATAGGATACATATAAAGACAGGAGGCTATGATGGATAAACATGAACTTCTTCAAAATATGCTGATGCCATACGAGCAGCAGCTGTATCAATTAAACCAGCCAAATGCGGATCGGTCTGAAGTCTGCTATTCTCCTGGTAAAGATGAGAAATATGGTACTTATGACAAGAATTTTACAACCCGGTTTCGTATTCTTACCGCCATTCAGTTCCAGTCCGATCCTCTTCCTTATGAATCGCTGATTCTGCTTATGCTGGAGGAAGAGATTAAAGACCGTGAAAGCAACAGCTTTCAAGGCTGTGGAAATCTGGAACTGATCACCTGGCTGGTGAAGAAAATTGGAACGCCCAATTTAGACAAGCAATTTAAAAGGGCTAAAGAAGCCAATTTTGATACTCATTGCGGATTCGATTATGAATCGATCGGAAGAAACTATTTCCAGGACGATGTTAGTGCGCTGGATACGGAAGAGTGCTTCCTGCTGGCAATCGACCTGGGGGTACCGGAGTATCAGGATATGTTTATAGACCTGTGGAAAAGCGAACAGAATGAGTGGAATGCAGATGTATTGAAAAAACTGAAATTATTCGAAAAACTCAGAAAAAATATGGCTGGTGAGTTGGCTGCAGCACAACAGTTGTTTGACCTGCAAAAAGATGGATTATCTGAATGGGATACATGTTCTGGGCTTCAAACGATTATGAATCTGCATTTGCAGTTAGACGACACAGAGAATGCATATCGGATTCTGACAGAAATCCTTACTCATCTTGACAATATTGAGTGGAGGCACATTGGCCTGGGACGTTTTATTATGGAAAACTGTATGGATCTGCTGATAGCCGCTCCGGAATACCGGGATCATCTATGGGTATGGGCATTGCCTAATATCCTGAAGATGCAGGACAGTATGCATGGAAATCTGTATAGCAAGGCGGCCCGGGCGGCTGAGTTGTTCGGTGAAACGGATCTTGCGGCTATGCTCATTTGTAAACACAAAGAATTATTGAATTATTAGGCAGTATTGCTGATCAAAAAAATCTTGTATGGTATCAAATTTGGGTCTATAATATGGATATAAGTTTGAGGAAAATCATTCAAAGGATGTGAAATCACTATGTTAAAATTAGAAATAAAACTAGATGATGCGCAAATAATTGCTGATGCAAAATATGCTACTGACAGTGTTTACTATGCAATTGACCAAGCCTTTTCAAAATATCAGTTTCGCAAGGAAGTGCAGGATAATGGCACGATCTGCTATTATGGTAATGGAATGCCAAGGGATTACGGGGTTTTTGGGAAAGTAATCACATCCTTAAAGGACAAAGCATGGTTTATGACATACCTTACAAAATGGCTTTGGTATAATAGTGATGATGGCGAAGATGAAAGTGATTATTGTGTTGAGGATATACTTTATCATTATACGAAAAGGGAGAGTGCCTCTTAGTGTCAAGAAAGGAAGCCAGAAGATACAAAGCATTATATTTTGATATACGGATTAAGGATTTGGAAAAACATTATTCCAGCAGAAATCCCAAAGGTGCTTACGGCAGAATCAAATCCTTTCTTACGAAGCGTAATCTCTCCCATGAGCAGTATTCCGGCTATCATTCAAAATATAAGACAACTGATTTGGAGATCTTTGATTTAATTAGAGAAATGAATGACAGCCTTCCATGGTTGAAGCATTGTATTAACCATTTTGAAGTAACAAATATTGGTGCTAATCATGATTTGCTTGATTTTTTTACGGAGGAGATTGAAGACCCGGAAACATTAGTGAATATTAAATAAAAGAATCCGACATGTATTAATTTTGTGGATTATCATACTTGACATACTACGACAGAAAGAATATACTCACAGTGTAAGACAACATATAAACCAGATATTTTAAGAGGTTGAGAAATAGAATGAGATTACGTAAATAAAGACTATCAGGTAAAAGGTATATGAATATCAGCATTTTGATCCGGTCATGTTCGATAAGATATGGCGGTCAGGATGCCGGTTTTTGTATGCATGTATTTTACTGATAGTCTTTTTTGCGCCTGATAGCGGGGAAATCCGTTCTCATTCTCTTCGGCAGCGATTTATGCTGCGCGAAGACTCAGGCTCTTTTTTTAATGTCTGGAACTTTTGGTGTCTGTAATACCAATATACTGTCAAATGGCAGGAGAAGGGAGGGATTAGAATGATTAATTCGATGAGATTAAGAACAGCAGATAAAATACTGTACATTAATACCCCGGCATAACGTGACGGCGGGCAGCAGCTTGCTTTCACCGCTTTCCGCCGGGCGCAGGCGATGTTACGCCGCGTCAGGCAGCCGGGGAGCAAAGGAGGCTGTTTATGTCGAAAATAGTAATTAGTGAATTGGATTTTCATTATATTGAATATTATAATCCTGTCTTTGAGCAGGTAAATCTGAGCCTGGACACTGACTGGCGACTGGGGCTGATCGGGAGAAACGGGAGAGGAAAGACTACCTTCCTGAAACTCCTGAAAGGGGAGCTGGAGCCGGACAGAGGTACCATTGTGAAACAAGTGGATATGGAATATTTCCCATATGAGTATCAAACCGATTATGTATTGACGCTGGATGTCATGAAAGAGATTATCGGACAGTTAAAGAGTATGGAAGACTCTATGGAAAGGCTTCTTCTTGATCCTACATCTGAAAATCTTGAGCAGTATGGTGAGATTCAGGGGTGTTACGAGGACTCCGGCGGGTATGAAATGGAAGGAAGGATCCGCAAAGAACTGTATATTATGGGACTTCCTGAGGACATTCTCGACAGAGATTTTGACGTTCTCTCTGGTGGCGAGAAAACAAAGATGTATATGATTGCTCTGTTTTTAAGAAAGAATGCTTTTATCCTGATGGATGAGCCGACCAATCATCTGGATATCAGGGGAAAAGAGGCGGTTGCCAACTACCTGAAGCAAAAACAGGGATTTATGGTGGCTTCCCATGACCGGCAGTTTCTCGATGAGGTTACGGACCATATTCTGGCGATCAATAAGACCAACATTGTGCTGGAAAAAGGTAACTACACTTCCTGGAAAGAAAATGTCTCCAAAACTGAGGTCTATGAATTCCGCACGAAGATCCGTCTGGAAAAAGAAATCTCTGTTCTGGAACGAGGGGCTGTAATCCGGAGAGGGTGGGCTGCGATAGCAGAGAAGGAGAAGAATCCCTATAAGACTAATAACCGGGGAAATAGTTCGCGGGCGGCAAAATTCATGCATCAGGCCAAACGGGCAGAAGCCGGGGCACAGCTGGATATTGCACAGAAGAAAGAACTGCTGAAAAACTATGAGACGGTACCGGATCTGTATTTTTTCATGCCTGAACAGTTGGAACAGCCGAAAAAACAGGAGTTGGCTGATGAGCAGAGATTATTGGCCTGGCTTGACAAAGTGACCTTTGGTTACGAGGGACATATGCTGCTTCATGAATTTTCCATGACGATCAGTGAAGGTGAGCGGATCTGGATCAAGGGCGGCAATGGCTGCGGCAAAAGTACGTTGCTGAGGATTCTGTCCGGCGAGCTGGTTACCCCGTACCGGAAGGTTCAGGAGGATGTTGTATTTTCGGTCTCTTACCAGGAGCCGCTGTGGCAGGCCGGTTATGTGAGTGAAAAGATCACCGGCGGTGAACGTCTTAAGCGCTTTCTGGAGATATGTGAATGCCTGGATGTTTCGGCGGAGTTATTGCAGCGGCCGATTCAGACCTACAGCAGCGGTGAGAAAAGTAAAATCGATGTGGCCAGGGCGTTGTCAGAGGCGGGACAGATCCTGCTGCTGGATGAACCGCTGAACTTTATGGACGTTTATTTTCGGGAACAGCTGGAGAAGGCGATCCTGGCATTTCGGCCGACACTTGTGTTTGTTGAGCATGATGAACGTTTTGGCAGTCACGTTGCAACTCGTACCATTAATCTGGACCGGTTATCCGGATGTGTTTGAAAGGAAGGGATATTCTATGGCGAAAAATAATAAAAGTAAAAAACAATCACTTGATTCTGTGTATTCTCCTAAGAAGGGGATGCCTGCTCAGCAGTTGAATCGAAATATACGGAAGAATAATATGAATTATACGAATATTAAGAAGTAGGGGCGGTTGCTCATAGTTGCCAGGAGAACGTGGGGAGTTCGTGCAGGGATGCGCTCCGTTCTCTCGATGGGGTGGCTCTAAGGCCGCAGGAAGCGATTTGCCTGGGCACCGGGACAGTCGCTGGAGAACCTTTGATAGGTTCTCCGCTCCGGTCCCTGAAATCCTGCTTTGGAGAGCAGGATTTCTCCCAGGCAAATCGCTTCCTGCAGCCTAAGAGCCAACGCCATCTCGTTCAATGTCGCGAATCCCTGCACGAACTCCCCACGTTCTCTCCGCGACTATGTTGGCCCCGCTGGGAGAAGAGCAAAAACGTGTTGAGAATTATGGTTTATGTGGGTGCGTTTGCGCCTCCGGTGAATTGACTGGTGTATTGTAATGCAGCCACGATGACACATAGCTTTGGATCATTGCTTTTTGACAGATTCGCAGTTAACAGATATAATATGTACATCAAAAAAGTAGTGACAGAGAGGTGGTTTGCTTATGATTCATATTGATGCAAGAGGAGAAGCATGCCCGATTCCGGTAGTTAAGGCTAAGCGGGCCCTGGATACAGCCGGTGCGGGAGAGGTGCTTGAAATTCATGTGGATAATGATGCCGCGGTTCAGAATTTAAGAAAAATGGCCCGGAACCAGGGCTGTACATTTCAGTCGGAGCAGCCGGAAGAAAAGCATTTTGTGGTCAGAATTACGGCTGACGGGAGTGTGGTTGAAGCGGCAAGCGAAGCCGTGCAGCCGGTCAGTCCGGTGGATCAGTCCGGGGCAATTGCGGTGATCAGCTCAGCCGTCATGGGAACGGGAAATGATGAGTTGGGGACGGTACTGATGAAAGGGTTTCTCTATGCTCTGAGTCAGCTGGAACAACTTCCGCTGAAAATACTGTTTTATAATGGCGGCGTGACTTTGACCAGTGAAGGTTCCGATTCGCTTGAAGATCTGAGACTGATGGCGGAACAGGGGGTGGAAATTATGTCCTGCGGAACCTGCCTGAACTATTATCAGCTGACTGAAAAACTGCAGGTGGGACAGGTCTGCAATATGTATGATATCGCCCAGGCGATGGCTCAGGCCACGAAAATAATTCGCCCTTAAGATGTTGTGAAAAGTGTTGTAAATTGTTGCCGGATTTGTTAGAATCATATTATCTTTTTACAAAATTTTCCACTTAAGGAGGTATACAATGAATCACAAAAAGAAACTTTATTCAGGCCTGATGGCGATGGTGATGATCCTTTCACTTTCTATCTCATCACTGGCAGCAACCGGTGCCGTATCGACGACCGTTGCAGAGGTTTCCAAGTATGGGAATCTGGAACTGGCCGTTACTGATGCAGAGCTGACTGCAGCCGGATTTAAGACCGGTGACATGATGACGGTTACAATCAATGAAACGGCCCTTGAGATTCCGTTCTGTACCAATTATTCAGATGTTGACAACGGCGCGCTGGTACTGCGGGTGCAGGAAGGTACCAATGCAATTGTTGCGATCAACATGGGGGATTTTGCTGCCACCTATGGTGTACAGGCAGGTGATCCGGTTGTCATCGAACTAAAGGAAGCCGGTGCTTATCTGGACGAGTATGAGATCCGCAATCTGGTCCGTACTGACAAGCGTGAAGAGTATCCGACTGATGCAGTATATGCCAACTTCCGGATGGTGACCCAGGGGAATATCGCTGAAGGCGTATTATACCGCAGCAGCAGCCCGATCAATGAAGAGATTAATCGGGCATCCTATGCCGATACTCTGGCAGAGCAGGCTGGTATCAAGACCTTTATCAACCTGGCGGATTCACCAGAGAGCCTGCAGCAGCATTTTGATGCAGACACTTTTAAATCTCCGTATTATAAATCCGTTAATGAAGCGGGCGGCGTGATTGTTCTTGATATGGCAATTGATTTTAATACTGATGATTTCCGTGCCAAGCTTGCTAATGGACTGGCATTCATGGCTGAGCAGGACGGGCCTTATCTGGTTCATTGCAATGAAGGCAAAGACCGCGCCGGTTTTACCATCGCTGTTATTCAGGCACTGATGGGTGCGAGCGTGGATGAGATCACAGATGATTATATGACTACTTACAGTAACTATTACTGGGTGGAAAAAGGTACGGTTAAGTATGATAAGATCGCAGAAGGAAATATAAAGGAATCCCTTCGTTCTATCTGTGGCATGGAATCCGGTGCGAGTCTTGATGGGGTGAATCTGGAAGCGGCTGCCAAAACTTATCTGCTGAATATTGGTTTGAGTGAAACGCAGATTCAGACACTTCAGACTAAGCTTTCTACCAGTCCGGCTGTTGCGGCAGGTGGAGCTGAGAGTGCAGCATAATCTTACAGCATAATTTATCTGGAAAGTGCAGCATAATTTATCTGGAAAGTGCTTGACAAACGAAAACACAGTAGCTATAATATGCATCATCAAAGCATAAAGAATAAAGGCGATGATAAGAACAAGTAACAATCAGTAACACCACACAGAAAGCAGCCGGCTGATGAGAGGCGCGTGGAAAGCAGATTGCGAATACATCTTTGAGCTTCACACCGAAGGATCTTACGATCTGGTAGG
Source organism: Lachnospiraceae bacterium (assembly GCA_032073745.1). GTDB lineage: Bacteria > Bacillota > Clostridia > Lachnospirales > Lachnospiraceae > Brotaphodocola. The sequence goes on along the minus strand of DAMAMW010000002.1, from coordinate 78,331 downwards.
CTGTGACGGAGCCCTGCACCCGTTAAAGTGCTAGAACATCATGTCTGGATTTTTGATTTACGAATGACAGGTGCTCGATAAGGTAGGCGGCGCAAGTCGTTTATAAACTTAAGGTGGTAACGCGAGATACGTCTCGTCCTTTAGAAATAAAGGACGGGACTTTTTTTATTGCATGTCTGTTACTGGCATAAAAAAATAGTGAAAAGGAGAAAAACTATGAAATGTTATGACGAACTGGTAGCCCGTGGCCTGATTGCCCAGGTGACCAACGAAGAAGAGATCCGGAACATGGTGAATGCGGGGGAAGCTACGTTTTATATTGGTTTTGACCCGACTGCAGACAGTCTGCATGTAGGACATTTTATGGCACTGTGTCTGATGAAACGTCTGCAGATGGCAGGCAACAAACCAATCGCGTTACTTGGCGGAGGTACCGGTATGGTAGGAGATCCATCCGGCCGCAGTGACCTGCGTCAGGTAATGACTGTTGAAACCATCAACCACAACATTGAATGTTTTAAAAAGCAGATGAGTAAGTTTATTGATTTTTCAGAAGGCAAAGCACTGATGGTTAATAATGCCGACTGGCTGCTGGATTTAAACTATGTGGAACTGCTGCGTGAGGTAGGACATTGCTTTTCCGTGAACCGCATGCTGTCAGCAGAATGCTACAAACAGCGAATGGAAAAAGGTCTGAGCTTTTTGGAGTTCAACTACATGATTATGCAGAGTTACGACTTCTATGAGTTATTCCGCAGATACAACTGTAATATGCAGTTCGGCGGTGATGACCAGTGGAGCAACATGCTTGGCGGAACCGAGCTGATTCGCCGTAAACTCGGAGAGGATGCCCACGCTATGACAATTACCCTGCTGCTGAATTCAGAAGGTAATAAGATGGGCAAAACCCAGTCCGGAGCCGTATGGCTTGACCCGGAGAAGACCACTCCGTTTGAGTTCTACCAGTACTGGCGGAATATTGCTGATGCTGACGTATTAAAGTGCCTGAGAATGCTGACTTTCTTACCGATTGAGCAGATCAATGAAATGGATCAGTGGGAAGGCAGCCAGCTGAACAAAGCCAAAGAAATCCTGGCATTTGAATTGACCAGCCTGGTTCATAGTGAAGAAGATGCATTACGCGCACAGGAAGCTTCCCAGGCACTGTTCAGCGGCGGTGGAAACTCCGAAAATATGCCGACCTTTGAACTGAGTGAGGAAGATTTCAACGGAGATGAGATCGACATTTTAAGCATTCTGCAGAAGTCAGGGCTGGCCGGATCAAGATCAGAAGCGCGCCGGAATGTCGAGCAGGGCGGAGTATCGGTAGATGGAATTGCAGTCAAAGATTTCAAGGCTGTGTTCACAAAAGCGTCATTGAGCGGTGATGGTGTTGTGGTAAAAAGAGGAAAGAAAAACTTCAAGAAAGTGCGGTTGATGGATTAATATTTCTGTTTAGAAAATGGACCTGATTTTGTAAGGATATACAGAATTATTTAAGTAGGAATCAATGCAAAGGTCTGCTATACTATTGGCAGGAGGTGGAAGTAATTTCACTTCCTGCCAAATTTGCATTTAACATGATGAAAGCATAAAACAGGAGGATTAATGTAATGTATATGAAGAAACAGAAACTGGCGGCAGCAGCCTGTATCGGATGTCTGACTTTATTTGCAGCAGGAGGTTCGGTCTTAGCATCCTCACCGGTTTTGGAGGTGGGACAAAGCATGGAAGCGGATCAGGACGGGGCAGCCGCATCAGAAGCCGGATCACTGAAGTATGAAATGGTTACGGCATGGGGACAGATCAAGTCAATAGACGGTGACCGGATAGTCATGGAGAATCTGGGCCAGACTGCTGTTCCCGGTGAAGTAGTAATTCAGATTGTTGATCAGAAGTCAAGGGTTGTGGACGCTGTTGACGGACTTCCGGTAGCTGTATCTGATTTAAAAGCGGGCGATTTTATCTATGCCTATCTGGCACCGGTTATGACGCTGAGTTTGCCGCCGATTACGAATGCCGAGATGATTATCACTAAAGCCCCGGCGGATTACAAAGTGCCGGAATATCTTAATATCAAAGATGCCGTTACTCAGGAAGATGGTTCCATCGAGCTGACCGCATACAATGGCAGTACCTATCATGTACCGGCTGATTGCTCGATTACCCCATACCTGACCAGAAATATGGTATCTTTACAGGATATGACCCATGGCCGTTCCGTTCTCCTTTGGTCGGACGCCGATGGTAATGCACAGAAGATTGTATTATTTGCCCAGGCCGAGTAAGGTTTTTACAGGACAGTATTGAATATGCATTCGTGGATATTCAATACTGTCCTTTTACATTTCAGCATGATATAATTTACTAAATCAGCATTCTGTCCGGAGGTAAAAAAGTGAAAGATTTATATGAGAGTTTTGCGTACGATTATGATGAATTTGGTTTAATTGAAGACTATCTTGGGGATGAAAAGCTCTTTTTAGACACGATCTTTAAGCAGTATCAGGTGCAAAATGTACTTGATTGCGCATGCGGTACGGGGCAGCACTTGTTAATGCTGTTACAATCAGGATATCAGGCAACTGGCTCGGATTATTCAGAATCCATGTTACATGTGGCAAAACGTAATCTAAGCAGAAACGGATTCGAACCTGAGCTTAAACAATGTGATTTCCGATATTTAGAAAAAAAATTTCATGAAGAATTTGATGCAATTATATGCCTGACAAATTCATTACCGCATTTACATGATGATAATGATCTGGTTACCGCTTTAAAGTCGATGAAAAATCGGATAAGAAAGGGCGGTATTTTAGTATTAAGTTCTGGAACAACACATGCTACGCTGCAATTTCCTGAAATAGAGGTGGTCGTAAATAAAAAGGAGTTTTCACGTGTATTTGTAAAAGAGCATGATGAGCGATTCCAGACAATTCATGTCGTAGATCTGATTCACAGGGATGATTGTGCACAAAGTAATCAATATGATATTAAATACAGATTGTTGCTGGACACAGACTACAGAACTTTACTGCAAAAAGCCGGATACCATAACATTAACATCTATGGTGATTATCATCAAAATCCATATGATGAAAATAGTTTGAAATTAATCGTTGCAGCAGAAGTTTAGGGAAAATTAATTGACTGTCACCTTAGGGGATACCTTACACTGAAAGCAGGAGGTGATATTTATGTTTATCCATGAAATATGCAGACTGACGGCTCTTACCAAAAAGGCCGTGGAGTACTATGAGAAACAGGGCCTGTTGAACCCTGAGATAATGGACAACGGCTATCGTTATTACACCCAAAGCGAACTGGATGCCTTAAAAGAAATCGCCCTGCTCAGAAAAATGGGGATCATAATTACGATATTGACCATTCATTTGCGTATGTGAGTCAGCAGCTGGATGAAAATCGTGTGATCAGGGAGCGGCTTGCAGAGGCATTTCCCGGTAATTACGGACTATTCCTGTCTTTTCACTTCGGACGGTTTCTCAATGAAAAGATCGACAGCCCTGAAAAGGAAACGGCTTATGGAAACATACTTGAATATCTGGACAGCCTGGCTGATATTCCGTTTCCAAAGGAATTGGAAGATATTATAATGAAGTACGCCGGGGCGTGGAATGAGGAAACCATGCAGAGTCTGGACAACGGAACAAGGGCGGCAATCGATGAGTATGAGAATTTCATGAAGACGAAACGAGATATAATAGAAATGTATCTGGATTATTGTAAGTCAGATGAATACAAAGCTTCTCCTGCATTTCAATTAAAAAAACTGATGACCAAATTTCAGAAAGAAAGCGGATATGTGGATATTTTTATTAAAAATATGAAGGTTCTTAGCCGTGGATATGCAGAATACTATGGTAAACTGCAAGATTCAAATGCTGTTTTTCTGCAGGAATATCCTGAGGCAGCTGATATCTTAGGAAGTTATTGAGACTGATTCTCCATCACTATGAGCAACGCCATTTCGTCATTGATGACACTCAGCTCATTTCGGATCGAAGTGGCTGCCTCGTTGTATTCCGGTTTGTTACATGCTTATATCAACAGCTATCGACAAAAAAATGGAGCATCTGTTCTAGTACAGCTTACTAGAACAGATGCTCCAATAATGTGTGGGCACCAATCAGAATCAGAACAACCCCACCGGCAAATTCCGCCTTTGATTTATACTTTGCTCCGAAGATATTGCCGGTCCTGACACCGATAATGGCAAGGACGCAGGTGACACAGCCAATCAGGATAACTGCTGATCTGATCTGTACCTGGAGGAATGCAAAGGTTACGCCGACGGCCAGGGCATCAATGCTGGTAGCAATTGCAAGCGGTATCATGCTTTTGAAGTCTAATCCCGCGTCACAGCATTCTTCCTCTTTATTTAAGGCTTCACGGATCATATTGATCCCGATCATCGACAGCAGGATAAAGGCCAGCCAATGATCAATATGGACAATTGCTTCATGGAACTGCGCTCCCAGCAGGTAGCCAAGAAGCGGCATTCCCGCCTGGAAACCGCCGAAGTACAGACCAACGATACAGGCACCTTTCCAACTCATCTTAGGCATTGACAATCCTTTGCAGACCGCAACTGCAAAGGCATCCATGGATAAACCAATGGCAATAATAAATAAAATGAATATTGACATATAAGGCCCCCTTGCTTATACAATAGCCGTCCGGAACCAGCCCGGAACTAACCAGCCACTTCCGCATCCAGCGGCTTAATCTTTTTAATGTAGATACGTCTGAACAAAATGGTACTGAGTACAACTGCGATCAGTTCCGCAATCGGGAAGGCAAACCACAGGGCATGAAGACCGAACAGGCGGGCCAGTATGTAAGCTACAGGCAGAATACAAAGCAGCTGTCTGGCAAATGAAATAATCAGACTGTATACACCATTGCTCAGGGCCTGGAATATCGAACCGACGATAATACAGTAACCGGCAAAGATAAAACTGATGCTGATCAGCCGAAGTGCCGGAACCCCTACTTCAAGCATATGCTCGGAAGCGTTAAACATGAGTAATAATTGACCCGGGAATACCTGAAATATCGTAAAGCCGATCAGCATAATACCGACTGCGATAAAAATACTTAGTTTAGCGGTCTGCATTACACGTTCCCTGCTGCGGGCACCATAGTTGTATGCAATAATCGGGATCATACCATTGTTTAAACCAAAGACAGGCATAAAGATAAAACTCTGCAGCTTATAGTATACACCGAACACAGTAACAGCAGTAGTTGAAAATGCAGCCAGGATCAGGTTCATACAGTAGGTCATTACTGAAGAAATCGAAAGCATAACGATGGAAGGGATTCCAACCATGTAAATCATTTTAATGGTTTTGGGATCTGGTTTGAAGCCCTTAAAGTTGAGACTGATATCAGTGTTTTTGGTGATATTAAAAAACAGCGACAAAAGCATAGCCAGGATTTGTCCGATAACGGTTGCCAGTGCAGCACCCTGAATACCCATCGCAGGAAAACCAAACAGACCAAAGATCAGGATCGGATCCAGAATAATATTGGTGATAGCACCAACACCCTGGGAGTACATGTTATAAATCGTCCGTCCGGTTGACTGCATAATACGTTCAAATGTCATCGCCAGATTGATACCAAAGCTGATAATCGTACAAATTCTCAGATATTGCACACCGTAGCTGATAATAACGGGATCGTCTGTCTGACTGCGGAAGAATGCTTCCACTCCGAAGAGGCCGAATAAGGCAAATGCGATTGAACCGAGAATTCCGAGAAAAATTCCGTTTACAGCGGCAAGCTGAGCCTGCTCCGGTTTCTGTTCCCCCAGGGAACGGGAAAGAAGTGCATTGATACCGACGCATGTTCCCGAACTGACGGCGATCATCAGATTCTGGATCGGGAAAGCCATCGATACGGCCGCCAGTGCCTGTTCTCCGATCTGTGCGACAAAGACACTGTCAACAACATTGTACATCGCCTGAACCAGCATCGAGATAATCATCGGCAATGACATCGAGATGAGCAGCCTGTTTATCGGCATTGTTCCCATTTTATTTTCAACGGGTTTTGTATTTTGAGGCATAAAAAATCCCCCTCCTTCATTAGTTAGCGTGCTAATCATCCTAACACTTTTGGTTGAGATTGTCAATGTATCTTGCAAGATTAAAAAAACTTTGTATAATTTAGTGCTTGCAATCAAAAACTGGTTATGATATCATATAACCTAAATTTAGTGTGATAAAGCACGAAAATGGCTGAGATGGAGACTCTTGCCAGCAGGACTTCGACAGGAAGATGGCGTCACCGACTGAGAGCGCTGTCAGGTTGGACTGGGTAAAGGGAACACTCCGGAGCTGGTATTTCGAAACAGCAACAGATTGCTGCGTAGGGATATCCGTCGACACACGTTACGTGTAAAGAGTGGAGTGCAGCAGTTTTGCCTCAAAGCGGGTGGTACCGCGGAACATGATGAATCCATGTCCCGTCCCGGAATATGTAACAGTATTCCGGGGCGGGTTTTTTGTGTGACAGAAAAGTTCCCTTTCCCGGAATCGCAGCAGATCTTACAGATTAGGAAGGAGAACAAACATGGATTTTTTAACCGGAGTCAAAGACAGACAAACAATCGGAATTCAGGATATCCTGGACGGAGCCTTTACCGGGCAGCAGGTGTGTATGAACGGTGCCGTTCATAACATCAGGGATATGGGCGAGGTGGCATTTGTGATTTTGAGAAAAGCCGAAGGTCTGGTCCAGTGTGTATTTGAAGAGGGCAAAACAGTATTTGAACTGAAAGAATTAAAAGAGGAATCGGCAGTAGAGGTACGGGGCATTGTCCAGGAAGAAAAACGGGCACCTCATGGGTTTGAGATCCGTCTGCAGGAGATCCGGGTTCTCTCCGAACCGGCTGAAACAATGCCGCTGGCGATTAATAAATGGAAGATGAGCACTTCCCTGGAGACCAAACTGGCACTTCGTCCGGTGTCGCTTCGGAATGTCAGGGAACGGGCAAAGTTTAAAATACAGGAAGGTATTGTCAGGGGGTTTCGCGATTTTCTGCATGGACAGGGATTTACCGAAGTAAGAACACCAAAGATTGTGGCTCGTGGCGCTGAAGGCGGAGCCAATGTCTTCCGGCTTGACTATTTTAATAAGAAAGCAGAGCTCGGACAGAGCCCGCAGTTTTATAAACAGATTATGGTCGGAGTATATGACCGGGTATTTGAGGCGGCTCCGGTATTCCGTGCTGAGAAACATAATACAACCCGCCATTTGAATGAGTATGTCAGCCTTGATTTTGAGATGGGTTATATCGACAGTTTTGAAGACATTATGGCAATGGAAACGGGATTTCTGAACTACACAATGGAGCTGCTGAAAAAAGAATACAGCAAAGAGCTGAAGCTCCTGGATATTACTTTGCCAAAGGTGGACCGGATTCCTCAGGTGCGTTTTGATAAGGCCAAAGAGCTGGTAGCCGAAAAGTACAACCGCAAAATTAAAAACCCATTTGACCTGGAGCCGGAAGAAGAGGTTTTGATCGGCCAGTATTTTAAAGAAGAGTATGACAGTGACTTTGTATTCGTAACCCACTATCCGTCAAAAAAACGTCCTTTCTATGCAATGGAAGATCCGCAGGACAACAGATTTACCCTGAGTTTTGATCTGCTGTTTAAGGGCCTCGAGATCACTACCGGCGGACAGCGAATCCACGATTACCAGATGATAATGGAAAAGATCGAAAAGCGCGGCATGGACGCGGAGGAAATCGAAGATTATCTGATGATCTTTAAATATGGAATGCCGCCGCATGGCGGACTGGGGATTGGTCTTGAACGTCTGACAATGAGACTTTTAGATGAGCAGAACGTCAGAGAGACAACACTGTTCCCGCGGGATGTGACCCGCCTGACACCATAACAGACAGGTGCATAGCTAAATCGCATTGAAATAGTGAATCATAAAAGGAGGAGCACATCATGGCTCATAATATCAGCGATGAAACAATTGAATATGTAGGAATTCTGGCCAAACTGGAACTATCAGCAGAAGAAAAGGAAGCCGCCAAGACCGATATGGGTAAAATGCTGGATTATTTTGATAAATTAAATGAACTGGATACCAGCGGTGTTCAGCCAATGTCACATATCTTCCCGATTGACAATGTCTTCCGGGAAGACGTGGTAGTTAACGGTGATGACCATGAGCGGATTTTAAGGAATGCTCCGGAGCAAAAAGGCGGAGCGTTCAAAGTACCGAAAACGGTAGAATAACAGAGACGGGGAAAGGAGCAGTCATAGAAATGAGTATACTGGAATTAACGGCAACAGAACTGGGCAAAAAGATTCAGGCCGGCGAAATCAAAGTATTGGAAGCAACAGAAGCCGTATTGAAACAGATGAAAGCATTGGAACCGACTCTGAACTGTTATGTAACAATTGATGAAGAAGGCGCCAGAGCGCGGGCGATCGAGGTACAGGAAGCGATCGATCAGGGCCGCCTGACCGGACCGCTGGCAGGAGTGCCGGTGGCAGTCAAGGACAATATCTGTACGGAAGATATGCTGACTACCTGCAGTTCGAAGATCTTAGCCAATTTTAAACCGACCTATTCGGCAGAAGCCGTGAAAAATCTTGAAAAAGCAGGTGCAGTCATCGTTGGAAAGACCAACATGGATGAATTTGCAATGGGCAGTACCACCGAGACATCCGCATTCGGTATAACAAAGAATCCGTGGAATACAGACCACGTTCCCGGCGGTTCTTCCGGCGGTTCCTGTGCGGCAGTTGCAGCAAATGAGTGTTTTTACGCATTAGGATCCGATACCGGCGGATCGATCCGTCAGCCCAGCTCCTATTGCGGCGTGACCGGAATCAAACCGACTTATGGAACGATATCCCGTTACGGACTGGTGGCATACGGATCTTCTCTGGATCAGATCGGTCCGATTGCCAAAGATGTTACTGACTGTGCAGTGATTTTGGAGGCCCTGGCTTCCTATGATCCCAAAGACAGCACTTCGGTCAAACGTGAGGACTATGATTTTACCTCGGCACTGACAGATGATGTAAAAGGCATGCGGATCGGTATTCCGAAAGATTATTTCCGCGAGGGCCTTAATCCGGAAGTAAAGGATGCGGTAATGGCAGCGGCAAAAGTTCTGGAAGAAAAAGGTGCCATTGTCGAAACCTTTGACCTGAGTCTGGTGGAATATGCAATTCCGGCTTATTACACAATAGCAGCAGCAGAAGCAAGTTCCAACTTATCCCGCTTCGATGGTGTGAAATACGGATACCGGGCAAAAGAATATGACGGACTTCACAGCATGTATAAAAAGAGCCGTTCCGAAGGATTCGGCCCGGAAGTGAAAAAACGTATCATGCTTGGGTCCTTTGTGCTCAGCAGCGGTTATTATGATGCCTATTATTTAAAAGCACTCCGTACCAAGGCGCTGATAAAAGAAGCATTTGACCGTGCATTTGCAGCATATGATGTTCTCATAACTCCGGTATCCCCGTTAACGGCGCCAAAACTGGGAGTATCCCTGAGTGATCCGATGAAGATGTATCTGGAAGATATTTATACTATATCAGTTAACCTGGCCGGTCTGCCGGGAATGTCAGTACCGTGCGGAACCGACAGCACGGGCCTGCCGATCGGCGTACAGTTTATCGGCAACTGTTTTGAAGAAAAGAATATTATCCGGGCCGGATATGCATTCGAGTGCAGCCGTACTTACGAAGCGCCTGCACTGGCCGGACAGAACGGGGAGGGAAAATAGGATGAGCAAACAATATGAAACCGTCATTGGTCTGGAAGTTCATGTTGAGCTGGCCACCAAAACCAAAATCTTCTGTTCCTGCTCCACCGAATTCGGCGGAGCGGTCAATACCCACACCTGTCCGGTCTGCACCGGCATGCCCGGTTCACTCCCGGTACTGAACAAACAGGTTGTGGAATATGCAATGGCAGTCGGTCTGGCAACCAACTGCGGTATCAATCAGTACTGCAAGTTCGACCGGAAGAACTATTTCTATCCCGACAACCCGCAGAACTATCAGATCAGCCAGCTGTATCTGCCGATCTGTCATGACGGATGGCTTGAAATTGAAACCGAAAACGGCAGTAAAAAAGTCGGCATTCATGAGATTCATATGGAAGAAGATGCCGGAAAGCTGATACATGATGAATGGGATGACTGTTCTCTGGTGGATTATAACCGAAGCGGTGTACCGTTGATTGAAATAGTCTCCGAGCCGGATATGAGAAGTGCCGAAGAGGTTATCGCCTATCTGGAAAAATTGCGGCTGATCATTCAGTATCTGGGGGCATCCGACTGCAAACTCCAGGAAGGTTCGATGAGGGCCGATGTCAACCTTTCAATCCGTGAGGTTGGAGCACCGGAATATGGTACCCGCACTGAGATGAAGAACTTAAACTCTTTTAAGGCAATTGCCAGAGCCATTGAAGGGGAACGCAAACGCCAGATCGAGCTGCTTGAGGATGGCAAAAGGATTACCCAGGAGACCAGAAGATGGGATGATAATAAGGAAGCTTCTTATCCGATGCGTTCCAAGGAAGATGCCCAGGATTACCGTTATTTCCCCGATCCTGACCTGGTTCCAATCAACATCAGTGATGAATGGATAACGGCAATTAAAGCAAAGCAGCCGGAACTGCGCACCGAAAAATTAAGCCGTTACCAGCAGGAATTCCAGATTCCCCGTTATGATGCCGAGATTCTGACCGGTTCCAAGCATATGGCGGACATCTTCGAGGAGACAGTTGCTATCTGCGGCAAACCAAAAGAAGTATCCAACTGGCTGATGGTAGAAGTTATGCGCCTGCTCAAAGAAAATGAACAGGATCCAGAGGAACTGATTTTCTCCCCGGCCAATCTGGCGAAACTGATCAGCCTGGTCGAAAGCAACGTAATCAACCGTACGGTTGCCAAGACCGTGATGGAAGAGATTTATAAAAACAACACCGACCCGGAAGCGTACGTAGAAGCCCAGGGGTTAAAAGTGGTCAATGATGAGGGCGAATTACGAAAAGTAATTGAAGAAATCATTGCGGCGAACCCGCAGTCTGTGGTAGATTATAAAGCAGGGAAAGAGAAAGCGATGGGCTTTCTCGTTGGTCAGACCATGCGGCGGATGAAAGGCAAAGCCGACCCGGCCATGGTGAATGATATTGTAAAGGAATTATTGTCCCAATAAGTGGAAAAAGAGGAGGAGTACACATGCAGCCATATGCAGAAATGACAAAAGAGGAATTAACCGCGTTAAGAAAAGAATTATCCGCAGCATACAAGGAGTTTCAGGCCAAGGATCTGAAACTGGATATGTCCAGAGGAAAACCAAGCGCTGAGCAGCTGGATATCTCGATGGGAATGATGGATGTGCTGAGCAGCAGCGAGGACCTGACCTGTGAAGACGGAACCGACTGCCGCAACTACGGTGTTCTGACCGGTATTAAGGAAGCAAAAGTATTGCTCGGTGATATGATGGAAGTATCACCTGACAACATCATCATCTACGGCAACTCCAGCCTGAACGTAATGTTTGATACCGTTGCCCGCTCCATGACTCATGGTGTAATGGGCTGTACTCCATGGTGCAAACTCGATAAAGTTAAATTTTTATGCCCGGTTCCCGGATATGACCGCCACTTCGGCATTACCGAATACTTTGGCATTGAGATGATCAACATCCCGATGACGGAAGAAGGTCCTGACATGGATATGGTTGAAGAGCTGGTCAGCGCAGATGACAGCATCAAGGGCATCTGGTGTGTGCCAAAGTACTCCAATCCTCAGGGCATCAGCTATTCCGACGAAGTAGTCCGCCGTTTTGCCAGACTCCAGCCGGCAGCACCTGATTTCCGTATTTACTGGGATAATGCATATGGTATCCACCACCTGTATGATCATGATCAGGATCATTTAATTGAAATCCTGGCCGAGTGCAAACGTGCCAGAAACCCTGATATGGTATACAAGTTCTCCTCAACTTCCAAAATCAGTTTCCCGGGTTCCGGTGTCGGCGCAATCGCCACTTCACCAAACAACCTGGAAGACATCACCAAGCAGCTGCAGTTCCAGACGATCGGTCACGACAAAGTAAACCAGCTGCGCCATGTCCGTTACTTTAAAGATATCCACGGCATGGTAGAGCACATGAGAAAACACGCCGACATCATGCGGCCCAAGTTTGAAGCCGTAATCGAAATTCTCGAACGCGAACTCGGTGGCTTAGGAATCGGTGCCTGGCTGTCACCAAAAGGCGGCTACTTCATCTCCTTCGACTCTCTGGACGGATGTGCCAAAGACATCGTAGCCAGATGCAAAAAAGCCGGCCTCGTAATGACCGGAGCCGGAGCCACCTACCCTTACGGAAAAGACCCGGCCGACAGCAACATCCGTATCGCCCCGTCCTACCCGCCGCTCGGTGACCTGACTGTGGCAATGGAGTTGTTCGCGCTTTGTGTAAAGATTGTAAGCATCGATAAATTATTGGCTCAGATGTAAAATTGAATGTTGTAATTGGTATTGCCTCCAGAAGAGTTGAGGTATTTTCAAGTTGTTTTGTAATTAAGCTGGTATTTCCATTATCAATGGAGTACCGGTTTTTTTACTATTTTTAGCTATTCAACCTCTTATATTGATGATATACTTAGAAAATTAGAGGAAAGAGAGGAGCAGACCATGAATTTACAGGATATTATGAAAGGTGAATCAAAAAATATTGAGTTCAAGGTTGAACTCCCGAAGAAAAGCGAAAAGTACATGAAATCGGTGATTGCATTTGCTAATACCAGTGGTGGTAAAATTGTGATCGGTGTGGATGATAAAAGTGGACAAATTGTCGGTGTAGATGAGAAAGAAGTATTCAGAATGATGGATAGTATTGCGAATGCTGTTACTGATAGTTGTGAGCCTCAGATTGTGCCAGACATAACATTTCAGAATATTGACGATAAGTGCGTAGTTATTATTGAGATATATCCAGGAGCAAGTCGTCCGTATTTTCTGAAGAGTAAAGGAAAGCATGATGGTACTTATATACGTGTTGCTGGAACTTCCAGACCAGCGGATACGGTAAAGATACGAGAGCTGGAGATGGAAGGGATAAATCTGTCATGGGATGAATTGATCTGTGTTGGATATGAAGTTACAGAAGAGGCTGTATATAAACTATGTAAGGATATTCGGCAGCATATGGCAGATTCTATTTCCGCAGAAGAGGATAAGAGGCATCTGCGTGAAGTAACGGAACAGAACTTATTGAATTGGAAGGTGTTGGGGCGGTCAGAAGGTGAATTACTTGCTACAAACTCATTTGTATTGCTCACCAGTGACTATTTCAGATTTGCAAAAATTCAATGTGCTTTGTTTAAGGGGACAGACAGAGATATATTTATAGATAAAAAAGAGTACGACGGTCCATTATATGAACAAATTGAAAGTGCATATCAATTTGTCTTGCGTCACATCAACTTAGGTGCTGAAATAGAAGGGATTGTGAGGAAGGACAGTTACGAATTGCCGGTTGTCGCAATTCGTGAAATGATTGTAAATGCGGTATGTCATAGAAATTATATGGACAATTCTTGTGTTCAGGTAGCCGTATATGATGACAGGGTGGAAGTAACATCTCCGGGGATGTTATATGGCGGACTTTCGTTAGAAGAAGCTATGAGTGGAAGATCTAAAATCAGGAATCGGGCAGTTGCAGAAGTGTTTAGCCGGATGGAGATAATAGAGTCATGGGGGACAGGAATCCGTAGGATTGTGAACCGGGCGAAAGAATACGGTTTGCCAGAGCCAGAGTTTTTAGAGATAGGTGATACCTTTCGAGTTAATCTTTTCAGGGGTGGGTTTAGCCTTAAAACTAGCCCTGAAACTAGCCCCAAAACTAGCCCCAAAACTAGCCCTGAAAAGGGAACGTGGATAGAAGGGTTAACAGAACAGCAGAAAGCTATATTGGAATTAATGGAATCTGACCCCAGAATTACCCGCCAGGAAATTGCGAATAACATTAATAGATCATTAGCAACTGTAAAAAATAACATATCTATACTTAAAAAGGCTGAACTGGTGAAATTCGTTGGCAGCCCCAAAAAGGGAGAATGGGTCGTTACAAGAAATAGAGATATTAATTGAATAGGTATGATAAAAGAGTCCTGATACATTTTGTCTGGACTCTATTATTGATCAGGTTTGTTGGTAATGGTGTATGTGAATAGAGGAAGATATACAAACATCCCACTTTCCCTCGCGACTTATTTATCTGCGCCCACACCTTTACAATTACCGTTCATTACCATATAATACAAGAGATATTGTTTTGACATTAAGTCAGTAAAAACCATCGTAAGAGGAGCAGTTTGCTATGAGCAGCGAAGATATAAACCGAATTACGAAAGAATTAGAGGATTTTCTTATGACAGAAGACATGAAAATACCGGGACAGTCAGGACTGGAGGCAGAAGTGGCCGGAATGTTCCGGATGAAGACTGCGGCGACAGAGGAAACCGTGACAGAAGATATGGAAATACCGGCTGTTGAAATACTGGAAGCAGAGGAACAGGAACTTATTTCCGGGTCAGAACCGCCGGCCAAAGGGGGAAAGACCTGGAGTCTGATCCGTCCGTATGACGGTCTGGTGGCAGCATTTCTGGTACCGGTGATTATTATGCTGATTATATTTGCCCAGAGAGGGATCTTTCCATTTGGCGAAGAAAGCTTTCTGCGGACAGATATGTATCATCAATATGCACCGTTTTTTGCAGAGTTCCAGCACAAGCTGAAGAGTGGCGGCAGCCTGATGTACAGCTGGAATATTGGTATGGGAGTCAATTTTTCGGCGCTTTATGCCTACTATCTGGCGAGTCCGCTGAACTGGCTGTTGATCCTGTGTCCCAAAAACCTCGTCATTGAATTTATGACGTATTCAATTGTGCTGAAAATTGGTCTGAGTGGTCTTTCCATGGCTTACTATCTGCGGCGGCATGCCCGGACCTGTGATTTTGGAATCGCCTTTTTCGGCATCTTTTATGCTCTGTCCGGTTATATGGCGGCCTATAGCTGGAATATCATGTGGCTGGACTGTATTCTGTTGTTCCCGATGGTTGTTCTGGGGCTAGAGCGGCTGGTTAAAGAAGGAAAAGGCGGACTTTACAGCATTGCCCTCGGAATCTCGATTCTATCCAATTATTATATCTCAATTATGACCTGCATTTTTCTGGTTATGTATTTTATTGCTTTGCTGATCCTGGAAGGCAAGATGAGATGGGAGACCTTTATCGGCCGCTGCGGCCGCTTTGCGCTATATTCTCTGCTGGCAGGCGGATTGTCGGCTGTTGTGCTGATTCCTGAAATCTATGCACTGCAGATGACCGCTTCCGGGGATATCAACTTCCCGAAGACTGTCAGTCAGTATTTTCCTATCTTTGATATGATTGCGAGACATATCGGAAATGTTGAAATTGAGATCGGGCTGGATCACTGGCCGAATATTTACTGCGGTGTTGCAGTACTGATGTTCTTTATTATGTATCTGATTACACAGAAGATATCAAAAAAAGAAAAAACCGTTTACTGCATTCTGCTGTTATTGTTTTTAGCCAGCTTTTCCATCAATGTATTGAATTTTATCTGGCACGGGTTTCATTTCCCGAACAGCCTGCCCAGCCGGCAATCCTACATCTATATCTTCCTGGTCCTGCTGATGTGTTATCGGGCGTATATGAATCTTGCGGATATCTCATGGAAACATGTGGTTCAGTCTTTCTGGGGAGCGATTATCTTTGTGCTGCTGGCGCAGAAGCTGGTAACACAGGAGCATTTTCATTTTTCCGTTTTTTATGTGGCAATAACCTTTCTGACCCTGTATCTGGGTGCCCTCTGTTTATATAAGAAAGGGCATCGTTATCAGAATGCTGCGGTCCTGATGGCTCTGGCGGTGGTATCCGTGGAAGCCGCAGTTAATACAACGATTACCAGTGTTACGACTACAAGCAGAACTGCCTATATCGATGATAATGCTGCGGTAGGCAAACTGATGGAAACGATCAATGCAGATACGTTTTACCGCGTTGAAAAAATCAGCCGTAAGACAAAGAATGACGGAGCCTGGATGCATTTTCCATCCGTATCTTTGTTTTCATCAACGGCAAATGCAGATTTGACAGACCTTTTCAAAAAACTGGGGTGCGAGGGTTCTACAAATGCATACAGCATTACCGGCAGTACACCGCTGGTTGACTCGTTATTCTCCGTGAAGTATGGACTTTATTCCAATGAGCCGGCGATATCGGAACTCCGTGAATTTATGGCCCAGGAGGAAGATACCTTATTGTACCAGAATCTGTATACCCTGCCGGTTGGATTCTGGGTACCGGTTGATTTTGAATACAGCTGGAATCTGGAGCTGGGCAATCCTGCTGATGTACAGAATGCCATGACCGATACGCTGGGTACCCCCCATGTTCTGAATATGGCAATGGATGTTGTAGTAGACGGTCAGACACTGACCTTCTATCCGGAAGAAAATGGTGAATATTACGCCTATGTCGGAAATAAGAAAATCGAAAAAGTCACCATGAACAACTGGAGCGGATCAAAGACATTTAATAATATCAACCGTGGATTCCTGCTTGAACTTGGATATCTGGAAGCCGGAGAGGAAGTTACCCTGACTGCCAATGACAGCAAGGAAAGCATGTGGGCAGATATTTATCGCTTCTCGGAAAAAGGACTGGCAGCGACATATGATAAACTGAATCAGTATCCGCTGCAGGTCACCAGCTGGACCGATACCAGTCTGGAAGGTACCATCAGCTGTGATGAGACGGGCATGTTGTTTACATCAATACCATATGACGATGGCTGGACGATCCTTGTCGATGGAATAAAACAGCAGCCGGAAAAGATTCTGGATGCATTTATCAGTGTCCGGCTGACACCGGGAGAGCATACGATTTCGATGAGCTATACCCCGGACGGTTTAAAAGCAGGATGGGCGATTACCATCAGCAGTGCAGTACTGTTATTACTGCTGGTGCTTGGCGGAAATTATTTGAGAAAACAACGGGAAGAAGATGAACTGGAAGGGCACGTCTTAGACGAGGAGCCTCCGGTGTCAATTGAACCGTATATCGAACCATATACCGGATCACATATCGAACCAGATATGAGACTGGACATCGAACCAGGTATTGAACCGGATATAAGACCGGACATTGATACGGATCATATTCAAGCAGACATATTAATAGAAGAAACAGGAGAGGAACAATTATGAAATTATGGGGCGGACGCTTCACCAAAGAGGAAAACCAGTTAGTACACAATTTTAATGAATCCCTGTCATTTGACCAGAAATTCTACCATCAGGATATACAGGGAAGTATTGCCCATGTAACCATGCTGGCAAAACAGGGGATCGTATCAGAAGCAGATAAAGAGCAGATTATCGATGGTTTAAACGGAATTCTTGCTGATATCGAATCGGGCAACCTGGAATTCACCAGAGAGCATGAAGACATTCATTCTTTTGTTGAAGCCAATCTGATCGCCCGCATCGGTGAAGCCGGCAAGCGTCTGCATACCGGACGCAGCCGCAATGATCAGGTGGCACTCGATATGAAGCTGTATTGCCGGGATGAGATCAAAGAGATTGACGGACTGGTAAAAGATTTGCTGACTGAGCTGCTGAAAATCATGGAAGAACATATTGATACTTATATGCCCGGGTTTACCCATCTTCAGAAAGCACAGCCGATTACCCTGGCACATCATGTCGGTGCTTATTATGAGATGTTTTCCCGTGACCGCAGCCGTCTGCATGATATCCGCGAACGTATGAATTACTGTCCGCTGGGCTCCGGTGCACTGGCCGGCACCACATATCCGCTGGATCGTGCCTACAGCGCTGAACTGCTTGGTTTTTACGGTCCGACACTGAACAGTATGGACTCTGTTGCGGACCGTGATTACCTGATTGAACTGCTTAGTGCACTGTCGACGATCGCCATGCATCTGAGCCGTTTCAGTGAAGAGATTATTATCTGGAACAGCAATGAATACCAGTTTATCGAACTTGATGATGCCTACAGCACCGGCAGCAGCATTATGCCGCAGAAGAAGAACCCTGATATAGCTGAACTGGTGAGAGGCAAAACCGGCCGTGTCTACGGCGCACTGGTATCGCTTCTGACCACGATGAAGGGCCTGCCGCTGGCGTACAATAAGGACATGCAGGAGGATAAAGAACTGACCTTTGATGCGATTGATACCGTGAAAGGCTGTCTGGCGCTGTTTACGGGCATGATAGCCACGACAACGTTCCGTAAGGAGATTATGGAGGCCAGCGCTAAAAACGGCTTTACAAACGCCACAGACGCCGCCGATTACCTGGTCAATCACGGGGTACCGTTCCGTGATGCTCACGGCATTGTCGGCCAGATCGTTTTATTTTGCATTGATAAGGATAAAGCCATTGATGATATGACCCTGGAAGAGCTGAAGGCAATCAGTCCGGTTTTCGAAGATGATATCTTCGAGGCAGTAAGCATGAAGACCTGCGTGGAAAAAAGAACTACGATCGGTGCACCGGGACAGGATGCAATGCGTCAGGTAATTGAACACTATAAAACACAATTGTAAAAGATACCGGATTAAAATAAGATCATCTGACAATTACTGCAGAAATACAGTGATTTATCAGATGATCTTTTATTGTCTCAATTTAAGATTTTATTTGATCCGGTTTTTGTTACTGTACCAGGAAGACTTCGACATTACGAGAGCCGTGCTGGCGTGTTTGTGAATGGGTATCAAAGAAAATATCAATATGTTGTCCCTTAACACCGCCGCCGCGATCCTCAGCAGTATAGACGACACCATTGATCATTATCTTACTGCCATAAGGAATTACTCTTGGATCAACTGCGATCGTATGGTTTGCTTTGGCGGTAGCGCCGGTACTGGTCTGCCGTCCCCAGCCTTCTGAGCACTGATAGCATGGACAATATGCCGTCGTGCGGAAAGTACCGAGTGAAGTTACATTTCCTCCGGCTGCGGGTGTTTCTTCAACAACTTCGGAAATCTGTCCTTTTGAAATCGTCTGTGTGTTGGACAGCTTCTGATCGTCTACCCATCCTTCAACGACGTAGACTCCGTCATTCAGGGATTCCCAGTCCAGACGAACCCGGAAACCGTGCTTGCCGTTGCCGATCTGGTTCTCAGCCAGATCATCGCGGTAGGCAGCAGCATTCAGGCTTGTATTCAAAACCTGCTCGCCGGTATCCTGATTGGTTACGGTGATCTGTACCGGTACTGCTGTGTTCGGTGTGGAAGAATCCCACCCCCATCCGATGATGGTGTCTCCTTCCATTTCGTCGAAATATCCGACTTCCGGTGTTGCATATGAGATGCTGGAACTGCCCAGCAAGATGACTGTCATTAGTACGAGATGTGCCCATAAGCGCTTGTTTTTTAACATGTAATCATTCCTTTCCAGCTGTTACAACATTTATTCAATACTTACTTCATACATTTTAAATATATGTAACAGTTTCGTAATATATGAGACATTTTTCTATTTTACACATTTTTCCAGATTTGTCAAGTTTTTAGTAAAATGGCTTATTCTTATTTTTTTGTAAGAAAATGTTTATTGTTATTAAAAAAACAATGTGATACAATCTATTTAGATAATATTCTAAATAGATTGCGAGGGCATAATTTATGGGATTTGCTGAAACATTCAAGGCTCTTTCTGATGTTATTCGCCGGGAAATTTTAGAATTATTGAAAAAAGGGCCATTGTCTGCCGGTGAGATTGCCGGTCATTTCGACTTGTCGGGAGCGACGATTTCCTACCATCTCGGAATTTTGAAAAAAGCTGATTTAGTCACGGAAGAGAAGCATAAAAATTATATTTATTATGAACTGAATACTTCGGTCTTAGAGGAAATTATGCTATGGCTGACAGATTTAAAAGGAGGTAAAGCAGATGAAAGCTTATAAGAACACACTGATTATTACATTTATTTTGATTTTGCTGCCTGGTATAATCGGCCTGCTGCTGTGGAACCGGCTGCCGGATCAGGTTCCGACCCATTTTAGTTTTGAAGGAGAAATCGATGGCTACAGCAGTAAGCTTTTTATTGTCCTTTGTTTTCCGCTTATTATGGCCGGTTTGCAGCTGATTACATTTGTGGCAGTGTTAAATGATCCGAAAAGACGGCAGATCAGCAGCAAGATGATAAAACTGATTTTGTTTATCGTACCGGCATGTTCTGTTTTTGCCGGTGTCCTCAGTTACGGTTCAGGACTTGGATATTCTGTTAATGTCGAAATGATTACCAATCTGATGCTCGGCCTGCTGTTTATAGTGATTGGCAATTATCTGCCAAAAGTCAAACAGAACTACACAATGGGTATTAAACTTCCCTGGACTCTTGACAGCGAAATGAACTGGAACAAGACTCATCGGCTGTCCGGATGGATCTGGAGCGGCGGGGGAATTATCCTGCTGGGCAACATTTTTTTGCGAAACCGTCTGCTGCCGGTTGTGGTTATCGCTATTTTGATTATTATTCCGGTTGTGTATTCATTTGTTCTATATAAAAAGCATGAATCATGAAAAAAAGGTTGTTGTACCTGCAAATCAGCAGGGGCAACGACCTTTTTTAAAAAATACTTATGTATAACTGAAACTAATCAACAACGGCGAAGACTTCAACGGTTTTTCTTCCGTGAGCGATAGCCTCGGCATGTGAGCCGTAATAGATGTCAAGTTTGTTGTCATTCACATTGCTGCCCATGTCTTCCACGGTGTAGATCACATCGTTAATCATCAGTCTGGTACCGATGGGGAAGAGATCGAGGTCGGCAGAGATGGTGTGGTTGGCGGTGGGGACTGTGCCGGAGTAGGTCAGGTGGAATCCGCCGGAACATTTTTCGCAGTTACAGTAACCGGTAGTGACGAACATTCCTAAAGAATCGCCTCTGGTTCCCATGGTATCGTTACTGACACCGCTGGGGGAAACGAGTTCGACGTTATCTGCGTCGTCGGTGTTGTCGCTGGAGTCTTCCCCGACTGTAATGATGCGGGAGGCGGCAGAAGTGGTATCGCCGTCTGCGGCTTCGGAAGTATCAGCCCAGACGGGGCAGATGAAGAATAAGGTGCATATACATGTTAATAATAATCTGGCGGTAGTTCGGAAATTTTTTCTGTTCATAAATCCCTCGCATTTTTTAAATATTTTTTAAGTATCGTCTCCATTATATTACAAAACTGTTAAATGTCAAGAAAAACCGCGTTTTCTGCCATATTTTAGGTAAAAAGTTTATGGAGTTTTTATATCAAAAACCTTGACAAACAACTATGAATAAAGTATATTAATCACATGGATGTTAGCACTCTTCATCAAGGAGTGCTAATAAAAGAAACGGAGGGGACGCAGGATGGAACTGGATGATCGAAAGATAATCATATTAAAAGCCATCATCAAAACGTATCTGGAAACCGGAGAGCCGGTCGGCTCCAGAACTATTTCCAAATATACGGATTTAAAATTAAGTTCTGCGACCATTCGTAACGAGATGTCGGATCTGGAGGATATGGGATATATCTTTCAGCCTCATACTTCAGCCGGAAGAATTCCTTCCGACAAGGGGTACCGCTTCTATGTCGACCAGATTATGCGGGAGAAGGAGCAGGAGGTAACCGAGATCAAGGAACTGATGATTCAGCGGGTTGACCGGGTGGAGCTGGTGCTTAAGAAACTGGCGAAGCTTTTGGCGGCAGATACCAATTATGCCACGATGATCAGCGGACCGCAGTACCATCACAATAAGCTCAAGTTTATCCAGCTGTCTCAGATGGAGGCCAGGAAGTTACTGGTTGTTATCGTCGTTGAGGGGAATCTGATCAAGAACACGGTCGTGGAGCTTGAAGAAGAGGTGACGCAGGATGAAATCCTGAATCTGAATATTATGCTGAACAGCAGCTTAAACGGACTGTCCCTGGAAGAGATCAATCTGGGAGTGATCAGCAGATTGAAGGAGCAGGCCGGTGCCCACAGCAAGGTGGTTGATCTGGTATTGAATGAAGTTGCAGAAGCGATTAAGCAGGATGAAGACGACTTGCAGATTTATACCAGCGGGGCAACGAATATATTTAAATATCCCGAATTGAGTGACGGTGCGAAAGCAAGTCAGCTGCTCCAGACACTCGAACAAAAAGAAATGCTGCAGGAATTGATCTCAGAAGTGAACGATTCCGAAGAGAATACAGGAATTCAGGTCTACATCGGAGATGAGTCTCCGATCCAGGCAATGAAAGATTGCAGCGTGGTCACAGCGAATTATGAATTAGGTGAGGGGATTCGTGGTACCATCGGTATCATCGGTCCGAAGCGGATGGATTATGAAAAGGTTCTGAGTACGCTGAAGAACCTCATGAAGCAGCTGGATGCCACATTTAAAAATGAGGAAAGGTGAACAAGGCATGGCGCAGAAAAACAAGACAAAAGAATCAAATGTTTCGCAGGAACCGTTAGAGGAAGTGGACACGGAACAGGAGGCGGTGCAGGGCGACGAAACTGAAGAGATCGCAGCAGAAGAAGAAAGCTGCAGTAAAAAAGATCCCAAAGATGCCCAGATCGAGGAACTGAAAGACCGGCTCTCAAGACAGATGGCGGAGTTCGACAACTTCCGCAAGCGGACGGAAAAAGAAAAGTCGGCAATGTATGAGATCGGTGCCAGAGATATCATTGAAAAGATTCTCCCGGTACTGGACAATTTTGAACGAGGCTTAACCTCGATGCCGGAGGATGCAAAAGGCAAAGCCTTTGCTGAAGGCATGGAGATGATATATAAGCAACTTGTAAAAACACTGGAAGATGCCGGTGTGGAAGCAATTGAAGCATTGGGACAGCAGTTTGACCCGAATCTGCACAATGCAGTTTTGCATGTTGAAGATGATTCTTTTGCCGAGAATGAAATTTCTCAGGAGATGCAAAAGGGTTATAAGTATCGCGGTACTGTGATCAGACACAGTATGGTTCAGGTGGCAAACTAAGCAAAAATTTAGAATAAATTTCAGGAGGAAAAAACAATGGGTAAAATTATTGGTATTGACTTAGGTACAACAAACAGCTGTGTAGCTGTTATGGAAGGTGGAAAACCGGTGGTTATTCCGAACCAGGAAGGTTCCCGTACCACACCTTCAATCGTAGCATTTACAAAAACAGGTGAAAGACTGGTCGGTGAGCCGGCAAAACGTCAGGCGGTAACCAACGCAGACCGCACCATCTCTTCGATCAAGAGACATGTCGGTACAGAATATAAAGTAACAATTGATGACAAGAGCTATACCCCGCAGGAGATTTCGGCAATGATCCTGCAGAAGCTGAAAGCAGATGCAGAAGCTTATCTTGGCGAAACTGTAACGGAAGCAGTTATTACTGTTCCTGCATACTTCAATGATGCGCAGCGTCAGGCAACAAAGGATGCCGGTAAGATTGCCGGACTTGACGTAAAACGTATTATCAACGAGCCGACAGCAGCAGCTCTGGCTTACGGCCTTGACAACGAAGGCGAGCAGAAGATCATGGTATACGATCTGGGCGGCGGTACCTTCGACGTATCCTGTATTGAAATTGGTGACGGCGTTATCGAAGTACTTTCTACTAACGGTGATACCCGTCTCGGTGGTGATGACTTTGACAACCGTGTGACCCAGTGGCTGGTAGATGAGTTTAAAAAAGCCGAAGGTGTGGATCTTTCCGGTGACAAGATGGCAATGCAGCGTTTAAAAGAAGCAGCTGAGAAAGCCAAAAAAGAAGTATCAACCGCAACCACGACAAATATCAACCTGCCATTTATTACTGCTACGGCGGACGGTCCGAAACATCTGGATACCAATCTGACCCGTGCTAAATTTGACGAGCTGACTCATGATCTGGTAGAACGTACCGCAATCCCGGTACAGAATGCATTAAAAGACGGTGGTCTGACTGCCAGTGAACTGAAGAAGGTACTTCTGGTAGGTGGATCTACCCGTATGGTCGCAGCTCAGGAAAAAGTAAAACAGCTGACCGGAAGCGAACCAAGCAAGTCTCTGAATCCGGATGAATGTGTAGCTATCGGTGCGGCGATCCAGGGCGGTAAGCTGGCTGGTGATGCCGGTGCCGGTGATATCCTGCTGCTTGATGTTACTCCGCTTTCTCTGTCGATTGAGACCATGGGCGGTGTCGCAACCAAACTGATTGAAAGAAATACCACAATTCCGACCAAGAAGAGCCAGATCTTCTCTACCGCAGCTGACAACCAGACCGCAGTAGATATCCACGTAGTTCAGGGCGAACGTGAATTTGCCCGTGACAACAAGACTCTCGGCCAGTTCCGTCTGGATGGAATTCCGCCGGCAAGAAGAGGCGTTCCGCAGATCGAAGTAACCTTTGATATTGATGCCAACGGTATTGTAAACGTATCGGCTAAGGATCTGGGTACCGGCAAAGAACAGCATATTACAATTACCTCCGGCTCCAACATGTCTGATTCAGACATCGAAAAAGCGATCAAGGAAGCAGCTGAATTCGAAGCCCAGGATAAGAAGAAAAAAGAAGCAATTGATGCCAGAAATGATGCTGACTCCATGGTATTCCAGACCGAGAAAGCAATCGAAGAAGTTGGCGACAAGATCGATGCCAATGACAAGGCTGCAGTAGAAGCAGACCTGGCAGCATTAAAAGAAGCAATCAACCGTGCTCCGGTCGATGATATGACCGATGCACAGGTAGAAGATATCAAAGCAGGCAAAGAGAAGCTGATGAACAGTGCACAGCAGTTATTTGCCAAAGTATACGAAGCAGCACAGGGCGCACAGGGTGCCGGTCCGGATATGGGATCAGCTCCGGGACCAGATGCCGGTGCAGGCGATGATGTAATTGACGGAGACTTCAAGGAAGTATAATCTGAAAGGTAAAGGATCATGGCAGAGAGTAAAAGAGATTATTATGAAGTCTTAGGCGTAGGTAAGGATGCAGATGATGCAGCTCTGAAAAAAGCATACCGGTCTTTAGCCAAACAGTATCACCCGGACAGCAATCCGGGTGATGCTGAAGCCGAAAAAAAGTTCAAAGAAGCATCCGAAGCATACAGTGTTCTGAGCGACGCGGAAAAGAGAAGGCAGTATGACCAGTTTGGTCACGCTGCTTTTGAGGGTGGCGCAGGCGGCGGTGGCTTCGGTGGATTTGATTTCTCCGGTGATATGGGTGATATCTTCGGGGACATTTTTGGTGATATTTTTGGCGGCGGCAGCAGAAGAGGCGGTGCCCAGTATAACGGCCCGATGCGCGGTGCAAATGTAAGAACCGCGGTCCGCCTCACATTTGATGAGGCCGTTTTCGGCTGCGACAAAGAGATAGAGATTAACTTCAAAGAGGAATGCCAGACGTGCCACGGCAGCGGTGCGAAAGCAGGAACCTCTCCTGAGACTTGTACCAAGTGTAATGGTAAAGGTAAGGTTATGTACACCCAGCAGTCGTTTTTCGGACAGGTACAGAATGTACAGACCTGCCCTGATTGCGGCGGCAAAGGTAAGGTCATTCGTGAAAAATGTCCGGACTGCTACGGCAGCGGCTATATAACCAAAAAGAAAAAATTCAAAGTATCGATACCGGCCGGTATTGACAACGGCCAGAGTGTACGCCGTCCCGGCGGCGGTGAACCAGGCACAAATGGCGGCGAACGCGGCGATCTGCTTGTCGAGGCAGTAGTATCCCAGCATCCGGTATTTAAGCGTCAGGACACCAGTATCTATTCCACCGTCCCGATTGCATTTTCCCTGGCAGCCCTGGGCGGACCGATCCGGATCAAAACAGTAGACGGAGAAGTAGAATATGAAGTAAAACCAGGAACCCAGACCGATACGAAAGTACGTCTGCGCGGAAAAGGCGTTCCGTCACTCAGGAACCGTAATATCCGCGGCGATCACTTCGTGACCCTTGTGGTTCAGGTACCGGAACGTTTGAATGAGACACAGAAAGAGGCATTGCGGAAGTTTGCGGCAGCAATGAACGGCGAGACTGAGATCAATAATGAGAAGCCTAAGAAAAAGGGGCTGTTTAATAAATAAGGGGCGGTCGCTCATAGTGGTGAGGAGAACGTGGGAAGTTTGGGCAGGAATTGGCTCCGTTCTCTCGGTGGGTTGACTCTAAGGCCGCAGAAAGCAATTTGCAGGGGCACCGGGCCAGTCGCTGGAGAATCTTTGAAAAGATTCTCCGCTCCGGGCCCTGAAATCCAGCTTTGGAGAGCTGGATTTCTCCCCTGCAAATTGCTTTCTGCAGCCTAAGAGTCAACAACACCTCGTTCAATGTCACCAATTCCTGCCCAAACTTCCCACGTTCTCCCAGCAACTATGCTGGCTCCGTCAGGTAGAAAAGCAAAGGCGAAAAAAAGATATATTGATTGTATGTGATATAACAAATACAAATATAAAATAAAAACCTATAGCCAGGCAGATATTTGGCAATAGGTTTTTATTTTTACATTGATTTTGTTTTTATATTCCAGCTGAAGGAATCAAGTGGCGGGGAAGTGGGGATGGCAGGTTGGGGTGGGATCGGTGACATTGAACGAGGTGTCGACAGACCTTGACCTCCGAATGCGGATTTGTATAGGAGACTTTCTGCTCTCCAAAGCAGAAAGTCAGGCGAATGTATGAGAACTTATCAAAAGTTCTCATGCAATTGAGCCGGTGCCTATACAAATCCGCATTCGGAGGTCTAGGTCTGTCCCACCGAGAGAACGGAGCCGATCCCACCCCAACCTGCCATCCCCGCTTCCCTCTCACGAATTCCCTGCCCAAGAAATATAAAAACACCAGATCAATCGACCTGGTGTTTTTTGGTTGCAACCTTTTTTTAGGTTTTTTGTGAAAATAGCTTCTGACTTCCAATCGCCTTAACATCGTTTGTGATAGAATGTAATGCATCAAGGATTTCGTTTTCTTGATAGGTTTCTACGTTGCTTATTTGATTGTCTGTCGGAAGTTTCTCTTCATCCGTTCATTAAGTTAATGCACCTATTGCATTTTTTATTGCAAAAGATTTTAATTTTTTTTATTTTTTTTAAAATTCCAGCCAGGCCTGGCTGTCAGTCAGTGTTTTAGTGAAGATCCGGCCCTGATCATCGGTTGATTTGGCCTGATGATATTTAAACAGCATGTCGTTTTTTTCATCGAATCCCAGGATCTCGATCTTACCGCTGACGTGACTCATCACATAACGAATGCACTTGCCCTGGCCATTCTGCATCTGTTTGGCTTCTTCTACGATCCGGTAACCTTCTTTGAGCGGAACCTGAAAATGATTGCCGACTCCTGATACCGGCCGGCATTGGAATACATAATAGGGAATAATTCCAATCCGGGTAAGGCCTTTGAACAGACTTCCGAGTGTCTGGCCGCTGTCATTTACTCCTCTCAACAGAACAGTCTGATTTTTAACAATGATGCCGGCATCTAATAAAGAATCAATTGCTTTTTTTGATTCAGATGTCAGTTCATTGGGATGATTGAACTGGGTGACAACATATATGGTTTTTTTGCGGGCGTAATTTTTTAAAATGCTTAGAAGTTGTTGGTCTTGATAAATTCTGGAGGGCAGAACTACGGGGGTTCTCGTCCCAAAGCGGATCAAATCGAGATGATCAATATCGGATAAGACTTCCAGATAATGTTCGATGGCTGAATTGCTGTTTAAGAAGGCGTCGCCGCCGGATATTAAAACGTTGCTGATTTCCTGATGTGACCGGATGTATGCGGCCATTTCTTCAATGTTATCTGCTGTTTCATCATCGGAAATACCGACCAGGCGCTTGCGGAAGCAATGGCGGCAGTACATGGCACATCGGTGAGTAGAAAGGATCAGGGCAGTCTGACTGTATTTATGCTGGAGACCGGGCAGAACGGTGTTGGCAGATTCTCCGCTGCTGTCAAAGGTACCGGTCATGTCATTTTCTTCCGATGAAGGGATGCTCATGCGCCTGATCGGGTCATCGGGGTCGTCCAGGCGGATCAGTGACATATAGTATCGGGGAATGGTCATCGGGAACTGCGGTAATATGACATTCATCCGGTCGATCTGATCTGTGGTGAGCGGCAGGGCAGCTGCCAGTTCTTCTGCGGTAGTAACATTAGACTTCAAACTGTTTTTCCAATCCAAAGAATCACCTCTTTCTTCAATATTAAATTAAGTATAACAAACTCAGGCGAAAGAATTATGAACAAAATATAAATATTAAATAAACAAATAGTTGCATAGAAAATACTAATGAATATTTATAAGTGTAGTGTATAAATGTTCAGTGAAAGCAATTTAGTTGAATAAATTTTTCACAATTGTAATCGTGGTGTGATGAAAGAATAAAACGAGTTTTGCTGATAAATTTTGTCAAATAGACAGGGATTGTTTTTTTGCAAAAACATGTTATTATCATGGGTTTTTTAGTTTGATTATTTTTTAACACAATGATTTGAAAATGGAGCGGTAGTTTTGACCAAATATACCAGAAACTTATGCGTGACATTGTATACAATATGTAAAAATCATTTGTATGACGGGTTTTGATATGGTATACTGTACAAGATGACAAATCGATAGAATTTGTCAATAGGACGTAACAGTTCAGGACGGCGGGAAATTTGGTATAAAAACAGGCGTCAAGCTTGCTTGTAAGCATGTTTTTATACCAAATTTCACATCGGATGGACATCCGATGCTTCTTGAATAGCATTATCATTCAAGAAGAGCGCCGTCCGGAGCCGCTGCATCAGAATCATGAAAACGTATAGAAAGAGGGTAAAGGTAGATGGGATTGGCTACATTTAAAGGCGGCATTCATCCTTTCGAAGGAAAAGAGCTGTCTGAAAACAAGCCGGTACAGGTCCTGATGCCGAAAGGGGATATGGTATATCCGATGTCCCAGCACATTGGCGCGCCGGCTACTCCACTGGTAGCAAAAGGCGACAGGGTCCTGGCAGGTCAGAAGATCGGTGAAGCAAGTGGCTTCATTTCCGCAAATGTAATCTGTTCCGTATCAGGGACGGTAAAAGCAATCGAGCCAAGACGGGTGGCAAACGGTGCTATGGTTAACTCCATCATCGTACAGAATGACGAGCAGTATGAGACGATTGAAGGTGTCGGCACAAAACGTGATCCGGCCGGACTTTCCAAACAGGAGATCCGCGATATCGTCAAAGAAGCAGGTATTGTAGGTCTGGGCGGGGCCGGTTTCCCTACCCATGTAAAGCTGACACCAAAGGACGAGGATGCAATCGAGTACATATTGGTAAACGGTGCGGAGTGTGAACCATATCTGACATCCGATTACCGCATGATGCTGGAAGAGCCGGAGCAGATCATCGGCGGCCTGAAGGTTATCCTGCAGCTGTTCGACAAGGCTAAAGGTGTGATTGGTATCGAGAACAACAAACCGGAAGCAATCGCAAAGCTGACCGAGATGGTGAAAGACGAACCAAGAATCGAAATTTGCCCGCTGCAGACAAAATATCCGCAGGGCGGCGAACGTTCCCTGATCAATGCAGTGACCGGACGAACGCTGAATTCTTCGATGCTGCCGGCTGATGTGGGCTGTATTGTTGATAATATCGATACCGTTATTGCGATTAACAAAGCGGTTTGTGAGACGACTCCGCTGATGCGCCGGATTGTTACGGTGACCGGAGATGCAGTTGCCAATCCGCAGAACTATCATGTCAAGATCGGAACGAACTTCCAGGAACTGGTAGATGCGGCAGGCGGCTTTAAAGCTGAGCCTGAAAAACTGATTGCCGGCGGTCCGATGATGGGTATGGCATTATTTACACTGGATATTCCGGTGACCAAGACCTGTTCTGCGCTGACCTGTTTTGCTAAGGACGAAGTTGCAATAATCGATCCTTCACCTTGTATCCGCTGCGGAAAATGTGTCGGAGTATGTCCGAGCCATATTATTCCGGTTATGATGATGAAAGCTGCGCTTAAAAACGACTGTGATAAGTTTGAGAAACTAAACGGTATGGAATGTATGGAATGCGGCAGCTGTACCTTTGTGTGCCCGGCCAAGCGTCCGCTGACCCAGGCGTTTAAAGAGATGAGAAAAACGGTTATGGCTAACCGCAGAAAAAAAGCGTAGGAGGGGAGTAGAAAATGAGCAAATTATTAAACGTGTCATCATCCCCGCACGTCAGGAGTAAAGATACCACCCAGAATATTATGCTGGATGTGATTATTGCCATGCTCCCGGCGACTGCGTATGGTGTGTATCAGTTTGGGATTCATGCTCTGCTGGTTGTTCTTGCAACGGTAGCGGCCTGTGTAGTAAGTGAATATGGATATAAGAAGTTTATGAAGATGCCAAACTCAACGACTGATCTGAGTGCGGTGGTAACCGGAATGATTCTGGCACTGAATATGCCGGCGGATATTGCATTATGGATTCCAATGCTCGGTGGTGTATTTGCAATTATTATCGTTAAACAGCTGTATGGCGGCCTGGGACAGAACTTTATGAATCCGGCGCTGGCAGCGAGATGTTTCCTGCTGATTTCATTTGGTAAGGCAATGTCAAGCTTTACCCTGGACGGCTGGACCGGAGCGACTCCGCTGGCAGCAATGCGTTCAGGTGAAACCATGGATCTGACGGCAATGTTTATCGGCCAGATTCCCGGAACCATCGGTGAGGTATCGGTGATTGCCCTGCTGATCGGAGCGGCCTATATGCTGGTCAAGAAAGTAATCAGCATCCGGATTCCGGCTGCTTACATAATTACAACAGCAGTGATGGTATTTTTGTTAGGTGATCAGAGCATGAATCAGGTTGCGGCACATATCTGCGGCGGCGGTCTGATCTTCGGTGCATTCTTTATGGCTACCGATTATGTGACCAGTCCGATTACACCACGCGGCCAGATCGTATTCGGTATTCTGCTGGGGGTTCTGACAGGATTGTTCCGTATGAAAGGCGGTTCTCCGGAAGGTGTGTCTTATGCAATCATTATCAGCAACATGCTGGTGCCTCTGATTGAGAAATTCACACTTCCCAAGGCATTTGGAAAGGAGGGCAAAAAATCATGAGCAAAGGCGGATTTATGAAAGATGCCCTGATTTTATGTGCGATTACCTTAGTTGCCGGAGTATTGCTTGGCGGTGTATATGGGATTACCAAAGAACCGATTGCAGACGCCAACCAGCGTGCCAAGGACGAAGCTTATATGGCGGTTATGCCGGATGCAGTATCTTTTGGTGAAGAGGACATGACAGCAGTTTTAGAGCAGGCGAATGGCGAGATTGCCGGTCTGGGTTATGGCAAGGTGAATGTTGATGAGTGTTCAGCTGGTCTTGATGCCGTAGGGAATGTGGTTGGTTATGTGATAACAGCCACATCGAAGGACGGTTATGGCGGTGCAATTACTGCTTCCATTGGTATAGATCTGGAAGGAACAATCCGTGGTATTGAGTTCCTGACTTTAAACGAAACCGTTGGTTTTGGTAAGGAGGCAGAGACTAATCCGGAATGGAAGCAGCAGTATTATAATAAAGGTATTGATGTATTTGCAATCACCAAGTCCGGTGCATCCGCAGATGACGAAGTGGATGCAATCAGTGGTGCTACAATCACATCGAATGCAGTCAATGGAGCAGTAAATGCGGCAGTTTATTTTGTGAATAACTGCCTGCCGCAGTAGGAGGTGGGAAGAAATGAAAAGCTATATTGAGCGTTTATATAACGGAATCGTTAAAGAGAACCCAACCTTCGTCCTGATGCTCGGTATGTGTCCGACACTGGCTGTAACAACTACAGCAGTTAACGGTCTGGGCATGGGACTGTCAACAACGGTTGTATTGGTATTCTCTAACCTGATTATCTCGATGCTGAGAAAAATCATCCCGGATCGTGTCAGAATTCCGGCATACATTGTTATCGTAGCTTCGCTGGTTACGATTGTACAGCTGCTGTTACAGGCATTTATTCCGGCATTATATGAATCATTGGGAATTTTTATCCCGCTGATCGTTGTAAACTGTATTATTCTGGGCCGTGCCGAGTCTTATGCGGCAAAAAACGGACCGATGAATTCTTTATTTGACGGTCTCGGAATGGGAATTGGTTTTACGGTTGGTCTGACCTGTATTGCTATCTTCCGTGAGATTCTTGGTTCCGGTTCAGTTTTTGGGCTTACTTTTATACCTGCGGCTTACCGGATCACCATCTTTGTATTACCGCCGGGAGCATTCTTTGTCCTGGCCATGCTGACGGCGCTGCAGAACAAGTTCAAAGCACCATCGGCAACCAACGGTTCCGTGCCAAAAGAAGCATTTGCCTGCGGCGGCGGCTGTATGGGATGTACCGCATCCTGCCCGTCAGCAGAACCGGATTCTAAACTGGAAAAGAAAGAAGAATAGGAGGAGCAGATAAATGAAAGAACTTATTTTAGTAATTATTGGCGCTGCTCTGGTAAACAACATTATTCTGAGTCAGTTCCAGGGCCTCTGTCCATTCCTTGGTGTATCCAAGAAAGTAGATACTTCCCTTGGTATGGGCGGCGCAGTTATCTTCGTTATAACCCTTTCATCGATCGTGACAAGTGTGATCTATACCTTTGTACTGGTACCGCTGCAGGTAGAATACCTTCAGACCATTGCTTTTATCCTGGTTATTGCAGCACTGGTACAGTTCGTTGAAATGTTCTTAAAGAAAAGTATGCCCGCGCTGTACCAGTCACTGGGCGTATTCCTGCCGCTGATTACAACTAACTGTGCAGTACTTGGTGCGGCACTTACCAATGTACAGAAAGAATTCAACGTTCTTTTCAGTGTGGCAAACGGTATCGGTACGGCAGTTGGTTTTACGATCGCAATCGTATTGCTGGCAAGTATTCGTGAAAGTATGGAAGACAATGATATCCCCTATAATTTCCAGGGTTCCCCGATCGTGTTGATTACCTCTGGTCTGATGGCGATTGCATTTATGGGATTCTCCGGTCTGATTAAATAAGGAGGCAGCGTAAGGATGAATATAACGGGTCTGCTTCTGGCTGGTGGTATCATCGGTGCAATCGGTATAATTATCGGGGTACTGTTAGGAATTGCCAGTGAGAAGTTTAAAGTAGAAGTTGATGAAAGAGAAACTCAGGTACGTGACGAACTGCCGGGCAATAACTGCGGCGGCTGCGGATATGCCGGCTGTGATGGTCTGGCATCAGCAATTGTGGCCGGTGAAGCACCGGCGAATGCCTGTCCGGTCGGCGGTCCTGATCTGGCTGACAAAATTGCCGCTATCATGGGCGTTGAAAGTGGTTCGGCCGACAAGATGGTCGCGTATGTAAAATGTAAAGGAACCTGTGACAAGACAACGCAGCAGTACCGCTATTACGGTATCAGTGACTGCAGCAAGATCGCGGTTGTGCCGGGAGCCGGTGAGAAAGCATGTACCTATGGCTGTATGGGGTATGGATCCTGTGTCAAGGCATGTGCGTTTGATGCGATTCATGTAGTGGATGGTGTTGCAGTTGTCGATAAGGAAAAATGTGTTGCCTGCGGCAAGTGTGTCACGGCATGTCCGAATCAGTTGGTAGAACTGGTGCCATATAAAGCAAAATATCTGGTGCAGTGTGCATCACATGACAAGGGGAAAGATGTCAAGGCCAAATGCCAGAGCGGCTGTATCGGCTGTACCATCTGTACCAAACAGTGTCCGTTTGATGCGATTGCAATGGATAACAATGTGGCAGTGATTGATTATTCCAAGTGTAAGAACTGCGGAAAATGTGCGGCGAAATGTCCGGCGAAGATTATTTGCTAGGATCAGCCATTAAAAGAGAATGTCAGAACAGACTGGTAAGCCTGCCCTGACATTCTCTTTTATTCATATAACTATCAACTGATTCTTTTACATAGGTTTATGAATTTTTATCCGGATTATTTTTGTAACAATTCAATCAGTTCTTCTTCCGTCTTTAAATTATAAATATAATATCCCTGAAGCCTGTCGGCTTCACTGGCGACGCTGAACTTATACTGCTCTTCGGTTTCAATACCGTTGATACACAGCTTTTTACCGGATGAATGACTGAGCCGTGTAATCAGGCTGATCAGTTCCCGGGCATATTCCTGATCGATATTTTCCATCAGTTTGATAGAGGTGGTAATTCCATCGACAGGGATGTCGCCTAATTGCAGGAAGGAAGTGCTGGCACCGCCGAAGTCGTCGAGTTTTACATCGATTCCCTTCTTCTGGAATTCGCCGCATACAAGTTTCATTCGTTCCGGATCTTCAAGAGCAGAGGCTTCGGAAACTGACAACATGATGTTTTTGTAATCAATGCCGATTTCTTCAATCGTATTCTCAATGAAAGGTACGATGTTCTTTTGCCTCAATTGCTTAAAGGAAATATTAACGCAAATCTTGAAATCCTTAAATCCATTGTCATTGATATTTTTGCATACCTGAGCAGCAGTTCTGAAGACATGGTCACCAATCGGGATGGTAAAGCCGAGATATTCAGCCAGCGGCAAAAAGTCTTTTGGCAGCAGGACTTCATCACCGTTTTTAACTCTTAACAGAACCTCGGCAGCTTCAATCTTGCCGGTAACCCTGTTCACTAATGGCTGGTAAAACAGTTCGAATCCGTGGAAGTTGTCTTTCATGGCATTACGTAAGACTGCTTCCATATCAGTTCTGGCTTTTGAGCTCGAATCAAGGCTTACATCATAAATGGAGTGCCGGTTTTTGCCCAGACGTTTAGCTTCATACATGGCGATATCAGCTTGTTTGATAATCGCTTTGCTGTCGGTCTCAACGCCGGGATAGGCAACAACACCGATACTGAGGCTGCAGTAAAATTCTTTATTTTTGGCCTTCCATGGAAGGTTTGCCCGGTCATGAAGCATATCGAGTATAGAATCCAGATCAGTAACGTGACCCGGTGCCAGGAGGACTACAAACTCATCGCCGCCAAACCGGAATACCTGATGAGGCGCAGGAAAACTTTCCTTCAGCCAATTTGCCAGACTGATCAGGACTTCATCACCATAGTCATGACCATAGCAGTCATTCACAATCTTAAAGTCATCCATATCGAGGAATAAAAGGTATCCTGTCTGGCCGCTCTGGGTAGCATCACTCATGGATTCCTGTAATTGTACATCACACCGGAACCGGTTGGACAGTTTGGTCAGATAGTCGGTATAAGCCAGTCGTTTGATTGTCTCCTGGCTCTCCTCCAGCTGCTGTGCGGTATACTGTCTTGCAACCGTAGTGGATATCAGGTTGCTGATATTTTTCAGGAACCTGATCGTATCTTCATCCCATTTTCGTTCCACAACACAATCATCAAAGCATACAAAACCATAGTGTTCGCCATTCAGATATACGGCGAAGATTGCAGAAGCAATCAATCCCTCTGCTTCAAATTCTTCCTTGCAGTTTTCCGGAATTTCGCCATAGTTAATAATCAGGTTTCCGGTTTCCTGTAATGCAACATATATCTCCGGCATGCCGGTAGAATATGTAATGCTGTAATCCAGTGCCATAACGGAACTGATATCCTGGTTATCCCATTCATAAACAACCTTGCATGTGGTGTGGTCTTCATTATCCTTAAAAAGCAGGGCACGGCTGGTATCAAGATATTCACCGGTCCGGTCCAGAATGATCTGCAGGGCATTGTCTAAATCAGCATCATGCAGGCTTAATAAAATCTCATTTAATACAATCTGCTGGCGGGAATGGTCATCCAGCATCTTTTGACTGGCGAGAGTCAGGTTATTGCTGATAATTGTTGTGTCGTAGCTGAGAATGGAGCCGTCCTTATCACGGTTGACTGTATTAAATTCTGTTACCGGGATACTGCTTCCTGACTTTGTTACAAGGCGGTAGTAGAGGCGGAAATTGTTTACATTGTGTTTTTCATAATCAACAATAGTTTTACTAAGCAGCACCCGGTCATCCGGATGTACCATCTTGTACCAGGTCATTCTTCCGGACATAAAATCATCTCTGCTGTAACCAAACATGGATACAGATTCGGTCACATAATGGGTCTTCCAGTCGTTTCCAACGTGTGTAAATCTAAATACGACTGCCGGCACATGTTCCAACATTTCCTTGGTGTCAATCTGAGGCATAGTTTGCCCTCCTAACTTAAGTATGAAAGTTACATTCGAAAAAAATTATAGCGATTTTGAAGCATAATTGCCTCTGTATTTGTAACTATATCATATTAGTATAGATTAATCAATCGGCTGTGAAATTATTGTTTTTCTATTACAGGATATGCTGGTTTTGTAAGGAGATTGCATGATTATTTTGGGAGAAATACTGTTGCGGTGTGCTCTGGGGTTTGGCGTTTTACTGTTCGTAACCCGGATGGTAGGGAACAAACAATTGGGTCAGATGAACATATTTACTTATATATCAGGCATTGCAATCGGTACGATGTCCGGTGGTATGGTGGTATATCATGAAATCGAAATTCTTGAGTCTTTTTTAGGCATGCTGATATGGGGAAGCTTAACAATTATACTTGAATATATGACGTTGAAAAGCAGAAAAATCAGGAAAATGCTTACCGGACAACCGGTTATTGTCGTGGCCGGCGGGAAAATTCTATATCAGGCATTAAAAAAAGAGCGCCTGAGTTTTGATGATCTGATGATGCTGCTGCGGAGCAATCATGTGTACCGGATGGCAGATGTGGAGTATGCAGTGCTTGAAACCAATGGGGAGCTTAGTATTCTGAAAAAAGCGGAACAGGAGAGTGTCACTAGAAAAGACCTCAATGTGTCCGTTCAAAAGGTTCGGCACATCCCGATTCAGGTTGTTGCGGAGGGGGAAGCTTTGGAGCATAATCTGGCGTTGTGCGGACATACGAAAGCGTGGGTGGAAGAGCAGATTCTGGAACAATTTGGGATGGGAATCAGCAGTATTATGTATGCGGAGATTGGTGAAACAGATAATATTTATATCCAGGAGAAAAAGGTGCACTAATTTCGAATTTTCGAAAATAGTGCACCTTTTTAGAAGAATGGTATCTTTTTTCGGTTATGATTAGATGGTAATATTTAACTAACAACAAATCACATCTATCATTGAGGGAGGATACAAAATGAAGAAACGATTACTATCAGGATTGCTGGCAGCAGGAATGGCAGCGACTTTATTAGCAGGATGCGGAAACGGAAGCAGTGATACTGCAACAACTCAGGCACCTGCCGGTGGTGCAGGAACTACAGCAGCAGGAACAGCAGCTGAGAGCACCGGGGAAAAAATTACGATTAAGGTATTTTCTAATCTACCCGACAGAAAAAATGGTCAGGGACTTGTGGAGCAGATGATCATCGACGAGTATATGGCAGAAAACAGTAACATTGAGATTACCGTCGAAGCGTTGGATGAAGAAGCTTACAAGACAAAATTCAAGGCCTATTCGATGGAAGGAATGCCTGATGTAGTTAGTATATGGGGACAGCCGTCCTTCCTGGATGAAGTTCTGGCCGCCGGTGTTCTGGCAGAGCTTAATCAGGCTGATTATGCGGACTACAAATTCCTGGCAGGTTCCCTGAATGGTTTCATGAAAGACGGAAAATTATTCGGACTGCCGAGAAATACAGATATTGCCGGATTCTACTACAACGAAAAAATGTTTGCCGACAACGGTTGGGAAGTGCCGGCGACCTATGATGAATTGCTGACCCTGGCAGGAACTATCAAAGCAGCAGGGATCACACCATTGGCAATGGATGGCGGCGATGGCTGGCCGATGGCAATTTATTTATCAGAAATCATGTTTAAACAGTCAGGAGATTTCCAGAGTAAGGTAGCAGATGCGGTTGCTTCCGGTGACTTCTCCGATAAAGTATTTGTAGATGCAGTTGACCTGTTAAAGAAAACAGCCGATGCCGGTTTATTCCAGAATGGATATGACTCACAGGATTACGGTACCGCAATGAACCTGTTCACCAATGGTCAGGCAGCGATGTTCTACATGGGCAGCTGGGAAGCGTCGATGGCACTGAATCAGGATATTCCGGAAGAAATCAGAAGCAACATCCGCGTATTCTCAATGCCGAAGATCGAAGGCGGCGCAGCAGCAGTCACTGATATTGCAGCATGGCATGGCGGTGGATATGCAGTTTCAGAAAGCTCCAAGGTAAAAGAAGAAGCAATTAAATTCTTAAACTATATGTATCAGCCGGAAAAACTCTCCAAATACGGATGGGAAAATGGTGTGGGAATGTCCGCTCAGGATCAGACCGAATTTATGTCAGGCAATGAAACAGAACTTCAGATGCAGTTCGTAGACCTGGCAGGCAGTGCCAAAGCAACTTCAGGAACACCGATCAATGACTGCGGAACATCAGCATTTAAGACCAGCATTGAGAGTGAGATTCAGAGTGTATCAAACGGTACCATCACTACAGCCGAATTCCTTCAGAGAATCGGAGATGCATGTAAATAATAAACTGTCGGAAAAATGACCTGTGTGGGGACTCATTCTGCTCCGGACATAGGCAACGATTACTATGGCCGGACGGGGCGGGTCCCTTTTTATACATTTGGCAAGTTCATTCACCGGCAGTATTGACCATATCAAAGAGGGGAAGATGAAAATTGAAGAAATTATATAGTAATAAGGCGGTTATTTTAAGCCTCGTTCTGCCCGGGCTGCTGCTCTTTGTATTTGCAATCCTGGCACCGATCTGCCTGAGTGTATATTACGGGTTTACAGATTATTCCGGCATGGGATCCTACAATTTTATCGGTATCGAAAATTATCAGAAACTGGCTCAGGATAAAGTCTTTTTCCTGTCGCTGCGAAATTCTTTGCTCCTTGCTATTGGTTTTATCTGCATCCAGCATCCGCTGGCGATGATCGTGGCTGCTGTACTTGATAAACTGAGCGGCAAAGCGGAAGGGATTTTCCGGTGCATTTACTTTATTCCTAACGTTATTTCGGTAGCTGTAATTGCTTATCTTTGGAAGTTTATCTACAATCCGGATTTCGGGCTTTTGAATAACCTGCTCAAAAAGCTGGGATTGGCCGGAACCACCAACTGGTTCAGCAATGATATGGCGATCTGGTCGGTTCTGATCGTATTGATCTGGCATGGCTTTGGCTGGGGAATGCTGATCTATTATACCGGCATTAAAAATATTGACACGGTTTTATACGAAGCGTCCTCCATCGACGGAGCAAACAGCCGCCAGGCGTTTTTACATATCACCCTGCCGCTGATGAAACCGGTTATTCAGGTAAATGTGACAATGGCAATTATCTCTGCTTTAAAACAGATGGAGACGGTGTATCTGTTAACCAGCGGCGGCCCGGGAAATGCAACCCAGTTTACCGCCAATTATCTGTATCAGCAGGCATTTAAAGCATTTAAGTATGGTTACGGAAATGCGATCAGTGTAGTGTTTATTATCATCTGCCTGCTTGCGACTGTCGTATGCAACAAGGTATTTGAAGAGCGAAAACAAAAAGTCCGGAAGGAGGTTGGATGATGGAGACAGCAGGAAAGAAAAACAGAAGCTGGGCAAAAATTCTTTTGCTGGCAATATTGATAGCGGTTGCGGTGATTCAGATTTTTCCATTGGTCTGGCTGCTGGACTTTTCACTGGCGAGCAGCAATGAAATGTTTACTAACGGCCTTTTGATTATTCCAAAAGAAATAAGATGGGATAATTATGTAAAAGCATTTATCGACGGTAATTTCCTTCATTATTTAAGAAACAGCGTGTTGATAAACGGTCTGGCAGTAGTTCTGGTCGTACTGGTATCCTTGATGGCAGCCTTTGCAACCAGAAGGATGAAGTGGAAATGGAGTGGTCTTGTAAGTACACTTTTGCTGATGGGGATGATGATTCCAATTCATGCAACCCTGCTGCCAAACTTTAAAATCTACAGCAAACTGGGCATGACAGATACAATCTGGGCGCTGCTGATTCCGTATGTAGCCTTTTCACTGCCGCAGGGATTATATCTTACCGGCAGTTTTATGGAGTCGATTCCGGTTGAACTGGAAGAAGCGGCAGTTGTTGACGGATGCGGGATTTACCGGATTTTATTCCAGATTGTTACCCCTCTGATGAAATCTTCCATCGCAACGGTTTCAATTATGACATTTTTAAATAACTGGAACGAGTTTATGATGGCAAGCACATACTTGAGTTCGCCGAAATGGAAGACACTTCCGTTCTCCGTTCTTGAATTTACCGGCCAGTATTCATCCAATTATGCCGTACAGTTTGCCGTAATGGCGTTGACGGCAGCACCGGCAGTAATTGTTTATATTATCCTGAATAAACACATTACAAAGGGTGTGGCAGCAGGAGCTGTGAAAGGATAATAGTAGATTAAAAACAGTAAATTTGCTATACTGAATACAAGAATTGTATTCGAGGTGCAGCATATGAGCGGGGTAAAGGAGTATATAAATAATCTGAGTTTAAAAAGAAAAATTGTGGTTTACGCATATCTGGTGACAGGCCCCATCCTGATTATTATCTGCAGTCTTCTTATTATGCAGCGGTACTATAATAAGAAGGCGGATATTCAGGAGCAGGGGATTCACAATGTGGAAGCCCTGTCTGACAGCCTGGAACTGATCATGACGGATGTCCGTGAGTTCTCCAATTATATCATGATTAATGATGAAGTCATGGCAATTGTCAAGTCGGAGGAAGCGGATCAGTTGAATCAGGACCCGAGACTGTGGCAGAATCATACCTCGATCGGTATGGTAGAGGATATGATGGAGCTGAAAGGTTATATCAAGACGATAGCCATCTATCCGGAGAATGGGGTAAGGCCCTATTTCCGCTCCATTGATACGACAACTTATATCCAGACGCTGGAAGCCGTAAGAGATACAGCCTTTTATAAAAAAGCAATTGAGAAGCGGGGAAAAACTTCATGGGCATTTGTGTCCAGGGCAGAAACAGAAGTTTATGTCGGCAGCAGGACCGATAAAATCGTTTTGTACCGCGAACTTTTTGATCTGACAAAGACAAAACCGCTGGCATACCTGGTGCTGGGGATATCCGCTGACACCGTCACAGCTTTTTGTGACAATATGCTTTTTGACGGGAATGAAGGGATTCTCATCCTGAATAATGACGGGCAGATGATGGTCAGCCGCGGCAAGATGGAAGCAGAGATCGTGGAACATATTGAATCTGTTGTCCGGGGAGCCGATCTGGGCGGACAGAAAACGAAGATCATCGAATACCTTAACCAGGTCGTGTTCCTGTACCAGAAGGATTCCCTCAGCCCGATCGTATGCAAAGTGATTGATGAACCGTCAGTGGCAGCGATTGCGGGAGAGGTGGTTTATATGCCGGTACTCCTGCTTCTTGGCGTTCTGGCCGGACTGCTGCCGGTACTTCTTTTTGTCTCCGACATCGTCACCAAACCTTTGCATGAGGTTCGGCTTGCCATGATCAAGTTCCGGGAAGGTGATTTTGAGCAGCAGGTAGCGGTGAAAACCGGAGATGAGATCGGCGAAGTAGCGGCCGGATTTAATGAAATGGTAAAATCATTAAAAGACATGATTAATAAAAATTATGTTATGGCATTGAAGGAAAAAGAGAGTGAACTGATTACCCTTCAGGCTCAGATCAATCCGCATTTTCTTTATAACACACTGGACACGATCTATTGGAAGGCAAGTGAACAGGGGAATGAGGAAATCGCGGACGATATCTATACCCTGTCACAGTTGTTCCGCCTTGTGCTTGGGCAGGGCAAAGGGAGTGTTCCGGTCAGAACGGAGATGGAACTTGTTCAGCGCTATCTTGAGATTCAGAAGATGCGTTTTGGCGATAAGCTTAAATTTGACATTACGGTAGATCCGGCCATCGAGGATATCATGATTCCCAAACTGGTACTTCAGCCGTTTGTGGAGAATGCTGCGGTGCACGGAATGGGCAACAGTGAAAATTCCTGCAGTATTTTTATTACCGGTATGAAGCAGGAAAACAGGATGCGGTTTACTGTAAGGGATACCGGCATCGGGATGGCACCGGAACAGATACAGGAAATCTGGTCTGATAAGGAAGTAATGGGAAGCAGTTCTTATAAGATCGGTGGTTATGCCATTTATAATGTTAAAGAGCGCCTGGAACTTAAGTATCAGGATAATTTTTTACTGGAAATTACCAGTGTGCAGAATGAGGGAACGACAGTGGTGATAGAGCTTCCTCTGGAAAGTCAGTGAGGTGAAACAGATGTCTTTGAAGCTTTTGATTGCAGAGGATGAAGACGTTATCAGAAACAGTATGGCGAAATATATCCGGCTTCATACGGATCGGTTTGATCATATTTATCTTGCTAAAAACGGGCAGGAAGCGATCGATATCATCCTGACTCACCGGCCGGATATTATGCTTTTGGATATTCAGATGCCGGGAAAAAACGGTATTGATGTAATGCGCGAATCCAAAGAGGCCGGAGCAATGCCCCTTGTTATTATCCTGAGCGGGTATGATGATTTTAAATATGCCCAGCAGGCACTGCGGATGGGAGCTAAAGATTATATGCTCAAACCCAGCCGTTCTTCGGATATTCTGAAGGCGATTCACGGGCTGGCAGATCTGGTGGAGGGAGAAAAAAAGACAGAGAATAAGGACGAAATCTCCAACACCTTTGTCAAACAGGCGGTGGAATACATCCGCGAGAATTACCATGAGAATATTGATCTGCAGGACGCAGCA
Source organism: Lachnospiraceae bacterium (assembly GCA_032073745.1). Lineage (GTDB taxonomy): Bacteria > Bacillota > Clostridia > Lachnospirales > Lachnospiraceae > Brotaphodocola. Next base: position 35,520 of record DAMAMW010000002.1, on the reverse strand, counting down.
GATGCAGTGGGAATTACCGCCGGATATTTATCGACACTGTTTACGCAGAATTTAAGCATAGGTTTTGTGGAATATTTAAACCGTCTGCGGGTGGATCATGCATGCGCCTATTTAAAGCAGGGATACTTTAAAACTTATGAAATTGCTTATAAAGTAGGTTTCCGGGACGACAAATATTTTACCAAAGTATTTAAAAAAGTAATGGGAATGTCACCTTCAGACTATAAGAAATTAAAAGAAGATTGAGAGGGATTATGAGCAGATATTTATGTATCGATATGGGTGGAACCACGATCAAGTATGGTGTGGTTGATGAAAATCTGACGATTACTGATTCGGGAAAAATCTCCACAGAAGTGAATGATTATCAGGTGCTGCTTCATGATTTGATATCAATTATTGAACCGGCTGCAAAGACCTGTGACGGAATATCCTTTTCCATTCCGGGTTCCATCGATGCGAAAGCCGGAACCATCGGACTGGCCGGTGCGATCAGCTGCCTGAATTTTCAGCCTTTAAAAGAAGATCTGACAGCAGTTTTTCAGCTGCCGCTGGCAATGGAAAACGATGCTAACTGTGCAGCCCTGGCGGAATATCACAGCGGTGTGGGGCGCGGCACGGACAATATGGTGATGATTGCCTTGGGCACAGGAATTGGCGGTGCGATTATTGTTGATGGAAAGCTGCTGCGAACAAAAAATCACTTTTCCGGTGAGTTCGGTTATATGATTATGGGATGTGAGAAACCAAAGGCATGGGATGAACTGGATGGCTCTGTGGTTGACCGGGTCGGCCGGATCAGGAAAATGGATTCTCGGTTTGAAAAAATGGACGGTCAGCAGATTTTTGACCTGTACCAGAAGGACCAGATCGTAACGGAGCAGCTGGAACCATTTTTCCGGATGCTTGCCATCGGATGTTATAATATTCATGCGATTTTAGATACTGATCTGATTGTCATCGGCGGCGGTATCAGCAGCCGGGATGATTTTGTGGGTAATCTGGAGATTGCTTTAAGCAAGCTGGAAGTAGATCCCCTGCTGAAGAATCTGCCTGATATTAAGGTCGCAGAGTACAGGAGCCATGCCAATCTGATCGGTGCTTACCACCATCTGGCTGGTACAGTACTGCTTAAATAATTGTAATTACAACACACTTTGGATACATATCAGAAAGGAAATATTATGAAATCAAATAAACTGCCGGAGGGTTTTCTCTGGGGCGGAGCGGTTGCCGCTCATCAGGTAGAAGGCGGATGGGACCAGGGCGGAAAAGGCATCAGTATAGCCGATGTAATAACTGCCGGTGCCAATAAGGTAGCACGGCGAATCACCGACGGAATCATAGAAGGCGAGTATTATCCCACTCATGAAGCCAGCGATTTTTATCATCATTACAAAGAAGATATCGCCCTGTTTGCAGAAATGGGTCTGAAGTGTTTCCGCACCTCAATCGCCTGGTCAAGAATCTTTCCAAATGGAGATGAGAGCACACCAAATGAAGAAGGTTTAGCATTTTATGATGATTTATTTGATGAACTGCTAAAGCACGGTATTGAACCGGTAGTAACACTTTCTCATTTTGAATATCCCTACCATCTGGCAAAAGAATACGGCGGCTTTCAAAACCGAAAACTGATCGACTTTTTCGTGAATTATGCGGTTACCGTCATGACCCGTTATAAAAACAAAGTTAAATACTGGATGACTTTCAATGAGATCAATAACCAGGCCGGAGCGTACCACCAACTTCATGACTGGACAAATTCAGCATTAATAGTTGAAGACCGTGATAAGCGAGAAGAGGTGATCTATCAGGCAAGCCTTTATGAGCTGATCGCCAGTGCCAAAGTAGTAAAAGCCGGCCACGAGATAAACCCCGATTTTAAAATCGGCTGCATGATGGCTTACGTACCGGTCTACCCATATTCCTGCAACCCCGACGATGTAATGGCATCCTTAAAAATGATGGACAAAAATTACTTCTACAACGATGTCCACGCAAGAGGCGAAATCCCTGCCACTACGTTAAAAGAGTGGGAACACAGAGGCTATCAGATCCAGTATACAAAAGACGATCTGCAGGTATTAAAAGAAGGCTGCGTAGACTTCATCGGTTTCAGTTATTATATGTCGAAAGTAGTCAGAGTCGTGAATAACAAAGCCGAAATTGTGGAAAATCCCCATGCCAAAGTCAGCGATTGGGGATGGACCGTAGACCCTGCGGGTCTGCGTTACGTACTGAATCTCCTCCACCAAAGATATAACCTGCCCCTTTTTATCGTAGAAAACGGTTTCGGTGCCTATGACAAAGTGGCAGAAGACGGCCAGATCCATGACCAGTACAGAATCGATTATCTGCAAAGCCACATTGAACAAATGGAACTCGCAGTTTGCGAAGACGGCGTAGATCTGCTCGGATACACTCCTTGGGGCATTATTGACCTGGTCAGCTTTGGAACCGGCGAGATGGAAAAACGATATGGATTTATCTATGTAGATAAAGATAATCAGGGAAACGGAACATTAAAGAGAAGCAGGAAAGATTCATTCTTTTGGTATAAGGATGTGATTGCCCATAATGGAGTATAATCGCGGGTAATGCTGCAAATAGCTTCAGATAAGAGCCTTGCGCCCTGGTTTCTAAAAAATGACGAGTGTACTGATTTGATCAGTGCTCCTCGTCATTTTTGACGTACTTTAACAACGTCCTCGTCTCTCCCCTGAAACAAAATCTCACGTGCGCCACATATGGATGGTACAAGAAATAATTTTATGATATAATATGAAAGATATAATTTTAGCAGGAAATAAAGCGGACACACCAGATGGGAAGCCGCTATAGGAAATTAATAACATGAGTACAGCAGCACAGATTAAAAAGAACGGGATTACCGAAGGGGTAATCTGGAAGCAGTTACTGATTTTCTTTTTCCCGATATTATTCGGAACTTTTTTTCAACAGCTTTACAATGCTGCTGATGCAATGATTGTAGGACGTTATGTCGGCAAAGAAGCCCTTTCGGCAGTCGGCGGGTCTACCGGTATGCTGACGCAGGTTGTTGTAGGCTTTTTTGTTGGCCTGTCATCCGGGTCAGCTGTTATTATTTCGCAGTATTATGGTGCGGACCGGCCGGAGATGGTTGGTTATGCCGTTCATACCTCGATCGCTTTCTCCATTGTGGTAGCCGTTTCTTTTATGGTGTTGGGGATCTGGCTGACCCCGGCGATGCTGATCGCCATGGAAACCCCGGCGGATGTTATGGAGCTGTCGGTTTTGTATCTGCGGGTTTATTTTGCAGGTATTTTGGGTAATCTGATTTATAATATGGGGGCTGCGATTCTGCGCGCAGCCGGAGATTCCAGACGTCCGCTGTATTTTCTGGTGATCGGCTGTCTGACCAATATCGCTCTTGACCTTGTCTTTGTCGTGGGACTCAACCTCGGTGTTTTGGGAGCAGCACTGGCGACTATTATTTCACAGGCGCTGAGTGCATTGATGGTGGTCGTGGTCCTGATGCGCACAAGTGATATGCACCGGCTGGAATGGAAGCAGGTGCGGATTGATGAGCGGATGTTAAAACGGATTATCCGGATCGGCTTTCCGGCCGGACTTCAGTCGGTGATGTACACTTCTTCTAATGTCATTATCCAGACCGGCATCAACTCGCTGGGCACGGATACGGTAGCGGCATGGGCAGCCTATGGTAAGATCGACGGAGTATTCTGGATGATTGTCAGTGCATTTGGAATTGCCATAACGACTTTTGTCGGCCAGAATTTTGGTGCCGGAAAGATGGACCGGGTGCGGCGTGGTGTCAGAACCTGTATGGGAATGACGCTGGTCTCGGCAGCCCTGATGACAATACTCATTTATAACTGGGGAATTTATGGATATGCTCTGTTTACCCAGGATGCAGAGGTTATCCGGATCGGAATCGCAATGATGCGCTATATGACACCGTTTTACGTGGCCTATGTGTCGATCGAGATTCTGTCGGGAGCACTGCGTGGTGTCGGTGACAGCTGGGTGCCGATGATGCTCTGTCTGTTTGGTACCTGTGCGATCCGGGTTGTCTGGATGATCGTAGTGGTTCCGCAGCGCAAGGATATCTATACAATTATGTTCAGTTATCCGCTGACCTGGATTATCACGACATCGATGTTTTTTATTTATTACTTGTTTTTTAGCAGACTGAAACGAAAGAGAACAGTACGAAAGGTTGTTTGATGAAGATAAAAAGATGGCTGAAACGAATTTGCTCGATTTGTATGATTCTGGCAGTTGCCGGAGCTGCTGTAGCGATGTTTGGCAATATGATGGTAAAGTACCGGGGCGGCAAACGGATTACTGATCCGGAAAGTGCTCGGAATCTGGAGCAGATTGACTGCATAATGGTTTTAGGATGCGGCCTCAGAGTGGATGGCAAACCGACCAGAATGCTGACCGACCGGCTGGATCGGGGGATTGCCCTTTATCAGGCGGGCGTGGCACCGAAGCTTTTGATGAGCGGAGATCATGGACGGATTGTTTACGATGAAGTGAATGTGATGAAACAATATGCAATTGATCATGGTGTGCCGTCGGGAGATATATTTATGGATCACGCCGGATTTTCTACTTATGAAAGCATGATTCGTGCCAAAGAGGTGTTTCAGGTAGGTCGTATGGTAGTGGTGACACAGGATTACCATCTGTATCGGGCTGTGTACAATGCCAATAGCCTGGGGATTGAGACCTGGGGTGTGGCAGCAGCAGGAAACAGTTATGGCGGACAGTGGAAACGGGATTTTCGGGAAGTGCTGGCGCGGAATAAAGATATGCTGATATGTTTGTTTCAGCCGGATCCCACCTACCTGGGAGAAGCGATCCCGGTAAGTGGAAACGGCGATATTACAAATGATAATAAGAATTAACTGATCTGACCGGATGTCTGTTTCAGGGCCTTTATAAAGGCGGAAACGGCATCCGGTTTTGTGGCCCAGGAAGTCACCAGACGGATACAGGTATGTTTTTCATCAATAACCAGCTGGATGGAAAACAGAAATTCTTTTTCCAGTTCACGGATCACGGTATTCGGCAGAATCGGGAATAGCTGGTTGGTCCGGGAATCCCACTGGAATGAAAATCCGCAGTCGGTAATGCCTTTTCGCAGCAGACCGGCCATCTCATTGGCATGTTCAGCCATCTCATACAATAATTCATTCTGAAATAATTCCTCAAACTGTATGCCCAGCAGCCAGCCTTTGGCAAGCATGGCTCCCCGCTGTTTGACCATAAAGCGGAAATCCGGTTTCAGTGCTGAATGGCAGATGACCAGTGCTTCACCGAATAAGGCGCCGTTTTTGGTACCACCGATATAAAATACATCGGTCAGGCGGGCAATGTCAGCCAATGACAGATCGTTCACAGCACTGACAAGAGCCGAACCGAGTCTGGCACCATCGAGGAACAGCCATAGTTCATTCTGATGGCAGAAGCGTGAGATTGTCTCCAGTTCTGCTTTTGTATATTGGGTTCCGACTTCAGTGGAGTTTGAGATATAGACCATCTTTGGCTGGACCATATGCTCATCAGTATGAATATCCAGTGCTTTCTGTATCTCAGAAATGGTCAGCTTGCCATCCGGGGTGGGCATTCCCAGGACCTTATGTCCGGTTGCTTCGATCGCGCCGGTTTCGTGGACATTGATGTGGCCGGTATCGGCACAGATTACTGCCTGATAAGGGCGAAGGGCCGTGGCGATGGTGATCAGATTAGTCTGGGTACCGCCGGTGATCAGGTGAACATCGGCATCGTCACGGCCAATCGCCTGACGGATCAGGGCACGGGCATGTTCGGTGTGGGGATCCAGGCCGTAGCCGTTTTCCTGAATCAGATTATTTTTTATGAGTGCCTCCAGGATCCTTGGATGGGCGCCTTCACTATAGTCGTTGTTAAAGCTGTACATGGGTGACTCCTCCTGCTTTAAGTGCTTAGCGAGGTCTTTTCGAGCTTAGCAATTAAGCACACCTGAGAAACGAGCACGTTCTTTGTGCGACATTGATCATGGTGTTACCCGCATTGTCCGCCCGGCAAGATATCGCTGCCTTTTTCTGAGGATAATCATATAACGAAATATGAGAAAAAGCAAGTCATGACTGCATTGACAAAGGACTTAAAAATGGATACAATATTAGATATCGTATGGAGGTTATATGAAGAAAATCGCAAATATACAGACAAAAGATTACATCATAGAGGCAATCAGAAACGAAATACTGTCAGGAAACATGGAAGCCGGTGAAGAACTGCTTCAGGAGGAGCTGGCTGAAACGCTGGGAGTATCCCGGATGCCGGTCAGGGAAGCGCTGCAGACCCTCGTTCAGGAAGGTTTTGTGGAACGACTACCAAACCGCCATATGCGGGTGATTGCACTGGACCGGAATCAGATCGGGGAGGTCCTCAAAGTAGCTGCTGCAATGGAGTATGAGCTTTCATTGATGCTTCTGGGCAAAGAGAAAGAGAAGCTGGCGGCGCTGGCAGACACAGTGATCAGAAGGGCCGGACAGATCACCGGCAAAGAGGCGCAGATCGAGTGGGAACTGGAATTTCACCAATCACTGATTGATTTGCTGCAAAATAAATATCTGGAACAGATTTATGATAAAATCATGAGTGGTTATGTGACATTTGCCATTGAAAATCTTGGCACATCGGATGAAAAAACAAACGGCATTATAAAACTGTGTAATGCTCTGCTTGGGCGTAATGAGGCAGAACTGAAAGAACAGTGGCAGCAATATTATCAGTATTACATGCAGAAATTTGAATAGAAGGTGGAAGATGAATAAGTTAGGAAAGATAAAACTGCTGCCGGCCAGAGAGCAGGTGGCATCGGTTTTAAGGAAAGCAATCTTGTCCCGGGAACTGGAAGAAGGGCAGGAGCTTACATTAGAAGGAGTTGCCTCTCAGGTAGGTGTTTCCAGTATGCCGGTCAGGGAAGCATTTCAGATCCTGGCTTCAGACGGACTCATCAGGCTGAGGCCGAATAAGGGCGCAGTGGTTTTGGGGGTCAATGAAAAAACGATCCGTGATCATTATGAGACCAGAGCGATTCTGGAGAGTGAAGCAGCGTATCGGGCCAGTAAACCGGGAGTGGATATCTCTGAACTGGAGACGATCTATGAATTGTCAGTGCAGGCGTATAAGGAGAATAACGCCAGTGATTACAGCCATCAGAATCAGGGGTTTCATATGGCGATCTGGCGGGCTGCCGATAATGCCAAGATCAATTCGATTCTTTCGTCTCTGTGGAACGGCCTGTCGATGGGGCATAAGGTGACAGAAGAGGATTATGCCAAAGTATCCATTGAAGAACACCGGATTATCCTGGAGGCGATCAAGAGTCATGATGCCGAGGCAGCAAAGCAGCTTATGTACCGGCATATTATCAGAAGTATGGAAGACATTCTGACGAGATTTGGAAATGAATAATATCAGTAATACGATGACAGGTGACGCGCTTATCGGGATGCGAAGCCTGTCTTTTTTGTGCATATGATACAAAAGTATGTGGTGAAAATAGTTGAAAATGCAGAAAAGATAAAAAGCTATTGACGAATCAATTGTAATGGATTATCATTAAGCTAAGAAATGGATACAATATCAAATATCTTATATCAAGGGAGGATGAGGAATGGATCCAGTAGTAATCACATTACTGCTACTAGCTTTTGCAATTGTGATGTTTGTATGGGAGAAGATACCGCTGGCGGTCACATCAATGGTTGTCTGCATCGCACTGGTGCTTACAAAGGTATTAAGTGTGAATGAAGCATTTTCCGGGTTTATCAATTCGAATGTTATTCTGGCAGTTGCCATGTTTATCATCGGCGGAGCATTATTCGAGACCGGTATGGCGAATAAGATCGGCGGAGTCGTTACCCGGTTTGCCAGGACAGAGCGTCAGTTGATTGTGACGATTATGATTGTAGTAGGTGTTATGTCGGGGTTTTTGTCAAACACCGGAACTGCAGCCGTACTGATTCCGGTAGTGATCGGGATCTCGGCAAAGTCCGGATTTTCCCGGCAGAGGTTGTTATTACCGCTTGTATTTGCCGCTGCAATGGGTGGGAACTTATCCCTGATCGGTGCCCCCGGCAATATGATCGCACAGTCAGCGATGCAGGAGATGGGGCTGTCATTTGGATTTTTTGAGTATAGTCTGATTGGTCTGCCGATGCTGATTGCCGGAATCATCTTTTTTGCTACTGTTGGTTATAGACTGCTGCCGGGCGGAGATGGTCAAAACGAAGGAATAGTACAGAATACGGAGCAGGACTTTAGCAAGGTTCCGAAGTGGAAACAGAATACGGCATTGGTTGTTCTGGTACTCGCAATTCTGGCAATGATTTTTGAAGATAAGATCGGAGTTCCCCTGGCGATATCCGGATGTATCGGCGCATTGGTTCTGGTACTTGCAGGCGTTATTTCAGAAAAGCAGGCCTATAAAGCAATTGATATGCAGACGGTTTTCCTGTTTGGCGGTACCCTGGCTTTGGCTAAAGCGCTGGAGACCACCGGCGCCGGGGAGACGATTGCCGGGGCAGTGATCGGAGCGATCGGGGAGAATGCATCACCATTTATGCTTCTGGTAGTTATCTTCTTACTGGCCTGTGTGATGACAAATTTTATGTCGAATACAGCCACCACAGCTTTGCTGGTCCCGATCAGTATTTCGATCGCGACCGGAATGGGGGCAGACCCCAGAGCCGTAGTAATGGCTACAGTAATTGCCGGTTCATGCGCATATGCAACACCGATCGGGATGCCGGCCAACACCATGGTACTGGGCCCTGGCGGATATGCATTTAAGGATTATGTAAAATCGGGATTACCGCTGATACTGGTTTCGATGGCCGTCAGCCTGATCCTGTTACCAATATTTTTCCCGTTTTACCCGTAATGTAACAATGTTAAAATCACAAGGAGGATATGAAATGAGCAGTCAACAGGCAGTACAGAAAATGACAGATGTAATGGCAAAATTCGTTGCTTACACAGGAAAGGTGTTACCGGATGATGTCTATGACAAACTTGCGGAGTTGAGAGAAAAGGAGACCAGTGAGCTGGCGACCACGATTTATGATACGATGTTCGAGAATCAGAAGCTGGCCCGTGAATTGAACCGGCCATGCTGTCAGGATACCGGAGTATTGCAGTTTTTCGTTAAATGCGGCGTGAATTTCCCGCTGATCGGAGATATTGAAGTACTGTTAAAAGAAGCCGTAGTCCAGGCGACCATTGATGCACCGCTGCGTCACAACAGTGTTGAGACTTTTGATGAGTACAATACCGGCAAGAACGTCGGCAAAGGAACTCCGACCGTATTCTGGGAGATCGTTCCTGACTGTGATACCTGTGTGATTGATACATATATGGCCGGCGGCGGCTGTACTCTGCCGGGCAAGGCGATGGTTCTGATGCCGGGAGCCGGTTATGAAGGTGTGACCCAGTTTGTCCTTGATGTTATGACCAGTTATGGCCTGAATGCCTGTCCGCCGCTTCTTGTCGGTGTCGGTGTGGCAACTTCGGTAGAGACCGCAGCCCTTTTGTCAAAGAAAGCACTGATGCGTCCGCTGGGTGAGCACAATGAGAATGAACGTGCGGCCAAGATGGAGCAGCTGCTGGAAGACGGCATTAATTCAATCGGCCTTGGTCCGCAGGGAATGTCCGGAAACTATTCGGTTATGGGGGTTCATATTGAGAATACGGCCCGTCATCCTTCGACTATAGGTGTTGCTGTCAATGTAGGCTGCTGGTCACACCGCAAGGGACACATCGAGTTTGATAAAGATCTTAATTACTGCATCACATCTCATAAGGGGGTAGAATTATAATGGCAAAAAAAATCCTTACCACACCAATCAAAGCAGAAGATTTGGAAGATATTAAAATTGGCGATATCATTTACTTAAACGGACATATTACAACCTGCCGTGATGTAGCTCACCGGCGCCTGATTGAAGCCGGGCGGGAACTGCCGGTAGATTTAAAGGGTGGAGCGATCTTTCATGCCGGCCCGATTGTCAGACCGATTCCCGGCAGTGACGATAAGTTTGAAATGGTCTCCGTAGGTCCGACCACCAGTATGCGGATGGAGAAATTTGAAAAAGAATTTATTAAAGAAACTGATGTTAAGTTAATCGTCGGGAAAGGAGGAATGGGGCAGGGAACCCTGGAAGGATGTGTCGAGTATAAAGCGATTCATTGTGTATTCCCTGCCGGCTGCGCTGTCGTAGCGGCTGCAACAGTAGAAGAAGTGGAAGATGCCAACTGGCGGGATCTCGGTATGCCGGAGACGCTCTGGACCTGCAGGGTCAAAGAGTTTGGTCCGTTGATTGTATCGATTGATACGCATGGCGGTAATCTGTTTGAAGAGAACAAGATTATATTTAATGAAAAGAAAGATACGGCAGTAGAAGAAATCTGTAAGAATGTAAGTTTTATTAAGTAATATTAAAAGTAACGAATTGTTTTTAAATCCAATTAAGCCGATATAAGAGGGCCGACTGTTGAAATGATACATACAGTCTGCCCTCTTTGTATTGGAAAATTGCACCCAAGGGATGTGGGAGCGGTTATTTGATTTTTGAAAGCTGATCCTTGTAGGTCGTTGAGATCGTGTTTTGGTTCTGATATTCCAGAGAGTAAAAATAATCTAATGCTGCCCGGCGGCACGTTTCAATATGTTTTCTCATCAACATGGCAGAGTTGTCAATATCATCACCGGCAAGCAGGCTGTTCAGGATTTCAATATGTTCACATTTTGCATCATGGATTTTCACTTGATTCTGCCTGCTTGCAATGACGACCCGGGTGTTATCATCAAACAGTTTCTGCATCATATTTATAATATAATTATTCCCGCAATGTTCGATGATAAAGAGGTGCATTGCGGTATCCAATCGAAACGAATTGCTGATATCCATGTCATCCTGTTCAAATTTTTCACGAAACATCATTAACTCTTCCGGATTCAGGTGAGGTGCCGACATTCTTAGGGTAACCGGTTCAATTTCCATTCTGGTCTGAAAAATCTGCATGACATCATTTAATGAGATATCTGTAACATAAATTCCTTTTTTGGGCATGATTTTAATGTAGCCATCCATCTCCAGACGGCTGATCGCCTCGCGGATCGGGGTCCGGCTCATGGAATATTCATTGGCAAGCTGCATTTCATTCAGTAAGGATCCCGGGGGATAAATACAATTGATCAGTTTATCTTTTAGATCCAGATATAGTGAATTTTTTAAATCACGATTGGCTTTGGTTTTAGTCATAAATCCTCCATTTATACGCATGTAAAGTATACAACAATTATTCTATACAAGTAATAATACCTTTTTATTATGGAAAAAGCAAGTGGAAGTATATTTATATAACATATATGCTGATGTTTTATGTTGCTAAAACGTTACAAAATATTAAAAATAAAAAATACTTGTAAATGAAGAATTATTGTTGTATACTTTAAGTATCCCAAAGAAAAAGGAGAAGTCTTATGGAAGTGAAAAAGCAAGTATCTTATGTAGTGGAAAATGGTGTTATGAAGATTACTATTGATAATCCGGAAACTAAAAACGGATTGGATTGGAATGGTCTTGAGCAGATGGCAGACTGTTATCAATATGCTGCTGACCATGATGAAGTACTGGTGATGCTGATCACCGGCAATGATCAATACTTTTATACCGGGGGCAGGGTAGATCCGAAAGTACCCGGTGAAAAAGAGAAGTACGCAGATGCTATTGAACGTCTGACTACATTACAGGATAACAATAGCAAGCCGACGGTTGCAGCAGTATCGGGCCATTGTCTGAAGGCCGGAATGGGGATGATTGCCGGTTGTGATTTTGCGATAGCAAGAGACGGTGTTGAGTTTGGTTTTCCGGAGATCCGCATGGGTGGGGTTCCCATGATGGTAATGGCTGAAACGATTGACTCTATGCCGAAAAAATTTGCTATGGAGGCATATTGCTCCTGCTGGAACTATTCTGCACAGCAGGCGTTACAGATGGGACTGCTGAATGCGGTGACTACCGAGGAAGAATTTTGGCCTGTAGTTGATAAGTATGTTCGTATCTTTCTTGATACTCCGGCACATTTGATTGCAATGACCCGTAAAGGATATGAGGAACTGTCAAAGGCATCCGGCCGGGCAGAAAGGCGGAAAGTCGCCATGAGAATGTTGCGGGAGAATGTTTTGACAGCTATGGTGGATACTAAAACAACTTACAACGTCTAATCGGTTTATGGGGACAGGACAAACTATTTCAGAGGAGAAAAATTATATGAGTAAAAAAACATTACGGGAGCTGATGGAACTGGGACCGGTTGTGGCACCTACTGTATACGACTGTCTTTCAGCCAGAATGGTAGAACGTTCAGGATTTCAGGCAATGTGCCTGAGTGGTGCTGAGATGGCGGCAGCTTTTCTGGGGGTTCCGGATATTGGATTAGTTACTTCAAGTGAGTTGGAAGATAATGTACGACGGATCTCAAATTCAAGCGACCTTCCAATGATTGTTGACATTGATACCGGATTTGGTAATGAGCTGAATACCATTTTGACCTGCAGACGGATATCAGCAGCAGGAGCGATGGCTGTTCATCTGGAGGATCAGACGTTTCCGAAACGATGCGGGCACCTGAGGGGAAAAGAGGTAATATCATTTGATGATTACATTAGTAAGGTAAGAGCTGCTGCAGATGCATTAAAAGGGACCGATTGTATGTTGATTGCCCGTACAGATGCTTATAATGTATTGGGAAAGGAAGAGGCAATCCGGCGGGCGAATGCGGCAATTGATGCAGGGGCAGATTGTACCCTGGTTGAAGGAACGGAAACCCTGGAAGCAATTGAAGAGATCGGCAGACGGGTAAAGGGATGGAAAATGTTTGGCATGGCTTCTGCCGGTGCCAGCCCTAAAGTGACAACAAAACAGTTGATTGAATGGGGATATCGTCTGATTACACTGCACTATGTACAGTGGGGGGCAATTGAGGGGATGCGTTCATTTGGCGAAAAATGTTTTGAAACCCGCGATGATATTTTTATGACGGAAGATCCCGAAATAGATAACCGTCCGATTGCCCTGTTTGAGATGTTTGGACTGCATGAATGGCTGCAGTTGGGCAACAAGTATAGCAATAAGATACAGGATGCAACAGAAATTGAATCTGGAGAAGAGTAGGAAGTCGTTCAGGAGGGGGAAATATGGCTGCGATTTTTGTTTCGCTTATTATTCTGGTAGTATTAACATTTCGTAAAGTAAATGTATTGATTGCGGCACCGGTGTCAGCTGTTGTATTGATGCTGTTTAATAAGATGCCGATTGTGCAAACGTTGAATACAGCATATATGGGCGGCGTATCCGGATTTATTCAGGCTGTCTGGCTGATGATATTATTGGGAGCAATTTTTGGTAAACTGATGGATGAGACGGGAGCGGCCACATCTATAGCTAAACTGATTATCAATACGTTTGGTGTGCAGCATGCCGCGTTAGCTGTTATTCTGGCCAGTGCCTTACTTACTTATGGCGGGATTCAAAGTATGGTTATTGTTTTTGCCATCTATCCGATCACATTATCTTTATTCCGGAAGGCAGATCTGTCGCGGACATTGATACCGGGAGTAATTGGTGCCGGGGCATTTACCTTTCCAAGTATGCTGCCGGGGTCACCGCAGGCATTGAATATCATTCCGACTACATATCTGGGGACTACAGTTATGGCGGCTCCGGTTGTGGGGATTCTCAGTTCAGTTGTTTGTTTTACTTTGATATATTTGTACTTCAGAGTAGTGATAGCAAGAGAGAAAAAACAGGGAATTTGTTTTGTTGCCGATGATTCCATTACAAAATCATTAGCCCAGGCGGATGAAATGGAAGAAAAAGGAACACTTCCGAATCCGTGGCTGGCTTTGATACCGCCAGTACTGGTAGTGGTTACGCTGAATGTGGCAAAGTGGGATATTCTGGCATCATTGTTAATCGGATGTATTGCCTGTGTGGTACTTTTTTACAAAAATCTGTTGAATGTATTTGCAACATTAACGGCAGGATCTTCAAGTGCGGCACTGGCAGTTCTAAATACAGGAGCTGTTATCGGGATTGGAAGCGTAATAAAAAGTACGGAAGGATTTCAAAAGATTGTAGACAGCGTGATTAATTTTGGCGGCAATCCACTGGTTGCATTCGGTGCAGCCACATCTATTCTTGCGGGAGTAACGGCATCAGGAACCGGAGGCATTTCCATAACGTTAGAATCTTTGGCGACCCCATTTCTGGAAATGGGTGTTAATCCCGAAATTTTACATCGAATCGGTACGATTGCATGCCTGGGGCTGGATAGTCTGCCGCACAGCGGAGGGATTGTTACCCTGTTGATTGTAACCGGGATCTCTCACCGGGAAGGTTATAAGCATCTGTTTGTTACTACAGTTCTGATTACTACGATAACGCTGGTATTTGCTATCGCACTCGGTACTGTAATGTATCCGATTGGATAATGGCATATATAGTGGAGGAAATAAAAAATGATACGTAGACAGAACCAGGTAACAGTAGAAGAAAAGCCCGGGCCTTTCGCCGGAAACGGGGAGATTAAAGTGCGTCATTTATTGAATGGAGCGGAAGAGTTATATAACAAAGGACGTGTTTTTGCTCATACAACGATTAATCAGGGAAGTACCATCGGCTATCACATTCATGATAATGAATCGGAAACCTACTATATATTAAGCGGCAGCGGTAAATACAATGATAACGGAAATATAATAGAGTTTCAGCCGGGAGATGTACTTTTCTGCGGTGACGGAGAAGGCCATGGAATCGAAGCACTGGATGAGCCGATTGAAATGATTGCCCTGATTCTTTATCATAACGAATCGAAGCTTAATTGAAAGACAGATAAGGAGAAAACATATGTGTGTTTATCAGCTTGGCAGTTTAAGAATGATTGATTTAACCAAGACATTAGACCCGGCGACAGAAAGCAGAAGATGCCATCTGTACCGGTTCAATACTGGCGGTCCGATTCCGGATTATCATACCATTATGGATCTGACCAGCCATCTCGGCACCCACTGTGAATGTCCGTACCACCATGATGATGAGTGGCCCAGCGTGGCGGAACTGCCGCTGACCAACTTTGTCGGGCGGGCCATCTACGTGGATTTTAAGGAAAGCGTAGCACCCCGTACTCATATTACGGCAGCGGATCTGGAACGGGAAACAGCAGGAAGACTGAAAGAAGGCGATATTGTGATTCTGGATTCCTCATACAAAATCGAACCGTTTACACCGGCTACCAATACAGCGGCGGATCATCGTCTGTTAATTGGAAAAGAAAGCGCCGAATGGTTCCGTGACCACAAGGTTAAATGTGTCGGTTTTGGTGACGGTGTGTCGATCGAAAGTTCCAATGAGGATGTGAAGCCCTTCCATGATATTCTGATGGCAGAAAATATTTTATTCCTGGAAGTCCTGAAAAATCTGGAAAAACTCGACCAGGATGTATTCTTTATGAGTTATTCACCGCTGCCGATTCTTGGACTTGATTCCTGCCCGGTTCGTGCGTATGCGATCGAAGGGCTTGCTGAATTTTCATAAGGAGGACGGCATGAAGATTGCAGTAATCGGGGCCGGAGCCATGGGATCGATTTATGGCGGACACCTCTCTTTACATAATGAGGTGTACATCATCGATGTAAATAAACAGGTTGTGGAGACGATCAACTGGGACGGGTTAAGCATTGATGAAGCAAATACAACAAACCGCTATTATCCGAAAGCAGCATGTGATTCATCGCAGATCGGACCGGTTGACCTGGTGATCTTATTTGTGAAATCAACAGTATCCCGGTTGGCTCTGGACGCAAATAAGAGTCTGATCGGCCGGGAAACCAGGCTGATGACTTTGCAGAATGGCGCGGGACATGAGGAGCTGCTGAGCGAGTATGTACCCCACAGTCATATCATCATCGGCACAACCGAGGATAATGGCGCTGTCCTGGCGCCCGGTCATGTCAGGAGGGGCGGAACCGGCAATACCAATATCGGTGTCCTGCCCAGAGAATCAGCCGATTTTACAGAAATCATCAAAGAGAACTTTGACCGCTGTGGTTTTTCCGTTAAGATTCATGATAACATCCGGCAGCTGATCTGGGAGAAGCTGTTTACCAATGTTTCCTTAAGTGTTCTGACCGGGGTGCTGCAGGTCGATATGGGCTATATTGCTGCCGATCCCTACGCCTGGAAACTGGCGCGCAGACTGATTCATGAAGCGATTCAGACAGCCGGCACCATGGGCCTGACATTTGATGAGGAAACAGTTGCAGAAAAAGTGCGCCTGACTTCCGTTAATAATCCTGACGGGTGTACCTCGATTCGTGCTGATTTGAGAGATGGCCGGAAAACGGAAGTGGATTATATCAGCGGAGCGGTGGTCAGGGCAGCCAGGAAGCAAAATATGCCGCTGCCTTACCATGAATGTATGGTGGCGATGGTTCATGCCATGGAGGGGAAGGCCGGAATATCGTGATATATGCAGTTAAAACTTGACAGCCAGAATCCGACAGGGTATTCTTTTGTTAAATGTACTACTCGAACAGGTTATTTGAGGTGTAACGAAAGCAAAAGGGGAATACCATGAATGATATCGACTGGCGAATTCTGATAATTCTGTACGAAAAACGCAGCATTACCAAAACAGCAGAAACATTATACATGACACAGTCGGCACTGACCAAACGGCTCAGGGGGATGGAGCAGGAATGGAATGTCGAGATTGTAAAGCGGAACAGCAAGGGCGTTATCTTTACCGATCAAGGCAAATATCTGGTGGGCCGTGCCAGGGTTATCACTGACATTATTCAGGAAACCAGGGAGCATTTCAGCAGTCTGGACCAGGGCAAGGAGCTGCTGCGGATCGGTGTGCCCAATTCCTATGCCAGGCTGCATTTTCCTAAATTGTTAAAGGCCTACATGGGTGAACACAATCAGCTGTTGTTTCAGACAGTGCCTAATTCCAGTGATGTGATTATCAAACAATTGGTGGAAGGTTCGCTGGACATCGGTATTATCTGCGGTGATTATCCGTTTGTCGGAGAAAAGATCCAGATGTTTGAGGAAGCCCTTTATGCGCTGACACCACATGGCGTCAAGCTGGATGAGATTGAACACCTGCCGCTGATCGAATCATATTTAAACCCGATGGTCAAAAGTACGGTCGATCAATGGTGGAAACGGTATTTTGGCAGCATGCCGCACGAGGCCCACAAGGTTCCCTATGCGGAGATTGCCATCGAAATGGTGGAGAACGGTCTGGGTGCCAGCTTTCTGTTCGGAACAGACTGGAAATGGAACCGGGACAAGATTCAGATGATACCGATCCTTGACGATGACGGCCGGCCGATTACCAGAAGTGTCTGGATGATGATCACCGACCGGTGTTTTAAAAGTCCTTCGATTACAGACTTTGTGACATTTGCTGAAAAATTTTATCAAATTGACTAGAAGCCATTCCAAAACGGAATGGCTCTTTTTGTCATTATGTGAATTTCACAATAAGTCTCTAATCCGTTAAGATTAGCTTATAGAAATTAACGAAAAGGAGAAGGGATATGAGTTTTGCTTATGTAGGTTGTAGAACAACAAGGGAAAGAAATGCCAGGGGAAAAGGGCTTAAGGTTTACGAAATCAATGACCGCACCGGTGACTGGAACGAGATCCAGTGTTTATCAAAAGAGGAAAATCCATCATACCAGTGTTTTGACAAAGAGAAAAAATACCTGTATACAGTCCATGGTGATATCTCCAGTGTCAGCAGTTTTAAGATTGAAACAGACGGAACTCTGACCGCCATTAACACAGTCGATATTGGCGGCCGAAATCCGGTTTTTATTGTAGTTGATAAAACCAATCGTTATCTGCTGGTTGCGACTTTGCAGGGAGGAGCACTCTACTGCCTGAAACGAAATGATGACGGATCGATCGGTGAGATTGTCAGCAAAGTGACTTATGAAGGAAAAGAAGAAGGTAAGATTTCATTTGTGCATCAGTGTATCTGGGATCAGACCGAGATGTTTTTGGCGGCGCCGGCTCAGGGGCGGCTGCAGGGATACGGACAGGTGCGGGTATTCCGTTTTAACAGTGAAGACGGCAGCCTGACCCAGACATGCCAGGTGAAATCCAGAGAATATGCAGAACCGAGACATATTGCATTTCACCCTAATAATCGCTTCGCATATATGATTAATGAAAAAGACAACACCATGACATATTTTAGTTTTGACGAAAACAGCGGGGAGTTAAAGCCTTTACAGATATTGCCGACATTACCGGATACCTATACGGGTGACGGACAGGCCAGTGCTGCGATTCTGGATCCTACCGGCAGGATTCTGGTCGGATCGAACCGCATTCATGAAACACTGGTGCTTTACCGGATCAATCAGGAGACCGGATATATGACAGTCATGGGATATGTGCCGGTAATGGGAAAAACGCCGCGGTTCATTACCTTTAACGAAGACGGTTCCAGATTGTATGCCGCAAACGAGGACAGTGATACCATTGTAGAGATGAAACTTGATGCAGATACCGGAGTGGTGGAATATACGGGCAGAGTAATTGAAACCGAGAGTCCGGTATGCATTACGTTTAAATAGGAGGGGGAGCTATGAATCTAGGGTTAGTATCGCTGTTGGTATTATTTGCAGCTATTATTATCGGTTTTGTCAGAAGTGGAAATGTTGGTATTCTCTGTATTGGTGCTGCTATGGTACTGGGACTGATTTATGGAATCAATGCCAAGACAATCATCAGCGGCTTCAGTTCATCACTGTGTCTGCAGATGATCGGCATTACATATCTTTTTGCCATAATCAGCGGCAACGGAACATTATCCAACCTGGCGAATGGTGTAGTCGGACTGGTAGGAAAACGTACCTATCTGATTCCGTTTGTTATGTTTATTATGGGCTATATTGTATGTGCAGTCGGCCCCGGCGCGATTCCGTCACTTGCTATTATTCCGGTTATTGCAGTTCCGATTGCAGTATCGGCAGGTCTTAATCCGATTATGGTATCCCTGATTGGCCAGATGGGCGTTCAGGCGGGCAGAATGAGCCCGCTGACCCCGGAGGCAGCGGTTGTAAAGGAATTAATGGCGGCGCAGGGGATTGTCGTCAGTACGGTGACGATCGGCTGGTGTCTTCTGATTACGGAATTGCTGTTGATGGTTGCAGTCTATATCTATTATAAAGGCTGGAAGGTGGATTCCAATCATAAGGAGACAACTCGTGAAAAAGTAGTATTCAATAAATCACAGTTGATTTCGATCGTTGGTTTAGCGGTATTGGTAGTAGGCGTTCTGTTTTATTCCTGGAATGTCGGGCTGGCCGGTTTCCTGATCGGCAGTATTCTTGTAGTAACCGGAAACGGTAAAGAAAAAGAAAGTGTCAAGGCAATTCCCTGGAATGTTATTCTGATGGTATTGGGCGTAGGAATTCTGATGAATATTATCACGACATCAGGCGGTATCGATATTATGGTAGCAGGACTTGAGAAGGTGATGAGTCCCCGTACCGCATCAGCGATTATGTCGATTGCAGCAGGTATTATGTCCTTTTTCAGCTCCGGTCTGGGTGTAGTATTCCCGACCCTGATTCCGACTGCCGGCGGCCTGGCCACTACATTGGGGGTGAATCCGGTTGAGTTGTGTGCAGTTATTGTAGTCGGCGGAACGATTACCGGATATAGTCCGATTTCTACTGCAGGTGCGTTAATTATGGCGGCGGTATCACAGGAAGAAAATGCCGAAGAAAAGTATCCGCAGAATAAGATGTTTGTGCAGCTGTTTGGTGTGGCTTTTGCGGGGATGCTGATTCTTGCAGTACTGGCGATAATCGGTGTATTTGGTTGGGTTTGCTAGATTATTTCTGACGATATACCACACACTATGCCTGAAGCTGGAAAATACTTCATCTGAAGTTGATACAGTTGTCAGAACAATCCCGGTTTGTTACAATGATCTTAACTTAACCTGTGTAAAAGGCAGGTCGGATGATTGTTTTGATAAGGAGACAGGCGATGAATTTACAAGAATATGAATTTGATGCAGTAATTCACAAAGAACCCGATCATGGCGGAGCTTATGTCGAAGTACCCTTTGATGTCAAAGCCGAATTCGGCAAAGGCCGCGTTCCCGTCCATGCCACCTTTGACGGCGAGCCATATGACGGGCAGCTGGTTAAAATGAAAACCACCTGCCACATCATTGGAATCAGGAAAGACATTCGGGCAAAGATCAACAAGCAGCCGGGAGAGACCGTTCATGTAACGATAAAAGAGCGTGAAACAGTTTCAAAGAATCCTGCTACAGTAGACGATTATATTGCATCTGTTGCCCCGGAACGCCAGGAAATTCTGAGCAAAATGCGTCAGGTCATTTTAAAGGCGGCACCTGATGCTGAAGAACGAACCAGCTGGGCAATGCCTACTTACTGGCAGCAGGAAAACCTGGTACATTTTTCCGATGCGAAACATCATGTGGGATTTCATCCTTCTCCTGATGCAATCATAGCATTCGCTGACAGGCTTACGGGTTATAAAACCAGCAAAGGTACAATTCAGTTTCCATATAACCAGCCGATTCCATATGATTTAATAGAAGAAATCACTTTATGGCGGGTGGAACAGGTGGAAAATAAGCGTAAAAAATAGGTGATTAATAAAAACGAATAAGTTTTCCTGACAGCCGTTAGGTTATCATCTCTTTCGCAATTTTGATAAACAGCTGGTCAGCCTTTGACAGATAATTGCTGTTAAGGGTCGCAATACACTTTTCCCAGCTGGCATCATAGACGCTGTCAATCGAACAGAATGCCGGCTGATAGTCGGGCGAAGTAATTCTGGCATAGTGCTGCGGCACTATCGTAACGCCAAGTCCCTGGGCAGCCAGAAGCTGGGCTGTTTCATAACTTTTCAGGGTAAAGCGGATTTCCGGCTGGCGGATACCGGCTCTTTGCAGAACGGAATCACAGACCTGGCGGATTCGCTGCTGTTTATGCAGCATGATAAACGGTTCATTCTGCAGCAGCCGGACATCAAGAACCGGATAGGCATATCCGGGTTTCGGCTCGGCGTGGACCAGCAGCGGATGGTCGGGAGCCATTACAATGATAAAAGGATCTTTTGACAGCAGTTCATAATTGATCTGGGTAGCGGTCCGTTCTTTCGGAGCATGCATGATGGCAAAGTCGAGCTGACGTGCCAGCAGCTTCTGATCCAGGATCTGTGAGGTTTCTTCGGTTATAACTAATTCTATAAAGGGACACAGCTCATAAAAACGGGGCAGGATTCGGGGCAGTACCAGCGTACCAAGGTGGTTGGTGGTACCCAGATGAATCCGTCCTGTTTTTAGATTATTGATGTCACTGATTTCTATTTCAAAATTTTCATACATTTTAAGGATCTGAGTCGCCATACTGTAATATCGCTCACCGGCATAGGTAAGGGTCAGGCCGCCGGAGACCCGGTTGAACAGCTGGGTACCAAGCGTTTCTTCGATTCTCTGTATTGACTGGCTGAGCGACGGCTGGGCAATAAACAGAAGTTTGGCCGCTTTTGATATGCTTTTTTCATCTGCAACAGTCTTTACATAGAGTAATTCTTTCTGTGTCATATTCGCTACCTCCCTGAACGATATAGGTAAAAACTATATATAATATTATGAACATAGTATTTGTCTATCCTATAAGGACAGTATATAATAAAATCAACAAAAAGGAAAGATATTGATGAAAATCTTTGGTGAAAATCAGGAGGAAAAACGTGAGGATAGGGAAAATGGCAATGGCAGGGACCTTGGAATCGAGTGATGCAATGGTAACGGTCGAACCTGCGGCAAACGGAATTGAGCTGGAGTTGGAAAGTGTGGTCATGCATCAGTATGGAGAGCAGATTCGTGATGTTGTCCTGGAGACGCTGAGGCGGCTCGAAGTGGATACGGCCCGGATTACTGTAGTAGATAAAGGTGCGTTAAGCTGCACGCTGAAGGCCAGAGTAGAGTGTGCCGTATACCGGTCTAATGATATAACAGAAGATCTGCCATGGGGAGGTGCTATTCAGTCATGAATCCAAATAAATTCCGATTAAGAAGGTCGATGCTGTTTTTAAATGCCCAGAAACCTGGGTTAATCCGTGATCCTTACATTTATAAACCGGATTCGGTGATGCTGGATCTGGAAGATGCGGTAGCAGAGAATCAAAAAGATGCGGCGCGTTACTCTCTGTACCATGCCCTGCAGGAAATTGATTACCGCGGAATCGAGCGGGTAGTCCGCATCAATGGTCTGGATACTCCGCACTGGCGCGAAGATGTCCGGGTCTGTGTGGCCGGCGGCGCCGATGCAATCCGGATTCCGAAGACGGAAAGTGCTGCCGATGTATTACGGATCGAGCAGGCGGTTGCGGAAGCGGAACAGGAATTCGACAAACCGCGGGGAAGCATGCTTTTGATGGCGGCACTGGAATCCAGCCTGGGAGTGATGAATGTTACCGAGATCTGCCGCTCATCAGACCGTTTGTTCGGAATCGCCCTGAGCGGCGGTGATTATACGAAAGACCTTCAGACGGTAATCAGCGGAACCGGTATTGAACTGGCCGGTGCCAGGCAGATGATGATCATTGCGGCAAGAGCAGCAAAAATCCAGTGTTTTGATACGGTATTCACTGATCTGAGTGATATGGAAGGATTTGAGGCTGAGACCCGAATGATCAAAATGATGGGATTCGACGGCAAATCTCTGGTCAATCCCCGTCAGATCAGTATTGTTCACAAAATCTTTACTCCGACGGAAAAAGAAATTATCTTTTCGGAAAAGATTGTACGGGAAATAGATGAAAAGAAAGCTTTGGGTATCGGTGTATTTACAGTTGACGGTAAAATGATTGACATTGCCTTTTATGATGGAGCCAAACGCATATTAGCGCTGGCAAAGGCTTCCGGTGTGTATAAGGGGGATTTATAGGATGATTAACAGTGTAGGAAGAGATATTCCGGATGAAATATTGAAACAGACAGGCAAAGAAGTGTTTCAGGGCGTATTTGCCAAAGACGGTATTGCATTTCAGAAGTCAGCACCGATGGTAACGCCGGTGATGAATCATGATACCAATAAAATGGTTGACTCGATTCATGATGTGCTGGTTAAATGCGGCATCAGAGATGGTATGACATTAGGATTTCATCATCATTTCCGTGACGGCGACATGGTAGTCCGGTTGGTAATGGAAGAAATACATAAAATGGGTATCAAAGATATTACGATTTGTGCCAGTTCCCTGGGCAAAGCCCAAAATTTTTTGGTGCCGATGATGGAAGACGGAACGGTTACCAATATAGAGTCATCCGGTGTTCGCGGTGAGGTTGGAAAAGCAATTTCTGCCGGCAAGTTAAAAGGACTTGCAATTATGCGATCTCATGGCGGACGGGTCCGGGCGATTCAGACCGGTGAGTCGAAGCTGGATATTTCCTTTATCGGGGCACCAACCTGCGATGATTATGGAAATTGCCGGGGAATTGGCGGAAAAAGTAACTGCGGCGTATTGTCCTATTCTCATGTGGATGGCAATCATGCCGATAAAGTGGTGGCAATTACTGACTGCCTGGTACCTTTTCCGAACTATCCGCCGCATATACCAATGGCGAAGGTTGATTATGTCTGTGTTGTGGATGCAATTGGTGATCCTGATAAGATTGCAACCGGTGCAGCAAAACCGACCACGGATGTCAGAAAGCTTACCATGGCCGAGTATTGTACCCAGTTTGTGATCAATACACCGTATTTCAAAGATGGATTTTCTTATCAGACCGGTGTCGGCGGAGCTTCCATTGCTTCAACAATATCGCTGACCAAAGTTATGGAAGAGCGCGGAATCCGGATGCGTTTCGGTGTCGGCGGACTGACCAAGGCCATGTGTGACCTGCTGGATAAAGGATTGGTGGATTTGCTGCTGGATACACAGGATTTTGACCTTTCAGCGGTAGAATCAGTGAAAGATCCCAGACATCACCGGATCAGTGCCGGAGCATATGCCAATCCGTTTAATAAAGGGGCTTTTGTAAATAAACTCGACTTTGTTATTCTTGGGGCACTGGAAGTGGATGTGAATTTTAATGTTAATGTAGTAGTTGGTTCTGATGGGGTGATTACCGGTGCTCAGGGCGGACATCCTGATACCGCAGCAGGTGCGAAATGTACGATTGTCATATCGCCGCTGCTGCAGGGCCGGATTCCGGCAATCTGTACTAATGTAACAACAGTGACAACACCGGGAGAGACGGTGGATGTGGTAATTACCGAATATGGTATTGCCATCAATCCGCTCCGTCAGGATCTGATTGAAGCAACCAAAGATTCCGGACTGCCGTTCTGTACGATCGAAGATCTGCGGGATGAAGCATACCGGATAGCCGGCGAACCGAAGCCGGTACAGTTTGGCGAACGGGTGGTAGGAATTATTGACAGCCGGGACGGTACGATCCTGGACGTAGTGAGAGAAGTAAAAGATATTCAAATATAAAAAAGTCAAGGAGGACATGACAGTGGTTAAATTGTATGACGGCGGGGTGTATCTGGTCAATGGAACGGAGATTGTTGAGGAAGGTGAGAGCGCCAGAGTGGAACAGCTGACCGGCAGACCGGCAGCAAAGGAAGAGGCAAAAAAAGGTACCATTGCCTATTCAATTATGGAAAAACATAATACTTCCGGCAATATGGATCAGTTAAAGATTAAGTTTGACTCGATGACATCTCATGACATCACTTTTGTAGGCATAGTGCAGACTGCCAAGGCATCCGGAATGGAAAAATTCCCGATTCCCTATGTGCTGACCAACTGCCATAATTCCCTTTGTGCTGTTGGCGGTACAATCAATGAAGATGACCATGTTTTCGGGCTGTCGGCAGCAAAAAAATATGGTGGTATCTATGTTCCGCCGCACATTGCTGTTATTCATCAATACATGCGCGAAACCATGGCCGGATGCAGTAAGATGATTCTTGGATCAGACAGCCATACCCGTTATGGGGCTCTTGGTACCATGGCGATCGGTGAAGGCGGCGGCGAGCTGGTAAAACAGCTGCTCCTTGATACGTATGATGTTGCCTGCCCGGATGTAATCGCGATTTATCTGGATGGCAAGCCGGCTCCTGGTGTCGGACCGCAGGATATTGCACTGAGTATCATCGGCAGTGTCTTTAAAAATGGTTATGTTAAAAATAAAGTAATGGAATTTGTCGGCCCCGGAGTCAGCTCGATGTCTACCGATTACCGGAACGGTGTGGACGTTATGACAACAGAAACCACCTGTCTTTCCTCGATCTGGCGGACGGATGAAGATACAAAGGCATACCTGACCGTGCATGGCAGGGGCGAAGAGTATCAGGAGTTGAATCCGGCTGATGTGACTTATTATGATGGTATGGTATATGTGGATCTGAGCACGGTTAAACCAATGATCGCATTACCTTTCCATCCGAGCAATACGTTTGAGATTGATGAACTGAATGCTAACCTGGGTGATATTTTAAGAAGTGTGGAGAAGGAAGCGGCAGCGATATCGAATAATCCTGACATCTACTTCTCGCTGACTGATAAGATCGTCGATAATAAACTGCAGGTACAGCAGGGAATTATTGCCGGCTGTGCCGGCGGTAACTACAGCAATGTTATGGAAGCTGCCCATATACTGGAGGCAGCCGACTGCGGACATGATGAGTTTACCTTGTCGGTATACCCGTCATCCCAGCCTGTTTATATGGATCTGGTCAAGAAAGGGGCGGTATCGACCCTGATGGCAGCCGGAGCAGCGCTTAAAACAGCTTTCTGCGGACCGTGTTTTGGTGCCGGAGATACGCCGGCCAATAATGCATTCAGTATCCGCCATACAACCAGAAACTTCCCGAACAGAGAAGGATCAAAGCCAGGTGTCGGACAGTTGTCGGCAGTGGCGCTGATGGATGCCCGTTCGATCGCGGCGACAGCAGCAAACAAAGGTATCCTGACTTCAGCAACCGCATTTGCGGATGATTATCAGGTACCGGAATATGAATATGACGATTCTTCATACCGTGCCAGAGTATATCAGGGATACAGCAAAGCAGAAGAAAAAGCTGAACTGGTATATGGTCCGAATATCAAAGACTGGCCGGAGATGAGTACCCTGACAGATCATATTCTGCTGAAAGTATGTTCCAAGATCATGGATGAAGTAACAACCACTGATGAGCTGATTCCATCCGGTGAGACCTCATCCTATCGTTCCAATCCATTGGGGCTGGCAGAATTTACCCTGTCCCGCCGGGATCCTGAATACGTAGGACGGTCAAAGCAGGTAATGAAACTGGAGACAGCAAGGACAGCCGGCAAAGACCCGGTTCAGGAAGACGGCGATCTGGAAGCTGTATACCAGGCAATTGCTTCTATTCGTGCTGATGTAAAAAAAGAAGACATTGAGATCGGTAGTATGATATACTGTATAAAGCCAGGCGATGGTTCAGCCCGTGAACAGGCTGCCAGCTGTCAGCGTGTACTTGGTGGTCTGGCCAACATTTGTAAGGAATATGCGACTAAGAGATATCGTTCCAATGTTATGAACTGGGGGATGATCCCGTTCCAGATGAAGGAAGAACCGGAGTTTGAAGTCGGTGATTATATTTATGTACCGGATATCAAAACTGCTCTGGATGGAGATATGAAAGATATTAAAGCGTATGTTCTGGGCGCAGAAACGAAAGAGATTACATTGTATATTGCCGATATGACGGAAGATGAAAAGAAGATCGTAAAGGCCGGATGTTTGATTAACTATAACAGAGACCGGGCAAAAAGTTAAAGTACCGTATTTAAGATGCGGTTCGGCTGGTCAGGAATAAGGAAAAGCCATGGATAATTGGAAAGAACTGCAGCTTCAGATTAACCGGATGATAAAGGCGGCCTTGCTGGGGGAAGTTATGACTACCCCCAAGCCGGGGCTTGTAGACAAAAATGACAACGGTGCGCACCGGGATATGAACTGGCGGACATTTGCCGCCAGTACCGATGCAATTGCGCCGTATATACAGGCAATGATGGCGGCCGGTTATTCCGCGGCCGGTCCGCTGGACCGGCTGTTTTCTGATATCCGTAAGATCGGTGTGGAAGCAGAACGGGCCATGTTTGAGGCAACAGGCGGGATTAATACCCACAAGGGAATGATATTTTCCATGGGAACCGTTGCCTGCGCGGCAGGTTGGTATTATCGCAGAAACGGTTGCTTCCGGGCTGAAGAATTCCTGAAGCTTTGCAAAACCATGACATATGATGAGCTGCAGAAAGATTTCGAAAAAATGGATCCCGACAATCCGCGGACCAGCGGCGAGCAGCTGTATATCTGTTATGGCGAAAAGGGCATCCGCGGAGAAGTCCAGCAGGGGTTTCCCAGTATCCGGCTTGTGTCGCTTCCTTTACTCCGCCGATTGTATCAAGAGGCGCCGGACCGGAATGCGGCGAATATTAATGTACTGCTGGCTCTGATGGCAGCAGTCAGCGACACCAACATTTTACACCGCAGTAATTACGAAGAGATGAGGTGGGTGCAGCAGGAGGCCGCCAGGGTTCTGGACCTGGGCGGTGCACTGACAGAATCCGGAATGAGTGCTGTGCGGGATATGAACCGGGTTATGATTGATAAATATATCAGTCCCGGTGGTTGTGCTGATCTTCTGGCAGTAACTATTTTTTGTGTTCTGCTGGAGGATATTTCACCATACCACATCTAAGAACAGCTGTTTTATAAAACAACATCGAAAGTACAGAACAAACGTTCCGTTTGGCCTGTACTTTTTGTAGTGGTTATGATAGAATAAACTTCTAATTATTATATACGGAACATAATGAATGGTACTGAACAAATAGAACAGAATATTTTACATAGTGAAAAATATTGAGGAGGATTATATGGACGAATTCAAACTGGTGTCCGAATATGCCCCGACCGGTGACCAGCCCCAGGCAATCGAGCAGCTGGTGCAGGGATTTAAGGAAGGCAACCAATTCCAGACTTTACTGGGAGTTACAGGCTCCGGTAAGACATTTACGATGGCAAACGTCATCCAGCAATTACAGAAACCAACGCTCATCATTGCTCATAATAAAACCCTCGCCGCCCAGCTCTACGGCGAATTTAAAGAGTTTTTCCCGGAGAACGCAGTCGAGTATTTTGTATCGTATTACGATTACTACCAGCCGGAGGCTTATGTAGCATCCACCGATACTTATATTGAAAAGGATTCTGCTATTAATGATGAGATTGATAAACTGCGCCACTCAGCCACAGCAGCACTGTCAGAACGCCGTGACGTAATCATTATTGCCTCCGTATCCTGTATTTACGGCCTGGGCAGCCCGATCGACTACAAAGATATGGTTGTGTCATTGCGGCCCGGAATGGAAAAGGACCGCGATGAGATCATTCACAAGCTGATTGATATGCAGTATACCAGAAATGATATGGACTTCCACCGCGGGACCTTCCGGGTGCGCGGAGATGTTCTGGAGGTTTTTCCTTCTTATTCAGGTTCAGAGGCGTACCGGGTGGAATTTTTTGGCGATGAGATCGAACGGGTCAGTGAGATCGATCCGCTGACCGGTGAGAACCGCCTGCAGCTTGGACATGTAGCGATCTTTCCGGCATCCCATTATGTGGTCCCAAAAGAGAAACTCATGGAGGCTACAGAGAATATCCTGGAAGAGCTTAAAGAGCAGATTGCCTATTTTAAAAGTGAAGACAAACTGCTGGAGGCACAGCGCATATCCGAGCGGACCAACTTCGATGTGGAGATGATGCGGGAGACCGGATTCTGCTCCGGGATCGAAAACTATTCCCGTCATTTGACCGGAGGCGTTCCGGGCGAACCACCGTGGACTCTGATCGATTATTTTCCGGATGATTTACTGATGATTATTGATGAGTCGCATATTACGCTGCCGCAGGTACGCGGCATGTATGCCGGAGACCGTGCCCGAAAGACAAACCTGGTTGAGTATGGATTTCGTCTGCCATCGGCGCTCGACAACCGGCCGCTCAATTTCACTGAATTTGAGACAAAGATAGATCAGATGATGTTTGTTTCGGCAACTCCGAACGTCTATGAGGAAGAGCATGAGATGCTTCGCGTAGAACAGATTATCCGTCCGACGGGACTGCTCGATCCGGAGATATCGGTCCGGCCGGTAGAGGGACAGATCGATGATCTGGTCTCCGAGGTTAATAAAGAAGTTGCATTACACAGAAAAGTACTGATTACTACTCTGACCAAGCGGATGGCAGAGGATCTGACCGATTATATGCGGGAAGTAGGGATTCGCGTGAAGTACCTGCATTCCGATATTGATACGCTGGAACGGGCGGAGATTATCCGTGATATGCGGCTTGATGTATTTGATGTTTTGGTGGGAATCAACCTGCTCAGAGAAGGACTTGATATTCCGGAGATTGCGCTGGTGGCAATCCTGGATGCGGATAAGGAAGGCTTTTTGCGTTCGGCGACATCACTGATTCAGACGGTTGGCCGTGCTGCACGAAACTCCGAAGGTCACGTCATTATGTATGCAGACAAGATTACCGATTCGATGCGCAGGGCGATCGATGAGACAGAGCGGCGCCGGAAGATTCAGCAGGAGTACAATGAAGCCCATGGCATTACCCCGACGACAATCAAAAAAGCAGTTCGTGACCTGATTGCTATTTCAAAGGCAGCCAGCAGGGATGCCAATGAGTTTGATAAAGATCCGGAATCAATGAGCGCCAAGGAACTGAACAAGCTGTCTAAGGAGCTCACGAAAAAAATGCATCAGGCAGCCGCGGAACTTAACTTCGAAGAAGCGGCAATGCTGCGCGACCGCATGATGCAGGTTAAAAAGATGCTTCTGGAAATTGAAGAATAATCACTTGCGGGTCCGGGTTACTGTTCCTGGCTGCAGTCAGCAGCGAACAGTCCGACCTGATCGGTGGAGCTGGTCACGATCTCCAGCTTCCCGGTTTCCCGGCTGAAGCGGTAGACCTGATTGGAAAGCTGGTCTTCCAACGGGACTTCACGCTGATTTATGTAGGTAACCATTTCACCAAAATCATCATAAGAGGATTCGAGTACATCCGGTGTGACCAGAACTTCATGAACACTGGACGGAAGAATGATAAGATCGCTTCCGACACGTTCGGCGAACTGCTCCAGACAGTCAGGATAGAGCATACAGCAGGCGCCATTGAGACCACTCTGATTGGTCAGCACATATAACGGCATGGGATGTTCGTCCTCCTGGAGTAAAAGATCCATTACGGTTTCATCGTATTGATCACCCAGGTGTACCAGGGCCATCTCCTTGAGGACACTTGACATGCTTTTTATTTCTACGGGAAAAACGGCCGGAGTATTGATCCGGGCCAGTTCCATCAGTTCTTCTACACTTACCCCCCACATCGTCTGATGTTCTTTATGGATCAGGGCAGTCATCTGTCCGTTGGTATTCCGGTCAAGGAACAGGTAGAATACGACAGCAAGGTCCAGCATCGGGACATGCGGAAGATTCCGAAGCAGCATTTCGTTGGAAGCCGCATGGATCACCTTGAACATAATCTTGTCTCTGACGAAATCAAATCGTGAGAGCTGCTCCGGCCTGATCTCAGCCGGGACCGGATTGTTGGTTAACAGGCCGCGGATTTCGTCGATAATCTCTTCGAGACTGAGGCCGTTCTGGTACTGGTCATAAAATGAATTCAAATAAATCGTTGGTGCCATCATCTCACCGGGACGCTGAATGCTGATGCCGTCCAGGATCTGGCCGTTGTTTTTGGGAATGGCATGAATCATAATGCTGCATTCACCGGTTAGCTGTGCTGTTAATGCGGTTTGGATTGCTTCGAGAAATTTGTTGTATTCCATGAATGAATACCTCCTTTGATAGAATTGTCAGATGACAGTTTAGAAGAAACAGAATACCCTGAAATTGGGTAATTCCGATTATATCTAATTTTCCGCCGTTTGACAAGTGAAAAAAAATTTAATAATATTTTGTTGTAGTTTACGTCGATAACAGATACAATAATAAACAACTAACAGAACGAAAATCCGAGGTTGCCAAATATGAAAAAAACAATAAAACGTGCGGTGATTCTGCTGCTGATCTTTGTTGCGGCGGTACTGCTTTACTTTGTCTTAAACCGCGATAACCTGAAAACTGACAATGCCATGTACACGTCGATGGAGAAACCGCAGCTGCCGGTTGTTTTCGCCGAAATGTACGGACGCGAAATGAATGTCATGTACGGATACCGTCAGGAGATGGGCAATGCCGCAGCCCGGGACAGTCTGACCGTCCTGCCGCAGGACAGGGCCCTGAATATCCGGATCGCACAGTCAGACCGTGCTGTTTTAGCGCTGCGTTATGAGATCAGAAGCCTGGATCAGGAGCGGCTGGTGGAGAATACCCGTGTCGAGAACTGGCAGCAGCAGGACGACGGCGTTACGGCAACTCTGCCGATCCAGAATCTGCTGACAAAGGATCGGGAATACCTGCTTCGCATCGAGGTGGATACGGAACGTTATGGAACTGCTTACTATTATACCAGAATTATCTGGACAGAGAATGAGACAATTCAACCAATGATTGATTTGGCAGTAGATTTTTCGACCAGAACCTTTCGTTATGAGGATGCCAGGGAGTTGGTTACGTATCTGGAGTCGAATGATACGGAAGACAACAGTTCTTTTGGACGAACAACGATCCGGTCAAGTTTCTCCCAGCTTACATGGGGCAGACTGAAGATGGAACCGGCGGGCGATGTTTTGGTGACACTCAAAGAATCAGACGGGGTGATGGGCTGTGTACAGCTTACCTATCAGGCTTCCCGGCAAGGAGAAAACGGTGCGATTGAACTCTACGAGGTAGAAGAAAATTTCACCATGAAGTGGAACAGTCTGCGTATTTACATGATGGACTATGAACGCACCCTGAATCAGGTGTTTCAGGGTGACCGCGCATCTTATGCCGGCAAACGAATTATGCTCGGCATCACAAATGACCAGGAAGTACGGGCCAGAAAAAGTGACAATGGCCAGATGCTGGCATTTCTGGCGAACCGGGAACTTTGGTGCTATGACCAGAGTGAGCAGCGTTCGGTACAGATCTTTTCATTTCGCGGCGAGGATACTGCCGACATTCGGAGCAATAACCGACAACATGACGTTCAGATCCTGCAGGTTCAGGATAATGGTGACGTAGATTTTCTGGTGTGCGGCTATATGAACCGCGGACAGCATGAGGGTGATACCGGTGTGGCCTGCTATCGTTATGACGCTTCAGCGAATGCGATAGCCGAACGGTTTTTTATTCCGGTCAGGGAAACTTATGAAGCGCTCAAAACTGACATCGACCAGCTGGCTAATATTAACAGTTCCGATATGTTGTATCTGTATTTGGATCATGCCATTTACGGTATTGATCTGACCAGTAATGAATATATGGTGGTCGCGGATGCTCTGATGGAAGGCAGTTTTGCAGTCAGTGCCGACAGGACCCGGATTGCCTGGCAGGAAGGCGGCAGGCTCTATGATGCTTCCGGTATCCACCTGCTCGATCTGGAGACCGGTGACAAAAAAGTGATCACGGCAGAAGCGGAGGAAAGGGTCCGTGTGATCGGGTTTGTCGGGAATGATCTGGTATACGGTCTGGCAAAAGCGGCTGATTTATGGGTAGTGAACGGCAGGATTGTGGATCTGCCGATGTATGCGTTAGAGATTATGAACACGGATATGGCAGTGGAGACCAGATATGAGAACTCCGGTTCCTATATTGCTGATGTATCGGTAGAAGAGAGCCGGATTCACCTGTCCCGGGTGGCCCGCCTGGGAGATCAGCAGTTTGTTGTAAATGAACAGGATACGATCGTCTGCAATGTGGGTCTGGGACCGGATTCACTGGCCGGGATCGGCTGGTATGCTTCTCAGGAAAAAGGCAAGCTGTATTTTGTGCAGGTAGATACCGATATCCGCAGCAACCGTGATGTGAAAATATCATCACCGAAGCGGGTCAGCTATGACAGTTCTGCAGTTTTGGAGCTGAAGTCCCAGGATCAGGTGCAGGACGTCCGGTTTTACGCCTATGGCGGTGGTCATCTGCTGGGCCGATCCGGAGATTTTAAAACAGTTTTGGATCTGGCCTATGACAGCATGGGGGTTGTGACCGATCAGGATCATAATCTGCTGTGGAGCCGTGTCAATCGCGGGACTACCCGGAATATCCGGGATGTTACAAATGCAGCAGCACCACTATACCGGCATCTTGAGGAATTTAATGGCAGCAAAAGCTTCAGTGACGGGATTACGATGCTGGATGCCAGAGGCTGCACGATGATGCAGGTGCTATACTTTGTTGACCAGGGGATTCCGGTTGTTGCATATACCGAAGAGGGCAGTTATCTGCTGCTTGTGGGCTTTGACCAGTACAATGTGACAGTCTATGATCCGAATACCAGGGAGACCAGTAAGGTTGGGTTAAACGACGGAACAGAGTTTCTGCGGCTGCGTGGAAATGACTTTGTGTGCGTAATCGAGACCAACTAAATCCGGAGCCATGTCTTTACAAAATGAATTTATGTGGTATAATCATTAAGAAAGTATAAAAAAAATTAATTATTTTGTAAAATTTGGAATTTAATATAGACTATCGGGATTGAAACAGAGGTGTAAAATGGAACAGTATATTATGAAAGGCGGAAATCCACTGGTAGGAGATGTGATGATCAGTGGCGCCAAAAATGCTGCACTTGGTATTCTGGCAGCTTCAATTATGACAGATGATGACGTGATTATTGATAATTTACCTGATGTACGTGATATTAATGTTATGTTAGAGGCGATTCAGGAGATCGGCGCTGTGGTTAACCGTGTTGACCGCCATACAGTCAGGATCAATGCTTCCGGGATACGCGAAGTTTCCGTAGATGATGATTATATCCGCAAGATTCGTGCTTCATACTATTTTATCGGTGCCCTGCTTGGCAAGTACAAGAGTGCCGAGGTTCCGCTGCCGGGCGGATGCAATATCGGCAGCAGACCGATTGACCAGCATTTAAAGGGTTTTCGGGCGCTGGGCGCGCGCATTGATATTGAGCGCGGTGCCGTAGTCGCTCACGCCATTGATCTGGTTGGCGGACACATCTATCTTGATGTGGTTTCGGTTGGTGCAACAATAAATATCATGATGGCAGCAGCCCTGGCCGAAGGCCAGACAGTCATCGAAAATGCGGCTAAAGAGCCGCATATTGTTGACGTTGCCAACTTCCTGAACAGTATGGGGGCTAATATCAAGGGGGCCGGTACTGATATTATTCGTGTTAAAGGGGTACATAAGCTTCATGGAACGGAATATTCCATTATTCCGGATCAGATCGAAGCCGGTACTTTTATGTGTGCTGCGGCAGTTACCCGCGGTGATATTACAGTTAAAAATGTCATTCCCAAGCATTTGGAAGCGATTTCTGCAAAGCTCCTGGAACTGGGCTGTGAGATTATTGAAGGCGATGATGAAGTACGTGTTGTCGGTAAACCGAAACAGAATTCAACCAATATCAAGACCCTTCCATATCCTGGCTTCCCGACCGATATGCAGCCACAGTTTGCGGTGACGCTGGCGTTGGCTGAAGGTACCAGCATGATTACTGAAAGTATTTTTGAAAACCGCTTCAAATATGTGGACGAGTTGACCCGCATGGGCGGCAATATTAAGGTTGAAGGCAATGTTGCCGTTATCGACGGTGTGAAAGGTTTTACCGGTGCCCAGGTGGAATCACCGGACCTGAGAGCCGGTGCAGCTTTGGTACTTGCCGGACTTTCTGCAGATGGATATACGGTAGTCGATGAGATCGGCTATATTCAGCGTGGATATGAATGCTTTGATGAGAAGCTTCAGGCTTTAGGTGCATTGATTGAGAAAGTAGACTCAGAAAAAGAAGCACAGAAATTCCGCTTGAAAATTGGCTGATAATATATTTCACATTAATGTGATGTGAGAATGATTTTCTTAACAGAAGCTGACGTTTCTGCCGCCTGGCGGAATGTCAGCTTTTGTTTAGTTTTTTGACTCAAAATCGTTAGCTTTTATTCACAGAAAATACACGGTTGTTACGTATTCTGGATATAGGATAAGGATAGACCTGATCAAAAAGGAAAGTTCCCCTCATATGAGCGGAAGAAATTAAAGGAGCTTTTATTCACAGAAAATACACGGTTGTTACGTATTCTGGATATAGGATAAGGATAGACCTGATCAAAAAGGAAAGTTCCCCTCATATGAGCGGAAGAAATTAAAGGAGCTTCCTGTATAATTCAAATATAGGGATATCCAAGAAAGAAGGTTGAGA
>DAMAMW010000001.1:122000-397463 GCA_032073745.1 Lachnospiraceae bacterium | reverse complement strand
TCAAGGTGCTTTTGGAGTCACGTAAGGTTTATTACCTTTTGACGCTTAAATCATAGTATAATACATCTATCGAAAAAAGTTAAGGAGCAATATATATAATGATTGATCAGGGACAGGTCGTGACTAGCGGCTTGCTCCTGTTTTATTTGAGCACCTGCTTAAAACTTTACGTTAATTTATTTTTCTGCTATTATTATAAGTGGATAAATATAAATATCTTTGTATAGGGGGCGTTATGGAGAAAAGAGATAAGGGGCATCCATTAATATCTATTTTTATTGTCGTAACTTTTTACGTAGTGCCTGTAGTATTTTTGATGCTTCGGTTATTTAACCTGCCGGCATTTATTATTGCTGCATACAGACCTCTTTTATCCTATGCTATTTCTGTATTAGTATATTTGTTTGCATGCTTTGCCAAAAGAGCAGTATTTAGAAAAACGGAATTGGCATTGACCTTTATGATTGTAATTCTGACGGTAGTTTTTAGACAAATGATGGTTGTGAAAATGGTATTAATAGCCGTGGGTATGGCTCTTTATATTGCGGAACAGCGGACATATGAGAAAAGTGCGGGTGATCTTAATTGAAAATAATTATTGACAAAGCCTCTTCGGAGGTTTATATTAATAAACATAGATAAACCGTTCCACCAATGCTTTTTATTTTTTTTAGCATCCTGATAAACCGGTCTACTAGACCGTTCTACTAAACCGCTTCACTTTTTGTTGCTATTCCTGATTCATCCATGGTAAAATAGGAATATCTTATATAAACTGAGGTGAAGTGATGAAGAATATAACCATATCAGATGTAGCAAAATTTTCCGGCGTTTCCAAATCTACCGTATCGAATTATTTAAATGGAAACTTTGAGAGAATGTCTGACGAGACAAATAAGAAGATAAGAAGTGCGATTGAAACTTTGGGATATACGCCCAGCCTGAGTGCCCGGCGGCTGTCTTCCAAGAATCACAGTAAAACGATTTGTCTGGCTATTCCGCGGAACATTTCACAGTTGTATGACTCAATATATTATCCGGTCGTGTTCTCCACGATTGGGGATGAAGCAAAAAATCTTGGTTACAATATCTTGATTTATTCAATGGACACAGATAATCAGAGTCGGTCGGTTGAATATCTCAAGAGTCTGGCATCTTCACTGGTCGATGGTATCCTGCTGTTTGACCTGGAGGAGGGTAAACCGATCTTCCAGAAATTTGAACGGGCGGGTGTACCGTATGTCTGCGTTGGAAAACTCTACAATGAGGAGAACTATAATTATGTTGCCTCTGATCACGCCGGAGTTCTCAGACAGGTACTTGAATATTTTTATTCTTCAGGACATAAATCTACGGCCTTTATTACCGAAGGAATGACAGATGGGGTTGTGGAAATTAACAGGAATATGGCTTTTCAGGAATTTTTGGCAGAGCATAAGGATATTGCAGCAAACTATCAATATCTCAGGATTAACTGGAAGCACCGGATATCTGACATCAAGCTGCTTTTTAACGAGATGCTGAATCCGGCCAACCGGCCGACTGCCGTATGCCTCAGCAACTGTTTCATAGACATTTTTATGGACGTTGTAAAGGGATATGGGATACAGGTACCGGCGGATCTTTCGGTTGTAATTCTTGAGTATTATAAAACATCAAAGGTGACGGAACCCTATAGTGATTTTTCCTGTGTGGAGTCGCGGGTCGAAAAGGTATCAAAGACCGCACTTCACAAACTGATCAGGGCGATTGATACGGGCAAACCGTTTAAGTCAGAACTCATTCCATTAAAACTGCAGATCAAAAATTCCAGTATAAAGCTCAAATAATGGAGGGATTTATATGAAAAAAAACAGACGGAAATGGTTGTGTTTGGCTCTTGGCAGCGTAATGATGTTAACCGCAGCGGGGTGTTCGGTGCAGAATTCGGACAATGTGGTGACAACAGCAGCGCCGGTAGAGACAACTACAAAAGCAGCGGATAATCCGGAGACAGAGAATCAGGAACCAAAGGAGAAGGGACAGCTGATATTCTGGGACAAGTCGGAATATGTGGAAGGATATAATACTCTGATGAAAGCCAAGGTTGATGCTTTCGGTGCAGAGTATAATGTAGACGTGAATTATGTGATCGTTCCGGCAGCAGATATGAAGCAGAAGCTGATGGCGGCTATTGAGGCGGGCAATGCACCTGACCTGATCGTTGGTGATGATACTCTGGTGGGACAGTTTGTATCGATGAATCAGATTGCTGACTGTGCCGATGTCTTTGCCGCGGTAGATTTTACTGATAATGCCAAAGTTCTGGGTACTTTCAACGGAAAAGAATATCTCGTTCCCCTGGCTTTTACAGCTCCGGGGATGTACCTCAGAACTGATAAATGGCAGGAGACCGGAATGGAGATACCGGAGACCTGGGAAGACCTGAAAGCGGGAGCTAAGATTATGAATGATCCGGCAAACGGCTTTTATGGCATGGGCTTTGCAATGGGCGCATCAGGCGGCGGTGATGCAGAAGGATTCTGCCGGACGATAATTCTCGACTGGGGCGGAGTTCCGGTTGATGATACCGGCAAGGTAACGATCAACTCACCAGAGACATTAGAAGCTCTTAAGTTTATTGCCAGTCTGTACGAAGAAGGACTGATTCCGCCGGATGCAATCACCGGTGACGACGGCTGGAACAACAGTGCATATCTGGCAGGAACGGTTGGTGTCATCTGTAACTCAGGGTCGGTTGTTTCCAGTATGAAGACCGAGAACCCGGAACTGCTTGAAAATACCCAGATCATTGCTTATCCGGCAGGACCAACAGGGACCGCTTATACCCTGGGCGGAGCCAATGTATTTGGTGTCTTTGAGACCGGTAAAAATACTGAGACTGCAAAAGAATTTATCAAATATTATTTTAATGATCTGGACAACTATAATACCATGATTGAAGCAATGGGCGCGATGTGGCAGCCGGTTGTAAAGGGTATGGATGACACTGAGTTCTGGAAAGATCCGGTTAATGCCGGATGGCTTGCAAACTCAAAGAATACATATAAGACATACTATCCGGCACCGTCAGATGAGAGGGCTACCGTATCATTCTCCAATCAGTTATGTGTAAAGGCTGTTCAGGAGATTGTCGTGAATAAAACCGATCCGCAGGAAGCTCTGAACCAACTGGAAGCAGAATTCAACAAAATATACCAGTAAAGTTTCATGCCTGCAGGATGGTTTGAACCATTCTGCAGGCATCAGAGGAAGAAAGGCGGGAGAAGATGAAACCAAGGAAACATTCACAACAAACCATTGATAAGTGGCTCGGTCTCTTGCTGATGGTCCCGATTGTACTGATTATATTCGGTATTACCGGTATTCCGTTTGCCCGGGCAGTATATTTGAGTTTTACTGATAAGGTGGTCGGTTTGAAGGAGCAGTTTATCGGGCTGGAGAACTACCGGGCTCTGTTTACCGATATAGTTTACTGGAAATCACTCAATAACACCGTGATCTACACAGTCGGATGCATAACGGCGAAGCTTTTGGCAGGACTGTTGCTGGCTGTTTTGCTGAACCAGAATTTTAGGGGGAAATCTTTTTTCCGTACGGTTCTTTTGATTCCCTGGGCACTTCCGGGGATGGTTGCAGCGACAACGTGGCGCTGGATGTATGACAGTACATATGGGATTATCAACAGCATGCTGCTGAAGTCGGGGATTATCGACATGCCGGTTCCATGGCTGAGCGATCCGAATATTACCCTTCTTTCCACCATGATTGTTAATGTATGGCGGGGAATTCCGTTTTTTATGTTCAGTATCCTGGGTGCTTTGCAGACTCTTGACAGGCAGGTATTTGAAGCAGCTTATGTTGACGGAGCAGGTGCTTTTAAACAGTTTATTTATATCACATTACCGGGAATATCAAGTGTTCTGGGGATCTCGACGCTGCTTTCGACGATCTGGACATTTAATGATTTCGAAAATGTTTTTTTAATCACTGGAGGTGGACCGATTTACTCGTCAAGCGTAATCTCTACCTATACTTATGATCTGGCCTTTATTCAGAACTCTTTTGGCCGGGCACTATCGGTAGCGGTTTCGGTTATTCCGCTGATGCTGATCATGATTATTTTATCAAGAAAAGTGATTAACAAAGATATCAGTGACTGAGTAACCTGAAGTTCAATCCGCACTGGCTGCGGCGTCTGGAGGGAATTATGGTAAGGACAAAGAGAAAAAGAATTACGAATTCAGTGCTGACCTACGGGATTTTGTGCCTGGCACTGATATGGACGATCTTTCCGATCTACTGGATGATTAAGTCATCGGTATCATTGAATTCGGAAATGTATGTGGCCAGACCGGCACTTTTTTCCAAGGTGATTACGTTTGACCATTATATCGACCTGTTTTTTAATACAACGTTTTTGCACAGTGTCTGGAACAGCCTGGTGGTGGCGACGATTACAACTGTGGTCTGCCTGACAATCGGAATTCTGGGGGCATATGCAATGACGCGGCTTAACTATCCCGGCAGAGAACTGTTCCGCAGCAGTATCATTGTGTCATATCTGATGCCGACGGCGGTTTTATTTGTACCGATGTATGTGTTTGTCAGCAGCCTGGGATTTTATGATAACAAATATGCACTGCTGATTATCTATCCGACATTCGTGGTGCCGTACTGCTGTTATATGCTGATCAGTTATTTTAAGGCAATTCCTTATGCTCTGGAAGAGGCGGCACTGATCGACGGCTGCAACCGGATACAGACGTTGTGGCACATTATCATACCGATTGCGCTTCCCGGGATTGCCGTTGTGGCTACGTTTGCTTTTACAATGGCGTGGAATGAATATTTATATGCAATGATCATGACAACCAGCAATGCACAAAAGACAGCCACCGTTGCAATCTCGGCGTTTAAGTTTGCCGATTCGGCGATTTGGGGCCGGATCATGAGTGCTTCGGTTGTGTGCTCGCTGCCGGTCACAATTCTCTATATTGTAGCACAGAGCCTGCTGATATCAGGTAAATATGAAGGAAGTGTAAAGTAAAAGGAGAACTTCTTATGGAGACAAACTATGATCACTTATTAGAACATGTGAAAACGGCCTCATCGCCTTCGGAACTTAGGATTACCGATATCCGGGTGGTGGATATTGTGGGGGCGCCGATGCATTGTACATTGGTGAAGGTATATACGAATCAGGGCCTGGTTGGTTTTGGTGAGGTGAGGGACGGTGCATCACGGAATTTTGTGCTGGCCCTGAAGAGCCGGTTGATCGGAGAGAACCCATGTCATATCGACAAGCTGTTCCGCCGGATCAAACAGTTTGGCGGGGATGCGCGTCAGGGCGGCGGTGTCTGCGGCATTGAACTGGCACTCTGGGATCTGGCCGGCAAAGCATATGGCGTTCCGGTCTATCAGATGCTGGGCGGCAGGTTCCGGGACAAGATCCGGATGTACTGCGATACCGATATCGAAGGAAAGCATACCGGCAGGGATATGGGAGCAGCTTTAAAAGCAAGAATGGACAGCGGCTTTACCTTTTTGAAAATGGATCTGGGAATCGATCTTCTGTATGATAAAAAGGGTGCATTGAATGCCCCCCTGGGGGTAGTGGATGAATTAAAAACATCTTCACTTGGATATGATGCGATCAGGCGAAACCTCTCTATGGACGAGCGGATGCAGCGAAACCGGCATTATGATATGCAGAACATAGCCCATCCGTTTACCGGTGTTCAGGTGACCGAGCATGGTTACGACATTCTGGAAGAGTATGTCCGGGACGTCCGGGACGTGATCGGTTATGATATTCCGTTAGCGATCGATCATTTTGGCCATATCGGTGTAGAGTCCTGTATCAAACTGGCCAGGCGGGTTGAGAAATACAATATTGCCTGGGTGGAGGATATGATTCCGTGGCAGTATACCAAACAATACATAAGACTCAGCAATTCCACCTGCGTACCGATCTGTACCGGCGAAGATATTTATCTGAAAGAGAATTTCCTGCCTTTACTGGAAGGAGGCGGAGTATCGGTGATACACCCTGATATCCTGACCAGCGGCGGAATTCTGGAGAATAAAAAAATCGGTGATATGGCTCAGGACTATGGTGTGGCAATGGCTGTTCATATGGCGGAGAGTCCGATTGCCTGTATGGCAGCGGTTCACAGCGTGGCGGCAACAGAAAACTTCCTGGCATTGGAATTCCATTCACAGGATGTTCCCTGGTGGTCTGATCTGGTGAGCGGGCTTCCGAAACCGATTGTTCAGGATGGTTATATCACTGTGCCGGATGCGCCGGGACTGGGGATAGAATCGTTAAATGATGACGTGATTAAAGAACATCTTCATCCGGATTATCCTGACATGTGGCAGGAAACGGCAGAGTGGGATGATGATTATTCGCATGACCGGACATGGTCATAGAATGTGGAAAGTCCCCTTGCTGCAGCTTGGGGAATCAGGAGGGATATGATGATTTATTATACAAGGGAACAGATTATGGAACTGACTCATTTGTGGCAGGGAGAACGGCTGCCGGACGGCAGACCGAAGGTATCTGATGACTTGCTGGATAAATTGAGGTCAATGACGCTGGAAGAGATCTGGCTGCCTTTATATATGAAGGATTACCGGTTCCAGTTTGAGGGGGAATTAAAGACCATTCATACCGGAAAAAAACTGGTAGGCAGAGCAGTAACCGCAACGTTTATGCCAACCAGACCGGACCTGATGGAATGTGTGAAGCAGGAAGGAGATGCCAGCGGTTATCTTGGCACCTGTAATCAGTGGGTGGTTGATAATCTGTCAGATGGTGATGTGGTGGTTGCCGATATGTATGATAAGATCTGGAACGGCACATTTGTCGGTGGGAATCTGACGACGGCAATCAAGATCAAAACAAAGACCGGTGGGGCGGTGATCTGGGGCGGCATCCGGGATATCGAACAGATGGAAAAGATTGATACCCAGGTGTATTTTAGGGGAACCGATCCGACACCGATCAGGGAATGCCTGATGGCATCTTATAATGGTCCGACCCGGATCGGGCAGGCTGTCTGTATGCCGGGTGATATCGTGTTTGGTACAAAGAGCGGAGTGCTGTTTATACCGTCACATCTGGTGGAAGAAGTGATTAACAGTGCGCAGAAGACTCAGGCGAAGGATATCTTCGGGTTTGCCATGCTGGAGGTTGGAACGTATACCGCGGCTGAGATTGACAGTACAATCTGGACGGAAGATATGGTGAATGCAATGCTGCAGTTCCTGGATACGGATCCATCAGGAGAACTGCACCGGGGACTGGACTGGTCACTGGAAATTGATGCGGCTCGTGGGGACCAGGAGGCGATTGATGAGTTGATGAAAGGGTATTTGATTTAAGGCAAAAATTATAATATTGCAGATCTTTCGGGAGTGTGTTGAGGTTGCCGGGAGATCTGCTTTTATTTTATGCGTTATTCACTTTGATTTTTGAGTGATTCACAAAATATTATTGAAATGAATGAGGGAATTCTCTAAAATATGATTTATTATATGTATTCCAGGAGGTATTATAAATGACGCGAATGAATAGAGAAGCGGACCAGAACGCAATGCCGGAAATCAAACCGGTGAAAGTGGCAAAGATAGTGGGGAATCAGGCAACGACAGATATTCAGACAAGTTCCTGGAACATGGCAGGCAATTCTTCCGTGATTCAAAGAATGTGGGGACAGAAAGGAGTGAAGATCAGCACTTTAGATCAGTTAAATAGCTATATTAAGTCGTTTGAATCAACATCTGCAGATATTACGGTTGCTGACTTTACGGATATAGTGGGTGTAACACTTGGTGAGATTAATGAGTTTATATCAGTGACAAATGATACTCCTCATGACAGGGGCGATGCGATAAAAGCAATAGCTGAGGGCATAAAAGAAGCCCGGGTAAAAAAGGTTGAGCAGGATGCAGAGCAAAAGCTTAAAGATGAAGCGGCGTTGATAGAAACTAAGGATACGCTTACGTGGAGTTCCGTTAAGGCGAAAAAAAAACAGTCTGGGACCACTTTTATTGGAGTTGCATCAGCATGGCATATACACACTAATATAGGAACTCAAGAACATATCCAATATGGAAAGGATATAAAAAATAGAAGGTCTACTAATAATTCAGATAATTTACTGGATGCGGTGGCCTATTTATTATCCAAAGACGACAAATTGAAAGCATCGGGGGCTAAGGATTGTTATATGTGGCTGCGTAACAAGTATATAGACTTGGAAAAGGTGGATTTTCCAAAGAAATATTTGCGCGAGTTTTATGAAGAAAAGAAAAAATAAGCAGGCGGTAATTAGTTCATGGACAAACAATTGCCGCACCGGGTATATCCCTGATCAAGAATCGTCTCCAGTGAGTCGTTTGATTCGTCATAGTTTTTTGCTGCAATTTTTGCTGCACTGGAACATGATGGCAGATGTACTTTTTTAGTGTTCGTATTGAGTACATAAGTTGTTTCAGCAGAGAGAACTTCATCTGGCAGCGTCGTTTCGGCAATTATTTCCTGAGCTGTCAAAAGATCCTGTTCATTGTAAGGAGACATATTCCAGGTAATGCTGTTTGCCTCAGATACGGCAATAATAGTACCTTGTCTGTCTGTTCTGAAGTATTCAATTTCCATACTATCCAGTTTTTCTAAAGTTTCCTCGTGCGGATGTCCATAGGAATTCTGATCACCACAGGAGATAATTGCATATTCTGGTACAGACTGCT
This sequence comes from Lachnospiraceae bacterium, assembly GCA_032073745.1. GTDB lineage: Bacteria > Bacillota > Clostridia > Lachnospirales > Lachnospiraceae > Brotaphodocola. The sequence continues at coordinate 388,703 of DAMAMW010000001.1, read as the reverse complement.
GCAGAAAGTCCCAGGTCGTGGAACTGGCAGAGCCATGGTGGCCAAGTACCAGAACATCACAATCAAGGTCAAGGCCGGAAGATACCATTGCTTTTTCAGAATCATGTTCGGCATCGCCGGTAAGGATAAAGCTGTTTTGTCCGTGGTCTATTTTGATTGCAATAGAATTATTATTGGAATCATCACTAATAGTATCCGGAGCTAATACCGTGAATGCTGCGCTGCCAAATGAATATGAATCACCAACTGTTGGATGCTGGACTTCCAGGTTAAGTTCGGCTGCTTTGCCGCTGAAGGACTGATATACTTTAGATTCGGCGGTGTAGTCCGGGCCAATCAGGTTTTTAACCGGGAAGGCATGCAATGCACCTACCAGTCCGTTGATGTGATCGGCATCGTAATGGGATGCGATTATGTAATCTAAGTCAGTCACTCCCTGTTCTTTCAGATAGGCAACAACAAAGCTGGAATAATTCCTATCGCCGCCGTCATAGAGCATGGTCTGGTCACCGCATCTTGCAAATATAGACAGTCCCTGTCCGACATCGAGGAAATGGATTTCCAGGGAAGTATCACCGGACGGCTTACTGGGTACGGAGGTGACTACGGAAGATGATGGTGTGGTTGTATTCTGACCGCAGGCAGTAGCTCCTCCGATTGAAAAAATAATAGTAACGGATAATATGATATACCATAATAAATTGTATCTCGAATGTTTCATCGCTTATCGCCACCTGTTTTATTTGAATTCATTTCTCTATAAGCATCTTTTACTGCTTTTTTTACAATAAAATATGTAAGAATAAGAAATATAGCAGGACCAATCAGCAATAAGGCCAGATTTACTAAAGTGATCATTGTGTCAGTTAATAATTGTGCGTCCATACAAGTCTCCTTTTCAGTATTTTTCCAGATAAGTATAGCAGAATCTGCCATTAATGTAAAATTAGGTTATGGTTACCGCTATATCTGTGATAAAATTGCGTGTATCGGGATATTTTATCTAAGAGAGAATCAGAAATGTTGTTTCTGAGGAGGATATAAAAATGGGTAATAATACGGTGATTGAGTGGCTGCTGCGGGTGATGAAGGGGGTTTTTATCGGAACCGGCTTTATCCTGCCGGGTGTCAGCGGTGGTGCACTTGCGGCTATTTTTGGTTTGTATGAGCGAATGATATCGTTTATGGCTCATTTGAGCAGGGATTTTAAAGAGAATGTACTGTTTTTTATACCGGTTGGCATCGGAATGCTGCTTGGTATTGTACTGCTGTCATATCCGCTGGGATACTTCCTGGAATATTATCCGGCGCCTACGATGTGGCTGTTTATCGGTACGATCCTGGGAACTTTTCCGTCGTTATGGCGGGAGGCCGGAAAAGAAGGACGGGAAATCAAACATATTGCGGTTATGATGACGGCACTGGTAGCGGGACTGGCATTTTTGCTGTTCGGAGCTAATATGTTCGATGGTCAGGTGGCGCAGAATTTTGTCACCTGGATGATAGCAGGGGCAATTATTGCACTGGGAATTCTGATTCCCGGGTTGAGTCCGTCAAACTTTCTGCTGTATATGGGAATGTATGGGGCGATGGTTGAAGCGTTTAAACGACTGGACCTGACTGTGATAATTCCGATTGCTATAGGCGGCCTGACCTGTATTCTGCTGTTGTCAAAGGTGGTGGATATGCTTTTTAAGCGGGCTTATGCGGTGTTGTTTCATATTATATTAGGAGTGGTAATTGCATCGACGCTGATGATTATTCCGAAGGACTATAATTATCTGGGTGTTGGTTTTCTGATCTGTGCATTGACCTGTGCAGCAGGAGCAGCATTGGGACGCTGGATGAGCGGACTGGAAGAAAAGTATAAGTGATGGGGAGATTTGGAGGGAATGCCGCAAAGTGAGAGGGGCTGTACCTGGGGCCGGGGCTGGTAACGGTCTTAAAGCGTTGGCTGTTTCGGAGGATAAGAGCTGCTGGGATTTCAGAAAAATGTAAAAAGCATGCCCGTAATCCGCTAAACTCGCGGCAAAAACGGCCGCTCAAACAGTCGTCTCCTTACAGGCATAAAACATTTTACTGAAATCCAAGCATCTCTAATACTCCTGCAAATGCCAACGCTTTAAGACCGTTACCGGCCCCGGCCCCAGGTACAGCCCCTCTCACTTTACGGCATTCCTGCTAATATTCATCCCTGTCTGGTAAAGGGAAAAGGTCAAGGGCTTAGGTCGAGATGGGGTTACTTCCAGATTTTTTTAGCCAGTGCATTCTGGGCCAGGCATTCATCTCGCAGTTCTTCCAATGCAAGTTTATGATCTTTTTTCGGATCTTCATATTTTAAGCGTTTGGGAATTGTCAGTTCGAATCCTTCTTCTCCATAAGTATTCCACAGTTTCAGCAGTTCACGATTGGGATGGTAGCCGGAACTGAGCTTGTTGGTAGTGCTGTTAAAGTCGGCTTTGATATCGCTTGATATGCCCAGAAAAGTATCTCCGGTTGCGATGCAGCAGTAGGAGATTACGCCCATTTCTGGCATACGGTCTTTATATTCCTGTATCAATTGTTTACGTTTGTCTTTATTCATAATTATTCACCTCCTGATCATTGTAATGGTTAAGTGAAGTGAATTCAATCTACGCTTCGTAGAGATCTGTTCAAAAAAACAATAAAATTTCACAGATTTACTATTATTTGGTCACATTATCTCTCTATGATGAGAACAGCTACTATAACGAAAAAAACATAGGGAGAACATAATATATGATCACAAAGAATCAAATATACAGCCTTACCATAGCATCAGCCGCAGCTTTCGCATTGACGGCATGCGGATCATCAACCGGTACTGGTACGTCGACGGAAAGCAGTATGGCAGTTGCAGCCGAGACAACTTCCGGTGCTGCAGAGACTGAGAATAACACCACAGAAGTGTCAACTTCCGGTTATGAGGCGGAAATGGATAAGAATACAATAATGACATTTGAAATCAAGGCTGATCCGGAGGCATGGCAGACAATGCTTGATAATGCTACGGATAAAGAATACATATCAGCTGATATCACGATTAACGGAACGACGGTCGAGAATGTCGGTATCCGGGCCAAGGGGAATTCGAGTCTGAGTTCAATTGCCCGCGATGATGAGACCGACCGGTACAGTTTTAAGATCAAGTTTGATGAATATGTGGATGACCAGACCTGGATGGGGCTGGATAAGATGGTGCTGAACAGTAATTATTCGGATAAGACGGCGATGAAGGAGTATCTCAGTTATGATATTATGAGCTATATCGGTGTGGAGACGCCAATGTATGCGTATGCGGATATCTCTGTAAATGATGAGAAATGGGGATTCTATCTGGCTATTGAGGATTATGAAACAAGTTATCTGGACCGTACTGCTGATGGCGAAGGTGAACTGTATAAGCCGGATAGTATGGAGATGGGCGGCGGCATGATGAATGGACAGATGCCGGAAGGTGAAATGCCGGATCGGGATATGGCTGATATGGAGAGGCCTGACATGTCGGCGGTGCCTGATCAGTCAGGGGATGATACGCAGTTTCAGCAACCGGAAGAGAACGGCGGACGTGGTGGTCAGAGCGGCGGTAAAATGAGAGGAGCAGATGATGCTGTAGCTCTTATTTACACAGACGATAATGAAGAAAGTTATTCTTCGATCTTCGATAATAATAAGACCAAAACAAATGAAGAAGATCATCAGCGTGTGATCACGGCAATTAAAAATCTGAATGAAGGAACAGATCTGGAAACCTATGTAGATGTTGATGCAATACTGCGATATCTTGCGGCGCATACGGTTGTGGTTAACCTTGACAGTTATTCTGGCAATATGGGACATAATTATATTCTTTATGAAGTTGAGGGGCAGATCAATATCCTGCCATGGGATTACAATATGGCATTTGGCGGTTTTCAGTCTGGTGATGCGTCCGATGTGGTGAATTTTCCTATTGATACACCGGTATCAGGGATCAGCATGGAAGAACGTCCGTTAATAGCAAAGCTGTTGGAGGTACCAGAATATAAAGAACGTTATCATCAGTATCTCCAAGAGATTGTGGATGGATATTTTGCTGATGGTAAATTTGAGCAGACCGTTGACCGTATTGACCAGATGATTTCGTCCTATGTGGAACAGGATCCTACGACTTTTTATTCTTATGAAGAATATCATAATAGTGTTGCAGCCCTGAAGACATTAGGCACACTTCGCGGGGAGAGTATTCAGGGACAGCTTGATGGAACCATTCCGTCTACTACGGATGGTCAGAAAGCGGAACCGGATAAACTGATTGATGCTTCTGCTGTTGACCTGAGTTTATTGGGGGATGGCGGAATGAATGGAGGAATACGCGGCGGTGTCGGAATTTCCCGTCCGGACCGTATGGAGAATACAGAAGGGATTGAATCACCATAAGGTTATATAGTGGAAACGTCAGGTATAGGTGTGAAATAATACGCTTATATCTGATGTTTTTTATTATATTGAAATATTACTCTGATTAGTATAGAATCAGTAGTATGTGTGTAAATACAAGCTAACGGATTAATTAGAAGGAATATAAAGCAGGTTAAATAAAATGTTATATCAAATTATAGACGGAACCGTGACCGCAGGTGGTAATCCGATTCTGTCACACATTGATTTTGAAATCAGAGGAAATGAGAAGATCGCGGTAGTCGGAAAAAATGGAGCGGGGAAAACCACGCTCTTAAAATTGATTGCCGGACAGATCAGCCTCGACCGGGATGATAAGCGTATCGGCAGCGGAATCCGCAGTTCCCGGCAGGTGATCATAGAGATGCTGTCACAGCAGGCCTTTGCCGACCCGTCGTGTACCGTTCAGGATGAAATCTTAAAGGGATGTCCCAGCCAGGAGTTGTATGCCAGAGAGCGGTTTGAATATGAACGGGAATATGATATCCTGTTTACCGGCTTTGGTTTTGCCAAGTCCGATAAGCTTAAGCCAATATCCGGTTTTTCGGGCGGGGAGCAGACAAAGATTGCGATGATCAGGCTTCTGCTTGCAAAACCGGAGATTCTTTTGCTGGACGAGCCAACCAACCATCTTGATATGAAGACAACCCAGTGGCTGGAACAATATTTGAAGAATTATGAGAAAGCAGTAGTTATGGTTTCCCATGACCGCTACTTTTTAAATCAGGTTGCCGAAGTGGTATACGAGCTTGAGCATGGACGGCTGAACCGTTATCCGGGAGATTACAGCATTTATAAACGTGAAAAAGAAAAACTGTTAAAGGCCCGGCGCAAGGCCTATGATCATCAGATGGCAGAACGCAAGCGCCTTGAGGACCTGATTGAGCGGTTTAAGCACAAGCCGACCAAGGCCGCGTTTGCCCGTTCCAAGAAAAAACAGATGGAACGGATGCCCTTGTTGGAAGCTCCGGATCAGGGGGAAGTAAATCTGCACTTTGAGGAGATTGTGCCGGAGGTTTTAGGCAGTAAATGGGTCTGGGAAGCTGAGCATATAAAGATTGGTTATGATCAGACATTGTTTGAATTCTCTATGCGGATCAGACGGGGACAGAAGATCGGGCTGCTCGGTGATAATGGTACCGGAAAGACTACACTGCTGAAGACGGTTGCCGGTTTGCTGCCGCAAGTTTCGGGAAAAGGCACTCTGGGAGTCAATATTACAATCGGATATTTTGACCAGCATTCGGCTAATATTCAGTCGGATAAAACGGTAGCGGAACATTTTCACGATTTGTTCCCGGGGCTGACGGAAAAAGAGGTCCGCAGCACTTTGGGCCGGTATTTGTTTACCGGCAATAATGCTAATAAATGTGTCAGCAGTTTATCCGGCGGAGAGAAGTCGCGTCTGGTACTGGCGGAGCTGCTGCAGAGCCGGCCGAACTTTCTGATTCTGGATGAACCGACCAACCATATGGATATTCAGGCAAGGGAGACATTGGAAGCTGCTTTCCGGGCATATAAGGGAACGCTTTTGTTCGTATCACATGACCGTTATTTTATTGATCAGGTGGCGGAGTCAGTACTGATACTGGAAGATGAGACGGTAATGTATTATCCGTTTGGCTACAGCCATTATACCGAACGAAAAAGCGGCGGGCAGGCGGATATTGCCGCTCAGGTAAAGGCCGAGGATCAGGCCCTGATTGAAGGGATGCGGGCGGTTCCGCGGGCAGAACGTCACCGGCTGCGGGAGATTTCTGAAGAAGAGGCGTATCTGGACTGGAAGCTGCGGCTAATCATGGAGAAGCTGGAACCGGCTGAAGAGAGGTATGGTAGAGCAGTGGTCCAGCTGGAGCAGATGCAGAGGGAATGGCAGCAGTCAGAAGCGTGCTGGACTGGCGGATCCTGGCAACAGGAGGATGTTTATCAGGCATTGATGCAGGAATGTCGGGAACTCTGGGCTGTATGGCATAATCATTGCATTGAATGGATAGATGCCTGGCAGCAGGAATTATGAGGAAACAGTTGAAAAATTAGTGCAATTGTGTTATCATTTTAAACATTAAGCGGGAAAAGCTTGATAGTGTAAAGGGGCATTCCTTAAGGACGTGCGCCCTTTTCCTTTTATGTGACAGAAAAATGCTCTGCCACATAAAACGCTCCGCTGTGGATGCGCACTACGCGCTAAGGAAGATGGCTGTTTGGACAGCCGCGCTTCGGCGCAAGAATGTGCTTTGCACATTCTATAAAAGGAGGAGGATTTGTATTATGAGGAAAAAAAGAAATCTGATGTTTGCAGCAGCGCTGGCAGTCAGTCTGGTTATGACCGGGTGCGGCGGCAGCGGCAAGGAAAGCAGTGATCCGACAGCGGATACCACTGCAGCCGGCGGCAGTGAAGCAGCGGCCGGAGAGTCTAAAGGTGAGACCGCAGATACTTCGGGTTATCTGGTCAGAGCATTTGTAGCGGATGTTCAGACTGCCGATGTTCAGAAGACATCAAAGGATTATGAGATTCCAATGAATATTTTTGACCGTCTGGTTGATATTGAGGTAGATGCTGACGGCACATCCAGGATTGTACCAAGTCTGGCAGACAGCTGGGACATTTCCGATGATGGACTGGAGTATACGTTCCATCTGCGTCAGGATGTTGCCTTCCACAACGGCAATGCTTTTACAGCGGAAGATGTGGAATATACCTTCCATCGTATGCTGACGGAACCGGGAGCAATCAATGCTGAGTTTATCGATCAGGTAAAAGGGTCGGACGAGCTGCTGGCAGGTACTGCTGATACTCTGGAAGGTCTGGAAGTAGTTGATGATTATACCGTTAAGATGACATTAAAAGAGCCATATGCAGCATTCCTGGCCTGTATTTCTTCGCCAGGCGTGTCCATTTATGACAGTGAGGCAACTCCGGCAGCAGGTGACCAGTTTGGCCTGGACCCATCGGTGACTGTTGGAACCGGACCGTTCCGTTTTACCTCCTGGACGCTGAATGACCAGCTGGTAATTTCTAAATATGACGGATACTGGAAGGGGGCATCTGCACTTCCGGGAGTTGTGTTTAAGATTATACCGGATACCGAAACCCAGACCATGATGTTTGAGAATGGTGAACTGGATATCCTGGATCTGGACTATGTTGCAGATGCTATGGATCGATTCACCGAGACTTATCCGGATCAGATTGTCAGCACTCCGCGAGTGGGTATTACCTATCTGACAATGAACCATAATATTGAACCATTTGGTAATGTGAATGTCCGTAAAGCAGTACAGATGGCGATTGACAAACAGGTTATTCTGGATGCGCTTTATGGCGGCAGAGGACAGGTGGAGAATGGAATCTTCCCTCATGGCCTGATTGCCTTTAATCCGAATCAGCCTCAGATTGAGTACAATCCGGAGGAGGCGAAGCTGTTATTGGCCGAAGCAGGATATGCTGATGGTTTCACAATGGAACTGGCAGCCGATTCTTCTGCTTCTGATACAGTAACTATGGCTCTTGAGATTATCAAGGACCAGCTTGCTGAAGTAGGAATCAACGCCGAAATTAAGAACTACGATGAATCAACCTGGCTGGAGACCAGAAAATCCGGCAGCCTGGGATCTTTCCTGGCAACATGGACCGCCGATTTTAATGATCCGGACAACTTTATTTATACTTTCTTTGGCAATACGGAAAAGACTACAGTACGTTCCATTAATTATGCAGATACCGCTATTATGGATCGTGTGGCAGCAGCCCGCGGCATTGTCAATGAAGCAGATCGTATTGCAGAATATAATGCACTGGAAGAAAAGCTGATTCATGAAGATGCGGCATGGGCGCCGATGTATTCCAGAACGCATTTATTTGCAATCAGCAAACGGGTACAGAATTATCAGCCGGTGTGGAGCGGTGTCAGTGATCAGCTCTACTATGGAGTTTCTTTAAGCGAATAAGCAATATACTCAAAAAAAGGAGATGCCGCAAAAATAAATTAAGTTTTGCGGTATCTTTTTGTTTTTCATCAAACTTGAAGGGGGGCTTTTCCGTGTTAAGAAAAGTGCTGAAACGGATTTTGATTTCAATTCCGGTACTGGTCGGCGTGGTACTGATTATTTTTGTCATGCTGCGTATCGTTCCGGGAGACCCGGTTACGACTATGATGGGCGAACATGTCAACATGGCCGTGATCGAGAAGGTAAGTAAGGAGATGGGGCTTGACCAGCCGCTGTATGTCCAGTTTTTTAAGTACGTCTGGAATGCGCTGCAGGGTGATTTTGGAACCTCCTACCGCCTGAACCGGAATGTCACACAGATTATCCTGGATGCATTTCCGAACACGGTGAAGCTTTCTGTTTGTGCGGCTGTAGTAGCCTGGATTATCGGTATTACTGCCGGTATCGTAGCGGCGATCCGTCAGAACCGGCTGCTTGACCGGCTGTTTATGGGCGGTGCCCTGATGGGAGTATCGATGCCGGTATTTATGACGGCACTGGTATTGCAGTATGTATTTGCATTTAAGCTGAAATGGTTTCCGGTATCTGGTTTCGATTCGCTGCGGGCCATGGTTCTGCCGGCGATTGTACTGGGCTGGAACTCAGCCGGAAGCATTGCCCGGATGACGAGATCGAACCTGGTTGAGATCATGCAGAATGATTTTATCCGCACAGCCAGAGCTAAGGGACTGCGGGAATATCAGGTAATTATTGCCCATGCGCTGAAAAATGCCATGCTTCCGGTAGTTACCATGATGGCACTGCAGATCTCCAGCATGTTATCTGGTGCGGTATTGACGGAAAGCGTATTCGGTATTCCGGGCATTGGACGGCTAGCGGTTAATGCGATTGAAACCCGTGATATGCCGCTGCTGCAGGGAACGGTATTATTTACAACAGTTTTGATTATCGGCGGTAATCTGATTGCCGATTTATTGTACAACGTATTGGATCCAAGAATCAGGGAGGGGGAATAGGTTATGGCTGAACTTAATAAACAGGCAGATATTTCCCAGATTGGTGAATCTGATACCTGGATGGACAAGATAAAGACATTGATCCGGCAGAATAAGCTGGCGGCATTTTCGGCAGTATTAATCGTACTGATCATACTGGCAGCTGTATTTGCACCATTAGTGGCTCCTTATGATCATTTAAAACAGAGTTTGACAGAACGGCTGCAGGATCCGGGTGCAGCACACCTGCTGGGGACTGATGAGCTCGGGCGTGATGTTCTGAGCCGTATCATCTACGGGGCCAGAATCTCACTGACAATCGGCCTTGTGCCAACGTTGATTTCCATGACAATCGGAACGGTTCTGGGACTATGCGCCGGTTATTATGGCGGCAGGGTTGATTTTATTATTATGCGTCTGGCTGATATTATGCTGGCGTTTCCTTCACTGCTGCTGGCGATGGTTGTTATGTATACGATGGGCGGCGGTCTGATCAATATTTTTATTGCCCTGAGTCTGGTAAACTGGGCCAGTACGGCCCGGGTGGTACGTTCCCAGACATTGTCGTTGAAAGAAAAAGAATATGTAGAAGCGGCACGTTCGATCGGTGTTAAAACCAGAACGATACTGTTTCGGCATATCCTGCCGAACTGTATGCCGTCATTGATTGTATTGTTTACCCTTAATATACCGGCAGCTATCTTATCCGAAGCTTCACTCAGTTTCCTTGGTGTCGGTGCACAGCCGCCGTCAGCAAGCTGGGGACTGATGGTCGTTCGCGGTAAAAAATACCTGTTCAGCGAACCGTGGCTGTCGATCGCACCGAGTGTGGCAATTATGATTGTGGTAATGGCATTTAACTTCCTGGGCGATGGCCTTCGGGATGTGCTGGACCCATATTTAAAAGAGCAGTAAGGAGGAAGGACTAATGAGTGAATCAATCGTATTGGATATTCAGAATCTGAAGTCCCATTTCTTTACGGCTAAGGGCGAGGTTCCTGCTGTAGACGGGGTCAGCATTCAGGTTCCGGCCGGAAAGATTATCGGTATTGTCGGTGAATCCGGCTGCGGCAAAAGCATGACGGCAATGTCTGTAATGGGGCTGCTCCGTCATCCGGGAAAGGTTGTGGACGGAACCATTGTTCTAGATGGCCGGGACATTACGAATTTAAAACCAAAGGAGCTGGCCAAAATCAGAGGTAATGAACTGGCAATGATTTTTCAAGAGCCAATGACTTCATTAAATCCTGTATATCCGGTTGGAAAGCAGGTCAGGGAGGCGATTCTGCTTCATCAGAAGATGAGCCGGTCCGAAGCAAAACAGCGGGTAATCGAAATATTCCGTGAGGTCGGTATACCGGAACCGGAGAAGCGTTACGATTCTTATCCGCACCAGCTGTCCGGCGGCCTTCGCCAGCGGGTAATGATCGGAATGGCGATGGTATGCAAGCCCAAGGTGATGATTGCCGATGAACCGACAACGGCGCTTGATGTTACGATCGAGGCCCAGATTCTGCATTTGATGAAAAAATTGTGCCGGGAACAGGGCACTTCGATTATATTAATCACCCACAACATGGGAGTAGTAGCCGAAGTCTGTGATTATGTCTATGTTATGTATGCCGGAAAGGTAATGGAGCAGGCGGATACCTTCACTCTGTTTGAAAACACCCAGCATCCTTATACTCAGGGATTGCTGCGTTCAATACCGAAACTTGATGAAGATGTGGACCGGCTGTATACCATCGAAGGTGTGGTACCTAATCTGCTGCATTTGCCCAAAGGCTGCAATTTCTGCACCCGGTGTGAACAGGCAAAAGAGCGCTGTATTCATCAGCAGCCGGACTTATATCAGACGGAATCCGGACATCAGGTCCGGTGCTTCCGGTACGAAAGTGAGGTGCCAGAAGATGGAAAATAGAAAGGTACTGCTTCAGGCAAAGAACCTGGTAAAAGAGTTTCCAGTGGGAGGAACGAAGAAAAAACCGCAGATCGTTCATGCGGTATCCGATGTGGACTTGACAATCTACGAAGGTGAGACACTGGCTCTGGTCGGAGAATCCGGCTGCGGTAAGAGCACTCTGGGCCGGGTACTGATCCGATTGATAGAAGCAACATCAGGAGAGATCCTTTTTGAAGATAATAATATTGTCGGTATGAATGAACAGGAATTCGCCAAATACCGCCGTCAGATGCAGATCATTTTCCAGGATCCATATGCGTCGCTGAATCCCCGGATGAGTGTGAAGCAGATCATTGCAGAACCGCTGACAACTTACGGTATGAAAGATAAAACTGAGATTGAAACAGCTGTAAAAGCACTGATGAAAAAGGTGGGGATTCCCGAGGAATTTTATAACCGCTACCCGCATCAGTTTTCCGGCGGTCAGCGTCAACGGATCGGCATCGCCAGAGCGATCGCATTAAATCCAAAGCTGATCATCTGTGATGAGCCGGTTTCTGCCCTGGATGTATCTATTCAGTCTCAGGTACTGAATCTGCTGAAGGATCTGCAGGAAGAATTTAAACTCACTTATTTATTTATCTCACATGACCTGAGTGTGGTGAAATTTATTGCCGACCGGGTTTGTGTTATGTTTTTGGGAAGCATATGTGAAATCGGTGATACCAGACAATTATACGAGAAACCATTTCACCCGTACACAAAATTACTGCTCGATGCGATTCCCAAAGCTGATCCAAATGTCAGATTCCAGGAAAAAGAGTTTCTCTCCGGTGAGATTCCCAGTCCGGTGAATCCCCCGTCCGGCTGCCGGTTCCATACCCGCTGTCCGTTTGCGAAAGGGATTTGCGGCGAAGAGAAACCGCAGGAGCAGATCATTGAAAACCGCAAAGTATTCTGCCATTTTCCGCTGAATCAGGAGTGATGAGCATGACAATATCAGAACAGAAAAAATCTTTACGCCAGGAGATATTAAACCGGCGGAAACAACTGCCAGGGTCTTATTGTACCCAGGCTGATCAGGAGATTGTCTGCCGGTTACTGGCCTTACCCGGCTACCGGCAGGCGAACGTGATTTTTTGCTATGTCAGCACAGCGGAAGAAATATCCACCGGGCCGATATTTCTGGATGCCTGGGCCAATGGAAAACGTATAGGAGTACCACTTTGCACCGGAAAAGGCATAATGGAGGTCCGTGAGATTACGAGTATGGATGACTTACATCCGGGATTTTATGGTATTTTGGAGCCTTTTGCCAATGCACCGCTGATCAGGCCGGAAGAAATTGATTTTGCAGTTGTTCCCTGCCTGTCCAGCAGCTATGACGGCAGACGGCTGGGATATGGCGGCGGTTTCTATGACCGGTATCTCAGCCAGTCCGGAACAGTTAAAACAGTTCTGTGCCGTGAAGAGCTTATCAGAACGGATATACCGGTCCAGCCGCATGATATTTATATGGATATGGTAATCACAGAGAAAGGGACATACAATGACACCAAACATCATTCTGGCATCAGCATCACCCCGCCGTAAAGAACTGTTACATCAGATTGGCCTGGAACCCGAAATCATTCCCAGTCATGTGGAAGAAGTCATCACCAGCACCCATCCGGAGGAAGTAGTAAAAGAGTTATCAGCACAGAAAGCAGAAGACATCGCTGCCAGGTATCGGGGGCAGAATGTTCTGATAATTGGTGCTGACACGGTAGTAGCGGCAGATAACCAGATACTCGGAAAACCAACGGACTATGCAGATGCTGTTGACATGTTGAATTTGCTGCAGGGAAGAATCCACCAGGTATATACCGGTGTAACGATAATTGATTGCCAGAAAGAAAAAAACATCACATTTGTAGAAAAAACAGAAGTAGAAATTTACCCGATGAATCAGACTCAGATCGAGCACTATGTAAATACCGGAGATCCCATGGACAAAGCCGGAGCCTATGGAATACAGGGCGTTTTTGCTGCTCATGTCAAAGGTATTCAAGGAGACTATAATAATGTTGTAGGCCTGCCGATTGGCCGTCTGTACCAGGAACTTCAATATTTGTACGAATTTTTGGCATTAAAAAAAGAAACAAGCAGCCCGCTTAAGCTTTAGCGCTGTACGGTGAAAACCTATTTCTTAATAAAAATTATAAAAGTTATTGATATGTATGTCAAGTGAAAATTTCTATGGGCGCCCCTATATTAATGAGCGCCCCTCTATTTGTTCCAGCATAGTCTCAAATTTCCTTCGATGAAAATCAGAAAGCTCCCTGTCGGAGTTCAGCACCTTTCGTAAGGTAACACATGCAGAATCATTCTCGCCTTCAAGCCATAATAATTTAGCTTCCAGCAGCTGACTGCTCAATTCAACATCCGGAATATCCTTAAATTTCTTATACTCTTCCAGTGCCAGCTTTCCGGCAGCCGGATTTCCCCGATAAACCTCAAGTTCACAGAGACAGTAATAATAAGTACTTTGCAGCACCGGATGAGACTTCACTTCCATGTGTTCTTTTAGTTGATTCAAATATACTTCCATCTCATCGAACAATTCCATATTATCTAAATAAACACAGCAGTTGTTCAGATAAATACCAGTACTGGTTAAAGAACTGCTGCTTTTCTTCTTGCCATCAGATGCAGTGGCAGTCTGGTAGAATTTCTCATTGCACTCCAGTGCTTTTTCATATTCGCACATTTCAAAGTATGCAGCAGCCCGTCTGTTCCAGTAAAAAGTTTCTGATACTTTACCCCATCCGGTTCTGTTCTTATCCAGCCAGATCAGACGTTCTTCGGGATCTTTAATTTTGTTAAAGCTTTTTGTCTGCTGCAAATGAAGAACAACTTTGGCAATAATGATGACAAGGCAGACAATAACTGCCAAGATAATGATGGGCTTGGCATTCACCTGAAAGATAAGCATAATAGTCAGGATAACAGTAATTAACAGGTATAGAATGATCTTCTTCATTTTCCCGTCCCCTCTAATGATTTGAGGATATCTTATCACATAATTAACGTGCAGGCAAATAAGTCAGCTCATTCTGCTTTTATATCGATGTCGGAATCGGTCAGGTCAATTACCCGGATAATTCCGATGCAGCGGTTCAGTTGTTTTTTTATCTGCTCAAACAGTGCATCATCACTGGTAAGGCTGATTGTCATCAATGACATTGTAACATCATTGGTGGTTCCAACCGTCAGGCTGTCGAGATTGTAGTTTTTGCCTGCGAACAGTCCGGCAACCCGGGCCAGAACACCGATGTCATTTTCTACATATAAGCTAAGCCATCTTTTTTTCATTCTTCACCGCCTAATATCATATCGTTGAGCGATCCACCTGCTTTTACCATGGGCAAAACAAGCGTATTGCTGTCAATCATACATTCAATCACGGTAGGAAGATGCTGCTGGGCAAGTGCCAGGTCAAATGCTGTCTTAAACTGGTCAATATTTATGACGCGGAATCCGGTAGCATTGTAACTTCCCGCCAGGCTGATAAAATCAGGAATGTACTGAATTGGTTTGTTCTGACCGTAATTGCCTGACTTAAGATCAGTTCCGGCGTAGTGTCTGTCGTACATCAGCTGCTGCCACTGTCGCACCATGCCCAGATAACTGTTATTCATGATGATAATGATAACAGGGATATCTTCGAGCACAGCAGTTGCCAGTTCCTGGATGTTCATCTGGATGCCGCCGTCACCACTGATACAGATGACAGGGCGTGAGGGATTGGCCAGTTTTGCACCGACTGCGGCAGGAAACCCATATCCCATTGTTCCCAGGCCGCCGGAGGTCAGCAGCTTTCGGTTTTCATCCAGTTCAATATATTGTGCCGTCCACATTTGATGCTGTCCGACGTCGGTCACGATAATACTGTCTGAACAGGTGTGATTGATGTGCCGGATAATTGCAGCAGGGGACAGTGTGGAATCATCAGCTGCGGGAGCCAGAGGCTCAGCAGTCTGCCACTGTCTGATTTCCTTTTGCCAGTCACCGGTATTGCGGCGACTGGTATAATGGATCAATTCAGTAATTGCCCGGTGAGCATCGGCAACAATCGGAATATCTACTTTTATATTGCGGGATATGGATGCAGTGTCTATATCAATATGTATGATTTGTGCATTGGGGGCAAATGCTTCGGTCCTGCCGGTGATGCGGTCATTGAAGCGGGATCCGATGGAACAGAGGACATCACATTCCATGACAGCCCGGTTGGCGGCAAAACAGCCATGCATGCCCAGATTGCCGATGTACAGCGGATGGGACGTAGCGATTGCACCCCGGCCCATGATGGAAGAGATAACGGGGATATCAGTCTGTTCCGCCAGGGTAGTAAAATCTTGTGTAGATTGAGATATATGGATACCGCCGCCTGCCAGAAACAACGGTTTTTTTGCCTTGCCCAGCAGAGCGGCAGCCCGTTTGATCTGGCCGATATGCGGTTCGGTGGATGGCCGGTAACTGCGGATCGTAACCTGATCCGGATAATCATCACTGCCGTCCTCGTTCAGCATATCAACCGGGAGGTCGACAACGACCGGACCGGGGCGGCCGGTAGAAGCGATGTAGAACGCTTCCTTTATTGCCCGTCCGAGCTGGCTGCGGTCGGTTACCATCATACTGTGTTTGGTAATACCTCTGGTAATGCCGACGATATCCACTTCCTGAAAGGCATCATTGCCGATCAGATCCCGGCGCACCTGGCCGCAAAAGCAGACCAGCGGTACACTGTCATAGTTGGCAGTGGCGATTCCGGTTACGATATTGGTTGCTCCCGGTCCGCTCGTAACCAGGCAGACGCCGGTTTTGCCGGTCGAACGGGCATATCCGTCAGCGGCATGTACAAGCGCCTGTTCATGACGCGGCAGGATCATCCGGATCCCTTTTTGTTTGTAAAGTTCGTCAAACAGTGTAATAACAGCAGATCCGGGATAAGCAAACAGGATGTCAGTATGTTCTTCTTTTAATGCTTTTATAAATAGTTCAGTTCCTCTCACGATATCAATCATCCCCCTTTATATGTTTGTGCTTTATTGGAATATAGATGGATTTTTTCAGGCGGTCCAGTGCCGGATAGTATTCATTAAATTCACAGCTGCCGGCATGTTCATATGATGACTGCGGAATCCAGCAGTAGTCAATATACCGCCAGGTGTCAATCAGATTTTGAATCAGATGGTAATCATCGGCCGGCCGGTGATGAAAAACAGCATATTGACCGCCCGGAACGGTAAAAACATCCATATCCTTATCAGGCCGGCTGTGATCTGTGATTTTTGTTCCGGTCAGATATTCAAAATCAAGTCCTTTACGGCGGTTATTGTCGTCATAAAGATCAGGATTAAAATTTTCGAGGATACTGATTCCGTAGTCGATGCGTACCTGGTTCTGGTCGAAGTCAGATCTTTCATATGTTCGTTCCGCGTAAAACCGGTTCCAGAAAACAGGAACATCCTGAAAATGCTGATCGTTTTCAAACGTGGTAGGATTACGTTTTCCGGCGACCCGGAAAGCCGGCAGCGTTACAATATCCGGTTCCTTAAAGCCGGTAAAATCAATTTCCCGGCAATTTTCGGCAGGATGCAGGGCAGGCTTTAACAGCAGCAGGGAATAACGGGTGCTGCGGTACTCTTTTGGCGTAATACCAAATACGGAACGAAATACCCGGATGAAGTTTTCATGTGAGTTAAAGCCGCACCGGTAAGCGATTTCCTTTAAAGAAAGCGACGTTTCGTTAATCATTTTAGCAGCTTCAGAAACCCGGCGTCTGCGGATATATTCTTTTACAGTCATTCCGGCTGCCGCATTGAAGACCCGGCAGTAATGATAGAGTGAATATCCGGCCGCACCGGCACATGTTTCGAGTGAAAGATCCATAAACAGATGCTGTTCAATATATGTGATGCCGGGTATTAATAATGGCTGATTCATATCTGGTCACCGTCCTTATAAGGTGTGATTATAACATGCTGACAATATAAATTGTTGACTATTATTGCGGTATTGATGCGGTGAAATGTTTATACTGCAGAAGCTGCTTCACTGTATGTATCTCCATTTTCCGGCAATAATTACTAGTACATAATCACCAGAATACAATACGTTGTCAGAAAGGATAACCCTTATGAATTACATTGCCCAATATTTGAAAAATATTACTCCGGTCGCCTTTGAGCTGGAAACAGCTGAAGAATTTCATGCGATGGGAATCGGACCGGCTCAGTTTAAAATAACAGTAAAAAATCAGATCCCTAAAGCAGAACTGATAAAAAGCACCTCCCTGGCCCTGGGGGAGGCTTACATGCGCGGAGATATTGAATTGGACCGTGATCTCTATGAGGTACTTGATTGCTTCCTGGCCGACATGGGGAATTTTAAAGCCAATAAATTAGCCCTGCGCCATCTGCTGTATACACCAAAGACAAAAGCAAACCAGAAGAAGGAAGTCACGGCCCATTATGATATGGGCAATGACTTCTATAAACTCTGGCTGGATGAAACAATGAGCTATTCCTGTGGTTATTTCAAGCATGACCAGGATTCCCTGTTTGAGGCCCAGGTCCAAAAGGTAGACCATATTTTGGATAAACTGCAGCTGAAACCGGGAATGGTGCTGCTGGATATTGGCTGTGGCTGGGGATTTTTATTAAAACGTGCGGCCAGACAGTATGGTGTGAAAGGAGTGGGAATCACCCTGAGCCAGGAGCAGTATAATCAGTTTTCAGAGGATATCAAAGAAGAACATCTGGAAAAATGGCTCAAGGTGAAGAAGATGGATTATCGGGATCTGCCTAAGAGCGGTTTGGAGTTTGACCGTGTTGTCAGTGTCGGCATGCTGGAGCATGTGGGCAGGGGAAATTACGCCTCTTATCTGGACAGTATTGACTCGGTTCTGAAACCGGGAGGGGTAGGGCTTCTTCATTATATCAGTGCACTGGAAGAGTTTCCCGGTGATCCGTGGATGAAAAAATATATCTTTCCCGGCGGTATGATTCCAAGCCTCAGGGAAATCATCGGTCTGCTGCCGGATTATCGTTTTTATGCACTGGATGTGGAGAGTCTGCGGCGGCATTATACCAAGACGTTATTATGCTGGCGGGAGAACTTCCTGCGCAGCAGGGATGAAATCAGGGAACACTACGGCGAGGAATTTACCAGAATGTGGGATTTGTATCTGGCATCCTGTGCCGCGACGTTCCATAATGGCATCATTGATTTACATCAGATTGTATTTTCAAAAGGGGTGAACAATGATCTGGCGATGACCAGAAAAGTATGATAGAATAATAGAAACGTAACAGTTCAGGACTGATTTTATCAGTCAAGAAGATACTCCGGCCTGAACAGTTCTACTAAACAATAGAAATGGGGATGATTTATGTTTGCAGAAGAGCGTCAGAATATGATTGTGTCGCTGGTTAACAAAAAAGGTTCAGTACGGGTAAAAGATTTAAGTGAACAGTTTGAAGTGACCGAAGACTGTATCCGCAAAGATCTGACACTTCTGGAGAAAAAGGGACTGCTCAGAAAGATGTATGGCGGTGCTGTGAAAAAACGTGTCAATGTTTACGACTTCGATGTATCCCAGCGCCGGGAAAAGAATATTGAAGCAAAACAGAGCATTGCTGAAAAAGCATTTGATATCATCAAAGATGGCGACATGATTTTCCTTGATATTTCAACTGCCAACCTGGAACTTGCCAAGATGCTGGTGCAGTCATCGAAAACATTAACCGTCGTCACCAATATGATCGATATCATGAATGTGCTGATGGCACCCAGCAACGTCCAGCTGATCTTTATCGGCGGTACATTTGGCCGCGGACGAGATGGATTTATCGGCAGCTTTACGATTAACCAGTTGTCGGCATTCCGGTTCGATATTGCATTTCTTGGCAATGTCGGTGTGGACCTGTATGATAACAGTGTTGCGACTTATATGATGGAAGACGGGCTCACGAAGAAAGCAATTATGGATGCCAGTAAGCGTTGCTATATGATGCTTGAGACGAGGAAGTTTAATACCGATGGAACATACAAGTATGCCAGGGTTGATGACTTTACAGGAGCGATTATGGACATGCCGCCATCTGCTGATTTTGATGAAAAGATGAGAGAGTTTGATTTGGACTGGATTGTCTGATCAGTCGTATTATTGTTGCTTGTGATGACAGCTGCTTATTCAATAGCCAGAGTTACATTCTTATATGATTTGCAAAAGGGCAGATTAGTAATCTGCCCTTTTTCTGTGCAACAGCTTAGCTAAACGACATTGATGATTTGCAGTATTGTCGAAAAATAAGAGATTTTGACGAAAAAATAAGAGTTTTTGCCGAGCTGCTTCCAGCGATGAATGCAGTATGCTATACTTGTCTGAATGTAAATATATGGAATGAAGGGGGATTTGAAAAATGAGAGTAAATACATATGGAATTGGAAATAACAGTCAAACGGACACAAAGAAAGTGAAAGTCTTAAGCTCTGGTGCAGATTTTTCGGAAATTCTCAATGAGAGTGCTAAACAAGAAAAAACAGAAAAAACAGAGGACCGATTTGTGAACAGTGCAGCGGCAACGACAAGTTATCAGTTTAGTGGAACCTATAAAGATCGTTTGGAGCAGGTGGCTAGATTGAATGCAGAGACGAATTGGGATGCCATGAGTGATGTGGAGAAAGTGAAAACATTTGAGACCCGGTATCAGGAGGCTTTTGCCAGTATGCCGGATGTTTTAAGTGGTTTGTACGATTCATATTCATCTATGCATAGAGAGATATATGATAGCAGCATAAAAGAGCTCCATGCATATTTCGATAAAGATGGTGTTTCACCATTGAAATCAGAGTATACAGATAATTATAAAAAAGCGTTTTATGGAGATATGACGGATGATGAGGTGAGAACGGCAATAAAAGAACAATTTGAAGGGAAAGGGACTTTAGAAAATAAGTATAATATGTTACATGAATATAGCAAATGTGGAGTAGATAGATCTGGCGAGTTTAGTTTACTTTCTTCTATTGAAAGACAAATATTTAGTAAAATAGAAAATACCCATAAGGTCTCACTTTATGGAACCGGTATGAAAATAAGTGAGCATCCGCGTTTTCTGGATATGTTTATGTCATATGCAAAAGGTGTTGGAGAAGGGGCACATTATAAACCAAGCTGGACGGAAATAGTATCTGCAGCTAAGGAGGAGTATTCTTATGGCGGAGATCCTCAGGTTATTGAAAATATTAAGAATCAGTTAGATGATTTTTTGGATGATATTTTAAGGAGATAAGACAAATGAAGAACTTAAAGAGAGTACTAAGTAAGATGCTTATTATTGTGTTGCTATTTACAATGATACCAATCCCAATAACAGCAAGGGCAGATCAGACAAACTATGAGACAAATGAAAAAAAATAACAAAAATCGTCAGATTCTGATTCATTGGACATAGAGTTTGAAATCGAGGATGATATACCAATTGAGAACGATATTGTCAAGGGTGTGCAGGCTGAAGAGGAAATTGCAACACTTTCTGATGCTAATCTGGCTACTCCTTCAAGAGCTGTGAGAGGGCG
Source organism: Lachnospiraceae bacterium (assembly GCA_032073745.1). Classification (GTDB taxonomy): domain Bacteria; phylum Bacillota; class Clostridia; order Lachnospirales; family Lachnospiraceae; genus Brotaphodocola. The sequence goes on along the minus strand of DAMAMW010000001.1, from coordinate 367,766 downwards.
TGCAGAACCGATTAGCAAATATAATGTTTTGTATATTAAGGGGAAAAATAGTTCAGGAAGAAGTGTAACGGAGTACATGCCAAACAATCAACATGGAATCGATAATTTCTCATATACCGCAACCCATACATACATGAGAGAAGGCCTGGAAATTGCTTTTGAACGACGTGGTTCAGTAGGAAATGTATATGGAGGAGGCTTAATTGACTATAGCTCGGTACAAATAGGGGCACCATTTAATTGTACTTATGACGAATATGGCGGCTTAGTTGAGTGGTCTTTCGTAGAACGTATCACCATCACCAATCCGGATATATCTGAACTTAAATTCGAGGTTACTGTATCATCATCCGGCACTGGTTCTATTGGGCTGGTTACCCGCGAAATCATAATTCCACTGACGGACAGCCGTGCGGAAGGTCCCCAATCACCAGAAATCACATATGATCCAGTGTATCCGGACTCCTATGTACTGACCGGGACAGATACCACAATGGAGTACGCAGTTAAGACTACTGCAAATCAAAGCAGTTATACCTGGGTGTCATGCTCAGGAGAAGATATGGTCATAGAAGCAACCAGATATACGCCGGTTTACCTGATTCGTTATAAGGCGACCGAAAACTTACCCGAATCACAATTCAGGCAGATTACCGTTCCGGCACGAGCCAAGGCGCCGTCTGTTTCATACAGTGAAGCTAACGAGTTGATCAAAGGGCTGACAACGGATATGGAGTATTGTATCGATGGTGGGGAATATATTCCTGTGACAGAAGAAATGACTCTGGGAAATGTATCATCAATTATTGATGAGATGACAGATACAGATTCCGTGGAGTACACATTTCGGTTACGTGCTGATAATCAACCGGCAAGCTTTGGTAAATCCATAACTTTATATAAACGGTTGGAACCTCCGACCGGTGTCACATTTTATCCGCGGTCATTAACCCTGACAGGAGTAAAATCAGGCATGGAGTATTGTGTGGAGGGTGAAGACAAATGGCTAAGCATCACTACTTCAGCCAATATTAACTTGTCAAAATATGCTTCGGCAGAAAAAGATATTACAGTGCAGGTGCGATACCGGAGGACGTCAACAAATGCTTATTCCCACCCGGTTTATTTCACCATTCCAATGCTGGGGAGCGCACCGCAAAATCTTACGATCAATTATCAGTCAGAATCAATTACTGGATTTGATCCGGAGAAACAGTATGAGTATGCAACGACATCACCAACTAATCCCTATAGCAAAATGGTCCTTACGGATGGTGAATTTGTACTTGGATCAAATATATCCAAGTCATCAACGAGATTTTATATCAGAGAAGCTGCTGCTGATGGAAAATCTTACTCAGCATATACTTTTTTAGAGGTTCCCGGGCGCAAAGAAGCACCGGCAGCGGTAATGGTTTATAATGATCCTGATGTGCCGGAAACACAGGCAATCTTAACAAATATCGATACGACAATGGAATATCGTAAATATGGTGAGAGCGTCTGGAATCCTGTTACTGATGAGACTATGATTTTCGATATTCCGGAAACAGACGTGACTTATTACATTCGGGAAAAAGTAACGGATACTGCATTTTTGTCATTTGCGAAGACTGTTTCGCTGCAGACTTACTATTTGACACCAAGCATCAAGCTGAATTTAACCAGTGAAGCAATCACTGATCTGCGCAGTACCCATGAGTATCGGGTAAATGGAGGACAATTCATTCCCGCGGGCAGCACTACCTCGATATCTGTAAGTGACATCGCAAGTGCATTGGCACCGGATGAAACTTATGAGGTAGATATCAGATACATGCGAACAGCGGCCAGGCCGGTTGGTGAAATCAAAACGGTGACAATTTATCCACGCCCTGCAGCACCACAGGGGATGACTTATAATCCGACCACTTATATTTTATAAGGGGTTTCAAATACCATGCAGTACCGGGAGGCGGGGCAAAGCTCCTGGGTCTCAATTAATGCAGAAACTGTTAACCTGGAAAGATTCGTCAATAAGCGTAACGATGTAACAATCGAAATAAGTTACCGCCCGGTAAACTCATCCAATCAACCATTACTGGCATCGTATCCGGCAGTATTTCAGCTGGAAAACAGTCGGCATGATTACCCGGAGAATGCGAAGATAGTTTATGATCCGCTCTATCCGGATTCATATATATTGACAGATATAGATACTACCATGGAATATGCGGTTACAAACAGCAAGCCAAGTGGGATTGATTATACCTGGGAACCTTGCACCGGTGAAACAATGGTTCTGGAACCAGGCAGCCAGTCTCCATATTATCTGGTACGCTATCAGGCAACAGATGATTTGCCGGCATCAAAATACATGGAGGTCAGACTTCTGGCGCGGGATACCCAGCCGTCGGTTTCCTATGATGCAGATCTGGAGCAGTTAAGCAAACTGACCACCGCGATGGAGTATAGTATTGACGGATCGGAGTATACAGCAGTAACAGAAGAAATGCTCTCCGGTGATGTATCTGCCATTATAGAAGCCATTACCGAAACAGATTCCGTTCAAATGAATATCAGACGAAGCCCGAACAACAAACCGGCCAGCCTGGACCGGATCATTACATTATATAAACGTCTTCCGCCCCCAAAACAGGCACGATGGTTTATAATGACCCGGATACACCAGAAACACAGGCACTGTTAAAGAACATCAGTACAACAATGGAATATTATGAGGCGAGTGAGAAGATATGGCATCCTGTTATGGATGAGACTGTAATTTTCGACATTTCGCAAATAAAAAAAGACTCAAATGTCTATATTCGGGAAAAAGCAACAGAAGCTGAGTTTGCGGGAACGTCACGGAGCCTTACTCTCTATGCATATCGTTCTGCGCCAAGCAGCAGCTTGAATGTGAGTACTGAAACAATTACCAGCTTAAGCAGTTCGTATGAGTACCGGATAAATGGAGGAGAGTTCACGCCAAATGAAAGTGGAACTTCGATGTCTGTAAGTGATATTGCAGATGCATTAGCACCGGGTGAAACCTGGGTGATTGATATCAGATATATGCGGACGGCTACCCGGCCGATCAGTGCGATCAAAACGTTAACAGTGTATCCCCGCCCAGAAGCTCCACAGGGGATGACTTATGATCCGGGGACGTTTATTCTTTCCGGCGTTTCAAAAACAATGCAATATCGGGAGGTAGGAAAAAGTTCCTGGAAGACAATCAGTTCAACAACGGTTAATTTGAAGACCCTTGTCAATAACCGCAGTGATGTGCAGATTGAAGTGCGTTACAAAGTAAGTGGAAATGTATTTGTTTCCGATATGACTGTAGTAAACCTCTATTGAGTATTCTCTTCTCATAATAAAATTTCCTCTTGACTCTGACACAGTGTAATGCTTTATAGTAAAACTGAGCTCAAAAATAAAAGATAATTGGAAGGTGATCACCATGTTAAAAATAGGAGACTTTTCAAAGCTGTCAAGAATAAGTATCAGGATGCTGCGGCATTACGCTGAAAAAGAACTGCTTTTGCCGGTGAAGATCGACGAGGAGACCGGGTATCGGTATTACAGCGAGGACCAGCTGATGCAGGCGGGACGGATTCAGATGTTACGCAATATGGGATTCGGCCTGTCGGTAGTCCGTGAGATTATGGATAAATTCACGGATGCCGGAGAACTCGAACAGTTCTTAAGGATTAAAATGCAGGAGTTAAAAGAACAGGAATATGAACTCAAACAGCAGCTGCGCCTTCTTGACAGTACAATAAACTGGTTAAGAAAGGATGGAAATATTATGGGATATGATGTAAACTTAAAGACAATGGAGGAACGTTATGTAGCCAGTGTAAGACAGGTAGTAGCGGACTATGGTTCAATGGGGCTTTTGTGGCAGGTGATGGTGGAGGAAACTTCACATATGAATATTCAGAATCAGAATCCCGCTTATAATCTGGCGATTTTTCATGATGGTGAATATAAAGAACATGATGTGGATATTGAGATTCAAAAATGTGTATCAGGGGTTTATCAGGATACCGAACATGTCAGGTTTAAGACAATGCCGGCAGTTTTGTTTGCCAGTGTGACCTTTACCGGGAGTTATGACCAGATTACACCAGTCAATGAAAGCCTGGCGCACTGGATTCGTGACAATGGTTATGAATTTGACGGGGAATCATTCAATATTTACCATGCTGGGCCTCATCAGGTTCAGAATCAGGATGATTTTGTGACAGAAGTATGTTATCCTGTAAGAAAAAAATAAAAAGGAGTAACGATTATGGCCAATCAATATCAGGTAATTGATGAATCAACATGGAAACGGGCGGTACACTGCAATATTTTCCGCAATTATGTGGAGCCGGCCTTTTGTGTCACCTTTGAACTGGACATCAGTCATTTTCTCAAACAGGTAAAAACGTGGAATTATTCCTTTACCATGTCGATGATTTATGCAGTATCGAAGTGTGCAAATGAAATCGAAGCATTTCGTTACCGGTTTGTTGATGGCCAGATCGTACTCTTTGACCGCGTCGATACATCGTTTACGTATATCGATCCGGGTGAGGAACTGTTCAAAGTGGTCAATGTACCGATGGAAGACACGATGGAAGCATATGTGAAGTCGGCAGTCGAGACTGCGGCAAACCAGAAAGAATATTTTACCGGTCCGATGGGGAATGATGTATTTCAGTTCTCGCCGCTGCCTTGGCTGACCTTCACCCATATTTCCCATACCAACTCAGGGAAAAAGGACAGTGCGACGCCGATGTTTGATTGGGGCAAATACTTCGAACGGGATGGTAAGATACTGATGCCGTTTTCGGTTCAGGCCCATCACTCTTTTGTGGATGGCCTTCATGTCGGGCAGCTGGCAAAGCGCCTGCAGACATATCTGGATCAGTGTTAAGAAAAATATAAAAGTATAGTATATAGCCGGAGTGCCCGGGCAGGATATTTCAATCCGTACCAGGCGCTCCGGCTATAAAATTGCCAGAAAGTTAAGCTTTATTTACTTCAAATGTGATTATGGTTGGCTCCGTATCGGAGATAGCGGAGGTAAGGTTCAGTGTCAGCACATTATCTGCTACAGCAATGCCGGTAGCGGTATTTCCGCTGACAGCAACGCTGGTTTCATCAATGGTTACACTGTCATCGAATTTGTCAGTGGTGAAAGTGATAACACTGTTTTCATCCAGATCCAGGGGTGAGCCGCCGGCTGCAACTTCAATCGTCACAGTATATTCATTAGGCAGCTTGTCAGCCCATCTGGTCTTGGCAGCTTCGATGGTCATGGTAATATCTTCAACCAGTACTACTACAGCGGCATCAGCAGCAGCCAGATTCATCGGTGCGCCTTCATATACACCGGCGGTCGTAGCGGTATTGGTAATTGTTAAGTTAGCCATATCGGATTCCTTTCATGTCTTTAATTCTATTCTATGTGATTGTCCAAGAAAGGTTCCGATTCGAAATATCCAGCTATAATCCGGCAGGTTCGCTGAAATAATTCTTCGATGCTGTGAGTCCGGGAACGGCTGCATTCAAATGCAGGCTTATCACAGATCAGGCATCGGCGCCCGGCGGCCCCCCCATCGTTGCGGGAGAGTTTGCTGCCGTCGGTCAGGATAACATCCATATCAAACAGCCGCCCAAGGCCAGAGGCTGTTTCCAGTTCAGTGGTCATCTGCTTGAGTGCTTCCGGCGCTGCATCAATGGAAAAGATTGCTTCATAGCCGGTATTTTCTTTTACCTCTTCCAGATGGCTGACCGGAAGCGAAAGGCGGGCGCACTGTTCACTGATCAGTCGCAGGCCTTCTTCATAGGCTCTGACTGCAAGCGGAAATACCTTGACCGGACCGGCAATATTTAATGTAAATGAAATCAGCGGCAGCTGATATTTACTGATTAACTGCTGCTGCAGCAGCTGGCGGCGCTCTCTGGCATCGAGCATTTCCGGGAGGGCAACCGGTTCTCCCTTCATTAATAACGGATCGATTCCGCCGATCTGGTAATGAAGAAATTTACACATGCCATTTTCATCAGCCATATTCATATAGTTCTTAGTCATATCTTCCAGTTCATCGAATCGTTCGATACCAGCAAAATAATTGCTGCGTTTCATCAGCCGGATACCATCGGCCCATTCCTCCAACGCACGGTCGTCATCAACGGCAAATACCAGCGTGGCATCATTGCCGGATGCTTTCATACTTTGGTTGGAGTATTCATTACCCAATGATGAGTTAATATCAAAGAACAATTCTGCGCCGGGGAAACGTGAGGAGACGCGGGTTAATAAATCTCTTAACTCAACTTCCGGCAAAAAGTGGAAGACACCGGCGGCAATCAGCAAAAGTCCCTTATCATGCTGATATTCGATGTCATCAAACCAACTGTAGTCAAATACAGACTTGGCAATACAATGCGACCGCTCCGGCTGATCCACCAGAAGATTTCGAAACTGCATGGAGTCCGGCAGATCAAGGTCATACCAGGTGATCCGTCCATTGTCTACGTTTGGGAAGGTCGTATCGAGACCGGCGCCGATATTGACAATGACAGCTTCCGGGTATTTCAGGATAAAACCGCGGACTGCTTCTTCGACTGCCTTAGCCCTTGCGATATAACAGAGGTTGCCGTATTCTCCCAGTGCCTGATCCATGACTGAGAAATCAAAATTTAATTTATGTACTATTTTTACATCATTTTCATTTTTATACAGGTCCGGAAATCTTCCTGACATGAGTGCACGCCCACGCAGCGGAATCAGCATGGTAGCCTGAACACCTTTGATTTCAACATTGATTTTTTCTGACATGTGGGAATCTCCTTTTTATATGAATTGTGATAGAGTTAGCGATTACTAACGACAGTATATCATAAACCCGGGATTTTTAAAACAGCACTTTTATCCGCTTATACAGTCAAATTTAAATTAGTTATTGACATGTATTGATAATAGAATATAATGCGACTAAATATCAGTTGCAAAAGAGGCATAATTTTTTTATAAAAGGACAGTCAAGATAAACCTTACGTTACCTGACTGTCCTGATCGACCAAATCTGATATTAATAATGAATCACATTGTCTGCCGCCCGGATCTTTTCAATTACATCAGCAGCCTTATCACTGTTAAAGTATTCTAAAGTAGTTGCGGGAACCAGAGAAGCAAGCAATTCCATATCATTATCTTTAACTGCTTTTCGAACAGTCGATGCGCTGATTGGCGCACCGGCTTCTTCTTTTCTTGGAACCACAATACATTCAATTCCTGCCGCAGGCAGTTCTGCCTGCATGATATCATTGTAAATACCGGTGACCTGGCTGTTTGGTTCCTCACCCACATATCGTCTGCCGATTGACAATTCGGCGGCGATTTTTTTGAATATTGTCAGATCCAGACGGGCATGCCCAGTGATAATATCCTGTTCGTCTTTCTGAAAATAACTGGGGAAGGTGGCATTGCTGATCATGTATGGGCCGGTCTCATGATAGTAAATATTCTTCAGATGAGCAGTTCCCCGGATAACCAATTCCTTACGTATAGAAAAAGGAATCAGACTGGCATCTTCACTGACCATAAATAAATGTAATATGTCATTTTCGGCAGCAGCTTTTTCGACCAGATACAGATGTCCCAAAGTAAAAGGATTGGCATTCATGACCAGTCCGGCAATCTTTGCGGCTGTCTGTTCCGGCCGCTTCAGTGAACGCAGGTAATTGGAAAATCCGTTGGAACGGTTCTCCATAAAAACAAGCTGATTATCAATCCGGGCAATTTCATAAAATCCAAGATCCTGAAAGAATTTGGCCGAATCACATTTGGTATATAGAAATAAATGAGTATTGCCGCGGGCGAACTGGACTTCGATCAGGTGGGTGACGATCGTATTCATCAGCCCTTCCCCCTGATGTTTGCTGCTGACGGCCATGCAGCGCAGCGTATTGGCATAACAGCTGCCGGTGGCGATGATACGGTAGTCGTCATCGTAAACCGCGCAGGTGTAATCAAGGTTTCCGTCACGACGGATGCCTTCGGCCAGAAGCAGTTCATCGATCTGGCGGTGGGCGGTTTTATCACTGGTATAGATCTTTGATACGGTATATTCGGACATGGAATTACTCCTTATGATTGGATTGGGTGACGATATCGATAAAGGCTTTTACCTGAGGCAGGTCCAGTACGGTGTCGGAATACATCAGGTAGGTGGGGCGGACGAAAGGCTCTCCGTTCGCAAAAACCAGGGGCTGTCTGAAACCATGAAAGTTATTCAGGCAGATTTCCGGGACAATGGTCCAGCCGAGTCCGCGGTTGACCATTTCCACGCAGGTGGTAATGCTGTCAACATAGATTCCGTTCAATTCCGGCGCCAGCTCATGTTCACGCAGCCACTGAACAATCTCACGTTCAAAGGCAGCGTCGGTTTTGCGCCCGATATAGGGAATTTCGGCAAGCGGTGTCCCTTTGTACTGGTCATGGCAGATCAGGCAGATATTCTCCTGATCAATCAGTACGCGTTGGCCTTTCCAAGGATATTCCCCTCTTAAAACAGCAACATCAATCGCACCGTCCATTAACTGGGTATATAGTTTACGGCTGTGATCAGAGGTGATATGGGTGTTGACATGCGGGTATTCTTTGCGGTATTTTGCGAGAATATCGGGGAAGCGGTAAAAGACATAGTTGACAGAAATACCGGCATTTAAAGAACCGCAGACATAAGACCTGCGTGAGTCGAGCGTTTCCCGCATCAGCTCCAGCTGCCTGGCAGCAAGAGCGGTCCGTTCCAGCACCTCCTCCCCTTCCGGTGTAAATACAATACCGTGGCGGGAGCGCAGGATCAGTGTAATTCCCAGTTCCTGCTCAATACCGTATATACGCTTGGATAAGGAAGACTGGGTGGCATAGAGAAGATCCGCTGCCTTGGTGATATTTCTTGTTTCTTTCAGCACAGCTAATAATTTGAAGTCTCTTTCGTCCATATTCCCCTCCCCATTATTATGTTCTGCTTTAATACTAACCGTTTGTCTGTTATTTGTAAATAGTTGTTTGGATTCCGGTTTGGAATGAAATATTACGAAAAACGGGACTTTTACAAACGGGTAAGAACTGTGTTAAAACTGGAAATAAGAAACAAAGAAAAATCAAACAGAGGGAGAAAATTGTATGAATATTCTAAAAACAGCGGTTGCCGGAACCTTAGAATCCAGTGATGCCCAGGTAACCGTAGAACCATCGGATTCAGGTTTGGAATTGTCGATCGAAAGTATTGTTATGAATCAATACGGGCGTCAGATCCGGGAAACGGCAGGCGCGGTCTTAACGCAGCTGGGGATTGAGCAGGGAAAGGTTACCGTCATTGACAAAGGAGCACTTGAATGCACATTAAAAGCCAGGATTGAATGTGCGGTGTACAGAAGCTGTGATCAGGCTGAGAAAAATATTCCATGGGAGGTATTGCAGTGATGATAACACGTCCGCGACCTGTAAAGAACCGGCTGCGCAGAACCATGATGTTTATGAATGCCCAGAAACCGGGATTGATCAAAGATGCATATATTTATGGAACCGACAGCATTATCCTTGATCTGGAAGATGCAGTAGCAGAGAACCAGAAAGATGCGGCCCGTTTTTCCTTATATCAGGCACTAAAAAATATTGATTACGGCAGTACGGAAGTGATTGTCCGGATCAATGGACTGGATACGCCGCACTGGCAGGAGGATATCCGCTGTGTGGTAGCAGGCGGTGCCGATGGAATCCGGATTGCCAAATGCGAAAGTGCCGATGATGTCAGACAGGTGGAAGCAGCTGTGCTTGCAGCCGAAAAAGAATTTGGTGTGGAAGAAGGCAGAACCCTTTTGATGGCAGCCCTTGAAAGTCCGAAAGGAATTATGAATGCCTATGAGATTGTTACGGCCTCAGAGCGGATGTTTGGATGTGCCATCTCCGGCGGAGACTTCCGCAAGAGTATGCACGTTCAGATTGAAAAAGGCGGCATCGAAATGCTGGTGGCCAGGGGGCAGATGCTGATGGCGGCGCGGGCTGCCGGGGTACAGTGTTTTGATACCATGTATCCGCACATTGATGATATGGAAGGTTTCCGGGAAGAAGTGATCCAGAATCGTAAAATGGGCTTTGACGGCAAGAGTATCGTAAGCCCGAAACAGATCCGTTTTGTTCATGAGACATTTGCCCCGACGGTGAAAGAAATCGCTTATGCTGAAAAGCTCGTCCGTTCCTTTAACGAACAGGCTGACTCCGGCGTCGGTGTTTATACCGTTGACGGCAAGATGGTGGATATCCCGTTCTTTGAAGATGCCAGAAGAGTGATAACCCTGGCCAAAGCATGCGGTGTATATCATGGCGATCTGTAGTAAGATGAAAGGGAGATGAAAAGATGATAAATGCAGTGAAAAGAGATATTCCGGATAAGCTTCTGCAAAATGGCAAAGAAGTTTATCAGGGTAAATACTACATGGACGGTAAATACATAAAAAAGGATTCACCTAAATCAAGAAGATGTATCAAACCGCAGGAAAGCAAACTGTGCAGCAGTATCCGTGAAGCCTGTGAGCGATGCGGTGCTCATGACGGCATGACATTTTCGTTTCACACCGAATTCAGAGACGGTGATTATGTAGCTGCTATGGTAGCAAAGGTACTGGTAGAAGAAATGGGGCTGAAGGACATTACGGTTGCAGCGACATCACTTGGCAACGCCCAGGATGTGATTGCAGACTACATCGAACAGGGAAAGATTATCGGTGTTCAGACCTCAGGTGTAAGGGGAAGAATCGGAGAAGTAATTTCTGCCGGTAAATTAGCATCTCCGGCGATTATCAGAAGTCACGGCGGCAGACCCAGAGCCGTGGAAGCGGGAGAAGTACATATTGATATTGCTTTTTTGGCATCATCAACATCCGATTGCTGCGGGAATGCAAAAGGAGTCGGCGGTAAGAATAACTGCGGTTCCATGGGATTTGCGATACATGATTCCCATTATGCGGATCATACCGTGATTATCACGGATACATTGGTTGGATTTCCTAATTTACCTTCTTCGATTTCTTCCATCGATGTGGACTGTGTCTGTGTTGTTGACAATATCGGTGATGCCGCAAAGATTTCAACAAAGGAAGCACGCATGACTGACAATCCCAGAGAATTGATGATGGCCGAACATGTGGCGGATGTCATTGCAGCAACACCATATTTTAAGGATGGATTTTCGTTTCAGACAGGGGTAGGCGGTCCGTCGCTGGCGGTGAACCGTTTTCTGGAAACCCGGATGGTGGAACAGAATATCCGGATGAGTTTTGCCCTGGGCGGAACCAGCAGTGCGATCTGCAAGCTGCAGGATAAAGGGCTGGTGGATCACATTCTGGATACTCAGGATTTTGACCAGGGAGCGATTGATCATATATTCAAACACCCGGGCCATCACGAAATTGATCTGAGTGAGTATGCCAATGCGGCCAACAAAGGGGCTTATGTTAATAAACTTGATTATGTAGTGCTGTCAGCATTGGAGATTGATTTAAACTTTAATGTAAATGTAATTACCGGATCTGACGGGGTTCTCCGGGGGGCACCGGGCGGACATCCGGATACGGCGGCAGGCAGTAAATGCTGTATTATCGTTACGCCGCTGACCAGGGGCAGAATGGCGACCGTATGTGACAGTGTGGTGACGGTAGCGACTCCCGGGGATTGCGTGGATGTCCTGGTGACCGATTATGGGACTGCGGTTAACCCGTTGCGTCAGGATCTGATTCAGTGTTTGGATGAGGCAGGAATTAATCACGTAACAATCGAATGGCTGCGGGATAAAGCATACAGTCTGGTCGGCACGCCGGATCAGCTGGAGTGGGAAGACAAGATCGTGGCGGTAGTGGAGGCACGGGACGGAACGATTCTGGATGTGGTGAAACAGGTAAAACCGTTTCAGGAGAATTGAATGGATAGAATAATTAATTGGAGGATAACAATATGATGTATCAGGTCGTCGCGCTGGTATTTTTGATTGGTGCAATTGTGCTGGGGTTTACCAGAAAAATAAATGTGGGGATTGTATCCCTGGGACTGGCTTTTATTCTGGGTCTGATTGGTGGTGTGGATACGAAAATTATCCTTGGCGGATTTCCCAGTAAACTGTTTCTGACTTTGCTCGGGACAATGTTTTTCTTTTGTCTTTTACAGGAAAACCATACGTTGGAGCTGCTGTCTAAAAAGCTGGTTTCAATGGTTGGCAGATATACATATCTGATTCCGATACTGATTTATATTGTATCTTATGTCATGTCAGCAGCAGGCCCGGGGGCGATATCCGTTCAGTCGGTAATGATTGTATTTGCTGTATCCCTGGCTGTGCAGATGGAAGTTTCACCGATTCTGGTAGCGTCGATGGCGATTCTTGGGGCAGTAGGGGGAACGACCTCGCCGATTGCCCTGACCGGAATTATAGTTACGGATCTGACAGCAGAGATGGGGTTGTCAGATATGGCAATGCCGGTGTTTTATGGTGTCAGTGTCGTTAACTGTTTGTGTGCAGTTTTAATCTATATCTTTTTTAAAGGATACAAGTTAAAGGCCAGCGCCATAAAAACTGAAAAGCTGCCTGCATTTGACGGAAAGCAAAAGCTGGGGATTTGTGCGATTGTGGTACTGGTAATTGCCGTTGTTGGTTTGCGGATGGATGTAGGACTTGTATCGTTTGCCCTGGCACTGATCCTGATTCTGCTGGGAACGGTCAATGAAAAAGCAGCACTGAAGCTGATACCCTGGGGTGTCCTGATCCTGATCTGCGGTGTCAACGTATTGATGGCGGTGACCAAAGAGATGGGCGGCATCGAATTGTTATCCAGCCTTCTGGCAGCGATGATGAATCAACGGACAGCATCGCCGCTGATAGGCCTGACCGCCGGTATTATGTCCTGGTTCAGTTCTGCAAACGGAGTGGTAATGCCAACCCTGATTCCGGCAGTACCGGATATCGTCAGCCAGATCGGCGGGAATGTCAGTACCCTTGAGATGATTATGGCAATTGTCGGTGGATCGACAGTAGCCGGTATCAGCCCGCTTTCCACCGGCGGCAGTCTGATCCTGGCTTCTTACACCCAGGAAACAGATGCCTCGGATAAAGATCAGCAGTCCCTGTTTGGCAGATTGTTCCTGCTTTCATTTGCTGCAGTTATGGTGGTTGTGATATTTGCGCTTGCCGGTGGTTTTAAACTATTTTGCTAGAGGAGAAAGAACATGAAACAATATGCTTATGTCGGATGCCGGACTACTAAGGAGCGGGGCGCCCGGGGAAAAGGAATTAAGGTATATGAAATTGACGCAGACGGTCAGTGGATATACCGTCACCTGACCGGTGATCTGGTAAATCCATCTTACCTGTGCATGGATGAAAATAAACAGTATTTATATGCAGTCCATGGTGATTTCAGTGAGATCAGCGCTTTTCGAATTGATGAAGATACCGGCAGCCTGGTATATCTGAACACCGTATCAACAAAGGGAATCAACCCGGTCCATCTGTCTGTCGACCAGTCCAACTGCTGGATATATATTGCGAATCTGCAGACCGGAACTGTCGCCGTGATTCCGCGAAATGAGGATGGCAGTCTGTCAGAATGCAAAGAATTATACACCATAGAAGGACTAAAAGAAGGAACCATATCCCACCCCCATCAGGTGATGCAGGACAAAAGCCGCCGCTACCTTTTGGTATCCTGCCAGGGACGAAAAGAGGGTTTTGGTCAGGTAGTTGTATTCAGAATTGACAGTGATCATGGTATCCTGGATCAAATTGGTGTTGTGCGTTCCCGTGAGATTGCTGAACCACGCCATCTGGTATTTCACTCGAATAACAGGTTTTGTTATGGTGTAAATGAAAAGGATTTTTCTGTGACAACATATCATTTCGATGACAGTAATGGCAGCCTTGTTCCACAGCAGATTTTACCGACCTTGCCTGCTGACTATACCGGTGACGGCTGGGCGAGCGGTATTGTCATTGATCAAAGCAGCAGTACCGTAATCGTATCCAACCGCAAACACGACAGCCTGACCAGCTTTACTGTCTGCAAGGACACCGGCCTGCTGAGATTTGCCGACTGCATTAAAACAGGCGGGCAACAACCACGATTTATCGCCATAAACAAAGCAAACCGGGTTGTTGCTGCCAATGAACTTTCAGATACTATCGGAGAGTTTGAAATAGATGTAAAGACGGGGAAATTAACAACAACGGATATTGTCGTAGAGACGGAAAGTCCGGTTTGTGTAATTTTTAATTGATTTTACGACATCCCTCCTATCATTATAACGGAAGATGTGAATTTACTGTGAAATATCAATAACGACGGATTGCTTTTAATTATAAACTGTGCTACAATTCCGTAATCTGGATATACTGACATTTAGAGAGAATTGGACATACAGGGCATTTAAGAAAATCAAAAAGCGAGATAATCCCGTGAAAGATAAAATATGTAAATTGTGGCTGCCATGCTTTTTTCTTGCAGCCACACCGGCCTTTTGTTATGTAATATTTGAATGGATCACCGGCAATCTGAATCATATTCATGGTGAATATATCATCTATAATCTATTGTTTTATTATACTATTTATATCGTCTTTTTAGTAATCACCAACCACATGCGAATATCGTATCTGTCTCTGAACCTTATCTTTACGATATGGGCTATTGCCGAGTATTTTGTATCGGATTTCAGAGCCCGCCCGATTATGCCGTCCGATATTATGGCCTGGCAGACGGCAGCTACAGTAGCGGATAATTACAGCTATGTCGTCCCGGAACGGATGATCAGGGCAGTTTTACTTATGCTTGTCTGGAGTATCTGCATCTGTATCTTCCGGCTCAGGCTGCCGAAGGGGAAACAGCGTATTCCTGTTTTAGCAGCCGGAACAATCTGGACCATCAGTTGGATCAGTATATTTATTAATGTATTGATTCCTTATCGCGGCATTGATGTCAGTATGTGGGATCCGATTGAAAGTTACGAACAAAACGGATATATACTCAGTACGGCAAGAATGCTCAGCTATCTGCATGCAAAGCCGCCGGACGGTTACCGTCACAATACAGTCAAACAGATGTATCAGGAACTGGAGGGGCAGGAAGGTACCGGTGATTCTCCAATTAATATCATTTGTATCATGAATGAAAGCTGGTCGGATCTGAGTGTTATTTCCGAATTCCGGACTGATGAAAGCTGCTTTACGTATTATGATTCTCTTGAAAAAAATACGACGAAAGGCAGTGCCTATGTCCCGGTCTTCGGATCGATGACGAGCAATACGGAATATGAATTTCTGACCGGTAATTCCATGGCCTTTGCCCCGGTCGGAAGCGTTCCGTTTCAGATATATATGAAAGACCATACCTGGTCAATTATAGATTCTGTTAAGGCAGAAGGATACGAAACAATTGCCATGCACCCCTATCCCGCAGATAACTGGAACCGGATAGAAGCGTACAACAGTCTTGGTTTTGACCAATTTCTTGATGAAGAGTACTTCCGGGACTCTCCCCGAATCAGGGGATATGTCAGTGATCAGGGGTGTTATGAAAAAATCATTCAGATTACCGAGGAAGACGACGGAAAGACTCCGCAGTTCTTTTTCCTGGTCACGATGCAAAATCATGGCGGATATACCCTGGATTATGATGCGCAGGTACATTTGACGGATTATGATGGTTTTCCTGAGGCAGAACAGTACCTTTCTCTGATCAGGGAGACGGATCAGGCACTCGAGTATCTGATTGAATACTATAAAGAGTCGGAGCAGCCGACCCTGATTATGATGTTCGGCGATCACCAGCCCAGCCTGGAACCCGGGTTTTACGAAGAATTATATAAAAACAGTCATTCATCTTCAGATGTTGAGGCTTATCTGAAGCAGTACGTCACTCCGTATCTGATCTGGACAAACTATGAAAACCAACTTGAGTCTGAAGATGATTACAGCGTTTTGTATCTGGCTAATCAGGTACTGAAGGCGGCTAATCTGCCGTTAGACGGATATCAGAATTTCCTTGAGGAATTGAAACTTCAATTTCCGGTTGTTCACCTTCTGGGGTATTGTGATAAAAATGGGGTGTGGCATGACTGGACGGATTGGAAGTTGAGTGAGGATTATGAGTGGTTTCATTTGCTGGATTTGTATCAGTATTATCGGGTGTTTGATAAGAAGTGAGGAAGATAGTACCAGGGGGAACGTGAGGGTTTTGTGTCGGAAGCCGCTCCGTTCCTTCAGCGTGACAGGCCTAAGGGCCCAGGCAGGGATTTTAATTAAATATTTTTTGGATTGAGCTGTGCATCGATGAGTTTATCATTGTGATGTGATGGCTTTTTTTGTGTGTTCAGACAGGAATCAGGGGGTGTTTTTCAGATTAAATATTTTAAATTGTCAAATTTAGCATTGACTTCCAATCATCTTAGTGATATCATTATGTTCAAAAGTTGGTAAAAATAGTAAAAATTGAACACTACATAAAAACGGAGGTAATCAATGCAGGCAATTATTCTGGCAGCTGGTATGGGGCGGCGTTTGAAGACGTTGACTAAGGATCAGGCTAAATGTATGGTTAAAGTAAATGATATCCCGATGATTGAACGCATGCTAAGGCAGATTGAAACGTGTGGCCTCAACCGCATTGTTATTGTTGTAGGTCACCAGGGAGAGGCGCTGAAAGCGTTTATCAGCACCTTGGGAATTGCGACTCCGATTGAATATGTCGAAAATACTGTTTACGAGGTTACCAATAATATTTATTCTCTGTACCTGGCCAAAGATTATCTGATGGAGGATGATACCATTCTTCTGGAATCTGATCTGATTTTTGAACCGGAACTGCTCCGGCAGCTGTTGTCGGATCCTTATCCGAATCTGGCACTGGTTGCACCATTTGAGAGTTGGATGGACGGGACTGTGGTTATGATGGATGACCAGAATAATATTACAAATTTCCTGACACGTAAGGATTTCCGTTTTGAAGATATCAAAAAGTATCACAAGACAATCAATATTTATAAGTTCAGTAAAGAGTTCTCAACTACTCATTATGTTCCTTTTCTGGAAGCATATAGCAAGGCGTTGGGAAATAACGAGTATTATGAGCAGGTGTTGAAGGTTATTATACTTTTGGATGATCATGGGCTGAAAGCACTGGAGCTGAAAGAAGGATTCTGGTATGAAATCGATGATGAACAGGATCTTGATATTGCCGAGTCAATTTTTACTGATTCTCAGAGCCGGCTGGAGAAGCTTTCGATTAGATTTGGCGGTTACTGGCGCTATCCCAATTTGCTGGATTTCTGTTATCTGGTGAATCCGTATTTTCCGAATGAACGGTTGATGGGTGAGATCAAGGCGAATTTTGAACAGCTGTTAATCAGTTATCCTTCGGGGCTTGATGTGAATAACCTGCTGGCAGCGAAATCACTTGGACTGAGACCGGAACAGGTGTTGGTCAGCAATGGTGCATCTGAGCTGATCAGTATTTTGATGGAAAACATTGACGGCCGGGTTGGTCTCATGGCACCTTCTTTTGAGGAATATCGAAATCGCTCTATCCAGACAGATGTGTACTGTGTGAGCGATCCAAACTTTGCTTATCAGGCCGGTGACCTGATGAATTATTATCAGGATCGTGACATTCAGGCACTTGTACTGGTGAATCCTGATAATCCGTCCGGGAACTATATTCCGAAAGCAGATGTGGAAATGCTGGCTGATTTTTGCCTGATGAAGGGTACCTTGTTTATTCTTGATGAGTCTTTTGTGGATTTTGCAGATGAGCAGGGCGCAACGATGCTGGATTCAGAGATTCTGGAACGATACCCAAACCTGGTTGTAATTAAAAGTATTTCCAAATCGTATGGAGTACCTGGCCTGCGTCTGGGGCTGCTTGCCGGCAGTGACAAGGAATTGCTGGCACGGATTCGTTCACGGATGCCGATCTGGAATATCAATTCTTTTGGTGAGTACTTCCTGCAGATATTTGAGAAGTACGAAAAGGATTATCAGCAGGCGCTGATCCGTTTCCGGGAGGAGAGGACGTATCTGTATGACAGCCTGAGGCAGATTCGCCAGCTGCGGGTCATTCCTTCCCAGGCTAATTATATGATCTGTGAGATACTGGATGGCGGGAGTTCTCAGCAGATTGCCGAATTATTACTGAACCGGTACAATCTACTGGTTAAGGACCTGTCAAAAAAGAACGGGATGGAACATGGCAACTTCATCCGTATTGCAGTAAAAACGAGGCATGAAAATGACCGTTTGATAGAAGCTATGAGACATATTTTACGATAATCAAGGAGGATCACAACAATGATGGCAAACGAAACAGTAAAGGAAACATGGAAACAGATCTGGACCAGAAAAGGAAATGCTGACAGCAATATTACAGATCTGCTGGCTTATGACGGATATGAAGCAACCCAGATAAATATGGAAGAAGTGGCTGCGGAAATTACCAGGCGGCTGGATATTAAAAAAGAAGACCGGGTACTTGAAGTCGGCTGCGGTGCCGGAGCACTGGCGCAGTATCTGGATTGTGATTATGTCGGTATCGATTATTCACCGACACTGGTTAAAAAACATATTGAGATTTTGAATAATTCGGTATTGGAAGGCGAAGCCGCTGATCTGATATTTAAAGACAACAGTTTTGATAAGGTGATCTGCTATGGTGTCTTCCTGTATTTTGATAATAAAGAATATGCCTGGAGGGCAGCTGAGGAATTAAAACGTGTGGCGAAAACTTCAGTGTTGATAGGTGAGATTCCGATCCGGTCTCATCGTGATGAACATCTTCTGTTTACACCGGATGAGTTTGCCGGATGGGAAATAAGCGACGGCTTTTATGATCCTTACCGCAAGGACAGATTTAATGCAATCATGCACTTTGCCTGATCATGCCCGGACTTCCGCATCTTTGATTTATAATCACTGATGCGGCAGCCCGTTTTTTGATTATGTTACCCGGCTTTTTTGAAGCAGATACCGGCCATGAAAGATGGCGGAAATCGAAAAAAGATCTCCAGGGCACTGCTGATAATTCCGGCAAGCAACAGCAGAAACAAGGAAATAATCAGCATGATTCCAAGTGACAGTAACGCTGCTTTTCCAGCAGAAGGATTTATCTGACAGAGCGCGGCGGAAGCAAAAAATAAATAAAGAATCAGAAAAAAGGCCGATAAGGCGGCTAACAGAATATGGAGAACTGCTTTGACCGGCAGTTTATCCGGCAGGTATGGAGTGGCAATGGAGGCAAAAAGTGAAACCAAGCCGGCTTTCACCAGATGCCGTTTTTTACGGGAGAGATTCAGATTTTTGGAAACTCCCGATAAGATATACAGGAGACAGAATCCCAATAAAATACCCCATAACAAAAAGCCGCCTTCTTTTCCGATGATATTGCCGATTACAGAAAAATTGGAGGTGAGGGGATCGAAATCAATGGAAAAAAATAGGGTGTACAACGGGACAAGGACATAGGAAAGCAGATCAAGCAACAGAATCCCTCCTTTGTTCGTATTTATATCAATTATATCAGGAATTAATAAATGATGTTTTAACAAAGAATAAGAATTACATAAAAGATTTCTAAAATATTGATTGACAAATAACTGAATTTCGCATATCATAGGAAAATAGAGGGCAAAAGTTCTTAATAAGCAAAGGAGTGATTATTATGTGTGCAAATATTAATGAGGTCATAACAGAATAGATCATGGTAGACAACGATACGCATAGGTTTTCTTTATGCACGGCGGTTGTCGTGTTTTTTTGTGCCCTTTTTCAGGCCTGTGGGGTATCCGCTTATTAAGGAGAATTATAGTTTGAACGAAAATTTAATATTGATTAGTAACGAAAAAAACTGGATTGAACAGGCAGCAAAGGATCAGCTAGAAGGTGTCAGCAGACTGGCAGGAGTCAAAAGAACAGTAGGGCTCCCGGACCTGCATCCCGGCAAATCACCGGTGGGCATGGCCCTTTTGTCAGAAGGCAGGTTCTATCCCCATTTGATTGGCAATGATATTGGCTGTGGCATGGGCTTGTTTGAAACAGGAGTAAAGCTAAAAAAATACAAACAGTCAAAATGGGTAAGCCGGTTAAATTATATCCGGGAGCTTTCTGATATCTGGATTGAAAATCCGTATGAAGAAGAAAGTCCGATCAGTGATCTTGGCACCATCGGATCAGGAAATCATTTTGCAGAATTTCAGTGTGTGGATCAGGTTTTGAATGAAGAATTATTTGCCGGGCTGAATATAGCCAGAGGGCAGGTTCATCTGCTGGTTCACAGCGGTTCGAGAGGTTATGGTCAGAGTATCCTGAGCCGGTTTTATAATCCGGATGGATTGCCGGAGGGAAGCGAAGAGGCTGACGCTTATTTGACAGAACATGCCAGAGCTTTGTTATGGGCGGAGAGGAACCGCAGACTGACCGCCGTAAAACTGATGAACTATCTTGGTGTAGATGACGACGTCAGAACCGTAATTGACTGCGGCCATAACTACCTGGAACAGTGGGAAGGCGGCTGGCTGCATAGAAAAGGTGCAGTTTCGGCAACAAAGGGAGCAGTCGTGATCCCGGGATCGCGAGGCAGCCTGACCTATATCTGTGTGCCAAAAGAAAACACGGATATCTCACTGAATTCACTTTCTCACGGGGCCGGCAGGAAATGGGCCAGAAGCATCTGCAAGTCAAGGATCAACAATAAATATGACAGAGATTCGATCCGAACGACGACATTTAAGAGTCAGGTCATTTGTCATGATACAAACCTGTTGTTTCAGGAAGCCCCGGAAGCTTATAAAAATGTCGAAGAGATTATTCGTATTCTGGTTGACTATGATTTGATTGAAGTAGCAGCGACGATGCGTCCGCTGATTACATTCAAGGGATAGGGGACCGATATGAAGATACAGATAAGCTCGGGACAGGGGCCCGCAGAGTGTGAACTGGCAGTAGGAAAGTTTTATAATACACTGAAAAAAGAAATCAAAGAACTTGATATGATAAAGGCAGTGCCTGGCAAACGTCCAGGTGGTTATGCCTCTCTGATGCTGGAGTCACCGGCGGATTTAAGCAGCCTGGAAGGATCTGTCCTGTGGGTATGTGAAAGCCCTTACCGATCGGGTCATAAAAGGAAAAACTGGTATATAGATATCAGCATTATTCCGGAAACTCAAGTGGTCGATCATCAGGACCAGTTGCGGATTGATACATTTCGCAGCGGCGGAAAAGGCGGCCAGCATGTAAATAAGGTAGAAACGGGAGTCAGAATCACCCATCTTCCTACCGGTATCGCGGTGGCATCAACCACAGCCAGAAGCCAGCATATGAATCGCCAGATTGCAATGAACCGGCTTTGTGAGATGCTTGCTGTGCTGGAGGAAAAGAACAAAGCAGCGAGTAAAAATCTAGCCTGGCTGGAGCATAATCGTCTTGTCCGGGGGAATCCGATTCGGATTTATAAAGGAATGAATTTTAGGCGAATGGAAATGGCGGACAGAAAATAAATATGTAAGATCAAAAACGAATCCCACCGATATTATCATTTTATTCGGTGGGATTTGTTCGTGTTTGATGGTATAATAATATTGTCATCATTGATTGAAAGGGGAAATCGTGTGAGAAAATGGAAGAAACCAATGATAATAACTGCATTATGCTGTATCCTGCTTTTCATCGGTTATCTGAATACATCATACGGAAAGCTGCATACCGTCAGATTCAGAGGATACAGTGAGATAGAGAAGAACGTTTACATAGACAGCGAGGTCAGTGAAGAAGTCCGGACAGAGATGCGACAGCTGATTGAAGATTCCCGCAGCAGAACGGAATCGTTCTGGAGGAATCTTGAGAGTGAGCCGGTCTTTATTCTCAGCGAAGACCAACAGAAGCTGGAGCAGCCGGGAAGTGGTGTGAACTCTGCAGCAACAAGAACTTTTGTGTATAATGGTGTTAAAACTTACATTTTGATTGTGATTCCAAAGGTCAGCATTGATATTCTGGCTCACGAGATGAGTCATGCGGAGCTGCATAAACGGATTTATGATGGAAAGCTTTTTAGTTCGAGGATTATACCTGTATGGTTTGATGAGGGACTGGCCATGCAGGTGGATTATAGAGAGAAGTATGGTGAAGAGGCATGGGAGCAGTTGATGAAACCGGACAGTACTGAGCAGCAATTTGCCGGCCTGGCCACATCGGAACAGTTCTTTTCCGGCAACACAATGCAGAGAACTGCTTTCTATATCATGAGCAGACACGATGTAAAGTTGTGGTATGAGGAGAATGGCCACGACCAGCTTCTTGAACTGATCAAAGGCGTAAATGCAGGTAAGAAATTTGATGACTTATATTATATGAGATAATGCAAGTAATAGGTTGTATTTATTTTGTAAATGTCATATAATAAATAATAATAATTATCAAAATTATATATGTCAAAATGATCATACTTTTAGGAGCTCACAAAATACATTAAAAGCTGATACTAAAACTGGTGGCTTGGATGGAATCCGTGACAGAGGATTGCCTAAGGCAGCAGTTTTTTTATTTCTAATGGTTTTATTCCTTGCCCTGATATGCAAGATAAAAAGTTTAGATATGCGACTTTAGGAGGACAAGATGAGAGCATCAAAAAAATCAAAATTAAATCATAAGGTAGAACGTAATTTTCAGTTTATTAATCTCGCGTTATTTACAATTATATCCCTGATTATGATTAGTGTCATGACGACGGTTGTCGGCGGCATAACAAAAAAGGTTTCCCGCGATTATGCACAACTATATGCGACCAGAACAATCGGTACCCTGAATACACATCTGAACAGGGAGATTGCGCTGATCAACAAGGCGGTCCGGTCTCAGCCCATCGTAGAATGGTTTAAGGATGAAGCAGATGAGGCCAAGCGGGAGCTGGCTTATGACGAGATGATTAATTACATAGATGTCTTGTACAGTTCCAACCTGTATTTTGCCATAGATGGATCTCAAAATGAGTTCTCTATTGATGAGGAAGTGCCTTTAGACGACTTTCTTCCTTATGATGTGGTCAGCCCCGACGACTATAATGACAGGTGGTATTATCGATGCATTGATTCGGAATATGATTATGTTCTGAATGTGGACATTGATAAATTGAAGCAGCGCAAGCTGGTCTGGATCAATCACAAGGTATATTCAGAGGATGGTGATATTCTGGGTGTGTTCTGCTCCGGTCTCAAGTTTGACCAGGTTATTCAGGAATTATTTGAGAACTACGATAATAATAATGTATGGGGACTGGTTATTGACGGCAACGGAGTGGTACAGTTAGACAGTTCCATTGAGAAGGATCAGGAAAAGCTCATTTTTGACAATGACCGGCATATCAGTGAATATTACGACGATCCGGTATTTGAGGAACTGGTCGGTCAGTATCTGGGCAGTATTGACGGATATTTCACCAGAATTGAAGATCCTGCTGTATACGAACTTTCAAAGGGGGATTTCAGTTATGTATCAATCGCCCCGATCGATGAGACTGACTGGTCTGTTGTGACATTCTATAATTCTGGTTCCTTATTTCAGGTAAAAGATCTGTATCCGCTGCTGTATATATTTTTACTGGCGCTGATTGTTTACCTGGTGGTGTCGGCTTATATCAGCCACCGCAGTATCTTCCGCCCGTTTCATCAATTGATGGACAGTATAGCGGATGAGGAAGATGATCATCCGATATTCGGTCTCGAACGCAAGGATGAGATCGGGGATCTGGCACGGACGGTCCATGAAATGAAAGATAATCTGGACATGTATAACAAACAGCTGAAAAAGACGGCCAGCCATGCCCGGAAAGCCAATCAGGCTAAGAGTGAATTCCTGGCAAATATGAGCCATGAGATACGGACACCGCTGAATACGGTTATCGGTATGTCACAGATTGCCAGAAAGAGCGGTGAGATGGAACAGATTCAGGATTGTATCAATAAGATTGAATACGCTTCCAATCATCTTCTGGGTGTGATTAATGATATTCTGGATATGTCAAAGATCGAGGCTGGCAAGCTGGAGCTGTCATACTCTGCTTTTGACCTTCCGAAGATGGTCGGCCGGACGGCAGAGGTCATGGATATCCTGATGAAGAATAAACACCAGGAGTTCAGACTCCTTTTGGATGACGATCTTCCGCAATGGGTAATTTCAGATGATAAAAGATTATCACAGGTGATTGCAAACCTGTTATCAAATGCCGTCAAGTTCACTCCGGAAGATGGTCTGATTACGCTTTCCGGCGGAGTTGTGGAAGAAAATGCGGATTCATGCATGATTCACATCACTGTCACGGATACCGGGATTGGGATAACTGCCGAGCAGCAGGCACGCCTGTTTAAAAACTTTGTTCAGGCGGATAACGGAATATCCCGCAAGTATGGCGGAACCGGACTGGGGCTGGCAATATCCCGGAATATTATCGAGATGCTGGGAGGAACGATTACGCTGGAGTCGGAGGAAGGCAAAGGCTCAGTTTTCCGTTGTACGTTTCCGGTTCAGAAAACAGAGGCACCGAAAGAAGATCTGACGCTTCAGGCTTCTGGATATGAGGACAGACATGGCGATTTATCGGCCTTCAGAATTCTGCTCGTTGAGGATGTGGAGATCAATCGTGAGATTGTGATTGCTATGCTGGGTGATACCGGGCTTCAGATTGACTGTGCGGAAAATGGCAAGATTGCCGTGGATATGGTTGCCGGGGATTCGGTTGGATACGATCTGATTCTGATGGACCTGCAGATGCCGGAGATGGATGGATATGAAGCAACCAGGAAGATTCGTCAGATTACAGGAACTGCCGAACTGCCGATTATCGCCATGACGGCAAATGTCTACAGCGATGATATCAGGCGGTGTCTGGAAGCCGGCATGAATGAACACATGGGCAAACCGATCGAGGGAGAGCGGCTGATGGAAGTGCTGTACCGGTATCTGGTTAACTAATAGTATTCGAACAGGTAGTATATAGAGCGAATTTGTTTACGAATGAAAACGAATTCGCTCTATTTTTGGCATTTTTTAATATCAAATGAAGTTGATTGTGAAAGTATCTTATGATATACTGGGTAAAGATGGGAGGCATTCTGATGATAGAACGACATACTAGAATAATCGATATTGTCAATAAGGCGCAGAAAGTCGAAGTGAATACGCTGGCTGAGAAGCTGGAGGTGTCACCGGTGACAATCCGTAAGGATCTGGATGTTCTGGAGAAGAAGGGCCTGTTGACCAGGGAGCATGGATTTGCGGTTAAGTGCAATGAAGATGACATTAACAACCGACTGGCTGTTCGGTATGAAACGAAAGTAGCCATTGCCAGAGCCGCCGCCGAGCTTGTAAACAGTGGTGAGACGGTGATGATTGAGTCCGGGTCCAGCTGTGCATTGCTGGCCGGTGAGCTGTCACGGAGTGATAAAGATGTCACGATCATTACCAATTCTGCATTTATCGCCGGATATGTCCGTGAAAACGGAAGGTCCCGTGTCATTCTGCTGGGTGGTGAGTATCAGAAGGAGTCCCAGGTTATGGTGGGGCCGCTGGTACGGATTTGTGCCCGGGAATTTCATGTTGACAAGCTGTTTATCGGCACCGATGGATTTCAGCCTGAATACGGCTTTACCGGAAGTGACATGATGCGGACGGAAGCGATGAAATCATTGGCGGAATCAGCGCGAAAGGTTATTCTGCTGACCGATTCAAGCAAGTTCGATCAGATGGGAGTTGTAATGCAGCTCCGGTTTGAAGAGGTTGCCGGGGTTATTACTGATTCAGAGATACCGGATTCGGCGAGGACAATCCTGGATAAGCACGGGATTCGCGTTATTATTGCTGATTAGAGTTCTATTTATCAATGACACCTGTCTGATAAAAGTTAAAGGGAGAGTAACATGAAGAAAAATCTTAAATTGATGGCAGCAGCTGCATTATGTATGGCAGCACTTACCGCCTGCGGCGGTGGAAAGTCCGCTTCTGCGGATCCGACTACTGAGGCACCTGTGACAACAGAGGCCCCAACTACTGAAGCTGAAACAACCGCTGAGACTACGGAAGCAGTGGTTGAAACCGAAGCCGAATACTACAGTCAGGATGTTTACATCACTAACAGTACCGGCGTGACTATTATGGAACTGTATATCTCTTCAGCAGATTCCAATGACTGGGGCGAAGACCTGCTCGGCGGAGAAGTTTTTGCAGCAGATGAGACCGTGCTGTTTACTCCTGATGTTGTTGGTACTGCAGATGCAGCATGGGATATTATGATCATTGATGAAGATGAGGATGAAGTTACATTTGAAGACATCAACCTTTCATCAGCAACAGCACTTGAACTGCACTGGGGTGCGGATGGTCAGACACCAACCGTAACGATTACAGGCAGTGAAGAAGAAGAGTATTTCAGCCAGGATCTGGATATTACCAACAGCACCGGCGTGGCTATTCTGGAATTTTACATCTCTCCATCAGAAGAAGATAACTGGGGGGAAGATATGCTTGGCGGAACCGTGTTTGCAGCTGACGAGACCATGCAGTTTACTACTGAGCTGGTAGGAACTGCTGATGCTGCCTGGGATATCATGATCGTTGATGAAGATGGTGATCAGGTCGTATTTGAAGCTATTAATTTCTCCTCGGCAGAATCTCTTGTTCTGCACTGGGGTGCGGATGGTCAGTCACCAACTGTTGATATTAACTGATTTTGAATGAGTAATGGAACATAGGTAACGGAACATAGTATTGTTATACAGGCAACAGATCTGTCACATTTTTGTGGCAGGTCCGTTGCCTGTTTGTGTTAAAAAATATAGTTTCGAAACGGTCAGTGAACATGACAGCTATTTGAGTGCGGGTATATCCAGATCAATGGTTCCAACAAAGACCGCACTTCCTGCGATGGCAACAGATGTCCGGGATGGACTATTGCTCACATAAACATGTACTTCACCGTCCCGCCCGACTTCATGTCCCTGTTCCATAATAAAGTGATAGTCTGCCATATGCGGGTCAACGTAAGCCGCATAATAGCAGCCAATGACACCTGAGGCGGTGCCGGTAACGGGATCCTCAACAGTTCCTGAATATGGTGATGAGAAATGCCGGGAGTGAACCTGCCGGCCCTCTTTCAGCGTCTGGAAGCAGAATGGATGAATGGAGCAGGATGGCTTTTGTTCTAATACAGAAGGAAACAATTCGTTCTGTGGTTTCATCCGTTCAAAGACAGAAAGCTCTTTGACGGGCACCAGCAATGTCCATGTTCCGGTGCTGCCGTAAACAATCGGCAGATTGTCATCAATATCATTGGCTGTGATTCCTAAAACTGCGGCCAATGATTCATGGCTGCCGGAATAAGTTTCAAACGAAGGGGAAATCTGCATCATTTCAATCAGGGTTCCGTTATCGGATTCCTTAATCTTCAATGATATGATTCCTGCTTTGGTTTCGATCATGACCTCATCTTTTCCCTGCAGCAGGCAACGCTCATGCAAACAATAAGCTGTGGCTACTGTTGCATGACCACATAAATTCATTTCATGTCCCGGTGTAAAATAGCGAATCCGGAGGTCAGCCGCATCCGATTGAAGAATAAAGGCGGTTTCATTAAAACCAACCTGTTTGGCAATTTCCTGCATCTGTTCTTCAGATAACTGATCTGCGTTAAGTACAATTCCTGCGGGATTTCCGTTCCCCGGTATTCTTGAGAAGGCATCGTAGTGATAAATCATCAAATTTTGTTTTTCCATTTTAATTTCCCGTCCTCCTGAATTGTCAGATATAATCGTAATCACTGAACTTGTTTTCACCTTGCTGAATATCTTTTGTTTCGCCGACTAATGTACCCTGGATATGGCAGGCAGGGCATTCGCCAAAAGTGGTGTCGTTTACGTCGTCCAGAGACCAGCGATATTTCTTTTTACATTGCGGACAGTTATAAAACATATAATAAGTACCCCATGACATAATGTTTCCTCCAGATTGTTTTCATAATAATACTTACGATACTACAAATTCAGCGGACAAACAAGCTGAATATACAGTTATAGAGATTATTTATAAGACTGTTTTTGCTTTGAAAATGTATAGAGCCGGCGGAAAACGAGACAATGTTTAGTAATGAAAAAAATAATAACTGACTGACTATTGACAAAAAGTCAGTCGAGTAATATGATAGAGAATATACGGATGGAAGGAGGTTACAGATATGGCAAAGACGAGAATATCAAAAAATCCTGAAGAACGGCGCGCGGAACTTATCACTGCGGCCCGTTATCTGTTTGATAAAAATGGCATTGAGAAAACGAGAGTGTCGGATATTGTAAAGCATATTGGTGTTGCCCAGGGCGTATTCTACTATTATTTTCGATCTAAAGATGAAATTGTCGAAGTTGTGACTGAGGAAGTGATAAAGGAACTGAAGTCTGATATACGGGCAGTTACAGAACGGACGGAGGTTGATTTCTTTCAGAAGCTTGCGGCCCTGATCGAATTGTACTTCAGCCTGATTGATCAGTTTACCGGTGATCGTGAGGTGGTTCTGCCGGACTTTGACCGGACGGATGTCGAGAGTGCCACGCCGATGATGAAAACCAGGGAGGTACTTATGGAGCATCTGTTAAAACTGGTCGAAGAGGGCGCGGCGCAGGGGATTGTCGGGGCGCGGTATTGTGATTGGGCAGTGTGGACGTTAGAAGCGGGGCTTCGTAAAGTTGCGGTCTATAAGCTGCCGTCACGGAAGATCGTTTATACTCTTGTGGAACAGATGTTGTGTCTGCCGCAGGGAGAGCTGTTGAAACAGATCTGATAATTAGAAATCTCACTAAACAATCAAAGCAAGGAGGAATTTGAATATGAGCTTGTTTTATAATGAAAACAAAGAAGCTGCCGCCGTCAATCTGGATACTGATGCGGTACAGGGTCTGACCTCGGCGGAGGCAGAGAAAAGACTATCGCAGCATGGTCCCAACCGGCTGGAGGGTGCCAAAGAAAAGGGTATGATGGCAATGATCGTCGAGCAGCTGAAGGACTTTCTGGTGGTGATTCTGATTGTTGCTGCCGTTGTCTCGATCGCTCTGGGGGAAACGCTGGATGGGATTATTATTTTAACAATTGTCGTTTTGAACACATTTCTTGGTGTCTATCAGGAGAACAAGGCCAGCAATGCTTTGAAAGCATTGAAAGAGATGGCCAGTCCCCATGCCAAGGTAATCAGAGGCGGTAATATTGTTGAGATTGCTTCCAGTGATCTGGTTATTGGTGATGTTGTTGTGATGGATGCCGGTGATTACGTTCCGGCTGATGTGCGGCTGATCGAATCGAATAACATGAAGGTTGACGAAGCGGCTCTGACCGGTGAATCCGTTCCGGTTGAAAAAGATGCGAATGCCATACTTCCTGAAGATGCCAGTCTGGGCGACCGGATCAACTGTGGTTTTATGGGAACTGTGATTACTTATGGCCGGGGACGCGGAATTGTCACCCAGACAGGGATGAATACCCAGATGGGTAACATCGCCGGAATGCTGAATGCCAGCCCGGAAGAGATCACTCCACTGCAGCAGAAGTTAAACAGTCTGGGCAAGCAGCTGGGGATGATCTGCCTTGGGGTCTGTGTGGTGATTTTTGCGATCGGTTTATTCCGGGGCATGGATTTCTTTGAAATCTTCATGACGGCAGTAGCTCTGGCAGTGGCCGCCATTCCGGAAGGCTTAACGGTAGTGGTAACGGTCGTGCTGGCAATGGGAATGCAGCGGATGGTAAAGGTTCATGCCATTATCAAGAAGCTGAGTGCTGTAGAAACTCTGGGCAGCACCACTGTGATCTGCTCTGACAAGACCGGAACCCTGACCCAGAATAAGATGACAGTTGAAAAGTTATACTTTGACGGAAAGCTGTATGATGTAAGCGGCAGCGGTTATAGCCCTAACGGCAGTATTACAGGCGCGGATCAGTCAGCACCGGATGGCGAACTGGATTATTTAATCGAAGGAGCACTGCTTTGTAATGATGCGGCGTATGATCCACAGCAGGAAAGTGTCATTGGTGATCCGACTGAGGGTGCGATGGTGGTCCTGGCTCATAAAGTCGGGATGGATAAATCAGGCCGGGAAGCAGCGTATCCGAGAATTGCAGAGATACCGTTTGATTCGGACCGTAAACTTATGAGCACTTTCCATCAGATGAAAGACAGTATCATTATGTATACCAAAGGTGCGCCGGATGAGCTGCTGATGAGATGTACCAGGATCCAGACTTTTGACGGGGTTGTGGATTTAACGGCAGAACACCGTAACATGATTCTTTCCACCAACAGTGATTTTGCCAAAAGTGCATTGCGGGTTATTGGTGTTGCATATAAAACGGTGGCAGAAGTACATGCCGAGTTTGAAGCAGAACAGGAACTGATCTTTGCCGGTTTAATGGGCATGATCGATCCGCCCCGTGAGGAAGCGAAAGCGGCAATTGATATCTGTAAGCAGGCCGGGATCCGGGTCAAGATGATTACCGGTGACCACAAGATTACGGCCAGTGCAATTGGTGAAAAGCTGGGGATTCTGTCTGATGCAGGAGCACTGGAAGGTCGTGAGATATCTGAAATGACGGATGCCCAGCTGCAGGAAGCGGTTAAGACAATTAATGTCTTTGCCCGGGTTTCCCCGGAACATAAAGTCAGACTGGTAGATGCCGTCAGAAGTAACGGAGATATCGCGGCCATGACCGGTGACGGTGTCAATGATGCGCCGTCACTCAAACATGCCAACATCGGTATTGCCATGGGGATTACCGGAACGGCTGTATCCAAGGAAGCAGCGGATATGATTCTTACAGATGATAACTTTGCCAGCATTGTCAGCGCGGTTTCCGAGGGACGTACCATTTATGCGAATATTCGTAAGGTGGTAGGATTTCTGCTCTCTTGTAACATTGGTGAGATTTTAGTTATTCTGCTGGCGATGATCTTTAATATGCCGGTACCGCTGGCTGCTACCCAGCTTTTGGCCATCAACCTGATTACGGATGCATTTCCGGCATTTGCGTTAGGCCTTGAAAAGGCGGAACCTGGTGTGATGAACCGTCCGCCGCGTGATCCGGCTGAATCGATCGTGAACAGAAGTATGACAATTTCGGTAGCGATTCAAAGTGTCTGCCTGGCTGCCGGTGCACTGGCTTCATTCCTGTTTGGATATCATGCGCAGGCGCCGCTGGCTACGATGTTCTCCGGGGCCGTGAATACGCAGGCACTGGCAGAAGGAACGACATGCTGTTTCTTTACCCTGGTATTAGGCGAGTTGCTGCGTTCTTATTCGGCCCGTTCGGAAAAGATCGGGCTGCTGCGGATGAAGCTGTTTGAGAACAGTTATTTGAACCGTTGTGTGCTGTTTTCTCTGATTTTTATGCTGTTGGCGGTATATGTGCCATTTTTGAATCCGGTATTCAGTACCGTACCGTTAATGTCGGATGAACTGATTCTGGCAGTGGTATTTGCGTTTGTACCGGTGCTGGGCGGTGAGGTGGCTAAACTGGTAAAATAGTACAAAAGTTGATGGGGATTTTTGTGTAAAACGGCAATTGCATTTGGACAACAAAACTTGCTATCATGAAAGCAAGTGAATAAATCGGATGAAGATTTCGGGAGAGACCGCCAAATATTGAGGTATCATAATCAGGCAGGCGGCGCCGAAGGGGAACGCGTAGGAAACTCTCAGGCAAAAGGACCGGAATTGGACGGAAACTCTGGAAAGCAGCTGATATACTCGTATATCAGACACCGAAGAAGCAACTTCTCATTGAGACATGGGGACGAATCTTTCAGGTAACAAGACGGAGACGCATAATATGTGCGTCTCCGTTTTTTATTGTATAAAATTTAACAATCCAGGAAAGGAAGTGGCAGCTATGGAATTAAAGACACCATTATACGATTGTCATGTTAAGCATGGGGGAAAGATGGTGCCGTTTGCCGGGTACCTCCTGCCGGTGCAGTATACCGATGTTATTGCGGAACATATGGCGGTTCGTACCGGTGCGGGGATGTTTGATGTGTCCCATATGGGAGAGGTGATTATCTCCGGTCCTGATGCGCTGGCGTGCATCAACCATTTGTATACAAATGATTTTACCAGTATGTTGGATGGCCGGGTCCGTTACAGCCCGATGTGTAATGAGGCGGGAGGCGTTGTTGATGATCTGATTGTATACCGGATGGCGGAAGACCGGTATCTGGTGGTGGTGAATGCAGCCAACCGTCATAAGGATGTGGCCTGGATGCAGGAGCATCTGATTGGTGATGTTGTTATGGAAGATGTCTCGGATGATTATGCCCAGATTGCACTTCAGGGGCCAAAGTCAGCGGAGATTCTGGGGAAGGTAATGTCAGCTGCGGATATTCCTGAAAAATACTATACGTTTAAAGATCATGTGACAGTGGCTGGTGCAGAATGCCTGGTATCACAGACCGGTTATACGGGAGAACACGGATATGAAATCTACTGCCGGCCGTCGGATGCGGCAAAGATCTGGGAGGCACTTCTGACAGCGGGCGCAGATGAGGGACTGATTCCATGCGGGCTGGGAGCCAGGGATACCCTTAGGTTGGAGGCTGCGATGCCGCTTTACGGACATGAAATGGATGATACGATTACACCGCTTGAGACCGGACTTGGTTTTGCGGTTAAGATGCAAAAGGATGAGTTTGTCGGGAAAGAAGGGATGCTTGCCAAAGGAGAACCAAAGATCAGACGGGTCGGAC
Organism: Lachnospiraceae bacterium; assembly: GCA_032073745.1. GTDB lineage: Bacteria > Bacillota > Clostridia > Lachnospirales > Lachnospiraceae > Brotaphodocola. The sequence continues at coordinate 334,928 of DAMAMW010000001.1, read as the reverse complement.
TGAAAGTGACGGGACGGGGGATTGTAAGGGAAAACTGTAAGCTTTATGCTGGTGAGAAGGAGATCGGGACATCAACTTCAGGGACACACTGCCCGTATCTTGGAGGTGCTTATGCGATGGCACTGGTCGATAAGGATTATGGAGAACCAGGGCAGCAGATAGAGGCAGAAGTAAGAGGGAGACGGATTGCAGCAGAGATCATTCCGCTGCCGTTTTATAAAAGAACGTAATAATTCAGGACGGCGGGAAATTGTGTGGAAAAACGGCTGTCAAGCTTGCTTGTAAAGCTGATTTTCTACATAATTTCACATCGGATGAATATCCGATGCTTCTTGAATGGCTTTAGACATTCAAGAAGATAGCCGTCCGTAACAATCGCGAACAAACTAAATGTGATTGCCGGAGAACGGCGGAAATGGAGAACAATATGAACACACCAAAAAATCTGAAATACACAAAAACACATGAATGGGTAGAATATCTTTCCGATGACAGGATTCGGACCGGGCTGACTGACTTTGCCCAAAAGGAGCTGGGCAGCCTGGTATTTGTAAACCTGCCGGAAGAAGGGGACGAGGCGGAGGCCGGAACCGGTTATGCTGATGTGGAGAGTGTGAAGGCAGTCTCGGATGTCAATGCTCCCGCATCCGGTGTAATAGCAGCAATCAATGAAGCACTGCTTGATACTCCGGAGCTGTTGAACGAAGATCCATATGGTGCCTGGATGGTGGAAATCTCTGAGGTGAGTGAGGTTGTGGAATTTATGGATGCGGATACATATGAGGCTTTTTGCAAAGAGGAGGAGTAGATAATGGGGAATTATCTTTCGGTGACGGAGCAGCAGCGGGCTGAGATGCTGAATGTCGTCGGGATTTCTACGATGGATGAGCTGTACCGCTCCGTACCAGAGCATTTGATCCTGCCGGCAGGGCCGGAGATTCCGTCCGGAAAATCGGAGATGGAAACAATCAGCACGGTTAAAAAAATGGCTGTCCGGAATAAGGTGTTTCCGGTGATGTTCCGCGGCGCCGGAGCATATCGGCATTATATCCCGGCAATCGTTGATACGGTTGTCGGGAAAGAGACATTTCTGACGGCATATACCCCGTATCAGGCGGAGATTTCCCAGGGGATATTGCAGTCGATCTTTGAATATCAGACGATGATATGTGAACTTACCGGAATGAGCGCTTCAAATGCCTCCGTGTATGACGGGGCAACAGCAGCAGCTGAGGCAGTGGCCATGTGCCGGGAACGGAAACGGAGCAGGACCCTGGTCTCCGGTGCGGCTCATCCGGAAGTGATTGAGACAATCCGTACCTATTGCTGGGCGGCAGGTTATGAGATGGAACTGATTCCGGTTACAGACGGCAAAACAGATCTGGATGTGATGGCAGAGATGATTGATGAAACGACTTCCGGAGTCTATCTGGCACAGCCTAACTTCTATGGCCAGCTGGAAGACTGTAAAAAGGCGGGAGATCTGATTCATGAAAAGGGAGCCAGATTTATCATGGGAATAAACCCAATTGCCGCGGCATATTTAAAGAGTCCCGGAGAATGCGGTGCTGACGTTGCAGTCGGTGAAGGACAGCCGCTGGGGATGCATCTGGCCTTTGGCGGTCCATATCTTGGCTTTATGGCTACAACAGAAAGTCTGACAAGAAAGCTGCCGGGGCGAATTGCCGGTGAGACGGTTGATGCTCGGGGCAGAAGAGCGTTTGTACTGACGCTGCAGGCCCGTGAACAGCATATCCGCAGAGAAAAAGCATCGTCCAATATCTGCTCCAACCAGGCCCTGTGTGCAATGACAGCTGCTGTGTATATGGCGGCAATGGGGCCGGACGGAATGAAGGAAGCAGCCGGGCAGTGTACGGCAAAAGCACACTATCTGGCGGCACAGCTTGAGGCGGTTTCATTTAACCGGGTTCATCCCGGTGAGTTCTTCCATGAGTTTGTGACAACTTCGCCAGTACCGGCAGAGAAGTTGATGAAGCATCTGGAAGCGAATGGTGTTCTGGGCGGACTGCCGGTTGCGGAAGGAATACTCTGGTGTACCACGGAAATGAACAGCAAAGAAGAGATTGATCATCTGATTGATCTGATTAAGGAGGTGACCGGTTGATGCAGCTGTTATTTGAAAAAAGTGTCAGTGGAAGAAAAAGCAGTATCCTGCCGCCATGTGATGTGGCAGCGGTTCAGCTTCCGGATGAATACCTCCGTGAGCAGGCTCCGGCGTTGCCTGAGCTGTCTGAAAATGATGTCAGTCGTCATTATTCTGCACTGGAGCGCAGAACCCATGGCGTTAATAATGGGTTTTATCCGCTTGGTTCCTGTACGATGAAGTACAATCCCCGGATCAATGAGGCAGCAGCAGCCCTGCCCGGTTTGACGGAGATACACCCGCTTCAGCCGGAGGATACGGTACAGGGAAGCCTGGAGGTACTTTCACTGGCAGAGCAGTATCTGTGCGAGATTACCGGCATGGATGCAATGACATTTCAGCCGGCGGCCGGAGCGCATGGTGAGCTGACCGGCATTATGCTGTTTAAACGATATCATGAAGCCAGAGGGGATCTCGGCAGGACTAAAATCATTGTTCCCGACTCGGCCCACGGCACAAACCCGGCAACGGCGATTATGGTGGGGATGAAGGTAGTTAATATTCCTTCCGGTGAGGATGGCTGTGTTGATCTGGAAAAGCTGCGCGCGGCTGTAGGAGAAGATACTGCCGGCCTGATGCTGACTAATCCCAATACGCTTGGTATCTTTGAAAAGGATATTCTTGCGATCACGGAGATTGTCCACGAAGCGGGCGGCCTGGTCTATTATGACGGTGCCAATCTGAATGCGATTATGGGTGTGGTCCGGCCCGGCGATATGGGATTTGACTGTGTCCACCTGAACCTGCATAAGACATTTTCCACGCCGCATGGCGGCGGCGGTCCGGGCGCCGGAGCCGTTGGCTGTAAAGATATTCTGACGCCATATCTGCCTAAGCCGCATATCGAAAGAAGAGATGGCATTTATATCCAGAACGGTGATTATCCGAACAGTATCGGTAAGGTGAAGGCGTTTAACGGTAATTTTCTGGTGGTGCTGAGGGCGCTGACCTATATTCTGAGTCTTGGACGGGAAGGGATACCCGAAAGCGCGAAGCAGGCGGTCTTAAATGCCAATTACCTGATGAAAAAGCTGGAACCTTGTTATGAGGTGGCAAATGCCGGGCTTTGTATGCATGAATTTGTGATCACAATGGCAAAAGAAGCGAAGGAGAAGCATGTAACGGCACTTGATATTGCCAAGGCTCTTCTTGATCAGGGAATTCATCCGCCAACGGTTTATTTCCCGCTGATCGTAGCAGAAGCACTGATGGTCGAGCCGACTGAAACCGAGTCAAAAGAAACGCTGGATGAGGCCGCAGACATCTTTATTAAAATCTACAATGACGCAATGGAACAGCCGGAGGAAATTCACAAAAAACCGGAGGCAACTGTGATCGGAAGACCGGATGAAGTCCGGGCGGCAAGGAATCCGGTTCTCCGTTATCATCCGTAAAGGAGCAGCAATGGAAAGACAATATGATCTGATCGTAATCGGCGGCGGTCCCGGAGGTTATGTGGCTGCGATCCGGGCCGCCCGCCTGGGACTGCATACCGCTTTGATCGAAAGAGATGAAGTGGGAGGAACCTGCTTAAACCGCGGCTGTATTCCGACTAAGACACTGATGCATTCCAGCCATTTGTACCGGGAGCTGGAAGACTGCGAAGAACTGGGACTTTCGGCAGGCGCAGTTTCTTATAATATTAAAAAACTGTACGCCCGCAAATGTAAGGTGACAGAACAGCTTCGCGGCGGAATAGAACAGCTGCTGAAAGCCAATAAAGTAGATGTGATCCGGGGGAATGGAGTGATCACCGGAAGTAATACTGTGGCAGTCGAAGGTGATACTGAGGAAATATTCACAGCCGGACATATTTTAATTGCCGCCGGATCGGTGCCGGTTTTGCCGCCAATCGACGGAATCACACTGCCGGGAGTCATTACCAGTGATGAACTTCTGGATCAGGAGGGGACCGACTACCGCTCGCTTGTCATTATCGGCGGAGGTGTGATCGGTGTTGAGTTTGCAACAATATTTCAGGCGTTGGGATGTCAGGTGACGATTATCGAAGCGATGGACCGTCTGCTTCCCGGTATGGATAAGGAGATTTCACAGAATCTCACGATGATATTAAAAAAACGCGGGATAACCATCCATACATCAGCCAGTGTCGAAAAACTGGAATCGGGCGGGGATGGCGTGATCTGTCACTTTTCTAAGAAAGAAAAGGCGGAGACCGTGAGTGGCGAAGCCATCCTGGCAGCAACCGGACGCCGGGCAAACCTGGCCGGATTATTTGCTGATGGAGTTGAGATAGCAGCCGATAAGGGAATCATTGTAAATGACCATTTTCAAACCAGTATTCCGGGGATCTATGCAGTCGGTGATATCATCCATGGCGGTATCCAGTTAGCCCATGCGGCGTCGGCCCAGGCCTGCAATGCTGTTGATTTTATCTGTAATAGAGACGCCGGAATTGACCTGTTGACAGTACCTTCCTGTGTCTATACAGATCCTGAAATTGCCGTAGTCGGTCTGGATGCAGCGGCTGCTAAGGAGCAGGGGATTGAAATCAAAACCGGAAAGTTTTTGATGGGGGCTAATGGAAAGTCGATAATAGAAAATCAGGAACGAGGATTTATTAAGCTTGTTTTTGATGCCAACACAGAGATTATTCTTGGCGCCCAGCTGATGTGTGCCAGAGCAACCGATCTGATCAGTGAACTGGGAACAGCGATTGTAAACCGCCTGACAGTTTCTCAGCTATCATCAGCTATCCGGCCGCATCCTACATTTTCTGAAGGGATTACAGAGGCGGTGGAAGATGTTTGCGGTCTGGCCATTCACATTGCACCCAGGAGAAGATAAACGGGAGGAAACTATGCAGCTTATTATTCATAATGGTACTAATCCGCCGTTTAACCTGGCTATGGAAGAATACTTTCTGACGATAAAAAAACAGGATGTCATCCTGCTATGGCGTAATGCGGCATCTGTTATCATCGGTTACAATCAGAATGCGATCGAAGAAATTGATATCGATTACGTACAGCAGAACAACATTCCCGTGATCCGCCGCCAGTCAGGCGGTGGGGCGGTTTTTCATGATCTGGGGAATGTCAACTTTTCCGTAATTCATAAGCTTGGTGAAGGCGATTTCAGCAATTATGGAAAATTCACTGCTCCAATTTGTACCTTTCTGCAAAGTCTTGGTGTATGCGCTGAACTGAGTGGGCGCAATGACCTGACAATCGAAGGAATGAAGTTCTCAGGTAATGCCCAGGCAGTTAAGAACGGGTGGATCATGCATCATGGAACGATTCTGTACAATGCCAATGTTGAGCATCTGGCAAAGGCATTAAAACCCAAACCGGCTAAGATTCAGAGCAAAGGAATCAAGTCAGTACGAAGCAGAATCACGAATGTGGCAGATCATCTGAACGAGCCCCCGGAAGCTGATGAGTTTTTCCGCCAGCTGGCAGCGTTTTTCCTGAATGAAACAGATGGAATTACAGAGTATAAACTAACCGGAGAAGACATTGCTCAGATTAACAGGTTGGTCGAGGAAAAATACAGCCGCTGGGAATGGAACTTTGGCAGTTCACCAAAATATAATCTGCACAATACCGAACGGTTTGACAGCGGAATTGTTGAAGTCAGCCTTCAGGTTTCAAAAGGGATTATTGAAGATATCCATATATTCGGTGACTTTTTCGGAACTGCTGATAAGGCGGGGCTGGAAGATCATTTGAGAGGTGTGCTGCATCAGCGGGAAGCGATAGAGAAAGCCCTGGATGAGATTGATTTGTCAGCTTATATTCATGGCGTGAGTGCCAGTGATTTAATTGCGTTATTTGGTGTGAGTGCAGTATAATTATCAAAAGTAAAAGGACTCAGACAGAAAAGCGTTTTTCGCGGTTTTCTGTTTGAATCCTTTATCGTTTACCAAAAGTACTTGCACTTTTCATAATAGAAGTCCTGCTCTTTGTTAAAAAGGTCTGTCAATGGCATCAGGTCTTTCTTCTCCCGATATGCCTTTAACGCTTCTATATATTGATTTTTATTTGAATCTTCAATAATAATTGGAACAATATTATTCTTTAGACATTCTCTGAATATAATCAGTCTGCCAGTCCTGCCGTTTCCGTCCTGAAATGGATGTATGCTCTCATATCTCGCATGAAACTCTGCTAACACAGGAATATCAACCTTCTGCTTCTGATACCAATTCAGTAAGTCCGCCATCTCAGCTTCTACATCTTCAGGTTTTACGGTCGGATACATTCCGATCATGTTAGGTCTTGTTTTATAATCCCCAATGGCATAACCATTTGCCCGGTCTTCAAACACACCTGATTTAAGTTCATAGTGAAACAGCTTTATTATTGATTGTGTCAGTGGCTGATCAAAAGTCTCCAACATTTTATTAAACATTAAAAAATGCCCATTCATTTCTTCAACATCTTTTGCACGGTAATAATCATCAGACTTAGGCAGTGTCCCATTATCAAATAAGGATGCTGTTTGTTCCTCTGTAAGTGTACTGCCTTCTATTTTATTTGAATTGTATGCCAATAAACGCTGTGTATAGGCATAGATTCCTGACCGATCAAATTTTTTACGTTCTATATCAAGACGCGCTGATAAAAACTGTAGAAATTTTGCATCTTCTCTCATGATGGCCCACCCCTTATTTAGAATAATTACTTTTCTTATAGAGTATAATGCAGTCAGCAATTATTTACAACAACCAGACGCTCTAATATCTTTTTTGAATTCAGGAAGGAATACAGAACCAAAAACAATTAAACCCATCCTGATAATCAACTCCATAATTGAAGCCATGCGCTTCTAATATCGTACTGACAATCGAAAGTCCGATTCCTGTCCCCTGTCTTCTGGTGCCGTGATGCTGGCTGGAGTAATACCGTTCCCAGATCTGCGATTTCTTTTCTTCAGGAATCGGGGGACCGGGGTTATTGACAGAGACTTTCACATCATTCATATCTGATATAGCAATACGAATATAAATAGTTTGCCCGCCAGCTGTATGATTAATCGCATTATTCAGTAGATTGCGAAGTACCTGACTGATCTTCATGACATCCAGAACAACGGGGATTTCTTCCCTGTCACTTTGTATCATTAACTTAATTCCGAATTCACGGGTGGCTGGCCGGCACAAGTCCACTTCTGATTCGATAATCTGATATAAGTTGTAATCAGCTGTATGAAGCTTGATATAACCAGCCTGGAACTGGGAGTAATCCATAATGTCATCTACCATGGTACTCATCCGTCTGGCTTCCCGGATAATCAGATCCATATTTTCATTGCGCTGTACTTCGTCGGCCCAACTGATGTCCCGAACCAGTTCGCCGTAGCCGATAATCAGGGACAGCGGTGCGCTCAGCTCATGGGATACATTGGCGATGACCTCCTTCCTCAGGACATCAACGCGCTGCAGAGCCTGGCCGAGATCTACGACGGAATCGGACAGGTCACCCAGTTCATCTTTCAATTTAAGATCCGGTTTGGCAGTCAGATTTCCTGCGGCCAGCTGCTCAACGGCACCTTTGATTTTTTTGATCGGTTTAGCAAACTGTCTGGCCAGCACCCAGGCCACAATTCCGGAAATGATAGTCAGCAGAATACTGAGGGTAATCAGCTGCTGGCGGTTGATGCTTTGAAGCCGGGATATTTCTTCAATCGGATGATTCAGAAATAGTACTGCGTCCTGCTCCAGCCATTTCACCGGAATGCCGATTTCGTAATAATAATTGTTGTCGTAATAGTCCAGAATTTTATCATAACTGCCGCCATTAAAAACATCCTGAAATTCCGGCATGGAGATCAGATAGCCGACAAACGACTCAACCTCTTCAAAAGCAAGCGGATGACTGTTGCTGTAAGCAGCATAAATATTGCCTTCCCGGTCAAAAATAAGGGTTTTCCCCTTGACGGATTTACTGGCATTGTAGAGCAATTCCGGATTGCCGGACAATTCTTCGGTTCTTAAATCATCTGCAATGGGGGCAAGTCTGGTATCGACCTCGCTTACTGCTGCATCGATATAATTTTGTTCAAATAAAAATATCTGCGATCCCCACATAAATACCAGGGCAATCATAATCAGTGACATCATAATTGCCCAAAGCCTGAAAACGATAGACAGCTTAACCGGTTGTTTTTTCATTATATTCAAATTTGTACCCCACTCCCCAGACAGTCTGAATCAGATGTTTGCAGGTGTCCAGCCGGTCACGCAAAGCCCGTACATGGGTGTCTACGGTGCGTGCGTCTCCGGTATACTCATATCCCCAGACTTTTTCCAGCAGCTGTTCCCTGGAAAATACAATCCGGTTATTTTTGGCGAAGAACAGCAGCAAATCAAATTCTTTGGGTTTTAAATGGATTGTTTCTGCGGTAACGGTTACGAGATGGGCACTGGGGGTGATTTCCAGCTGACCAAAGGTCAGCTTTGCAGCAGGTGCATCCTTCCGGGCCCGGTTGAGGACTGCATGAATCCGGGCCATCAGTTCCTTGGGGCTGAATGGCTTGGGGACATAATCACCGGCCCCCAGATTGAACCCCAGCAGACGGTCATACTCCTCTTTCCTGGAAGTCAGGAAAATAACCGGGACGTCGGTAAACTGACGAAGCCGGGCCATCGTCTGAAAGCCGTCAATACCCGGCATCATGACATCGAGAACAACCAGATCATAGGTTTGTTCCTGCAGTTTTTCCAGCGCCGCCGATCCGCAGTCGGCTTCTTCGCATATCATCTGTTCCAGTTCGGCATATGTTTTGACCAGTTTGCGCAGATGTAAATCATCATCATCGACCAGTATTCTTATCATTGGAATTCCCCCGTTTTGCACTTTTGTTTCGTTTAGCTTAGTATAACATAAATTTTAGAAAACGCATTACCTCTAATCAAAATTCTGCGAAAACGATGACAATTTGAACACATCTTATTGATAGTCTTGAGGTGATAATACAGTTTTGTAAAAAGAATGAAAGAAGAGGTAGTTGGTATGAAAAAAAGAAAAGTGATTTCATTAGTATCGGCAGCGTTTAGTATGGCTTTACTGACTGCATGTTCCGGAAACGGCAATAATACAGCCGGCAGTACTGCAGCGGCAGCAACGGCAGCAACATCGGAAGCGGAATCCGCGACAGCAGGAGAGGCAGAAGCCGCAGCAACGGCAGAAATAGCAGCTGCCGGTACCGAGACGGTACAGTCGGCCAATCCGGCGCAGAGCGAAACAGGTGGTGCACCGGTAGTATATATGACTACAGATATCAGTTCAGAAGGTCTGATGGCAGTTTACGAAGCACTCGGAAGAACTGCGGAAGGTGAAAATGTAGCGGTCAAAATCAGTACCGGCGAACCGGGCGGAAATCATTTTCTGTCACCGGATCTGATCAAAGAGCTGGTACAGACTGTGGATGGAACGATCGTTGAGTCCAACACTGCTTACGGCGGCCAGCGGGCAAGTACGGCAATGCATTATCAGGTAGCGGAGGATCATGGTTTTACTGCGATTGCACCGGTTGTTATTATGGATGAAGAGACGACAATGTCGATACCGGTTAACGGCGGAACCCATTTGACTGAAGATGTAGTTGGGGCCCGTTTTGCTGATTTTGATTTCCATGTTGTCCTTTCTCATTTTAAAGGTCATGCCATGGGTGGTTTTGGCGGAGCCCTGAAGAACTTGTCGATCGGATATGCATCAACGAGTGGAAAGAATCTGATTCATACAGCCGGTGAGAGTGACAGCAGTTTTATGGGTGGAAGTCAGGATGCCTTTCTGGAGTCAATGGCGGAAGCGGCTAAGGCGGTTGTTGATTACAACGGTGAAAATATTCTTTATATTAATGTGATGAACCATCTTTCGGTGGACTGTGACTGCAGCAGCAATCCGGCAGCTCCTACGATGGCTGATATCGCTATTCTGGCATCCCTTGATCCGGTGGCACTTGATAAGGCCTGTGTTGACCTTGTTTATGCGGCACCTGACGGCCAGGATCTTGTCGAACGAATTGAAAGCCGTAACGGATCACATATTTTCGACTATGCTGTTGCAATTGGACTGGGCAGCACAGAATATGAACTGGTCGGTATTGATGAGTAATATGATACCGGTATTACGACGCGAATGGATTTATTTCTGGTACTATTTTGTCATTCAGTTTGAGCAGATTTTTTCATACTGGGTGCTGGGGATTATAATCGGTTCTGTAATTTCGGTATTTGGCAAGGCCAAAATCCATCAGTTATTTGATTCTATGCAGGGAAAAAAACTCGGACTTTTGGGGACGGTGTTTGCCAGCGCAATCGGAATCGCTTCACCGCTTTGTATGTATGGTACGATTCCGATTGCAGCATCTTTTTCGGAAAAAGGAATTAAAGATGAGTGGCTGGCGGCATTTATGATGAGTTCGATTCTGCTTAATCCTCAATTGATCATATATAGTGCCGCCTTAGGCAACACCGCCCTGGTGATCCGGGTGGTGCTGTCCTTCCTGTGCGGGATAACTGCCGGATTGTGTATCCGTTATTTTTATAAAGGGTCTTCATTTTTCAATTTTACCGGTTTTTCAGAGCCTTTAAACCGCGATACGGCACCAAATCCGGCAGTCCGGCTGCTGAAGAATATCTGGCGGAATGTAAAGGTTACAGGCCCTTATTTTCTGTTTGGAATTATCTTATCGGTACTGTTTCAGCGTTATGTACCGGACCGGGCAGTAACAGCTTTGTTCGGCAATAACCGGGGATTCGGTGTACTGATGGCAGCTACCATTGGAGTGCCGATGTATGCCTGCGGCGGCGGAACCATTCCTTTATTGCAGGGATGGATGGCAAACGGCATGAGCATGGGGGCGGCATCTGCATTTATGATCACCGGTCCGGCAACGAAGATTACCAATCTGGGTGCGGTAAAGATTGTTCTTGGTATGAAGCGGTTTGTTTGTTACCTGGCATTTTCGATGATATTTGCATTTGTATCAGGCGTTATCATTGACCTTATCATTTAGCAGGAGATCTTTATTATGCCTGCTGCGGTCATAAAGCAGATAAATCTGCTGGAAGCACGGTTGGGGGTACAGGGATTTATCAATGCAGTTAAAATGGCATTGGAGCTGAAGGAGGAATGATATTCAGCAGTAAAAGCATTTACAAGTGCGGCAAAACATGGTATTTTGATTGCGTGATTAATTTCATTGTATGGAACGGAGAGCAGGCCGGGAAAAATATTGAAATTTTCAAAGACCGTACCAGGCAGTTTATTTATATCAGTACCGTATGTGTTCTGAATCATGAAATTGAATGTAATGTTAATGAGGCGAATGAAACAGGCAATGCGTATTCCGGTTATGGACGGGGCAAGGGCTTTGGACGGACAGATTTAGTGATAAATTGATCGGAACTTCTGCGGGGGCCAAAGGGGGACAGCTATGATTAAAATTGGGTTAGTCGATGATGATACGACTCATCTGGAATTATTACGGTCATTTCTGGTGCAGTATGAAAAAGAAAATCAAATCCATCTGGGTATACAGGAATATCCAAATGGATTGAATTTTGTGGAGGATTATGACGGATCGTTGGATGTGGTTTTTTTAGATATTGAAATGCCGCATATGGATGGTATGACGGCGGCCAGAAGAATCAGGGAGCGGGATCCATCTCTGGGAATCGTATTTGTAACTAATATGGCTCAGTATGCGATCCATGGTTATGAAGTGAATGCCATTGATTTTATTGTAAAGCCGGTCAGTTATTATGTTTTTGCGGATAAACTGGAGAAGGCGATCCGTTTTGCCCGTCTGAATTCCGAAAAAGATTTTATCATTTCGACGGATGATGCCATTGTCAGAATTGTCAGTTCAGAGATTCTGTATGTGGAAAAGGATAAAAACTATCTGATCTACCATACCGGCAAGGGGATTTACCGGGCCAGAGGGACGATGATCGGACTGGAAGAAAGCCTTCATGGGGAAGGTTTTTCGAAATGTATCAGCGGTTGTCTGGTTAACTTAAAGTATGTGACCAGATTTACGAAGGATCTGGTCTGGATCGGTGATACTGCTTTGCCGGTCAGCCGACAGCGGAGAAAAGAATTTAAAGAGGATTTTATGAGATATCTGGGAGGTGATTACTGATGACAGGTGTGCTGCTGATTTCGTGCATACGTTTTTCCATACAGCTGTTTATCGGTGAATGCATTTATATCATCGGTTGGAAACGAAGGGAGCAGTTTCTCAGGCGTCTGGTTGTGGGACTTGCCGGATATTTCATTGCCGCGTTATCTGTGTACTGGATATGTTCCAGGATCCAGGGATCCAATCCGCTGATATATATTTTATACTACGCCAGCTTGTTCCGGCTCAGCCTGGGGGTAATGAAGTATTGTTTTTATGTTGAACTGGAGGAGTTGTTGTTTGCCGGTGTATGCGGTTATGCAACGCAACACATAGCATTTGCTATTGTTGCGATCATAGTTGAATTATCGGGTATTTCCTTTTCCGGATTCGCTGATTTGATTTTTATACGCCTGTTTCCTTATCTGCTGATCTCATGTATTATTTATTTTGGTATTGTGAGGAAAAACAGCGGCAAAGGAGAACTTAAAAAACGGGATATGCGAATGGTCCTACTGTCCCTGGCAATCCTGTTTACGGTCATCATTATCAGTGTGCTGGTGGATAATCAGATGTTCAGCAGCAACAGCAGCCTGCTGCAAAATGTATTCTGCAAAATGTATGCGATAGTCTGCAGCATTCTGGCAATCTTTATTGCCTATTATATGTCGCGGCAAAACCGTATTCTCCGGGAAAATGAAATGATGGAGAATATGCTGCATACCATGAGCGAGCAGCAGAAGATGTCGCGGGAGACGATTAATATCATTAATATCAAGTGCCATGATTTGAAATACCGTATTTCCCGTATATCCCGGATTGAGAACGAGAAAGACCGGGAGGAATATCTGGAAGGGGTGAAGGATGCCCTGGAAATCTACGACAATATCTTTCAGACCGGCAATGATGCTTTGGATTTGGTTCTGACTGAAAAGAGCCTGCTGTGTAATGAGTATAATATCAAGCTCAGCAGTATGGTGGATGGAAGTGTGTTATCTTTTATGTCGTCAACCGATGTCTATGCATTATTCGGAAACCTGATGGACAATGCTATTGAAAGTGTCATGAAGGAATCAGATGAAGAAAAGCGCATTGTCAGTATAACGGTAAGCAGACGTAATCAGGGCAGTCACATTCATGTCGAAAACTACAGTAATGAACCAGTGGAATTCTCCGACGGCCTGCCGCTTACGACAAAAAAGGATACGGCATACCATGGATTCGGCGTCAGAAGTATCAAATATATCGTTGAAAAATACAACGGAAATGTGCTGATGCGTGGTGAGAAGGATAAGTTCGTGGTCGATATTCTGTTTTATCCCGAATTGAAATAGTGGAAAGTCCCCTCCTTACAGTCGGCGGAAAATAATACCAGTTTTACCAGAAAAGCAGCCAGAAAAACCTGATTTGATTTTTCCGGCTGCTTTTGTGTTATCTTTTTCTTGCATAGAAACAAAAGACATTGCAGGGAAAAAGGAGGATTTTGGGTATGGGTAACGTTGAAGTGGCATGGGAGGACGTCATTAGTGTCATCGAGATGATGCGGACACATCTGGTGGTGATCGGAGTGGTGTTTATATGTATGATTGCAGCAATATTTTTGGCCGGAAAGCTGTCACGGCCGCGGCGCGGACTGGTTCGCTGGCAGGCGCTGTTTGCTTTTGTGCTGATTACGGTTCTTACCGTGAATCTGGCAGCTACCAGAACCGTATACAATACACTGAACATTGTTCTGGCTGATAAGGGACAGTTAAATCCGGAACATGTGGAGAATTCCCGCAGAATTGTTGAGGAAGTAACCAATGAAGGTGTTATTCTGACTAAAAATACAGATGGTTTTCTGCCGGTCGCACCACAGAATATCAATGTATTTGGCTGGGCATCTACCAATCCGATTTATGGCGGAACCGGTTCGGGTACAGTTGATACAGCAACAGCAGTTGGCATCCTGGAGGGATTTGAACAGGCCGGATTTGTAACGAATGAAGAACTGTCTGAGATGTATACGAATTACCGGGCAGACCGTCCGGCTATCAGTATCAATGACGGGCAGGACTGGACACTGCCGGAGATTCCGGCGGCTGATTATACAGCGGATGTGCTGAGCAGAGCTAAAGATTTTTCTGATATTGCCGTAGTTGTTATTTCCAGAACCGGCGGCGAGGGCACTGATCTGCCTCATGATATGGGACCGGTTATGGACGGTTCGACAATGGATATCGGAACCAAGTATATGAAAGGCAGTTATACCAACAACTCAACGGACTATGATGATTTCGAGAGCGGCCAGTCTTATCTGGAACTCAGCCGCACGGAGCGCGATCTGGTTGAGCTGGTATGCAGCGAGTTTGATAATGTAGTAGTAGTTTATAACGGTGCCAATACTCTGGAACTGGGATGGACAGAGGAGTTTGATCAGATTAAGGGGATACTGCTTTGTGCCGGTGCAGGATCAACAGGATTTAATGCACTGGGCAATATTCTGGCAGGAGAAGTAAATCCATCCGGGAAAACAGCAGATACCTGGCTGCGTGATCTGGACCAGGCACCATATATTAATAATATCGGACACTTTGCCTACACCAATACCGGTGATGTAGCGGCAGCAGCAAAAGCGGCATGGGAACGGGCTGACGGGATTACATCTTTCGTTAACTATGTGGAAGGAATCTATGTGGGCTACCGGTTCTTCGAGACGGCAGCAGCAGAGGGCATGATCGATTATGACGCAACGGTAATGTATCCGTTTGGGCATGGACTGAGCTATACAACATTCAGTCAGGAAATGGGTGATATGATGGTTATTGATGACATGATTCAGGTAGAGGTGACGGTAACCAATACCGGAGACCGTGCCGGCAAAGATGTCGTTCAGATTTATTACAATCCGCCTTATATCAACGGCGGCATTGAAAAATCCAGTGTTAATCTGGTGACATTTGATAAAACAGATCTGCTGGAGCCGGGACAGTCACAGTTGTTAACACTGACTTTTGACCTGGAAGATATGGCTTCCTATGATACTTATGGAACCGGTGGTTATGTACTGGAAGCAGGGGATTATGAGATCAGCCTGCGGACAGACAGTCATACCGTGGTGGATACGAAGATGTATCAGTTGGCCGAAACTACCGTATATAACGAAAATAAAACTCACAATGACGATGTGGCAGCAGCACAGAACAGGTTTGATTTTGCCGAAGGTGATGTGACTTATTTATCGAGAAGAGACGGATTTGCCAATTATGCTGCGGCAACGGCAGCTCCGGCCAGCTTCGAACTTAATGGTACGGTTCAGGGCAACGGGACCTATGATCCGACGGAATGGAACCGGGCGGAAGATGTAATGCCGGTCACCGGAGCGAAAAATGGGCTCGATTTATATGAATTGAGAGGCGCGGATTATGATGATGCCCGTTGGGAGACACTGCTTGACCAGGTGACAGTGGATGAGATGGTGAACCTGATTGCATTTGGCGGCCATCAGAATGCAGCGGTAGATTCAGTAGGTAAAATCAGAATTCTTGATACGGACGGCCCGGCAGGGGTCAATTCCAGCACGCTGGGAGCTTTTGGTACCGGTTATTGTTCAGAAGTGGTACTGGCTCAGACCTGGAATCTGGATCTGGCAGTAGAATATGCTAAAGCGATGGGACTGGAATTTGCAGACTTCCATATTACCGGATGGTATGCACCGTCGATGAATATGCACAGGAGTGCCTTTGGCGGACGTGATTTTGAATATTATTCTGAAGATAGTGTATTAAGTGCAAAAATGGCAGTTGCAGAAGTAAATGGTGCGGTAGAGGCCGGAATGTATCCGTATATCAAACACTTTGCCCTGAATGAACAGGAGATCAACCGTAATGCCTTGTGCTGTACCTGGAGTACGGAACAGGCCATCAGGGAGATTTATCTGAAACCGTTTGAAGATGCGGTGAAGAGCAATCCGGACGGAAAAATTGCAGTCATGTCATCCTATAACTTTATTGGCACCGAATGGGCCGGCAGCAGCACGGCGTTACTGAAGGATGTTTTGCGGGATGAATGGGGCTTCAAAGGCATGGTTATCTCCGATTATTTCGGAAACTACGGCTATATGGATGCTGACCGTGCGGTCCGCGGAGGAACAGATATGATGCTGGGAACGGCAGGCAACGAGGCGATTATGACGGATCTGAGTGCAACATCGGTGATCGCAATGCGTCAGGCAGTTAAGAATATTTTCTATACTACAGTAAACAGTGTAGCGTATGAAAGTTATGTTCCGGGAACTATTCCGGCATGGCTGCAGATGGTTTACGGCATTGACCTGGCAATTGCAGCAGTTATAGTTTTAGGCGAGATACTGGTTATTCGCAGTTACATGAAGAAAAGAGAAACGGCGTAAATGCCGGTCAAAGGCAGGAGGACGATTTTGAAACATCAGGAACTGTTATCAAAACTTACATTAGAAGAAAAGGCCGCATTTTTAAGCGGTAAAAATGAATGGCAGAGCCGGGATATTCCTCGTATGGGGATATCCTCCATCCTCCTTGCAGACGGTCCCCACGGTGTTCGTAAGCAGGTTGGCGCAGGTGATCACCTGGGGCTGAATCCTTCGCTTCCGGCGACCTGCTTTCCGACGGCGGCGACTATTGCTAACAGCTGGGATGAGGAGCTGGCCGGAGCGATTGGTGATGCACTGGGGGCGGAAGCAGCTGCCCTTGAGGTAAACGTACTTCTGGGGCCGGGCCTGAATATCAAAAGAAGCCCTTTATGCGGGCGTAATTTCGAGTATTTCTCGGAAGATCCTTACCTGTCGGGTAAGATGGCAGCAGCCTATATCCGCGGGATTCAGAGCCATGGAAGTTATGCCTGTCCCAAGCACTTTGCCGTCAACAGCCAGGAACTGCGGCGGATGGTGATGAATGCAGTGATTGATGAACGGACGATGCGGGAGATTTACCTGACCGGATTTGAGATTGCCGTAAAGGAGGGCGGGGCGAAGGCCCTGATGACCAGTTATAATCAGGTGAACGGAACCTATGCCAATGAAAATGAGCATCTGCTGACGGATATTCTCCGCAATGAGTGGGGATTTGATGGAATGGTAGTGACGGACTGGGGCGGATCTAATGATCATGTCCGCGGTGTGGCTGCGCGTTCGAATCTGGAAATGCCTGCGCCGGGACTGGATTCGGCCCGGCAGATCATCCGGGCGATTAAAGAAAACAGGCTGACGATGGAACAGCTTGATACCTGTGTGGATGACCTGCTGGATGCAGCACTTGCATTTGCTGGAGACAATCCTCACAGTGAGACGGAGATTGATTGGGCAGTACACCATCGGCTGGCCGGACGGGCAGCAGCAGAAAGCATTGTACTATTGAAGAATTCCGGAAATCCGGAGCCGCTGCTGCCGCTTGACAAACAGAAAAAGGTTGCATTGATTGGTGATTTTGCCATCATTCCACGTTACCAAGGGGCGGGGTCTTCAATGGTTAATCCGGCCCTGGATGTGGAGCAGATGGACGAAATGATCGGTGATTATCCGCTTCATTGTATTGGCTGTGTTCCGGGTTACCGGCGGACCGGTGAGACGGATGAGGTGATGAAAAAGGCAGCACTCGACCTCACCCGTGAGGCAGATTTGGTAATCTATTGCTTTGGGCTGAATGAGATCAATGAATCAGAAGGAATGGACCGCAGTCATCTGCGGCTTCCCCAGAACCAGATTGAGCTATTGGAGTCCCTGGTTAAGGTCAATTCCAACATTGTTGGTGTTCTGAGCGGCGGAGCTGCCGTGGAAATGCCGTGGCAGCACTGTTGCCGGGCGATTCTGCATGGATATCTGGGCGGTCAGGCGGGGGCAGGTGCGATGCTGGATGTCTTGACAGGGCGGGTAAATCCGTCAGGACGTCTGGCCGAAACATATCCCATCCGGTTAGAGGATACACCTGCTTTCCGGTATTATCCGAGCACGGAACGAAATTCTGAATACCGGGAGTCACTTTACGTGGGGTATCGGTATTATGACACGGCACGGGTCCGGGTTCAATATCCGTTTGGTTACGGATTGTCTTATACCAGTTTTTCCTATAGTGAACTGGAGGTGACTGCAGAAGGTGTCAGTTTTACTCTGGAAAACACCGGCAGCAGGGATGGTGCCGAGGTTGCCCAGCTTTACGTGGGATGTTTTGACGGTCAGGTATTCCGGCCGGAAAAGGAACTGAAAGGATACAAAAAGGTCTTTTTGAAAGCCGGAGAAAAGCAGCGCCTGTCGATAACATTCGATGATAAGACCTTCCGCTACTGGAATGTACGCACCAACAGCTGGGAGATAGAAGCAGGAACTTATCAGATTCTGGTTGGTGCCTGTGTGCTTGATATTCGCTTAAGCGGCAGCCTGACTCTGGCCGGCAGTACTGATGTCTTGCCTTATGCCGACAGCGATCTGTCTTCCTACCGGACTGGATTGATTCAGGATGTGAAACCAGAAGAATACGAGGTACTGCTTGGATATCCGATTCCATCCGGCAGATGGGACGGGGAACTGGGAATGAATGATGCGGTTTGTCAGATGTATTACGCAAAGAGCAGACTGGCCCGGTTCGTCTATCGGGTACTGACAAATAAAATGACTAAGAATGAATCCCTTGGAACACCGGATCTGAATCTGCTGTTCCAGTACAATATCCCTTTCCGTGCCATTGCCAAAATGACCGGCGGAATGGTGAGCATGGACATGATTCAGGGATTGCTGATTGTGGTAAACGGACATTTCTTTCAGGGAATGGGACGGATTATCCGTGGATTTTTTGTGAATCGAAGGGATAACCGGCGATATGAAGCGGTTTTAGCCGGAAAGGAGAAAGCATGGAAGGTGTAAAGCAATGGGTGAAACAACATCCGAATCTATGGGAGTTTATTTTGTTTAATCTGTTATCCAACTGTGCTACAGTTGTCAACTTTCTGGTAATGTGGTTATGTACCGGATTTGTGTTCCGGTTATGGAACCAGACACCCTTTCATTTCTTAATCTTCAACTATACGAATGTTGAAAGTGACCTGGGCCTGTGCGGATTCTTAAGTTTTCTGACGGCGACGGCACTTGCCCAGGCGGTAAACTTTTATGTCCAGAAAAGTTTTGTGTTCCGTTCCAATGCTGCATTTTCACAGGCTGTGCCGAAATATATCGGTCTGGCAGTATTGCTGGTAGTAGTATCGGCTGCGCTGCCGGCCTACAGTCAGACGATGATGGTGCGTATCGGCATGCCCCAGGAACTCGTTCCGACGCTGGCGAATCTGGTAAATATAGTGGTTCAGGTAGTTCTCAGCTATCCGGTCATGAAGTTCTGGATCATGCCGAAAACCGGAGCATGATAATGGAAGATAAATATCAGTAAATAAGCGTTGAAGGCGAAAAGCCGTAATACTTTTTAAACTCCTTTGAAAAGGAATAAGCATCTGAATAACCAAGCATATATGCGGTATCTTTGACGGAAAACTTTTTTTCGCTGAGATACCGTATTGCGTCTTTGAATTTCAAACTCTGAATATATGAATAAGGGGTTATGCCCATATATTTTTTGAAAAAAGAGATGAAATATTTTTCCGACATATGCAGATCTGCCGCGGTTTTCTTTACTGAAATATCCTGATAAAGATTGTGGGTAATAAAGGATAATGCCTGCTCCAGTTTTAAATAGGGATTACTGAGATCGGTTTCGGTTTCATCACCCATTGTCTGAAATTTGAAAATTGCTATTTTTCGGATCAGAAAAATCAGGCTGCCCTTCATCAGGAGTGAACACAGTGGTGCATCCTGCTGATATGCCTGGAAGGCGTCCCGCATTGTATTTACTTCATTTGTCACTTCATGACTGCAGATGTGTCCGCTCAGCTTGAAATTATCTAAAGGACGGATATTTTTTCCTAAAGAGACATCAAAATGAATAAAGATAAACTCACAGTATTCAGTCAGAGATTCAGCGACATAAATACGGCCCGGGTAGAACAGAAACACATCTCCTTCATTCAACTGACAGGTAATGCCGTCCGTCTCCAGTTCTATTGTTCCGGTGGTAATAAGCCAGATATCGTAACATTTTTTACTTTCATGTTCCAGCCATTTCTGATCGTGTCTGACACTGGAACATACGCTGATATTGATCTCAAACTGGCTGCAGAGCGAGTTGAATAAGTCATAATTCTTCATGAGAATCTACCTTCTGTGATGAACGAATAGTTATATTTAGAGAACCATAACATAATGCTCAGACTGTGTCAATAATAAAAAGCGTACTTTTGAACATGCTTTCTGCACTTTAGAGCATTTTTGGACATAGAAGAGTCTGTTATAATGAGCTTACAAATTCAAAAGGGAGGTTTTTTGAACATGGCAAATCATCCGAAAGTGGTAGTGATAGGCGCCGGCAGTTTGTTTTTTGGCAGACAGGCAATCTGGCAGATGGTACAGTCCGAACATCTTAGCAAAGGGACGTTAGCCCTTGTTGATACAGACGAAACGGTACTGAAAAAGATGGTTTCACTGGCACAGATGGTAGCAGGAAAAGAAGGCGTCGGACTAAAAATTGAAGGATCTGTGAACCGGCGTGATGTGCTGAAAGATGCAGATTTTGTGGTACTGAGTTTTGCAGAAAAGTCGGTTTTGTATCGTGGGATTGACTGTCAGATTAGTGAAAAGTACGGTGTGAGGATGTGCTCCGGTGATACGATTGGTCCGGGCGGTATATTCCGGGCAATGCGTGAGTTGCCGGTGATCTTTGACTGTGCCCGTGATGTTGCAGAGTTATGTCCGGATGCCTGGCTGATTAACTATATCAATCCTACGGCGGTTAATGGAATCGGTCTGAAACGCTTTATGCCAGATATTAAAAGTTTTGCTTTGTGTGATGCCCAGCACATGCCTTTTATAAAAACAAATTATGCAATGAGGGCCGGAATCATAAAAACTGCCGATGATTACAGTGCCGAAATCGACAGGGATTTTGAATTCAAAATAGCTGGTGTGAATCACTTTACCTGGCTTTTGAAGGCAGATTATCAGGGGCGGGATATGACTGCTGCTATCGCTGAGTCGATCAGGGATTCATCAGCAAAGGAGACTGAGGGTGGTGATACCGGCGCAAAGGCGTTAAACAATGAAGCCATAGGTTATGAATTGTACAAAATCTTTGGATCAATCCCGACTGTTGTCGGGCATACAAAGGAGTATGTCCGATTCTGGCAGGGCAAAGGTGTTTTGAAGGATGAGATCCCTCCGCTCAGTATCTGGGAGACAGAACCAAGGTACGAGCGCCATCGTGAGATGTTCCGTCAGGTGGACAGTTTTGTTGGGGGAAAGACACCGATAAAAGATTATATGACGACCTTTTCCCAGGATCATGCAACGGATATTATTGAAAATATGGTGATTGACTCGAAAAAACAGTTTTTTATTAATACATATAATAACGGTGCAGTTACGAATATGAGTGATGACGCATTTCTCGAAGTGCTGTGTACCGTTGGTAAAGACGGACCGGTGCCGTTACATGCCGGTGAGATGCCCAGAGGAGTCAGGGGAATGCAGGAACTTGTGCTGGATACCCATGAACTTACCGCACAGGCGGTCTATGAGGGCAGTTATGAACTGCTGAGACGGGCGCTGATGACGGATCCGCTTATCTCTTCGATCGCTGATGCTGATGCAATATTGAAGGAGTTAATGGCGGCAGAACAGGATACTATTCCTGGGAAATGGTATCATTGACAGTTTTATAATGACCAAAGCCACCTGCGGGACCAGCTCGTCGATTTTGATTTATCTGTGTGAATGGTTCCGGCGATACTCTGTTGGCGTAATTCCTTTTGTTTCACGAAAACTTTTCGTGAAATAGCTGCTGTCATGAAAGCCGCATTCGATGCCAATGTCGCTGATTTTTTTATTCGATGAAATCAAAAAATCAGCGGCTTTCTGGATACGGAATTGCTTTAAATATTGAATTGGTGAAATGCCTATGGTGTTATGAAAACACCGTAGGCATTCGCTTTCACTAATCGTGGATGCCCCGGCAATCATTGCAATACTGATCGGTTCATAAAAATGGTCCTGAATAAATTGCAGCATTATTTTAATTCGTTCGTTTTCACGCAGCATTTTTTCTGAAAGCGGTACAACTTTAGCCGGCTGCAGGGAAGACAATATAAAAATCAGACGTGAGAGACAATTACGCACTTCAAATTCATATCCGGGCGGTTCTGTCACACAGGCCTGCCATGCTGTTTTGATGGCGGTGACCGCTTCATGATGAAACTTGAATGATGTATCAATATGTACATATTTACGTGCCGCATCATCTGTCAGAGGTTGAATATAGTTCTGCCAGAAGACACTGTCCATGCTTCCGCCGACCATACGCGGGTGAAAAACGATGGACTGAAAGCGGCAGGAAGGCGTATCAAGATGCCAGGCAGCATGAAGAATGCCGGTATTAATAAAAAAACCATCGCCCTGACAGGCAGTGAATTTCTCCTGCTCAACAGCGATTGTTGCACTTCCTTCAGAAACGAAGATTAATTCCAGTTCATCATGCCAGTGCCAGTATACATCTTCTTTTATCAGATCATCGTGATAACAGGCCACCGGAAACTGTAAGGTGCCATGTTCGACCAGTTCCCTGCCATCCTCACTGACTTTTACATTACACAATGATAATGCCATAATAAAGCCCCTCCTCTTTGACGGAATATTTATAGAAAGCTGACGGTTATTACATATACTATTCTTAATAATGACGATATAATTATACATGAGAACAGGGAGGATAACAAGATGTACAGTTTGCTTTTAGCAGTTATTTATTTGGCGTTTATTAGTCTGGGGCTTCCGGATTCATTGCTTGGATCAGCATGGCCGGCGATGTATCCTGAATTTGGAATTTCGGTTTCATATGCCGGAATTATATCGATGATTATTGCAGTCGGAACAGTGATATCCAGCCTGCAGAGTGACCGGCTGACCAGAAGTTTGGGAACAGGTAAAGTAACGGTGATCAGTGTTGCTATGACCGCATGTGCATTACTTGGATTTTCAGTCAGCAACTCATTCGGAATGCTCTGTTTGTGGGCAATTCCATATGGTCTGGGAGCGGGCAGCGTGGATGCATCTCTTAACAATTATGTAGCCCTGCACTACGCAAGCAGTCATATGAGCTGGCTTCATTGTATGTGGGGATTGGGAGCATCTCTGGGTCCATATATTATGGGATTTACATTAACCGGCGGGGGTACCTGGAATTCGGGATATCGATATGTAGCAGTGATGCAAGTCGTTTTAACCGTCATTCTTGTATTGAGTCTGCCGCTTTGGAAGGGGCGTTTAAAAGAAGAGACGGTGGCGGGAAATAAGGGCGAAAATAAGCCGCTCACCCTGCGAAGCATTGTAAAGATTCCCGGCGCAAAAGAAATTATGTTCGCATTTTTCTGCTATTCGGCAATAGAACAAACGACCGGACTGTGGGCCAGCAGTTATTTAACATTATATAAAGGGGTACCTGCAGAAACTGCCGCAAAATTTGCCAGTCTGTTCTATATTGGTATTACGGCAGGCAGGGCGCTCAGCGGTTTTGTCACTATGAAGCTGACCGATGCGAAAATGATCCGGTTGGGCCAGGGGATTGTAGCCATTGGTGTCCTGATTCTATTCTTGCCGTTTGGTACAACTGCATCCTTGTCAGGACTTATTTTGATCGGCCTTGGCTGTGCACCCATTTATCCATGTATTATTCATTCCACACCAGAACATTTTGGCGCAGACAAATCCCAGGCAATTATCGGTGTCCAAATGGCAAGTGCATATGTAGGCACCTGCCTGATGCCGCCATTATTCGGGATGATTGCAGACCTGGCTGCGATATCATTATTACCTGTCTTTTTATTTGCTGCTTTGTTGATTATGTTTATGATGCATGAACGATTACTGCAAAAAACAACTTCGTCAGGTGATTCGAAAGGGGGATTAGGAAATCTGTATCCTGGATCCGAAAAGAAACTCCATGGAAATAGTTGATTAAAATGAAAGGAAGGGGATTGTATTATGACATTTTACAATATTAGAAATATCGCAGGCTTTATTAATATGGTAAATGAATGTTCCGGCGGGATTTTTTTAAAGGTGGAAGAAGGACAGTGGGTTGATATCAGAAACAATATATTAGTTCAAAAGCTTTTGGAAATGTCCGGCGGCTGTTCCGGGATAGACAGACTGGATGTATATGTTGAAAATAGTGATGATAATGACAGAGTGATGCAATATTTGATTGGATATAGCGGTAGGGAGAAGAAATGTTCATAATTCTGAAGTATTAACCATTTTAAATTGCGAGTGTGCAGAAAAGGGTGATTTCACCCTATACGCTTGCAAAAAATTAACAGATCTGCTAAAATGGATATACAAAGGGAACAACCGCCCACAAAAGGTTGACCAGTAAAAAAGTAGAAATTCCACCCTATCGACTGACCAAAGTTTCAAGGGTGGTTTTTCTATGCCTGTTTCCAGGACTTAGAAAATGCTAACTAACCGATCAACTTAATGATTAAGGTCAGTAATGTCAGAATGAACATCCCAAAGGCCATAAGGTCCTTAAAGTCAAATTTCATCCGCACCACCTCCCACCTATGTATGATGGAAAGTCAACACCCTTGCAACACGATTGTTCCGTGTTTATAGGGTAGCATATCTGTTTAATCTTTGCAATTGGTTTTTCGCTCGGAGGGGGTGGGATAAGAAAAAATAACTACCGATGTAGTATGAGAAGTTATAGATATGATTATGATAAGTTAAATTGGGAGGGTATATGGAAATAACAATTAAAAAAGCAGCACCAGCTGATGCACAGCGTCTGGCAGAAGTATATAATCTGAGTTTTTACAGTGATTACCTGAAATACGGTGAGTGTCCCGGTTATGGCAAGACAGAACAGAAAATACTCGACGGAATGAGAAAAAGGAGTTTATACAAAATAATTACGGAAGACACTATTGTCGGTGCGATTTCCGTGCAGGAACTGCCGGATCATCAATATTATCTCGGTGCATTATGTGTAATACCGGAATATGCGAACAAAGGAATCGGTCAAAGTGCGATGAAGTACCTGGATGAAGTATATAGTGATGCCGTACATTGGGCGTTAGTAACACCGACGGATAAGAGTGAAAACCATTATTTCTATAAAAAGTTCGGTTATCAGGTGACAAGAGAATGTATGGATGGCAAGGTATCGGTATCTTACTTTGAGCGGGGGAAATAATTATGATTTATCTTGTGCGGCAGGGGCAGACAGACTGGAATTTAACGAGACGATTCAACGGATGTACGGAAACGGAGTTAAATCAAACAGGGATCGATCAGGCCAGACAGCAGGCAGAGCAATTACAGCAGGTTGTGTTTGATATTTGTTATTGCAGTCCCCAAAAACGGACCCGGCAAACCGCTGAGATTATTAGTAATAGTCAACCCATATATGATGACAGACTTGCAGAAATTAATTGTGGTGAGTTTGAAGGGACAGAGGAAACAAGGGAATCAATGCAGCTGTTCTGGCAGGCCGTTATGACTGGTGATAAAGGGACAGAACACTTCCGGGATTTTATGAAACGAAACTGTGATTTTTGTGAAATGATTGCAGCAGAACATAAGGATAAGAATATTATGATCGTGACCCATGCGGCAAATGCACGGGTAATTAATTATTATTTCAGCGGCAAACCGAAAGATTATGACTTCAAAAAGGGAGTTGCCAAAGACGGTGAAGTAATGGTTTTTCAGAATGTATAAATCAGGGGGGAGATGATGTATACATATGAAACGCTCGTCAACACAGACCTTCAAACACTGTATCAGGTGTTTACAAAAGCTTTTTCTGATTATCAGGCAGATCTTGGCCTGTCGATGGAATCATTTCATTCGATGATGATCCGAAGAGGATTTGATCCGGAGTTATCAGTCGGTGCATTTAAAGAACCCGGTCATGAACTGGTTGGTTTTGTTCTGAACGGAGTGCGTGACTGGAATGGTAAACTGACTGCCTATGATCTGGGCACAGGAGTAATACCCACGGAAAGAAGGCGGGGAATTACTCGTGAGATTCTTGGTTATGTGATGGACCGATTCCGGCAAAACAATATCGAACAATATCTGTTGGAAGTTCTTCAGGAAAACAAGGGAGCATTTGAGCTTTATAAGCAGCAGGGGTTTCAGATTACAAGAAGCTTTTCGGTTTTTAACCTGGACAAAATTGCGTTTTCTCTTAACTGTCCATCGGGTGAGATTGAATATATTACTGATATAAAACCGGAGCAGTGGCAACTGTATAAAGCGTTCTGGGATTTCAACCCATCCTGGCAGAACTCAATTGATTCAGTTCGTTCGGTCAAAGATGAATTTATATTTGCACAGATATGGGCAGATAATATGATTGCCGGATATGGAATTGTGAACCGGACAACCGGTGATATTCCTCAGATCGCAGTTCATAAACAACACAGACGTAAAGGGATCGGTATCAATATCATTGCCGGTTTAATGGAACGTACAATGGCTGGCCGGCTGCGGATCATTAATGTAGATGATGATTGTACGGAGATGGTTTCTTTCCTGAAGCGGACAGGCTTTGAACTCACAGTCCGGCAGTATGAGATGATCTTACCAATTATCTGAACCTCCGATACGGATTATTTGATAGAGACAGGAGTATATGAAATGAAGAAACCACGGATTTTTACAACTTCATTCAGCAGTGTTTATCCGCTGTATATAGAAAAGGCAGAGAAAAAAGGGCGTACAAAAGAAGAGGTGAATAAGGTTATTTTCTGGTTGACGGGTTTTGATGAAGACAGTTTGAAGGAGCAGTTGGAACGGGAAACCAGTTTCGAGGAGTTTTTTCATAGTGCACCGCAGATCAATCCGAATGCTTCATTAATTACTGGTGTTATCTGCGGATATCGGGTGGAAGAAATTGAAGATGAGCTGATGCAGAACATACGGTATCTTGATAAACTGGTTGATGAATTGGCTAAAGGAAAGAGTATGGAGAAAATAATGAGGAAAAAGTAAGAAGGGTTACTCATTATATCGTACAAGGCGCGAATTTGTTTCGCGCCTTTATCTAAGCTTTATATCCCAAATAACCCTGCTACATCTTCCTCATCAATCGTCCGGCTGCTTTCCCTACCTGCATTTTGAAGCATCAGTTCCGTCTTTTTCTCCACGGACTTTTTGATAAACCGTTCAGAATCAATATCCCGCAGCGTAAAGAACAGGAGGGGATTATCATCCAGACGGGCACCGATGCCATACAGCACGGAGGCAACATGTTTGCACATATATGCCCAGTCAGGGCAGCTGCAGGAAAAATGGATCTCTTTGGGGGAAGGGAACAGTCCGGTTCCCTTTGCGGAGAGCAGCCCTTCCAGTTCTTTGGTGAATTTCCCGGCAGTCAGCGCCTCAATGGTATCGATGCGATAGTCGCACAGTTTTGTCAGCTCATCCATATTCTTTTTTGACAATGGATCAATCATGATCTCAACCGTATATGGTTTCATAGTGCTGCCACAGACCAGGGCGGATACACGACCTCTCTGTATCTGCAGGTCAAGCACCATACCGTTTTTTACATAGGTTTTCCCTCTGTCAATCCGGTTGGCGTAGTCCGCATAACGTTCCAGATTATCGACCCATGCCTTACCCCACCAGGATTTGGCGATCAGCCGACCCTCAATCTGTACGGGAGATATGTCCGGATTCTTTTTTCGCAGTTTCGCCAGTACCTTTGCTGCTTTAGCCTTCTTTTCTGCTGCCGACACGTAACTAGGATATCCATACATTATGCGTTACCTCCTTTCAGACTGAGCAGGTCGATCAGTTCATGATCACTTAAATCAGTGATCCACTTTTCGCCGGATGATGCGACCAGATCACCGGCCAGTTCTTGTTTCTCCTCAATCATAAGATCAATTTTTTCCTCGATAGAACCCTGAGTAATGAACTTATACACAATGACATTTTTCTTCTGCCCAATTCGAAAAGCCCGGTCAGTTGCCTGGTTTTCCACCGCCGGATTCCACCAGCGGTCAAAATGGATCACATGGTTGGCGGAGGTCAGGTTAAGACCCACGCCACCGGCTTTGACGGAAAGTACCATAAAGGGGATGTAGTCTTCGCCATTGAATTGCTCCACCAGTTCCTGGCGCTTTTTCACCGCCGTGCCGCCGTGCAGTACTAATCCTTTCTGATGGAAGACAGTCTCTAAGTAGTCTGCGAGCGGCTCTGCCATCTCCCGAAATTGAGTGAAGATCAGAACCCGCTCCCTTTTCTCGCAGATCGTTTCGCAGATATCTCTCAGACGTTCAAATTTTCCGCTGTAGGTATCCTTATACTCGCTCTGCCCCAGATACTGATCCGGATGGTTGCATATTTGTTTGAATTTTATGATGGATGATAGTACGATTCCTTTTTTCTGTATACCGTCGGTTTTTGCCAATGTCGATTTCAAATCTTCCACCAGCTTTAAGTAAAGGGCAGTCTGCTTTTTGGTCATAGCAGTATATTCCTTTTTCTCAAGCTTGTCAGGAAGATCGGAGATGACCGTCTTATCTGTTTTCAGTCTTCGCAGCAAAAATGGCTGGATGATAGACTTTAATCTCGCGTAGCCATCAGTATTGTTTGCCAGTTCCTTTGTGAAGGAAGAGAACTCTTTGGCATTGCCCAGCAGTCCCGGATTCAGGAAGTCAAACAGTGACCACAGATCTGACAGCCGGTTTTCAATGGGGGTACCGGTTAATGCGATCTTTGTCCCGGTCTTTAACAGTTTAATCGCTTTTGTCTGCTTGGTTCCCGGGTTTTTGATGGCCTGGGCCTCATCTAAAATGACCATATTCCAGATTTTCTCTTTTATTACTGCGGATCTGGTGACCATTCCATATGTGGTTATAAAGAGGAAGCCCCCGGTGAGCGCCTCCTTTGCATCGTCCTCGTTCATTCCATGGAGTACGCGATATGGCAGGAGCGGAGCAAATTTTTCCAGTTCCTTCGTCCAGTTACCGAGGAGGGATGCAGGAACTACCAGGAGGGCAGAAAGATTCCGATTGGTGTCGGAGAAAGATACGGGATTTCCCTGACCGGCATCGGTTAAGTTTGTGGTTCCTTCATACACTGACTCCAGCATCGCGATTACCTGGATGGTTTTTCCCAGACCCATGTCATCGGCCAGGCAGGCACCGAAGCCGAGGTCTTTCATATAGGTAAGCCAGTCGTACCCATCATGCTGATAGGGGCGTAAATGGGCATGGAGATATTGCGGCAGAGGTCTTTTCTCCAGCACGTTAGGATTGCGCAGACGGTTGCGCAGATCCTTCATCCATTGGCCATTTTTGACCTGTATTCCGTCTTTGATCTGCAATCGCTTCTGAGTTCCTATATTTAATTCCATCTGCATCGCTTCGATCAATGACAGGCCATCCTGTTCAGCCAATAGTTCCGCCTGCTCGTAGGATTTTAGAAGCTGGCTCAATTTCTCATGATTGATCTCAACCCATTTGCCTTTGAGGAGTGCAAGACCTTCCTCCTGCTTTAGCAATTCCCGGACTTCGGAATAGGATAATGTCTCACCACCCAAAGCGAACTCGGGAGAGAAGCTGACCAGAGACTCCATCCCCACCAGCGAAGGCTTTTTCTCGCCAATATTGAGGGACATGCTGAGCTGATTTGATTTTCGCGTCCACCAGTTCGGTACCCGGCAGAGAATCCCGGCTTGTTCGTAGAGCGGAATCTCGGTGAGGAAGAGATAGGCTTCCTGTGAATTAAGACGAATCGGCATAAACAGTTCACCAGTCTCCATGAGCTCAGAGATGAAAGTACTGTTGGCAGAAGCAGTGGTGACAGCGGAGAGCAGCATCAGCAGCTTATTGACATCTTCTTTGTATTCAGTCAGGGCGTATTTTAGGGATATATGCCGGGATTTGTTGTTCTCTCCGGCGACGGAATAGGTCGCCATGAACGCAAATGGGTAATCGTTATCCGCTTTATTTTCCACCAGATGGAAAAACACTCTGCCTGCTATTTTTATCTCGTCATTGTGTTGTGTCAGATACTCTTGAACCAGTCCGGTGAAGTTCTTCATATCTTCGGCGAAGATACCGTTGAGCCGTCTCCAGAAATCGTATATCCAGACCGGGGTGATAAATTCCATACCGGTCATAAAGGGCATTCTGTCGATATAGGAGGCACATTCCTCATCAGTAAGAACCAGCTCTATGTGTTCCCTTAAAATCTCCAGATCCGGTTGTCTGGTTAATTTGTTGATAAACTCACTGGTGAGATCATGGAGAAAATTAAGCGATACGGAATACCAGGGTTCCCGTTTCTTAAATCCCAGTTTATAGATGGCGCGGTACTTGTCCGACGCTGCTTCCTGCAGCCATGCCAGTGCTTCTTCTTGCTCTGGTCTCTTACTATGATCTAAAACAAAACTCTTTTCATTGATAATGATAGTTACTTTTTCTGTTTTTTTCGCATTCATGTGGATGATTTCTCCCTGGAAATGTGTTGGTTAGTTTTTTTATTGTACCATGGGACAATCAGAAATACTATTTCCAAAATTGGAAATTATCATGTGGTTGAGGTGATTTGGGTTTATGATGTGGATCGGGTTAGGGTGGATTTGAAGATGCCCCATCCTGAGCAGTTACAATATAATAACGAATTTTTTATAAAAACTTGATTATCAGACCCCTTTATTGTATAATGATTGAACATATTAGACTTTATGGGCAATGATGTTCAGTGGAAGGGGTTCGTTCATATGGATATTAAGCGAGATAGTTATTTACAGCAGTTAATTTCATACCGTTATGATGGATTAGTTAAGGTAATAACTGGTATTCGTCGTTGTGGCAAATCATATCTTTTAAAAAAAATATATAGAGATTACCTTCTTCAGAAGGGGGTGAAAAGTGAGCAGATTATCCAGGTAGAACTTGATCTCGCAAGGGATATAAAATACCGTAATCCCTTAGAACTTTCTTCTTATGTACGAGGTGTTGTCGAAGGAAAAGCAGAGGAATATTATCTCTTTGTAGATGAAATTCAGATGTCTGATAAGGTGGCGAATCCGTATAACAAAGATGGGGAGAAGATAACATTTTATGATGCATTAAATGATCTTCGCAGTCTGCCGAACTTAGATGTTTATGTAACCGGAAGCAATTCTAAAATGCTGTCAAGTGATATCCTGACTGAATTTCGGGGGCGGAGTGATGAGATTAGAGTTCATCCCTTAAGCTTTTCAGAGTATTATTCAGCGGTTGGCGGAGACAAGAATGAAGCCTTTGATGATTATGCTTTTTATGGCGGCATGCCGCTTATTTTATCAAGGCCAAATGAAGCGGCAAAAATGAATTATCTAAAATCACTCTTTACAGAGGTGTACATCAAAGATATTGTGGAACGAAAAAAGATTGAGAGACAGGATGTGCTGGAACAGATTTTAGACTTATTGTGCTCCTCTATTGGTTCCTTGACTAATCCGCCTAAAATTGCAGCCACATTGCAATCAAAACAGACCAGAGGCGTTTCTGCTAATACCATTCGTGCATATATTGGGCATTTGGAGGATGCATTTTTGTTTTCTGAAAGTAAACGATATGATGTTAGGGGAAAGTCTTATTTTGATTCCCCAAACAAGTATTATAGTGAGGATTTAGGTCTGCGTAATGCTCGTATTGGTTTTCGTCAGCAGGAAATGACACATATCATGGAGAACATTATCTATAACGAACTGATAAACCGTCAATTCGCCGTTGATGTTGGTGTGGTATATGCGAGAACTGTTAATGCAAATGGTAATTCGATCCGGACTCCGAGAGAGATTGACTTCGTCGTTAATTCAGACGGGAAAAGAACCTATATTCAGTCAGCCTATGCAATGCTGACTGATGATAAAATGGAAGCGGAACTTCGTCCGTTTGCTCTTACAGGAGATTCTTTTCCGAAGATTGTGGTTAGAAAAGATATTGGGAAACGTTGGTATGATGACACCGGTATATTGAATGTCAGCTTGATTGATTTTCTTTTGGATAAAGATATTATTTGAGAATGAAGAATGGCTTCTTTGGCAGATGTTGGCCAGAGGAGCCTTTTTTCTTTCATAAGAAAGAATTTGTTGCTTTGATGTAAAAAACCAGCTCGCCAATTTGACGAACTGGCTGATGCCATTGGCACCCCGAATGATGTTTTTTGTTATTCTAAGGACTTTCCTTTTGGCCCATAATATATGGATTTTCCAAACCCGAGTATAGCCAGGAAAATATATGGCAGCAGGACCAGACCTATCGTAAAGCCAACACCTTTTCCAAACGCTTTGCCTAATCGGATTGTTAAAAATAACATGGGCTTTTTTGGCAGTCTATGGTCTTTTGATTGAAAATTTTGTCTCAGTATCAATCAATGCCTGATTCGTCTCATAATCTTCCTTATAAACCCCGGAAAATAGAATATCCAGAACCATAAGTATCGAATATTTTGAAGAAAACAGTCCTATCTTGGAAAACATTTTTTCTTTTGAAACAATGTTGAGTGACAAATGACATAAATCAGAAAGCGAGTTATTCCCGATACTTGTAATACAGATAATATAAGTGCCGCATTCGCGTAAAAGGCGGCAGCATTCAATCAGATGATCACCCTCACCGGAATAAGAGATAAATAAAGCAACATGAGACCGGTTGGATTTGGCGGCACTTAACTTCATACTCATCGGATCGTTCCAGACAATGACCTGTTTATGTATCCGCATCATATTTAACTGGAAATCTTTTGCGTAATGTTGATTTGCACCGAGACAGTAAATATCGATTGACTCTGCGGCATTCAATTTTTTAACGGCTTTTTGGTATGCGTACTCTTCGTATAACGTAGATGTTTCCTGCAAGGCATCAGTGCAGAGTGTCTCCAGATTCTGAGCTATTTCCAACAGGGAATCTTCCTTATCAAAAGGAATATTGGCATCGACAAGCTGTCGGTTTGCCTGCTGCGAAACAGCACTGTAAAACTGAACCTTAAATTCTGTAAAACTGTTGCAGTCGAGCTTTTTAAACAGGCGGACAATGGTAGATGGTGAAGTAAAGGCGCTGTTCGCCAATTCTTTTATGGATGCATTTACAACCTGTTCAGATTGTTTCATCATATATTCAATTACGGACCATTCGGAACCGGAGAACAATCTTCGTTGTGACATTTTATCTAAAATATTGATATGAACACCCCCTGACGTTATTAATTATATCAAAATCAGAACAATTTTGGTATGTTGTATCGAAAATAGTTTTTAATTCAGGCAAAAAGCGGTATACCGTACCGGAGTGCTCTCAAAATCTTTACATCTGCAAA
Source organism: Lachnospiraceae bacterium (assembly GCA_032073745.1). Lineage (GTDB taxonomy): Bacteria > Bacillota > Clostridia > Lachnospirales > Lachnospiraceae > Brotaphodocola. Next base: position 301,242 of record DAMAMW010000001.1, on the reverse strand, counting down.
TGAAACTGCCATACTATGCTTACACCTCGAGGGAATGTGTATAGAAAAAGATGAGATAATTTGGGAGGTAATGACTATGGCAAACAAGTATGATACATTAGCCAGAATGATTGTCGATCATGTCGGCGGCAAAGAGAATATTATAAGTCTGACTCACTGTTTCACCCGGCTTCGTTTTATATTAAAAGATGAGGGGAAGGCCGATAGAGATGTACTGACAAAGACGGAAGGTGTCATCCAGGTGATACAGGCAGGCGGACAATATCAGGTGGTATTAGGTACCAAAGTAGGAGCAGTTTATGATCTGGTCTGCGAAATCTGCGGGATTGACAGCAGGTCTGCTGTAAGTGATGTGGAAGATATGGCAGACCACAAGGTAGAACACAAAAGTCTGCTGAGTACACTGATGAATACGATTTCGGGTATTCTGGCTCCGGTGCTGGGAGTTCTGACCGCAGCCGGTATTGTCAAGGGATTGATTTCACTGGCGGCTACACTTGGCTGGTGTTCGGCAGAGAGTGGTGTCTATATGCTGTTTTATGCACTGGGAGATGGTTTTTTCTATTTCCTGCCCATTCTGTTGGGAATTACTGCGGCCCGTAAATTTAAGAGCAGTGAATTCGTGGGGGCAGGAATCGGCTGTGCACTGACCTATCCGGCGATGGTTAATATCGGAGCCGCGCTGGAAGTTGCAGGTACCATTCTGGCAGGTACTCCATTTGCCATGGATTATTATAATACGTTCTTAGGAATACCCGTTATCATGCCGGCAACGGGATATACCTCCAGTGTTGTTCCGATTATTCTGGCAGTATATGTTGCATCGAAGCTTGAAAAGGCGTGCAAGAAATGGATACCGGAAGTTCTGCGCAGCATTCTGACTCCTCTGGTAACCCTTTCTGTCTCTGTTGTTTTGACCTACCTTGTGATTGGCCCTGTTTCTATGGCTATCTGCGGATGTATTTCATCCTTTGTTATCTTCCTGTATGATATTCCGGTTGTCGGCGGTATTATCGCAGGAGCTCTGGTGGGCGGAGGATTTGGTGTCCTGGTTATGTTTGGTCTGCATTGGGCGCTGATTTCCATTGGAATATCTAATATGGCAATTGCCGGATTTGATTATATTATGGCCTGCGGCGGTATCGGACCACTTGTTGGTATGGTTCAGGGAATTGCCCTTTGTGTGGCGGCCCGCAAGAACAAGAAAGTACGTGATCTGGCGATTCCGGCGACGATTTCACAGGTTTGCGGTGTTGGTGAACCGCTGATGTATTCTTTGCTGATTCCGCTGAAGCGTCCGTTTGCAATCAATATTATCTGTGGCTGTATCGGCGGCGCTTTGCTGGGACTGACGAAAACGAAGTGTTATATTATGGGCGGCAGTGCTTTGTTCTCATTTCCTAACTTTATCAACCCGGTGACGGGTGACATGTCAGATATGGTTAAATTTATCATCTGTTTTGCAATTACCGCAGTGATCGTTTTTGTTGCTCAAATTGCGTTATACAGGGATGAAGATGCCAAGGGTCTGATGTGACAGAGTAAAAACGGAGGTGAGTGTAAGATGTCATTTTTTGAATCGAAAAAGGTAAGTGAGCATCTTTTGCGTATTACAATGCCTTGTGGTGTGTGTGCCTATCTGGTAAAAGGATCGGAACGGGCAGCGCTTTTAGATACCGGATTTGGGATAGGTGATTTGAGAGGATATGTTGAGTCGTTGATTCAAACGCCCTATACTGTGCTGCTGTCACATGGCCATCTTGACCATGCCGGCGGTGCAGGGCAGTTCCCTGAAGTATATTTGAATGAAAAGGACTGGGAACTGGAAAAATGGCACTGTACATTAGAAAAACGTCTTTATGATGTAAATAACGGGCCGGATGGATCTTCCACGGGAATTTCCGCCGATAACCTGATTCCTTCCCGCGTGGAGCCATATTTGCCATTGCAGGAGGGGGATATCTTTGAATTGGGTGGAATTACAATTTGGCCGGTTGCAGTACCGGGGCATACGGCCGGAATGATGGTATTTATTCTGCCGGAGGACAGAGTTGTGATCCTGGGGGATGCATGTGGAGAACACACATTGTTGAAGAAAGAAGCATTGCCTGAGTATCAGGGGGCATTGACCCATCTGCTGACTCTGGCAGAAAGTTATGATATAGCTTTTCGTAATCATGGGATTTTTTGGTCTGACAGGCAGATTGTTGCTGATAATCTTGAGTTAACCGCTGAGATAATTGCCGGAAGAGATGCTGCTTTCCCGGCCAAGATGATGGGCGTCAGCGGATTTCTGGGGCGTCCTGAGGAGCATCCGGGCAAATGCGGCAATATTTTTTATGCAAATTCAGAACAGGCAATATGGTAAGGGCGTGAATGAAATGATAGAAAAACTTCGTTTTGATGCATCGAAGTATATAGTAAAGACTTGTAAGTTAGAGGGCCGCAGCATTACATATCGTGCATTTGAGGGAATCGGGTATTGTGCAGCTCCGGTTGATCCGATCCAGAAATTGAATCTGTTTGTGCCGGAAGAGTACTATCATGGGGAGGTGACTGGCAAATATCAGCTGAATACTGCTCCGATTTTTATGCCTAATACGGTGGGCGGTTATCTGCCTGGTCCTCCGGATGTTCCCGGATTTGATCATCATGGCAATATTAATTCTGTTTTCAGGGCATTGGAACATGGTTATATTGTGGCTTGTGCCGGTGTCAGGGGGAGGACTTCAGGCAGTCAGTGTGATGAGTTTTTTGAAGGCGGGAAGGCAATTGATACAGAAACAGATACGGGCAGAGCGGTTGGAAAAGCTCCGGCATTGATTGTTGATATGAAGGCGGCGGTGCGGTACTTGCGTTATAACCGGAATCATATTCCGGGAGATGTTGAAAAAATTATTACAAATGGAACAAGTGCCGGCGGTGCGTTATCGGCATTGATGGGAGCATCAGGAAATAGTCCGGATTATGAAGAACAATTGCGTGCAATCGGTGCGATGGATGAACGCGATGATGTATTCGCCGCCGGTTGTTATTGTCCGATTCATAATCTGGAACATGCGGATATGGCATATGAATGGCTGTTTGGCGGCCATGATGATTACTCGAATGTCCGTATTCGTAAAGTAGATGGTGAATTAATAAAAACGGGACAGACAGGACGGCATAATGATCGTCAGAAACAGCTTTCTCAAGATCTGAAAGTTCTGTTCCCCTCCTATCTGAACAGTCTTTCGTTAAAGGATGATGATGGCAGTTTGTTGTCATTGGATCAGGCGGGGGACGGATCTTTTAAAGAATATATAAAGTGTCTTGTCCTGCAGTCGGCCAGACGGGAGGCCAGTACACATGATTGTGCCGGTCGTTTAGCTAAATGGGCGGTGGGTGGCAGTGAGATTCATTCACAGGATTGGCTGACAATAAAAGATGGAATTATTGAAGATATGGACTGGGACGGGTTTGTAAATGCAATTACCCGAATGAAGCCGGTTCCGGCGTTTGATGCTCTGGATCTGAATAGTCCGGAAAATGAGGAGTTTGGCACGGAAGAGGTAAAGGCAAAACATTTTACTGATTATTCCGCAGCTCATAGCGAGGTGAATGGAGAAAAGGCGGATTTAAAGCTTATTAAAATGCTGAATCCTGTTTGTTATTTGAGGAGTGAAGGAACAGCAGGGCATTGGCGGATTCGTCATGGGATATATGATCGGGATACATCGTTGGCCATCCCGGTTATTCTGGCGACCCTCCTCAGAAATAAGGGATATGATGTGGATTTTTTTCTGCCATGGGGAATGCCTCACAGTGGGGACTATGATTTGGATGATCTGTTTAAATGGATTGACAGGATCTGCAAGGAATGATATTAGGAGAGGCATATAAAAGAAAATGTTGGCAGTGTGCATTGGCACATTTCCAACATTTTCTTTTCTGCGGCACAGAATATTAGCCTCAGATCAATACCAATAGAGTCACCTTGCGGCTATGTTCATATAGTGCTTATATAAAATACCAAATCGATAAGCATACGACGGTTCCCACGGCTTCCGACTGCCGCAGAAATGTAAAATGACAGTATTTTGCATAATCCAGTTCAAGTTGTGTTTTCCGGTGCTGCGCAGCAGGTAATTGGAATAATTGCGGGCATCAAAATTCCATATAACGTCATCAACGGCAAGTGTATGTTTGCCGTATAATATATTAAAAATATCCTGGTCCGGAAATGCCAGTTCGTTTTGATAATCATTTACACATTGAAATACCTCATCTGCTTTGATAAGCTGTCTTGCTTTTTCCAGATCGATCATCATCACGCCTGAATTGAAATAGTTATGGTTTGTTTTCAATCTGATCCGGTTTAAATCATTTGCAAATTCAGTGATACCGGTATGGGATGCAGCTGCAAACACATTTTCGCCTAAATTAATGTCCCATAATGGCGCAATAGGATTGATGATCAAGATATCAGGATCAAGATACAGTATTTTATCTAACGATTGCGGCAGGATAAGCGGAGAGAGCAGGCGGTAATACATTTCGGCCGGATATCTTTTGTTTGCCGGGGCATCCTGAAACAGTGATTTGTCTACCTGAATGGCATTAAAACCGGCACCATACCGGCAGCAGTATCCTTGTAAATCCCGCAAATCCTCCTGGGGAATGGAACTGTACAGTAAATGGAAGGTGGTATTATCGGCAGGATTATTCATCATATAAGAACACAGCATAACCTTGAACGGAAGTATATAATTCTTATCAAAAGTCACCAAGATATCAATCTGATTCATGTTTCTGATCTCCTCCTTTTTGTATATTATAAATACCATACATCACAAGATTGGCAATGTCAAAATATTTATTGCAGTTGTTTCAGCTGTAAATATAATGTGTCAGATATATCGTATATCTGGATTTTTTTATGCATTGGGTCAATACTATTCTTATAAGGAGATATCTAAACAATGAAATTAATTTTAAGATACGTATGGAGATATAAACGATACCTGCTGCTTAGTGTATTGGGCGTCGTGGGTTTTGTGCTGATTCAGATGGGCGTACCGACTTTGCTCAAAATCATTATCAATGATGCCATTATCGGTGAACAGCCGGATATTCTCTGGAAGATCGCTTTGCTGATGATGGTTATCATACTGGTTGGTGCGGCCGGGGAAGTCTGCATGTCTTTTGCCAACAGCCGGATTGCGACCAATGTAATCATGGATATCAGAAATGATTTGTTTATTAAAACCCAAAGTTTTTCGCATCATGAATTTAACCAGTTCAGCGTATCATCGCTGGTCACCAGTACAACCAGTGATGCTTATCAGATTATGATCTTTGTCCAGAGTATGCTGCGCAGTATTTTAATAACGCCGGTTATGACGGTCAGTGGATTTGTTTTGATTGCCAATACAAATAAACGGATGTTTGGTGTGGTTGCGGCAGCAACACCGGCACTCCTGCTGTTCATGTATCTGATCAGCCGGGTTTCGCGACCCTTTTCGCAGAAGCAGCAAAGTACGCTGGATAAGATTAACCGGATCATGCGTGAGGGACTGACCGGCCTTAGGGTAATCCGGGCATTTCGCAATGAGGAATTTCAGTCAGAACGGTTTGAAGGAGTGAATCAGGAATATTGCGGGGTATCAAAAACAGTTTTCCGGATTATGAGTATTGCCCAGCCGGGTTTTTATCTGTTGTTTAACGCGATGATTGTACTGGTCATCTGGCTGGGGAGTCAGGCGATCGGTACCGGGATGATGGATGTGGGGACACTGAATGCATCAATTGAGTATATTTTCCATATTCTTTTTTCGTTTTTGATGCTGGCAGTATTGTTTATCATGTATCCGCGGGCGTCTGTATCGGCTGGGCGGATTCAGCGGATTTTGGAAAATGTTCCGGGGATTGACGAGAATTTTGAATATGGCAGGCAGGACGGGCTGGAAGAAAAGAGAGGAACGATTTGTTTTGAACATGTGACGTTTCACTATCCGGATGGTGAGGAGGCTGTTCTGGAAGATGTCAGCTTTACGGTTGAAGCAGGACAGACAGTAGCTTTTATCGGCAGTACGGGGAGCGGAAAAAGTACTCTGATCCAGTTGATCCCCCGCCTTTACGATGTCAGTCAGGGGCGCATATTGGTGGAGGGTGTCGATGTGCGGGATTATAATATCCATGCTTTGCGGGATAAGCTTGGTTATATTTTGCAAAAGTCTCAGTTGTTTACCGGGAGTATTGAAGAGAATCTGCGGATCGGCAAGCCGGATGCGACAGCAAGGGATCTGGAGCGGGCGGTCGAAATTGCCCAGGCGGCTGATTTTATTGCGCAAAAGGATGAGGGATTTCAGACCTTTATTGCGGAAGGCGGCGCCAATCTTTCGGGTGGTCAGCGGCAGCGTCTGTCGATTGCCAGAGCAATTATCAAAGACCCGGAAATCTATATTTTTGACGATTCTTTTTCTGCACTGGATTATGCTACGGATTTAAAGCTGCGGACCCGTCTTCGGGAAGAGATCAAAGATGCAACTGTGTTGATCGTAGCGCAGCGCATTGGCACGATCCGCCATGCCGACAAGATTATCGTCTTAAATGAAGGCCGGATCGTAGCAGAAGGAACACATGAATATTTACTGAAACACAGCGGTATTTATTATGATATTGCACTTTCACAGTTGTCAGAGGAGGCGTTGCGATGAATAAACATCTTTTGAAAAAGATCAGACGGCTGCTTGCACTCTGCATGAAAGACCATAAAGTACCGATTATTGCTGCTGTTTTGCTGACGCTGGCCGGAAGCATTCTGGGAGCTTTAAACCCTTATATTATTGGTCTGGCGATTACAGAACTGGCGAAAAACGTAAAAGATATGCAGCAGGGGAGCCCGGGGGCAGGAATTAATAATCAGTATATTTTATTCACGGTATCACTGCTTGCTGTCAGTGCAATTGTACGTCAGAGCTTTACTTATTTTGCCAGTTTTTTGTTGGCCGGCGGGGTGCAGAACAGCTTTCGAACATTGCGGACGGAGATCAACCGGAAAATGAATACTCTGCCGGTAAGCTTTTTTGACAGCCATCAACAGGGCAGTTTATTAAGTGTAGTGACGACGGATGTAGACACCATTTCAAATGCAATGCAGCAGAGTCTGCTTCCTATTGTGTATTCTGTAATCAGTATTGTTACTACATTTGTGATGATCCTTTTTATTTCGCTGCCACTTGGAATTGTCAGCCTGCTGCTGATCCCGGCCGCATTTTTCCTGTCTCGTTTTGTAAGCCGTCGTTCGCAGGGGGAGTTTTTCAAAATGCAAAATACGGTTGCAGAATTAAATGGATATATTCAGGAACGTTATTCCGGTTTTACGGCCATCAAACTTTATAATAATGAAAACAATACGATTGAACATTTTCAGGAGATTAACGGGCGGCTGAACAAGGCGGCTTTCACGGCGAATTTTATGTCTTCCCTGCTGTCGCCGCTGATGGAACTGCTGATCAATATCAGTTACGTTATTATGATATTACTGGCTGGCTGGGCCGTGCTGTTTTCCGGGATGGCACTGGGAAATATGCAGGCGGTTGTCCAGTATATCTGGCAGGTTTATGAGCCGATGGGACAATTGACACAGCTTTTTCCGGCCGTTCAGAGTGCGGTTGCATCGGCAGAGCGGATTGTCGATTTTCTGGAGCAGCCGGAGGAGAGTGATGAAAGCCATAAGCCGGCGACAATTGATGCCAGGGCATATGATGGTGAGGTGGTTTTTGACCATGCAAGCTTTGCTTATTCAAAATCAAAACCACTGATCAAAGATTTTTCACTGGTGACAAAACCCGGACAGAAGATTGCTATCGTGGGTGCCACCGGAGCCGGAAAGACGACGATCATCAATCTGCTGATGCGTTTTTATGACGTGGGGAGTGGGGATATCCGTATTGACGGTGACAGTATTTATGATATGCGCCGCGAAAATGGCCGGCAGCTATTTGGGATGGTGCTTCAGGATGCCTGGCTGTATCATGCGACGATCCGCGATAATATCCGCTTTAGTCGGTTAAATGCCACGGATGAAGAAATTATCAAAGCCGCAAAGGATGCCAATGTCCATCATTTCATAAAAACGATGCCCGGCGGTTACGATATGATGATCAATGAAGATGGGGATAATGTTTCCCAGGGTCAAAAGCAGCTGCTGACGATCGCCCGGGCACTGCTGGCTGATCCCTGTATCCTGATTCTGGATGAAGCGACCAGCAGCGTTGATACGCGGTTGGAAATGCTGATCCAGCTCGCGATGAAACATGCGATGGAAGGGCGGACCAGCTTTGTCATCGCACACCGGTTATCGACGATCAGAGATGCCGATCTGATTCTGGTTATGGAACAGGGGGATATTGTTGAGCGGGGGTCGCATGAGGAACTCCTTTTACAGAAAGGTATTTATGAGCGGTTATATAACAGCCAGTTTGCGCAATGACTGAAAGCTATGCCGGATCTGTTTGATTTGTATCCTGGCGGGATTTCGCTTCAGTCAGTCCGGACAGTGCAAAATAAATACATTAAATTTTGACCTTTTTGATGTGAGAAAACGATTCTCTATCAAAAAGGTCATTTTTTGACTATAAAATGTGACAATAGGAAGCAGGCAATTGTTAATGAAATTTTGTACAATAATGATAACCCAAAGAAATTGTATTTGATTAAAGAAAGGAATATAAACGTATGAAATTAGGATTTATCACAGCAATCTGTGACGGAATGACATTTGAAGAGGTCGTGGATTTTGCATCGGAACAGGGGCTTGAGTGTCTGGAAGTGGCATGCTGGCCGGGCAACGGGGCGAAAAGAAGATATGCCGGCGTCAGTCATATTGATGTGAGCAGTCTTGATGATAAAAGAGCGGCTGAAATAAAATCATATTGTGCGTCCAGACAGGTGGAGATATCATCACTGGCTTATTATCCGAATACACTGGAGCCGGATCCGGAAAAACGGGCGGATTATATTGCCCATCTCTACAAGTTGATTGATGCGTCAGCGTTATTGGATGTCAATATGATCACCACGTTTGTGGGCAGAGATCCGAAGAAGACGGTTTCAGAAAATCTGGAGCTGGTTAAAGAAGTGTGGCCGCCGATTGTCCGGTACGCAGAGGAAAAGGGTGTGAAAATCGGCATCGAGAACTGCCCGATGCTGTTTACCGAAGATGAGTGGCCGGGCGGGCAGAATCTGATGACTTCGCCGGCAAACTGGCGAAAGGTATTTGCTCTGATTGACAGTCCGAACTTTGGCATCAATTATGATCCGTCGCATTTTGTGTGGCAGCAGATTGATTATATCAAACCGCTTTATGAATTTAAGGATAAAATTTTCCATGTTCACTATAAGGACATTAAAGTATATCAGGAGCGGCTGGAAGACGTGGGTATTATGGCAACGCCGCTGGAATATATGACACCGAAACTGCCGGGGCTTGGAGATGTGGACTGGGGCAGATATGTCTCGGCACTGACGGATATCGGCTATGATGGATATACCTGCATTGAAGTGGAAGATAAGGCATTTGAAAATAGTCTGGATGATGCGAAAAAGGCGGTTATCCTGAGTGCAGGATATTTGAGAAACTATGTAATCTAAGGAAAAGGAGGAAGCTTATGAAGGTTCAATTAGGAATTATCGGATTTGGCGGTATGGGGAAATGGCATGCGGAGAATGCGCCGCGGGCAGGAGTGGAGATTGCTGCGGTCTGTGACATTGACGTGGAAAAGCAGAAAGCGGCAGTAGAGATGGGATATAAAATGTATCCCGGCGCAGATGAGCTGTTGGCGGACCCACAGGTAAATACTGTGATCCTGACTGTCCCGAATCACTTACATAAAGAGATGTGTATTAAGGCGGCAGCAGCCGGGAAACATGTGATTACTGAAAAACCGGCGGCAATGTCCGTACAGGAACTGGATGAGATGGAGGCAGCCTGCAAACAGTCCGGTGTATTTTTTACCGCTCATCAGAACCGCCGCTGGGATCGCGATATGCTGACGGTTAAGAAAGCGGTTGATGATAATATGCTGGGGAATATCTTTACAATTGAATCGAAACTTCATTCCGGTAACGGATATATGCATGAATGGCACATTTATAAAAAGTATGGCGGCGGTATGATTTACGACTGGGGCGTACATCTGATTGACCAGATTTTATTTATGATGCCGGGTGCCAAAATAAAATCATTGTATGCGGATATCAAAAATGTTCTTCACGAAGAAGTGGATGATTATTTTAAGATTATTATGAAAATGGATAACAACATAACGGTTCATATTGAGCTTTCCACCTACATTCTGGAGTACCAGCCAAGATGGCTGGCGGCCGGAGATAAAGGCACGATGATCGTAAATTCTTTTGCCTGTGACGGCAATATCTTCCGTACCGGAAAAATGCTTGAAAAGCTTCCGCCGCAGATCACCGAAACTGAGGCCGGGCCAACCAGACAGTTCGCTCCGGTGCCGCCGGGAGGGATTGTGACCGAACCGCTTCCGGAGATTCAAACGGATTGGGTTGATTTCTACAAAAATGTGACCGGTGTTTTAGACGGACGGGAAGAATCGAGAATTAAAATCTCAGAAGTGCGTCGGGTATTAGCCGTGATGGAAGCAGCCCGGGAATCAGCAAAAACCGGTACGGCAATATTATTTGAATAGAAGCAGAGGAAGTGAGCAGATGAAAAAATATGCATTTGGTGTCGACATCGGGGGAACAACGATAAAATTAGGATTGTTTGAGACCACAGGAAGATTGCTGGACACTTGGGAGATAAAGACCCGGTTAGAGTCAGCAGGAGAATATATTCTCGAAGATATAAAGAACGCAGCGGAGCAAAAGCTTAAAGAGAAAGCGATAGACTCAGATGAGGTTGAAGGGATCGGCCTGGGTGTACCGGGGCCGGTTGGCCCGGATGGCACGGTTTACCGCTGTGTGAATCTGGGCTGGGGCGTGTTCAATGTAGAACAGAAATTATCGGCAATGACCGGTTTTGCGGTAAAGGCAGGAAATGATGCCAATGTTGCCGCACTGGGCGAGATGTGGCAGGGCGGCGGCAAGGGCTGTGGCAGTATTGTGATGGTAACGCTGGGAACCGGAGTCGGCGGCGGTGTTATTATTGACGGAGGTATTGTCTCCGGACATAATGGCGCGGCCGGTGAGATCGGACATATTCATGTACGGGAAGCGGAAACGGAGTGCTGCGGCTGCGGAAAAAAAGGCTGTCTGGAGCAGTATGCGTCGGCAAACGGAATTGTCAAAGAGACAGTGCGTTATCTGTCGAACCATCCGGAGGCGGTCAGTACTTTGAAAGAAATGCCTGACCTCACTGCCAAGGTGATTTTTGATGCGGCGAAGCAGGGAGATGCCGTTGCCTGCCGGATGGTGGATGAGACGGCCCGGATGCTGGGGAAAGCATTGGCCCAGATTGCCTGTGTCACGAATCCGGAAGCATTTGTGATTGGCGGCGGCATGGCAAAGGCGGGGGCGATGCTGATTCAGCTGATTCAGAAGTATTTTATCCAATATGCATTCCATGCGGCGGAGCAGACGGATTTTAAGGAAGCAACATTAAGTAATGAGGCCGGTATTTATGGCGGAGTGAAACTGGTAATGGAATAACATTGAGCAGTATCTGCAGAGGGGCGATTGATCGGTTATGATTGATGGCTCCTTTAAAAATTTACCGGGATATAGTATAATTACACGAAAGGGTTACGAAAGACAGGATGGTGGGGAATGGAGCGATATTCAAGGCAGGAGAAGCTTCATATGCGGGTATTTAATACCACTTTAGAAGCAGAGCATTTTCATCAGGATATTGAACTTCTTTATATTATTGAGGGAAGCATGGATATCCATGAGGGAGAAAACAGCTATCATATGAAGAAAGAAGATATCCTGGTTATTAATGCCAATAAGCGGCACAGCTTCAAGGCATCGGAGGATATTCTTTTTGTCAAGCTGATGATTAATTATGAACTGGTCAGTGATGTGTTTAAGAGCGATGATATTATGTTCTGGTGCAATTCGACCAAAGATGAAAGTCAGCGATTTGGCGGACTGCGTAAGGCTTTGAAACAGCTGCTCAGGCATTATCTGAATAATCATGGGGAAACGGCGGACTTTGGGCATATTGCTTTGTGTTATGAAATCATGAATACATTGTCGGTGAATTTCCTGATCAGCACCTGTGATAAGGAGCAGATGAGTGAAAAAGATAAGTATGAACACCGGATTCTCCAAATCAATAATTACATCCGGGCCCATTATGACCAGCCCATCAGTTTAAAAGAACTGGCAGACAAACTGTATTTATCCAACGGTTATTTGTCCAGGTTTTTCAAGAAAAATTACGGGATGAGTTTTGCTGATTATCTTTCCAATGTCCGTTTGTTTCATGCGGTTGATGAATTGTTGTATACGAAAACACCGATTACAAGGATTGCCGGTGATAATGGTTTTGCCAGTGTCGCAGTGTTTAACAAAGTGTTTAAAAAGACCTATGGCGAAACACCGTCTGAGCTGCGTAAAAAGGCAAAGCAGGCGAAAACTGAAAAGACAGTTTCTGAAGATAGCATGGAAGTTGAACGGAGACTGGAACAGCTATTGCGGGAAGAGGGGGCAGAACCGGAAGAAACGGCGGTTGCCGGGGTAATAGAGGCGGAGCATTTGGTGACAAAACAGCAGCAGCTGCCGCAGACATGGAATAAAACTATTAATGCCGGAGCGGCGGAGGACTTACTGCGATCGGAAGTCAGGGAGCATATTATCCTGCTCAAAGAGTCTCTGAAGTTTGAATATGTACGATTTTGGAATATTTTTTCAGAGGCACTGTTTATTGATATCGACAGTGAAGAATATAACTTTTCCCGGTTGGATTCAATTCTTGATTTTCTGGTGCAGCAGAGGATTAAACCGCATATCGAATTGGGGCAGAAACCAAAGCGGATTCAGCGGAATGTGCAGTCAGCCCTGATTTATCAGGATAAGGTGGCTGAGTTTAAAGACATCTTTCATTGGGATAAGGTGATTGATGCATTAATGAGTCACTTGCAGAATCGTTATGGCCGGAAAGAAATTGATACATGGAGAATAGAACTTTGGCATGTGGAGCAGAACTGGCGGGAGGAAACCGGCTATCAGCAGTATTATGAGCAGTTCAGTCATACCTATGATATTGTGCGGAAATACAGCAGTGATTTGGAGGTTGGCGGATGCGGTTTCCGGTCCAATAATGGTATCACGTCAAACCGGAAGTTTGCTGAGGGCTGGAGGAAATCAAAACGGCTGCCGGATTTTGTCTCGATTATTATCTATTCTTATGTTCAGGGTAAGGAAGACGCTGATATTTTCTCCAAGCGGAGTACGGATGCGTCTTATGCACTTGGTACGGTACGGCAGATGAGGACAATTTTGCGGGAAGAAGGTCTGACAACGCAAAAGCTTTATGTAACGGAGTGGAATCTGACCATATCCGACCGGAATTTTATTAACGATACCTGCTATAAAGGCGCGTATGTCGTCAGGAATGTGCTGGAACTTGCCAAAGAGGTAGATGATCTTGCGTATTTCCCGGGCAGTGACCGGATTTCTGAATATTATGATTCCAATATGTTATTGCATGGCGGAATGGGATTGCTTGCAAAAGACAGTGTGTTTAAGCCGGCCGGATTTGCCTTTGAGTTTTTAAACCGCCTCTATCCTTATGCAGTCGGGCAGGGAGACAATTATGTGATTACGACCGATGGACATCAGGCCTATGGTATTGTCTGTCACAATTATAAAAATCTTAATTATACGTATTATCTGACCAGTGAGGATCAGATTGAGAAGGAGAGTATCTGGAAGTATTTCGAGGACCGGGACGGCCTGGAACTGAAGCTTAAACTGGTCGGATTGGCAGCAGGGACTTATCAGATGAAAACTTACCGGATTAATGAACGCAGCGGCAGTATCTTAAATATCTGGCAGGAGATGAATTTTGCCAGAGAGCTGTCACGGGAAGATATCAAATATTTCCGGAGAATCTGTGAACCACGGCTGACAATAGACCGGTTTGAAGTGGAAACGTCAGCTCATGAACTGTTACTTCAGCTGAGTGCGAATGAGATCATGTATGTAAGGATCCGTAAGATAAAATAAAGATAAAGAGTTGTAAATGACCGATAAGGCATTGCCTTGCGGACATAAACAACTCTTTTTTATTTGGTGTTCTTTATTCTTAACAGGTATCCATCAATAGTATTAATTTTGACCTCAATTGCAGCAGAAAAATAATTTGCGAAAATCAGGTCAAAATCAAACATTTAACAGGTACTTGCAGAGAATGCGATAGCAGATGTCCTTTGTTAAAATGAATACATCAATAAAGTTCGTTCAAGGAGGTTATTATGAGTAAGTTAAAAATCGGCATGATCGGCTGCGGCGGTATTGCCAATCAAAAGCATTTTCCGGCATTGAAGAATAATGGTGATTTAAATAAGATTGTGGCTTTCTGTGACATTGTAAAAGAAAGAGCGGAGAAAGCAGCCGAAGAGTTCGGAGCAGCAGGGGCTAAAGTGTATACCGATTATAAGGAATTGCTGGCGGATCCGGATATTGATGTGGTTCATATCTGTACGCCGAATGTATCCCACAGTGCCATTGCCGTTGATGCATTTGCGGCGAAAAAGCATGTGTACTGTGAAAAACCAATGTCTCACAGTACAGCTGAGGCAGAGAAGATGGTAGAAGCGTGGAAAGCATCCGGGATGCAGTTTACAGTCGGTTATCAGAATCGTTTCCGGCCGGAGGTTCAGAATCTTCACCGGTCATGTGCGGACGGAGAATTAGGCGATATTTATTATGGTAAGGCACATGCTGTCCGCCGCAGGGGCGTTCCGACCTGGGGAGTTTTTATGGATAAGGAACAGCAGGGCGGCGGACCGCTCATTGATATCGGAACCCATGCTCTTGATATTACCATGTGGTGCATGGGTAATTATGACATTGAAAGTGTTACCGGTTCGGTATTTTATAAGCTGGGCAGTGAACCGCAGGCAACGGAAGGAAACCTGTTTGGACCATGGGATACAGATACTTATGAGGTGGAAGATTCGGCAATGGGTTTTGTGAAAATGAAGAATGGTGCGGTGATTAATCTGGAAGCCAGCTGGGCGCTTAATATTCTGGAGTCGCGGGAAGCATCAACCACGCTCTGCGGCACCGCGGCGGGTGCGGAGATTCATTCCGGCATGAGTCACAGTAAAAATGAACTGATCTATAACCGGGGCAGAAACGGACAGCTGATGGAAGAAAAAATCTCACCGGTCGGCGGCGTCGCTTATTTTGGCGGCGGTGGTGGTGAAGAGGGGACCATCGATATGAAACAATGGCTGTCGGCAGTACAAAATGGCACGGCAGCATTGGTGAAACCGGAGGAGGCACTGGCGGTAACAAAGGTGCTGGATGCGATTTACCAGTCGGCAAAAGAGAATAAAGAGATGAAATTCTAATAAAGAGGGCAAGGAGGCATAACGCATGGCTTTTGCAATGAGAATCAACTTTGTTGATGTGGTTTGTGATAACAGCCTTAAAAACATGTTTGTAAACGGGAAAAAGGCGGGTTATCAGTTTGATATCAGGCTTAGTTACTACCGGGGGCATTTTCTGTCGGTGATTGATGAGTTTGGGGTACAGCTGGATGGCGAGGCGGTTCCGGCAGAAGATATTAAGTTTTGTCTGCGGGGCAAGGAGTTTGGTATCAGCCAGCTGCACGATCTGGTGTCGGAATTCTGGCCGATTGCGGAACCGGCAACGATCAAGGTCTTTAAGGACGGCGGAATTGCCAGCGGGGATCATCAGATTGATGTGACCCTGATGTTCCATTCTCCATATATGCCAATCAGTGAGACTAAATATATGCCAATCGACAGCTGCGGAAGCAAAATGCTTTCACTGGCAGAATTTTAAGGAGGCAGATATGAGCAAAATTAAATTGGGAATTACACTTTACAGCTTTACAAAGGAGTACTGCTGTGGTGAAATGACATTAGAGGATTGTATTCGGAAAGCGAAAGAGATTGGCGCAGAGGGGTATGAAATCGTAGCGACCCAGATGATTCCGTCCTATCCATATGTCAGTGATAAGTTTTTAGGTGAGATTAACGCAATGTCTCAGTATTATGATATCGAACCAATTTCTTATGGGGCAAATATGGACCGGGGGATGCGGGGCGACCGCAATCTGTCTGAGGATGAAATGCTCCAGATGGCGATTAATGATGTGAAGAGTGCCAATAAAATGGGCTGTAAGGTGATGCGGGAACAATTTCTGCTTAGCCCGAATGCCATGGCACGGCTGGCACCTTATGCCGAAGCTTATGATGTGAAAGTAGGCATCGAAATACACAATCCTGAGACACCATACACACCAATTATGAGAGAGTATTTCGAGGTGTTTGAAAAGACCGGATCAAAGTATATCGGCTTTGTACCTGATTTCGGACTGTTTGCAACCAGGCCTAATAAACCGATGTGGGATGCAGCTCTCGCAGCCGGAACTCCGGTGGAGATTCTGGAGGCGGCAAAGGATATGCGCCTTGACGGAGTACCGATGGCGGATGCCGTTAAGAAGATTACGGAGATGGGCGCGACCGGACCGGCGTTTGCCGCGCTGCAGGGAATGTACGGATTCGTTCAGTTTAAAAAGGACTGTGAAGAAGAACTGCGGGGGCTGAAAGAGATTATGCCATACTGTTATCATATGCATGGAAAATTCCATCATATCAGTGAGGATCTGCAGGAAGCAAGTATTCCCTATCAGCGGATTGTTCCGGTAATCGCCGAATCGGATTTTTGCGGTTATATTGTGTCCGAGTATGAAGATCATGATTCTGGTAACGCGGTTGAGATGACCCGCAGACACCTTGCGATGATGAGGAAATTATTAAATGAATAAGAAAGTAACATTATATTTTGTGCGACATGGGGAAACTTATTTTAATCAATACGGCAGAATGCAGGGGTGGTCGGATACCCCGCTGACAGAACGCGGGATTGCTGTGGCCAGGAAGACCGGTGAACGTTTGAAGAACGTTTGTTTTGAGCGGATTGTTGCCAGTGATTTGGGGCGAACGATAAAAACGGCCGGGATTATTCTGGCGGAAAGTGAATGCAATCAGGGGAAAGCCGTGGAGCAGAATGCGGCTTTCCGGGAGAGCTTTTTCGGATACTTTGAAGGCAGTGATTCGAAGACTACATATGCGGAACTGGCCGGCAAACTGGGGATTGCTCCGCAGGATATCTTTGGTCTGGGACTTGAGAAGATTTCAGCGGCATTTAAGGAGTATGATCCGTATCATGATGCCGAAGATTACAGCGAAAGTCTGACCCGGATGAAGTGCGGGCTTAAGGAACTGGTTGCAGAGGTATCACAAACAGCATCTTCACAGTCAGAATGTAATGTTTTAGTAGTTACACACGGGAATGTGATTCGCACGCTGGTGCATGACATTGAGCCGGAGATGACGGTAACTGTAGAGATTCATAATGCCAGTGTTACGACCATTGTATTTGAGGCGGATCAGTTTATCCTGGAGTCTTTTAATCAGATATAGATTGGAGAAAACAATAATAAGAGGGGGCTATTATGGATAAAAAAGAGATTGTAGTAAAGTTAGTTGAGTTATCGGGGGGAGAAGATAATATTCAGGAATACAGTCACTGCTTTACCAGACTTCGTTTCCGGTTAAAAGACAGAGGCAAAGCTCAGGATGATATGCTTAAAAAGACTGAGGGGGTCATGGGAATCATCGATCGGGGCGGAGAACTGCAGATCGTGCTTGGCAACAGTGTTTCGCTATATTATGAAGAAGCGGTGAAACTGCTGGGAAAAGAAAAGAGTAAGGGGGCAGTGGCTGTTGCCAGAGTTGCAGAAGAAGAAAAAAACGCAGGTGAAAAACTGAATCTGGTAGATAAGATCGCTCAGCTGGCTTCAGCGGCCTTTATTCCCATTATCGGCGGGCTTGCGGCTTGCGGTACCTTACAGGGACTTTTGTCGCTGATGATATTTTTAAAGGTGCTTACACCGGAGAGTGGTACTTATATGGTGCTGTATGCGATTTCAGACAGTATCTTTTATTTCCTGCCTTTCTTTTTAGCATATACATCGGCTAATTATTTTGGCGGCAAGGTGTACATATCAATGATTATAGCAGCAACGATGATTTATCCGACGATTATGGGCACCGTTTCGGCAGAAGAGGCTTATACGTTTCTTGGCATTCCGATGCTGATTATGGCGTATACGAAAACTGTATTTCCGATTATTGCTGCGTCATGGATGGCCTCGGTGATTGAAAAGCAGCTGCGGAAAGTGATCCCGGATGTGCTGAAGATGATTTTCGTGCCGCTTATCACAGTTGTGATTGTAGTGCCGGTTACATTGCTTGTGGTCGGGCCGATCCTGACTTTTGCCATGAGCCTGGTGACAAAAGGGATTCAGGCAATTTATGCAGTCACTCCGGTAGTTACCGGAACACTTGTCGCAGGAATCTGGCAGCTGCTGGTATTTTTTGGAATCAGTAAGGCGTTTATTCCGATATTTACTTCTGATTTTGCTAATTTCGGATATTCTTATGTTGGTGCGATTGTATTTTTTGTTGCAGTTATGGGGCAGACCGGAGCAGTTCTTGGTATTTGTCTGAAGACAAAGAATAAGAATATCAAATCGGTTGCAACCGGTGCTGTGATATCAGGATTTTTCGGAATTACCGAACCGGCTCTTTTCGGTTTGAATGTACCGGCAAAGAAACCGTTTATTATCGGCAGTCTGAGTGCGGCAGTCGGCGGGCTGACAGCGTCGTTGTTCGGCGGGAAACTGTATTCGCTGGCAACAGGGGTTCTGGGTATTCCGAGTTTGATCAATCCGGAACATGGGATTGATATGAGTTTTTGGGGAGTGCTGTTGGGTGCCGTAATCACGCTTGTTTTGGCTGCGGCATTAACATATATGTTTGGTTGGGATGAGGAGACGGAGAAGAGAGTTAATGTAGGTTAAGAGGTAAACTAATGGCAGGCTCAGGAGAGTCTGCCATTGGTTGCGTTATGATAGAAATGCATGTCCTCAATAAATAAATTCATCGAACTTGGTGTCAATTGTTTTAATGATTTCAGTAAGTGCATCTTTGGGGAAAGCATAATTGGTTTCGGCCCAGCGGCCAACAACAGAAAGGCAGCCTTCTATATGGTATCTTACATAAAACTTCCATTCCTCAGTGATGTCTTTTTGACCATTTTCATATTGATATATTTCTAAATATTTATCCACGAGAAAATTACTGAGTTGATTATGAAAACTGCGGTTTCCATTTATATCAAGGAGCATTCGACATGCTTTAGTGTTATCGGAGATATAATCAATAATGGTTTTGAAAATATCATCATAGGTATGGGTAGGATCACCGGTTATAATCACGCCTAAGTCACCGATGACAGAGGTTTCCATCTGTTCGTAAAGGTCATATATATCCTTATAATGAGCATAAAAAGTTGCTCTATGGATATCTACTTTATCGGCCAGCTCTCGAACTGTAATATTTCGAAGATCTTTTTCTAACATTAATTCCGCCAGGCCTTCTTGCAGGGCTTTTTTTGTTTTTCTTACTCGCCTATCATCTGTCTTCATAAAAAATCATCCTCCAAATCCGACACTTCAACAATAAAGTGTCGGAAACACAACGTTTTCATAAAAATTGATTATTGTAAAACAACATCAGTTTAAATATACTACAACAGACAAGATAAATCAACTGTAGTCGTTTTTGTCGGGAAAGAGGTAAGGTTATGACACAAAAAATGATTGAGAGAAACTCCTTGATTATAAGTTCTGTAGTAAATCTTATAATGTCCGGAGCTGGAATCCGGGTATTTGTATCTACCAATATTCAGGCCCTGTTTTTGGATGGTGTGTTTTCTCTGATTGGTTTTGCTTCTGCAGTTTTTGCAGTTATTATTTCCAAAAGGAGCAAAGTCCGGACAAAAACATATCCGGATGGCTGCTACTTTTTGGAGCCATTCTATGCAGTCTGCAAATCAATCCTGACATTGCTGCTTCTGGCTGTATCTGTAAAAGCAACTGCGGTTTCTGCATATGATTATTTTTTCCATGGTACCGGAGAAGTTATGAATACCGGACCGGTACTGCCGTATACCGTATGTATGGTTATCTTGTGTTTCGGGTTGGGCTTTTTTTACCGACAGCAAAATAAAAGCATCAATCATATCAGCACCATGTTGGCTGCAGAGTCCAAGTCTAATTTTATTGATGGTATCATGTCACTGGGAGTAGGTGTGGCGATTGTCTTGCTGAACTTTATTGATAAAAATGGTGCATTAGGCTTTTTGCATTACACCGGGGACTTTTTTATAACAACAATCATCGTTTTATTTTCAATAAAAGCTCCGCTTCTTGTGTTTATCCAGTCATTCATTGAACTGACAAATGGTACGACCAGAGACAGAGAGGTAAAAAGCAATATCAATCATGTAGTAAATACCCATTTGGATCGGATTGCAGAGCAGAAAATATGTGATATTTTCAAAACGGGAATGCATATCAAAATTCGTATCTCTTTGCCCGACAAGGTCAGTCAGGATACTCTCAGAGAACTTGAAACTGCAAGGCAAAGAATACTGGAGGAATTAAGCATGACATATGACAGCCTTGACATAATATTTAGTTTTTAATGGGCAGAGGAGGAGCAAATGTTAAGTAAGATAAAAAATTGTTTTAGCAGTGAAAGTGTGAATACCGGCAGGCAACCGGAGTTGGATGTAGCAAAAGGGTTTGCTATTCTCTTTATGATTTGGACACATGTGTTTGAAGAATTGTCGCCAAAAACTGAGGGAACCATGGTTTTGCTGGTCAGGAGTATATTGGGAGGGCCTTTTGCAGCACCAATCTTTATGATATGTCTGGGAATTGGTGTTTGTTATTCAAAAAAGAACGGTGCGAAAGATTTGTACCGGAGGGGAGTTGGTATCCTGGGAATCGGACTTTTATTAAATATTTTTCGTTTTGTACTGCCTGACTTGATTATGTACGGAGTGACTCATGAGGAGAACTATTTAGATGCAACATTTTCCCTGTTCAGTGTTGATATTCTGCAGTTTGCAGGGCTGGCTTTTGTTTTTCTGGCTGTTGTCAAACGGTTTCAACTGAAGAATACGACCATATTGATAATTAGTGTATTTGCTTCTATGGCAGGTATGATTTTGTGTGGAGTATCCGTTGGAAACTATGTGACCGACCAATTTGCAGGTTTTCTGTGGGGAACTGATACCAGGACATATTTCCCGTTTTTGAATTGGATCATTTTCCCGGTTGTTGGAATGAATTTCGGTTCTTTTTTTAAACAGTGTCAAAACAAAAAGAAGTTTTATTTGTATGTCACGCCAATATGTATTGGAGTAATGCTGATCTACCTGCTGTTGACAATCTGCTTTGGTCTGATGTTTTCATCCGGCGGTGCTTACTATTTTTTAGGGCTGTTGGATGCGGTGTTTTTTATTATATTGGCCTTGATGGTGTTCGGGCTTAACTATGCAGCTTTGCAATTACTTCCTCAGAAGCTGTTTCGGGTTTTGATGCGTTGGAGTAAATATATTAACCAGATCTATTGTATTCACTGGATTATGATTGGGGGGCTTGGAGTTGTCATGAAATTATTAAATAAGACCGATCATATGCAATTCTGGCAGGTGACTCTGATTGCAGTGATCTTGTTATATTTATCGGATCGCTTAGCAGTATGGTATCTGGATGAACTCAAACCCAGACTAATAAAACGTAGAAAATGAATTGGAGATAATATTATGAATAAAAAATGGTTTTCCCGTATATCTGCCGGTCTGATTGCTGTGGCACTGCTGGTTGGTGTTATCGCCAGCACAGATAAAAAGCAGCCGGATAAAGTCAGTCAGCCCTTTTGTTATTCCGGATATTCCGATGCGGTTTATTCGGGGTACAAGAAAACATCCGAATATGTAGAAATGACAGATGGTACAAAGCTGGCAGTTGATATTTATCTGCCCGATGATGGGCCGGCACTTGAGTCATTTCCGGTAGTGTTTCAGTATACTCCATATGGGCGGGCATTTATTATGCCGGATCTCAAATGGTATGAAAAACCGTTTCTGAAGCAATCAGTTGGAACATGGGGGCCTGTGCTGGACAGGGCAAACAGCTATGATACGGTATACGGTTCGACCGATGATATGGTAAACCTGTTTTTATCTCATGGATACGCTTATGTTTGTGCAGATATGCGTGGGTCAGGAGCAAGCTATGGAACAAAGATTGATTTTATGCCGAAATTGGCAGAGGATGGTTTTGAACTGGTAAACTGGATTGAGGAGCAAAACTGGAGTGCTGGTAATGTTGGTATGTTTGGCGGATCTTATCTCGGTTATTCCCAGCTTATTACCGCCGGGCAGACACCAAAGGCTTTGAAATGTATTGTTCCCGAAGTGGTGCTGGTGGACGGGTTTACAGGAGAAATCAGACCCGGCGGTATCTTCCTTTGGGCATATTCCCAACTGGATATGCAAAAATATCTGGAACATAACTATTATCTGCCGGAGGAAGGTTTTTATCCAACGGCTCCGGTGGTTGATGAAGATGGCGATGGCAGGCTGGAAGACGAGATACCACTGGACTTAAATGGAAACGGCACATTTCTGGATGATTACGGTTATCCGGACGACTTAAACGATCCGCCGAAGTATGCAGATGGTAAGGAACGGGAGCATATTTATTATCTGGCAGCCCATGAACATCTGGCTAATGTTCCTTACAGTGACCTGGGGCCAAATACTACATTTATTGATTCTGAATGGGAATATGAAGGCGGAAGTAATGACAGCAGTGTTACTTCATTTACCGCTTATGATGTAGGTCCGGCCAGTGCATTATCTGCTGTTATGGAAAGCGGTATCCCGATTTATAATCATGGCGGCTGGATGGATCCTTTTGTTCGTGGAACGGTAGAACTATATTCCACTTTGAAAGATACGAACCCATCCAGATTGTTTATTGATGCCGGATATCATGAGGGGAAGTCGCCTTTTTGGGAATATCTTGGCGAGGATGAAGACGAGATACTGGGGGCTTACAGCCAGGAACTGCTGAGGTTTTATGACTATTATCTAAAGGGGATAAAGAATGGTATTGATACGGAACCGCCGATTGTAATTTACAACATGAATGGGGATGGCTGGCGTACGGAAAATGAGTGGCCGCTTGCCAGACAGGAGCTGACTGAATATTATTTTACGGAAAACGGAGGATTGGATACGAAAACCGGAAGCGAGGGAACCGATACCTACAAAGTCAATTATCAGCACAATGCCCAATGGGGAAGTGAGCCGACAAGCCGGTGGCAGATGTTCCAGCCGGATGAAATGCCGATTCGTACGGAACTGGACCAGCTGAGTCTTACCTATACAACGGCTCCGCTGACACAGGATACAGAAGTGACCGGGCATCCGATTGTAGATTTATGGGTATCCTCAACTGACGGAAATGGAGATTTTTTTGTCTATCTTGAAGATGTTAATGAAGAGGGAGAAGCAGTCTTAATTACGGAAGGGTTACTGCGTGCCGGATTTCATGAACTGCATAATAATGACACCATGATAAAAGGCGGAGCAGACGGCATTGATGTGCAGCCGGAGCTGCCCTGGCATGGGTATGAGGAATCCCAGTATCAGGATGATGTATTTGCGGATGGAGCAATTGTTCAGCTGACTGTTGATTTACTGCCGACTTCTTGGGTATTCAAGGAAGGACACTGTATCCGGGTATCAATCGCCTGTGCGGATTGGCCGACCTTTGAATTATTGGCGGAACATAGTCCGGCCAATGATCCTGCAGATTTGAAAAATATCGTACCGGAAATCAGCTTGTACAGGGATAAAGAGCATTCCTCCAATATTTTGCTGCCAATAATTCCGCGATGATGTGATCTCCGGAATAATAAGTTTCCTGAACAGTACCAGGAACAATCAGGCAACCGGTCAGATAGGTCTTTGGAAAACTATCTGGCCGGTTAATTACTCCGTTCCTTTACTTAATCTTCTTTCCGAAATGGAATATCAGCAGCAGGCCACAGTAGATAAGACCAATTACTATAATCCAGACTGCGGTTTCCAGGAATAACGGCAGGATGGATGACAGATTAATGATTCCGCGCAGGAAATAATAAATTCCGATTGAAATCAAAAGCAGGACTGTTGGTTTTACAATCATTTCAACGGCATCCCATGGAATCTCCGTCATTTTCTTTAGTGACCAGAGGTGCATGAATGCCAGCAGGGTTTCGCTGGCAAGCATACCCCACAGATATGCCAGAATACCATACTTGGGGATAACGAAGATAACAAAGGCCAGCCGCAGCAGCATGGCGCTGACATTATGGAAGAACGTAGTCTTTGTTTTCCCCAGGCCGTTTAGAATACTGCCCATGGTAGTGGCAAGGTAAAGGAACGGACACAGCCAGGCCAGAACTTCTATATAATAACCGGCACTGTAATCATGAAAGACGCTGGTGCCCAGTGCATTGCCGAACAGGGTGAAAATACCGATACATAAAATCCCCATGTACAGGCTGTAGCGGAGTGATATCGAAACGCTTGAAGCAATGCTGCTTTTGTTACCCTCGGCCTGTGCCTGAGCTACGGAGGGCAGCAGCAGGACGGCCATGGAGTTGGTGATGGCGGATGGGAACAGGATAAAGGGCAGAGCCATACCAGTCAGGACACCATAGACCGACAATGCTTCTGAGTTGGACAGTCCGGACATCTGCAGCCGGCTGGGAATCCAGATTGATTCGGCACTGGCCAGAATATTGAGCACCAGGCGGTTGCCCATTAATGGAAGAGCCAGCATGATCAGCGGTGTGGCGACATTATGGAGATGATTTGAGATCAGTTCCTGGGCGGATACATCGTCCGGCAATTTACGGCGCGGCTGCGGCGGACATATGCTGAGGCAAAGGAAGGCAAAAATTGCAGCGGCGGCTTCCCCGGCCAGATGCCCATATACAGCCAGATGAACGGTAATAACATTGCCTGCTTCAACCCAGTAATTGGCAATTATAAAAACAAAACTCATCCGCAGTACCTGTTCTACTACCTGGGAAAAAGCCGGTATTTTGGCTTTCTGAGAACCATAATAATAACCATTGACACAGGCATTAAAAGCTGCAAATGGTACAGAGACTCCCATAAGCGGCAGGTACTGGCTGCATCGTGGTTCCATCAGTACCCGTGTGGCCAGGAACTCGGCATTCTGACAGATCAGAAAGGCCAGAATAAAGGACAGTGCCATCGAAATACAGAGTCCGGTACGAAATATTGCCCGTCCGCGGTTCATGTGGGAGGCTATGTATTGGGATAATGCAGTTTGAATGGAACCAGCGCAGAGCGCAAAGCAGATACCATAAATGGGGTACAGCATGTTGTAAAGACCAAGCCCCTCGGCCCCGATGGTGCGTGAAAGAAAAATGCGGTAAAAAAAGCCCAATATACGACAAAGAAAGCCGGTCCCCGTCAGAAGCAGGGTACCAGCCAGAAGGGCACGCTTTTTGGGAGACAGCTGAGTGGAAAAGTTCATGACAGTTCTCCAGATAAATATGTTTTTACAGTCTATGAGAAAGTGAGCATGAAAATACTTGACAAATGGATGAAGTTTTAACATAATTAAAAATAGTTTTACTTCGCTTTTCTTTCTGAAAAGCAGTTCAACAAAGGCCCTGATAAGCCATAAAAGCCGGTTCGGCTGACATTCACCAATCTGAAAAACGATATAGAAAGCAGGTGTTGCTCTTGAGTGATTCTTTTTAACGGGAGTATTCCGTTATTATGCCAAAAAATGACTTGTAACCCAGACTAAAGTTTTTTATAATGGAGGAAGAACAATTTGACTATGAGTAAAACAATAAAGCCACTGAAAGACCTGACATTGCTGGATCGTTTTTATTTGCAGAGACAATGGATGATCCGGAGACAAATCAACTGATGCTGGAGATTATTCTGGGAAAAGAACTTAATATGCACAACTGGACACAGACTGAAAAGGAAGTTCGCATTTCACCTCTGGCCAGATCCATCCGGATTGATGTGTTTTCTTCAGATGAAGATGGTAATGTATATGATGCAGAAGTCCAGAAAAAGGATGAGGGGAATCTGCCCAGGCGCAGCCGTTTGTATCAGGGACTGATCGACTCCACATTACTTGTTCCGGGGATTTTTGATTTTAATGAGATGAAAGATTGCTATATCATTATCATCAGTCCGTTTGATCTGATAAAGCAGGGACGTTACAGTTACACGTTCCGGATGCGTTGCGATGAGGGCAGAGACTATTGTCTGGAAGATGGTGGTGTTCGTATTTTTCTTAATACCAGAGGAACGGATGAGCATTCAGCCAGTCCGGAGCTGATTGAACTGCTGCATTATATTGAAAAGGTAACAGGGGATGTGCAGCCGGAAATCACCGGGGCTAAGTTGAAGCAGATTCATAAGCGGGTACAGTCTGTCAGGCAAAGTGAAGAGACAGGAGTGAAATATATGCAGTTGTGGGAAGAGAAATTGCTGGAGCGACAGGAAGCAAAGGCTGAGGGGCGTGAAGAAGGTGTTAAATGGAATCAAATTAATCTTATCAGAAAGAATTTGAAAAATGACATGCCAGCTGAGACAATCGCCGCGTTCATGGAACTGGATGTAAATGTCGTAAAGCAAATCTGCGCCAAAATCCGGACAGAACCAGGTGTATCAGATGAAGAACTGACTCTGTTTTTAACGGAGGTATAATGAACAGTGAAAGGTCATACTCAACATAAGATTTGAGTATGACCTTTTTAAATATCAAACAGACGGGGACAAATGATGAAACAAATTTATTCCCATACCTGGAACTGGCAGTTTTTCTTGTGAGCATCTGAAAGATATAGTACAATAAAAAAGATTATGTTGCTAAGCAGTAAGATGATGGAAAAAGAATCTGCTAAGCGGCCATCATGACAGAAAACGGTTGTCCGTCCATTGAATGAATTGTATTTTGCTGCATATGATAGTATATTGATAAAATATTTTTAATTCCTATTGAAATACTAGGAATTGAGCAGTATAATAGCAACAGGTTTAATAAACATTCCAGAAAGGTGGATTTGCATAGATGAAACAAACCATATATTTAGATAATGCTGCAACAACTAAGACCCGTCCGGAAGTCGTGGAAGCGATGATTCCGTACTTCAGTGAATATTACGGGAATCCTTCTTCCGTATACGATTTTTCGACACCGGTCAAGCAGGCAGTGAATCAGGCCCGGGAGACTATCGCGAAATCTCTTGGTGCCAAGACCAATGAGATCTATTTTACAGCCGGCGGAACGGAAGCAGACAACTGGGTGCTGACGGCCATGACCGAAGCCTATAAGAGTAAGGGGAATCATATTATCACCAGCACAATTGAACATCATGCGGTGCTGCATACCTGTGCCTGGCTTGAGCAGCACGGTGTGGAAGTGACCTATGTTGATGTCGATGAACACGGTGTAATAAAACTTGATGAACTTGAAAAGGCGATTCGGCCAACGACAATTTTGATTTCTGTTATGTTTGCAAACAATGAAATCGGCACGATTCAACCGATTCGGGAAATTGCAGACATTGCACACAAACATGATGTTTTCTTCCATACGGATGCGGTACAGGCATATGGACATCTGCCGATTTCCGTTGAAGAATACGGGATTGATATGCTCAGCGGCAGCGGTCATAAGATTAACGGGCCGAAAGGAATCGGATTTTTATATATCCGTACCGGTATCAAAATGCGGTCCTTCATTCATGGCGGTGCTCAGGAGCGCAAGCGCCGGGCAGGAACCGAGAATGTTCCCGGAATCGTAGGCCTGGGCAAAGCGGTTGAACTTGCCATGGCTACGATGAGTGACCGTGAGCAGTATGAACGGCAGTTAAGAGATTATCTGATCGAACAGGTGATGGAACAGGTTCCTTATACCCGTCTGAATGGTCATCCGGAACATCGTTTACCAAACAATGCCAACTTTGCCTTCCGTTTTATTGAAGGAGAATCCTTGTTGATTATGCTCGACAGCAAAGGTATCTGCGGATCCAGCGGTTCTGCCTGTACGTCAGGGTCATTAGACCCGTCCCATGTCCTCCTGTCGATCGGGCTTCCTCATGAGATTGCGCATGGTTCGCTGAGGCTGACTCTGAGTGAAGAGAATACAAAAGAAGAAATTGATTACGTCGTGGAGAATATCAAAGTGATTGTAGAACGGCTGCGTAAAATGTCGCCGTTATATGAAGATTTTATGAAAAAACAATAATCTAAAATATAGAAAAGTACCAGATTGCAAAAGGAGAGCAAAGTTATGTATACAGAGAAAGTTATGGATCATTTTGAGCACCCCAGAAACGTTGGTGAGATGGAACACCCAAGTGGGATGGGGACAGTCGGAAATGCAAAATGCGGCGATATTATGCGTATTTATTTAGATATCGATGACAACCAGATCATTCGGGATGTCAAGTTTAAGACATTCGGTTGTGGTGCAGCCGTGGCTACCAGCAGTATGGCAACGGAACTTGTCAAAGGCAAGTCTGTACAGGAGGCCATGCAGGTGACGAATAAAGCCGTAATGGAAGCACTTGACGGATTACCGCCGGTTAAGGTACACTGTTCCTTATTAGCAGAAGAAGCAATTCATGCTGCGTTATGGGATTATGCGCAGAAACACGGCATTGAGATTGAAGGACTGGAGCAGCCAAAATCCGATATCGGCGAGCATGAGCACGAAGAAGAGGAAGAATATTAATGGCAACGGATAGAAAAACAGTAGTAGTTGGAATGTCAGGCGGCGTCGATTCATCGGTGGCCGCCTGGCTTTTAAAGCAGCAGGGGTATGATGTAATCGGTGTAACCATGCAGATCTGGCAGGATGAGAGTGAGCAATGCCAGGAAGAGAACGGCGGATGCTGCGGACTAAGCGCAGTTGATGATGCCAGACGGGTGTCCTGGGAACTGGACATCCCTTATTATGTCATGAACTTTAAACCGGAGTTTCAAACTCATGTGATTGATTATTTTATCGATGAATATCTGAAGGGACGGACTCCGAATCCATGTATTGCATGCAACCGCTATGTGAAGTGGGAGTCGCTGCTGAAGCGGAGCCTGGATATCGGGGCGGACTATATCGCAACAGGACACTATGCCCAGATCGCCCGGCTGCCGAATGGCCGTTATGCCCTGAAGAAATCAGTTACTGCGGCGAAAGACCAGACATACGCCCTGTATAATCTGACACAGGACCAGCTTTCCCGGACCCTGATGCCGGTCGGCGAATTTACCAAGGACGAAATAAGGAAGATGGCAGAAGACATTGGACTGGTAATTGCCAATAAACCGGACAGCCAGGAGATCTGCTTTATTCCCGACCATGATCATGCCCGGTTTATAGAAGAAGAGACGAATCAGAAATTTACGCCAGGTAATTTTGTAGACAAGGATGGGAACATTCTGGGACAGCATTCAGGCATCGCTCATTATACGATCGGTCAGCGTAAAGGCCTGAACCTTGCAATGGGACATCCTGTATTCGTGACCGCAATCCGGCCGGAGACAAATGAAGTAGTGATCGGCAGTGGTGATGATGTCTTTACTGACACACTGATTTGTGATAAACTGAACTGGATGGCAATCGATGGATTGCATGGAAAAGAAATGCAGATTACTGCAAAAATAAGATATAGTCATCCGGGAGCACCCTGTGTGATCCGTGAAGTTGGAGAGGACCAGGTGGAGTGTCATTTTACTGAGCCGGTTCGTGCTGTGACACCGGGGCAGGCAGTTGTATTTTATGACGGGGACTATGTGATAGGCGGAGGAACGATTCGATGATTAAAAATAAAGCCGGATGGAAAGTGACCGGTATCATGGTTGCGGCAGCGCTGATGATGACTGGTTGTCAGTCGGATAAGGCACAGACTGCCGAGACCGAAACTTCAGCAACAGTGACTCGGGAGGAAGAAATCAAGATTCAGGCGGCTAATGCTAATCAGGCGGAAAGCAGCTCCCTTCAGGCTGAGCGGACGATGGAGACAGCACCGGCTATGGAAGACCGGGATGAGACTGTGTACACAACAGCCCGTGTTAATGTCCGTAAGGAGCCATCGACGAATGCAGAGATCGCGGCAAGGCTGGATTCCGGTAAAGAAATAAAACGTACCGGATATAGTAAAACATGGAGCAAAGTCCTGTATGAAGGAAATACATATTATATTGCATCTGACTACCTGACCACGGAAAAACCGGCAGAGACTCAGGCAGTAGCAGAAACTGCGGCGGCTGTATCAACTAATGGTGAGGCAGTTAAGTTAAATGCAGACTGGAAATATGCCGGGTTTTCTAAGATAAATACCGGAACCGCTGTATTATACCGGTCCGAGGCAGCTAATCGAAATGGTAAGGTGATTTGTGTCAATGCCGGACATGGTACGAAGGGTGGGTCCAGTGTAAAGACCCAGTGTCATCCTGACGGAACCCCAAAGGTAACCGGAGGAACGACTGCAGCCGGTGCCACAACAGCTGTGGCTGTATCTTCAGGTATGCAGTTTAATGATGGTACTGCAGAATCGAAAGTAACGCTGGCTATGGCATTAAAGTTCAAGGAAAAACTGCTGGCCAGGGGATATGATGTTTTAATGATCCGGGAAAGTGATGATGTTCAGCTGGACAATATTGCAAGAACCGTAATTGCCAATAACAAAGCAGACTGCCATATTGCACTGCACTGGGATTCAACCGGCAGTGACAAAGGCGCTTTCTATATGAGTGTACCAAATGTCAGCTCCTACCGGAGTATGGAGCCGGTGGCATCCAATTGGCAGAAACATCATGCGTTGGGCGACAGCCTGATTTCCGGTTTAAAAGGCGCTGGAGTAAAGATTTTCTCCAGCGGATCAATGGAAATGGATCTGACCCAGACTTCTTATTCAACGATTGCATCCGTTGATATGGAACTCGGTGATAAGGCTTCCGATTACTCAGCTTCGACACTGGATAAACTGGCCACAGCAATGGTCAACGGCCTCGATCAGTATTTTGGCATACAGTAAGAATTAATATTTACATTTGAGCAATTTTGAGATATAATATCAGAGTTGCTCGTATTTGGAGATGTACCCAAGAGGCTGAAGGGTCTGGATTCGAAATCCAGTAGGTCGGTTTTCCGGCGCGGGGGTTCAAATCCCTCCATCTCCGTTATTATTTATGAAAAGTAGCTGTCGCTCTGTGCGACAGCTACTTTTAACTTTTAATAAAGTACATTTAGTCACTACAACTAACCTCATCGAGTATGCTTTTGTTTTTCCACCCAGCTGGAGCCAACATAGTTGTTGGGAGAACGTGGGGCATTTGGTTGAACCGGAATCGGTGACATTGAACGAGGTGACGGTGGTTCTTAGGCTGTGGCAAGTGATTTTCAGCGGAGGAATCATGCTCTCCAAAGCTTGATTCCAGGGGCCCGGCGCGTTAAAGTCATCAAGAGTTTAGCGCAACTGGCCCCGGTGCCGCTGAAAATCACTTGTCACAGCCTTAGAAACACCCCGCCGAGAGAACGGAACCGATTCCGGTTCAACCAAATGCCCCACGTTCTCCTTGCCACTATGAGCGACATCCCCTTTTTTCAAACAAATCAACAATATCTTAAATACAACGTCCACGTAGATACCATAAGGATAAACAGCAATCCCACAACAAAATATTCACGTCTTGTCATAATAATTCACTCCTCTGAAATATTAAAAATGAATCTCACAATGGTTACTCAACATGATCATAGACTATCCCATGATGGGAGAGTCAAGAGCAAAGTGAGAAATTTTCGCAACTGATGACAGGTATTCTCCTCCCGCATCTGATATAATAGAAACGAGGTGATATTATATGTCGATTCAAACAAAAGAAGCAATGGTAATCTGGGTCAGAACTAATATTACAAAAGATCCGACATTGATCAGCATGTCATCATATGTGGGCTATTCGCCATATTATTGTTCTGCAAAATTTCGAGAATATACTGGCATGACATATAAATTGTTCTTGTCAAAATGCCGCTTGCAGGCGGCAGTGGGTGATCTGATGGGGACTAATGACAGGATAACAGATATAGCCTTTCGATATGGTTATGCCACTGCTGAGTCCCTGACACGTGCATTTACAGCAGTTTATCAATGTTCGCCCAGACAATATCGAAATCAGTTTAAGCATAAGGGGAATATACATGTTAATGAAAACAGGCAGGAATGAACTCTGCTGGTGCGGCAGTGGGGTGAAATATAAAAGATGTCACAGGATTATAGAAGAAAAAATGGCTGTATATGCCTCCCGGGGGTGTGAAGTGCCGGATCTTGGCCTGTTGAAGACAAAGGTACAGATAGCGGGGATTGCTGAAAGCAGTAAGATTAATATCGCAGTATTGGATTATATTGCAGAGTATATTGCTGTCGGAGTAACCACAGAAATGCTGGACCGGCAGATCTATCAGAAGACAGTTGAACTGGGAGGAATACCGGCACCACTTCATTACCACGGTTTTCCAAAGAGTTCGTGTGTATCGGTTAATGATGTTATCTGCCATGGTATTCCGTCGGAGAATACTGTCATCGAAAACGGAGATATTGTCAATATTGATGTATCGACAATCTATAATGGATATTTCTCTGATTCATCCCGGATGTTTTGTGTTGGATACGTCCCGGCAGAGAAAGTCCGCCTTGTAAATGTAGCCCGTGAATGTATGGAGATCGGGATTGAACAGGTGAAACCTTGGAGATTTCTCGGTGATATTGGTCATGCAGTTTGGAACCATGCAAACCAAAACGGATATTCTGTTGTTCGGGAAATCGGTGGCCATGGGATCGGTCTGGAATTTCATGAAGATCCCTGGGTCAGTTATGCTGCGGAACCGGGAACTGGGATGCTGCTTGTACCGGGACTTGTTTTTACGGTAGAGCCAATGATTAATATGGGCCGGGCCGAAATAAAACATATGCATGGAGATGACTGGACCGTCTATACGGCTGACGGTTTGCCGTCAGCACAGTGGGAAAAGACGGTAGTTGTCACAGACAACGGATGTGAAGTATTAACTTATTAATTAAGATCTTTGGTAGAGGATAGAGAGCAGCTTAATTCCAATAAAGGATGTTCGACATTATAGTCAGCAGTAAAAAGCTCTGTTTCTACTACAATTTTGGGATGATTTTTAGCGAACAGGTCGGGAAATTCTTCAGCAGCATGTTCAATCCGGCTTGCTGTGGTACATTTTGAAATATAACGTCCGGCGGGTATTGTAATTATATTTTTACGGTATCCTTTCGGCGCAGACACAATCTCAATAAAGTAATATCTTCTTACAGACTTTCTTTCATAAAAGTAAACACTTCCTATTTCATATCCCATTTTACAGCCGGCTAAAGACGCATCGAAAAACATTGATTGGATGCAGTCAAAATAATTCTCTTCATTTAATTCATCATTAATTTCAGATACATAACATTTCTTGGCAGGCAGATCAACGACCATGGGATTCTTTTGGTTCTGCAATGTCTTGCTCCGGATGGTCTCACGCTGCAGCATTTCTATTTTTTTAACACCTTTACGGATGGTATTGATTTTTTCATCAGCAATTTTTTTGCCCTGTTCTAAAAGGCTGGCGTAGTGAATGATATTCCCTTCATCTTCGGTATACATAAAGAAGTCTTTTAATGGAATATCCAGCTCGATACAAGTCCGGACGGCATCTAAAACACCAAGCTGATGATAGGTGTAATAGCGGTATCTGGTATCGGGGTCAACATATGCGGGTTTTAACACTCCGATATCAGCGTAATAACGCAAAGATTTGATATGTATACCGGTTATTTTAGAGACTTCTCCGATCGTAAGCATTTTATTCTTCGGCATGTTAAAACCCTCCTATAATAGTATTGTTTTGTTAATATCTTACCGGAATGAATGACAATCGTCAAGAAGTAGTCACGATCATGTTTTGCATAATATTGCTGTATTTGCAGATAATGAAATTATCAAGTGAAAAAGGAGAATAACAATGGCAAAAGATTCCCAGCTTGACCCGAAAGAAGTGCGAAAGATGAAAGCTAATGGTGGTCCGACCATGGCGGAAAGTGCATTGGACGGAGAAGGCAGAAATAATAAAAAGCAGTCAGGAAATCGACATAAACCCGGAAACGATAAATAGTACAGTACGATACAAAGGAGCAAACCATGAATCACGACAAACTGATTTCCCAGGTGAAAGAAGAATATGCCAGAATCGCCTCAATGGAATCACAGCAGCATTTTCATGAGACTACGACAGAAGTCACTGCGGAGGCCTATTACGAAAACTTGCTTAGCAAAGCAATTGATGAGATCGAACAGGGTACATTTGATGATTTCAAATCAGGCAAAGAGATCGTTACCGCAATTGCGAATGATAAGTCCTGGATTGCCCGGTGATTTAGTGTTAAAAAAACAGGTCAGATAGAAAAGGGCGCCAATGTACAGCAGGAGAGTATAATTATGATAGCCCAAAAGGAGTTGGCATTTGCTGACTCCTTTTTTTCGTAATACCGGTTTCTTTGGCCGGATCCGGGAACAGGCTGAGGGATGGCGGATCTAAATTAAATATGGTACAATAGTCAGGCAGGAAAATAAAAGAGAGAATCAGGAGGAAAGTCATGATTAAACTGATAGTATCGGATATTGACGGTACGCTGCTGGAGGACGGAACAAATGCAGTAAATCCGGAACTTTTTGAGGTGATCTTAAAGCTCCGTGAAAAAGGAATCCAGTTCGCTGCTGCCAGCGGGCGTCAGTGGGCCAGTATTGAATCCGTTTTCGAGCCGATTAAAGAAAAGATTTTTTACCTGTCTGATAACGGTGCCTATGTCGGGTGTCATGGGAGGTCACTGTTTGTTAATGGAATGGAACGTTCTCTGGCTATGGAACTGATTGAAGATATCCGCAGTGACGGCATGGTGCCGATGCTGTGTACTCCTGATTTTATATATCTGGAAGAACAGGATGTGGAACTGTACGAATGGATGAAAAACGGATATCAGTATAATATAAAACGGCTTGCTAATCTGCATGATGCTGAGAATGTATTTACCAAAGTGTCCGCATATCGGGTCCACGACATTGAGTCAGTATCTGCTCACTTATGGGAAAAATACCATAACCGGACCAAGATGGCCTATGCCGGTGATATGTGGCTGGACTTTATGGCCCCGGGGGTTAACAAGGGGCAGGCTGTCAAACTGCTGCAGGAGAGTCTGCAGATTAAACCGGAAGAATCGATGGCATTTGGCGATCAGATGAATGATATGGAGATGCTGAAACAGGTTTATTACAGTTTTGCGATCGGCAACGCCAGGCCTGAAGTGAAGGAGACTGCCAGATTCCAGGCTGATATTAATACCAGTGACGGTGTTCTGAAAATATTAAAACTGCTGCTGTAACAGGCGTTGTTCAGGACGGGCATCTTCTTGACTGATAAAGCCAGTCAAGAAGCATCGGATGTTCATCCGATGTGAAATAAGATATAAGAACAGGCTTACAAGCGAGCTTGACACCTGCTCTTATATCTTATTTCCCGCCGTCCTGAACTGTTAAAAAAAATAATGGAAGTAGCATTCAGTCCGATTTTAGTGTATACTCATAATGGTAAAACCAACGAGAAAAAGGAGTTTTTATATAGATGATAAACCATAAGAGTATAACTGCCGGGATTGCAGCGTGTGTGGCTGCGATTATGCTGCTGGCGACAGGATGCGGCGACGGTATTCCGATCGTTTCTGAGATCCGTGAGACAGTAAGCTACACGGATCCGCAGATGATGATTTTAATTGCAACCGAAAAGAACAGATATAGTGATGTATACGGCAAGGAGATCTGGGATGTTGCCATCGGCGATACCGGCGAAACCTTTCAAAGCCATCTGCTGGGGGAGATCCGCAGCTTTTTACAGGAATTAAAGACGATGAATCACCTGGCAGACGAACATGAGATAGAACTGACCAGCCAGGATAAGGAGCAGCTAAAGCAGCTGGCAGCGGAATATTTTAGCAGTCTGTCTGAAGATGATATTACATATATGGGAATTACGGAAGATGATGTTTATTATATGTATGAACAGTATCATCGGGCAAATAAGCTGGTCAGTGAGCTGACTCAGGATGTGAATCTGGAGATCAGTGACAGTGAGGCGAAGGTTATTTCGGTTCAGGAGATTAAGCTTAATGATGCGGAGACGGCCCGGTCGGTATATGAGCAGGCTGTGGCGGAAGGCGCTGATTTTGCCTCAATTGCCCGGGCTAATTCAATTGATTCCGAGATCGATAAGCAGGTAGGCCGCAATGAACGTTCCAAAACATATGAAGATATCGTATTCGGCCTGCAGGCCGGTGATGTCAGTGAACCGATTCAGGAAAGTGAACAGGACTATATCATTGTCAAGTGCATCAATGACTATGATGAGGCGGCTACACTGGAACGGAAGCAGCGTTTGTCACTGCAGCGGAAGAATCAGGCATTTAAGCAGATCTATGATACCTATGCGGCAGGTCATACCGTAGATGTTCAAAGTGAGCTGTGGGAGCAGATTTCCTTCAGTGAAGAAGACCGTTCGACAACAACCAATTTTTTCAAACTATATCAGGAACGTATAAGCTATTGACAGAGCAGGAGAGTATGGGATGGTAGCACTGAAAATTGATGATATCAAGGCATTCACTTACAAATTATTTGTAGGGACTGATTTTGATGGTTTTCTGGTTCGCGAAGTGAATATTGTGACGTACAATTCTTTCACAATTGATGGACATATCCGGCAGGGATATTATTCGGAACAGGAGCTGGAAGAAAATAAAATTGAGGAGTTATCGTCCTGGCATGTCCTAAAGCCATTTTGTTTTTCTCTGATCAAAGGGAAAAAACTGCCGGGTAGTTTTCAGGTTACCCTGCAGCTGCCGCCGGCCCAGGTGGATCATTTTCTGCAGAGAAGGCAGCTGAGTCTGACATCGGAGCAGATTAATGGTATTTATATGAATATCCGCTACGAAGACCAGGTACTCTATTGCATCAGCGGCACATCCCTGAATCTGTTTACGCTGGACAAATCACTTGACCGGGAATGGGACGAGGCGATGCGGCTGTTTTTGCGTGAGCATGAAATCGCATTTTTAGAAGATAAAGATTAATAATGAAAATTTGTTAGCACTCTGGCTAAAAGAGTGCTAATTTTTGTTGACAATTTTCTTATATGGTAGTAGAATAATTTCATGAGTTAGCAGTCGAACCATCAGGTGGCTAAAATAAGGAAAAAGGAGTATCTACACATATGAGCAGTAAAAAAGGAAACCTGTCAATTAACAGTGAGAATATCTTTCCGATTATTAAAAAATGGCTTTATTCCGATCATGACATCTTCTACAGAGAGTTGATTTCCAATGGTTGCGATGCGATCACCAAGCTCAAGAAGCTGCAGCTGATTGGTGAATACACAAAGCCGGAAGACCTTGAATATAAAATTCAGGTTACGGTAAATCCGGAAGAAAAGAGCATATCTTTTGCCGATAACGGAATCGGTATGACAGCTGAAGAAGTAGAAGAATAT
Organism: Lachnospiraceae bacterium; assembly: GCA_032073745.1. Classification (GTDB taxonomy): domain Bacteria; phylum Bacillota; class Clostridia; order Lachnospirales; family Lachnospiraceae; genus Brotaphodocola. The sequence goes on along the minus strand of DAMAMW010000001.1, from coordinate 263,447 downwards.
ATCAACCAGATCGCATTTTCCGGTGCTCAGGATTTCCTGAACAAATATAAGGACAAAGCAAGTGAAGACCAGATTATCGGACATTTTGGTCTTGGTTTTTATTCGGCATTTATGGTAGCTGACAAGGTGACAATCAATACCCTGTCTTATAAAGAGGGCGCCACTCCGGTTTACTGGGAGTCAGAAGGCGGATTGTCTTTCGAGATGAAAGACGGTGAAAAAGAAGGACACGGTACCGTGATTACCCTGTACTTAAATGAAGACAGCTATGAATTCTCCAATGAATACCGGGGCAGAGAAGTTATTGAAAAATACTGTTCTTTTATGCCGATTGCCATTTATCTGGACAACGCAACTGCAGAACCGCAGCATGAGACGATTGACAAGGAAGAGCTGACCGATAAGGATACCATCGTCGAAACTGTTCTGGAAGAGGCAAAAACCGAAGAGCAGGAAAATGAAGCAGGCGAAAAGGTTACCGTTGAAGTCGAACCGGCTAAGGAACGTTACAAAATCTTAAAACGCCCGGTAGTATTAAATGACGTTAATCCGCTGTGGAACAAACATCCGAATGAATGTACCGATGATGAGTATAAGGCATTTTACCGTAAGGTCTTTATGGATTATAAAGAGCCATTGTTCTGGATTCACCTGAATATGGATTATCCGTTTAACCTGAAGGGAATCCTGTACTTCCCGAAGATCAATACGGAGTATGATTCGTTAGAGGGAACGATTAAATTATATAACAACCAGGTATTTATTGCAGATAATATTAAAGAAGTTATTCCGGAATTCCTGATGCTGCTTAAGGGCGCTATTGACTGTCCGGATCTGCCTCTGAATGTATCCAGAAGTGCGCTGCAGAATGACGGATTTGTGAAGAAGATTTCTGATTATATCACGAAAAAGGTTGCAGATAAACTGTCCGGCATGTGCAAGACCGACCGCGAGAATTACGAAAAGTACTGGGATGATATTGCTCCTTTTATCAAGTTTGGCTGTCTCAAAGATGAGAAGTTTTCTGACAAGATGAATGACTATATCCTGTTTAAGAACCTTGAAGGCAAATATCTGACCCTGACCGACTGTCTGGAAGCAAACAAAGAAAAACATGAGAATACTATTTTCTATGTGACCAATGAAAAGGAACAGAGCCAGTACATCAATATGTTTAAGGCCGAAGGACTGGATGCAGTGATTTTGCCTCATAATATCGATAACCCGTTTATCGGACATCTGGAACAGAAGAATGAGAATCTTAAGTTCCTGCGTATTGATGCCGATTTGAATGAGACCTTTAAAGAGGAAGTGGCAGAAGATGACGAGACATTTAAGGCAAATGCCGATAAGCTGACAGAAATCTTCCAGAAAGCATTAAACAACGACAAACTGACCATCAAAGTAGAAAAGCTTAAGAATGAAGAACTTTCCTCTATGCTGACGATATCCGAAGAGAGCCGCCGGATGCAGGATATGATGAAGCAGTATAATATGTACGGTATGGATCCGTCAATGTTTGGCGGTGCAGGAGAAACCCTGGTTCTGAATTCAAATCATAAACTGGTACAGTATGTGCTGAATCATGGTGATGCAGATGGAACAGACCTGTTCTGTGAGCAGCTTTATGATCTGGCGCTGATCAGTCATGGATCACTTTCACCGGAACGAATGACAAAATTCATTACCAGAAGCAACGAGATCATGATAAAAATGGCGGAGAAGTAACGATGAGCAAAAAAACGGATTTGACCCATGGCAGTCCCGGCAGGAGCTTACTGATGTTTGCCCTGCCGATGATCCTGGGCAACCTGTTTCAACAGTTTTATAATATGACAGATTCCATTATTGTAGGGAATTATGTCGGAGTAGATGCGCTGGCGGCAGTCGGCGCTTCTTACTCGTTGACCACAGTATTTATTATGATTGCGATTGGCGGCGGCAGCGGTGCATCGGTGCTGACCTCTCAGTATCTGGGAGCAGGGCAGTACCGCAAAATGAAGACCTCCATTTCCACATCCCTGATTACCTTTCTGGCAGTCAGTGTGATTTTGGGAATGGTGGGTTTTTGGTTTAACGGGACAATTCTGGAAGCGCTGAAAACTCCTCCTGATATATTGGAGCAGGCGCAGTTGTACCTTGGTATTTATTTTATGGGGCTGCCGTTTTTGTTTATGTACAATGTTCTGGCATCTATATTTAATGCGATGGGGGATTCCCGGACACCGTTATATTTATTATTGTTTTCATCGGTTGTCAATGTGGTTCTTGATTTAATCTCCGTGACGTGGCTGGGCATGGGAGTAGATGGTGTTGCAATTGCAACGGTTATAGCACAGGGTGTTGCAGTGCTCCTGTCCTTTGGACTGATGATCCGGAAGCTTCGTCAATTTGATGACAGCAAAGGCGGCCGGGCACCTCTGTACGACCGGGACATGTTGAAAAAGGGCACCCGGATTGCAATTCCGACGATATTGCAGCAGTCGATCGTATCGATTGGTATGCTGCTGGTGCAGTCCGTTATCAATGGATTCGGTGTTGAGGCAGTAGCCGGGTATTCGGCCGGGATGAGAGTGGAATCAATCTGTATTGTACCGATGATTGCAGCCGGCAATGCAGTGGCAACTTTTACTGCTCAGAATATTGGTGCCGGAAAACCGGAGCGGGTGCAGCAGGGGTACCGTTCCAGTTATGTGATTGTGACAATATTTGCGATCGTGATTGCCGTACTGCTGAATTTGCTGCACGAACCGATCATTGCCGCATTCCTGGGCGGGACCAGGGACTCCGTGGCGTTTGCGACAGGTACGGGATATCTGTCCTATATTTCTCTTTTCTTTATATGTATAGGCCTCAAGTCATGTGTTGACGGTTTACTTCGCGGGGCTGGTGATGTGGTTGTATTTACTGCAGCCAATCTCGTCAATCTCGGCATCCGGGTGATCGGTGCATTTACATTGGCGCCAATCTGGGGAATACAGGCGGTTTGGTGGGTGATTCCGCTTGGCTGGACGGCCAATTATCTGATCAGCTTTACCAGATATCTGACCGGAAAATGGAAACAAAAAAGAGTTATTTAAATCAATCTGTTTTCTTCATGGTATTGAAATCTCACAGATATATGCTATAATAAGTAGTAATTAAAACTACGTGTGGTAGAGAAGAGACGCAGGAGGAACAGTATGAGTTTTCGAATTATTGGTGACAGTTGTCTGGATCTGACGGACGATTTAAAACAGAATCCGCAGTACCAGATGGTGCCGCTGACCCTTCAGGTAGATGATCATATGGTGTTGGATGATGAGAATTTTGATCAGCTGGCATTTATTAGAATGGTAAAAGCGAGCCCCAATTGTATCAAGACTGCCTGTCCTTCTCCGGATGCATTTAAGACTGCATATACCTGTGAAGAAGATGATGTTTATGTGATTACGTTATCCAGCCATTTGAGCGGTACGTATAACAGTGCGGTACTTGGGAAAGAATTATACGAAGAAGAGTTTGGCAAAGGCCATAAAAATATTCTGGTGATCGATTCAGAATCGGCATCTTCCGGAGAGCTGAATCTGGCTTTGGGGATTCGTGATATGTATGCAGATGGATTTGAGTTTGCAGAGATTTCCAAACGGATTCTTGCTAAACGTGATGCGCAGAAGACCTATTTTGTGATCGATTCGCTGGAACCGCTGAGAAAGAACGGCCGGTTGACCGGTCTGCAGGCATTTTTCGCAACAGCTCTCAATATAAAACCGGTTATGGGGGCAGAAAAAGGAGTCATTGTAAAGCTGGATCAGGCCAGAGGAATGAACAAAGCACTTACCCGCATGAATGATCTTGTCATGAAAAATGCGGGAGAGATGGCAGACAAACGGGTTGTGATTGCTCAGTGCAATACTCCGGAGCGAGCTGCATTTGTCAGGGCTGACCTTGAAAAACGCGGTGACTTCCGTGAGATTGTGATGACGGAGACGGCAGGCGTGGCAACTGCTTATGCAGGAGACGGCGGGATTATTCTCTGCGTCGAATAAGGGCAAGAATAGTCGGCGAGCCAGGCTGAAAAATCCTGAAGGCTTTCTCAGCCTGGTTCACCCACGAGTCTGCCGGCGAACCAGATTCGCTCCTGCACAATGTTACTTTGACGGCCTAAACGCCAATTCGCTTCATTTCGAGATCGTCTGTCAAGGTGTCGGAAATCCTTGCGGCGAAAATACTGGATTGCCTGGGATAAGGTTGTGAGGGCTTTTGAGGTGGATATCGTGAGGTTTAATTTAAAAGATACGGAGATAATTAGATGGAAGAGGATGTTTGGGAGTGAGGCTTAGGACTTTACTGTCGAATGTGTTCTTTTTTTGTTTAGGAGAGAGTTATGGTGAGACTATTTGACAGAGGTGGATTTAGGGGAGCTGGTGTAGCTGTTTTGTTAGGGGTGGTGGTTGCTTTGGCAGGATGTCAGGGGAAATCTGTGAATGAAGAGAGCCGGAGCAGTGATGAGGTAGAGGAGAAGATTGAGATTGCGGTGGATTGGGAAACTGAACCGGCGGAATCTATTGTGATTGAGGTAGCGGAGGAAACGCCGGAGACTGACTCTGATATTGTCACAGAGACAGATGAGGGGCAGATCCATCTGCTGTTTGGCGGGGATGTGCTGCTTTCGGACCATGTGCTGCAGGCATATCGGAGTGGCGGCGGAATTGGCGGAGTTCTGGATTCCGGGTACCGGGGACTGATTGAGGAGGCGGATTTTTTTATGGTGAATCAGGAGTTTCCGTTTAGCAGCAGGGGAACGGCGGCTGCGGATAAGCAGTATACATTTCGGCTTGCACCGGAATATGTGACGATGTTTCATGAGATGGGAATTGATGGGGTGACTCTGGCTAATAATCATGCACTTGATTTTGGGACGGATGCGCTTTTGGATTCCTGTGCGACCCTGGATGAAGCGGGGATTTTGCATACGGGGGCGGGAGTTGATCTGGAGCAGGCGAAACAGGCGCTGTTTTTTGAAAAGAATGGATTTAAGATCGGGGTGATCGGAGCAACACGGGTGATTCCGGAGGCGGGATGGGCTGCCGGCAGGAATCATGCGGGGATGTTGTCGACGTATGATCCGGCGATTCTTTTGCAGGAGATTGGAGCACTGAATGAGTCTTGTGATTATGTGATTGTATATGTTCACTGGGGGATTGAGCGGGATGAGAAACCCCAGGAATATCAGCGTCAGCTGGGACAGCAGTATATTGATGCAGGGGCTGACCTGGTGATTGGCAGCCATCCGCATGTATTGCAGGGGATTGAATATTATAAGGGAAAACCGGTGGTATATAGTCTGGGCAATTTTGTGTTTGGCAGTTCGATTCCGAAGACGATGCTGCTGAGTGTGGCTTTTGAAGAGGGGAGCAGTGAGCCGGAGCTGCGGCTTGTGCCGGGTACATCGGGAGCCGGATATACGCGGCAGTTGACGAACTCAGACTGGATCCGGGAGTTTTATCAGTATATGGAGTCGATCTCATTTGGCGTGAGTGTGGATGAGTCCGGCCTGGTTTACCCGGGAGAATAAAACATGCCCTGGGTGATACCGCGTTCTTTGAAGCGTCTGGTCATGGTATTCAGGACCAGGCGCTTATTTGCGCTCCAGAGAGGGGCAATCAGCAGGTTTTTGGGGCCGTCACCGGTGAGGCGGTGGATGACCAGATCCGGGGGAAGCAAGGCGATACAGTCCAGGACAAGATCGATATATTCTTCCATGGTAAAGACAGGGCATTTGCCGCTGTTGTACAGATGCGCCAGGTCCGTATCTTTCAGGATGTGGAGCAGTTGTAATTTGATGCCCTGGATATCCTGATGGGACAGGTAGGTGATTGTCTCAATGATGTTTGCCCTTGTTTCGCCGGGCAGGCCCAGGATGGCATGGACGATTACTGTCAGGCCATGTGCACGCAGGCGGGCCAGGCTGTCCTCAAAACAGGACAGTGAGTATCCGCGCCGGATTGTGAGAGCAGTATCTTCATGGATGGTCTGCAGGCCGAGTTCGATCCAGACCGGTTTGACGGAGTTGAGTTCGGCGCAGAGATCTACAATCTCTTCAGACAGGCAATCAGGACGGGTGGCGATTGAGAGGGCTTTTACTTCCGGATGAGTGATTGCTTCCGTAAAGAGCTGCCGGAGTCTGTCAGGGTGAGCGTAAGTATTGGTGTATGACTGGAAGTAGGCGATATAAGCGGCAGGGGACCGGCTCATCTTGTGGGTGATTCTGGCTATTGCTGTTTCGATCTGGCTGGTAACAGATTGGGCTAAAGGCGCGGCAAAGTCACCGGACCCGCCGCTGCTGCAGAAGATACAGCCGCGGGTATCGAGAGTCCCGTCACGGTTTGGACAGGTCATGCCGCCGTCGAGCGCAATTTTATAAACTTTGGTACCGAATTGCTGTTTTAGTGCATAGTCAAGGGAATGATAGGGTTTCTGGTTCCAGGTCATAGAAGGGGCTCCGTTTCTGCTTTTGCAGCTGCTTTTGTGGACGGGGTATCTTCCTGACTGAGAAAGCCAGTCAAAAAGCCGTCCTTAATTACTAATAGTGTATATCAAATGATGATAAAAATATAGAGGAACCAAAAAATATTCTATTGTTCACTAATGACGAGATATGCTATACTCTTTACAGCACGAAGCGGGGATTTCATGATAATGGAGGACAGTCAAAATGAAGGCAGATAAACTGATAGAGGTACTTCAGGGGGAAAAGGCAGTTCAATTGATGACAAAGCTTTATGGTGAGGCCAATGTTAAAGCTAATATATTGCGTTATCAGGAACTTGTTAATAAATTCGTAAATCGGTTCGGCGAGCAGGATATTTCGGTGTTCAGTTCACCGGGAAGGACGGAGATCAGCGGCAATCATACAGATCATAATCATGGGAAGGTACTGGCTGCCAGCATCAATCTTGATTGTGTGGGTGTTGCGGCTAAAAATAAAACGGCTCAGATACATATTGTCAGTGAAACGTATGATCAGGATTTTGTTATTGATTTGAATCATCTGGAGCCAAGTGAGAAAAAAGCTGGAACCATTGATCTGGTGAAAGGCTTGCTAAAGGGTTTCCTGGAGTCCGGTTATGAGATCGGGGGAGCTTTTATTTATCTGACCAGCAATGTGATTAATTCTGCGGGGGTCAGTTCTTCGGCAGCGTTTGAGATGCTGATTTGTTCTATATTAAACGAGTTTTATAATGACGGGCGGATGAGTACGGTTGCTTATGCCCATATTGGCAAATATGCGGAGAACCATTATTGGGACAAAGGATCGGGACTGCTTGATCAGATGGCCTGTGCGGTAGGTGGTCTGATTACAATTGATTTTATTGAACCTCAGATTCCAAAGGTGGAGCAGATTGCTTTCGATTTTCCGGCTATGAACCATAGCCTGATCATTGTTCAGACCGGTAAGGGACATGCAGACCTGAGTGAAGATTATTCGTCGGTTCCTGATGAAATGAAGAAAGTGGCGGAATTCTTCGGCAAGTCTGTGTGTGTGGAGATTACAGAGGAGCAGGTGCTGGAACAGCTGCCGGCGGTCAGAGCATTTGCCGGTGACCGGTCTGTGATGCGGGCACTGCATTTTTTTGAGGAGAATAAGCGGGTGGAAGAGGAGGTAAAGGCGCTCAAAGAGGGGCGTTTTGATGATTTTCTGATGAATATCACAGCTTCCGGCAATTCTTCCTGGAAATGGCTGCAGAACTGCTATACCAACAGTAATTATCAGGAACAGGGCATATCGATTGCGCTGGCACTGACGGAGCTGTTTATTGCTGATAAACAAAAAGGTGCATGCCGGATTCATGGCGGCGGTTTTGCCGGAGTGATCCTGGTGATTCTGCCGAATGATATCGCGGATGAATATACTACATATATGGAGAAGGCCATGGGGGCAGGAAGTGTTTACCGGATGAGCATCCGTCCTTATGGGGCGGTTTGTGTAAACCGCCTGATTTCATAATTTATAATGAAGAAAAAACAATTTTTAATTATATTGCTATATGCCAGTTTACTATTGGGGTGTTTGGGGGTGGTTGTGTTTGTGAACTATCTGACCGGTTTTCAGCAGCCGGAAGGGCCGTTGCAGACCACAGCCCCCCTGTTGCCGTCTGTGGCGGAAACTGAACCGGAGAGTGAAACTGCCACTCCGGCGAATGCGGAATCTGATATCGAAGCAGAAGCGGATGAGGTGTCATGGGAGGATGCTTATCACTACTGGCAATGGCAGTCTCCGGAATCTGAAGCAGAAACGGAGCCGGAGGAAATTCCTTACGAACCGCCGCGGCTGATCCTGGCATCAGATTTGCATTTTATGAGCAAGACCACACATGATGACGGGGAGGCATTCCAGAAGATGGAGGCCGAAGATGACGGAAAGATCAATCAATACAGTGAAGAGATGCTGGAAGCATTATTGGATGAGGTGATCAGAGAACAGCCTACGGCATTTGTGCTGCCCGGCGACATTACGTTGAACGGTGAAATGGAGAATCATATCAGACTGGCAGAAAAGCTTGAACGGGTACAGGAAGCCGGGATTCAGGTGCTGGTGATACCCGGAAATCATGATCTCAATAATTACTATCATGCTTTTACCTACTTTGGTGATCTGAAAGAAGAGACAGAGTACATGGAAACAGCAGAAGAATTTGCCGAAGTCTATCATGCATATGGTTATGACCAGGCAATTAACCGGGATGCGGCTTCTCTTAGTTATGTGTATCCGTTGGATGAGTACCACTGGATGATTATGCTTGATTCCTGCCAATACGAAGATTATAATCACGTTAACGGCAGAATAAAACCACAGACTCTGGCATGGCTGGAGGTGCATTTGCAGGTGGCGAAAGAGCATGGGATTACCGTATTGCCGGTGGCCCATCATAATCTGTTATCGCAGAGCCGGTTGTATACGACCGAATGCACACTGGAAAATAATCTGGACGTTATTGATTTGCTTGAAAAATACGAAGTTCCGCTTTACTTCAGCGGCCATCTGCATGCACAGCGGATCAAAAAACATAAAGCCGAACCGGGAATACCGGCTGATGATTTTGGCATTACGGAGATCGTACTGAGTCCATATTCGCTGGCACCGAATCAGTATGGTTATCTGGAATGGGATCTGACCGGCAGCATGTATTTTGAAACCCGTCAGGCTGATGTGGAGGCTTATGCAAGGAGTATTGGCAGTGAGGATGAGAATCTTTTGAACTTCCACACATACAGCGTTGATTATTTAAAAAAGGTAATTAAAGATCAGGTGATTCAGACCATTGATTCGATTCCGGATGATCTGAAAAACGAAATGGGTCAGCTATATGCTGATTTGTATTTTAATTATTGTGCCGGAAACCGGATGCGGATGGATCAGGTGACGACCGAAAGGAATTACAAGCTGTGGCAGCGGATATCACCGGACAGCAAGTATGTGGCGGAAATGGGACAGATGATGGAAGATGTAAAAGTTGATCAGCATGACTGGGATTGGCAGAATTCCGGTCCGGGAATGACAGAGGAGGATAATGACGATGAAAATGAAACGACCGGTGATAGGACTGATACCGCTGTACGATGAGAAGAAAAACAGTTACTGGATGCTGCCGGAATATATGACAGGGTTGGAAGAAGCGGGAGCAATCCCGGTGATGCTGCCGATGACTCAGGATCGGGCGGTGGTGGAGCAGTTAGCCGACCAGTTAGATGGGATATTGCTGACCGGAGGGCATGACGTAGATCCTGCTCTTTATGGTGAGGAAACGATACCGGAATGCGGTACGCCTTATCCGCCCCGTGATACGATGGAACGAATGATGGCAGAGTCATGCCTGAAAAAAGATCTGCCGATGTTCGGAATCTGCCGGGGACTGCAGTTTCTAAACGCAGTATTGGGCGGGACCTTATATCAGGACTTGCCGGTGCAGCGGCCGGATGCAGCGGGGCATCAGATGACACCGCCATATGACAGAGCAGTACATCATGTGACCGTTGAACGGGACAGTCCATTATATGAGATATTGAACAAAGAAAAGCTTGCTGTAAACAGTTACCATCATCAGGCAATTAAAACCATGGCTTCGGATTTGAAGGCTATGGCCGTGGCAGATGATGGATTGATCGAAGCTGTTTACCATCCCGGGCAGACGTTTGCGATGGCAGTTCAGTGGCATCCGGAGTTTTTTTATAAGGCGGACGGCGATTGCCGGAAGCTGCTGGAGGCCTTTGTACAGGCCTGTTTGGAAGAAAAATAAAAAAGATTTATTTTTTGCCATAAAATACCACTCTTTCATCCGTATAGTAAGTACAAGGCTGAAAGACAGAGAGGAAATGTAGTGCACCTATGAATGACCATCAGTTTGAAGAACAGATTGGCCTGATATGCAGAAATGAAAAAGAGGGACTGCGCAGAATCTATGAAGATTATAACCCCCTGATTTATTCTGTAGTGTTAGGTATTGTGCACAGCAAAGAAGACGCGGAAGATGTGACTTCGGAATTCTTTATCCGGCTGTGGAACAGTGCGCATAAATATCGTCCGGGACAGGGACACAGGGCCTGGATGATTACAATTGCCCACAATATGTCGATCGATTTTCTGCGGAAACATAGCCGCGAATATCCTGTTGATGAGATTCCGGAAACGATTTCCGCTCCTCATACTCAGACCGAAGAGCAGGTTTGTCAGAAAATCAGCCTTGAACAAGCATTAAGTACATTGAAAGAGGAGGAAAGACAGGTAGTTTATCTTAAAATCATGGGAGAGCTGACGTTCCGTGAGATTGCGGCAGTTATGAAGATACCCGCAGGCACAGCAGCCTGGCGGTACCAGGGGGCAATCAGAAAGTTAAGGAGGTGCGGCTATGATGGATGATAAGCAGTTTGAGCAGGATTATAAGAAAATGCATACCCAGCATGTGCCGGATCTCTGGGACCGGATCGAAGCCGGACTGGAGGAAGAGCCGGACAGAAAAATAGCTGTATGGGAAGAGAAACCATTACCGCTGCGCCGTTCCGGAATCTATGGACTGGCGGCGGTGGCCTCGTTTATTATTCTGATCGGCGGGTTTGCGGTATCAAAGCAGTTGAGTAAAGCGGTGCTGAGATCAGGTGAACCGGATATGATGATGGCAGAAGCAATTGAGACGGAAGCATATAAAACGACTGAACCGGCGGGTGCTATGGCAGCCGGAGCGGCGGAGGAGAATGGCACTTCAGGGGAACTCAGAGTGGCTGATGCAGATGAAGCAGCAGTCAGTGATGCAGCAGGAGCACCCGGTGCGCCGGCGGCAGCGGAACAGATGCCGGATACGGTGCTGATGAGTGTGAATAATCTGCAAATTCCGGATAATGCCAGAACGGTTGAGGCAGATGCCAGCTATTTTTCGGAGGCGGTGTTAGCGGAAACGGATCTGCTATGTGAGGCAACGATAGATTCCGTGAGTTTCGGCTATGATGATTCGGGCAGTGCCGACCATGTGGTGTATGAAGTGAGCATGGGTGAGATCCATTATGCAGCCGGTTATGTAACCGGCGGTGAATCCGTTGTGGTGACCAGTCCGATTGTCCGGGCAGATGCAGATGAGGCATATCTTCTTTATCAGATGAAACCGGGAAATACGTACCTTCTGCCGCTGAAAGAAACCGCTGACAGCTGGGAACTGATTTATCCGTTTGCGCCACAGATTCAGCTGACCGCTGAACGCGGATATGTATTCCATTCCGGATTTACCAGCCTGGTTAATGAGCAGACCCTGGTAACAAAAGGAGTGCAGGAGGGCGCAAATGACTTTTATTATGATCGGATGCTTTCCAGACAAGATGATACCTTTCTTTCCGACCTGATTACATTAGTGGAGAATAATGTTCAAGGGAGGAAATAAATTATGAAAAAAATGAATTATGAGTTAGTCGCCTCCGCCCGGCGGATGAGTTGGAGATTTTGTGGTGTTTTTACTTTGGTAGTATCAATGGTACTTGGCGGCTGCGGGGCAGCTCCCCAGACAGGCAAATCTGCTGCCACCTCCGCGGCGGCCAAAGATGAAGCGGCTTACGCGACCACAGCCGCCGCAGCTGAAACATGGGCTGCAATGGAGCAGGAGGCGGAACTTCAGGCGCCGAGTGCTAATCAGGCGATGGCCAATTCGGCGGCGGACAATGGCTTGTCGGCCCAGTATCAGGAGAATTATCACAACGACGGCTTTAATACCGAAGAGTATAATTATATCCAGGAAAACGGGTATAAGAGTGTAGCTGATGAGCCATTGTCCACATTTTCCATTGACGTGGATACGGCTGCTTACACCAATGTCCGCAGGATGATTCAGGCCGGCAGTGAGGTTCCGGCGGATGCGGTCAGAATTGAAGAAATGATTAACTATTTTTCCTATGATTATCCGGAGCCAAACGGTGAGGCACCGTTTTCGGTCACAACAGAATACGGTTCCTGTCCATGGAACGACAAGGCCAGATTGCTGATGATCGGATTAAAAGCTGAATCGATTGATTTTCACGACAGGCCGGCATCCAATTTTGTATTTTTGCTGGATGTGTCCGGTTCGATGTATGATGCCGATAAGTTACCGCTGGTGCAAAAATCTTTTGCCATGCTGGCGGAAAATCTGACGGCCGAGGATCGTGTTTCGATCGTTACGTATGCCGGATATGAAGCGGTAGTATTGTCAGGTGAGCGGGGGAACAATACATCGGTTATTATAGATGCGCTGGACAGCCTGGAGGCTGGCGGTTCCACTGCCGGTGCGGCCGGAATTCAGAAGGCATACGAGCTGGCCAGAAAGTATTATATTAAGGGCGGCAATAACCGGGTGATTCTTGCTACCGATGGGGATCTGAATGTTGGTATCAGCAGTGAGGGGGATCTGGTCAGGTTAATCGAAAAGGAGAAAGAGAGCGGTGTCCATTTATCTGTACTGGGGGTGGGAACCGGTAATATCAAAGATAATAAGATGGAAGCACTGGCTGACCATGGCGACGGCAACTACAATTATCTTGACAGTATTTACGAGGCTAAGAAGGTTCTGGTCGATGAAATGGGCGGAACGCTTATCACCGTTGCGAAAGATGTCAAAATACAGGTGGAATTCAATCCGCAGCAGGTAGCCGGATATCGTCTGGTCGGTTATGAGAACCGCCTGCTGAATAAAGAGGATTTTAATGATGATACGGTTGATGCCGGAGAAATCGGTGCCGGTCACACCGTCACTGCATTGTATGAGATCATTCCGGCGGAAGCGGATACCGTGCTGCCGGAGTCGGAACTGAAATACCAGACCAGCGGTGAGCCTGTCGGCAGCAGTGAACTGCTGACCATAGCGATCCGTTATAAAGCTCCGAACGGAAATACCAGTAAGCTGCTGACCTGTCCGGTTGAAGCAGATACGTATTCGGAGAGACCATCTGCGGATATGACGTTTGCCAGTGCGGTGGCGGAATTTGGTATGGCACTGCGGGATAGTGAGAATAAAGGGACAGCCAGCTATCAGAGTGCAATAAAGCTGGCAGAGTCAGTAGTTAATGAAGATTCTGATTCATATCGGAAGGAGTTTATTGAACTTGCAAAGAAGGCATTCCGCCAATATGATTAGACTGTGCCCGGCATCAGATACACAATAATTTGATTGTAGTTCATCCAAGTATAAACGTGTTTGTGCTTTCCATGGAAAAGGGGTATATTTTAGGCATAAAAGAGTATTTCTTTTTTATGAGGAGAGCATGAATGCGATGAAAGAGATTAAGAGTCCAATCACCAGAACAATGGCGGAATATGGATTAATCACATTAAGTATCTGGATTATGTCAGTCGGAGTATATTTTTTTAAGTTTCCCAATCACTTTGCTTTTGGCGGAGTGACAGGATTTGCCACGGTGGTCAGTCAGATGACCGGCTTATCGGCCAGTGCCTTTACCAGTGTGGTAAATATGCTGCTGCTGATTTTAGGTTTTATGTTTCTTGGTAAGAAAGTAGGCGTGAAGACCGTTTACGCCAGTGTATGGATGTCAGTCAGCCTGGCGATTATGGAATGGCTGTATCCGCTGCAGCGTGCACTTACGAATGAGCCGTTACTGGAGCTGTTCTTTGCGATTGCACTTCCTGCCTTTGCTTCTGCGGTATTATTTCATATCGGGGCATCCAGCGGAGGCACTGATATTATCGCAATGATTTTGAGGAAGTATACAAGCTGGAATATCGGAACAGCTTTGCTGGTAGTAGATATTGCTTCCGTCCTGATGGCATTTGTTGTATTCGGACCGGCGACCGGATTGTTCTCCAGTCTGGGATTACTTGCAAAGTCACTGGTTATCGATGAAATGATTGAGAACTTCAATCTATGTAAATGTTTTAATATCGTATGTGACAACCCTGATCCGATCTGTGACTACATTATTAACAATCTTCACAGAGGCGCTACGGTATATGAGGCACACGGTGCGTTCAGCAATCACAACAAGACTGTGATTATGACAACAATGAAACGCAGCCAGGCGATCAAACTGCGCAATTATATCAGAGAGGCGGAACCGACTGCTTTCATTCTGATTTCCAATTCCAGTGAGATTATTGGCAAAGGGTTTATGACCTGTTAAGGTTTAAATATAGAATCGACACAAAGAAACAAGGATATGGCACTATTCTTAGCGCCAAATCCTTGTTTCTTTGTGTTGAAAAATATTATCAGTATTCACTATAATAAACATATCAAAAGGAATTGATTGGCCAATCATACCTCGGAGCAATGTCATATGAAAATTGAAAAGTGAGGGTATGGAAATGAAAGAGAAGGTACAAGTATTTGGCCGCTTTTTAAGCGGAATGGTAATGCCGAATATCGGTGCGTTTATTGCCTGGGGGTTGATTACAGCACTGTTTATTCCGACCGGATGGTATCCGAATGAAGCAATCAGTGCACTGGTGTCGCCAATGTCGGCGGTTCTCCTGCCACTCTTGATTGCTTATACGGGCGGTACCGCTGTATATGGGCAGCGAGGGGGTGTAATCGGTGCGATTTCAGCAATGGGAGTGATTGTCGGTTCCAGCATCCCGATGTTTATCGGTGCGATGATTGTCGGGCCGGTGAGTGCATTGATTATTAAGAAATTTGACCGTGCGGTAAGCGGAAAGATTCCGGCGGGATTTGAAATGCTGGTAAATAACTTTTCAATGGGTATTATCGGTGCAGTCCTGACTGTAATTGCATTAAAGGGAATTGCCCCGCTGGTTGAAGTACTCAATCAGCTGATGGAAAGCGGTGTTGGTTTTTTCGTAGACAGAAAGCTGCTGCCTCTGGCCAGTATCTTTATTGAGCCGGCAAAAGTGCTGTTCCTGAACAATGCAATTAATCACGGCATCTTGTCTCCGATGGGAATTCAGCAGGTTGAGGAAATCGGCAAATCAATGTTTTTCCTGCTGGAAGCGAATCCGGGGCCCGGGCTGGGAATCCTGCTGGCCTATTGTCTGGCTGGTAAGGGATCGGCAAAAAGTTCTGCACCGGGAGCTGTGATTATTCATTTCCTGGGTGGAATTCATGAGATTTATTTCCCGTACATACTGATGAATCCATTGCTGCTATTAGCAGTGATCGGCGGCGGAGCCAGCGGTATCTTTGTCTTCCAGATGTTTGGTGCAGGCCTGACTTCACCGGCTTCACCGGGAAGTATTCTGGCGATTCTGGCAATGACACCAAGAGGGGAATACCTGATCATTCTGCTGGGTGTTGTTGTGGCTGCTGTTGTGTCATTTTTAATTGCACTGCCGTTGCTGCGTTTTGCTTCAAAGGGAGAAGATCTGGAGCAGAGCCGGGAAAAGGTGGCAGCAATGAAGCAGGCTTCCAAGGGCGGACAGACAGGTGCGGCAAAAGCAGTTTATTCCGGCGAGATTAAAAAAATTGTATTTGCCTGCGATGCCGGTATGGGTTCCAGTGCAATGGGGTCAACCGTACTCAAGAAAAAGCTGGCAGCAGCGGGATTTGGCAGTATTGAAGTCAGTCACGCCCCGGTGTCATCGATTCCGGCTGACGCACAGATTGTTGTTACCCATCAGGAACTGAGGGAACGGGCAGCCAGAAGCAATCCCGATGCATATCTGGTTCTGATTACAAATTTCCTGGCAGCACCGGAATATGATGAACTGATTGAAAAATTGAAAAACAGATAGACGCTGTGTTATAATGAATCAGATGGCTATTCAGGACGATGGTCTGTCCTGAACAGCTGCTAATTCGTATTGTTTGTAAAGGGGAAGCTGTCAATGAAATCAGCGGGGCGGGTGCTGAAGCTTTACAGCAGGGTGATTGCCGAATGTATACCGCTGTTTGTGGCGGCGGGAGTACTTTCGGTATTTACAGCTGAAGGTTTTCAGAGTACATATCTGAATGAGATGTCGAAGATTTTATCCTATCTGGTCATACCTGTATTTATGGGATATAAATCAGGCAGTATGTGCGGCGGGGATGCCGGCGGTTTAGCCGGCGCCCTGGCCGCTTCTGCTGTTGTTATAACTGAAAATTCATCGGCTATTCTGTTGTCCGTGGTGGCCGGTGCAATCGCAGGGATTATTTGCAGGAGGGGGATGGATTGGTTTGGAAAGAAGATTCCGGCCGGTTTTGAGATGCTTTTTAGCAACTTATATCTGACGCTGTCAGGTGTCATTACCGGTACCATGGTTTTTCTTTTATTTATCCCGGTGGCAGATTTAATTATTGGTATCTGCAGCCGGGGGTTATCCGGCATGATGGAAACCGGTATTCTTCCGCTGATCGGTTTTATGGTTGAACCGTTGAAGATCATCTTTTTTAATAACTGGCTGAATCACGGTTTTTTCATGCCGATTGGTCTGGAGCAGATCCGGGAGGGCGGCAGTTCTATTCTCTTTCTGCTGGAAACAAATCCCGGGCCGGGGTTTGGCATTTTGCTTGCTTATGCTCTGGTTTACCGGGATATGAGAAAAAATATGTTTTCCGGTCTGATCATCCATTTCCTGGGGGGAATCCATGAGATCTATTTCCCATATGTATTATCCAATCTGTGGCTGCTGGCAGCTGCCATTGCCGGCGGCATCGCAGGAAATTATTGTTTTATGCTGAGCGGCAGCGGACTTTTGGGTCCGGTTTCTCCTGGCAGTGTGATCACAATTCTGATTATGGCAGATCATCAGCACCGGTTGGGGATCATAACAGGGATTGTGGTTTCAGCTGCAGTCACCTGTTTACTGGCCTGCCCGATCCTGAAAAAGACTGAAAAAAAGAATAAAATGAAGCAGCCGGAGGAGGTGTCAGCATTGGCGGAAAAGAGCAGTTCAGAACACAGGATGGATGCAGTAGAAATCTCCGCTCACATGCGTTCGGAAAAAGGACAGCTGCGGTTATATTTTGTCTGTGATGTCGGCCTGGGTTCCAGTGCCATGGCCAGTGCTTTGTTTAAACGCAGGATAAAGATGGAAGGAATTACCGGCGTAGAAGTTTTTCACGTGTCCGCAGACCGGATTCCTGCCGAAGCAGATGCCGTTGTGTGCCAGACGGACTTTGCCCGTTCGCTGCCGCCGCTGAATGTCCGGTGTTTTACGGTAGAGAACCTCACCAATATGTCATGTTATGAGCAGTTGATTTCCTGGCTGAAAGGAGGCGGAGAAGATGGAGCATTCTGAGTTTACCGCCCGGATGCGGCAGATTGTATTGGTTCTGCTGGATGAAACGAAACCTTTGCCGGTCAAACAATTGGCTGACCGGATTCAGATCAGCAAACGGACGGTACAGCGCGAATTAGAATATATTCCGCGGGCAGTAAAGAGATACGGCCTGGTGTTTGGGTCTAAAACAGGAAAGGGGATCTGGCTGGATGGAAGTGCGGAAGATAAGGAGGCCCTGAAGCAGGAGCTGAAGGCAGAGAAAACTCCTGACGCTTCCGACCGCAGTGAGCGTCAGAAACGTCTGACACTGGAGATTTTGAAAGATAAAAGCCTGAAAAAGCTTTATTATTACAGCGATATGTTCGGTGTCAGCGAAGCGACAATAAGTACCGATCTGGAGGCAGTCAAAGGGTGGTTTCACGACTGCCGTCTGGAGATCCGGCGAAAACCCGGATACGGAATTTTCATTGAGGGAAGCGAACGCGATTTCCGCCGGGCTCTCCGGCAGTTCATTGACGAGAATATCCACACGGAAATCATAAAGGAAATGTATGAGGACAGAAACCGTACAGCTCTGAACATGATCCAGAACCGGAGCGAACACAATATTTACCGGATACTTGATGATGATATCATCAACAGGGTAACGGTCTGCATCCTGCGGATCCCCGACAAACGTATCCTCAACCTGACCCATGATTCCTACCTGGGACTGGTGATTCATGTAGCAATAGCAGTTAACCGGATCAAAATGCAGGAGATTATCGAGGAAAATCCCCAGATGACAGATATGCTCAGAAACGATGCTGACTTTAAGCTGGCAGAACTGATCACGGACTCTCTGAAAACAGAATTTGAGATTCCGATTCCTGAAATCGAAACTGCATACATTTGCCTGCACATCAAAGGTTCCAAGATCCAGCAGTTGGACATCGATGATAAGTCCCGGAGTGAAATCGAAGAATCCAGAGAACTATGGGATGCAGTAAGTGAGATGGTTGACTGTTATGACGAAGGTATTTCCTATCTGCTGAAGCAGGATGAGGAATTTGTAATCAGGGGGTTGATCGCTCATTTAAAACCGACACTGGTTCGTCTGGCAAATGGTATGTCAATACAAAATCCCTTGCTGGAGCAAATTAAGACGGATTACAGCGCTATTTTTGAGCGCTGTAAAACAGTGGCCAAAGTAATCGAACGAAGATACGGCTACGAGGTCCCTGAGCCGGAGATCGGATTTCTCGCAATCCACTTTGGTGCCGCTGAAGTACGATTAGAAGGACGTAAAGGAAATAGAAGAAAAGTAGCAATCGGAATTGTCTGTGCCAGCGGCATCGGAATATCCCGTCTGATGTCCTCAAAAATAGCCAGGGATTTTGCCGACCGGATCGAACTGGCTTCATACGGAATGGGAGATCTGTCGCCATACATTCTAAGCAGAACAGATTTTTTTGTATCGACCATGAAATTAAAGGAAGATGCCGACATTCTCTACGTCAGCCCATTGCTGCCGTCAGAAGACATGGACCGGATCACCAGAAAAGTCCATCAATACGAATACATGCCGGCCAAAGTTAAAGAGCAGGAATTCACTGTCCAGCTGGACCAGGTAAACTTCGTCGCAATGCAGATCAAAAACATCATCCGCGGTCTGGAATACCGGAAGGTGGACAGTGGTATCGGTTTTGACGAACTGTTGATAGCCATCAGTGAAGTGCTGACCCCTTATGCGGACAGGCGAGAAATTATCCAGGAAGACTTAAAAGCCCGTGAACGATTAGGCAGTCAGATCTTCCCCGACTTCGGATTCGCCCTGTTCCACGCCCGGACAGCAGGTATCATAAAACCATCCTTCCTGGTCTGCCAGACCAGACAGGGAACCCCCTTTACCAACCCTTATCTCAAAGGAACCCGGGCAGTCCTCGTCATGCTTGTCCCAAAAGACGAACACGTAACCCAAAACAGCGAAATCCTGGGTATCCTAAGCGAGCGCCTGATCGAAGAAGACAGTTTTTTGGAAGCCGTCCTCCAAAAAGGCAAAGAAGAAATAAGAACTTACGTATCCGAATACCTAAATCAGTACTTCAAACAATACCTGGATAAAATATAAAATATCTAGTGAAATATGCAATCAAATATCGAAAGGCCTTAGACAATAGAACAGCATTTACAGCGGAGATTTTCTGACCTCCAAGTCAGAAAATCAGGCTCCGGAATGGTAAAGTCATCAAGAGTTTACCAATGACTGGAGCCGGTGCCGCTGTAAATGCTGTTCTATTGTCTTAGGCCTTTCCCGCCAAACGAACGGAGCCGATTCCTGTGCCAGGTTCCTTCCGTCTCTTCCCCCTCGCGACCAATCCCCCGCATCCACCCTTAAAATTTGGCACTATCCAATCGCGCCAAACCCCCTTTTGTTTTCATTGAAAATCACCCTTTCCAGCCATTAAAATAAAAACATGAAACAGATATCAGATCCTGTCAGGAGAACACATTTTCAGAAAGGAAAGGACAATACAGGTGTTTGGATACGGAAAAAAGAAAGCAGAAAAAGAGTCTGAAAAAAAAGCAGAGCTTCTGGAACTTGGCAATATCCGGTTAAACTGCAGACCCGGAAAGAAAGAGGATATTATCCGGGAAGTCGGACGGATGTTATGTGATTGCGGTGCTGTAGACGATTCTTACATTGATGCAATGCTGAAGCGGGAAGAATCATTTGCTACCAATATCGGCAATGGGATAGCCCTTCCTCACGGAGTTGAAGAGGCCAAGAAAGACATTCGCCGTTCTGCCGTGGCGGTTATGGTATTTCCGGAAGGAACCGACTGGGGCGGAGAAATGGTAACACTGGTAATCGGCATTGCCGGGGCGGGAGAAGATCACCTGGAAATATTGTCGATTATCGCCGAACAGCTGGCAGAGCCGGAGGCCGTAAAGCGGATTGCCCTGTGCAGTGAAAAAGAGATTCTCAGTATGTTTACAGGGGAGGCGGGAGTGTAATGATTGTAACAGTGACGATGAATCCGGCGATTGACAAGACGGTTGATATCACATTGCTGGAGCGGGGCGATCTGAACCGGATTAAGCGGATGGAAATGGATGCGGGCGGGAAAGGAATCAATGTTTCCAAGACGATTCAGGAGCTTGGAGGGAAGAGCATTGCAACCGGATTTCTTGGCGGCAGCAGCGGTACAGTCATCCTTGATGTATTAAAGCAGCGGGGAATTACTGCTGATTTTGTGGAAGTGGATGGCGAGACAAGAACGAATCTGAAGGTGGTTGAAGAAACCGGCGAGGTAACGGAACTCAATGAACCGGGGCCGGAAGTAACACAAGAGCAGATCGATACGCTGCTTGGCAAGCTGGATGAGTATGCCGGTACGGATACCCTGTTTGTGCTGGCAGGCAGCATTCCGTCAGGTGTCCCGGCATCGATTTATGCGCAGATTACCAAACGGGTTCACAGCAGAGGCGCAAAGGTATTGCTGGATGCGGATGGGGAGTTGTTTTCACAGTCGATGGAAGTACCGCCGGATATGCTGAAACCAAACCGTTTGGAACTGGAACGATATTTTCAGGTGGATTACCGGGCTTCTGAGCCAGAGCTGCTGATGATGGGTAAACGTTTCCTGAAGAACGGGGTGTCAAAGGTGGTTATCTCCATGGGACAAATGGGTGCATTGTTTTTGACTCCGGATCAGTCATATCATTGTCCGGGGCTGTCGGTAAAGGCGCACTCTACGGTAGGTGCCGGAGACGCAATGGTCGCCGCCATGGCATACAGCTGGGATGAAAAGCTGCCGCTGGAAGAGTGTATCCGCCTGTGTATGGGGGCATCGGCCGGTGCGGTAACAACAATCGGCACCAAGCCGCCGTCAAGATCCCTGGTGGATGAATTGGCGGCAAAGGTGGAAATAAATCATAAATAAGCAGAATAAGGTTGGAGGATATGATATGAAAACAAAAGCAGTCAGAATGTATGGTCTGGATGATTTGCGGCTGGAAGAATTTGAACTGCCGCAGATTAAGGAAAATGAGATTTTAGTGAAGGTGGTAAGTGACAGTATCTGTATGTCGACATATAAACTGGTGAAACAGGGGAAAAAGCATAAGCGCTGTCCTCAAAATGTGGATACGAATCCGGTTATCATCGGTCATGAATGCGCCGGCGTAATTGTTGAGGTTGGTGAAAAGTGGCAGGATCAGTTTAGCCCCGGCCAGAAATTTTCACTTCAGCCGGCATTGAACTATATGGGAAAACTTGATTCACCGGGTTACTCCTATGAGTATTGCGGCGGTACCTGTACCTACTGTATTATGCCGAATGAGGTGATGGAGCTTGGCTGTCTGCTGGATTATGACGGGAAAAGTTTTTTTGAGGCATCGCTGGGAGAACCGATGAGCTGCATAATCGGCGGCTATCATGCTAATTACCACACCAACAAACGCAATTATGACCATGCAATGGGGACAAAAACCGATGGCAATATCCTGATTATGGGCGGCTGCGGGCCGATGGGACTGGGGGCGGTAAGTTATGGACTCCAGTTTGAAAATAAACCGCGCAGGATCGTGGTAACAGATATCAGTGATGACCGGATTGCCAGAGCCAGGGAGGTGATCAGTGAGAGTTACGCACAGGAACGGGGAATCACGCTGATCTATGTGAATACGGAAACGATGGAAGATCCGGTTACTGAACTGATGGCACTGACTGACGGGCATGGATACGATGATGTGTTTGTGTATGTTCCGATCCGCCAGGTTGCAGAACTGGGTGATCAGCTGCTTGCTTTTGACGGCTGTATGAATTTTTTTGCCGGGCCTTCAGATAATCAGTTCAAAGCGGAGATTAATCTGTATAACTGCCATTATACCAGCACTCATATTATGGGGACGACGGGCGGTAATACCGATGACCTGATTGAGGCGAATCGTTTGTCCGCGGAAGGTGCGATTGAAACGGCAGTAATGGTTACCCATGTGGGCGGGATTGACAGTATCGCAGATTCCACTCAGAATCTGCCATCGATTCCGGGCGGCAAAAAACTGACATATACATTATTTGATATGCCGCTGACCGCGATCGATGATTTTGCTGAACTGGGGAAGACAAATCCACTGTTTCAGAAGCTGGATGAGTCCTGCAAAGCACATAAGGGGCTTTGGAATGCAGAGGCGGAGCAGATCCTGTTTGAGCATTTCGAGGTGGATGTGATGGCGTTATAAGAACATGCTGACGAGGTACACGCATTTGCATTCCTGCATATAGTAAGACTATAAAATAGTTTACTTTATCTGGAGGAGTGCGATGGATTCTATAAACCGCGAACCTACGCAGGCGCAGCAGGAATATATTGAACAGGAATTATTTCATAAGAGAAAGGTGGCAATATGCCGGGTGATGATGCTGGTATTGTTGCTTGCCGTATGGGAACTCTGTGCGAAACTGGGGATAATCAATGATTTTATCTTCAGCTCCCCGTCCAGAGTTTTCTTCTGTTTTCGGGATATGGTGATGGATGGAAGTATCTTTGCCCATATTGGGATTACGCTGGTTGAGACATTGGTCAGCTTTGCGCTGGTAGTGATTCTGGGAATTATGATGGCCGTAGTGTTGTGGGCCAGCCGCAGTGTGTCGGAAATTCTTGAACCATATCTGGTTATGCTTAACAGTCTGCCGAAATCGGCACTGGCCCCGATTCTGATTGTATGGATGGGAAATAATGTTAAGACAATTATTGTTGCGGCGGTGTCTGTAGCTGTGTTCGGCTCGATTCTGACGCTGCATAATGGGTTCAGCAATATGGACCAGGATAAGATTAAGCTTATCTATGCACTTGGCGGCAACCGGAAGGATGTTTTGACTAAGGTGCTGCTGCCGGGATCGGTGCCGCTGATTGTCAGTAATATGAAGGTCAATATCGGGCTTTGCCTGGTGGGCGTGATTATTGGGGAGTTTCTGGCGGCGCAGAAGGGGCTGGGGTATCTGATTATTTATGGCAGTCAGGTGTTTAAGCTGGATCTGGTGATGATGAGTATTGTGATTCTTTGTATTGTGTCGGCGATATTGTATCAGGGGATTGCGGTGCTGGAGAAGAGGATCGAGAAATAATCAAAATAGTATTTGAAGCCGGTCAATATTGGTGAAAGTATTGGCCGGCTTTTTTGATCGTATATAAGTGTTAGGTCCATTGTGTGAATGTCATGTATAGGGCAGATTGGGTAAAATGATTGAATGCTTTTCTATAGTTTAATGAAAAAGGTTGGTGCATGATATACCTTTCGATATACGAATAAGTTATACTATGGTAAAATCGAATTATTATTTGATTCACATAACCAAAATAAGAAACGAGGTACTCCTGCTGAGATATCTGGAAGCTATAAAAGAAACCTAATACCTGAACGTGCAAAATGCACCGCAATACCGGATAATTGTTCAAAATGCTGATCAGTTTGGAATGCTATGAGACTAAGATAACCAGTCTGGACATATCACAGCAGCAGTTTCTGACTTCACTATGGGGGATGGATTTACTGCAGCGGCTACATACAGAAAAGGGACAATTGGAACTGATACCGTGTGATGGTGGAACTGTTATATTTAATTTCTATGACAATGATGCGCAACAGATTAGTAAATCGCAAATCCAGAATTCGGATATGCCTTAGACCGCTGGGTGGGGGTGCCGGATTCCAGTGATAGTTACGATGATATGGCTTTTTTTGAGCTGACAGGAGAGTTGCAGGTGGGAGCAGTGTTTCAATTGAAGTAAGGGGAGAAACTATGAAAAAGAAAATAATTACAGTTGTGTTATTGGCAATATGCTGCGGAGCGACCGCCTTTGGCTATCGGATGATCCGGGACTATGAAAGAGAAAAGTTTGATAAACAGCTTGTTAGTCCGGAGTCTGTTATAGAAGCGTGTTTGAGCAGCTTAGAGGATGGTGAATCGACATTTCATCTGGATGCCAGTATATATAACCATATTCGAACCAGAAAAAAAGACGCCGGTCTGCTGTCGGAGAGGATAGTAACTAAGTACAATCAAAACTTAATCTTACAACAGGCAGGATCCAGGGATTCTTTCGGCGCAGTTGCCGGAACAGCCATGGCTGTCATGTCCGAGTGTGAGTTTTCAGAGCCGGAAAAAATCATTCAGATTTATGAGGATGAAGTTTATTATCGCATAAAAGCAGCAACGGGAGAGTTTAATCAGCAATTGTGGATTTGCTTAAATCAAGCTGCTAACGGCCTGTGGTATATCAGTGGATTTTCTCACAAGTCTCCTTATGACTGGGAGGGAAATGAACCGCTTACAGAAGAAAACAAACAGTTTGCAGTGCTTCTGGCAGAAACTATTACCGATGAAGAAATATGTCGGATGTTCGCCGCATTATCAGCAACCCAGCTGCGTGGTGAGACAGCCGGAACCGGGTTTGCCAACCCTGCCAGGCTGAGTTGGCAGGAATATTTAGATTTTATGTTTGCTTCGATGGATCCGGAACGATTGGCAGCGGCCTACGACCAGGAGCAGCAGTGCTATCGTTTCCCGGCGGAAGAGATCGGCTGTTACGTTTGGAACTATCTGGGGTGGGATGAATATGAGAATAATGCGTTTCATCGATATGGATATGGGCAAGAGTGCTATGAAATCGAAGACTATCTTAGCGAGACTGACGAAACGGATGTATATGTCTTTTCCAAAGAATTAGTGGATAGTGTTATCACTTATGATTCCACCTGCATGCAGGTGATTGACAAACAGGTGTTGGAAAACGGCCGGGTGCGTTTTGAAATTTCCTATCAGGAGCCAGGTTCGGCGGCTCTGCTGAATACGCAGCAAATTGAAGTGCGGGCCATGGAAAACGGATATCGTTATATTTCTTATTACATTAATGAAACGGGGAGAGAATCGGAAGGAAACCGGACCATTAACAGTTTTGTCAATCAGCCCTGGAATCTGGCTATCGCCATACATTTTGACTATCAGGACAATGAGGAAGAACTGAAGCATCAAAAACGGATAATGTCATCTGATTTTGCTGCGATGAATGAATCTCTAAAGCAACTGACAGTTGGTGCAAAGATGGATTTGAATGACTTACCAGAAACTGCCGAGATAACGGATGCCTGGACCATAGAAGCAGATAACGGCCGGGAGCGTCGAATGTTGGAAGTCTACAGCCTGAAGGATGACAACGGTAGTTTCCTGTTGCTACGGAATTATGCCCTGGCGTTAACTGCCGGCAGCAGCGGTGGTGCGGTGTCATTTTCTTTTAATGATACGCCTGTGACACAGGTAGCCTCAGATGAGAAGTATGCACTGTATCAATTTAATGAGCATGAATTGTTCCAGGAAAAAACACTGGAACTGCTTGAAGGATCAGAATCAGCAGAATAAGGATGCTGTTAGAAGACAGTTAATAGCTGAATATAGATCAAAGAGGTAGTATATGAGAGAATGGATTACAATTAACGGAAGAAAGATGATATGGGAAGATTTATTGGGAGATGACCTGGATGCATTTACGGTGATCCGGGTAGATGAGGCTCTTGAGATGTGTGGAAATGTTTTTACTCAAATTCCGGGTATAGCTGAATGATAACTTGTTCTTATATGGGTTTTGTGGCTGTATCTTGTAAATAGAAAAAATATGGTGTATAATGATATCAAAAATAAGATATAATAATATCGATTAAAAGATATGGAGGCGATGTTATGATTATTAAAGCATCAGCAGCACTCAGAAATGAATATGGAGCAATATCGGATTTGGCACGTGAATCTAATGAGGCCATCTATATTACTAAAAATGGTGAGGGTGATGGCGTGTTTATGAGTGTTGAAGCTTTTGAGCGCCGGGAACAAATCCTGGAAATGCGAGAGAAGATCTTACAGGCTGAGCAGGAACGGCTTAGTGGAGCCAAAGCTATAACAGTATCAGAAGCCCGAAAGGAACTTAGAAAACGTGCAGGAGCGATTTAAGGTCAATATTCTTCCGACTGCCTGGGAGGATTTAAAAAAGATTGAAGATTATTATGCTGTTAAGTTTGATGTAGAAACGGCTCTTGAGGTTACTGATCATATTCTGGACAGTATCGAACGGCTGGAACGGTATCCGGAGTCTGGCTCCTTAACACCGGATAAGTGGCTTAATCACAGGGGGTATCGGATGGTTATATGCGATAAGCATGTGTCGATATATCGGTTTATCGAAAAACAGATTTATGTGTATCATATTATGGATACGAAGACTGATTATACAAAAGTATTTTAAGTGAACAGCAGGATTGTGTATAGCGCCTTTTTGGTATTAAGGAACGAATGATATGGAAGCATATTTGAATGGAGTGCAGCCATTACATTGTCATTTCTTGTTCTGGGGTATATAATTATAAAAACAATCCCTGAGGTGGAATATGAACAGAATCACTTTTATCGATACGGAGGTATCTCCTGATACAGGCAAAATGGTTGATTTTGGTGCGATAAAAGAAGGCGGGGAAATGCTGCATGAATCGTCATTGCAGGCATTTACCGCCTTTATTTGTGATGCTGAATATGTATGCGGACATAATATTGTCCAACACGATCTGAACTATCTCCGTAATTCTCTGATTCCAGACGAGATCTGTCGGCTGCCTGAACGTGATAAGGTGATTGATACGCTCTACTGGTCGGCACTGTTGTATCCACAGCGCCCTTATCACAGGCTGGTAAAGGATGATAAACTGCAAACGGATGAAATGAATAATCCACTCAATGATGCGATGAAAGCCAGAGATTTATTTTATGATGAATCCGAGACGTTTCAATCATTACCGGAATTGCTGAAACGTATCTACTTTGGCTTGTTGGAACCGGTAGAAGGATATTCGGGATTCTTTCGGTATCATGGCTTTCATGCTTCTGATGTTGATGTGGTGACTGAGATAAAAGAATGCTTTGACGGGAAATTCTGTGTGAATGCAGACTTAAAACATATGGCAGAGCAATCTCCTGTGGCGCTGGCTTATTGTTTGGCGATTCTTCAGGGAAGCGGTGAAGTTTCGCTGACCCCGCGCTGGGTCTTACATTGGTATCCGGAAGTAGATGCTCTGCTGCATCAGCTGCGGGAAAAACCATGCCGGGAGAATTGTGTTTATTGCCGGCAACGTCTGGATGCGGTTAATGGACTTAAGCAGTTTTTTGGATATGATGCCTATCGTACCTTTGACGGGGTTGCTTTGCAGGAGCAGGCAGTTACGGCAGCGATTCAAAATCGTTCGTTATTGGCAGTATTTCCGACTGGCGGCGGAAAGTCGATAACCTTTCAGGTTCCCGCATTGCTGGCGGGACAGAATACCAGAGGTCTGACCGTAATTATATCCCCTCTTCAGTCCTTGATGAAAGACCAGGTAGATAATCTGGAAGAGATTCATATTACGGATTCTGTCGCGATTAATGGTCTGTTGGATCCAATTGAACGGGCAGAGGCTTTTCGGCGTGTGGAAGAAGGGGAGGTCAGCCTTCTTTATATATCTCCGGAGTCACTGCGCTCAAAAACGATTGAACGATTATTATTGGGGAGAAGAATTGTCCGTTTCGTTATTGATGAGGCTCATTGTTTTTCGGCCTGGGGACAAGACTTTCGGGTAGATTATCTTTATATTGCAGAATTTATACGCAACCTGTGCAGAAAGAAGCAGATAAAAGAGATGATTCCGGTTTCTTGTTTTACCGCAACAGCAAAGCAGAACGTTATTGAAGATATTCAGGCTTATTTTAAAGACAATTTAGGCCTGGATCTGGACCTGTTTACTGCGGGTGCATCCAGAAAGAATTTAACCTATAAGGTCTTGGAAAAAGCAGAAACAGAAAAGTATGATACGATCCGCAGTTTGCTTGAATACAAAAAATGTCCAACCATTATCTATGTTTCCAGAACAGGAACTGCTGCCGTCCTGGCACAGCGGCTGAGTCAGGACGGATATCCGGCCAGAGCTTATCATGGCAAGATGGAAAAGAAAGAAAAGAGTGAAAATCAGGATCTGTTTATTCGGGGTGAGATTGATATTATGGTTGCTACCTCGGCATTTGGAATGGGCGTAGATAAGAAAGATGTAGGGATGGTAATCCATCACGATATTTCCGATTCACTGGAAAACTATGTTCAGGAAGCGGGACGTGCAGGCAGAGACCAGCGAATTGAGGCGGAATGTTTTATTCTGTTCAATGACGATGACCTGAATAAGCATTTTATGCTGCTCAATCAAACCAGAATCAGCATTCAGGAGATTCAACAGGTTTGGCGGGCGATTAAGGATGCAACAAAAAGACGAGCGGAGGTATCTGGTTCAGCACTGGAACTGGCGCGGGCAGCAGGATGGGATGACACAGTCAGAGATATTGAAACCAGGGTAACAACAGCGATCGCTGCATTGGAAAATGCGGGATACATTAAACGCGGACAAAATATGCCCCGGGTATACGCGGATAGTATTTTGGCTCATAATGTGGCCGAAGCGGCAGATAAGATCAGGACATCCGAATTATTTAACGAGAAAGATAAAGAACACGCAGTCCGGATTATCACAAAACTGATATCCAGCCGCAGCCGCAAGGGAGCGTCTGGTGATACGGCAGAATCCCGGGTGGATTATATTGCGGATGATCTTGGTATCGAGAAAAGGCAGGTGCTCCAAAGTATCCAGAAGCTGCGGGAAATCGGTGTGCTGGCAGATGCCAAAGATCTGACCGCGTATGTGGATACAGGAAACACGCTGAATCGCCAGAAAGGGATTTTGCGTGGTTTTATGACACTGGAACGTTTCCTGATTGATGAAATACCAGAAGAGAAGACGGTTCTCAATTTGAAAGAGCTGAACGAACGTGCAGCAAAGGCCGAAGTTTCTGCTGCTGATATCGGCAGCATTAGAAGCATTCTGAATTACTGGTCAATCAAGAAGTTTGTCAGGCGAGAGGTTAGCAAACATTCAAGGCACTATATTCGGGTTGAGCTGAGAGCGGCGAAGAAAGAAATTGTTTCCAAAATGGATACCCGCTTTGATGTGGCAGAATATATTTTGCAGTATCTGGACGAACGACGTGGGCGTGATGAGACCACATTGTCATTTTCAGTCTTGGAATTAAAAGAAAACTATAATTTTGCGAAGCAGCTTTTGTCAAGAACAACAACCCAGGCGGTAGAAGAAGCATTGTTTTATCTTTCCCGAATCGGGGCATTAAAACTGGAAGGTGGTTTCCTGGTTACTTACAATGCACTGAGTATTGAACGGCTGCAGCAAGATAATAAAATCCGGTATAAACAAGAAGACTATAAAAACCTGAAACAGTATTATGAACAAAAGACACAGATGATTCATATTGTTGGCGCATATGCGGCCAAGATGCTGGCAGATTATCAAGCTGCACTTGAATTTGCGGACGATTATTTCCAATTGGATTATCATCATTTCCTGCAGAAATATTTTAGTGGCAATCAAAGGGAAGAGATTCGGAGAAATCTTACACCGGATAAATTCTGCCAACTCTTTGGTGAATTGTCACCGACCCAGCTCAAGATTATCAATGACCGGGAATCAAAGTATATTGTTGTGGCAGCAGGACCGGGGAGCGGCAAGACCAGAATTCTGGTACATAAACTGGCATCTTTACTTTTGATGGAAGAGGTCAGGCATGAGCAGCTTTTGATGATTACTTTTTCGCGGGCGGCGGCTACAGAATTTAAGCGGCGCTTGCTTGCTTTGATCGGGAATGCAGCTCATTTTGTTCAGATTCAGACGTTTCATTCCTTCTGTTTTGATCTTCTGGGTAAAGTGGGGGATCTGGAGAAATCTTCTGATGTGATTAAGGAAGCGGTCGGATACATCGGGCAGGGTAAAGCAGAACCATCTAAAATTACTAAAACAGTAGTGGTTATTGATGAGGCTCAGGATATGGATCAGAACGAATTTCAGCTGATCCAGGCCTTGATTGATCACAATGATGACATCAGAGTCATTGCGGTTGGCGATGATGACCAGAATATTTTTGAATTTCGGAATTCGGATTCTCGTTATATGCAGGAACTTCTACAGCGTGATGGCTCGGTTTGTTATGAACTGGTAGAAAATTACCGGAGTAAGGCCAATTTGGTGGCGTATGCCAATCTTTTTGCGGAGCTGCTTCAGAATCGAATGAAGAAAACTCCTAACATAGCAGTACAGAAAGAGAATGGAAGGATAAGAATGATCCGTTACCAAGGCGGCGAAGTGATGACTCCGGCAATTCTTCAGTTTGAACAAGAGCAGATGACCGGTTCTGTCTGCATAATGGCAAAGACAAATGAAGAGGCGCTGCAAATAGCCTGGCTGCTTCATAATAAGGGGCTGCCGGCACGGCTGATTCAATCCAATGAACACTATGATCTGTGCAAATTACGGGAAATTCGTTATTTCATTCAATGCTTAAAGTTGACATCAGAAACTGTTATTATTCAGGCAGCTGTATGGGAGAATGCACTTAGCCGGCTGAAAAGCCGGTTTGCCAGAAGTAAAGATTTGGCAGTTTGTCTGGAACTTCTTAATGAATTTCGGGAGCTGAATTCAAAATATATGTATGTATCGGACTTTACTTTCTTTCTTGCGGAATCAAAGGAAGAGGATTTTTGTAAAGAAGAATATGGACAGATTTATGTGTCAACCATTCACAAATCTAAAGGACGGGAATTTGATCATGTAATCCTCTTGTTGAAGGACTATGCGATCCGGACAGGCGAGCAAAAACGTACCTTGTATGTTGCCATGACCAGAGCCAGAGAGCAGTTGATGATTCACTATAACGCCGATTTTCCCGGGCAAAGCGGAGATGCCCGATACCAGGAGATCGAATCTCTGCAAATGTCTGAAGATTGTGGGACTTATGAAGGGTGCAACCGGATTTTGCTGCAGGCTGGATACCGGGATGTGCAATTATCGAACTTTCGCTTAACGCAGCGTTATCTGGACGGGCTGATAAGCGGGGATGAATTACTGGTTGATAAAACCGGGTGTTGGGATATGAAAGAGAACCGGATTTTGTTTTTTTCAGACAAGTTTAAGTCAGAGCTTCAGGAAAAAACAGACCGGGGATATCAGCTTGAGCGGGCCAGAATAAAACATATGTTATGGTGGAAAGGGGAGAGCGAAACAAAAGAGCTGTTGATTGTTCTGCCGGAAGTGGAGATGGTTTGGCAGGGGGATGGCGTGTATTTTGTTGAATAAATTCATAGACTCTTGAAGAAAAGATATCGAGAAGTTATAATAAACCGTAACAGAGACTGAACGGAGGTTCACCATGAAAGATGGATGGAATAATTCATTAGATTATTGGTACACTGGACAAACACTGAAAAATTTTATAGAAAATAGTGAAGAGGCAAGAAAAGATAAAAAGCGTTATATTTATAAAAACCTGATGGCATTTGTGCTGAGTAAAGGTACAAAAATCTGTGCCTTATATGGAATCCGCAGAACCGGAAAAACAGTTCTGATGCTGCAGGCTATTTATGATTTAATCGAAAACTACAATATCAAACCGGAAAAAATTGCTTATACAACGATAGCAAGCGGAACGGATATGGATGATAAAACACTGGTTGATTCTGTAATTGCCTTACAAAAACAAGGTGTAAGGTATGTATTCATTGATGAGATATCTTATATAAAGATGGATCTGGAATCAAACAGTCTCAATTTGCTGTCAGATCGACTTGCAAAATCCGGAATTAAAATTGTGATTGCCGGAACTTTTTCCTATGCGATTCGACTGCTAAATAAAGAAGTACTGTTTGACCGGATGCGTCAGATCGATACAAGTTATTTTTCAATGAAGGAAGCGCATGAAATTTTTGGAATGGATATGGATCGTTTTATCCAATATGGGGGAATCATCAATCTTGATGGTGAAGATCAGGACAGAAAGATGACTCCTGCTGAATATATGGATACAGCAATCGTTCAGAATATTGTGAATTCCATATTTAAGAGTGAAAGAAAATATGAGTTGCTTGAAACACTTCCGTCTCAGCTGAAGGAGGGGAAAAGTGAAGCGTCATTAAAGGCAGTCGTTGCTTCTCAGATAAGAATTGCCATTGATAATTACATGAAGGTACTGGTGGTAGGGAGGCTTTCTAACAAACCGGTTTACCGTTATTCTGATGTTTCAAAACTGGCGAATGTGATTCGGATGCGCTCTGAGCAGGAACAGATGCTGGATGAATCATTAGAAGTATTGAATGTTGATAAGCGCCACTATTTTAACATACTTGCAGAATATCTCGGAAATTCAGAACATGTTTCAGAAAATACATTTCGTAAGGTGATTGATATTCTGGAAGATATTCAGATCAAGCAGGATATTGTACTGGAACAGGAACGGGTTTCTATTTTCATTCCAAACTATCTGCGATATGGACTCTGCGATCAGATTATGCAAAGAATTGGGGAAATGATACGGGAAGAAACCCATGCACGTTATGATGCCACGCTTGCAGGGGAAATCCTAAGCGGTACGATTCAGGAAGCGGTATGTTACCTGGATTTGAAAAAAGAGGGGTTGAAAGATTTTGATATGTATCGTACGGCAGATGGAAGATGTGAGGTTGATTTAATTATTAAAAATCACCAGGACAGAACGCTGTCGCTATATGAAATCAAACATTCTAAGATGCGTGCTCCGGAACAGGCGAAGCATTTACTTAACTATGATTTTATCAGAGAAATTGAAAATGAAACAGGCTATAAGGCTGCTAGCTATCATGTTTTGTATAATGGGGAGAACCATACAGAGAATTATAACCCTGGCATGGTATTCGTGAGCCTGAAAGAAAAGAGTCTTGAGTTAGGGAAAATGCAAAATGCTGATTGTTGGGATGCTCTTGCAAAACGCGCAGAGGCAGCGGATTGGCAGAATATTGCAATTGGTTATAAAAATATGACAGAGTTTCTTTGTGAGCTTGATATCATTCGTTAAACATGGCATTGGAGAAGATCATCGGGAAATAGACCTGGCAGGTAATCGAAGAGTCGATAGCAGTGTGTAACTGTATCGGCTCTTTGATTGTGCTTTGACAGCTACCGAACAATCAAACTGCCCAGCATCTTCATGCAAATCCAATAATTTGCTTCTCTGCGTGTCCTTGCATTCGCTATTTTATCTGCCCAGACCTCATCACCAAGAATACTTCCAAGCAGCCAATCAGTTCGCATCATACCCTGAAGCAGGCATTTCCTGGCTTCGGATAATGCTGCCGTATCGGCAGTGGTTTTCCGGATCTGCGCCAGTGTCTGTACGACAGCATTCTCATATCGCGGAAACGAAAAAGAGTTTTCCGGCTGCGAATAAAATACTTCATGAGTTATCACTTCACCGGGATGAGCAGTAAAAAAAGCGGGACTCTCTACTGTATGTTCCAAATAGAGGTAGTAAAGGGCGGCGAGTTCTTTGCCGTTATGTTTACGGATAATCCGCCCCAGCCGCTGAATCCGCTGGCGTTCGCCAGCGGTGGAAGACAGGACAATGCCGACGGCAGCAGCGGGAACATTAAATCCTTCATCAAGTGTCCGGCAGCTGATCAGAATCCGGATTTCACCATTTTGAAAGCGCTCCAGGGCATTGGTTCTGGCCTGTTCGCCGCTTTTTGAGTGACAGCAGCCGACCTGATTCGGATAAAGGCGGCTCAAATAGTGATATAACTGGTCGGCCTGACCGGTTCGCTCGCCAAAGATAATGATTTTGGTTTTCATGCCAAGTATTTCAATCAGCTTACAGGCGCAGGGAATCCGGGCTTTGGCATCACAGATCAGTGTGCGTCTTTGCGCTGTAAGGCGCAGTACGGTTCGTGCTGATCCGGCGATGACCGGATCAGCGTTCTGTGCCAAAGCTGTCAAAGCCGCGAAAAAGCGGCCGCTGCGAAGATTCCCGAGATGGGGATTTTTTTTGTTCAGCCGGGTTAAGGCATTTGTCAGTTTATGACAGATGTTTGCATATGCTTTACGTTCTTCGGGGATAAAGGAAAGGGCAATCTGATAAAGCGCAAAAGGGGTTACAGCTCCCGCTTTTGCGGCCTCGGCAAAGGTATATTGATAGATTTGCCGGCCAAGGGCAGGGACAAGTACGGATTCGTAGCCGGCTGTTTTCGGTGTAGCTGATAACCCCAGCGAATAGTATTGTCCGGGGACACGGTCAAGAAACGGCAGGAATTCAAAAATCCTGCTGTTTTCCCCGCTGGTATAATGATGGCATTCATCGGCAATCAGCAGAACAGAGTAACCGTTTTTTAAATCAGCCAGAATGTGTCTGGCCAGACAGTAACGGGCCGAATTAATGGTATAAAACATATAGGGACGACTCACCGGATCCTTCCGTTTGCCGTGATAATAGCCGGTTTGCTCCCGCGAAATAGCCGGATCATCAGAACCGGTCAAAAAGGCATTCCGCCATTGCGATAATAAAGCCGTGCCGGGAACAACCACTTTCACCCGTAATGGCCCGGTGACAGCAGGCCGCAGCCGGTTGGCGGCAGCAACTGCCAGTACCGTTTTCCCGGCACCGGTTACGACACTGGCTATACCGCGGCAGTTATGACGGTGCCAGGCAGTCAGGCAGTCTTCCTGCCAGGGATATAGTTGTATTTTTGTCATTGTACACCTCATTACGGCTGTTTTATGTAAATTGCAATATTGGTTTCGTTTATTAACGATAGTATAACACATCATAACGTTTGACGGCAATACGACAGCAAAGATCAAAAATCGCCATAAATCGCCATACTTCCCTAAGGAAAACATTGAAAAATAAGAAGCATTTTAGTATACTTAGCTGTAGTGTAAAAATAAAAGAAGATACATAAGAGGTGCAGAATGAATTATGAAAGTTTATACCAGGATTACCTGCCGCTTGAAAAGGAACTGAAAGACAAAACCGCCGCAGTTCAGAAACTGTTCAAAGCAATCGGGAAAGAAATGAACAGCGGTGATCTGAAAAGCGCTGACCGGGATATCCAGGCAATGGAAGCTGCAATCAGCGAACAGGCCAGAGTACTATCAGAAGTGAAGGCGGTCGTTGACGGTTTTGCCCGCAGGGAATATTTTGAAGAGGGTGAATTCACCCGGCAGATGCTGGCTGCATGTACGGACAGCGGGGTAGATGTAACCGGTGAATATCCGGTATACGAAATGTTTCCTTCCAAATTGAGAATTGATGCCGAGAACCAGGATCTTTATCTTGACCGGAAGAAAATTCAATGTATGCGCCCGCAATATATTATAAATGTAGTAAAGACAAATCAGGATAAACTGATGAAAGCATCATTTAATGCGCTGTCATTTGCCAATGAGCTGGCTGATGCTTATGACCTTGCTTTGCTGAAAAAGAAAAAAACAGCCGATGCTGATTTTTATCTGCTTGATCTGTATCGTTTCCTGGCACCGATGGGACGGTTCCGTAAGGAGTATGACAAGCAGAGTTTTGCCTTTGATCTGGCCCGGCTCTATGCATCGGGTCTTGAAATGATCAAAGACGGCCGAAAGTTCCAGTTCGGTCCAAGCAGAGTTGAAAATAAAGCAATCCGGATTTTAGACAAACAAGGCAAGGAA
Source organism: Lachnospiraceae bacterium (assembly GCA_032073745.1). Classification (GTDB taxonomy): domain Bacteria; phylum Bacillota; class Clostridia; order Lachnospirales; family Lachnospiraceae; genus Brotaphodocola. Next base: position 227,158 of record DAMAMW010000001.1, on the reverse strand, counting down.
CAGTATTTGGCAACCATTCGCTTTTATTCCTGAAAAGACAGAGGGAGGTTTTAACCGTGAACAGTGTACAGACGATAAACCCCACAGAAGGTGAGGCAATAACGTCAGCCGACCTGCTTCGGCAGGCCAAGTCTCCGGGACGCGGCAGCCTTTTGGAACGGATGTCAGTCGGCATCGATTTTGTCACTGATTTCTGGCGGGACAAATATCTTCGGGAATATATCCGGCAGGGCGGCAGCAAGATCAAGTTTGTCACCGGGCAGGGCGGCAGCGGCAAGACTCACCTGCTGGAATTGATGTCGGTGATTGCCGAAAAAGAAAATTACGTTACGACTCATTTCTCCGCCTGTGATATCTGGATGCATGATTTCAGGGAAATCTATCTCGAGATTTTCCGGCAGAGTGATATCGCAGAATGTCTTCAGGGTTGTGCCAGGCGGGTGGTGGCAGAGATGGGTTATGATTATTCGGAAATCGCTCCGGGAATGACCTTTATGGACTATTTATCCCAACACGGCCAGGCAGACGGGATTACCAAAAAAGAGATCCGCAACCAGTTAAAGGATATGTTTTTAGAGAATCCCCTGATTGACAACAATTTTGCTTTGGCCTGCAGTCTGATCACCGGTGGAATTCTGGGACATCCGCTTCTGGAAGAACAAAACAAAGACCTGCTGCTGGCCTGGCTGGATGGTGACAAAAGTGTAAAGCTGGCAGCATTACGTGCATTGGGATTATCACCGTCCAGAATTACAAAGTTCAATGCCAGACATATGCTGCGTTCACTGGCAGAAGTGATTCGGCTGGCCGGATATTCCGGTCTGTTTATTACGATTGATAATCTGGAGATTTTAGTTAACCGTTCCAGTCTGCAGCCGATCCGCTATACGAAGCTGCGGCGGGAAGATACCTATGAAAGCATCCGGCAGCTGGTAGACGAGATCGACAGTCTGAAGAATATTATGTTCGTTTTTGCTTTTGACAGGGAATTGCTTGACAATGACAATGCCGGGATCAAATCCTATCAGGCGCTGTGGATGAGAATCCAGAATGAAATCATTGGTGAACGGTTTAACCGTTTTACTGATATTGCCGATCTGGACCGTTTGGCAGCGCAGGAATATACCCCGGAGATTGTGATGGAGATGTCGAAACGATTGTCAGACCTGTGCCGGGAGGAAAACATTTATGCCAGCCCGATTACTATGGAACAGGCGCAACGATTGATTGATCAGGCTAAGGTGGGCAGTGTTTCACTGCCAAGATTAATTAACAGGGAAACCCTGGGAGGGAGAGCGTAATGTTTGACTATGAAGCAAGACATGTAATCGAGGCACTGCGCTCCGGCATTCCGTCCCGGGCGGTAGGCGAATATTTTTCCGAAGCCAGGCCTAAAATCATGAAAGAGATCGCCGGCCAGCTGGATGCGGTTTGTGACAGCGGCAAGTCAGGCGGCATGGTGATTGCCGGGAAGTACGGTGAGGGAAAAACGCATCTGCTTAATACCGTTTTTAATCTGGCCCACTCTAATAATATGGTGGTTTCGTATTTGTCACTGAGCAAGGAAACACCATTTGACAAGCTCTATCTGGTTTATCAGAAACTGATGAGCAATACCTTTCTGCCAAAGCGACTGCAGCCCGGATTTGTCCAGGAACTGGAAAAAATGTCGGCTAACAGTCCGCTGACCAATGAAATGCTGCTTTACGCCCTTAAACATCTGGAGACGGATAAGCTGTATTATCTGCTGCGTTCCTATTTGAATACTGAAGATCAGGAAGAAAAATTCCTGCTGCAGGCAGATATTGAAGGGGATTTTATTGGCAATGTTCCCCTGAAACGGATTTATAAACGAATTTTTAACCAGACTGTCAAATATAATGTCAATTTCAGCAAGATGAAACACAGCGGCGATTATTTTTCGTTTCTCAGCCATCTGTTTGTGCAGATGGGGTATAACGGCTGGGTGATATTGTTTGATGAGATGGAGCTGGTCGGCCGCCTGGGCAAAAAAGCAAGGCTGAATGCCTACCGTAATATGGGCCGTTTTCTGTTTCCTGACGGCAATCTGGAATCGGTATATACGATGTTCGCGCTCGGCGCTTCCTATGTTGAAGATGTAGTGGAATCCAAACATGAGTATGAGAATCTGGCAGAAATTTTTCCTGAGGACCAGGAACCGATGCGCTCGGTATTGAATACGATTGTCAAGGCACCGCAGCTGGTGCCGCTGGATAAAGCAGAGATTTATGGGATTTTGGAGAAAGTCAGGGAGTTTCACGGACGGGCTTACAATTGGACACCGGAGGTGACTACCGCTGACATTGCCGAGGCGACAGAATCGGGCGGTTATTTACTGCGGACCAAGATTCGGGCAGCGATCGAGTTTTTAGACCAGTTGTATCAGTATGGAGAGGTCAGTGATCCCCGGATCGGCTCACTGGCGGGTGAATCGTTTGATGAGGATATGCCGTCGCTGGAGGAGATTTTCAGCGAGTAGGCAGTTCATAGAACAGTCAGACCGGCGGGGCGCATAACAGCTGCTCCGCCGGTTTTAATATAATATGGTAACAATATTCCAAATTATGGCAATAATCATTGTATATGCCATCTTCATACGCTATAATATGACTTGAAAAAACAGACAGGAGCAGCCCTTGAAACCATTATTTTCAACCATAGCGGACAACTTTTTCGTACCGCTGTCTACCAAAAATAAAATCGTATACTGGGAATGTATCTGCAAGCTGTTTTCCGTTATGGATCATCAGCTTTCTTTTGGTGTTGAGCGCGATGTCCTGGTGGACGAGCTTCAATACTACTTTGAGCAGACGAATGCGGCCGATCTGGATGATGAAGAATTCAGTGAAAAAGATAGCAGGGCCAAGGCGAACGAGATGATCCGCCGGTTGGAATTCTATGGCTGGATTGAGATTGAAACTGATAAAAGCTATATCCAGCGGGTCAATTTTAAAGAATATGCCATCCGTATCCTGAAAGTCCTGCTGGAAATCGCTGATGGCAAGCAGGTGGAATACCAGGGATACATATATACGATCTACAGTCTTGTCCGCAGCCAGACCGACAACCCCGGTGTGGTGCTGATACAGATTATGGAAAATACCGATCTGCTGATTACCGGGCTGAAAAATCTCAACTCCAATATCAAACACTACATTGATGATCTGACCAGACACAGCACCGTGGCAGAGATCATGGATGCCCTGTTTAATGATTATATTACCAACATTGTGGACAAAGCATATCACCGGCTCCTGACTTCCGATAATGTCTCCAAGTTCCGGCCGGAGATTATCGAACGGCTGGAGAGCCGCAGCAAAAGTGATGCCTACCTGGCGCAGACAGTCAGGGAGATTATGGCCTTAAAAGAGATGGAGGAAGAGGAGGCAAAGGAATTTGTCTACCGCTGCCTGCATGAAGTCATGGAAGCTTTTCGTAATATGGATGACATTTTAAATGAAATCAATAAGAAAAACTCCCAGTACCAGAAAGCGGCCATTAACCGTGCCCGTTTTCTGCTGACCGGCAGTGAGGATATTCGCGGTCAGATCAAAGACATCCTGATCGGATTGGGAGAGACAATCAATCGTGAGGAAATGGATATGGGCGGGATCTATGAGGTCGAATTTCTGGATCAGCTGATCCGCATCTATACCACCGCTGTGCTCGACAGCAATTCCCTTTACGCACCCGTCGAAGGCCGTAAGGAGTTCAAGCCGCAGACGATCGAGGTGCATGAGCCGGATGATCTGCTGCGGCAGGAGAAGCTGCGGCGGATGGTAGAAAAAATGCAGCGGGCGCTTAGTCCGGAAAAAATCAATGCCTATGTCGCCCGTCATCTCGGTGACCGGGCGGAAATGCTGGCGGCAGAGCTGCCGCTTGCTGACACCGAAGATTTTGTTAAAGTGATTTACACCAGATTGTATGGTCAGCGCAAAACAATGAATTATCAGATAGAAGTCAGGCAAGAGGTGCAGATTAACGGTTTTTGCTTTAAAGATTATGTTATACGGAGGAAATAGTATTGGAATTATTAAATGGTGTGCTGCAGCGTGATATCGATGAATTTAAACGGGTCTGCAATAAACTGATCAGCATCTGTTTTCTCTGTAAGGGAAGTCTGGTCAACCGTTCTGACTATTATTTTGCGATCAAATACCGCAGGGAAATCGCTGAATATATGGAAGTACTGGGTTACCGGCTGGAGGTGAACGAAGAATACGGTGTCGTCCAGCTGACCAATCCGCAAAACTTCAACCGTCTGAACCTCAAATTATATGAGTCGGTTATTCTGCTGATTTTAAGAATTCTCTTTGATGAGAAAAAACGCGAGATTTCTTTAAGTGATGAGGTGATTGTCAACCTTGGGGATATTCAGGACAAGTTTATGAGCCTGCAGATCCGTGACAAGATGATTGACAAGACTACGATGCGTAATGCCCTTAGTGTATTCCGCCGCTTCCAGCTGATCGAACTGCTTGACCGTGATATGGCGAGTGAGGAGTCACGGGTGCTGATCTATGACAGTATTCTGATGGCGGTCAGGGTGGAAGATATCAAGCAGGCTTATGAGAAATTACAGATTTATAAGAGGGGAGGCGGAACAGATGAAGAAATTAATGAGCATGAAGCTGATTAACTGGCACCGCTTCACCAATGCGACGATTGACTTCGGCGATTCGACCCTGATATCCGGCGAGAATGGCGCCGGCAAGTCAACCCTGCTGGATGCGATTCAATTCGTTATCACCTGCTCCACCAACTATTTTAATAAGGCGGCACATGAAAACGGCAAACGTAAGCTGACCGGATATATCCGCTGCAAGACGGGGAAAGAAAACCGCCCTTATGAACGTACCGGCGAACTCAGCGCCCATATCGCACTGGAATTTTATGAAGAAAGTAAAAACCAGTATTTTATTGTCGGGGCGGTGATTGATTCGGCCAGTGAGGGCCAGGAGACGACGGTGCGTTACCTGATTGAGGATGCCCGGCTGTCGGATTCGCTCTTTTTTAACGGCAATACGCCCAAATCAATCACTGCTTTTCGCAGCAGCAATAAAATAAAATTCTGGTGCAAGACCCAGGCCGAAGCAAAAAAGGTATTTAAGACCAGGTTTGGGCGGATTGAGGATAAATTTTTCACCCTGATCCCCAAAGCGCTGGCATTCAAACCAATCAATGACATTAAGGATTTTGTATATTCGTATGTCCTTGATGAAAAGGAAGTTAACATTGATATTCTGCGGGAAAATGTCCGCAGCTATCAGGAACTGGAAAAGACACTGCAAAGTGTCAAAAAACGTCTGGAGAAGCTGGAAACGATTGAGAAGTATCATGACGAAGTAGTTGACTCGATGAAAAAGGACAACATGTATAATTACTTTCTGGCGCAGGCGGATGTCGATTTGCTGAAAGCGTCTGTAAGTGCGGCCGAACAGACGATTCGTACAGAAGAATACCGGCTGGAGGAAGCAGAGAAAAAGCGCACGGCACTGGTTCGGGAGCGTGACCAGAAACAGGAGATGGAGACGGCACTGCGGGTTGAAATGAGCCGTAACGAGGAATTTCTCGCTTATGAAGCGCAGAAAAAAGAACTGGGCAAACTTCAGGAAGAAGAGCAGGAGTGGCTTGGTGAAAAGAAGCGGTTAAAACACAGTATCCGGCAGGCGCTGGATCAGGTCCGGCAGCTTCAGAAGGTCAGAGATATTGATCCGTGCGTAAGCGAATACGAAGCACTGCTTACCGGCATTGATTCAGTCAGCGATGCCGGTGCGGCAAAGGCGGTTGTTGAGACCGTGATCAACTATAAGGGCAAGATGTATAATAAGATCCAGCAAAAGAAAGCGGAGATTCAGATGCGTCTGAATCAGCTGAGCCGAGAGCGGCAGGAACTGGATCAGAATATTGAACGGCTGAGCAAAAAACAGCTGACTTATGCGCCGGAAGTTCTTTGCGTCCTCGATGCGATCCGGGCGGAGTTTGGCCGGATCGGCAGAAAGGCTGAACCGTATGTACTGTGCGAACTGCTGGAGATCAGGATGGATGACTGGCGCAATGCAGTTGAAGGTTATTTGAATACCCAGCGTTTTTATATTCTGGTGGAACCGGAGCATTTTGATATTGCGCTGGGCATTTATGACGGGTTACGGCGCAAACAAAAAGCATACGGAGTCGGGCTGATCAATACCCAGCATCTGGAAATGTACGATCAGACTCCGGCCGGCAGTCTGGCGGAAGCGGTCACCTCAAAGAATCTCCATGCCAGACGTTTCATTAACATGATTCTTGGTAAGGTTCATATGTGCGAACGGTATGATGAACTTAAAAAATACAAGACTTCGATCACCAGGGAATGTATGAAATATCAAAACCGCGTTGCCAGTGCGATAAAACCGACAGTTTTTGAGACACCGTTTATCGGCAGTAATGCATTTAAAGTGCAGCTGGAACAGGCCAAAAAACAGAAACAGCGGCTGGTTGAAGAGATCGCTGCGACACAGAAAAATCTGGATAATATGGATCTGGTGCTGGAACCGCTCAGAACCGAGACAGATGTCGACATCAAGTACCGTCTGGATACGCTTACCCGGCTGATCCGGGTGCAGCAGGCAATCAAAACATGCCGTGACAATATCAAAACACTGGAGAAAAATGCGACCTTTATTGAAAAGCAGATTCAGCTGACAGCGTTGGAATCATTAAGAAAAGAGCTGGAAGAACAGATTTCGGACGGCGATAAACAGACCGGCAGAATCCAGAACCGTATTGTTGTGGAGAAAGAAAAGCTGGAACAGTATCTGGCGGAACAGCTGTCTGCGCAGAGCTACATGACCAGGCTGATTGCCGAAGCCGGTGATGAATACGGTATCTGGAACCGGGAATATGAAAAGCAGACGGCACAAAAAACGGTGCAGCAGTTTAAAGAAAACTTTGCAAGGCGTAAAAAGGCCAATGAGACCACCGGCAAAGCAGCCGAGACAAACATGATTAATGTGATGATCGGGTACAAAACCGAGCACGACTTCGGTGCTTCGCCAAGTCTTGACGGTTATCCGGAATTTGCACTTGTTTATGAACGGCTGCGGACTTCCGAACTGCTTGACTACGAAGAAAAGGTACAGGCGGCCAAACAGGCAGCCGAAGAAGAATTCAGAGAGCAGTTTCTGGCAAAACTGCAGGAGAATATGCGGCAGGCTCAGGGCGAATTTAAGGAACTCAATAAAGCGCTAAAGGATATTACGTTCAGCAATGAAAAATACGAATTCCTTTATATGCCGAGTAAAAAATACCGCAGCTACTACGAGATGATTATGGATGATTTTAATGCCATGCAGGGCGAGTCGATTTTCAGAGGTATCTTTCATGAGACTCATAAAGAGGTGATTGATGAATTGTTTGCCAAACTGGCACTGGATCAGGAAAACGGTGTGAAATCGCTGGATGAATTTACCGATTACCGGACTTATATGGATTATGACATTAAGATTGTGCATAGTGATGACTCGTATTCATATTATTCGAAAGTATGTGAGGAAAAGAGCGGCGGCGAGACCCAGACTCCGTTTTATGTGACGGTAGCTGCCTCGTTCGTGCAGCTTTACAGCAATAATATCGGCGGCGAGGCAATTGGCCTGGTTATGTTTGACGAGGCGTTTAACAATATGGATGATGAACGGATCGGCGGCGTTCTGGAATTTTTAAAACGGCTGCCGCTGCAGATCGTCATTGCCGCACCGCCGGATAAGATTCAGTATATCAGCCCGGTGGTGACAGAAACCTTACTGGTGATGACCGATGAGAAGGTTAATTATGTAGAGGAATATTATAATGGCACAATATGAGCGGAAAATCCTGAACGGCTTACTGGATTCTTATGAAAACAGCCTGTTGTTCACCGGGGAAAATAAAGTCAGTATAAACATTGCATATCCCTTTACGAAGAAGTCAGTGCCGGAATATTTTGATGAAAGCTCTCTGGCTTATGATGAAATCCATGCTTCGATGAAAGCATTGGAGGTAAAGGGATATATACGGATTGTCTGGAAAAGGGCGGATCACATAATTTCTAAAGTTCTGCTGAACGAGGCGCAGATACCGGCAGTGTATGGTTATGTGAGGCGGGTTCCAAAGGCGGATCATATCGAACGGATGATGCAGCTGCTAACAGCGCAGGAACAGGAATGCCGGACGAAGATTGCCGGGCGGTTTATCCGGTATTTGAAAGAGCGGATCAGAAGTGGTGAATCGGTTAAGGAGTATGTAGATCTGGCTGACCGGGAAAGAACCGGTCAGTTAATCAGGGCGATCCGGCATATTGAAGAGAACCGTGAGGTCTGTTATATCCGGGAGTTTTCGATCCGCTGTTTTGGTGACTCCAAGGTTCTGGAATCTTTGCTGGGGGTGATTGGCAAGGCGATGGGGCGGTTCGGTGATGATTATCAGATGATGGATGTATATGGGATACTGGCAGAGTATTATATCTATCATACACCGAATTATGTGTACGTAAAGGGCGACAGCGGAATTCTGAAACTGGCCGGGACAGTGCTTGATTTAGGCGGATTAAAGCAGGGGATCGGGATATCGGGTGAAGATGTGCCGCTGCTGCAGATTGCCGGGGTGGAGCGCATCCGGAAGGTGATAACCATTGAGAATCTGACTACGTTTTTTCGCTGGCAGGAAACGGATGCGATGATTATTTATCTTGGTGGTTACCACAATGCAGTCAGAAGAGAATTATTGCAGCTGATTTACCGGCAGCTTCCGCAGGTCAGGTATCTTCATTTTGGGGATATTGATGCGGGCGGGTTTGAGATATATGAGGATCTCTGCCGCAAGACCGGGATTGCGTTTGAGCCTTATTATATGGATCTGTCTGTGTTAAAGTCATGTATCGGTTATGCAAAACCACTGACCGCCCATGACCGGAAACGGTTGGAGCGGCTGCGGGAGAAGTATCCGCACCGGGAGTATGGTGAGGTTTTGGCATTTATGCTGGAGTGTGGTGTGAAACTGGAACAGGAGTGCATTGTTGTTTGATGCTTAGTAGCGATTGACGGTGAGGATGGAGTATTTATGAAGAACGAGATTTATACAGTGAAAGTTGTTCCGGTGAACGGCAATAAAGTATTTCGACGGATTGAAATCAGTGGAAGAAGCACATTGGATACATTGAGTAATACTATATTAAATGCTTATGATTTCAGCAGGGATCATCTGTACTTTTTCAGTATGAACAAGAGAGTGGATCCTGATGCCTGTTATTATCATCCGATGGCAGAATGCGGGATAAATGCGGAGCATATAAGGCTTGAAACTCTGAAATTGAAAGTCGGAATGGAATTCTATTATTTATACGATTTTGGTGATGAATGGTTATTTGCTATTACCGTGGAAAAGGTGGAGACGTCGGATATTGCACTGCTTCCGCAGGTTACAGATGGTGTCGGTACATTAGTGCAATATCCGGATTATGATGACGACTATGATGACGAGGATTATGAGGATGATCTGACAATTGAAGTTATGTATCTGGCGACGGATATAGTTGAACAACGATTAAAGGTACTGCCGGCATATTTACAGCTTCTTTGGAAACGGATTGTCACCAGGGATTTAGGCGGTGCAGATTCTGAAATTATGCAGGGAATCAGTGATCTTGAGACGGCGGGGGTGCTGGAGTATGAAGAAGATCCGCACCATTTGGCGATTAAAGTTTATTCTGTCCGGCAGGATCCGGGAAAATTGAAATGTCTGAAATATCTTTCCAGAAGAATTAAAGCGGAGCAGGTCATTGAAACTTTAGTTCAGTTTTATGGTGTGATTGAAAAGCAGGAGCTTGAACGGATGGCACTTGGCTATGAGACTATTACTAAATCTCAGAATGTTTCCGTCCAAACGACAATTACACTTTTGGCTGAATGGAGAGGGTGGAATTTATTTAATGATGATATTGGAACATCTTATGTTTCCATGTTTTGCCGGGGGATTGCTGAGGAGATCCTGAAGGCCAGAGATAAATACCCCACAAAATTCTATCGTGAGTTTTCAGAAGAGGAAAAAAGGCATGCTGAGGCGGGCTTGTTTGGAGCAATTGTCAGATGTTATTCCGCGTTATTCCAGCATCTGATGTTTAAGAATTACTGGCATCCGGAGGATGCAGAACAGTTTTTGGAACAGGCTGTTAAGTGTGTTGCAATGGGATATTCGGAAACGGACTATCTGGAATGGGCAAGAACGGCAATCAGAGAAGCAGGTGAGCGGTTAACGAAAACGACAGAGAAAGAATTGAAGAAGTTCCGTAAAGCTTTTCCTTCTGCGGCTTTAAAGGGGTATACCTGGGGGGAGTATGAAACGATTGTCTGTGATGGTGCACGGCAGTTGTCTATGTTTGAGGAAGATTCGCCTTTTATTATTAGGTGAGACGGAAAATGTCGGCTTAGTAATGCTTGGGAACAGCGTAAGTTGGGGGAATTACTTACAGAAACCAAACGCCCGATTAAAATGGATGATAATAAAGTATATCAGCTTGTCACTGTAAAACGCAGAAATGAAGGTGTTGTTTCCCGTGGTTTTTTCAAAGGTAAAGATATTCTCGTAAAAAACTACTTTCAATTACAAACTGGAGATTACTTAATTTCAAAGCGACAAGTTGTACATGGCGCGAATGGGCTTGTGCCTCCCCATCTTAATGGTGCGATTGTTTCTAACGAGTATTTGGTTTCCTGTGGAAATCAAAACATTACAACTGATTTTCTATCTATAATTTCAAAATTACCTTTGATGTACAGAGCGTTTTTTCTTAGTTCCTATGGGATTGATATTGAGAAATTGGTATTTGATGTTGAAGATTGGAAAAAAAGAAGTCTTATTATACCAACTATTTCAGAACAGAATATGATATCATCTTTCTTTCGAACTCTTGATGACACTATCGTCCTTCATCAGCGTAAGCTAGATCTGCTGAAGCAGTTGAAAACGGCTTATTTACAGCAATTGTTTCCGCAAAATGATGAAAAAGTTCCGCGGCTTAGATTTGCTGATTTTAGTGGGGATTGGGAGCAGCGTAAGTTAGTGGATGTGGCAGATATTATAGGTGGTGGTACCCCTAGTACTTCAAATCCTGAGTATTGGGATGGCAAAATTGATTGGTATGCACCAGCAGAAATCGGCGAACAAATATATGTTAGTAAAAGTCAGAAGACCATTACGGAGCTAGGACAGCGGAAGAGTTCTGCCAAAATTTTGCCCGCTGGAACTGTTCTTTTCACCTCACGTGCAGGCATTGGAAATACCGCGATTTTGGCGAAGCAAGGAACAACGAATCAGGGTTTTCAATCCATCGTACCACACCAAGACGTGTTAGATAGCTATTTCATCTTCTCATACACGCACGAGCTAAAAAAATATGGAGAAACCGCGGGTGCAGGATCAACATTCGTGGAAGTCTCTGGAAAACAAATGGCAAAGATGCCTATTCTCATCCCTAATATTCATGAGCAACGCATAATCGGGTCATTATTTGAACTATTAGATCAAACCATTACCCTTCACCAGAAAAATATTGATGCTTTAAAGAAAATAAAATTGATCTTTTTAAAATTAATGTTTATCTAATCAAAATTTAATATTTACTCATAGTTAAAACCTCTTGATAATAGTATTGATAACTTAATCAAATTCTATCAGGAGGTTTATTTATGGCAAGAAAAGAGCAACAATTATTTCACGTGTATTTTAGGGAATGGATTCAATTGTACAAAGTAGGGGCTATTCGTAATGTGACACTTAGAAAGTATTATGTAACACAGCAAAAAATCGAAGAATTGGCTCCAGATCTAAAAATGAGTCAGTTGGATCGTAAAACATATCAAAAATTACTAAATGAATATGCCCAAACTCATGAAAAACAAACCACTATGGATTTTCATCATCAAATAAAAGGAGCTATTCTTGATGCCGTCGATGAGGGATTAATAAAACAAAATCCTACCAGAAAAATCATCATAAAAGGGAAAGCGCCTCGAGATAAGAGACCTAAATTTCTTAATCAGTTTGAATTACAGGCATTGCTAAAAGACCTCAGCTTAACAGAGAAAATAAATTGGGACTGGTTCATTTTATTAATTGCAAAAACTGGTTTACGATTTTCCGAAGCATTGGCTTTAACACCAAATGATTTTGAATTCGCTCAACAAAAAATAAATATCACAAAAACTTGGAATTATAAAGATAGTAACGGTGGCTTTCAGCCAACAAAAAATTTATCATCAATGAGAAAAATCCAAATTGATTGGCAGATAACTATGCAATTTTCTCAATTGGTGAAGGGCATTAATGAAGATCAGCCAATTTTCATTAAAGAAGGGAGAGTATTCAACTCTACAGTTAATAATCGCCTGCAAGTGCTTTGCAAAAAAGCAGGAATTCCAGTTATCACAATTCATGGATTAAGGCACACCCATGCTTCATTACTAATTTTTGGCGGTGTTTCGATTGCCAGTGTTGCTAATCGATTAGGCCATTCAAGCATGAACACAACACAAAATACATATCTTCATATAATTCAGGAGCTTGAAAATCAAGATAATAATAAAATTATGCAGCATTTGTCTACTCTTATCTAAAATATAGTCGCAAGCACTTTGAGTTAATAAAAAATATTTTCTCAAGTGCTTGCGATTATTTTAGACAAACATATTTTTTAGATATTGGTGCTTTAATATTTTTAATTTGTCCAGTTTTTCTTGGTGGGTATTTATAGTAGTGTCCAGCTTTCTAAAGAACTTGCCGATTGCGGATTGTTCAAGTAGCGCTTGTGGATAATCAATATATGTATTTGCCAGAGATGCTTTTGAAATAGAAGTAACTTTAACTCCCTGCATTAGAGGTCTCAGCTGACATCTATATGAAGCAGAATTCATATAGTAACCAAGGTAACCTGTTGAAAATCTGTACATGGGTCTACACGGAATAGTATGTAATCCTGAAAGAACTTTTTCATCAGACACATTTATTAATTCACAGCATTTTCCAACCGATTCATCTTCTGCGGTATCAGCAATAATCATATCACCATTCTTTAAGTACGATTTGTCATATTTTACAACCATAAAGTTATGTGAAACAAATGGCAGCTTGTATTTTTTGACATCCAAACATTCGCTAAATTTTATAAGGACATCTCCATAGTGAACATTCATTATTTTTCCCGAGTTATAATTTAATTCAGCGCGAGACAACGTATTGTTTTGTAAATATGAATATATTTCTGAAAACTTACGCTGCTCCCATTCCCCACCAAAGTCAGCAAATCTAAGCTGCGGAACATTCTCATCGTTTTGAGGAAACAATTGCTGTAAATAAGCCGTTTTCAACTGCTTCAGCAGATCTAGCTTACGCTGATGAAGAGCGATTGTTTCATCTAAGGTTTCGAATAGTCGACCAATTTTCTCTTGTTCTTCTACGGAAGAGAATTTTATCTTATAATTACATACGTCTTTTTTTGTTAGCTGTGGTTGCGCACTTCCAAAGCTCAAGAAATCAATTTGTTTTTTTCCTAACGGCGATTTTAAATATTGAGACAAATAAATTGAAGTCAACCTGTCCCTTGTTCTTAGAATTAGCATTCCAGAGTTGATTCTTAAAAAAGGGAACAAAGCATGGATTTTTTCGTTATAATAGGCAGTATTGCCTAACGAACCTCTTGAAGTTAAAAGTATATCCTCGACAATAACCTTTCCATTGCCCAACGATTGGGATTTTTGTTCTGTAATATATTGGACTTCATCAAAAGAAAAACCATTTTTAGTTACATTTCCCGCATTTAAAAATAATGTATGCCCATTTGTAATAAAATCATTTCCAGAAGGATAGTGTTTACCTCTATCACCATCTAAAACTTCGCATACATCAGACAACTTACGCTGTTCCCAAGCCTCACTATACCCCTTAAACCGAATTTTCGGCACATTATTACTCATGCTCTAAACCTCCCTTGACCCTCGCGATCTCTTTCTCAAAATCGGAATTAATTTTCTGCGTTTTATTATAGGCGTCATATTCCAGGTGTGCTTTATTTTCAGCATCTATTCTGGATACTTTGCCATTACCCTCGAGAATTTGATATCGTCTGAATTTCAAAAACTCATCAATACTGGCAGCAAAGTCTTCCATTTTCAGCAAGACCTCATCTTCGATCAGATCCTCAACATAATCAAAAAAGCCCGATACACTTCTTTCGAGTCTTCGTATCTCTTGCTCATTTAAATAATTTTTGGCAACAGAAACATCATTTTTGAGAATTCTCCCGTCTGGTGAGTTCTTCCAGGTGGTAAGGCCCATATGCTCTTTATTTCTATCAACACGATCATTTATAATTTCTGCTGCAGTTTGTCCTGTTATTGCATAGTGAAACTTGTTTTGAACCATAGCATAGAAATTCCTTGTAATAATACTGTCTTTATCATAATCGACACTTATTTCAGCAAAAATATCAGTTATTTGCAGCCAGATGCGACGCTCGCTTGTGCGAATAGATCGAACGCGTGCTAACAGTTCTTTAAAATAATCTTTCCCGAAAACAGTTTCACCCTGTTTCAATCGTTCATCATCCAGGACAAAGCCTTTGGTTATAAATTCCTTTAAAATCTTTGTGGCCCATTGTCTGAAACGAGTTGCTTTTAGAGAGTTTACTCGATAACCGACTGAAATGATGGCATCAAGATTATAAAATCGTGTTTTTTTTGTTTGTGTTTTGCTGGCTATAGCACCATGTTTAGTGGTCAGTGCAATTTCTGCACATACCACTTTTTCTTCCAACTCGCCACTCTCAAAGATATTTTTCAGGTGTCTTGATATCGAAGTTCTGTCGACATCAAACAATTCACCCATTGATTTTTGCGTAAGCCAAATCGTTTCGTCTTTTATGAGGGCATTTATTTCATTTTCATTGTCCAGTTTATAAAGTTGATATTGTAAGTTATTTCTGTCCATAGTTCCCCTTAAGCGAAAATGCGTTTGGTAGCTTCGATAAGTTCTTTGGTTTCATCTGTCATAGCAAGGTCATCAAGCAGACTTAAAAATTCTGCCTCTGTCTGTTTAATCTGACAATTTAATTCGACAATTTCATTGCTAAGAGCCACAATATCAATTGGTTCTTCTTCCTCAAATGTATCCACATAGCGAGGAATATTGAGGTTATAATCATTTTGACTAATCTCATCATAATCTGCCAAATGTGCGTATTTAGGAATGCTCGTCCGTTTTTTATATGTATCAACAATTCTGTCAATATCTTCGCTGCGCAGATTATTTTGATTTTTTTGTTTCTCAAAATCGTTCGAAGCATCAATGAATAAAACATCCCGTTCAGAACGATTTTTCTTTAGTATCAAAACGGTAGTTGGAATACTTGTGCCATAGAAGATATTTGCTGGTAATCCAATAACGGCGTAGATCGCTCCCATTTCCAAAAGAGCTTTTCTGATAGCACCTTCTGCAGAACCCCGAAATAACACGCCATGAGGCAGAACGATCCCCATAGTTCCGGTTTCATTCAGATGGTAAAGACCATGAAGCAAAAATGCAAAATCAGCTTTTGATTTTGGTGCAAGTTTACCGAATCGTTCAAATCTTGGGTCACTTAAAAACTTTGCATCAGCACTCCAATTGGCAGAGTACGGAGGATTCATTACGACGGCATTAAACAGATAGGGTTCATCAGACGGCCAATCCTCGTCAAGCGTATCGCCATTTCGCAGGCGCATCTGTGATTGTTCCACATTATGCAAAATTAAATTCATACGTGCCAGGTTATAGGTAGTGGTATTCAATTCCTGACCGTGGTAATGTACCTGCCATGGATTTTTCACAAACTGACGTATATTTAGCATGAGAGATCCCGAACCCATAGCAGGGTCGTAGATATGAAAAGGCGCAGTATCTTCCTGGCCAATAGAAACAATCTCGGATATAATTTTGCTGACGGATTGAGGCGTGTAAAACTCGCCGGCTTTTTTGCCTGCCCCGGCAGCAAATTGACCAATTAAGTACTCGTAGGCATCGCCAATCACATCGCCCTCATGGCCAAATAGATCGATTTCATCAAGAGCTTTAATAACTTCTGTTATTGTTACATTTTGCTGCTGTGAATTAGCACCCAGTTTTTTTGATTTCAAATCGATATCGGCAAAAAGACCTAAAAAATGATCGCCTTGTCGTTCAAGTTCAAAGAAGGCGGTCTCTAAATCTGCAATCTGCAGGCTATATTCATCGGCTTTTTTTCTGAGTGTGCAGAAAAGATAATCTGGTGGAATGAAGTAACCCAGCTTTTTGGAAATGATGTCCTCGATATCAGCGGGATCTTCTGCAAACCACTGCGCAAGCCCTTCAAACTGCATCATCCGATCAGGAAATACATCAGCCTTACCTTCTTCTTCTTCATATACTGCCCGCAGTTCCTGGTCAGACAGATATTTATAAAAAATCAGCCCCAGCAGATAATTCTTATACTCACTGGCATCCATCTTGCCTCGTAAGATATCGGCACTTGCCCATAGTTGGCTATTAAGTTCGCTCATGGTTTTTATCCTCCTGTACATAAAGCGTTGATAATACGAATTGCATATGCCGGAAAGTCCTGTTAATTCAGCAAAAATGCAATTAGAGCCGAATACTTACGCTGTATAAAAGCGTAAATACCCAACTCTAAATATACCATACGCAAAACGGGATCACAATAATTTTGCACAATTATTTTAACTATGGGGCCTGAATGTCAATCACAAAACCAGCCAGTTCTTCTTTCAGGGGCAGTAATTTGTCCTCTATTACAGCTTTCCAGTAGGCCTCCAGCCGACGGCGGCGTTCCCGGAATTTTGCATGAAAGGCAGCTTCAAATTCCGCCTTTGTAAGTACGGATTTATCGATAATTATATTCATATAAGGGATGTCATCCTTATCTTTGCGATATTCACTAAAGCTGACCAGCAGATCTTCTACAGGAACTTTCATAACGGATGCAGCTTCAGTGATAATGTCAGTTATTGTTTTCTCAAAGTGCCTGGCGACATTATCTATGACTTCATGTTCGTCTGAGAGTGAAGATAAGACCTCATTGTAGGCTGATATGATTATCGCAGGCTTATTCTTGACAACTTCATCAAACCGTTTTTTGTTGCTTGCTTTTCTGATATCCCGCAGCAGCTGCCAGATGTAAAAACTGTCGATTTTTTCTTCCAGTGTTGCCCGTTGGTCTGAAGAAAATTCAATCTCTAAAAGTTCATCGATTTCAACATTGCCAATATTTTGATTTTCCAGAGTTTTTTTAACTTCGCCTTTCAGATTTTCAATATGACCATTTTCATCTGTAAGAGTTTGGCTGATGCAGCGCAGCTCTTCATAGTCTGCTTCAAATTCTTCATAGCTTTTTATCGCTGTTTCCAATCTACATAGCGTTTGGAAAGCTTTGATTACATGAATCTGTTTTTTGAGATCTTTTGTGTCATTGGAAAGATCATAATTGGCATCAAGAAATTCCTCATAAGCTGATAATATATTTTGTTTGACTTCAGCATATTGTTTGGGAACGAGATTTTCCCAGTCCCGTTCTTCATTCGAGAATAGTTTGATGGTTTCCCGTACATTCCTGGTCATTGTTGCCGGCTTGCGAAATGTGACTATCATGCCGATATTTTTGCCGGAGCAGATTCTGTTTGTTCGGGAAAATGCCTGTAATAGTTTCTGATAGTGGAGTTCTCTATCGACATAAAGGGTTTGAATGGTTGGTGCATCAAAACCCGTCAAAAGGCGGTCCACTACAATAACAAGATCAAGCCATCCGCCATCTTTTTGGTATTGTGCATCTTTTCTGGCCAGACGCCGGTTGATATTTTGATTATATAAATCAATATCTGTATAGGTGGTACCGAACAAGGTATTGTATTGAGACATGATTTCAGTAATTTCCTTGTCGGCATCATTTTTTTCATCCTGCTTTTCGGCAAATGAATAGGTAATTGCTACCCGCGGGAAATCAGGGTCATTCAATCGGCGGTATCGTTCAACCGGTTTGCCGGTGACAAGCATTCCGGCACTTTTTAGTTCAATTAATTTATGGTATATCCGTTTGGCCTGAGCAATGGAATGGGTTGTGAGGATCGCGCTCATAGTGGGTATACCGTTTACCACCCTGAATTTGTCCAGGATAGACTGATGCCGGAAGATTTTTTTAAGCATTGCTTCAACATAAACATCATTTTCATAGTCCGATGTATCAATAAGAGCTTCTTTATCGACCATATCTGTGAGGGCAGCCAGTTTAACTTCAGGGTTGGCATCCGGATATTTCTGGCTGAGTTTATGCAGATAGAGTCGGTTTTCCTCCTCTTCGTTCATTAGTGAATGGTACTCCACCTGAAAATCCAGGACTGCTTTGTCATCCATTGCATTTTTAGTAGTGTAGGCGTGGAGACATTCACCATATTGGTCAAACGTAGTGCGGGCATACGTGCCATTTTCCTGTTTTTTGTTTTCATCAAATATCGGTGTACCAGTGAGACCGATCCAGGTGGATTTGGGAAAATATTTCCTGATCGCTTTCATTTCCTGGTCGGATACGGCGCGATGGCACTCATCAACAATGAAAACAATGTGCTCACCCTTTAGCTTTTCAAACTTGTTTACTTCTTTTTCCGCGTTGTCACGGATCGCATGACTAAGTTTTTGAATAGTTGTAATAATGATGGTATTATTATTTTTTTTGCTTACCAAATTATTTATCAATTCCTGACGGTTGTTATTGCTGACAATTAAAGTATTACCGGCAACCTTGCTGGAAGAAATTCCGGTGTTGTACTCGGATGCAAACTTGGCAAATTCATCATTTGTCTGACTGTCTAAATCCCGACGGTCAACAATCATTACTGTACGCGCAACGGAAATGGCTGATTGTGCCAATAACTTGGTTGCAACAAAGCTGGTCAGTGTTTTGCCGGAGCCGGTTGCGTGCCAGATAAAGCCGCCTTTATGGCTATATGCGCTCTCCATGATTTTCTTAATAGCATGGATCTGATACGGCCGTAGTACCATCAGGTATTTCTGACTCTTTTTATCATCAACCAGGACAGTAAAGCGGCTGATGAGCTCGTGCGCCATCGGAATACTAAGTACTTCGCGGGTAAATTGATTTAAATCTTCAACTGGTTTGTTATCAGGCTCCCTCCAGTTAAAAAGAAAGTTTTTGGCCGGACTAAAATTGTTGTCAGACTGCGGCCGGGCAAAATATTTGGTGGAAGTTTTATTACTGACAATAAATATTTGTACGGTGGCGTATATGCCCCTGAAAAATCCGACACCGGCATAGCGCTCAATTTGGTCAAATGCCTGCCAGTAACCGTCTTTTGCGAATTCATTTTTCAGTTCAATATGTATGACCGGTAAACCATTGATTAGCAGAGTGACATCGCCCCGCGTGGTTCGGCCCTCGGTATCAGGAACAATCTGGTTGACTACCTCATAACTTGATATACCGCCGGCAATATCTTTGTTGCTAAAAAGAGTGAGAGAGGTACGCCCTCTGGTACCCGTTTCGCGTTCGATCGTAATTTGGGCAATACCATTTTCACCGCGCAGCCATTCGGCGGCAAGGAAAGGTGTCTGAGTCAAACGCCGAAACTCACTTTTTACCTGGTCAAATTCGCTGTTGGTAAGTAATACGCCATCTAATCGAGCCAGGTTTATCCGATTGATATGGCGGCGCAGATTATCCCAGAGACCTGTTTCTGTTTTAAGATCGCTGCGGTATGTCCATTGATTTTCCTTCATGGTCAAAATATCAATAAATTCTTTTTCGATTTGAGCTTCAGATGCCATAGGCGGTACCTCCGAATTTTTTATTCCTTTAGATATTATCATAGATAATCAAGCGTTGCCAGGTATATTATAGGGGAAAGATAGGAAAAACAACAGCATTAATCAGTAATATAAACAATCTGAATTGCCTTTCTTATTTCCTCAACAAAATCGAATTGCCCATCTTTGATACACCACATTACCTGGTAACCAGTAAACGCATAACAAAGTGCCTGGTATAAATCTTTGGCAGGAGCAGGGTTTCTAAATTGACCGGCTTCCTGCCCTTTTTGCGTGATCGCAATGCAGACAGCAGAAAATTTCTCAATAAAATCAAAGCTTCCGAGATCATGTTCCAAATTAATTCTGAACATCTGAGAGATAATATCATGTCCGATTTCCACACTCTGTTTAATCAAAGAACTAAAACAAAGCCAGAGCTGCTCGGCATAGTTGTCGGCCAGAATAAGTTCATGAACATTTTCGATGATATTCGTGGTAACGTCATCGTATATATGGGCTATCGTGTCTTCTTTGTTCTTGAAATATTTATAAAATGTAGGTTTCGTGATGTGACAGGCGGAGCAGATATCATTAATTGTCACAGTGGAGAAACCGTTCTCCTGGTAAAGTTTTTGAGCGGTATTCTGAATCCTTTTTTTCGTGTCCATGTCAGCTCTCCTTCCTTATTACTCTCATCATTATAGCTGATTACCAGAGTAAAGTAAAATGAAATAAAAATATCTTTACATTTACTATAGTTAATAATATAATTTACTCAAGTAAACAATGTTAAAAAAACAACAAAGGAGAGGGAGCATGGATCGTAAATTATTTGAATCAACCCGTATTGGAGCTATGAGATTAAAAAACAGGATTTTCATGTCGCCAATGGGAACAACCGGGGAAGCAGATGGGGCATACAACATTGATGCAATTAATTACTTTATGGAAAGAGCCAAAGGGGGAACCGGTCTCATCATTACCGGTGCGAACGTAGTGTCATCAAAGTATGAGCCAAGGCCATGTACGGAGTTATCTGACTTTCATCATGTTGAGCGATTGAATATGCTGGTTGACAGATGCCATCATTATGGTGCGAAAGTCTGCGTTCAACTCTCTCCGGGCCTGGGACGGCAGCAGTTTACAGATCCCTTCACACCGCCATACAGTGCCAGTGACTGCGAGGCATTTTGGTTTAAGAATCTGAAGTGTAAGCCTTTTACGGTTGAAGATATTCATTTCCTGACGGAGAAAGTCGGATACAGTGCACAACTTGCTTACCTTGCAGGGGCGGATTGTGTCGAACTGCATGCATATGGCGGTTATTTGCTTGATCAGTTCCAGTCAAAACAATGGAATACAAGAACAGATGAATACGGCGGTTCTTTGGCTAATCGGATGCGTTTCACCTTAGAATGTATTGCTGAGATCAAAAAGAATATTCCGGCAGATATGCCGGTGATTGTCAAATTCACTCCGAATCAGAGAGTCGAGGGATTCCGTGAAATGGACGAAGGCCTGGAGATGGCAAAGATGTTTGAAGCAGCCGGTGTTGATGCACTGCATGTAGATACCGGATGCTATGAGGAATGGTTCCAGGCAATTACAACGGTTTACTCAAAAGAAGGCCATAAACTGGATGCCCAAAAGGCGATTAAAGAAATTACGTCTCTGCCGGTATTAGGCGATGGTAAATTGTTTGATCCGGATCTGGCTGAAAAAGTATTAGAAGATGGAATATTAGATTATGTCGGAATGGGCCATGAGATGCTGGCCGATCCGTACTGGGCCAAAAAAGTGAAAAAGGGAGAACTGGACGAGATCAGACCATGTATCGGCTGTAATGAATGTCTGTTGGCAGGATTTTCCGGCAAACATTACTACTGTGCAGTAAACCCGGCCTGTTATGCTGAAAAAGAATATGCCCTGCCTCAGGCAACTCCTGAGATCAACCGCAAGGTACTGGTAATTGGCGGCGGTCCTGGTGGAATGGAAGCGGCGATCACAGCAAGAAGACGGGGATTTCAAGTTGATCTTTGGGAAAAAGAAGATCGGCTTGGCGGAACCCTTTGGCCGGCCGGCGGTCCTGAGTTTAAGGCAGATGTATTAAAACTGATCGAGTATCAGGAAAATCAGTGTAAAAAACTCGGTGTCAATATTGAGCTGAATAAAGCTGCAACACCTGAGAACATAAAAGGAAAAGAGTATGATAAGGTCATTTTAGCAGCAGGAAGTTCTCCGGCAATACCGCCGATCAAGGGGATTGAGAATACCGTCCTGGTTACGGATTATCTGACCCATAAAGCGGAAGCAGGTAAGCA
Organism: Lachnospiraceae bacterium; assembly: GCA_032073745.1. Taxonomy (GTDB): domain Bacteria; phylum Bacillota; class Clostridia; order Lachnospirales; family Lachnospiraceae; genus Brotaphodocola. Next base: position 204,959 of record DAMAMW010000001.1, on the reverse strand, counting down.
GGTTGTGATTATCGGCGGCGGTTTGGCTGGTACCGAGGCAGCCTGTGATATTGCAGCAAAAGCTGATAAAGTGGTTATTATTGAAATGCTGGCTGACATCCTTGCATCAGCCGGACACTGTCTGAACAACGACCAGCATTTGCGGAAGATGGTGGCGGAGCGAAACGTGGAGGTGATTGCCAGTGCGAAAGTAACCGGCATTAATCCTGACTCTGTGACTTATGAAAAAGATGGAGAGGTATTTACAATCGCCTGTGATACCATACTGAATGCAGCCGGTTTCAAACCAAATGATCAATTGGAAACTTTATTGGAACAGGAATATGAAGAGGTGAATGTGATTGGAGATGCGGTGAAACCATCAAAGATTCTGACTGCAATTCACGAGGGATATCACGCAATTCGTGTCATGGAGTAAAGATTATTACCGTGATCCGGACGGCAAAGAGTTTTCATTGTGATGGCGGAGCGGAAAACGGAGAGTAAGTCGAATAAGGGGAGGCTCTATATCAATGTGTGGATATAGAGCCATCTTTTTATCTTATTAAAATGCAGAAACTCATCTCAACCAGTGAGTTTTCAAAAAGGTGTGTGCGACGAATAAATAATAGACTTGATGATGCGAAAAGGATGCAGTCCTATGATATGATTTGAAAAATAAAATCGTTTATAGGAGTGTTTATAGTTATGCGCAATATATTAGCAGTATTTTTTTTCTCCCTCTTGTGTTTATGTTCCTGCATCGGTTATGGTGAAGATAAAGATGTGACGGAAGCCTGGATTGATGCCTACTATGAAAAACTGAATGAGGTGTTTGAGGGGACTACTTATTTACAGTTAGTAGATATAGATTTTGATGAAGTTCCGGAGCTATTTCTTAGCCATACAGGTACTGGCGGTTCCTATATTCATAGTGGATATTCATTTAAAGATGGTAATGTGGTAGAAATTAAGACTTGCAGTATGGCAACAGACCTTGGACTTTATCGGAACAGGCTAACGGAGGAACTTATCTGGATAGCCAGTGGCGTATTTAAAAGCGGAGGAGGAACTTCATATTATCACTGTTGGTATCAGATTGATTTTACAGATTTTTCTGGTATAAAACAAGAAGTGTTTTTTGAATGGCAGCAGCATTTGGTTGATGTCAGAGATGATGTGTATTTTTACCAGGTCGTGGATGATTACGGAAATGTAACCATTGTAGATCAGCTGGAGATCGATATGTTAGTTGCTGGTGCGTTTTCCGGATATGAGCGGATTGATGTGATGCAACTGGGGAGTTCGACATGGGATTTGATGTCAGAGAACGGGCGTGGTGATTTCTTTGAACCGGAGTTGTTTGTATCATTTATGCAATTGTATCGAGTGGCGATAGAAGATAATCTTCGAATTGATGATAATGACCCGGTTTCATGATAATGAAATTCGATTTGAAAACGGTGCTAATCCAAGTGTCAATTTCAAGTTGTAATATTTCTGGCACTTGCCAACAGATTCAAGCAAGACGACAACTACAACGATAACAACTGTAGTTTCAACAAATGTGGAATTAATTAAGAAAGTACAAGAAGCGCTAAATGCAGTATATAGGAGATCGAAATAAATGAAAAAACAAGAATCAGAGTTTCCAAAGCTTTAATGCGGTAAAAAGAATTGCATAATTATTACGAAATATAGTGTAATTATTATAGTTTCATAAAATGTCTTGTTCTGTTCACAAATTTCTATTACACCCATCTATGGTCAACACGATTATGGTTGGCGACCGGCTGATTGGCTCCCGGCTTTCCTATCGTTTCGATGAACCCGAGCGGGGGGATATTGCGATTTTCCGCTTCCCTGATGATGAATCAAAGAAATACGTAAAACGAATTATTGGTCTGCCGGGAGAGACAATTGATATCCGGAACGGAGCAGTTTATTTGAACGGGTCAGAGACACCATTGGCAGAGGATTACCTGAAAGAACCAATGAAGGCGGGGGCAGATATGCATTTTGAAGTGCCTGATGATTGTTATTTTATGATGGGAGATAACAGAAATTATTCTATTGACTCCCGTGCATGGGACAATCCGTATGTGAAGCGGGAGAAAATCCTTGCCAAGGCAATATTCAGGTACTATCCGAATATCAGCATGCTGGAATAACAGGATGCCGGATTCAGAAGCCCGGCTGCAGCGGGCTGTACTTTGCGGATCTGGCGATATATAAAAGGCTGTGACGCACGATCGTCACAGCCTTTTGTGATGCCTGATACCGGCGATTACACCATCCCGCCATCGCCTGCATTCCGGTACTGATTAGGCGACAGGCCATAAGCCGCCTTAAACTGCTTACAAAAATAAGCCGGCGTAGAGAATCCCGTCGCATAAGAAATCGTCGTGATTGAAATCTCCTTTATCTTGAGCATCTCACAGGCTCTCTGAAGCCGCACATGGTTCATAATCTGTGAAGGAGTTCTCCCATACTCTTTTTTCATACAACGAATTACATGTGTAGGATGGCAATTGGAAATCTCGGCTAACGTAGACAGCTTGATTGGATCCGCATAATGAGAGGTAATATATTGCATACATTTATACGCAATATCATTGGTGTTGGAATCTGCCGGAATCACACTGACAATATTTAACAGCCGCATCAATAACTCTTGCTGATAAAACAAATTGATTGTCGCTTTAAACGAAAACTGGGACTGTTCAAACAAGTTAAAAGAAACCGTTTCCAGCAATTTAATTGCACTCAGTGCCTGTTCAGCCATATCGTTTGCCAACATCTGGTAAATAGGCAGCGACACAGTATCATGCGGAACATCATAAGTGGAACCGCGTTTAAATTGTTTTGAGTTATTCGATATTGGTGTTTCCGAAATCTCATAAAACTCCGCTTCACTGAAATGAACCCAATGAAAGACGGTTTTTTGATTACAGATGCGGTGACTGTAATGCGGCACCCGGGGTGGCACAATCAGCACACAGTTTTCACTAAGCGTATAATGGCGGTTATTTAAATCCAGATACAACTCTCCCTGTTCCACCAGAATCAGGTCGAAACATGGAATGGATGAACGGCGCGGATGGGTATCGCCGGGCCGGTAGATGGCATTACCGGACAAGATAAAACAGGGAAAGGGAGGAACTGAAATATTTATGTAAGACATATTACCCCCTTGATAATATATTTATATATAATGGTAAATAGAATAAGGAAATATGTCAATATTGAATGAAAAAGAAGCTAATTAATTTATATTTATTATGCTAATATAATGATATTTGTGGCTAATTTCTCTATTTCACGAAAGTGTAAAATTATGTAAGATAAAGATACAATTTTTATGCAATACAAACATAAGAATTGGGATCGGCCGAAGTGTTTAGTGTGAAAAAATAATAAAGGTAAATGGGAGGGACGCTTGTGAAACGATTAGTTTGTGCAATGTTATCGGTTATGATGATTTTTAACCTGTCTGCGTGTGGGAAAGGAGAGTCTGCCGCGAGCAGTCAGCCGGCCGCAGGTGAGACGGCTAAACAAACTGAGAATACGGAACCATTGGAAGTATGGGTGCGGAATAATTATTATGATCAGGTTTCGAAAGCAGCAGAGATGTTTACAGAATCAACCGGAATACCGGTAAATGTGACAGAACCGTCCAATATGTCGGATGACCTGGCGCTGGCGCTGTCCTCGGGCAAGACACCGGACATTGTCTCGATGGATTGTGTATTGATTCCCTACTATGCATCAATCGGGGCACTGGAAGATATAACTGACCAGTTTAACGGCCTGGAGTACAAGGATTCTTTCTCAGGGGGATTGTTAGAACTGGCCAGCTTTGAAAACCGGCAGTATGCGGTGCCTTTTGCGCCGGATTTGTCAGTCCTGCTGTACAACAAGGATATATTTAAAGCAGCCGGACTGGATCCGGAAAAGCCGCCGGCAACCTGGGCGGAGCTGATTGATTATGCACAGAAATGTACATCGGGAGATACTTATGGGTATATTTTCTCGGGCGGGTATGCCGGTGGAATGATGTTTACCTTTGCGCCTTATATCTGGAGCAACGGCGGTGAGTTTACCAACGCAGCCGGTACGGAGTCATTACTTAACTCCAAAGAGGCGGAAGAGGCTGTTCAGCTGTTGGTTGATATGGTGCATGAGTACAAGACAACACCGGAAAGCATTACTTCTTATGACTGGACTGCCTGTCTGGATGCATTCAAGTCGGGAAAAGCGGCGATGATCGTACTGGGAGCCCGTCCGGTCGGTGATATTGTGAATGATGCTTACAGCTTTGAGGCCGGCTGTGCGCTGGTTCCTTCTCCGGATGGCAAGACTTATGCCTCTTTCTCCGGCGGTGACAGTATGGCAATGCTGGCTAATTCTGACAAAAAGGAAGCGGCATGGCAGTTTATTGATTTTTGTCTTTCGGAAGAGTTCCAGATTGGCCAGATGGTGCCGTTTGGCAACATTCCGGCCCGGATGGATCTGTATGAAAATGAGTTTTACACCGGACATGATGAGTATCAGGTTTTGGCAGAAGCCCTGAAAGTCGGCCGGGCTCCGTACAGTTTTAAATACAATGAAATGTACGCCCCGTGACTGGATGCAATCCAGTATGCGATTAACCAGGAAAAGACAGTGGAGCAGGCATTACTGGATGCAAAAATGGAGATTGACGCTATCCTGGCAGAATAGAATGCCGGGAGCAGATATGAGGTTTCATGAAGGGGGTACTTTCTTTGGGGCGAACCAGAAAAAGAATATTAAACATTTTATTTATTGTGCCGCTGTTGGCAATCAATATCACATTCTTTTTAATACCGTTTATTAAATCAATGTATATGTCACTGTTTGACTGGAAGCTTCTGGGGAACAAGACTTTTGTGGGATTGTACAATTATCTGCAGGCTTTCCAGAATCCGAAATTCACTTCATCGTTGATATTTACAGCAAAGTATGCGCTGCTGGTTACACCAATGCTATTTGTTACAGCATTCGCCATGGCGTTGCTGGTAAATCATTCATTTCGGGGAGTTAGTATTTTCCGGACCATATATTTTCTGCCGGTAGTAATTTCGATGACGGCATGTGCGGATATCTGGCTGTGGATTTATAATGAGCTGCATGGTGTGTTGAATTATGTGCTGATGGGGCTGGGCCTCATCAGCAGCCCCATCGCCTGGATGCAGGATGCGTCCAGCTCGCTGCCGGCGATATGCGTGATGATTACCTGGAAGATGTCGGGGTTTACGATGCTGATGCTGCTGGCGGCTTTTCAGGCCATCGATGACCAGATTTATAAAGCAGCAAATATCGATGGTGCCAGTGCGGTGCAGAAGTTCTTTTTTATTACTCTGCCGAATATCCGCCCTACAATCGGGCTGTCGATGGTGATATCAGTAATCGGTTCGGTACTGGCATTTGAGCAGTTCCGGATTATGACAAAGGGCGGGCCTTCGTCCTCGACTCAGACAGCGGTGTATTACATATATGAAACATCATTTAAGAACTTTAAATTTGGATATGGGGCTGCGATGTCAATGATTCTGCTGGTAATATTGGCGATGCTGAGTTATCTTCAGTTTGCGGTGATGAAAGATCCTACGGAATAGGACGGAGGTGTAAAATGCGAAAACTTAAAAGCAGCAGATGGATAATTGCTCTGAATATTCTGATGGGAACACTGTGGCTGATGCCGATATACTGGTCGTTTGTGACATCGGCAAAGACAAATGATGAAATCTATGGCAGCATTACCTTATTTCCCAGGCAGTTTACCTGGACCAATTATACTGAATTGTTTCAGCGTAAAAACGGAGCTTTTTACGGGTATCTGCAAAATTCTATCAGTGTTATGCTGGTAACGGTTCTGGTTGTATCGGTTGTGGCAGTGCTGGCCGGTTTTGCTTTTTCCAAGCTTGATATCATCGGCGGAAAACTCTGGCTGGGATTAATCCTGTTCACGATTATGGTGCCGGTTCAGGCGCTGATGGTGCCGCTTTACAATACGATGGCATCGTTGGGGCTCCTGGGTACTCTGGCTGGAATGATCCTGATTTATGCAACGTTCCAGACTCCTTTTTGTGTGTATATGATGAAGAGTTCCTTTGATATGGTGCCAAACGCTCTGCGGGAGGCGGCGATTATCGACGGGGCGGGGCCGTTTGATGTATTCCGGGCGATTTACCTGCCGCTGGCAATGCCGGGAGCAATAACCGTGGTTGTGTATTCGGCTTATAATACCTGGAATGATTACGTCATTGCGCTGACATTTGGGAGCAATACACTGAAAACCTTTAATGTGGGGCTGGTGGATCTGATTACCAATGATTTCAGCATCAGCTGGGGCATTCTGACCTCGGGATCAATCGTCGGGATGATTCCGATTACGATCCTGTTCCTCTTTTTGCAAAAGTATTTCGTGCGAGGACTGATGAGTGGAGCTGTAAAGTAACGCAACAGTTCAGGGCTGGCTTTAGCAGTCAAGAAGATAGCCCGTTTCCAGTGGTAACAATAATATAAAGGAGGCCATTATGCCTTACAAAGCCTTAAACAGACTTAATATTACCGAGATCCAGCCGCAGGGCTGGCTGCTCGATCAACTGAATATACAGATGAATGGATTAACCGGCAAACTGTACGAACTGTGGGACAGTGTCGGCAGCTACTCCGGCTGGCTGGGCGGAACCGGTGAGAGCTGGGAGCGGGCGCCATATTACCTGGACGGTCTGGTTCCCCTGTCATATTACCTGGATGATCGCAAAGGCTGGGCAATCTGCCTGCGTTTTATCGAGTGGACACTGGAGAGTCAGGATCAGGACGGCAACTTTGGGCCGGTAGTAACAAAAAATGACCAATGGTCAAGGTTTGCGATGCTGAAGGTTTTGATTCAGTATTATGAGATCAGCAAAGATGAGCGGGTGCCATCATTTGTAAAAAAGTATCTTCATTATTATGCCGGTCTGATTGAGAAGACACCGATCATTAACTGGTCCAGGGCACGGGTACCGGATTTGCTTTATTCCCTGAAATGGATATACGAGGAGAGCGGGGATGAGGAACTGCTTTCGCTGGCGGAACGCATCAGTGCCAGTGGCTTTAACTGGAATGATTATCTGGAGCGTTTTCCGTTCCCCCGACCGGCTGATTATTATATTGACTGGGAGAGCATCCGTACATTAAATCCGCTGATGTTTGACACCGTATTTCCTTATCATGCCACCCATATCGTCAACGTGACTATGGGTTTTAAGCATCCGGCAATGAGCTATTATTTTACCGGAGACGAGAAATACCGGATGATTGCCAAGCGCGGGATTGAAGATGTCATCAGTCATCACGGTGTGGTATCCGGCTGTATTAACGGCGATGAGCATCTGGCAGGCAATAATCCGTCGCAGGGTTCGGAACTGTGTTCGGTGGTTGAATACATGTTCAGCCTGCAGTCGCTGATCGAAATGTTTGGCGACCGGTATTACGGTGACCTGATGGAGCGGCTGGCCTACAACGCCCTGCCGGCTACTATTACTGAGGATTTTATGGCTCACCAATATCTGCAGCAGGCCAATCAGGTGGCTTGTGACATCTCCAAACGGGCGTGGTTTAACAATCGTGACGATGCAAATACCTTTGGTCTGGAGCCGCATTTCGGCTGCTGTACTGCCAATATGCATCAGGGCTGGCCTAAGTTTGTCAATTCGCTGTGGTACCGCGAAGGCGATGATTGCCTGGTTAATATGGTGCTGTCGCCTTGCACGGTCAATACCAGGATTGGCGGCGAGACTATGGAACTGACTCTGACAACCGACTATCCGTTTAAAGATACCCTGACTTACCGGATCGTGGCTGCGCCTTCGAGAGAGGTAACGTTGAAAATACGGATTCCGTCCTGGTGCCGGAGTGTAAAGATTAATTGCGAAGAGGCCGTGATTGATCAGGAAAATGGATTGATAAAGCTTCGCAAGATTTTTACTCCCGGTGAGGAATTCATGGTTACGCTGCCGATGGCAGTTCGGATGAGCCAATGGTATCAGGGTTCAATAGCGGTTGAGCGTGGACCGCTGGTCTATGGCCTGGATATTGCAGAAACATGGAACGTGATAAAAGAGGTCAAAGGGGTCCGGGACTATGCCGTTTATGCTGCAAGTGACTGGAATTATGCAATTGCCAATGAGCCGGATGCTGAGGTTATCGAGGCAGAAGTAACACCGGTTCCTTTTTCTAAAGCCAATCCGCCGTCAGCCATAATAGTAAACGGCAGACAGGCAGCAGACTGGGGGATTGTTGATAACAGTGCCGGCGATATTGCTGATATTATGGCTGCGCCGGATGCCGAGGAAACACGGATTCGCCTGATCCCCTTTGGCTGTACGAAGCTGAGGATTTCGCAGTTTCCGTCATATGGGACGGATTGAATTATTCTGTCAATACAGAATAATTAAAATCATAACCAGACTCTGGGGAATATAGCCCCGGCGTCTGGTTTTTTATATAGAAATATCCTTGAATATACCGCATGGAAAAGCTATAATCAATGATAGAACAGGAAACGAACACGCAGTAACAAGCGTGTCATAGGAAGTTTTGGACTATATGCTGAGGATAAAGAGTTTATGAACAATAATATTTATACGATGAAGGTTGTACCTGCAGGACAGCTCAAGATATTTCGCCGGATTGAAATCAGTGGGAAAAGTACACTGGATACATTAAGTAATGCTATCTTATCTGCTTATGATTTCAGCAGGGATCATTTATATTTTTTTAGCATGAAAGAGAAGGTGAATCCGGATGAGTGTTATTTTCATCCGATGGCAGATTGCGGGACAAGTGCAGATCAGGTAAGACTTGATACACTGAAGCTGAAGGCAGGGAAAGAATTATTTTATTTATATGATTTTGGTGATGAATGGCTGTTTGTTATTACGGTGGAAAAGATTGTGGAATCAAATATAGCACAGCTGCCACAGGTTGTGGACGGTTCCGGTACATTAGAGCAATATCCCGATTATGAAGATAAGGGTGAATACTACGATGAAGATTTAACAATTGAAATTGTATATCAGGCGAAAGATGTAATTGAACAACGGTTAGGAGTGTTACCGGCATATTTGCAGCATATTTGGAAAAGAATTGTACTTAGGGATTTGTCCGGTGCGGACACTGAAATCATGCAGGGAATATATGATCTTGAGAAAGCAGGATTGTTGGAATTTGAAGAAGATCAATATCATTTGGCGATTAAAGCATATTCTGTGGAGCAAAAGCCAGGTAGTTTAAAGAGCCTGAAGAACCTTTCTAAAAGGATTAAAGTTGAGCAGATTGTTAACACTTTGGTACAGTATTATGGTGTGATTGAAACGCAGATGTTGGAGCAAATGGCAATGGGATATGCGGTTATTGCCAAATCCGGCAACGTATCATTGCAAACGGCCATCGCACTTTTGACGAAATGGAGAGACTGGACTCCGGTTACTGATCAAGACGGAGTAGCTTATCTTTCAATGTTTTGTGAGGGGATTACAGATAAAGTTTTAAAGGCCAGAAAACAATACCCAACCAAAGGCTACCGTGAATTACTGGCAGCCGGACGATGCAGAAGTATTTTTAGAGCAGGCGATGAAATGCATTGCAATGGGATATCCGGAAACGGAATATCTGGAGTGGGCCGGAACGGCAATCAGAGAAGCCGGTGATCGTATGCCCAAAACGTTGGAAAAGGCATTAAAGAAGTTCCGCAAAGATTTTCCGTCTGCAGCCCTAAGGGGCTATACCTGGGGAGAATATGAAGCAAATATCAGTGGCGGTGCCCGGCAACTGTCTTTATTTGATCAAGAGTCACCATTTGTTTTTTAGTTGGTATGGATAAGTAGTTTAGAGTAAGCTGGCAATGAGGAGATTTTCATGAATATGAATTGGTATATGCCAACAAGAATTGTAACCGGCAATGGATGTGTAAAAAAAGCAGCAGCAGAGTTCAGAAAACTGGGTAATAAATGTATGATCATTACCGGCCGAAAGTCAGCCAGAGCCTGTGGTGCACTGGCTGATATCGAGGAAACATTATCGCAAGCCGGTGTGGAATGGGTTCTTTATGATCAGGTCAGCCAGAATCCGAAACTCACCGAGTGCATGGACGCAGCACAGCAGGGTATTCAGGCCGGAGCAGAATTTGTTATTGGAATCGGGGGTGGTTCACCATTAGATGCCGCAAAATGTACGGCCGTATTGATTGCTAATGCCGGAATGACGGAACCGGAGTTATATTCCTTAAACTGGCCGGTAAAGCCACTGCCGGTTGTTGCAGTTGGAACAACTGCGGGAACCGGCAGCGAGGTGACGAAGGTGTCAGTTATAACCAACTCGGCAGGTCGTAAGAAAAGTTTTCATCATAATGATGTGTATCCTGTATTATCACTTGGGGATGCTGCATATACGAAGTCACTCAGTGATGAATTTACCAGAAATACAGCGATTGATGCCTGGGCACATTGCGTGGAAAGTTATTTTAACCGGAATGCAAATGAACTGACACAGACCTATGCGGTCAGAGGTTTACAGATATTGCTTGCAGAGTTTCGCAATATGCTGGATGCACAGAACAATGTAATCTCACCATTAAATTTATCATCTGAAACAAGAGAAAACCTGTACCATGCATCTCTTTACGGCGGCCTGGCAATCAATATGACCGGAACGGCGCTGCCGCATGCGATGGGGTACTTGCTGACGGAAGAACATCAGATTCCGCATGGGGTTGCCTGCGCTGTCTTTTTGCCGGCTTTTCATGCACATAATAAATCAGTGGTGCCGGATCTGGTAACTCGTTTCTTAAAAGATGTTGGCTTGGATGAACAGGAGTATCTGCGTATTGTGAAACAGATTCCATGTTCTTATGCGATTCATATTACAGCAGAAGATGTGAAGAGATCACATGACCGTTGGATTGATAATGGCAGTATTGCTAAAAGCTTAGGGGATATTACAGCAGATATGGCAGATGATATATTACGTAGTTTAATATCATAGGAGGGTAAGCATGAGACTGTATACCATATTAAAAAATGACAAAGAAGAAGTAGCCGTATCATTTCGAGAAGAAGATCAGAAGTGTTATGTTTTATCAGAGAACGGATTTGCATTTGCTGATATGAACCAATTAATCGATGAATATACAGATGACGTGGCAAAGAAAATCTATGCGCTGAATAACAACGGAAGGAAAAACCTTTTGAAAAAGTGAAAATCTGTGCGCCCATTAAAAAGCCAAAACAGGATGTCATTTGTCTTGGCATCAATTATTACGAGCATGCGGTAGAGGCGGCTTCTTTTTCTGATGAAGCCTTTGGTGGTGAACGTCCGTATACAATTTATTTTTCTAAGAGATGTACCTCTGCACCTGGTACCGGTGATGTGATTCCCTCATATGAAGGATTGGTTGACAGTTTGGATTACGAGACAGAACTGGGGGTTATTCTTGGAAAGACAGCAAAAACAGTAAGCAGGGAACAGGCACTGGATTATGTTTTTGGTTACACCATCGTCAATGATATCAGTGCCAGAAATTTACAGACCAGGCATAAACAATGGTATCTGGGAAAGAGTCTGGATGGATTTACACCTATGGGCCCCTGTATTGTTACTGCTGATGAAATTACAGATCCGCAGAATTTGAGGATTGACTGTAAGGTAAACGGAGAGCAGAGACAGGACAGCAATACAAGTCTCCAGATACAAAGTGTAGCGGGTGCTATCAGTGATCTTTCCATGGGAATGACGATGGAGAAAGGTACAATCATTGCTACCGGTACCCCTGCCGGTGTTGGCATGGGAATGAAACCGCCTGTGTTTTTAAAGAAAGGTGATGTTGTTACCTGCCGGATTGAAAAGATTGGTGTGCTGGAGAATTATATTGAGTAAGCAATGAAGAACATTGTACAAAGAAACGGAGCAATAGAATGAATCATCATTTGAACCGGGAGTTTTACAATCGGGATACATTAACGATAGCTGAGGAGTTATTAGGTAAATACCTGGTTAAAAAATATCAGGATGACCTGATCATTGGCAGAATCACTGAGACGGAAGCTTATATCGGTGCCATTGATAAGGCCTGTCATGCATATGGCGGCAGGAAAACACCCCGGACAGAGACTCTTTATATGCAGGAAGGACATGCATACGTATACTTTATCTATGGAATGTATTATTGTATGAATGTCGTTACAGAGCCGGAAGGAGTGGCTTCGGCGGTACTGATCCGTGGTGTTGAGATCGTACAGGGCAAAGAACAGGCAGCTATATTACGATACGGCAAGTCGTGGGAGGACTTGTCAGCATATCAAAAAAAGAATTTTTCTAATGGCCCGGGGAAATTATGCAAGGCAATGGGAATTACGATGGAAGATAACAAAAAAGACTTGAGCAGTGAAGATTTTTACATCACGGAACAGATTGACGGGTACGAAAGAGAACCATTTGAGATAAAGACATCACCACGGATTGGTATTGATTATGCAGAGGAAGCCAGGGACTTTTTGTGGCGATTTTTCATTTGAATTACTGACTGAAGTAAACTGATAAGATTACTATCTGCCTGCGCAGAGGGATATTTGTTCCCTTCTGCGCAGGCGATTTTTTTATTTCTAAACAAATTATGACCATTCTGTGAAATATAAGGGAGAGTATTGACAAATTAAATATTATAGTGTAACATAATAAAGCGATGAATAGTTAAGCGTTTAAATATTTAGGAGGTGATAGAATTGAATTCCGGGCTCAAGGAAGTTTTCATTACCACGGTCGTGCGCTTTAAGCGGGTTGATCTGCAGAATGGGACATCGACCTGTCTGCAGCCGAATGAGCTGCTGATTATCAGCCGTGCCGCCAACGGATGTGCCTGTACGAAAAAGGGCTATCATGTGTCCGAAATTCACCAGGACCTGCATATATCCAAACCGGCCGTTTCCCAGGCACTTAATGCATTGGAGAAGAAAGGTTATATTATCCGCGCGATCGATCCGGACGACCGGAGGAAGATCACGGTCAGGGTTACCCAGGCCGGAGAAGCGCAGTTAGAAACAGCAAGGCAGTTTTATGACCGGGCACTGGAAGAGATTATCAGGCAGTTTGGTATGGAGAATACGGAGACGCTGCTTTCCCTGCTGGACCGGCTAATGAATATATTAGAAGAAATATGATTTAAATAAAAGATAGGAAAGGTGGAATTACCCATGAGCTTAGTACCTTATGTTGTGGAACAGACGAGTCGCGGAGAGCGCTCTTATGATATCTACTCCCGGCTGTTGAATGACCGCATTATTATGCTGTCAGAGGATGTGAATGATACTACCGCCAGCCTGATTGTGGCGCAGCTTTTGTTTTTAGAGTCTCAGGATCCGGACAAGGATATCCAGCTTTACATTAACAGTCCCGGCGGTTCGGTTACCTCAGGACTGGCCATTTATGATACGATGCAGTACATAAAGCCGGATGTATCGACGATCTGCATTGGCATGGCTGCTTCGATGGGCGCGTTTCTTTTGTCCAGCGGAGCCAGAGGGAAACGATATGCGCTGCCGAATGCGGAGATTATGATTCATCAGCCGTCAGGCGGCAGTAAAGGACAGGCCACCGATATACAGATTCAGGCCGAGCATATTTTACGGACGAAGGCCAGACTGAACCGTATTCTGGCTGAGAATTCAGGACAACCTCTGGAGCGGGTTACCGCGGATTGTGAGCGGGATTATTTTATGACTGCAGATGAGGCAAAGGAATATGGACTCATTGATACGATTATTACCAGAAGATAACAGCCGGCGGGTGAGGTGGCCCGCCATAATATCAGAAAGGGGTGACATACAGTATGTTATGCCAGTACTGCAATAAAAACGAAGCATCAAAGACATTTATCATAAATTGGGCGGGCGGACAGCAGGAGGTACATGTGTGCCAGGAATGCCTGGAGCGGATGTGGAAATACGCGGGAGCCGTCGGCCAGCGGGAGGCATTTGCAGCCTTTTCCGGATGGTTTCCCGGCAAGCCGGAACCGCGGGAAGTGGGACACAGTCACTTTCCAAAGGATGCCGGAGCACAGCTGAAGATGAAACGGCGGCTTGCTTCCCTGCATGCCAGACTTGAAGAAGCTGCCCGGCAGGAGAATTATGAAGAGGCAGCACAGCTGCGCGACAGCATTGCAGCAGTTAAACAGGAGGTATTTACACATGAATCTTAATCAGGATATTTACAGTGCCCGTTCGCTGACACTGTTTCAGATAGTATTTCAATTTACGGCGAAACAGCGGCATGGATTTGTCGGCAGTGAACATCTTTTATGGGGACTGGCGAATGAAATGGACAATGCCGGTCTGGTATTAAGACGGCATGGACTGGTGCCTGAGCTGATCGAGGAGTATCTGGGACAGTTTGATAAGGATGCGGCAGCAGCCGGAGGGGCAGCGGTGATTCAGGTGTCCAAAGATGTGGAGCGGGTCATTGAAGTTGCCGAAGAACAGGCCAGGAAAATGGGCCATGGAAAGATTGAACCGGAGCATCTGCTGCTGGGGATTTTGCTGGAGCGAAGAAGTGCCGCGGCAGAATTGATTATGTCCCTGGACGTAGAGCCGGATGATATATTGAATGACTTAAAAGAGGATTTCCAGGCCGCCTTCAGTGACGGCAATCAGGGGCAGCCGCGGCCGGAGACAAAAACACTGGATGAATATACGAGGGATCTCACATTTGAGGCTGTGATGGGTGACCTCGACCCGATGATTGGCCGCGAACAGGAGGTCGAACGGATGGTGCAGATTCTGTCGCGCCGCCGGAAGAACAATCCGGTCCTCATTGGTGAGCCCGGTGTTGGCAAGACCGCAGTTGCAGAAGGCCTGGCCCAGCGGGTTGCCGATGGACAGGTACCGAAGAATCTGATGAATAAACGCATTTTATCTCTGGATATGACCGGACTTCTGTCTGGCACCCGTTTTCGTGGTGATTTTGAGGAAAGGATCAAAGCTCTTTTGGCGGAGGCAGTGGCGGCTGGTGATGTGATTCTGTTCGTGGATGAGCTGCATACACTGGTGGGTGCCGGAGCCGGTTCCGGTGACGGGGCAATGGATGCTTCCAACATGTTTAAACCGGTTCTTAGCCGGGGTGAACTGCAGGTGATCGGTGCGACTACACTGCAGGAATACAGAAAGTATATTGAAAAGGATGCTGCGCTGGAGCGCCGGTTCCAGTCTGTAATGGTGGAGGAACCAACACCTGAAGAGACCGAGGCAATTCTGCGCGGACTGCGGCAGAAATATGAGGAGTTTCATGAGATCTCCATTACGGATGAAGCGATCCGGGCGGCGGTCGAACTGTCATCCCGTTATGTTCAGGACCGCTTTCTGCCGGATAAGGCCATTGATTTGATCGATGAGGCCGCATCCCGTATCCGTACCAAAAAGATCACAGTACCACCGCATCTGCAGAAACTGGAAGCGGAGATACGGGAAATACAGGAACAAAAAACATACGCAGCGAAACAACAGGATTTTGAACAGGCCATTATTTTGAGAGATCAGGAAAACGCACTCCGCCGCAAGCTTACCAAAAAGCAGGATGACTGGCAGCTGAAACAGGTAAGTCAGGTGGACAAAGAGGATATTGCTGCAGTAATTTCCATGTGGACAAAGATCCCGGTTACGATGCTGACCCAGGAAGAGAGCGAACGGCTGCTGGCTCTGGAAGAGACACTGCATAAGCGTGTGATCGGGCAGGATGAGGCAGTTGGTGCGGTTGCGAGAGCGATTCGCAGAGGACGTTCCGGAGTATCAGAGCCGAACCGGCCGATCGGTTCATTCCTGTTCCTTGGCCCGACCGGTGTGGGCAAGACAGAGATTTGCCGGGCTTTGGCTGAAGTGATGTTCCAGGATGAGACAGCGATGATCCGTTTCGATATGTCGGAGTATATGGAACGGCATACGGTCTCCAAGCTGATCGGCTCCCCGCCCGGATATGTAGGTTATGGAGATGGCGGACAACTGACAGAGCAGGTGCGCCGCAGGCCATACAGTATTATACTGTTTGACGAGATCGAGAAAGCTCACCCGGATGTATGGAATTCGCTGCTGCAGATTATGGATGACGGCAGGCTGACAGATGCCAAAGGACGTACAGTCAGCTTCAAAAATACAATTATTGTTATGACTTCCAATATTGGCGCGAGGGATATTACCGGCCGGACAGCACTTGGATTTGCAGCCATGGGAGAGAATGGAGAGGTGCGTTCAACGGAAGATATTACCGGCCGGGTGATGGATGAATTGAAGAAGACTTTTACACCGGAATTCCTGAATCGACTGGATGAGACTATTGTCTTCCATCAGCTGGGACGCGATCATATCGACCGCATTGCCAGAGGCATGACGGAACGGTTAGTGGAACGGATGGCAAAACGGGATATTCGTCTGGTTGTAAAAGACAGTGCGATTACGATCCTGGCGGACAAGGGATTTGACCCGGTATACGGTGCCAGACCACTGCGCCGCGCGATCCAGCAGACTCTGGAAACTGTGGTTGCGGATAAGATTCTGGAACTGGGCGGACATGCCAGCGATACGCTGGTGGCTGAAGGCAGTAATGGTGAGATTAAATTGACGGTGAGGAAAAAACGAACAGCCAGAAAGGCGGTAAACGCATGAGCACTGCCCTGAACCCGGGACGGCGGGAAAACGCCGGAGCACTGGGACGGACAGCGATTGTCAGGCAAGGGCAGGTGGTGCTTGCTCCGGCAGAGCAGGCAGGGATAAGAAATCTGGAATTTCTGCAGATAAAAGAAGGCATCAGAACTTCTTATGGTGCCCATCAGATCTGGTATTCTTCATGGATTAAGCGGATGAGTGGATGCGGTCCTACGGCAGCTTCCAATCTGCTGTGGTATCTGTGTGCAAGCCGCCCGGAGCTTTGTCATTCACTTTTTACAGGCGATGGCACGGAGCGCAAACAGATGCAGCGTCTGATGGAGGAGGTCTGGAACTATGTGACGCCGGGAATGCGCGGCGTGAACCGGGCTTCCATGCTTGCCGATGGCGCAGAACGGTATGGTGCAGACCATGGTGTGGATCTGACTGCCAAAGTTTTAGAGATTCCGGAATCGGTGATCGAACGGCCTGACCGGAAGAAGGTATATGAGTTTTTAGCCGGAGCATTTATAAAAAACCTTCCGGTGGCATTTTTAAATCTGTCTAATGGGGCGGTACGCAATCTGGATAACTGGCATTGGGTTACGCTGGTATCCGTTGATGAAGAACTCCAGGCAGAGATGTATGACCAGGGCCGCAGGCAGATGATTGATGTGGATCTCTGGCTTGATACAACAACCGGAGGCGGAGCCTTCGTTACAATAGAGCCAAAATAAAAATATAAAGGAGATGGAATAATGCAGGTAACTTTGGAGTCAACGATAGGAGATATTCTTGATTATGACACAGGCACAACGAAATATTTCATGGAAATGGGGATGCATTGCCTTGGCTGCCCGGCATCGAGAATGGAAAGTGTTGAGCAGGCCTGTGCGGTTCATGGAACCGATGCAGAAGAACTTGTCCGGCAGTTGAATGACCATATGGCGGCAAATGCCTGAGTTAAAAAGACGAGTGTACTGATTGTTCTTCATCAGTGCACTCGTTAGTTGATTTCTTCATTTTACCCGTCTGATCTTATAATCCGGATCTTTCAATGTCTTCTTTTAGAATTCCCTCAAGCATATCCAGCAGTTCCTGATTGACCTTAACCGGAGTCTGCTTTCTTCCCACATCAGCAACGGCTGACATGAAATCCTTTGGCGTTCTCTCTGCAAACATGCTGTCTTTTATCAGAATGTAGTATAGAAAAAGGCTCTGCTGATCATAATCCGGCAGGTTCTGCTTCAGTGATTTTATTATATATGCTTTCTGCGTCTCACCCTGAGGGAAAATCCTTAACATATACTCTTCACTGCTTTTCTTACGCTCTTCCGGTGTTTGAAATTCAAAACCAAATATATTTGCCATCGATTATTCATTCCTTTTATTTTACAGTTTTGCTAAACCAGATCACAGATATCATTGAGGCGGTTAAGCAGTTCCATCAATGCAAGCATGTCTTCCTCACCGAAACGTTCGATCAGTGTGTGCCACATATCATCCAGTTTTTTTGTGGATTCTGCGGCGGCTTTGATCCCTTCGGGGGTGGCTGTTATGGATATTTTGCGGCGGTCTTTGGCATCGATTTCACGGCGGATATAATTCTTCTTCTCCAATCCGTTCAGGATGTATGAGACGGCTGGTTTTGTAATCTGGAGTTTTTGCTGGATATGAGGTACATCCAGATTCGTGGAAATACAGTCGCTGTGGCTGCAGCCGCAGGCAATGCTCTGCAGAATGAACATTTCATTCAGCTGAAGTTCACACTCTGCGGAGAACAGTGCCTCCGTCTTCTTAAATCGCATCATCGTATGAAAAAATCTTTCTCGCATATTATCCACAGCAAAACTCCTTAATATATAAATGTTTAAAAATATTATACATCATGAACGGAACTTAAGCAAATAATTTCCTGATGAAAACGATAGGGGGTGAGTTGTCCGGTTTGTCATACAGATTTTCTGGTTAATCGGAATATGCCGGATCATATTGCGGTCCAAAGTTATTGCCCTGTCTGTAATATTGGATTCTGACGCAGTTATTAGACCGGATTCAGATGCGGAATATTGAAAGTCGCGAAGATTATGCCGCATGGGATCAAAAACGTAAAGCAGCCGCAAATGAATATATCAAAAAAATGGATGAGGTTTATCAACAGTGGTTTCAGGCAGATAGAAATATTTATAACTTTGCCGGGTTCTCTGCAGTATCTGACGATTAGATAATTACTTCCCTTTAGCACAAAATTGAGGTATGATATAAGCAGATTGATATAGTATGCGGCAAATAAAAAAGGCAAATGGAGGTTATGTATGAATTCGATGATTTTAAGGCAGCTTTCCTATGGTGTTTATATTGTTTCGACCCTTGACGGAACGTCTCCAACAGGATGTACTGCGAACAGTGTGATGCAGATCACATCTTCACCGGCAACTTTGGCAGTCAGCATCAATCACGACAACTATACCAATAAGTGTATAAAAGAGAGTCAGCTATTTGCAGTATCGGTTCTTTCTGAATCTTCAGACCCGGGAATTATCGGCACGTTTGGTTTTCAGTCAGGAAAAGATACAAAGAAGTTTGAACAGGTTGAGTATCAGATGAGGCAGAATCTTCCGGTTGTGACGGACAGCTGCGGATATATGGTCTGCAAAGTCATCAGCCAGGCCGAGACATCAAGTCATACCGTATTTATTGGTGAGATTATTGACGGTGATGTTTTTTCGAATAATCCGCCGATGACATATTCTTACTATCATACGGTCATTAAAGGGAAAAGTCCTAAGAATGCACCAACATATATTCCGGAAGAAAAACAGGAAACGGGAAAAGCAGTCTATAAGTGCAGCGTTTGCGGTTATGTATATGATGGAGAAGTTCCTTTTGACGAGTTGGGTGATGACTTTTTGTGTCCGGTGTGTAAGATGCCGAAGTCTATGTTTGAGTTGATTACTGCAAACTAGTGCAACTCACAGGGCGTTATACCAGAACCGAAAGGAAACGGACTCAAAATACAACAAAAGAAAGTGAAAGCGCCGGCAGCAGTGAGATACTGTGCCGGCACTTTACTAAACACTTATTGCAGAGCAGCCAAATCGGTGTATTCATATCTGTTATGCCCGGGCTGTGACTTTTTGTACTTCCAGCAGGTAATGGCATCTGTTAGTTTCATGCCGGGGTTATCCGCATGGAAAGCACGAATGTAGGTATTATACTCAAACTGTTTTGAAATCACGGTCGGTTTGGTTCTGGCATCTTCAAGGATGGTGTGGTATGCAGCAATGGCTTCGCTGTAAGTTTTGCCGGAATTCTGCTTGAGCCATTTCTGAAAGGCAACATTGAACGTGAACTGTTTTCCGATATTCTCTGTGAAAAACTTGCGGTGCAGCTCGGAACATTTGATATCTGGTTCGATGATACTGTCAGAAGTGATTTCCTCAGTACGTTTCGTCTGTGCATGTCTGACAGCAGGGGGCAATATCTCCCCGGTATCAATAAAATGTGCGATGCGTCTGCTGATTTCCTGCTTCCCGCCGGATGAGGATAGACCGTTGGCCTTGCAGTAATCCTTGAGTTCTGACAGCAGATAATAGTAGCTGCAAAACACCTGGCTGTCATTGATTTCCTTCAGTTCGGGTCTGTTCATAACGCTGCTCCTTATATCGTTGTTTCAGACATCTGCTCCGTGAGATGATCAAAGCGTAACATATTCTTTTTCATCAAAGTTCTTTTCCATCGTCCATTCGGTAGCAAGTCCGTGTTTCATTACATAAACTTCCAACAGGTAGTCTACACCCATATCGTTCCAGCTGCGCAGAAATGCTCTGGATGGGTGAGCATATATTTCTTCGGTTAATTTCTTATCATCGACCAGTTCCAGCACTCCGGTGGCCCGGATCTGGCGGCCATTACCTGAAAAGCACAGTTCTGCTTTGGCGTTCTTTTTTATCTGCATGGCTACATCTTTGCTGGATGCAGTGTGAAAGATAATACCATTTTCATCAGCCCGAAACAGCAGCATTCCTCTTACTCTGGGCTGGTCGCCGTCCGTTGTTGCCAGGTAGAATACCGGATTTTCATTCATAAGTTGCAATATTTCTTGTTTTGTCATGTTACATCTCTCCTTAATCTGCTTGATAAATACAGTTTAGCGAAAATCAGGATTGATGTCTTTCAAAATACTGGCAGATAATTGCGTAAAACAGGCTAACGCTGCACTAGTACACTGGTTAATGATGGTATGCCTCCCGATAACGCGATGGCGAAACTCCGGTCAGACGTCGGAATTCAGTGGCAAAATGGGTACTGCTGCCAAAACCTGATTTTTCACCGGCTTCGGAGATCGGAAGGTTCTTTTGCTGCAGCAGAATTTTGGCCCTTTCAATACGTATCCGCATCAGGTATTGAATTGGTGTAATACCGGTTTCTCTTTTAAATAATCGGCTAAATCCTGATTCAGACATATGTTCCATTGCGGCCAATTGACGGACCGTGATCGTTTCATGATAATGCAGTTCCATATAATGTTGTGTCCGTGCCACCGAACAGTTAGCTGAAAGCCCTCCGGCATATCCGCTGTTTCCTGTTAAGCTACGGATAATCCAGTGTGTCAGCAAGGTGACCTGGGCATCCAGAGTGATTTCTGCGTACGCAATCATCCTGCTATATTCCATCGCAAATGTATTAATTAAGCGCAAAACATCACCCGAAACAGAAAATTCCTCCCATAGAAAGTGAGGATTATCATCCCGGTACAATCTGTATTGATTCAGAAAATATTCTTCCTCAATCATAATACAGTAATAATCAGTTCCCGCAAAATCATCATGCGGTACTTCCGGAGAGACAATAACAGCATAATAATGGTCCTTTTCTACTATTATACCAGGCTGTTTTTCCAGACCATCTGTTGAAAAAAATATTGCTATCATAAAGGACGGATGTGTATGTCTGGGCTTGGCAGCATATTTACAAGCCCCCATACTGGGAATAAAAACCCCCAATTTTTTATGCACGTAGCAGTCCACATATTTTAATTCCTCTGCCCGCAATGTGGCGCCGACTAAAGCTTTTATATCATCAAAATCTCTCATATGTACCTCTTTTATATCAACTAATGTTTATAGTTTAGCATGAGAATTTTAATTATTCAATAAAGAGGCATAACTTTGGCGGGTGCCATTTACCAGGGAATAACGATACATTAATTCCCAATAAAAAGAAAATATAGTATAATGATACCAGCGAAATAAACATCATGTACAGTTGAGAGGACAGGCAGAGATATATGAGCAGACATTTAATCAAGATAAGTGAAATGGCAACACAGGGAGCATGGCTATGGGCGATTTTCCTATTTGTCTTTTTTATACTTTTACTTCCGTTTGGTCCTTTTTTAATATATCCCGGTGCACTGCTCTGGGTTATAATAATCATTATCAGCAGTGTGTTTTTTCTTCTTTTTAACAGAAAAGGACAGAATGTGAGTTTGCGGGTTGTTTATGTTATTTTATTGGTGCTGCTTTACCTGAGTATGCTGTTCAGCCCTTTGCGGACTATTAAAAATCCATTTACATCACAGCAATTTGCGGCGGGGTTTAATACGAATCTTTTTGGCAAAGGAACAATTACCTATTATCGGAGAGCTGGCTTATTTTTATATTCACCTCATGAATCAGAGTATGGTGAATATTCAGGCGATTCAAATTTTGTGTCGGTTTCTCTTGGTTTGATCCACGTAAATTCGACATTTGCAGGACCGGGAGAAGACTTTGAACATAAAAATACCCATATCAATCTGCGCAGAAAGCAGATTGAGAAATTTATCTTATATAAGAAGAATTTCACATCGACAGAATATATCGAACTTTATGGTAATAAAATGGAACTTCATGCAAAGCGAAAAGATATAAGCCATCTGATGACGAAAGATACGTCTAAACAACTACGAAGCCGGTTAGAACAGATGGGACTGGCGGAGTCGAAGGAACTTGATGCAGACAGGTATTATTATCAGCTGGAGATAAAAATGTCTAATGATGATGCGTATTATTATGCAGATGTGGATGGGCAGGAACTATATGAGTACATGTATGAGATTATAATGAATGGTTTGTAAGAACCCGAAGAGTCTGTGTTCCTGACAATGATGATAATGAATTATATGATTAAAAAAAGGCTTTCCGGATTTTTCGGAAAGCCTTTTTTGCCGGAGACACCCGGTTCTTGATCGCAAGTATTAAAACTCTTGTTATTCGCCTGCACCTGCAATATCCGCATATAACAACATCATATTAAGCACAATTTTCATTCCTGTAGGGAGTGAGTCCAGATCGACCCACTCCTCTCTGGTATGAGCACTTCCGCCAAGGATCGTGCCGATTGTGTTGGCCGGAATACCCTGTGACAGGGGAACATTGGAATCCGTTGAAAATGGCTGGAAGTCCAGTTCACCGGAATAGTATTCCCGGATTATATCAGCACTGCGGCTGGTATATGCATCCAGCATAACCTGATCCAGGTCACCATTTCCGGGACGGATGCCTAACAGCTCCGTGGTGATTTCACAATCCTCTGCGCTGTTAACCGAATCAATTGCTTTTTTGAGCTGCTGCTGCATCACTTCAAGACATTTCTGGCTGGTCGAACGGAATTCATAAAGCATGGATGCTTCCTGGGCAATCGAGTTGACTGTAGTTCCGCCGCTGATCTGCCCCACATTATAAGTCGTTTTGGCATCTGCAGGAACTTCCTGCTGATACAGCTTTTCTACCAGAGCACAGACTCGTTCA
Source organism: Lachnospiraceae bacterium (assembly GCA_032073745.1). Classification (GTDB taxonomy): domain Bacteria; phylum Bacillota; class Clostridia; order Lachnospirales; family Lachnospiraceae; genus Brotaphodocola. The sequence continues at coordinate 181,492 of DAMAMW010000001.1, read as the reverse complement.
AGTGCGTTTGTGAGGCCAAAGTCCAGCCAGGAATGGCCGCCGGTGGTTTTTGCGGTGATTTTATAGCGATAGGAGCCTACGGCGATGCTGGTACACTGGGAAAGGTATCCGTCAAAAGAATAAAATGCCTTAATCCGGTCACCATATATCTTCACGATTTCTTTACTGCCGTTTAAGTTCCCCAACCCTTCTTCGCAGGCGTTGGCAACAATTAAAAATCCCATCTTAAGGTTAGGCGCGTGCTGTATTATGTATTTGGCAGCCATCAGCAGATTAACCAGATTGGATGTATCGTCACCAATACCCGGCGCATAAAGTGTCCGGCTCTCCAGTTTCATTGGCAGCGGCTCCATATCAGGGAAAACGATGTCTGTATGTGCCATAAAGACGGCCAGATCGGGCTGTTCTTCACAGTTGATTTTACAGACTACATTTTTAGCGGCATCAATCGTAACATCCTTTGCCCCCTGAAGGATCAGCCATTTCTTACAGAATTCAGCTCTTTGGTCCTCGTGATAAGACGGTGCCGGGATTGTTCCCAATTCGATCAGCAGTGCTTCAGCTTCTGCAATATGTTCTGCCGTATATGTTTCCACAAGTTGTTTGATAGTTTCGTTCATATTTTCCTCCTGTTAAAAAATCGGATATACGGTCATAATCCAGCCGACACTGACAATGGTAATTACAATCATTGGGATGATGCCCAGTTTAGCCAGATCCTTTACCGTATATTTGCCCACGCCCATCATCAACGGTACAGCCGGGGTTGCAAGCGGAGTAAAAAATGCTGTCATGGTAGCAATCATACAGAGCATAATCGGGCCCACCGGATTTGCGCCCATTGATTTGCAGAGCATAATGTACAGCGGTACAAAGATAGAGTATACGCCGAGGTTCAGCATAAACTGAGTGAGTATAAATGGTACAATAAACAGCAGCAGGCCGACCAGATAATTATTATTTAAAGTCAGGACAACGGATGACAGCCAGTCTCCGATCAGATCAGCTGCACCGGTCGCCGAAAGGGCATTACCGATTGCCAGAGCACCGACATAAAGCAGAACCATACTGAGGTTCATCGAGTTAATGGCTTCCTGTTTATTCAGTACGCCTGAGGCTACTATAATCAGAGCACCAATCATGGTAACCTGCCAGGTTGCCAGGCCTATTTTTGATGAGAAAATGAGGCCCAGCAGCACCAGGATAAAAGTGCCGTAACCGATTACTTCACGAACCGGACTTAACACAGCCTGATTCTTCTGACCGGCTTTATCTGCTTCGGCCACAGAATCAATTTCATAATCCGGTGTAAATCGCGGCATGACAAATATCGCCAGGAGCATGATGACGATGGCAACCGGCAGCTTTGCATAGGTGATATCCGTAACACCCATGTTGAACTGCGTATAGTCATATGCCTCTAAAAATCCCTGAATTCTTACCATTTCAGCAATTGTTGAGCTAAGCGGCAGTGTAATTACGGTTCCGATTGCCGTGATGCCCAATGAATACATCATTTTTGACGGGCTGATTTTCATTTCCCGGCAGACGGACAGAGCCATCGGAAAAACAATACTGAAGCAGACAACGGCACTGGGGATAAACTGGGCCAGAATAAATATCAACAGCACATAACCGGTCAGTACCTTTGTAAAAGAGCCTTTGCTTATTTTACAGATAAATGATGACACCCGGTTTACCATCTGGGTCCTGTTCAGTCCGGCAGCAACGATAAAAATACTTGCCATCAAAATGGCACTTGAGTTGGAGAAACAGCCCAGAGCGGTTTTGGCATCCAGACAGTTGGTGACAACCATCAGCATCATACTGATCAGTGAAATCATTGTAATTGATACATATTTAGTTGCAAACGCATAGGCGATTAAAGTTAACACAAATATGATAAGGCAGATTGTTAATTGACTCATTGTGACCCCCTCTTTGTTATCAATAGTCATCATTATTTCATTCTTAACCGGTTAAGTCTTGGTCATAGTTTAACACTTGACACCGGAAGAGGGGAAATATATAATTTTTATAGATATCGATATGGGATTGTGAATAGTGACAAGGGATGGGGGCGAATGGAATAAAATTAGAACAATTTGAACAAGTGCTGGAACTGTTAAAGACCGGAACCTTTAGTCAGGCTGCACGAAATCTTTACATGTCTCAGCCTAATCTGAGCCAGTCCATCAAACAGCTGGAGGATGAACTGGGATGTCAGCTTTTTATCCGGTCCAGTGAAGGGGTGATACCTACGGAGGATGGCCGGGAATTGATTGAGCATATGTCGATGATTCACAATAAGCATAATATGCTCAAAGGTTATAACAGCGGTCAGGAACCGGAACGTCTTTCGCTTCGTATAGCGATCACGAATCTGACTCGTGCGATCCCTTATTTTGTCGATATTGCTGATAAACATATGGATAGCCCGATTAACTTCAACTACACATACTGCCTTACCCTGGCAGACGTAATTGATAAGGTGATGACCTGCCAGGTGGATTTTGCACTGATCGGGATGACGGAGCCGTATGTTAAAAATACCATTACCATGCTGAATAATAATAACATTGAGTATCACCCGTTTTCCCGAAGTCCGGTTCATGCGGTCGTCGGTCCGCGGAATTCATTTTACAATTATGAAAAGTCATTGACCCTGGATGATCTGGCGACCCAGACATTAATTACATTTGGTAAAGAAGCAGCAGTCCCCTATAGTGATGTCAGCGAACCGCTGCAGCTGAGGGTAAAGTCGTTTGGCCGGATCGCCGCGAACAATAGTTATCTGTTCTATGAGATGGTTCACAATACCAGAGCAATGGGATTGATTTCATGCCAGAAAGAAGCCTTTTTCCAGACAAAAACATGGCCGAATCTAAGACTTCTGCCGCTGCAGGATTATCCGGTATGTACGGAAGCCGGATGGATTAAACTGAAACGGATGCCGCTCAGTGCGGTTGCTTCGGAGCTGCTGGCTGAACTGGCCCCGATCTTTTAGTAGTATAAGATAAAAATAACAATAAGAATGCCGGAAACGGTCAATATCTGGTTTTTACCAGTTTTGGCGTTACCGGCATTTTGTTTTACTGAACTAACGATTCACAATACCGCGGATCTCAGACAGATCCTCAATCTTATTTTCTTCCATATAACGTTCCATACCGTCAATAATATCCAATGCAATCGCCGGTTTTATAAACGAAGCTGTCCCAACCTGAACCACGGTCGCACCGGCCATGATAAATTCAATTGCATCCTGCCAGGTGGTGATGCCGCCCAGTCCCATCACCGGGATCGTAAGTTCCTTTGCCACCTGATTAACCATTCGCAGAGCGATCGGTTTGATTGCCGGGCCGGACAGACCGGCATAGACATTGTTAAAAACCGGTTTCTTTTTATAGATATCGATTGCCATTGCCTGGAAAGTATTGACCAGTGAGACACCGTCAGCACCCTCATCTTCACACATTTTTGCCAACTCTACAACATCATCTGCATTCGGTGACAGCTTGATTACCAGTTTGTGCCGGCAGAGCGGGCGGACTGCACGGACGACAGAGCGGGCGCATTCTGTTTTGACGCCAAAGTTCATGCCGCCGCCTTTGACGTTCGGACAGGAGATGTTCAGTTCCAGAATATCAACCGGAACCTGATCGAGCAGTTCAATACCGCTGACATAATCGTCAAACGAATGTCCGCCCAGATTCACAATATTGACCAGATCCTTCTCCCGGATCCAATCGTGATCTTTGGCCAGATAACCTTCGACGCCCGGATTTTCCAGTCCGACACTGTTCATAATGCCACTGGGGGTCTCCCAGATCCGGATGCCGTCATTTCCGCCGTGCGGATGCAGCGTCATTCCCTTGGAAGACAATCCGCCTAACTTCTGTATATCAAAATATGTATCCAGTTCCCGGCCGAAACCACAGGTTCCTGATGCCAGTACAATCGGGTTTTTGAACGGTACCCCGGCAAATTCAGTCTTTAATCTGCTTTTCATCCAAACACCTCACTTCCTAAGAATACCGGTCCGTCTTTGCAGACCTTGCGGTTACCTGATGCAGTCTTGCAGGTGCAGACCACACATGAGCCAATGCCGCAGCCCATTCGATTTTCCATGGAAACATACAGCGGAGCCGATGCTTTCGTATCCTGACATTTTTTGTACAGCACCCGCATCATGATCTCCGGTCCGCAGGTCAGGATATAATCATACTCCCGGGGATCGATTTCATCGGTGATAAAACCGCCGATATTAACAGTGAGGCGGTCACAGACTGCCTGATAATCATCATGCAGCAGCTCTTCGCCGCTAAAACCCAGATAAATATCTGTCTGTGTTACTGCCGGCTGCTGCCGGTATTGTTGTGCGGCCAGGTAAAGCGGGGCGATCCCGACACCACCGCCAACCAGTGCGATCTTACCGCCAAGCTCTGCCGGAAAACCGTTTCCGTGCGGGCCGGTCATTTCAAGTTCATCGCCTCTGTTCAGGCCGGTAAAAATCTCGGTTCCCTGTCCGACTACTTTATAGAGGAATGATACACTTTCCTCATCCGCATCAAAAACACTGATGGGGCGTGACAATACCGGGAAGTATCCCCATGCCCGCAACATGTAGAATTGTCCCATCACTGCGTGATTCGGTTCTTTCACCCTCATCAGGTAAAAGTCCTCCGTCAGTTTTCTGTTCTCTAATACAATACTCATTCTGACCCTCCTTCTTCATAAACAACCTTTCCGTTACAGATTGTATATTTTACCTTGCCGTACAGTTCTTTCCCGATAAAGGGAGAGTTGCTGGATTTGGAGATAAAGTCCCTGACCGTCCAGCGTTCATATTCATCAAAGATCACCAGATCGGCTGCCCCTCCTTTGGTGATCCGGCCGCAGTCCAGGTGATAGAGGCGGGCGGGATTGATGCTCATCTTTTCCAGCAGCTGCGGCATCGTCAGATGGCCGGTCCGCACCAGATGGGTGATTCCCAGTGCCAGGGCTGTTTCCAGTCCGATCATACCGCTGGGTGCTTCTTTAATATCCCGGTTTTTTTCCTCGTCACTGTGTGGCGCGTGATCGGTAGCAATAATCTCGATAGTATTTTCTTTTAACCCTTTAATAATCTGGTAACGGTCTTCCTTAGTCCTAAGCGGCGGATTCACACGTGCCAGCGCACCCTGCTCCAGTACCAGTTCTTCGGTTGCCGCAAAATGCTGCGGTGTTGCTTCCGCCCAGACATCCGCTCCCTGTGCCTTTGCCAGTTTTATCAGCTCGACTGCCTGAGCAGTGCTGACGTGCTGAAAATTCACCCTGGCACCGGTTTCCAACGCCAGAATACAGTCTCTGGCAATCAATACACTCTCCGAAAATGCCGGAGCACCGCCATATTCCAGCGCATCTGACACCTCACCCTGATTGACTCCGCTGCGAATAATAAAATTCGGGTCCTCCTCATGCAGACTGATCGGCACATCCAGTTCCCGGGCCTGTTCCATCGCAGCTTTTAATAACACCTCATCCATTAAAGGAATACCGTCATCAGTAAAACCAACCGCACCACATTCCATCAGCCCGGCAAAATCAGTCAGCTCTGAACCGGCCAGCCCTTTTGTTACTGCAGCACAACTCAGCACATGAATACCGGTCTGATGCCCCTTCTCCAGTACATAAGCCAGCGTTTCAGGATTGTCAACAACCGGATTAGTATTGGCCATACACACGACTGTAGTATATCCTCCGGCCGCCGCTGCGGCTGCACCGCTGGCGATATCTTCCTTATACTCAAAACCCGGCTCCCGGAAATGTACATGAATATCGACCAGTCCCGGCGCCACAATCTTGCCGCCGGCTTCGATAATCTGTTCATATTCCTGACTGCGCTGATATTTGCCGATGCCGGTTATTTTGCCTTCCGCAATTTTGATATCCAGCATTTCATCAATTCCGCTTTGCGGATCGATCACCCTGCCATCCTTTATCAGTATCATTCGTTTTCCCTCCTGATGTGTTCGTATAAGACCCTGGCACCGTTGCAGATATTTTCGATGGAGGTAAACTCCATTTTGTTGTGGCTGATTCCTTTCGTACAGGGAATAAAGATCATCCCGGTTTCACAAAGCGGTGCAAAGGACATTGCATCATGACCGGCGCCGCTGACCATCGTTTTTTCCGACAGTCCCAGGTTCTTCGCTGCCAGCGCCAGTTTCATCTGGATATCCTTACTCATATCGATCGGCGGAATGCTGCTGAGTTTTTCCTCAATCAGGTGAATACTCCGCTGCTGGCAAATCTTGCGGGCAGTCTCCAATGTACTTTTCTCCATCCGGTCAAGACTGGCCAGATCAATTCCGCGAATATCAATCCCCATCTGAACCTCACCGGGGATTACATTCAGTGCATTAGGCTGATTCTCAATCACCCCGACAGTCGCTACTGACTGACAGTAGGACTCCCGGTGACCAATCCGTTCAATCTCCAGAATCAGTTCAGCCGCTGCACACAAAGCATCCTGCCGCATCATCATCGGCGTCGTTCCGGAATGCTCCGCCATTCCACGCAAATAGAGCTGAAAACGTCTGGGCCCGGCAATCGTAAACACCGTCCCAATCTCGGTACTATATTCTTCCAGGATCTTTCCCTGTTCAATATGCAGTTCCAGATACTGTTTTACACCACTGATCTTAGGCGGATCCAGAGTATAACCGTATTCATCAAACACTTCGCCCAGGAGCCGTCCATCTTTGCCCGGCAGTCCGCCGATTCCCTGTTTGTAAGCTTCCTTCGTAATCAGTCCGCTGCCAATCGTACAGCAGCCGAAGTTGCTCGACTCCTCACAGCGAAAAGCACCGACCCGGATCGGAACTTCCAGTCCATCCTGACTGGCCCAGCGCAGCACCATAAGACCGGCAATCACCCCCGCCACACCGTCATAACGACCGCCATCAACAACGGAATCCAGGTGAGAACCAATGAGATAATATTCCTTCTCCTTACTGTTACAAACATAGGTATTTCCGACCTCATCCACCAGATGGCCAAATCCCTGTGCCTGCCCTATTTCCGTAAAGACCTTATGCATCAGATCTTCTTCCGGAGTATACCCAAGCCTGGTCACTCCGCCATCCGCGACAGCTCCGATTCCATAAAAGCTTTGAAACAGTTCTTCACAATATCTGATATCTTCTCTGTTATGTATCATTCGATCGCCCCTTTTTAAATTATGTTGTTTCGGGCGGGGTTCTTTTTGACTGATAAAGCCCGTCCTGAATTATTATATATCCATTATAGAAAAAAACAGTGCTGAGTGAAATATTAGAAAGATCAAGAAAAACAAAGGTATTTTGTCCGGATGAACAAATGCAGTTTCTTGCATGACCGGAGCGATTGTGCTATGATATCCGAAAGAAAACGAAAGACGGGAGGGTAACAATGAAGTACCGGTATTTATTATTTGACATGGATGACACATTATTTGACTTTCAGGCATCCGAGCTGGCAGCGTTTCAAAGAGTAATGGAAATCAACAAAATTCCTTTCAGTGAAGAGCTATATGCCGGCTACCGCGAGGATAACAGCAAGCTCTGGCGGGCTTATGAGTCAGGTCAGATAGAAAAAGAAAAAATCTTCGAAAAAAGATTTGCTCACATGCTGGAACGTTTCGGCCTGGAAGGCGACGGCATCTTAATGGAGCAGCAGTACCGCACCGGATTAGGCGAAGGAACTCACCTGATGCCCGATGCCAAAGAAGTATTAGATCAGTTGGCAGAGCGATATCCTCTGTACGTAGTAACAAACGGAGTTGGCCACACCCAGCGCAAGCGTCTCGAAGATTCTGGAATGCGTCATTACTTCAAGGAGGTTTTCATTTCAGAAGAAGTAGGCGCAGCAAAACCTTCCCCGGTCTATTTTGACCACGTAAAAGCCAATATTCCAGATTTTGATGCCAAACAAGCTTTAATCATCGGAGATTCCATGGGATCCGATATCAAAGGGGGCTGGCAGGCGGGAATTGATACTTGCTGGTTTTCCCAAGGCGAAGCTGGTGACCAGGGCGAATATGTTACATACCAGATTCGGTCGTTGAAGGAATTGCTGGATTTGTTATAGCAGGCTGAGTTTTGTGGCGAGGGGGAGGGGGGGGATTTTGGGCAGGTTTTGGTTCCGTTCTCTCGGCTGGATATTCCTAAGATCCTGAAAGGGGATTTGACCCGGCACCGGCGGAGGCGCTGGAGAAATTTTTAGAATTTCTCCGCTTCACCGCCTGGATTTCAGCTTTGGAGAGCAGAAATCCTCCGGGTCAAATCCCCTTTCAGAATCTAAGGAATATCGAAGCCTCGTTCAATGTCACCAAAACCTGCCCAAAATCCCCCCTCCCCCAGCAACATAACTTCATGCTTAAGTAAATAAAAACAAAAGCAAAACCAAAACATATAAAAGCAGCATGCTACCAATTTTTATCTGGTAATATGCTGCTTCCTATTTTCTCAATTCGCGTAAATTTAGCTAAATATTAATTATAATAGCCAGTAAGTTGGAGTGTGGCATTATCTGGTTTTGTTTTTCCTACCCTAAGGCCAGAGATATTGTTGGCGGGGGAAAGGAGGGCGTTGGGGCAGGGATTGGTGACATTGAGAGAGGCGTCGACAGACCTTAGGCCAGACAGAGGGATTTGCAGGGGAGGAATTCTGCTCTCCAAAGCTGAATTCCAGGTGCCCGGAGCTTAGAACACATCAGGTGTTCTGAGCGCACTGGCACCGGTGCCCCTGCAAATCCCTCTGTCTGGCCTTAGGTCTGTCCCGCCGAACGAACGGAACCAATCCCTGCCCCAACGCCCTCCTTTCCCCTTGCAACTATGTCTCATCAACTATTATAGATGTCCTCATCCAACAACCCCTCAGTCTTAGCCACATACAGACAAGCCGTAGCATCCCCCACAACGTTCAGCGAAGTAACCAGCATTTCGATCGGCCGGTTGATTGCCAGGATCAGGGAATATGCCATCAGTGCGCCATCGTTTGTGTAACCGACGCCGGACAAAATCGTGAAAAGAATGATTGCTCCGGCTCCAGGTGCAGCAGGTGTACCGGCGGATGCGATCAGGGCCAGCAGTGCGACTACAATCAGGGATGAGATCTTTACTTCATATCCGGCACATCCTGCGATAAATACGGTAGCAATTACCTGCATGATCGCGGTACCGTTCATATTGATTGTCATGCCCAGAGGCAGGATAAAGGATGCGATCTGCTCATCAACACCGAATTCCTTGACATTGGTTTCCATGTTCAGCGGCAGCGTCGCAGCACTTGATGAAGTGGAGAAACCAAAAATTAAAACTTTCATGATCTTTTTAATAAAGATAAATGGATTTAACCTTGTTCCGCCCCATACCAGCAGCGGATATCCGATAAAGAGGAAAATGAGCAGCAAGGCTACGGTTACTGCCATGTAACTGAATGCCGGTTTCAGGTAGTTAATTCCATAGGTGGCAAAGGTCCGGGTGATCAGGACAAAGATTGCGATCGGACCAAACTTTGATACAACAAAATTTAAAAAGACAACAACGATATCATTAATTTCTGTCAGGAATTTCTTGGTCATGGCCGTTTTTTCTGCACCAAGAGCATTCATCGACAGACCAACTGCAACTGCCAGGAAGACGATAGCCAGTACCGCGGTATTGTCGCCAAAAGCAGTAGCAATATTGTTAGGAATGACATTCAGAACAACAATCAACGGGTTTCGTCCGGTGGAACCTGTGGCTTCGGCAAGACCTTCGACTTGGCTGTTGAACAGTCCGCCTTTGTATGTAATCATACCAACGGCACAGGCCATTACCAGTGCGACTGCCGAACAGAACAGAAACCAGCCGATTGTTTTGGCTGAGATCCGTCCCAGCGTTCTGGTATCGGTGATTTCTCCGATCGCCAGGGCTATTGATGTAAATACCATCGGAACGATAACTAATTGCAGAGATTTGACAAATAACTGACCGATGATGTGGAAAATACCTAATGCAGATTCAGCTCCCGCTGCCGTAATATCCTGGAACAGGATATTGTTGATGGTCATCCAGACATCCCCCTGTCCGTTGCCATTCAGATGCTCGCGGATGAACATAAAGATGAGTCCGGCCACGATACCGGCTGCCAGCGAAATAACCATCTTGATAGCCAGTGAATTAGTTCTTTTCTTTTGCGTCATAAACTTACCCCTCCTAGTTTTGATTAGTTGCTCCTTCTCTTTGTTTCATACTCTATTTTTTCAACATGTTTCTATTCTACCGAATTATGCTAATATAGACAAGAAGATCGTTCGACAAATATTAAACAATAATTTTGTTCCATTGGACAATGCATTTTTTGTAAATACACTTGACATCCAGAGCACAAAGGTATAAAATGACTTTTTTCCCACGTAACCATTGTGCAAAAAGGAGGGGTTTTATGTACAGTAGTATGACAGAAATTCAGTTCACAACTTATTTTAATGACATTTTGACACGGTTCTATGAGGATGAAAGAGATGTTCAGAGATTGGGGCAGACCTTGGGCTTTGATGTGGAGAAGGATTATTTTATGGCAGTGGCTTTTCTTTACCCGTCTACCAGTCCTACTGACTTTTCCGATAAGGAGCGTTTAAGGGAACGGATGCCGGAAATCACAGCACTGCCGCCGTTAAACAGCCAGATTAATGAGAATCAGTATTTATATCTGGAAAAAGGTGTCATGACTTTTCTGATCGGTCGAAACAAGCAGGAGATCATGGATATTCTGCCCGAGTTCAAGGAGCAGGCACTGAAACTTATCGCTGATTTTGGCGGCGATTTGAAGATCCGGATGGGAATTGGATTGGTTGAATCGGGAATCAAAGGTATTCAGCGTACATCCGAGAATGCCGTGGATGCAATTCATGCCGGTGAGATTTTCAAAAAGGAACGTACCATTCTGGAGTATCTGGGGATGGAGATCTACAGCAGTATCAATCAGATGATTACAAATTATGGTGAGCGTTTGACCAGAATTGTCCTGAAACAGCTGGGCGAGAATGAACAAAAGGTGCTGGCCAAGTATTATAAATGCAAAGAAGATATTGAACAGACAGCAAAAGCACTGGATATCAGTGCTGCCGAAGTTGAACAGTCATTACTGCAGGTCAAGGAGAATACCGGACTTGATGTCAATGATACGGAAGATAACTTCAAACTGCATCTGGTGATGATCGCCAAGAAGGTGCTGGGAGCAAACCAAAAAATTGAGGAAGTGCGATGCCGGTAGTCCGAGAACTGTTAGACATATATCAGTTAAAAGATATCAAAGTATTAGCCGGCAGCGGCGGTTTGGAGAACCGGGTCGGTACGGTAACGGTTATGGAAGTACCGGAGACCACGAGGTATCTGCGGGGGGATGATTTTCTGATCACCAGTTTATATTCCGTGGGAAATGATACACAGAAGCAGTGTGATCTGGTACATGGTCTGTTAGAGACCAAGAGTGCCTGTCTGGCGATTAAACTGGGCAAGTATGCCGAGCGGCTTTCAGACGAGATGCTTGAGATAGCCAATCAGAATGAATTTCCGATCCTGTTTATTCCGCCGGATATGACATATATCCAGATTATCATGAGTGTAATGAATGTCATCCTGACAGAGAAGAGCATGGAGGATATTCTGGAAAAGTTTGTTCAGGATGTATTATTTGAAACTTATTCTGATGAGCAGATCATGATTGAACGGGCACGTATCTTAGATATCAATCTGACAAACAATGTTTTTCAGACGGTTATCATCCAGTTCACCGATGATGAGGTTATCCCGGAACGGCAGCAGAAGATGCTGAAGTTTATGGCCCGGCAGCTGCTGACATATGTGCGGGAGTTTCAAAAGATTGAAACGGCATCTTTGCTGACCCTGAAAAACCATGCGGTGCTGCTGTTGGAAGGGCGTTCACCGGAAGCACTGGAAGACAGTATCACATACTTAAAGCAGGAACTGTTAAAGAGGATGAACCATGGTTTTCCGCGTTCCAGCTGGAAGCTTGGCATGGGCCGCATTGACAGCGGCCTGGCAGGCATCCGCAAATCATATACAACTGCCCGCAAGGCAATCCAGACCGGACTGCTCCTGATGGAAGATGAGGATATCTATATCTACCAGGAACTGAAGTTATATTGCCAGCTTCGTGAGATGCTGATGCAGAATTCGATCAGTTTCTATAAAGAGGGGCTGGGAAAAGTTGAGAATGAAGCCCTGATCCAGACGCTGGAAGCATACTATGCCTGTGACTGCAACCTGGATCAGACCGCCCAGGCAATGTTCACCCACAAGAATACAGTGAAATACCGTATCAAAAAGATCAAAGAACTGACCGGCCTCGACGTCAAGCGGCAGGAGGACAGTTTCAAGATTCACCTGATGCTCCTGGAGAAAAAACTACGGGGCGGAGATGCCGTCAACAAGACGGTCTGAGCCAATATTAAAACTAAAAAGGGATTGCCACACCAGTGATTAATTGATGGTGCAGCAATCCCTTTCATGTTAAACGAAATAATAATTATCAATCGCAATCAGTAGAGCCTATCTGGCATGTTTGGGCTTTTTTACCTAGCGGAAGCCAACATAGTTGCTGGGAGAATGTGGGGCGTTTGGTTGGACCGGAATTGGTGACATTGAACGAGGTGCCGCTGAAACTCACTTGATACCGCCTTAGAACTACCCCACTGAGAGAACGGAACCGATTCCGGTCCAACCAAACGCGCCACGTTCTCCCCACCACTATGAGCTAACTATTCTTTGCAATGTTAAGAAACTCCTTCATTGCTTTAGTCATATACTTATTGCATTTGCAGTAAAAATAGTTGTCCCGGCGGGCATGTGGGCCGTCAACTTTGTAATAATGGATCCGTGTATCCGGCGGATTCTGCAGTGCCAGGGTATCACTGATGAGTGTCACACCCATGCCATGGCAGGCGATATGATACGCTGTAGCGAGCTGGTCAAGTTCTAAAACCAGTTTCGGTGTCACACCACTTTCACGCAGGATATTGTCAGCCCTCTCCCTGGTGTCATTCCCCGGCCGCAGCAGGATAAACGGAATCTGGTCGAAAAGTTCCAGCGGTACGGCAGGAAAATGCGGATCCATATGTTTGTTGCCGGCAATATCTTCGGAAGTCAGGCGATATTTTTTTGTCTTGCGGCTGACTGATATTTTTTCCGGTACAGCAAGCAGCATCTGTTCACTGTAAAAATAATGCTTCTGGTAAATCGTCTCGTTAAAGTCATAATTGTCGATAATCAGATCAAGGCTTCCTGCATAGAGCTGCCGCTCCAGGTTGGCAGTATCGGCTTCAATCAGCTGGACGGTGATTTTCGGATATTTTGCCTTGAACTTTGTAATGACCGGCGGCAGGATATAAGACGAGAAAAAGTTGCTCGCCCCGATCGCAATATTGCCGACCTGCAGATTATTTAAATCATTCAGGTAGATTTCAAAGCCGTTTTCCATGTCCATAATCTTCTCAATGCATCGTATGTATTCCATCCCGCATTCTGTCATCTGGATCGGAGTTGTACTGCGGTCAAAAAGCTGTGCGCCGATATTCTTTTCAACTTTCTTGATGGTCAGGCTCAGAGATGGCTGGGAAAGGTACATATTCTCAGCGGCTTTAGAAAAACTTCTGGCTTTATAAACCTCATAAACGTACTTTTTGTGCTCAAACATAGGCTTCCTCCCGACATTATAAATATTTATAAATAATGTATATTTTTATATTTATATTTGCTATCTGTATAGTGCTGATTGTATAATACGGCTATCAAAAAGTCAATCCGGGATACCCGGAAAGGAAGGAAGGTTTTTATGAAAAAAGATCATTATAACCCCTATGAGAACGTGAGAACAACAATCAAAAATGCAGCGGAGCTTTTGAATCTGGAAGAGAGTGATTACATTGCGACGATGTATCCGGAACGCGAACTGAAGGTATCATTTCCGGTCAGGATGGATGATGGAAGCGTCCAGGTATTTGAAGGTTTCCGGGTTCAGCATTCCAGTTCAAGAGGACCGTGCAAAGGCGGTATTCGCTTCCATCAGGACGTGGATGACAATGAGGTGAAAGCACTCGCAACATGGATGACATTTAAATGTGCTGTTGTCGGTATCCCTTACGGCGGAGCCAAAGGCGGAATCAAAGTTGACCCGCGCAAATTATCCCGTGGTGAGTTAGAACGTATGACCAGACGGTATACCGCGATGATTGCGCCATTAATCGGACCGGACCAGGATATTCCGGCCCCTGATGTGAATACTAACGGTGAGGTAATGGGATGGATTATGGACACCTATAGTATGCTGAAAGGACATGCTGTTCCCGGTGTAGTCACAGGAAAACCACTCGAAATCGGCGGTTCACTGGGACGTCCGGAAGCAACGGGACGAGGTGTTATGATCGCAACACGTGAGATTCTGAATAAGATGGATATCCCGATGGATTCAGTTCGTGTTGCTGTGCAGGGAATGGGAAATGTCGGCAGTGTGGCAGCCGGACTTCTGGCAGATGCAGGTGCATCCATCGTTGCAGTCAGCGATGTTTCAGGCGGTATCTATAGCCCAGACGGCCTTGACATTCCTGCCATTCTTGAATATTTGTCGGTTCGGGGAAACCTGCTGTCAGACTACGATGCAGAAGGTGTCAGCCATATCAGCAACAATGAACTGCTGGAAACAGATACTGATATCCTGATCCCGGCGGCTCTGGAAAATCAGATAACTGCTGACAATGCAGACCGGATAAAGGCCAGAATCATCGTTGAAGGAGCGAACGGACCGACATCAGTCGAAGCAGATGCGATCCTGGTTCAGAAGGGAACGGTTATCGTTCCTGACATCCTCGCTAATGCCGGCGGTGTTATCGTATCCTATTTCGAATGGGTGCAGAATATCCAGTCACTCATGTGGGATAAAGAAGAAGTAAACAACAATCTCAACCGTATCATGTGCAATGCTTTTGAAGAGGTATATGCCCTTCATAACGATAAAGATATTTCATTGCGTACCAGTGCCTATGCTCTGGCGCTGAAAAAACTGGTAGCAGCTAAAAAAGTCCGCGGAATCTTTCCGTAACACTTCAGGAGGAGCCATTCAGATGAAAGCATATAGCGAAATGACCCGTAACGAGCTGGATCTGGAATTTCAGGAACTGCAGCAGGAGTTTGAAAATCTGAAATCACAGCAGCTGAATTTGAATATGTCCAGGGGAAAGCCGGGAAAAGAGCAGCTGGATCTCTCCATGCCGATGCTGGATGTCCTTGGATCTGACAGCGACTGTCTGGCAGATGATGGTACAGACTGCAGAAACTATGGTGTGCTGGAAGGAATATCGGATGCAAGAAAGTTATTCAGTGAATATCTGGGCGTTACAGCAGATGAAATCATCATAAACGGCTCTTCATCACTGATTTTTATGTATGATACCATCGCCCGTGCTATGCTGACCGGTGTACTCGGATCAGAAAAACCATGGAAGGATTATGATAAACCGAAATTCCTCTGCCCGGTACCCGGGTATGACAGACACTTTTCCATCTGTGAGTTCCTCGGTATTGAAATGTTGCCGATTCCAATGGATGATAACGGACCAAACATGGATCTTGTGGAGATGCTTGTCAGAAATGATGACTCAATAAAGGGAATCTGGTGTGTTCCCAAATACTCCAATCCATCAGGAATTACCTACTCAGACGAGGTCGTGGGAAGACTTGCCGTGATGGAAACGAAAGCTCGGGATTTCCGTATCTTCTGGGATCAGGCCTATGCATATCATTTCCTGGATGCCGATACGGATACATTCTTGCCAAACCTGCTGGATGCCTGTAAAAAAGCCGGAAACCCAAACCGTGCGTTTCTGTTTGCATCCACAAACAAGATTACATTTCCCGGCGCCGGAGTTGCTTTCTTTGCCGCTTCAAAAGAGAACATCGGCTTTGCGAAGAAACAGCTTTCAATGCAGACGATCAGCTGGGATAAGTTAAATATGCTGCGCCATGTCCGGTATTTTAAGAACGTGGCAGGAATTCAGGCTCATATGTGCAAACATGCGAAACTGCTGAAACCCAGATTTGATATCGTTTTGCAGCAGCTGGATCAGGAGCTGCGTCCGCTGGGCCTTGGCACCTTTACCCGGCCGAAAGGCGGCTACTTTGTAACATATATGGCACCTCATGGCTGCGCCAAAAGAATTGTTGCCCTGTGCAAAGAAGCCGGAATTACCTTGACAGAGGCCGGTGCACCTTATCCATATGGCAATGATCCGGATGACAGCTGCATCCGCATCGCGCCCAGTTTCCCATCCTGTGAAGAACTGGAGACAGCGATGAACGTATTTTGTAAGATGGTAAGACTTGCTGCGCTGGAGCAGATGAGATAATTATATTTGACAGAAACAACAGAAACGGGATATCGCCATTCTGCAGATGCGATATCCCGTTTTATTCATGTTTTATTATTATACTGCAGTGTACCCACCGTCGATCGGAATACTTGCGCCGTTGATAAAGGAAGCGGCATCGCTGAGTAAAAATAAAATAAGATTGCTGACCTCTTCAGCAGTTCCCAGCCGATGTGCCGGATGCATATCTTTGTATTGTTTTTTTGCCTCTTCGCTGATCAGCGGAGTATCAATAACTCCCGGGCAAACGGCATTAACACGAATACCCTGGGCGGCGTATGCCGAACCGGCTGCACGTGTCAGATTTATAACCCCGCCTTTGGCTGCGGAATAGGCGACATTGGTAGGAACGGCAACAAGCCCGAACATCGATGCGAGGTTAACTACAGAACCGCCGTTTTCTTGTTTGAGCATCTGCTGGATGACATATTTATTGGTCAGCATCAGACCGGTGTAGTCAACAGCATTAACTTTTTCCCAGTTTTCAAGAGTCTCTTCCGCGATTGTATTCTGATCCCCGCCGATTCCGGCTGAACAGAGAGCACCGTCAATGCGGCCGAACTTTTCGGCTGTAAAGGCAACGGCGGCCTTGACATCCTCATCTTTGGTAACATCCAGACGTATTCCGGTCGCCCCGATCTCTGCAGCAATGTCTTCAACCTTCGGGCTGTAGTCGGCGATAATAACTTCCGCTTTTTTGAACAGACAGCGTTTGGCTGTGGCAAGTCCCAGTCCGCTGGCACCGCCGGTAATAAAGATAACCTTGTTACGCATATCCATTATTTTTGTTTCGTAGATTTCTAAAGACATTATATGTATCCTCCTGGAACGTTATATTTTTTGTAATTATGCAATTCGACATGTCTGTGACTGCATTGTATAACACGAAATTCAAATGTGCAACAAAAGTTATTTATATAACGTGTAAAGTTTTTTTTTAACAGGAGGGTTTGAATTTTAACGGCATAGTCCCAAATTTAACAATGGATTTTCTGATTAAAAAAGAGCCCGGATTGCCAGCAAAAATCCAAATATAATCAGCGGAATTCCGACCACGGCACCGACAACAGTGACTGTCAGGACACCGCCGATAATGACAAGAACCAGGCCCAGAATCACACCTAAAAGCCGCCCGGTCAGATTAAATAACAGACTGATCAGTGACCAGATCAGATGGAACGGAAACAGCAGCAGTTTCATATTTTATCCTCTTTTCCCTGAATGAATGATATGTAAAGTTATGTAAAGCACTAATAAAGTATAACATAGAACGCGATTTTTTGCTCCTTTTCTTTGAGGCGATATGATGATAAAATGAATGTGGCAGTAATGGAATAAATGCCTGCTGCCGGGAGGAAAACGTAATGAAAAGCATCAGAAAAATGTTACGGCGGCCGATGTTGTTTTTGATACCGGTACTGATTTCGGGATGTACAGACTCACCGGAGAGGAACATACCGGAGCGTCCGGCAGCTGCCAGTGAGACCACTGCAGAGACTGACAATAGAACAGACGGTGATTTACAATCAGATATTATTTCATGGTTTACCGCAGATATAGATGAAGATGAGAATGCAGAGCTGCTGCTGATAAGAACAGATGATCCGGAAGCGGATCTTACCCTCGATACGGGAGAACGATATGGTACATATGTTGAGATCTATTCGGACTTTGATTTTCAAAACGATATTCCGGTGCCGCAGGGAGATCCGGATCACCAGTTTGATCTTTCTGAGATAAAACCATTGTACATACAGGCCGGAGATATCAACGGTGATGGAATTACAGAGATCGCAGTCTGCGTATATAAGACGGCAGAATTTCACCCGGTTCCGGCCAAACGGCCATTTTTCTATGATTTGCTGGACGGCGGGTTAGAACCGGTCTGGCTGGGATCCCGGCTGGCCCGGCCATTTGCAGATTATACCTTGTTTGATATGGATGATGACGGAATTGATGAGATTATCTCGATCGAATTTACCGAAGACGGGAACCAGGTGCTGGCAATCTACGACTGGAAGGGATTTGGTTTTGAAGTCAAAGCGGTCTCAGAAGAAATGGAAGGATCACTTAAGTTTTTAAATAATAAAAACAACATAGCAGACAAGGTTCTTGTTGAAATTGCAGGAGAAACACATCAGGTTTGTCTGGAGGAAGGGGAGGTTATCAGATGTATAAAAGAGTATTAGGAGGTGCTGCAGTTATGCTTGCTGTGCTGTCGCTTGGTGGTTGTGAGTATGTGGCACGAAAGGCTGAAACGACATCAACAACAGAACAGCAGCAGGACACAGCAGCGGAGCAGCCGGCTGCCCCGGATAACGATGATAAGACAAAAGCATCGAATGACCAGGAGATCATAGTAGCCACTATGGATCTGAACAGATCAGTCAGTGGGGGTGAGCAGGGGCGAATCAATCTGGATTATAAACCGGGGTTTCATATCTCAGGCGAGGCGTACAAACCGCTTACATTTACGGCAAAGGCACCAGCATATTCGATCAATGCAGATTTGTCCAATATTGAGAATATTGATCAGTTCCCCAATCTGACGGCGGAGCAAAGGACATTGATTGCAAAGAATGGTTTTGTTGTACAGCCGACCGATTCAGAGCAGCTGTTTTTCATCTATGAAGACAATACATATAAGAAAGTCCCCGGCTTTGTGACAACTGATTCTGTGCTGCAGCTGTATCATATTTTCTATGACTATTCATTACGGACGCTGGAAAATGATTTTTTCTATGATGATCTGGTCGTGCTGAATGAGAATATGATTCAGCAGCTGCTTGCTGAATACAGTTATACAAGCAACGAAGAGGTCAAAGCAAATATAAAAGTTATGATCGGTTACTTTGGGGTGTCGCAGCTGGCTCTGGGAAAATCCCTGCCATCATCATATCCGGCAGAGCTGGAAGCCGTAGTCAAAAAAGAATATCAGCTGATTGAAAACGCTGCGGGCAAAGAAAAGTCACCGTTATTTGGTGATGAAATGGACTATTCTCTTTTTACAGTCAGAGGCCATTATACCAGAACTGAAGATCTGGGGAAATATTTCCGGACCATGAGCTGGTATGGAATTGTGCCGATTCCGTTCTATGCGGCAGAGAATAAGCGTGACGAGCAGTCCGCTCAGCAGGCCATTATCACCACGATAGCCCTGAGCCGTCTGCCGGAGGAAAGCGGCAGTAAACTGTGGGAGAACATCTACAGTACGACCTGCTTTTATGTGGGTGAGGCAGATGATATCACGCCATATGAAATAGCTCAGATTGTCAGCAAGGTCTATACGGATACTCCGGATATCAATACAATTCCCGACGGATTAGATAATTTTTATCTTGAGATTGAAAAACTGCGTGCGCCGGAAATTGTACATAAGGTAGATGGGGAAAATGTACAGCTTCAGATGCGGTTTATGGGGCAGCGCTATATTCCTGATTCGGAGATCCTGCAGGAACTGTCCGAACCATATAAGCGGCCGTTCCCAACCGGTGTTGATGTATTTGCTGTGTTTGGTTCAGAGCGGGCAGAGGAGCTTCTTGATGAGATTTATAAACCTAATCAGCAGTGGAGCGGATATCAGAAGAATTTTGACCGTCTGGCTGGAAAATTCAGAAACCAGACCATTCCGGAACAGACCGGGAATCTATATAACGGCTGGTTATACTGTCTGAAAAGTTTGAATTTCAGGGCAACTGACGGATACCCGCTATTTATGAAGAATAAGGCATGGGAGGATAAATCCCTGACAACTGCCCTGGGAAGCTGGGCGGAGATCAGACATGATACGATCCTGTACGGCAAACAATCGGCTGTCGAGTGTGGCGGCGGTCAGGAGCCGCCGCAGCTGGTTGGATATGTGGAACCGAACCCGGAATTTTTCAATCGTCTGCTGTGGCTGGCAACCGCAACCAGAGAAAATCTTGCAGCCCGGGATATGCTGAATGATAGTATGCAATATAAGCTGCAGGATTTTGAGGAGATGCTGTTGTTTCTCAGAAACTGTGCCCTGAAAGAGTTGAAGGGAGAGGATCTGTCTGTCGAAGAACAATATTCGCTGCTGACTTATGGCGGTACGCTGGAATACTTAAGCAGTTCCATCGCGGAAGCTGATAACTGGTACCTGATTGAGTCGGATACCGACAAAAATATGGCGGTAATTGCAGATGTTCATACTGCCAACAGCAGCTACCTGGAAGTCGGTGTTGGTACGGCCTCAGAGATGTATGTGGCAATCATGCAGCAGGGAAAGGTTTACCTGACCAGAGGGGCAGTGTTTGATTATTATGAATTTGTTTCCGGTCAGCGATTAACGGATGAGGCATGGCAGAATCAGCTTAAACAGGCACCGCCTGAGCGGCCGGCATTTACCGGATCGTATATGGATGATGCTTCCGGCGGAGAGGTACCGGCACCGGCATCTCCTTATTCAACAGGATGCTGACGATCAAAGGTAAAAGACTGGTGGTGGTTCTGAGTCTGGCGGCAGTATTGCTGTTGGCTGCCGGTCTTACTGCCCGGCCCGTCAGGACAACGATTGAAAACAGAAAAGAGCCCGGGCAGATTACGATCTCAATCACCGGAGATATCATGCTTTCCCGTGGTGTGCAGCAGTACCTGGATGAATACGGTTATGATTATCCATACGATCATGTGCGGGATCTATTTTTGCAGGATGACTGGACGATCGGAAACCTGGAGTGTCCGATTACCGGGTTTGATAATGCTGCCGACAAGACGAAGCGGTTTATCTTTCGGGCGGACGAGGAGAATGCCTCCGCATTGGTGCGGGGTGGGTATGACTGTCTGGTTCTGGCGAATAATCATTCGATGGATTATTTAAGTGAGGGCCTTCATGATACCATGATCAGTCTTGAGAAAAATGGTTTGGCATTTGCCGGAGCAGTGGAAAATTCAGCCGGTAACAGTACCTGCATTTTTGAGAAGAACGGCATAACAGTGGGTCTGCTGGCTTACAGTGCATTCCCACCTGAAGGTTTCTTCTATAATGAGGATAAGCCCTCAGTCAGGTATATCAGCACAATGGATCTGACCAGACTGGAAGACGATATTGCAGCGCTGGCTGACTGTGATTTTACGATTGTTTATTTCCACTGGGGCATTGAATATAATTCCTATCATAGTGAGAGTCAGGAACTGATGGGGAAAGCAGCGATTGACGCCGGTGCGGATTTTGTTGTTGGAACACATCCGCATGTGCTGCAGGAACCGGAGATTTATAATGGGAAATATATTTATTATAGTCTGGGTAATTTTATCTTCGACAGGCAGATTCCGCCGCGGACGGATGAGAGTATGATATTGCAGCTTACGATAACGAAGGACGGACTGGCCGGGATTGAAGAAATTCCGGTCAGAATAGAAGATGGCAGGCCGGTATCTGCGGATCGGAATTATGATGAGTGACCGGTAATATAAATAGGGGCCCGGAATTAGAAAATCTGATTCCGGGCTCCTGCTGTTATTTTAGAATTTGAAATGATTTCACAATATCTTCCCGGATGTTATAAGCATTTGTTTCCACCTGGGAATCTTTTGAGACAGCAAATGAAAGAATCCATTTCTGGTTGTTTTCCGGGGTTACCGGAATGTAGCAATACATCTTGCGGTCTGTAGTCTCAAGTTCAAAGCTGAGATACTGATGATGCTCAGATTCGAATACTGCAATATTCTTGTATTGAAGTTGGTCTTCGGCGCTCTCATCGTTGGCTATATATTCTTTGATTGCTTCAATCGAAGAGAAATCAGCATCTTTATCCCAGACCGGATAGAGAAGGATTTCGCCGTGATCAGTCAGCGGGTTTAGATAAGCAGTACGGATTTCACTGCGCAGGCTAAGCTGGCCTAAATTCGTCCAGATTATGATGGATGCGATGGTTTCCCCGTCTTTTGTGAGCCTGAGAATCAGTATACCACTCTGATTATCTTTTGTTTCTTCGACAAATTCATACCCATCAGTACTGGTGATTGCCAGAACCTCTGTGAGATATTGCTGAATTCCGCCTGCTCTGACATAAGCATCAATCTCATCAGCTGAACCAATCAGCCGTTCATCCTGAAATGTCTTGAATTCATTGTCGGAAGTAGCAACCTGGTTGTCCGGATGCCAGAACGCCTGGGAAGTTCCGCGTGACTGCCCATATACAAAACTACCCGGGTATTCAATATAATACAGATCGCTGTAAATACAATGGTAATAATAGCCGTCCCGGTCAACCGTTTCAAGGGTACCGATTGAAACATGCTGGAAGCGAAGAACCTCATCCTCGTCTGCAAAAGCCGTCTGGGTCATGCCACCGCAGATGAGTATGGCGGAAAGTAAAAAAGCAATAATTCTTTTCATATGGAAATCTCCTTCTCTTTTCCCCGATCCCCCCCAGGGGATATATTTGCATCTATTATACTGCTAAAATTGATATTTGACAAATATGGAAACAATTGACAGAACCACAACAAGTAGCTATAATCTCCATATAGGTTCAAAATGGCAAGAATGTTGCTTTTTGTCGCATAGTACCCTTTTGGGTACTTAATATCTTTTGGACACATAACATAAAAATCAGGGAGGTAAAATGGGGAAAGATAAAACATCGATTCACAGCTGTCCCGTCGAGGCGGCGATGGAAGTGATCGGCGGAAAATATAAAGTTATTATCATCTGGAATCTGATTGATAAAACACTGCGCTATAACCAGCTTAAGAAAGCAATTCCTCAGGCAACTCCGAAGATGCTGAGTCAGCAGCTGAAAGAGCTGGAAGTAGATGGGATTATTAACCGTATCTTATATCCGGTGGTTCCGCCTAAGACGGAATATTCACTGACGGAGATCGGCAAGACACTGGCGCCGATCGTCAAGAGTCTTTGTGAATGGGGAAAAGAGTATTATCAGGTGTTAGGGATTGTGATTCCCGGTGAAATCGAGCAGATGCAGCAGGAAAACTGCACGGAGGAATGAAATGTCAGAGAGTATTCTGCAGTTAGAGAATATAACAAAAAGTTTTGATGATACAGGAGTATTGAAAGGGATCGATCTTAGTGTAGCGCATGGTGAATTTGTGACCCTGCTTGGTTCATCCGGCTGCGGTAAAACGACAACGCTGCGGATAATTGCCGGTCTTGAGAGCCCGGACAGCGGCAGGGTGTTACTTGACGGGCAGGATGTGACAGGTATCGAACCAAATAAGCGGGATGTCAATACAGTGTTTCAGAATTATGCGTTATTTCCGCATATGACGGTGGCCCAGAATGTTGCCTACAGCCTGAAACTGAAAAAGAAAAGCAAACAGTATATTGAAAAAGAAGTTGGTGAAGCGCTTGGTCTTGTCCAGCTTGAAGGATACGAAAAACGGATGCCGTCGGAGCTTTCCGGAGGTCAGATGCAGCGGGTGGCAATTGCCCGGGCGCTGGTGAACAAACCGCGTCTGCTGCTGCTTGATGAACCGCTGGGGGCGTTGGATCTGCAGCTGCGCAGACAGATGCAGCTGGAGCTGAAAGCCTTGCAGAAACGTCTGGGGATTGCATTTATCTACATTACCCATGATCAGGAAGAGGCACTCAACATGTCGGACCGGATTGTTGTAATGCGGGAGGGACGGTTTGAGCAGATCGGGACTCCGGCACAGATTTATGATTATCCGCAGACCAGTTTTGTGGCTCAGTTTGTGGGCAGCGCCAACATTGTTCATGGTGCGGTAATGGGACAGGAGGACGGTATTGTATCGGCCCGGATCGGTGACGAGATGGTGTTAGCCCAGTCCGCCGGTTATCAACTGGAACCGGAGCGGGCTGCTGCATTTGCGGTCCGCAGTGAGCACATTGAACTGACCCGCTGTGCGGATGATGAGAGTGGATTGTGTGCCTGTGTTACGGAGAAAAGTATCGCCGGCGGAATGCTGCGGATTGTTGTCAGACTGAAGGATGGAACGGAACTTACCGCAACCAGGCTGGGCATCGATGTGGAGTTTGAGGTTGGTGACCGGGTGTCCGTATCGTGGGAGGCTGTTCATGCAGTTCCCGTAGATGTGGAGGTGGGGCGTGATGGGGAATAACCCGGTAAAGAAAAAGCCGTACCGCCGCAGTCTGTGGCTGCTGATTCTGCCGCTGTACCTGTTTACCCTGGTACTGGTTGCCGGACCACTCATTTATATGGTCGTTCTGAGTTTTATGACCCGTGCTGAAGGATGGGGGGTAGTGAATCAGTTCACTATGGCAAACTACATTAACATCTTTGAGCCGGTGTATCTGAATACCTTTGTGGAATCTTTCCGACTGGCGATCATATGCACGGTACTGATCATTCTGATCGGTTATCCGTTTGGTTATCTGATGGCGACATTATCAGCCGTATGGAAAAAGCGTGTAATGATGTTTTTAATGATACCATTCTGGACATCCAGCTTGATCCGGCTGTACGGCTGGATTATTATCTTCAGGGCTAACGGGACACTGGATCAGATTCTGATGGGACTTGGTCTGCGGGACACGCCGCTCAAGCTTTTGTACACCTATCCGGCAGTTGTGGTAGGTATGGTATATGCCCTTGTCCAGTTTATGATACTGTCTGTGTATTCCAGTGCCGAGAAAATGGACTGGAGTCTGCTGGAGGCGGCCCGGGATCTGGGGGCAACACCGGCTCAGGCATTCTGGAGTATTACCCTGAAGCTGACGATGCCGGGTCTGTTGTCGGGAGTGATCCTGACGTTTATACCGTCGATGGGATTGTTTTTTATCGCTGATATCCTGGGAGGCAACAAGGTTGTTCTGGTGGGAAGTCTGATTCAGGATCAGCTTATGAAGGCTCATAACTGGCCGTTTGCAGCGGCTTTGTCTGTGGCACTGATGCTGCTGACTACGGTACTGATTTTTCTGTATAAAAGAATTACACATACAACAGAATTGGAGGGAATGGGCTGATGAAACGATATCGCAAACTCTCATATGTATATCTGGCTGTTATGCTGTTGATTCTGTACCTGCCGATTGTTCTGGTGGTGATTTACTCATTTAATGAAAGCAAGATTTCCAGCGTATGGGGTGGTTTTTCGTTGAATTGGTATGAGACTCTGTTCCGCGACAAAGCCATGTTTGAAGCACTTAAGAACAGTATTATTCTGGCCCTGAGTTCCAGTTTGCTGGCAGCAGTAATCGGGACACTGGCGGCGGTTGGTTTTACAAAGATGCAGCCACGTTCAAAAGGTATTGTGGAATATGTTTCAATGATTCCGATTATGATTCCCGAGATTATTCTGGGAATGGTATTTATGACTTATTTTGCTATGCTTGGTATGCGCTTTGGCATGTTGACGCTGATTCTGGCGCATACGGCATTTTGTATTCCATATAATTACATGACCGTCAAGGCGCGCCTCGTTGGCATGAATAAAAGCCTTGGAGAAGCGGCCCGGGATCTTGGTGCCAGTGAAGTACGGGTGTTTTTTGACATTACATTGCCGCTTTTGGCTCCGGCTATTCTGAGCGGGACGCTGCTGAGTTTTGCAATGAGCTTTGATGACGTTATTATCAGTTTGTTTGTCACAGGGGTTAATGTTAATACATTGCCGATCAAGATATATACCCAGATGAAGACCGGTGTGACACCGGAGATTAATGCTTTGTGTACTGTGATTCTGGGCGTGACACTATTGCTTCTATTATGTTCGTCATTATTGAACCGTTCACGTTTTATGAAGCATTCAAAGTAGAAAGGATGAGGAGAATGAAAAAAATTATTGTACCAGTATTGACAATGGCGGTATCCGCTGCGGTTTTATCCGGCTGCGGATCGTCGAATTCAGAGACAAATTCCGCCACTAATGGGGGAAATGATACTGCGGCAGCTGTGACGGAGCAGAAGGAGGCCGGAGGCGGCAGCCGTGAACTGAATCTGTTTACCTGGGAGGGGATGTTTCCTCAGGAAGTATTAGATGGTTTTACCGCTGAAACCGGCATCAAAGTAAACTATTCCAGCTTTGACACCGACGAAACCATGCTGTCCAAACTGCAGACAGCAAAAGGCGGAGACTATGATGTGGTAATCGCAGATGATTATATCATTGAGACAGCAATTGCAGAGCAGCTGGTTAAACCACTTGACAAAAGTAAACTGGATAACCTGGGAAATGTAAATCCGGTGTACCAGGGGCAATTTTTTGATCCGGAAGATGCCTATACCGTACCATATGGTGCCGGTGTGCAGACGATCGTTTACAATCCGGCTGTTGTTGATCTGGAGATCAAGGGTTATGCCGACCTCTGGGATGAAAGCCTGAAAGACAATCTGGCAATCATTGGAAACTACCGGGTTATTAATGGTATGGCTTTGAAGGTAGCTGGTGAGAGTTATAATACAACTGATACTGCAGTGATTGCAGCAGCCGGTGAGAAGCTGCTTGAGCTGGCGCCGAACATCCGTCTAATCAAAGATGACAATGTTCAGGATGACCTGATCTCAGGTGAAGTAGGGGCTGCTGTTATGTATACCAGTCAGGTGACTATGGCCTGTCTGGCCAATCCGGATCTGAAAGTAGTTTATCCGGAAGAGGGAATCGGCTTTGGTATCATGGCTCAGTTCATTCCGGTAAATGCTCCGCATGCAGATGAAGCTCATGAGTTTATCAATTATATTCTGCGCCCGGAAGTGGCAAAGCAGTGTTTTGAGTATTTTGGCTACTACAGCACAAACAGTGCTGCAGATGAGCTGATCGAAGACGCATATCGCCAGTTTCTGACTCTGCCGGCTGATTTTGACGCAGATACGGAAATGATCCAGAATGTGGATGCGGCAGCAGAAGAGGAACATGTGAAGGTGTGGACACAGTTTAAGAGTGCTTGCGGGCAGTAATAGTCAAAATATAACAGGATCAGAAGAAGATGAAAGCTATGCTTATCTTTTTCTGATCCTGAGTTTTATTATATCTTTACTATTACTAATTCCCGAATGACTTCAATATCCTCTTCAAGTTCTTCTGCAATCAGCTCTATGGATTTGCCTTTTGCCAGTTTCTTTTCAATCTGGGTTTTCAGGATTTTTGCTTTGCCTTGTTCAATACCGCGCTTTAAGCCATCCTCCAGGCCTTCTTCGTACATCTCCTCCCCCCGAACAGCCAGGGCATCCTCCATATTAAATTCTGTAAACAGCATATTTATCGCCTCCGATCCATGTTCAGTCAGAAAATCATTCATAATTCCTTGTTTTTGGCAATCCTTGACAGCTTGAATAATTGCTTCATCCCGATTCCCGCCTCTTCGTAAATACTCTTTTATCCGTTCTATAAACCACGAGTACTCATATAAAGGGCGGCAACTATCAAGAAGGGGATGACTTTCCGCCAGATTAATATTAATTACCTTTACAACTAATTGTAACATAGGCGTATCCGTTTTTACAAGATAAGAATCAGACAACAGCAGCGTTTTTTCAATCGGATACCGGTCATTGCCGTTATAAAAAACATAAAATTCAGGGGTAGGGATTGGGATCGGCTTTACTTTATAAAGTGCTTTCGGATCAATTAGTTTTTCCATCGTCCGCCCATAGTAAATGGCATCTCTTAACGGCATATTCTTATTGACTGTTGACTGATGTTCACTGATCACCAGAACTTTTTTCCTGACTGTGAATGCCAGATCGTTTCTTTTAGCGAGAAATAATACTCCATTTAATGTAGTGAAATCAATGTCATTTGCTGACACATCCTCGCCGGGCTCCAGAGCTTCAAATAGTTTTGCAGCATTTTGGGGGTCACTAAAATACACAGCAAAAGCGCTGGACTTTACCTCCCTGTTCGTTATTAACTTTTCTTCATTAATCAAATAAACATCCTCCTATATTCCCTGTAAGGGGCATTTTTCAGTTTGAGAACTCTTTGCAGGAACCTGCGTGAATTGTGAAAAACAAGAATTTCTTAGACTGTTTTTCGACTATATCAGAAATCACCTTGTTTGTCCATATTATTTTTAGGAGAATTAAGGATCCTTTTTTATTTTTCAAATAACCAATTGACAAGGAATATACTTCATGCTATTATCAATACATACCAACGGTATGTATGAAGGAGAAGTACTACTGAAAGGGGATAATAATGGCGCGGAATAAGTATCCGGAAGAGACTGTTGAGAAGATTTTGGATGTATCGCTGAAGTTATTTTTGGAACAGGGATATGAGAATACTTCAATACAGAACATTATTGATAATCTTGGCGGTCTTTCCAAAGGTGCGATTTATCATCATTTCAAATCTAAGGAAGAGATACTGGTGGCAGTGATGGACCGGTTGTTTGAAGCTCATGATAATGAGTGGGATGAACTCAGTCGGGATCGTTCGAAATATACGGGGCGTGAGCGTCTCAAGAAATTGATTGAAGCCTCAATATATAGCGGCAGACAAAACGAAGTTTTTCAGATGGCACCCGATTTTCTGAAGAATCCGCAGATGCTGGTACTGCAGCTGAAGAGTATTCATGAGTCAACGGTTCCTGTTTTTGTACTTCCGATCATTGAAGACGGTGTCAGGGATGGTTCGATTGTAACTGATTATCCCAGGGAGCTGGCGGAAGTGATGCTGCTTTTGCTGAATATATGGGTTACCCCCATGGTATTTAATGATGAGTTCGATGTGATAAAGAACCGGATTTATTTTTTCAGAGATTTACTTGTGAAGCTGGGACTGGATATCATTGATGAGAGAATGGTCGAACGGTTCGAAGAGTTTTTCAAAATTTATCAGAAACGCAAATAAACTGCCGAATTAAGTAGGCAGATTTATTTAAACTTAATACATACCAACGGTAGGTATGGAAAAATGGAGGTTTATGAGATGGAAAATATGGCAGTACTATCAGCATCAGCAGAAAAAGAA
This sequence comes from Lachnospiraceae bacterium, assembly GCA_032073745.1. GTDB lineage: Bacteria > Bacillota > Clostridia > Lachnospirales > Lachnospiraceae > Brotaphodocola. The sequence goes on along the minus strand of DAMAMW010000001.1, from coordinate 152,164 downwards.
CGGGGGCTGCTGGCCAGAGATTTTGTCCTTGTTGTGATCGGTCAGATTATTTCGCTGTTTGGGAGTGCAGTTTTACGGTTTGCAATTCCTTTATATATTCTGGATCAAAGTCATTCAGCTTCGTTGTTTGCTTTTGTGTCGGCAGTATCATTTATTCCGATGATCATCATGTCACCGATCGGCGGGTTGATTGCTGACCGGGTCAATAAGCAGCGGATTATGGTGGTACTTGATTTTTTAACAGCACTTCTTACTCTGGGCTTTATCCTGCTGAATGGCAGAGTGGCGATGGTTCCGCTGGCAGTTGTAGTAATGATGGCTTTATATGGGATTCAGGGCGGTTATTCACCGGCGGTCCAGGCCAGTATTCCGGTACTGGTATCAGGCGATAAGGTAGTTGCGGCAAATGCAGTAATCAATCTCGTCAATTCCTTCGCGTCCCTGATCGGTCCGATTACGGGCGGCATGCTGTACGGGCTTTATGGTATCACCCCGATTATTGCTGTATCATGTATCTGTTTTCTGATTTCGGCCATCATGGAGTTATTTATCCGCATCCCTCATGTGAAAAGCAAGGCTGAAGGCAGGATATTGACGATCATCAAAGAAGACCTGAAGGAAAGCCTTGGTTATATCACCAGGGAAAAGCCAATTTTATGCAAAGTGGTATTCATGATATTTCTCTTTAACATGATATTTACTTCTCTCATAGTAATAGGTGTCCCGGTTATCATCACCCAGACTCTGAAGATGGACAGCAACTTATACGGTATCAGTCAGGGTGTCATGGCTGTTGGTGGAATTGCCGGCGGACTGCTGGCCGGGATCATGGGTAAAAAGCTAGATATTCGTAAGTCATACCGGATTCTATGTGCCTGTGCACTTTGTCTGCTGCCAATGGCTGTGAGCCTTTATGCCAAAGCTGCACCAATGATATCTTATACCATAATTACTGTCTGCTGCTTCCTGGCAATGATCTGTGCAACCATGGTAAGCATTCAGATGCTGTCCTTTGTCCAGATGGAGACACCCGTTCATATGGTAGGCAAGGTGATTTCCTGTCTGATAGCAACCTCTCTGTGTGCCCAGCCGATCGGGCAGACGATGTACGGACTGCTCTTCGAAACTGACAGCGCCGGCCAGTGGATCATCGTATCAGGAGCAGTACTGCTGTCATGCGTAATTGCCCTGTTTTCAAAGAATGCCTTTTCACATCTGGAAGTCTGAGGATGAATTTAAAGATAAGTAACCTGACAATTAATACAATAAAAAGGAGATTATGTGATGAACCAGAACACAAACAAAACAAATGCAGTAGATTTAGGAACCGCTACAATGAGAGCAGCAGGAAAAATGGCACTTTTTATGGGAATTGGTTTCAGCGGCATCGTCATTATTCCAACACTGTCCATCCTGGCCTTTGTTCTCACCCTTGTCGGAATCGGTGTTATGGCAATACCATTCATCAACCTGATTGGCAGCTTTACAATTCCATTTTACGCCCTTGGCTTCCTAATCACAGGCCCGCTGCAGATAGTAATGGGAATCATGATTGGGGGAATACTGATCGCAGCCGGATTTCTAAGCGGATATGGTTTAAAGAAGTACGTACATTGCATCAAATGCATCGTTAATGCCTAAAAAGGAAAAATTCACATCTGTAACGAGAATTGATAATGGAATGCGCTTTTACGTTTTTGTTTTTCCCCCAGCTGAAGCCAACATAGTTGCTGGGAGAAGGTGGGGCGTTAGGATTGGTTGGACCGGAATCGGTGACATTGAACGAGGTAACGGTGGTTCTTAGGCTGCCGCAAGTGATTTTCAGCGGAGGAATCATGCTCTCCAAAGCGTGATTCCAGGGGCCCGGCGCGTTAAAGTCATCAAGAGTTTAGCGCAACTGGCCCCGGTGCCGCTGAAAATCATTTGCGGCAGTCTTAGAACCACCCTACCGAGAGAACGGAAGCGATTCCGGTCCAACCAATCCTAACGCCCCACCTTCTCTTTGCAACCATGAGCAACAGTCCCTTATATCCTCCGCCCCTTAAAATAAAACTCCCGATCCCGCGCCCCCACTTCCCGCAGCACCTTACACGGATTCCCCACCGCAACTACATTTGACGGAATATCCTTAGTCACAACACTGCCAGCTCCAATCACAACATTGTCACCGATGGTAATTCCCGGAACAATGATGACTCCGGCACCAAGCCAGCAGTTTCTGCCGATACGAACCGGCGCATTATACTGATAGACCTGTTCCCTGAGTTCCGGCAAAATGGGGTGACCGGCGGTTGCGAGCGTTACATTGGGGCCAAACATAGTATAGTCTCCGACATAAATATGGGTGTCATCAACCAGCGTCAGATTGAAGTTAGCGTACACTTTTTTGCCGAAATGGACATGGCGGCCGCCCCAGTTGGAGTGCAGCGGCGGTTCTATGTAACAACCTTCACCGATTTCAGCAAACATCTCTTTTAACATAGATTCTCTTTTTTCAGCTTCAGACGGCCGCGTATGGTTGAAATCGTACAGCTTTTCAAGGCAGAGAGTCTGCGCCTCGATCAGCCGATCATCTTCCGTAATGTATAAATCACCATTGTGCATTTTCTTCATAATGTCCATAGTCGTATCTCCTTTACTTCCGTCATTATATAAAAGATCAGGGATAAAAACAAGAGATGGTGATGGGATGCAGTCATTTTAGTCTATTGTGAATTATAGGTTACAAGAAAGGGGCAGGTTGATTTCAGAAGTTATAAATTGACGTTGATGGAAAATATTGTTATAATTACGATGGAAAAGACAGTGTCCGTGGTGAAAGGAAATTTTACAAATGAAGATACAAAGGAAAAGAATCTGGTCCGGCAGGAACGATAATCGGGGTTTCACTTTAGTGGAATTGATTGTTGTTCTTGTTATTTTGGCGATTTTAGCGGCTATTATGGTCCCGTCTATGATTGGCTGGGTTGACAGAGCAAAAGAAAAAGAAATAATGCTGACGGCAAGAAATGCATATCTGGCGGCACAGGAACTTGTGTTTGAAGAATATGCCGCAAACAATACAGAGGCATCCGCCATCACCATTGATGAAGAAGATATTGCGGAATTAGCCAAATGTTCAGGTACCGTTCAAATTAATGGTATAGATTCTGACTATATTATTACCGGTTTTGAATATACCGAGGAGAACTATGTGGCTGTTTATTCAGACGGTAATTGGGAAATGAGCAGGCAGTCATCCAGAACGGTCATAAAATAGCAGCGGAAAAGACGGGTGGATTCAGGTAATGATATTGTTTGTTAAAAGCTTACTCATGTTACTGATCTGGCTTGCCGGAGCCAGTGTGTTTTCATTTATTAATGTTCTGATTTACCGTGTTCCCAGAGCACAGTCATTCGTCAGCGGACATTCCTGTTGTCCAAAATGCCGGCACCGGCTTCAGGCTGCTGATCTGATTCCGGTGCTCGGCCGGGTGCTGCTCAAGGGGAAATGCCGGTACTGCAAAGAACCAATCCCGGTTCGGGATACCTGGATAGAAGTGCTTGGGGGCTGTATAGCCCTTTTGTGCGTTTATAAAACCGGATACACAGCAGCGGCTGTTACGGAGTTTGTCTTTCTGGCAATCCTTACAGCGGTTGCTTTTATTGATGTGGACACGATGGAAATACCGGATGGATTGGTGCTGGCACTTGCGGTTACGGGCGTGATATCATTGGTAACAATTCCGGACAAGCCTCTGGCAGAAAGGGTTATTGGTATGATATCAGCCAGTGTACCTCTGCTCATTATTACACTGGCAGTTCCGGGGGCCTTTGGCGGCGGTGATATCAAGCTGATGGCTGCAAGCGGAATATTACTGGGATGGCGGCTGAGTCTGCTGGCTCTTTTTCTGGCGATTCTTACCGGCGGATTGTACGGGATTTATCTGCTGGCTGCCGGCAGGAAAGGACGTAAAGATCACTTTGCTTTTGGTCCGTTTCTGTGTCTGGGGATGCTGACCGCTTTGTTTTGGGGTGGGGAAATACTGCGCTGGTATTTTCGCATGTGGGGATTTTAATTATTTGGAGGAATGGCACGATGCCAAGGTATAAATATCACGCAGTTTCCGACACCGGCAAACGTATTCGCGGTGAATCGGCTGCCGCTGATGAGACAGACCTTTTTGAGAAACTGAAAGCAGAGGGCAGTTATCTTATTTCAGCAAAGGAGATTGTCCATAAACAGCAGGCAACAAAACTAAAGGCAAGAACTCTGGCGAATTTTTGCCGGGGAATCGGTACTCTCCAGGGAGCAGGAGCACCGCTGATGAGGTCACTTGGGTTTCTGGCCGGTGAAGAACATCTTAAGCCTGGTGAACGTCAGGCTTATGAGGAGATCCAGCGGCTGATCCGTCAGGGCATTTCATTGTCAGAAGCGATGGATCAGCAGGGTTCATTTCCGCCGATGATTGTTCAGATGTTCCGGGCGGCAGAGGTATCCGGTGATCTGGGCCAGACGGCAAAACGTATGGCAGTACATTATGAAAAGGAACACCGCCTGAACATTAAAATCAAAAATTCTACTGCATATACTAAGTTTCTGGCCTTGCTGGTCGTTGCTGTGGTTACCGTTCTGATCGGTTATGTACTGCAGCAGTTTGATTCGTTGTTTCAGATGATGGATGAACTGCCGCTGCCGACCAGAATTTTATATGGGATTACCGATTTTATTAAAATCTGGTGGGTGGTGGTTATCCCGGCTGTTCTGGCAATTGTTTTTGCTGTCGGGATTCTTTGCAAAACAAAGCCGGTGAGTTTGTGGATAGATTGCCGGAAGCTGCGTCTGCCGGTTCTGGGAAAACTATGCCAGACGATTTATACCGCCAGATTTGCACGTACCCTCAGCTCGTTATATTCATCAGGGACACCGGTTGTGACAGCCATGAAGATTTCCGGAGGAACGATCGGCAATACCTGGCTTGAAGAGCAGATCGAGAAGGTAATACCGGTTCTGCGGGGAGGAACCAGTCTGAGTGAGGTTGTATCCCAGGTCGGCGGTTTTGTTCCCAAACTGTCATTTAACATAAAGATTGGGGAAGAAACCGGAAGTCTGGACAAGATGCTCATCTCAGTTGCAGAAGATTTGGAATACGAGGCGGAAGAGGCGATAACCAGGCTGACATCGCTGCTGGAACCGGTGCTGATCATCTTTATGGCTCTGATTGTGGGGTTTATTATGATCGCCGTAATGCTGCCTATATATGCATCATATTCAGCTATCGGTATGGATATTTAGTCAGGGAGGAACAAACACGTGAGAACGGTTATATATTTATCTGATCAGGAAGTGCGGATTCTGGTCGGCTCAGTGAGAGGCAAAAAATTAAAAATCGAACATGAATATTATGCTCTTGCTCCGGCCGGGTGTATTTGTGGTGGAAAAGTTTTGGATGAACTCGCGTTTACCGACTTTTTGGGGCGGCTGCGGATCAAAAACAACATTTCCATGAAGGATGTAACACTGGTACTCAGTAATGCAGCGGCACTGACCAGGAGACTGGATCTGCCGGTAATGCCGGCGCGCAAAGTGATGGCTTATCTGCCCAGGGCATTTTCTGATGTGGAGCGTGCCAAAGATCCGGTATACGCATATACCGTGCTCAGCAGAGGTCAGGGCAGGCAGATCATTCTGGCCAATATGGCAGAGCGGGCATTTCTGGAGGATCATATCAGACTGGCTGCTAAGATGGGAGTCAGGCTGACATCGATCGTGATGTCTTTAACTGCTGATATTACAATATTGAAACAACTTCCTCATCTGCGGGAAGGTGCAGTCGTGGTCCAGACACTGGAGGGAACAAACATCAAGAATCTGCTGTTGGTTGACGGCAGGTATTATTACTTTAACCGGAACCGGATCAGATCTGAAAAAGGGTCGCCGGGATTTGGGGTGGAATGTGCCCGGGCAGTTAATAAACTACAGCAGTTTCTCCGGAGTCAGCAGGTGGAAGCCGAGATTGGCAGTGTTTTTCTGGGCGGGGAATATGACAAGGAGATGTTTGAGATTGTTCAGGAAAGTATGATTCAGATGAATGATGAGCTGGATGTGCAGATATTGACAGAAGGGGCAGATAATCCTGTTTTTTGCAGCTTGGAGCCGGAGGGCAGGCAGTTTAAACGGTTCTTTCCCTTGATGGGGGCGCTGTTGGTACCTCCCGGCCGCGGAAATCTATTGTTTCAGATGAAGTATTCTTCCGGTGATATGGTCAAAAAACGGACCTTGAGAAACCATCTTGCCCCGCTTTTTCTGACGTTGGCGGTTTGTACCGGTATCAGTTTGTTTCAGTTCTTTCAATGGTTTGTGACAATGGCACAGATCGATACACAGTATGATGTTCTGAGTGATCCGGAAAAGATTCAAAAGGTTGCAGAATATGACCGGATCCAGACAAAGAATGAGACACTTAAACGCCAGATTCAACTGGCAGAAATTACATGGAATAATCTGCAGAGCTATCCGGCAATGTCTACACAGGTTAAGCAGGTAGTAGCTGACTGTATTGCTGAAAAAGGAACCGCCATGATAACGGATTATCATGCTTTAGATGGCGTGATAACGATTGACGTACGGGTAAGTGAGGCGGTATTTGCCCATCAGTTTATCATGCGTCTCGAAGAACATCCGGAGACTTTTGAAGAACTTGAATACAGCGGATTTACTTTTGATGACCGGGATGGAAACTGGAGTGCAACAGTGACCTGTTATCTGAGCCGTCCGGGAATCTGGGAACATGCCAGGCAGATGGCGGCCGGTTCTGAACACGGTACAGACAGTGGTGAGAACGCCGGAAACATAAAAGTGGAGGTAAGGCCATGACCACAAATATTACGGCAAGAGATAAAGTTCTTTTAAGTATAATCGGTGCGGCCGGAATCCTGATTTTCTTTTTTACGGTTATTATTTTGCCGCTGGAACAGTCACGTCTTACAGCCAGACAGCAGCTGAACGAAAATAACATCAAAATCAGCCAGATGGAAGTCAAACTGGGACTGGTTGACAGAGCCAAGGAAGAGCTTGAGTTAAATATAAGTGAATTGAACCGTATTCAGGAACCGTTTTATCCAATGATGAAGAGTCAGGAGATTGACCGTATTCTGATTGAACAGGTGATGGCGTGTGGATTATCAATACAGGAGATGCAGATTACACTGCCGGAAGAAGCAGCAGATGTAGCAGTCTATACAGCAGAAGAATCGGGCAGCAATCCGCAGCATGATCCGGATGGGATCTATCTGGCAGGCGTAGACATGCGGGTACAGGGAAGAATGGAGGATCTTGACCAGCTGCTTGACAGTCTGACTAAAACGATGCCCGGTGTATGGGTATCATCTCTGTCCTGGGAGGATTATCCGGACGCAGACCCGGATCTCTGGACACTTAAACTGGAATTACAAATCGGTATGAGCAGGCAGAAGTAAGGAGCAGTTATGACGACACTTGGCAGTTATCGGAATTTACGGATTGGTGATATTTTAAAGGAGAAAGGTTATATTACTGAAGATCAGCTGGAGGAAGCCCTGGCTTATCAGAAATCCCATAAAGGCGTCCGCCTTGGCGGGGCCCTGATTGCAATGGGCGCGATTACGGAGAGTCAGATGCTGACGGCACTGGCAGACAGTATGCAGGTTGATAAGGTTGACCTGAATGAATTTCCCGTTGAACTGGATGCCGTAAGGCTGATCCCGATGGAGATGGCCCAGCACTATAAGATTCTTGGTACCCGGATAAAGGAGGATACCCTTGTCATTTCAACAAATGATCCTCTGAATTTCTACGGCCTTGAGGATGTCCGCCAGATAACCGGTATGAATCTGGAAATAACACTTTGCGGACAGCGCCAACTGGATCAGGCGATCGTCTATTATTATGCAGAAGTAAATGCCCATAAAGCAGCACGGCAGGCCAATGAGGTAAAGAAAACTGCGGTGCAGGCCGAAGCCGGCGGAATGATCCGCGCTGAGGAGGGCGATGATGAAGCACCAGTTATCCAACTGCTGAACAGCCTGATTGAACGAGCTTATCATAATAATGCCAGTGATATACATATTGAACCTTTTGAAGAGAAGACAACAGTCCGGATGAGAATCGACGGTGCCATCATAGAATTTCTTACTCTTGAGAAAAATCTCCACAGCTCGCTGATCGCCCGTATTAAGATCGTTGCCGACATCGACATTGCAGAACGCCGGCTGCCTCAGGACGGCCATTGCCGTATGACGGTGGAAGGTCAGATGGTGAACATGCGAGTGTCCCTGCTGCCGACCATATTCGGCCAAAAAGCGGTGATCCGTTTGTTGAACAGCAATACCAGGATCGATTATTCGGATACCTTTGGAATGAATCAACAGTCCTATCAGCGGCTGAAGCTGATACTCAACTCACCAAACGGGATTATCTATATGACCGGACCGACCGGTTCCGGAAAAACAACGACTCTGTATATGATTTTACAGGAACTGGCCAAACGAAATGTCAATATCTCAACGATTGAAGACCCGGTTGAACATAATCTGGATAAAATCAATCAAAGCCAGGTCAATAATACGGCCGGCCTGACCTTCGAAACAGGACTTCGGGCCCTGCTCCGTCAGGATCCGGATATCATTATGGTCGGCGAAACCCGTGACCGCGAAACCGCATCGATTTCCGTCAGAGCCGCATTGACCGGGCATCTGGTTCTGAGTACGCTGCACACCAATGATGCCGTATCAGCTGTTGTTCGTCTGAAAGATATGGGCGTGGAACCTTATATGATAGCCAATTCCCTGGTAGGGGTAGTGGCACAGCGGCTGATGCGTAAGCTGTGTCCTGATTGTGCTGCAGAAACAGAAACCACCGAAGCGGAGCGGGTTTATCTGGGACAGAACACAACCAGAATAAAAACCGCCGTGGGCTGTCAGAAATGTAATCACACCGGATACCTTGGCCGGATTGCCATTCATGAAATCGTATCAATCGACAAGGCAATCCGCGAGATGATTATTAATGGAACTGCGATGGAGAGGATCAAGGATTATGCCCGCAGAGAACAGTCAATGACATCGTTGCGGGAAAGCGGTGTCAGACTGGTAAACGAAGGAATTACGACAATGGAAGAGCTGTATAAGGTTGCATATTATGAATAATACACCGCCTGCTGTAATCAGCCGTCAAAGCCGGAACCGGATATTTCATATTAATACGTCTGGCGGATTTACCCTGGTAGAAATGATAGTTGTACTTTTAGCAGCAGGACTCCTGGGCGCAATTGCGATTCCCGGTTTAAAAAGCCGGACTGACTATGCTAAGATCCAAAAACAGAATGGCCAGGCCCGTATCATCTATATGGCAGCCCAGACCAGACTTACACAATATGAGCAAAACGGCCGGTTAACCGTTTTCACAGATATGATTACCGGTTCCGATGACGGAGGACAACCCGACAGTTATATTGTGCCGGAACATATTGTCAAAGAGGAGCGGTTTTACCTGAAAGCAGAAAAAGGAGACTATCAGCGATACTGTGAACTGTCTGCCCTGCCGTACTCATCAGTAGAGGAGCTCCCCCGTCAGGAACAACGCCTGATCGCCTTGTTTGATCTGATCGATCCGCAAATTGCCGACAAAACAGCCCTGCAAAATGCCGCAATCTGCGTGGAACTGGATCCCCGCCCCGGAAAAGCTGTAATATACGCAGTCTTTTATACAGACAACACCCGGTACCATGAATTTACTTATAAAGCAAAAGAAGATATAACCTCAGCATCTGTCATTGAAAGAGATTACAAAACCAGAAAAGAGACAGGTTATGGATATTACGGATCCGATACAAAATAGGAAAGGAGTGACCGGTTATGCAAAAGTCCATCAGAGAACGGGACAATCATGGTTACACGATGATTCTTGTCATTGCGGTGATGGGACTTGTCACAGCTCTCTGTCTCTCCTTGCTGATGTCGGCTTCCATGCTGCTTGCATCCGCCCGAAACGCCGGTCAGAAAGAGCAGTGCCGGATTTTAGCCATATCCGTATCCCGCGCCATCCGGGAACAGACCGAAAGTTTTTCTTATCCATCTCCTCCCGGAGCCGAATCAGATACAAGCGATATCAGTCTCAGGTCCAAATTACAAACAGCAGCAACCGCCTCCTGGGATGCCGGTGAAGTCATCACCTACCACCTCGAATCCGAAGATCTGCCAGGTCAGACAATAGTAGAACTATATTGGATCGACAGCAACAACAGCTTAACCATACTTGATCTGACAGAAACCACAGACATGGCCGCTGCCGCCGAAGAATTTTCCGGCGTAAGACTCTATCTCACTGTCACCAATATAATCGGAAAAGACTCCAGTTCCATCATTACAGTATTCAAACCCGCCATCACAACCAAAATCATCAGTACAGAAGACCCCGACACCGAAGGTGACGACAACTCCGACAGCAGTCAGGAACGTACCGTATGGACAAAATGGCAATGGAAATACGAAGGACAATCATGGGAAGGAGACAATCCCCAATGAAAAACAATTCAAAAGGAACAACCATGATAGAAGTCATCGTATCCTTCACGATTCTGATACTAACGATGGCAGTCTTTTCCCGCGCCATTGTCATAACCGGAAGATCAGCCACGGCCTCCGGCCAAAAACTGGCCGCCAGCCGTGAATTGACGGGTGACTACTACCGCGGTAATCTGCCCGTGAGCACCACCACCAAAACGCTGCATTTCAAAGCATCCTCAGGAACCGAAAGTTTTTCTCTTCCCGCAGAAGTCAGAATCTTTGAGGGCAGCAGCGGAAACTTATGCGATATCAGGTTAGCGCCACAAACGATCGGAGAGGAGGACTAACCACATCTGTTATGATCAAAACCATTCTTGCCACAATAAAATCAAAAAAAGGCACCACATTAGCAGAACTGCTGGTAACCTTTGCTTTGACCGCAATCCTGATGACCGCAGCCACATTCATGATAATCAGCGGAATCCGTGCTGCCGTCAGAGCCCATGACATCCACTCTGCCATTTCAGTCAGCAGCCTGATCCTGGACAAAGTCACCGGAGAACTCACCGCCGCCAGACTCCCCGAAAAGGACCGGGAAGGATACTATATCTGGCTGGACCCCGAAACCCCATCATCCTGGATCGTCTTCAACAGCAAAAACAACATCCCCGCAGCAATCCAGGCGGCGCCCGCCGCTCCCGGCACCGAAGAACACTATCTCAGCATCACCTATTATGAAACCGGTACAACCCCCGAATCTCACTGGAACTTCGAACCCGCCATCTACATGAACTACGAAATCAAGTCCCTGACCTTTTCCCTAGACGATCCCACTCCCGGCCTGATCAAAGTAGATCTGACCCTGATAAACAAAATCACCCGGTACCAGCACCAATCCAGCGCCTACGCTTATCCCCATACCTACAATCCGGAGACCGCCTACATAAGCCAAAGAAACGACGGCCACACCAAAATCCCGGCAACCGCCAGGGAGTTCGCCATAACCCCATCATCAGATGACGAGTCATCCAACAATGAACCTCCACCTAAAAGATAAAAATGCCAAATTTTATCAACCAACAAACCACAAACGCAGATAAAAATGAAGTAAAATGGATAAAAATACCCACTAGAATCATAAAAATGAGTGGAAGGAAAGCCGCAAAGGAGAATGCCGGAGGGCTGGCTGTATCGGGGGGCACCGGTTGGGGGCTTGTTTGGCTGCATTTGGAGAAGTGTTAGATAATCTTAAACAGGAACCATGAAACGTTATACGGAAAATCGCATTTGTTTGAGCGCAGCGAGTTAATGCGATTTTCCGTATGTTTTTAGTTTCATGATTCCTGTTTTAGATTATCTTACGCTTTGAAACGGCAGTCAAACAAGCCCCCAACCGGTGCCCCCCGATACAGCCAGCCCTCCGGCATTCTCCTTTGCGGCCCGTGCATCCACACTCCCCTTAAAAAGCACAAAGCACCAGCGATTCATTATGCGAAAACGACACGAGTCCCCCCGGTACCGGCAGCGGACTGATCTCTCCATAGCTATAGAATCCAGCCAGCGTCATACCTTCCGGCAGTTCCTTCAGTACATTCTTTGTCTCAACATCACCGTTCGGAGTCATAATGACGTAACGCCCGATACAGGAAATGGCCAGAACAGTACTATATTGATAACCGTCAGCGGCCTGAGCCTGCATCTGTTCAGTCAGATTGCGGATTCCTATTAATGCGGCTTCCCCGATCTCATTACGGTTCAGCGGATGAACGGATATGTAAGAACCTTCCGGAATCTGTCCGATCGCAGTACCGCTGCCGTCAGCCATATTGACATCGTGCAGGGAACGGAGATAGCGGAAGTTGTCGCCAAATCCTTCACGGGTATCTTCGATCAAAAGAGGATTGGAGACAAAGGTGACAGACTTATTGCCTTCTGCCATTGTGTTCAGCGGGATTCCGACATCGATGAGATAATCGGTAAAAGAAGTGTTGTCCACTTCGTAAATAACATTGTTTTTAGCCTGGGTTACCTTACGCTTCTGAATCTCGTTATTCTCCAGGACAGTCTGTACGGAAAAGACCGGGCGGATATTACCTGAAATTGCCAGCATAACCATACGGTCAGGATAGGTTTCACCATTGCAGATGGTCAGGTTCTCATCACCATTCCCGTTACAGGACGGCAGACCGCCGATAAAAGGTACCTGTGGTGCAATTGACGTAAATGCTTCCGTATAAGAGTCCAGCATAATATCCAGCTTGTACGGCGGAATCACATAGACCAGTCCGGGAGTGACGCCCATATCGGCGGCAGCTCTGTCATAGACGGTTTTGATTTCTTCATTAATATTAGCGGCAGTGATTGGTTCAGATACGGCAATAGAAAAATCACAGTCATCGGCAGACATGATAATCAGTACAACAGACATTTCATGAAATCCTTCGATGTGATCCATGGAAGCAACTCCGGTGCCGCCAATCATCGGAATACCGGTGCGGTCGTATAACTCTTTAACCAGTGCATCAGACTCCATATCGGAATAACAGAATATCAGGCCAACACGGTTTTTCAAACTATTTGTATCGGCAGTTAATTGTTCGCAAAGCTCATCACAGGCAGCAATGGGATCGTCCATTTCAAAGGTAACATAAACGTTTGATTTCATAATTTAAAACCACCTCCTAAATTAAGAATAATATTTTGTTATACAAATGACATACATATTATACCAGATGAAAATAAAAAATGATACGCACTTTTACGAGAGTTCTTGTTTTTTTTTGTAGAAGCATGTATAATTTTATTAACTGAGTTTTTTAGGAAGTGAATTAATTTTTTTATAAGAATGTGAGACGTGATATGACAAATATACCTGAGCCTGTCGATATGGAGCAATATCAAAAGCTTTTGGAAGAACTGGCCGCACAGAAGGTGACTCAGAAGAAACTGGAACGTAAGATCCGGAGCCTGGAACACAACTGTGAGGCTATTAACGCGATGTACGAAAGCGCAATCAATCTGCGCAACGTTGCCGACAGGGAAAAGGAAAAGCAATACCAGTTTAATCAGGCGATGCTGGATACGATTCCGGCAATTCTTATGATGTTCGATACCCAGATGAATTATCTGATCGGAACAAGTGATCTGATCCGGCGGGTATTCTTGCTGGATGATGTTTATAATTTGACTTCACTTGGCCTGTATGATATTATGAAACATTCAGTTCCGGAAGCCTGGATTGACAAGACCGAAGCAAAATGCTGGGAGGTGTTGACTGTAGGCAAAGCGATTGAATACAGCGATACCGTCAACCTGCTCAGCGGCAAAGTTCATGTCAGAGTGACGATTTCTCCCAGCGTCGGCAAGGGCGGCGAGATTCTGGGGGTAGTCTTTTTGATGCATGATGTCTCAGAACTCGTTCAGTTAAAAGAAAAAGCCGAAGACGCATCGCTGGCAAAGAGCAATTTCCTGGCCAGTATGAGTCATGAGATCAGGACACCGATGAACGCAATTCTCGGAATGACCACACTGCTTGCCACGACCCAGCTGGATGAGACCCAGAAAGGTTATGTTGCCAATGTGGTTAAGGCATCAGGCAGCCTTCTCAGTATTATTAATGATATTCTCGATTTTTCGAAAATCGATGCCAATAAAGTTGATTTAATGCTGGATGTATACAAACTCAATGATCTTGTTAAGGATATTGTCAGTTTGACCTGTCTGCGGGCCGAGGAAAAGGGGCTTGATTTTATTGTTGATCTATCACCGACACTGCCACAGACCCTGATCGGCGACGAGATGAGAGTGAAACAGATCGTCCTGAATATACTGACCAATGCTGTCAAGTATACCAATGAGGGTGAGATTGTTCTGACCATTCAATCCCGTGGCGAAAAGAACGGTTCGATTTTACTTGAATTTTCTGTCCGGGATACGGGAATTGGTCTGAAGCCGGAGTATGTTGACCAGCTCTTCCAGCCCTTCAGCCAGTTTGACAGCAAACGCAACCGCGGAATCGAAGGTACCGGTCTGGGTCTGGCGATAAGTAAACAGCTGACAGATCTTATGGATGGAAGCATTCAGGTCGATAGTATATATGGAGAGGGCAGTAATTTTGTTCTCTGCATTCCACAGAAGATAGAAGACAACACTTCAATTGTCAGTGTCACCTCACCGGGAAGAAAGCGGATTCTGATTCTGGGGAATTCCAGAAGCAGCAGATCCCTGGCAGATATGTGTGCCAAGCTCTTCCTGAAGCATACCCATCTGACGGATAAGAATCAGCTGGAGGAATGCCTGAAGAAAGATACATATACTCATTTGATATACTGGAGCAATTATGCGACCGACGTGGTGACCAGTTATTCACAACAACTCTATGGTGTACACGTGATTTGCGTAAAGGATATGGCAAAGTCATCGATTCATGACGCGGTCGGTGATGCAGATATCCTGTTTGAACCATTGATTATAACTGATGTTATCCGGCTGCTCATCAGCCGTTCGACCAGCCGAAAGGAAGCAGTCATGAAAGCAGAAGCACCTCTGGGAAGTTTTAAGACGGAAAATGTGCGGGCATTGATTGTCGATGACAATGAAATCAACCGCATTGTAGCCGCTGAAATTCTTAAAAAATATGATATGGAAGTGGATCTGGCGGAAAGCGGAGCTGATGCGATTGCACTGGTTCAGCAGATATCGTATGATATTATTTTTATGGATCATATGATGCCGGAGATGGATGGCATAGAGGCGACCATTGCGATCCGTGAACTGGGGGGATGGAATGCATCCGTACCGGTTGTTGCACTGACAGCCAATGCCATTGTCGGCAGTAAAGAACTGTTTCTGGCCAACAAAATGGATGATTACCTGAGTAAACCAATTGAGATTCAGCCATTGAATGAAGTTATATTAAAATGGATAAAGAAAGAAAAAGTCGTTAAGTCAGAGCAGGAGAAGACAAAAGAGATCAGACAGCTGCAGACTCCGGTGTCAGAACCGCTGCTGCGGATTGAACAGATCTGTAATCTGAATATACGCCCGGCAATCAGCCGGATCGGTGGTTCGGATGAGACTTATATGAGCATATTGAAAACTTATGCAGGCAATCTGAAAACCAAGATAGACCTGTTATCCCGATTGGTCAGCCAGGGTGACTGGAATACGTTTAGAATTGAAATTCACGCACAGAAAAGTGCCCTTTTGAATATCGGGGCAGAACGGCTGTCTGAACGAGCCCGCAAGCTCGAACTGGCGGCTGAAGCAAAACATTCCTACATCGTTCAGACATTTCCCGGTTTTATTGAGGATCTGACCGGGCTGCTGGGCTGCCTTGACACGGTCTTCCCGGCCGAAGATCAGGAGTGGCGCAAGGAATTGCCGTATGCAACTGCAGAGCAAAAAGAAGCTCTCAGGGGCGTTGTGGAGCACACATTAGAACTCATAAACGAGCTTGAGAATGATACGGCACTGGAACAGATTGAGCAGCTGAGGCAGGTGAGTTACGGCGAAGCGATCGATCAGCTGATCGAAGAAGCAGGGAATTCGATCGAAGGTTTCGATTATGACAGAGCAGCAGAAGTATTGCAGCAGATTTTATGATAAGACAGAGTGGAGGACAGCCAATTGAGTGAATTAGCAAAACCGGTGATATTGTGCGTTGACGATGAACCGACAAATCTTAAATTTTTAATGGAAATTTTAAAAGAAGATTACCAGGTCTATCTGGCGCCTTCAGGAGAACGAGCACTGCTATTTCTCAATTCCAAAAGGCCGGACCTGATTCTTCTGGATATTGAGATGCCCAGAATGAACGGCTATGAGGTGATCAGCCAGATCAAGGCGACTCCGGCATGGGCCGATATTCCGATCGTGTTCCTGACCGGTCTGGAAGGCCGTGACAAAGAACAGGAAGCTTTTGCCCTTGGAGCAGTCGACTATATCCTGAAGCCAATCTCAGCCGGTGTAGTTAAGGCCAGGGTTAAGCTGCATGTTGAACTGGGAACTTATCGAAAGAATCTGGAGGCATTGGTAGATATCCGGACCGAACAGCTGAACCGGACCCAGAACTGTATTCTTAATATGCTGGCCAGTGTGACTTCCTATCGGGATCAGGAGACCGGCGGACATATTAAGCGGACGACTTTTTATCTGGCGGAGATCACAAAGCTGCTGCTTAAGGAGACCAGTGATGAGTACAAGATTGGCAAAGCTTATGCTGATGCGATGGAGATATCGGCAAAGCTGCATGACATCGGAAAGGTGGCAATTCCTGACAGCATCCTGCTGAAACCGGGCAAACTGACTGCCGAAGAATTTGAAGTAATCAAACTTCATACGGTGTTTGGTGCCCATCTGCTTGATAATGCGATGAACGAACTGCAGGAAACAGCTTCGTTTCTGGATGTGGCCCGGGAGATTATCATTGGCCATCACGAGCACTGGAATGGCAATGGGTATCCCAATCGGCTTAAGGGCCATGATATCCCGCTGTCGGCCCGTGTCATGGCGATTGTTGACGTATACGATGCGTTGATTTCACGAAGACCGTATAAAGAACCATTTTCCCACGAGATGGCAATTAATATTTTGCGGGAAGGGTCAGGAACTCATTTTGATCCATACCTGATTTCGCTGTGTGAAACGATTTTCCCGATGTTTGAGGATATAGCGAAAGAACATGAAGATGATTTTGACGTCGATTTAATGGATATGGCAGAGTATCGGATGTAAGCTTCCGGCTGTGAAGCACAATATGTAATAAAGAGTTTTGACTCCAAACAATTACAATTATCAGTATAGAGCGATGATTGCAGGCGTTTGGAGTCTTTTTTTGGGGAAAATTGGCCATACTAAAGATAAAATGAACCGGGGGGTCGCATTAATATGAGAAGTGATTTTCAGTACAATCAGATAGCAGCGTTTGCTGACTATCTGAAATATGAAGAGCGCAGCAAAGCAACAATTTCGAAGTATGTTCATGATATTACAGTTTTTTATGTTTTTATGAGTGGGGAACAGGTGATTACAAAAGAAAAAGTAATGGAATATAAAGAATATTTAGGTGAACAGTATAAAATCAGCAGTGCCAACTCCATGCTTGCAGCACTTAACAAATTCCTTGAATGGAAAAACTTAAAAGCGTGTCAGGTGAAAAGTTTTAAATGTCAGAAGCAGATTTTCAGTGATCAGAGCCGTGAACTGGATGTAAAGGATTATAAACGTCTGATTACGGCGGCAAAGAAAACAGGGAAAAACCGGCTGGAATTGATCATGCAGACGATCTGCGGGACCGGGATCAGGGTTGGGGAACTGCCTTATATTACAGTGGAGGCAGTGCTGAAAGGAGAAGCCCATGTGTCCGGAAAAGGAAAACACCGGGTGATATTTATCACGTCACAGTTAAGAAAATATCTGCTCAAATACTGCCGGCGCAATGGTATTAAATCAGGTTCTGTGTTTATAACCAGGAACGGCAGGCAGATTGACCGGAGTAATATCTGGACAGAAATGAAACGGCTTTGTGAGGCAGCCGGAGTAGACCCCGGGAAGGTATTTCCGCATAACTTCCGGCATTTGTTTGCACGGGTATGTTATCGCAAGAAAAAAGATATTGTATATCTGGCAGATATTCTGGGCCACAGCAGCATAGATACGACACGTATTTATACGATAAGCAGCGGACGGGAACATAAGAAGATGCTGGCGAGTCTGGGGTTGGTGATATGAGTACAACATAATATTTATTATGTAGTTACATAAATAAAGAAAAACAGAAAAAGATGTTAATTGCTATAATTGTAAGAGAAGTATTCTTAATTGTCAATCCTAATTTTACGATTGGTTCAGAGATAATGCAGATTTTGTTGATTTATACTTTTTAAAACCCGGACAAATCAAAAATATAACTGAATAGCTCCATTTTGACCAGGGACAGATACCACATAATAAATATTATGTGGTACTTGTCCCTGGTCTGGTTTTCAGTGTGAGTAACCTGAAAGGCCTGTCAAGAAGAAGTATAGGAGGTTTAAGTATGAAGAATGAAATGTATCAGCATCTGGAGTTAGGAAAACAAATCAAAATTAATATGATTGCCTTGGGGATTACGAGTAAGGAGCTTGCCAGGAAGCTTAACTACAAGGAATCAACGCTGTGTGATGTGCTTAAAGGAAGAAATCGTAATGAACGGAGAATCCGGGAAATATGGGAAGTACTGTCACTGGAAAGAGAAAAGGAGGGACGTATATAACATGGCAGGGGATAAAAAGATAAGGCGGCTTCTGTCGCCGGTCAGAATGCGCCGGAAGATGGCAATATTATTGCTGATAGTATTTATAGGGAGCAATTTTGCTTCACCGCTGCAGATTCTGGCAACATCCAAAACAGCCTGGGAAGTAGAATATGGAATCCGCAATGATGATGGGACACCTCTTGCGTCTGATGATGACAGGATCCGCCTGCAGCTGGAACAAGGCGAAACTGCCTGGCTGGATATGACATTGATGGAGAAAAACCGCAATGTCGGAACCCGGTTTAAGGAGACCTTTCATTTGTATGTTTCAGATGAAATATACACAGCTATGGCAGAAGGCGGCGATATCCCTGATGATGGCTGGCTGGAAAGTGATTATACAGAGTGCGGTTATCTGCTTGAAGTGTACAATGAAGACAGTGGTAAAGCTTCAGAGAGCAATGCGTCAGGAAGCAATGCTTCAGACAGCAATCAGGATGATGAGTTTCATAAGATATCGCTCCGGTTTGTGAATGAACTGCAAAAACATGCAAATCCGCGGGATATTGAGATTGAGGACATTACCGGGTCCCTGGCTTTTCAGGCACCGGCAGATATGGAAGTGATTATTACCCGGAAGGGAAATGACTGCTGGATTTTTGTCGCCGCCGGGCAGGAGGAGACAGCGACAGCATCTGATGCAACCAGTGCCAATGCCCTGATGAGTACAGGTATGTTTGATCCGGCAGCGGTGACTGAGTTCAGTGGTCTGGTAACAGAGCAGATCAATGATATAACCCGGACAATTTCCCAGACAGTAACGTTTCTTCCCGGCAAATATGAGGTTGCTGCTGCAGACCATGAGGTCAGTATTCTTCATATAGAAACAGGGAAGGGCGAAGAGGCATATTACTGGTATGATGACAGCTGTGAGATCATTCTTAATCAATTTGGTCAGGCAAATACTGAAATGATTACATTTGATATGGGATGGGATAGTGCGTCAATTGAGAAACTGATAATGAAGAACAGCGGATATGTCCGGTTTCGGAACGGGACACTTAATATCGGGACGCTGGATATGACCACAAAGCTTTCAACAGGGGAAAGCAGCGGTGAAAACTCTAAATTCCTGCTGGAAGATGCGGTGCTTAATGTGTCTCAGGGTGAGTATTATTCAAAGCTTCCCGGCTATGGATATATTCGTGAGGTGCAGGGAAATGGTGTTATGTATACCCGGTCTCCGGGAAATTTATATATCATTACGGAATCTGAAGCCTTTGCAGAATTCGACTCAGATGGTTCAGTGCTGTATGAGGGAGTCACTTATCCATTAGATCAGGATGCAATTCTTTACAGCCTGACAGATCTTAATCTGGTAAATGATTATCAGATTGAGCTTAAACAGCTGAGGGTCGATGGACTGCTTACATATTCGGGAAACGGCAGGCTGAAAGCCAGTGCAAATAGTGAGTATGATGAACTGAATCCCCAGGCGGTTAATTTACATCCACTGAATTATAAGAATGGTGTTCAGGCCGGCGAAATTGTTGTAAAGGGCGGAACGCTGGCCGGTTATGCGGATGGCGGTATTGGCGTTTATGCAACCGGTCCGAATCGCTCGCTATCAGGATATGATAAATATGTAAAGCCGAACGGTGAAGGTTACGGGAATGGAAATGTCACAATCAAATCGGGTGGAAGGCTCGAGGTTTCATCAAATAAAAAGCTGTCAATGATGGTTCAGGGAGATATGCTGATGAAGGATGGCCAGCTGTTTATCACAGCAGGTCCTGCCAGCAATACGAGTGGGGCGAGAATTTATGGTGCTTTTGTTGCGGATCACAGTGAGATTGAAGTTGACAAGGGCAGATCCCTGATCCGCGCTCTGGGTATCCAGGGGTTTCAGGGGATATCTTATGATGAAGATCAGAAGATTTATAATATGAAAAACAGCGGCAGTTACACTTTTTTGCTGCTGAATGAATCGGTTATTACAGGCGATACCAGCGGTTATTCCGGTAATGAAAGTGTGGTTTCCATTGAGAACAGCAATGATTCAATTGCAACTGCTAAAGCTGTTATTGATAACAGCACAATGAGTCTAAAGGGCTATAAAAGAGGTTTTGCCGGTTGTGCATATTATGGTCTGAATCATCATTTAATTGCTGATGCAGGTAGTATGATCACTTGTGAAGCAGTCAGCGGATACGCAGCATTTCATTCGGAAGCATTCATGGGAGCGAAGAATATTGTTGAAGTAAAAAACAATGCAAAATTAACCGCAATTGGAAATCAGACTCTGGGGATCTGGATTGATGCTGGTGATCTGTATGTCAGAAATAAGGGGGCAGTCGATGCCGGCAGTGCCAGCAGCCATGGAGTCTATGCAGATGGAAGTGTTTATGTATCAAATGAAGGAACCCTTGTGTCTTCCAGTGTTTCCGAAATAGGCATTTGGGCAACAGCAGATATTTGTGCCGACGAAATGGGCAGCATAGATGTTACCGAATCAGGCAGATATGGGATTTATGCCGGACTGAATTTAGAAGCGGACAATGAAAGTGCGATCACCTCATATTGCAGCGGTGATTATGGTATTATGACAGCAAATAATGTTGTTTGTGCGAAAGGCAGTAATATTACAGCAAAGAGTAAATCCCTGGCGATTTCCAGCGGTAAGGATGTTCTGGTAACAACGAAGGGGAAGATAACGGCTGAGGCTCCTGCCTGGGGCGGTTTGCAGGCAGGAGGGAACATTGAGGCAAACAGTGCCGGAAGGATTACTGCAGCGACAGATACCGGTGCGGCTGTGTTGGCAGGGAAGAATATTGTCTGCGACGGCCCGGACAGCAGTATTGAAGGCGTCAAAACCGGCAGCGCCTGGGCTGGTTATTATTATGCTGCGATTCAGGGGGCCGGCGGTCTGACAGCCAGCAATTCAGGTAAAATCTCCGGAAAAGCCCGAATGGATATTGATACCGGCAGCAATGGAATCTATCTGTCCAATGCCGACGGTAACGGAATTCTTGCGACAGGCGGGGGAAAAATCTATGCGGAGGAATATCTTTATCCGATCTGGTCAAATGCAGCGATTTCAGCGCAGGGAAAAGACTCCGTAATCTGGGGAAAGGCATATACCCGTAACGAGGGGGCAGACGCGGTTTCATCAGCTGTTTTAGGCAGGAACAATAAAACACCTGGCCTGAGTGATATCAGCATCAGTGACGGCGGTAATATAACCGAAGAATATGTCAGCTACCATCACAATCTTGATGGAACCACTCCGGTAAAAGTCTATGCCGGAGAAGGTTATAAGAAGTACAGCAACATGGTGGATATCATGAACTACGAGTGGTCGGTGAATGCCAGCAAGTCTGTGCTGAACAAAACATCATCCGGGCTTAAGGCAAACTGGAATATGGACGGTGTTTTAAAAGCAGTCAGAACCGGTCTGGAGATACCGCTGGATACCGAAACCGTTTCGGTGAAAGGTGTGAACTCTTCGCATGTAATTCTGATGCAGGCGACATTGACCAATGATGGAGCGAAACTTTACATTGATGCAGAAGACATTACCATGTACGTTGGTCAGGAAAAAACGGCAAAATACGTGGTGAAATATGATGGTCTGATTGTCGATGACCTGACCGGTTATACATTTGCGTTCAAAACGGTTGACGGCCTGGAAAAACATTTTTCGCTTGCGGCAGATGGAATGATAGAAGGACTGCAGATCGGCGAAGGGGATGCGGTTGTGACCGTAACGGCTCCGGGCGGCCGTAATACTGCGAATGATCAGTTTAAGGTGACAGTTCTGGACGGCAGCACCACTGACCGGCTGAAGGCAAAGAAAGATGTGACCGGCCGCGATCTGCAGAACGGCGAGTTTACGTTCCGGTCGGAGATGATATTCTCATCTGGCGGTGGTGCGTTTGATACACTGACGGCAAAAAATGATGCTGCCGGTGATGTGTTGTTCCGGCCATATCGGTTTGAAAAAGAGGGGATCTATATCTTTAAGATCACTGAGGACGAAGGTACTGACACGAACCTGAATTATGATCAGGAAGTGTTTTATGCAAAAGCTGAGATTACCAGAGAAACAGACGGCAGGCTGGGGGCTTCGGTTACTTACGGAACGGACTATGATAAAGATTCAAATACTGTCAGCGGTAACGGCAATACCATTCCGTCATTCACCAATACAGTGAAGGGATATCTGAATATTAAAAAGATATCATCTGCTTCGGGGCAGCCGCTGGCCGGGGCGGAATTTGAGCTTTCCTACAAAAATGCAGGTACAGATTCCGGCTGGCTGCCTCTGGGCAAAAACCTGGTGACTGAAGGAGAAAACGGCAGTATTCAGGTCGAACTTCCGGATGAGTACTGGCGAAAAGATTTCCGTCTGATCGAAATCAAGGCACCGTCCGGTTATATCGGATCAGAAACCGGCACGATTTTGTTCCATATGCATGAGGACGGAACTGTCAGTTCCTGGAGCAGCAGCGGGACTGCGGGGTATGTGGATTTATCGGAAGACGGAACTACATTTACGGTAAAAAATCCACATCAGGGATATCTGAATATCAAAAAGATATCAACATCCGGAATAACTCTGCAGGGAGCAGAATTTGAGTTGTCTTACCGGAAAGCAGGAAGCGATTCGGAGTGGCAGGTATATAACACAACGCTGATACGCAGCGGAGCCGCCGGCCGGGCCGTGATTGAACTACCGGCCGGAGCAGATGGTTACTGGCGTAATGAATACCGTCTGATTGAGACAAAGGCACCGGCAGGTTACAGTCAGACGAGGGTCGGAACAATTCTGTTTACAATGAATGAAGGCGGCATGATCGAAACCTGGAGCAGCAGCGGTGCATCGGGATATGTGGCAGTGGAAGAAAATAATACCATTTTTGTCATAAAGAACTTTATTCCGGGAGGAGGCGGCGGAGGCGGAACGGATCCTACGAAACCAAGTCCGACCGATCCGACGCCCCCGACTGATCCAACGGTCCCAACCGAAGAAACTACAACCCCGGCTTATCCGACTGTTATGCCTGATCCGGACGTACCACTTACACCTTATAATCCGGGCGATGTGATACCGGAAGGAAAACAGGTGGTGATGGTGATTGATGACGATGGTGTGCCGAGAGCTTATCTGATGGATATTCCGGTACCGCAGGCAGGTCTGGCCAGAACCGGTGACGATGCGCTGTCGGCAGTTAAGCTGGCGGGTATCATGCTGGCAGCGCTGTCGCTGATGGGCGTAATGGTTTATATCAGACGCAGAGATGAGGTGAAAAGAAAATAAAAAATATATTGACATATGTTTCATAATGTGGTAATTTTATCCACAGTTATGAAAACGGAGTCAGGTGTTTTCATATAGCGATTTATGGCAACTTCGTTGCCTTATTGATTGAGTTAGAAGCTCAAATTTTATAAGTTGGTTACTTTCAACCAGTGTTTAAAAAACACATCAACTTGTGAAACGGTCAATAAGAGTAGTAAAAGTGAGAAATTCGCTATATAGACTCAAAGGAAGCCTGATTCTGTTGAACATAGAGAGATTTGACGTACTGTTCCGCCCGGAAGTTTGTGGCAGTGTGTTCATATCCTGAAATATTCTAAGAATCCGCACAAGTGATGTGATGTCACTTGTGCTTTTTGCATTTTTCCAGGAAGGGAACAGGATTATGAACGGAAAACTACAGTTGTACGGTTTTAACAATCTGACCAAATCATTAAGCTTTAATATCTACGATGTTTGCTATGCCAAGACCGCCCGGGAGCAGAAGGATTACATCGCCTATATTGACAAGGAGTACAACTCCGAGCGTCTGACCAGCATTCTGCTTCATGTGACCGATATGATCGGTGCCAAGGTGCTGAATGTGTCCAAACAGGATTATGATCCACAGGGCGCTTCTGTGACAATCCTGATGGCTGAAAATTCGATGATACCGATGGGTGACACGATTGTATCCCATCTCGACAAGAGTCATGTAACAGTACATACCTATCCCGAATACCACCCGGATACTTTTCTGGCGACCTTCAGGGTCGATATTGATGTGGCAACCTGCGGCGAAATCACACCGCTGTCGACACTCGATTACCTGATCGGATCTTTCGATTCGGATATCATTACCATGGATTACCGGGTCCGCGGATTCACCCGCGAAGAGGATGGCAGCAAGCTGTTTATCGATCATGATATTACCTCGATTCAGGATTATATCAGCGAAACGATTAAGCGCGATTATGATGCGGTGGATATCAATGTCTATGATGCCAATCTGTTTCACACAAAGATGCTGATTAAGGAGCGTGATCTGCAGAATTACCTGTTCAAGACCGATGTTTATGAACTTCCGCCGAAAACACGGATGGAGATCAATGCCAATCTGCGGCGTGAAATGATTGAGATATTCAGCGGCAGAAATATATTTTAAAACGAGTAAAAAGAGAGGAGGCAGGCCATGAAACAGCCGTCCCTGACCCAGAACAATGCACCCATCTATGAAGCTCTGGAACGTTTTCATAAGAGCCGGGTTGTCCCGTTTGACGTACCGGGACACAAACGGGGGCAAGGCAATCCCGAGCTTAGATCATTGCTTGGAGATGCTTGTGTTGCCAATGATGTGAATTCTATGAAGCCGCTCGATAATCTGTGTCATCCGGTTTCCGTGATCCGTGATGCCGAACAGCTGGCAGCGGAAGCCTTTGGTGCGGCCCATGCCTTCTTTATGGTCGGCGGAACAACGTCAGCCGTACAGGCAATGATCTTCAGTGTGGTGAAACAGGGAGAAAAAATCATTCTGCCCAGAAATGTACACAGGAGTGTGATCAATGCGATGATTTTATGCGGTGCCGTACCGGTGTATGTCAACCCGGATATGGACAGCCGGCTGGGAATTCCGCTGGGGATGAAGATATCCCAGTTGGAATCTGTAATGGCAAAACATCCGGACGCCAAAGCGATACTGGTCAATAATCCGACCTATTACGGAATCTGTTCCGATCTTCGCCATATCGTAAAAATCGCCCATGCACGAGGCATGAAGGTATTGGCGGACGAAGCTCATGGCACGCATTTTTATTTTCAGGATTACCTTCCGGTGTCGGCCATGGAGGCCGGTGCTGATCTGGCAGCGGTCAGTATGCACAAGTCGGGCGGCAGCCTGACCCAGAGTTCTTTCTTGCTGGCCGGGCCTGGTGTCAATGACGGATATGTCCGTCAGATTATCAATCTGACCCAGACTACCAGCGGTTCCTATCTGCTGTTAACCAGCCTCGATATATCACGGCGGAACCTGGCAATCCGTGGCCGGGATGAATTCTGGCGGGTTATGGAGCTGGCCCGGTATGCCAGAGAAGAAATTAATGCAATCGGCGGTTATTATGCGTATTCCAAGGAACTGGTCAACAATGACAGCGTGTTTGATTTTGATGTGACCAAGCTGTCGGTATTCACACTCGATATCGGACTGGCCGGAATCGAAGTCTACGACCTGCTCCGTGACGAGTATGACATCCAGATCGAATTCGGAGATCTGGGAAATATTCTGGCTTATCTGTCGATCGGAGACCGGATTAAACATGTGGAACGCCTGATCAGTGCACTGTCTGAGATCAGCCGCCGGTTTAAAAGGGATAAATCCGGACTTCTGACCCAGGAATATCTGCCGCCGCAGGTGGCGGTATCCCCGCAGCAGGCTTTTTATGCCGGGAAAGAATCATTGCCGCTGATGGAGACCGAAGGCCGTATCTGTTCGGAGTTTGTTATGTGTTATCCGCCGGGGATTCCGATTCTGGCACCGGGAGAACGGATCACCAGGGATATTCTGGAATATATCCGCTATGCAAAGGAAAAGGGGTGTTCCATGACCGGTACCGAAGACCCCGGGATTAACCAATTAAACGTGCTGAAGGGAGTGAACTGAGATGGAATTATGGTTTACAGAAAATCATACCCCGGATGTTAAGTTTTCAATCAGGGTGGATCGTCAGCTTTACAGCGGTCAGAGTGAATATCAGCGGATTGATGTATTTGATTCAAAAGAATTCGGCCGTTTTCTGACTTTGGACGGATATATGATGCTGACTGAACGCGATGAATTTATCTATCATGAAATGATCACTCATGTACCGATGGCGGTACACCCTGATGTTAAAGATGTCCTGGTAATCGGCGCCGGTGACGGCGGGGTGATCCGCGAACTTTGCCGTTATGATTCGATCAGACGGATTGACATGGTTGAGATTGATGCCATGGTTGTGGAGGTCAGCCGTACCTGGCTGCCGCAGACAGCCTGCTCGCTGGATGATGAACGGGTCCGGATCTTTTTTGAAGACGGACTGAAATATGTCCGTACCCGGGAAAATGAATATGATCTGATCATTGTGGATTCAACCGATCCGTTTGGCCCCGGTGAAGGGCTGTTTACGAAAGAATTCTACGGAAACTGTTATAAAGCCCTGAAACCGGATGGAATCATGGTCAATCAGCATGAAAGCCCTTTTTACCCTGAGGATGCCAATGCCTGCCAGCGGGCCCATAAACGTATTGTGGAAAGCTTTCCGGTCAGCCGTGTCTATCAGGCCCACATACCGACGTATCCTTCCGGCCACTGGCTGTTTGGTTTTGCCTCAAAATGTTATCATCCGCTTCATGATCTGAATGAACAGGCCTGGAAAGACCGACACCTGAAAACCCGGTACTATACCCCGAAGCTTCATCAGGGGGCGTTTATGCTGCCGGCATATGTAGAGGAGATGCTTGAAGATGTTGAATAAGAATATCGAAACCTTTATCGGCTGCGAAGCGGAATATGAGGAGGCCAAAATAGTATTGTTTGGTGCACCGTTTGACTCAACCACTTCATTTCGTCCGGGAACCCGGTTCGGCTGCCGTGCGATCCGCTCAGAATCGTTTGGCCTGGAAACGTACAGTCCCTATCAGGATAAAGATCTGGCAGACTATGCGGTATTTGACAGCGGCGATGTCGAACTTTGTATTGGTGATACAAATCTGGCCCTTGAACAGCTGAATGAACGGGCGGAGGTGATTCTCAGTGATGGAAAGATTCCGTTTATGCTTGGCGGTGAACACCTGGTGACTCTGGCTTCAGTACGGGCTGCGGTTAAGCAGTATCCTGATCTTGCGATTGTCCATTTTGATGCCCATGCCGATCTGAGAGATGATTATCTCGGGGCAAAATTATCCCATGCCTGTGTGCTCAGGCGCTGCTGGGAGCTGGTCGGGGACGGTAATATCTATCAGTTTGGCATTCGTTCCGGAGATCGCGAAGAGTTTGCCTGGGGCAGGTCGGGTCATGTCCATACCCGGATGTTTGATTTTCAGGGACTCGATGATATATTGTCGGAGTTAATGGACAGACCGGTATATCTGACGATTGATCTGGATGTGCTGGATCCGTCGGTATTTCCGGGAACCGGGACACCAGAGGCGGGCGGTGTCTCATTTATGGAACTGCTTAATGCGGTACTGAAATCGAGCCGCGGTTTGAATATCATAGGCTGTGATGTCAATGAGTTGTGTCCGGCTTATGACCCCAGTGGAGTATCGACAGCAGTAGCCGGAAAAATAGTCAGGGAACTGTTAATCGGATTATGTAGTAAGGAGGAACAATAAAAATGGCAAAATTATTAATTATCGGATGCGGCGGAGTAGCAAGTGTGGCAATTCATAAATGTTGTCAGAACAGCGAGGTATTTGAAGAAATCTGCATCGCCAGCAGAACAAAATCAAAATGTGATGCCCTGAAAGCGAAACTGGAAGGAACCACTAAAACATTAATTACGACAGCACAGGTGGATGCTGACAATGTTCCGGAACTGGTCGCCCTGATTAAGTCGGTTCGTCCCGATGCCGTTCTCAACCTGGCACTGCCATATCAGGACCTGACGATTATGGATGCCTGTCTGGAATGCCGGGTTGACTATATTGACACAGCCAATTACGAACCGGAAGATACGGCGAAGTTTGAGTACAAGTGGCAGTGGGATTACCGTGAGAGATACCGGCAGGCCGGTATTACCGCATTGCTTGGAAGCGGTTTTGATCCGGGTGTAACAAGCGTATTTTCTGCTTATGCGTTAAAGCATTATTTCGATGAGATTAATTACATTGATATTCTGGACTGTAATGCCGGTGATCATGGTTATCCGTTTGCGACCAATTTTAATCCGGAGATCAATATCCGTGAAGTGTCAGCCAAGGGCTCTTATTGGGAAAACGGCAAGTGGGTAGAGACTGAGCCGATGGAAATCAAACGTGTCTATAATTTCCCTGAGATCGGTGAGAAAGATATGTACTTACTGCATCATGAGGAGATTGAGTCACTGGCTCTTAATATTCCCGGAATCAAAAGAATTCGTTTCTTTATGACCTTTGGCGAGATTTATCTGACTCATCTGCGATGCCTGGAAAATGTCGGGATGACATCCATCAAGCCAATCATGTATGAAGGCAAAGAAATCATTCCGCTGCAGTTTTTAAAAGCAGTTCTGCCGGATCCGTCTTCACTTGGCCCAAGGACAAAAGGCATGACTAATATCGGCTGTATTTTTATCGGAAAAAAAGATGGTGCGGAGAAGAAACTGTATATTTATAATACCTGTGACCATCAGGAGTGCTACAAGGAAGTAGGATCTCAGGCAGTAGCCTATACAACCGGAGTGCCGGCTATGATCGGTGCAATGATGCTGGTGACCGGTATCTGGAAAAAAGCCGGCGTATATAACATAGAAGAATTTGATCCGGATCCGTTTATGGATGCGCTTGGCAAATGGGGACTTCCCTGGAAGATTTCTGAAGATCCGGAATTGGTAGAATAAAAAATAATTTAACAAAAGTGTGAAACTATCCAATGAAACCGTAATATGATAAAAGTATAATTGAATCGTGCATTGAGGAGCGCTGAATGAACAATTATCGTTACTTTTATCCACATAACGTCAGTAATACGGGAATGAGTACATCAGGCATGACCCGTCAGACAGGAACTGCCCCGTCAACGGGAGGAACCCGTGCAACCGGAGGAATGGCAGCGACTGGAATGGGCCAGATGACCGGAGGAATGGCGCCCACCGGAATGAACCAGATGACCGGAAGTATGGCAGCAACCGGAATGGGTCAGATGACCGGAAGTATGGCGCCCACCGGAATGCGTCAGGTGACTGGAACAATGCAGCCAACCGGAATGCAGCAGCCGACGGGAATGCGGCAGACGACCGGAATGATGCAGCAGCCAAGTGGAATGATGCAGCAGCCGACCGGAATGATGCAGCAGCCAGGTGGAATGATGCAGCAGCCGACCGGAATGATGCAGCAGCCAAGTGGAATGATGCAGCAGCCGACCGGAATGAT
>DAMAMW010000001.1:121121-121900 GCA_032073745.1 Lachnospiraceae bacterium | reverse complement strand
GCAGCAGCCAGGTGGAATGATGCAGCAGCCGACTGGAATGATGCAGCCAAGTGGAATGATGCAGCCGACCGGAATGATGCAGCCAAGTAGAATGCAGCAGCCAGGCGGGATGCAGCAGCCAACCGGAATGATACAGCCAAGCGGAACGCAGCAGCCGGCGTGGGAGATGCCGCCAGGCGGAATGCAGCAGTCATCCTGGGGAATGCCGTCAGGCGGAATGCTGCAGCCGATCTGGGGAACGCAGCCGGCAGGGATGCAGCAGCCGTCCTGGGGGATGCCGTCAGGAGGAATGCAGCAGCCATCCTGGGGAACGCAGCCGGCAGGGATGCAGCAGTCGTCCTGGGGAATGCCGCCAAGTGGAATGCAGCAGCCGGCGTGGGGGATGCAGCCGGCAGGGATGCAGCAGTCAGCATGGGGCATGCAGCCGGCCGGAATGCAGCAGCCGTCCTGGGGGACGCAGTCAGCCGGAACCCAGCGACAGTCAGGCGGAATGCAGCAGTCAGGATGCAATTGCGGATCTTCGATGATCCAGATTCAGCCTCAACCGCGGCAGAATACATCTAATGCGATGACCCGGTCAACACAGCAGAATACAACAGCTGCGGCACCACAGGTGATTTGGGATTATGATATGACAGCAACGATTCAGCCGGCAACAGAAGAAGATGACTGGGGAATCACCCCGCCGATCGGAGAAATCCCCGAAAGCGGAATCACGCCGCCAATCGGAGAAATCCCCGAAAGCGGAATCACGCCGCCAATCGGAGAAATCCCCGAAA
>DAMAMW010000001.1:109342-121021 GCA_032073745.1 Lachnospiraceae bacterium | reverse complement strand
GCGGAATCACGCCGCCGATCGGAGAAATCCCCGAAAGCGGAATCACGCCGCCGATCGGTGAATTCCCTGAATGGGGACTGCCGCCGGAAGAAAGCAGCGACTGCAACTGTTCACATATAATTCTGCAGAATTGTATGTCAGGTCTGGTATTCGTGACAATGAAAAATGGTGAAACGTTCTGGTTCTACCCAATGAATGTAGATAACAACACTGTAAACGGCTACCGCTGGAATTGGCAAAGCGGCTGGTTTAACTATATGTTTGATATGACAACGATGCAGGATGCCTACTGCCACACCAACTAACTGATCTATAAACTCTCCTGCCCGGCAAACTATGCCGGGCAGGGGCAATTACAAGGAGTCTGACAATATGAAAATAGAACAGCTGTCTACGCCCGGTTATGTCATTGATGAGGACAAGCTGGAAGAGAATCTGTTGCAATTACATGAAATAGCCCGCGACACCGGTTGTAAAATCCTGCTTGCCCAAAAAGCATTTTCAGCATACGCAACCTACCCTCTGATTTCCAGATATCTGGATGGAACTACAGCCAGTGGTTTATATGAAGCCAGGCTTGGCCGCGAAGAAATGGCAGCCGGCAAAGAAACACATATCTTTTCCGCTGCATACCGCGAAGACGAATTCGAAGAAATCGCATCAATCTGCGACCACATTGTCTTCAATTCCTTTTATCAACTAAATAAATTCCGTCAAACAGCCTTAAAACATGGTGCCGGAATCGGCCTGCGCATCAATCCCGAGTGCTCCACCCAGGACGGACATGCCATCTACGACCCCTGCGCCCCCGGATCCCGCCTGGGGATAACAGCCGCTCACTTTACCAATGAGAACCTTGATGATGTAGAAGGACTTCACTTTCACACACTCTGCGAGCAAAACTCAGATGATCTCGAAACAACATTGAATGCAGTAGAAGAAAAATTCTCCGCCTGCTTAAGCCTTCCCCAGATAAAATGGCTGAATTTCGGCGGCGGACACCACATCACAAAACCCGACTACGACATCAATCGTTTAAAACGCTGTATCAGGAAAATGCAGGAACGCTATCAGGTCCAGATATATCTCGAACCTGGCGAAGCAATCGCCCTAAATGCCGGCTACCTGATTACTCAGGTATTGGACATAATAGAAAACAACGGCCAGCAGATCGCCATACTGGACACCTCCGCCGCCTGTCACATGCCAGACGTGCTGGAAATGCCCTACCGCCCCCCGCTAAAAGACAGCGCCGCCCCAGGCGAAAAACCCTTCACCTACCGCCTCGCCGGTCCAACCTGCCTTGCCGGTGACGTCATCGGCGACTACTCCTTCGATAAACCGCTAAAACCAGGCACCCGCCTCACCTTCGAAGACATGGCCATCTATTCAATGGTAAAAAACAACACCTTCAACGGCATGCCCCTCCCGGCCATAGCCCTAAAAAAAGGCGACCAATGCCGCATCTGGAAAACCTTCGACTACAATTCCTTCAAGAGCCGTCTTTAATACCAATAATATTTCCAACAACTGCTTATGCTTTTTTATTCCTGTGGCAGGAGCAATTGTTGGCGGGGGGAGCGCCTGGTGTATGGGGCGAAAGCGGCGACATTGAGCGAAGTGTTGTCAGTCCTTAGAACAGAAACAGGGATTTGCATCGGGGAGATTCTGAAGTACCACTCAGAATCTCAGGCGCATTAGTTGAGAAATTATCAAAATTTCTCAACGGTTTGCGCCGGTACCGATGCAAATCCCTGTTTCTGTTCTTAGGAATGCCACACTAAGTGAACGGAGCAGCTTTCGCCCCAAACACCAGGCGCTCCCCCTTGAAACAACCTTACTCCTGCAACTCCCCCCACACCTGATTAAAGTAAGTCGAAAACTCCGCCGCATTACGCCGCCCCAGCGGGCTCTGTGCATCCTTCGCAAACGTAATCGGTATCACAGCTTTAATCCGTGCCGGCCGTGATGACAATACCAAAATCCTGTCGGCAACGCTGATCGCTTCTGACAGGTCATGGGTAATTAAAATAGCTGTTTTCTTTGTATCCCGGATTATCTTGCTGATATCATCACAGACCGATAAACGGGTCTGATAATCCAGCGCTGAAAACGGTTCATCAAGCAGCAGCAG
This sequence comes from Lachnospiraceae bacterium, assembly GCA_032073745.1. Lineage (GTDB taxonomy): Bacteria > Bacillota > Clostridia > Lachnospirales > Lachnospiraceae > Brotaphodocola. The sequence goes on along the minus strand of DAMAMW010000001.1, from coordinate 118,887 downwards.
GTCAGGCTTTAATGCAAGGGTACGGATCAGCGCTGCACGCTGTCTCATTCCGCCGGACAATTCCGATGGTTTGGCATCTTCAAAGCCGCTCAGTCCATAAGCTGACAGCATTTCAAGCAGATTCTGACGTGACTCTTCATCCAGTTTCTTTTGTATCTCAAGCCCTAAGGCAACATTTCCGTAGATGCTGCGCCAATCAAACAGGTGATCTTTCTGCAGCATATATCCAATATTATTGCCGGATTCCCTGATCGGAATACCGTCGATCAGTACGGTTCCTTCTTCCGGCTCCAGCAAACCGCTGAGCAGTGACAACAAGGTTGATTTGCCGCAGCCCGACGGGCCGACAACAGCCAGAAATTCACCGGCAGTGACTGAAAATGATATATCTGAAAGAGCCGGTGTTTCGCCCTCAAGTGAATGATAGGAATAACTGATTCCACAGGCTTCCAATTTTGGTTTCATGGATTGCCTCCTTTTTTGGTGTCGCGACAGTTCGTATCTTCCCGAATGGTAAAGCCATTGGGGAAGATACAAACTGTTACGGATATATATATAATATGCCGGAATAATGAAAAATTGAGAGAGTTGTCATAGATTGGGGAAACTGTTTTCAAAACACAACCGTCCCCATCCCCACTGGCTGTTTGGATAGGTTTGCCGCTCACTCCTTCTGGCTCCTTTCAGCAGATAAGCTTTTACCTTTTCCCCATACAGGTAAGGATCATTACCTTTTTCGATTCCCCATTCCATCATCAGTGCAGCGCTGCCGGTAACAAAGGGAGTGGCAAAAGAAGTGCCGGTGACCAGCCCATAACTGCCGCCGGTGGTTGTGGACATAATGGCAACACCGGGAGCGGCCAGATCCGGTTTTGTGTATTGTAAAAGTCTGACGGGGCCTCTCCCGGAAAATGGTGCATAGTTATTGTCACGGTGATTATAGGCGCCGACAGTGATCACTTTTTTTGCTGTGGAGGGAATGGTCAGTGTGGACTGTTCATTGGGGGAATAGAATCTGGTCAGGGCATTTAACATGACACTTCCCGGCATCCAGATGTCAAAACGGCCGTCAATAATCTGCCGTGGTTCCAGGTGCACCCGCCATAAGCCGGTCTGGAGATAGTAGCCGGTATTGACAAAATCAATATAGATCTCCTGCGACATGCTGTAGGGGCTCGGTTCTCCATAATAGATCACCAGTTTCATGTTTTCAGCCATTGATTTAACCACCTGACTGTTTTCGATCAGGGGGCCGACCTGAATGCCCGAAGGTGTAATAATGGAGATATCAATATCATCCATATATTGCTTCCAGATCTGAAGGGACAGGCGGGTTTCAAAAGGGCTGATGCCAAAGTAAATATCCTCGGCCTGGCCGCTGACCAGCTGTCCGCCGGTATGAGTGCCGGCGGTACCTTCATTTCCGGTACCGACACAGATGGTCGTCCGTCCAATATTGGCAATCCGGTCAATAAACTGTTCGATCAGGGATTCGCCGTCATGGGCGCCATAGTTATTGCCAAAGCTCAGATTGATGGCCACCGGCCGGCCCAGGAGAACACATTTGCGGCTGACATAGTCGAGTGCCTGCATCAGCTCGATCGTCCGGGGAAATCCGGCGGGGGCGGCAATCCCCAGTTTGACGACGATAATGCTGCTCTCCGGTGCGACTCCAATGTAATTTCTGCCGGAAGCGCGGCCGTTACTGGCAGCGATGCCTAATACCGAGGTGCCGTGTCCTGAGGTGTCCCGGTGAGGTACAAGCAGCTCACGCTGGGGCCGGCTGTTGATTCGCAGTGCCTCGTTAATCTGATCCCGGCTGTATTCGGCCCCTCTGTGATAACCTTTTGGCGGTATGCCCTGCCCGTCCTGGTCCCAGATAAAAAGGATTCGTGAATTGCCGTTTTCATCGATAAAGTCCGGGTGCATGTAGTCAACCCCGGAATCAATGCAGGCGATGATAATACCGGTACCATGGAGTGCGCCCAGGGAGTCGGGCGGCGCCAGCTGCCGGTGGTTTAAGATACAGGAAGCAGTAATCGCTGTATTGATTGTCTCATGAAACGACTTGGGCTTTTCTATAAATTCGATCAGCGGGCTGTCTGTCAGGCGGGGAATATCTTCTTCAGCAATAATTACAGTAGCAAAACCGCCCTGTAGTTCCGTAACCCGGGTAAAACCAGAGATGTCACTCAGATCACCGGAATATTTGATAATCAATTCCCACTCTCTGGTCTGTTGGTCATATCCGGTTTCCAGGATGACAGATTCCATCCGTTCTTCCTCTGACAACTGCAAGGCGGCGGACAATATATTTTCTAATTTCTGACTTTCCATAATGCCCTTTCTAAAAATTCAGTACCTGTTCATAAGAACCGTAAAGGTCCAATTTTCCATATCCCATTTGTTTATTTGGGAATTCTGTGCCCTGGATCCGTCTGGTGCCCCGGGTAATGAAGTTTTTTGTTCCGGCGGTATTGGGCGCCCAGGGAATCTGATAATCCAGCATCCATTCGAACAATAATGCAATGCTGCCGGCTGTACAGGCAGCAGCAATACTGCTTCCGGAGGCCGGAGCATATCCATGTGCCAGATCCGGCACCAGTACATTGACGCCGGGAGCGGCCAGATCGGGTTTGATATTATAGATGTTTGCATATCCCCAGCTCGACCGGGGGGTAAGATTTCCTGTTTGCTGGTCATAGGCAGTAACTGAGATGATATTTCTGATCTGAGAAGGTTTAACCAGGGAGTAATCCGGCGTGGGCCTTAAAAACCTGGTATCTCCAAGCAAAAATTTACTGACCGGAAGTTTCATAATGTAATCAGAGTTATCGTGAGCATATTTATAAACATGAATCGTCCAGATTCCCGAAACCGGAGCGATAAATCTGAGCTGAATGACCAGCTGCCCCGAATTCGGTTCGGTCAGCAGATAATCAATCTGGAGTCTGGTAGTTGCGGAAACAAAAGAATACTGATAAGTCCCCCGCCCCCTGGTTGCTGTCCTTGGCATGGTTTCACCAAACGGATTTTGAACACTGACAGAATAGATATTGGGAGGCCGGCCCCATAGTTCCAGCGTAAAACCCTGTTCTTCTCCAACCAGAATTTCAACACTTTCGGAATCGGTACCGGGTGAGATGCTGCCAATATAAGTACCGCCGGACAATCCTTCGTTCCCCAGTGCGGTGACGACAGAAAATCCATCCGTCTCGGCAAGGTTTTCCAGATAGTGTTCGAGTGGATTGCGGGGTGTCAGTCCGCCCAGGCTGGTACCCAGTCCCAGGCATATTACCATCGGCATCCTCAGGCGGATTGCTGTATTGCGCAGGTAGGTAAGCCCCATCAGAATGTCTGTCGTCTGGAAGGCCGGCAGATGTTCGGCAATGCCGTAATGCCTTTTTAAATGTGGTTTGGCATCTTTTAGTTTTACAATAACCAGCTGGCTTCCCGGTGCCATGCCGGAGAATTCGCTGCTGATCTGCCGGCTGCCGGCGGCAATACCAGCCATCTGGGTCCCGTGTCCGGAGGTATCCCGGCTGGGGACAATATCAAAGGGGGAGTCGGACTGCAAAGCCAGATTGATCATGTCCGATGTATATTCTGTACCGTAGAAAAGACCTTCCGGCGGGGATTCGGATATGATCGTCTGATCCCAGATAGAATACAGTTTTGTCTGACCGGCCTCATTGATAAAAGCCGGATGTGTATAATCGATTCCGGTATCCAAAAGACCGATGAGAACACCCCTTCCGGTAACGTTCAGCTGAGACTGATTCTGCAGGAACTCACTGCCGGTTTCATTCATCACATTAATATCCATGGTGCTGTAACAGTGAGGGATTTCGTAATAATTATAATAATTCAGGGTCAATTCAGGATTTTTGGACCGGTCCAGAAAAAAGATCGTGTATTTAGGGTTGGGAGTCAGGGAGAGGGTACTGTCATAAAATCTTCCATCCTGTAAAATACTGGCATTCAGATCAAAGAGCAGATCCATATAGTCGTCACTGTAGATGGCCTCCAGCAAGTCTGATTGTCGGTTTATCATATAAGAACTCCGGATGTGGTTTAGTTCAATATATTTTGTCCGAATGTTAAATATGCCTTTAGGGGGGCGCTCATAGTGGCAGGGAGAACGTGGGGCGTCAGGTTTGGTTGGACCGGAATCGGTTCCGTTCTCTCAGTGGGGTGGTTCTAAGGCTGCAGCAAGCAATTTTCAGGGGCACCAGGGCCAGTCGCTGGAGAATATTTGATATATTCTCCGCTCCGGCCCTTGAAATCATGCTTTGGAGAGCATGATTTCTCCCCTGAAAATTACTTGCTGCAGCCTAAGAACCACCGACACTTTGTTCAATGTCACCGATTCCGGTCCAACCAAACCTAACGCCCCACGTTCTCCCGGCAACTATGTTGGCTTTAGCGAGGGGTAAAGCAAAAACTTTTGAAATGGGGATTCAGTATCTACCCATATCAGATGGGAGGTGATATACTGAAAGATATTGTTAAATAAAGTTCTTGGAATGAGTTGCGTTAATATACAGGGGGATACATTATAGATGGGAAGAATACTGAAAGGTTACTGGGATTGTCCGCAATGTCAGAGGAAAGGTCTGGATGGAGGGACGGATGTATGTCCTTACTGCGGCAGGAGAAAAGATAAAAGTGTCAGACATTATATGGATATGAATCAGCGGGTTGAAGCTTCGCAGGCTGAGAGAGAAAAGGCAAAGGCAGGACCGAACTGGTTATGTGAGTACTGTGGCGGCTCTAACCGGGCGGCGGCAACGACCTGCGCGTCCTGCGGTGCTGCTAAAACGGAGGATCAGACACCGGGTTATAACCGGGTTTACCGGAGTAATCAGGATTTTGCAGCGGAGCCGGAACCGGATGGGGGACAGGCGTCAAATATTTATGGACAGGATCCGACAAAGACTCCGGCGTATTTGAAAGCTAGAAAAAAGCGGCGGATCAAGGATTTCTTTATTGTTGCATTTGTACTTGCGGCATTTGTGGTACTTTTTCCGAAGTTGCTTGGATTGTTTGAGCCGCAAAAGAATATTCTGCAGATCGATCATTATGTCTGGGAAAATGAGATACGGATTGAAGAACTGCAGACTTTTGAGGAGAGTGACTGGTCGATGCCGATTGATGCCAGGCTGATTGAAACCAGGCAGGAGGTACATCATTACAATCAAACGGTCACTCATTATGAAACTAAATACCGGACGGTTCAGGTTATTGACCGTTACGAAACCAAATATAAAACGGTAGAAGTTATTGATTATTATGAGACCAAATACAGGCAGAAAGAAGTGCTGGACGGTTATGATGAAGTATCTGACGGTGTCAGGGATCTGGGGAATGGTTATTTTGAAGAGATTACCAGACAGGTGCCGCGTTATAGAACCGTAGATGAGCCTTATCAGGTTCCGGTCTATAAAACGGTTAAAGAACCGTATCAGGAACCGGTATACAAGGATGTTCAGGAAGCTTATGAATCGCCGGTCTACCGTGAAGATCCGGTTTACCAGGACCGGTATTATTATGAAATTGACCGTTATGCCTATACCCGGAGTATTTATCAAAACGGCATTGACACAGAGCCCGACTGGGATACGCCGGACCTGAAAGACACAGAACGGGAAGCGGGCCGGACGGCAGTCTATGCGCTTGAAACAACAGAGACTACTAAAGAAGGCATCAAAAAGCAAATGTATACAATTGATGTGGAAGTATGGAAAACACTGATGCGTGATCAGGTAAGGGAGCTGGAGTGCAGGGCGCAGCGTGACGGCAGCATGCTGGTGATCAGTTCAAAATTACCGCAATCGGATATCTTTCTGATACCGGTGAAGGAAGACCAGGAGTTAACCGGCAACGGGCAGTCAGCTGGTACCGCTGGTATCGCCGGCGCATGGCAGCAGCAGGACGGCGACTGGTATTATGCCGATCAGAATGGTAATTATGTGACCGGGTGGCTTATGCTTGACGGCAGCTGGTATTATTTAAATGAAGATGGAAGTATGGCGACCGGCTGGATTCAGCTGAATGATAAACATTATTTTCTGCAGGAATCCGGTTCTTTGTTGACAGATGGGACAACTCCTGATGGTTATTATGTTAACCAAAATGGTGAGTGGGAGGAGTAACGGAAGGCAATATTATGCAAAAAAAGCGAGAAACCCTTGCATTTCACATATTGCAGTGCTATAATGCATATGATAACATGATGAAAATGGCGAAAGAGAGTGGGCTTGACGGTCCACTCTTACTTTATGCTTAAAATCCGTTTGGGATGAAATGAGGTGAAAAACGGTGACAAAAAAAGAATCGTATGAGAACAGGGTTGAACAATATCTGCTTCCGGTTATGGAACAGCATTCGTTTGAACTGGTTGATGTAGAATATGTAAAAGAAGCGGGCAACTGGTATCTGCGGGCTTATATCGACAAGCCGGGCGGCTTTACGGTAAATGACTGCGAGCTGGTCAGCAGACAGCTGAATGAATGGCTTGATCAGGAAGACTTTATTGAAGAGAGCTATATTCTGGAGGTCAGTTCTCCGGGACTGGGCAGACCGCTTAAGAAGGAAAAAGATTTCGTCAGAAGTCAGGGCAGCGAAGTCGAGATCCGGTTGTACAAGGCTAAAGATAAGCAGAAGGAATTCACCGGCATACTGAAATCGCACGACAAGGAAACTGTGACGGTTGAGATGGCCGATGGTGAAGAGATAGTATTTAACCGCGCTGAGATTGCATTGATCAGATTAGCATTCGATTTTTAAACCAATGAAATGTTGTAGGAGGATAAAACCATGAATAAGGAATTGATGGAGGCGCTGGAGCTGCTGGAAAAAGAAAAAAATATCAGTAAGGCCACACTCTTGGAGGCGATTGAAAATTCATTGCTGACCGCATGTAAAAACCACTTTGGAAAGGCAGACAATGTAAAAGTTGCAATCAATCCGGACACCGGAGATTTTTCTGTTTACGCGGAAAAGGAAGTGGTGGAAGAGGTCGAAGACCAGGTGCTGCAGATCAGTCTTGCTGAAGCGAAGATGAAGGATCCCAAGTATGATCTGGGAGATGTTGTCCAGTGTCCGATCGAGTCCAAATCCTTTGGGCGTATCGCCACTCAGAATGCCAAGAATGTAATTTTACAGAAGATCCGCGAAGAAGAACGCAACATTCAGTTTAATGAATGGTATCAGAAAGAAAAAGACATTGTGACCGGTATCGTACAGCGATATCTGGGTAAAAACGTCAGCATCAACCTGGGTAAGGTCGATGCAATCCTGAATGAACAGGAACAGGTAAAAGGTGAGATATTCAGACCGACCGAACGTATCCGTCTGTATGTACTGGAGGTAAAGGATACTCCGAAGGGACCGCGTATTTCCGTATCCAGAACCCATCCGGATCTGGTAAAACGCCTGTTTGAAGAGGAAGTAACCGAGGTAAAGGACGGCACCGTGGAGATCAAGTCGATCGCCAGAGAGGCCGGATCCCGTACCAAGATTGCAGTATATTCCAATGAACCTAACGTTGATCCGGTCGGCGCCTGTGTCGGACTTAACGGCGCCAGAGTCAATTCCATCGTCAATGAACTGCGCGGCGAGAAGATTGATATTATCAACTGGGATGAGAATCCGGCATATATGATCGAGAATGCGCTGAGCCCGGCCAAGGTTATCTGTGTAGTAGCGGATGAAGACAGCCGCGAAGCACAGGTTATCGTACCGGATTACCAGCTGTCACTGGCGATCGGCAAAGAAGGGCAGAATGCCAGACTTGCGGCCAGGCTGACCGGATTTAAGATTGATATTAAGAGTGAGACTCAGGCGAGAGAATTAGGCTTGTTTGAGGAAATGGGAATAGATTATCAGGAAGAAGGTGTATACGACGATTTCCAGAACAATTTTGACAGTGCTGCTCCTGACGAATACCAGACCGAAGGTGATGATGATCTGAACATGGACCAATACAATAACGAGGAATAAGAAGATAGGAAGTGATTTATTAGTGAGTACAAAGAAATTTCCGCAAAGGCAGTGTATCGGCTGCGGCGAAATGAAAAGCAAGAAGGATATGATCCGGGTGCTGAAGACACCGGAGGGTGAGCTTGTACTTGATGCGACCGGACGAAAGAACGGCAGGGGAGCGTACCTGTGCCCGTCCGGAACATGCCTGAAACAGGCGATCAAGGGCAAGGGACTGGAGCGTTCCTTTAAGATGGCCATTCCCCAGACGGTCTACGAAAATCTGGAAAAGGAGATGGAGCATCTTGGATAACAGACAGAAAATATTGAACCTGATTGGTTTGGCAACCAAGGCCGGAAAGACCGCCAGCGGCGAGTTCTCGACGGAAAAGGCAGTGAAATCAGGCAAGGCACATCTGGTCATCGTATCAGAAGAGGCATCGGATAATACCAGAAAGATGTTTTTCAACATGTGTACTTACTATAAAGTCCCTATCTATTATTTCGGTGGGAAAGGCGAGCTTGGTCATGCGATGGGAAAAGAGATGCGTGCGTCTCTTGCCATAGTAGATACCGGTTTAGCCAACGCAATCGTGAAACAAATGAACATAAACGGAGGTAGCGAGTATGAGAGTTAGTGAGCTGGCGAAAGAATTAGGAAAAACCAGTAAAGAAGTACTGGATATATTACAAAAAAACAAGCAGGACGTCAAAAGCCATGCATCGAATGTGAATGACAATCAGATTCAGATGGTAAAACGTGGTATGACATCTTCTGCACCAAAAAGAGAAGAAGTAAAGGCAGCGTCTGTAAATACTGCAGCAGAAGCGCCAAAGAAAAAAATAGCAGCGGTTTACCGGCCGCAGAATTCCCAGCAGCGCCCGCCGCAGCAGCCGAATCCGGCAGCTAACCGTCCGCAGCAGAGTCACCAGAGTCCGGCCGCCAGTGCGCCTGCAGCCAGTACTCCGGCACCGGCAGCGCCGGGTACCGCTGCTCCGGCAAATCGTGAAGGACAGCAGGTACAGAGTCAGAGTAATCGCCCGCAGGGGCAGGGTTATCAGGGCAGCCGCGACGGCAATCGTCAGCAGGGCCAGGGTTATCAGGGCAACCGTGACGGCAATCGTCCGCAGGGCCAGGGCTACCAGGGCAATCGCCCGCAGGGCCAGGGTTACCAGGGCAATCGCGACGGCAATCGTCCGCAGGGCCAGGGGTATCAGGGCAATCGTCCGCAGGGCCAGGGCTATCAGGGCAATCGCGACGGCAATGCGCCGCAGGGCCAGGGCTACCAGGGCAATCGTCCGCAGGGCCAGGGCTATCAGGGCAACCGTCCGCAGGGCCAGGGCTACCAGGGCAACCGTCCGCAGGGCCAGGGCTATCAGGGCAACCGTCCGCAGGGCCAGGGTTACCAGGGCAACCGTGACGGCAATGCGCCGCAGGGCCAGGGCTATCAGGGCAATCGTCCGCAGGGCCAGGGCTATCAGGGCAACCGTCCGCAGGGCCAGGGCGGCTATCAGGGCAATCGTCCGCAGGGTCAGGGCGGCTATCAGGGCAATCGTCCGCA
>DAMAMW010000001.1:0-109242 GCA_032073745.1 Lachnospiraceae bacterium | reverse complement strand
ATCAGGGCAATCGTCCGCAGGGTCAGGGCGGCTATCAGGGCAATCGTCCGCAGGGCCAGGGCGGCTATCAGGGCAATCGTCCACAGGGTCAGGGCCAGGGTGGTTATCAGGGCAATCGCGGCGGAGCGAGACCGGGCCAGCAGCGTGATGGAGCAGCGAAATCATTCGATACCCCAATGCAGACAAAACCGGGAACCCGCCAGCCTAATAAAGGCAACTATAAGAACAGCCGTTATGATAATAAGAAAAAGGTAAATGAAGACGGACCAAGAGCAAAAGGAAAAGTATCCAAACATCCGTTTATCATGCCTCAGAAAGTAGCAGAAACAAAGGCAGAAGAGGCTGTAAAAGTAATCGTACTGCCGGAAGTTCTGACTATTAAAGCACTGGCAGAGAAGATGAAACTTCAGCCGTCGGTAATTGTTAAAAAGTTATTCCTGCAGGGAACCGTTGTTACTCTGAACCAGGAAATTGATTTCGAAAAAGCAGAAGAAATTGCAATGGAATATGATATCCTTTGCGAAAAAGAAGTAAAAGTAGACGTGATCGCAGAACTTCTGAAAGAAGATGATGAAGACGAAGCCGATATGGTCACCAGACCCCCGGTTGTATGCGTTATGGGTCACGTTGATCATGGTAAAACCTCTCTGCTTGATGCCATCCGCTCTGCGAATGTAACATCCAGAGAAGCCGGCGGTATCACCCAGCATATCGGTGCTTATACTGTAAAGGTAGAGGATCAGCAGATCACCTTCCTGGATACTCCGGGACATGAGGCGTTTACCGCCATGCGTATGCGTGGTGCACAATCTACCGATATTGCGATCCTGGTAGTAGCAGCCGATGACGGTGTAATGCCGCAGACCATTGAAGCGATTAACCATGCGAAGGCAGCTGATGTGGAAATTATCGTTGCCATCAATAAGATTGATAAACCAAGCGCCAATATCGAACGTGTAAAACAGGAGCTTTCCGAGCATGAACTCGTTCCGGAAGACTGGGGCGGAACCACGATCTTTGTACCGGTATCAGCTCACAGCGGCGAAGGTATTCCACAGCTGCTTGAGATGATCTTACTGGCAGCAGAGGTCAAAGAACTGAAAGCCAATCCGAACCGTCAGGCCAGAGGTCTGGTAATCGAAGCGGAGCTGGATCGCGGCAAAGGACCGGTTGCAACCATTCTTGTCCAGAAGGGAACGCTGCATGTCGGTGACAATGTGACTGCCGGACCATGTTACGGTAAAGTCCGTGCCATGATGGATGACAAGGGCCGGAGAGTAACGGAAGCCGGACCGTCTATGCCGGTTGAAATCCTTGGTCTTAACGATGTTCCGGGAGCCGGTGATGTTCTGATGGCAACCGAAAACGAAAAAGAAGCCAGAAGCTACGCAGAAACATTTATTGCCGAAGGCAAGAACAAACTGCTTGAAGATACCAAGGCAAAACTGTCACTGGATGATTTGTTCAGCCAGATTAAAGCCGGAAATATCAAAGAACTGCCGATCATTGTCAAAGCAGACGTTCAGGGGTCTGTGGAAGCAGTTAAGCAGAGCCTGCTGAAACTGTCCAATGAAGAGGTTATGGTAAAAGTAATTCACGGCGGTGTCGGTGCGATCAACGAGTCCGATATTACCCTGGCCTCCGCATCCAATGCAATTGTAATCGGCTTTAATGTAAGACCGGATGCAACAGCAAAATCAATTGCTGATCATGAAAAGGTAGATTTAAGACTTTATCGTGTTATTTATCAGGCGATCGAAGATGTGGAAGCAGCAATGAAGGGGATGCTCGATCCGATCTTTGAAGAAAAGGTCATCGGTCATGCGATCGTGCGCCAGACCTTTAAAGCCTCCGGCGTCGGTACCATTGCCGGATCCTATGTTATGGATGGTAAATTCCAGAGAAACTGCTCTGTACGGATTACCCGTGAAGGGGAGAAGATCTTTGAGGGTGCACTGGCATCTCTGAAACGTTTTAAAGATGATGTGAAAGAAGTAGCAACCGGCTACGAGTGCGGTCTGGTATTTGAGAAATTCAACGATCTTCAGGAAGATGATATGGTCGAGGCTTATATCATGGTGGAAGTACCGCGCTAAACCGGATGCAGGCGTAAGGAAAGGAATTATTTATGCGCAAAAACAGCATTAAGAATACAAGAGTCAATATGGAAGTCCAGAGGGAACTAAGTACCATCATCCGCTCCGAGATCAAGGATCCGCGCGTCAGCGCCGCCATGGTCAGTGTCGTAGCGGTGGAGGTCACTCCGGATCTGAAGTATTGTAAGGCATTTATCAGCGTTCTGGGCGACAAGGAAGCTGCCGGGAACGCAATCACCGGGCTGAAGAATGCGGTTGGTTACATCCGCCGCGAGCTGGCCCGCAGAATTAATTTAAGAAATACTCCCGAAATCAGTTTCGTGCTGGATCAGTCAATCGAATATGGCGTAAACATGTCAAGACTGATCGATGAAGTGACCGGAGAATAGGGGGAAACGGGATGAGTATTTTACTGGAGATGGCTGCGCGGGCAGATACGGTTGCCGTACTTGGACATATGCGTCCGGACGGCGATTGTGTCGGTTCCTGCCTGGCCGTATACAACTACCTGAAAGAACAATATCCGGAAAAGACGGTACAGGTATATCTGGAACAACCGTCACCGAAATTCAATTATTTAGCCGGTTTCGACACGATCAGTCAGGAACTGGATACCAGTCTGGTTTATGATTTGTGTATCTGTCTGGACAGCGGTGATGCCGGCCGGCTGGGAGACAATGTTGTCTATCTGGAACATGCGAAGGAAAGCATTTGTCTCGATCACCATATTACAAACCAGGGGTATGCCCGGGAAAATATAATCAAATCCGATGTCAGCTCGACCTGTGAAGTCCTTTTCGATCTCCTGGATATCGATCAGATCAGCAAGGCTGTGGCAGAGTGTATTTATACCGGTATCATTCATGATACCAATGTATTTAAAAACAGCAATACCTCGGCCAGAACCATGGCAGTTGCCGGACAGATGATGGAAAAAGGCATTAATTTCGGAGCTATCATTGATGGCAGCTTCTACCGTAAGACCTATGTCCAGAACCAGATTTTGGGCCGTGCGCTGCTCGAAAGTGTCAGTATTCTGGACGGCGTCTGTATTTTTTCGGCATTGCGCCTGAAAGATATGGAGTTTTACGGCGCCAGGACGTTCGATCTGGAAGGCATTGTCGATCAGCTCAGGATTACTGATGGGGTGGAATGTGCAATTTTCCTGCATGAAACCCACGCCTGTGTCTATAAAGTCAGCATGCGCTCCAACAACAAGGTTGATGTCAGCCGGGTAGCATCTTTCTTTGGCGGCGGCGGACATGTCCGGGCTGCCGGCTGTACCATGATGGGCAGCATTCACGATGTTGTCAATAACCTGTCCGACCGGATCAGACTGCAGCTGGACACTGACAAAGGAGCATAGATATCCATGAACGGCGTCATTAATGTATACAAAGAAAAAGGATTTACCTCTCATGACGTAGTGGCGAAAATGAGAGGTATTTTACGGATGAAGAAGATCGGTCATACCGGAACGCTCGATCCTGATGCACAGGGAGTCCTGCCGGTTTGTCTGGGCAAAGCAACAAAACTTTGCGATATGCTGACTGACAAATCCAAAACCTACCGGGCAGTTATGCTGCTGGGAACGGTTACCGATACTCAGGATACGACCGGGACAGTGCTGGAAACGCATCCGGTTCAGGCAACGGAGGAGGAGATCCGCCGGGTGATTCAAAGCTTTGAAGGCACCAGTGAACAGATCCCGCCGATGTATTCCGCGCTGAAGGTAAATGGAAAAAAATTGTACGAACTGGCGCGTGCCGGCAAAGAGATTGAACGCCAGCCGCGGCCGGTAGAAATCACTGAGATCCGGATTGAAGAGATTAAGGTCCCCCGTGTGACATTTACTGTAAGCTGCTCAAAAGGTACTTATATACGAACGCTCTGTCATGACATCGGCCTTTTGCTTGGCTGCGGCGGCTGTATGGAACAGCTGCTCAGAACCCGGGTCGGACGATTTGATATTGAAGACAGCCTGAAGTTATCCGATCTTGAACGGCTGCGCGATGAGGACCGGCTGGAGGATATTATCATACCGATTGATCAGATGTTTTTGCATCTGCCCGCTGTTACGGTGCCGCCAGAAGCAGACAAGCTGCTTTATAACGGAAATCCGCTGCCGATTGACTGTTTCGGATCACAGCTGCCGGATCCGGTGCCGGAGCAGGTCAGAATATACAGCATCGATCAGGAGTTTATCGGTGTTTATGAATACCGGGAAGAGGCAGGGCGATTCCAGCCAAAGAAACTGTTTCTGGGAGGCAATTAGTATGCACTTTATCAGCGGAACCAGAGAATTTCATATCAATGAACCAACCATTGTCACTATCGGCAAGTTTGATGGACGTCATAAAGGACATCAGAAGCTGCTGCGTGAGATGAAACGTCTGAAGCACGAATACGGCTATAAAACAGCGGTATTTACCTTTGACATGGCTCCGGCAGGAGTTGTCACCGGGCAGACGCAATCGGTCATTACTACCAATCAGGAACGCAGAAACCGGATGGAAAGCATGGGGATCGACTATCTGGTCGAGTACCCGTTTGACGATCAGGCGGCGCATATGACACCGGAAGATTTTGTCCGGGAACTGCTGGTTGAGGCGATGCATGCCAAAGCCATTGTAGTCGGGACTGACTGCCGTTTCGGATACAAGCGGGCGGGGAATGCCGGACTGCTTGTGGAACTGTCTGACCGGTATCAGTATCAGGCCGTCATTATTGAAAAAGAGCAGGACGACCACCGTGATATCAGCAGCTCCTATATACGTGAGGAGCTGGCTAAGGGAAATATCGAAAAGGCCAATGAACTGCTTGGAGAACCTTACAGTATCCATGGTACCGTGATTCACGGCAATCATATCGGCAGTACTCTTGGATTTCCGACAGCCAATATTACGCCGCCGGCGGATAAGCACCTGCCGCCATTCGGAGTATATGTGTCAACCGTACTGTTGGATGGACAGGTCTATGGCGGTGTCAGTAATATCGGCAGAAAGCCAACGATTCAGGGAACAAACCCGGTCGGAATTGAGACTTTTATTATCGGACTGGAAGAAGATATATATGGAAGAGAAATAACCGTGCAACTGCTGCATTTTTGCCGCCCGGAACAGAAGTTTGATTCCCTGGAAGCATTAAAACTCCAGGTGGAGCAGGATAAGCAGACCGCAGCAGACTATCTTAACTATCAAAAGACAAACGAATAAAGTGTTCTTGGGAGGAACAGACAGTGTCAGTAGAACGTGTGAAAAATTATTTAAAGCAGTGGGATCTGGATCAGGAAGTATTGGAATTTACGACTTCCAGTGCGACAGTGGAGCTGGCAGCTCAGGCCGTTGGGTGTGAGCCTTGCAGAATTGCCAAAACCATGGCGTTTTCAGTGAATGATGAAGTGATTCTGATTGTAATGGCCGGTGATGCCAAACTGGACAACCGTAAATACAAAGACCGGTTCCACACCAAGGCTTTGATGATTCACAAGGATGAGGTGAAGTCGGTGACCGGACATCCGGTCGGCGGCGTATGCCCCTTTGATTTAATTGATGGAGTGGATGTATACCTGGATGAATCCCTGAAACGGTTTGATGTTGTGTATCCGGCGGCAGGAAGCGCTAACAGTGCGGTGAAGCTGACGCTGGAGCAGTTGGATTTGGCATCGCACTGTAAGGAGTGGATTGATGTCAGTAAGGTTTGTGAATAGGTTGTATGTTCGCGAGGGGATGGCGTAACGTGAGCGTAGTCTGCCCCCGGCCGTCCTGGCGCCCCTGTTTCACGGCCCGGTAACGGTCTCGAATTGACTGCTGTTTCAGAGTATAAAGAGATCCTAAGATCTCTAAATACTCTTCAAATGCAGCCAATTCGAGACCGTTACCGGGCCGTGAAACAGGGGCGCCAGGCCGACCGGGGGCAGACCACGCTCACGTTACGCCATCCCTGCTAATATTCATCCTTTTCGAAGAATAAGGAGCAGTGCGGGTGAGTTTGCTCTTGACATTTGGTGAGGTTGCGTGGGATAATAGCAAAATAAAATCTTTATTACTTTTCTTTCGGGAAAGTATTTCTATGATCTGTATGGATCAGACGTGCCGTATCGGCGATATGTTCATGAAAAATAAAATTTAATATGGAAGGCAGGTGAATTGTAGTGTGGGAGTGGTTTGCGTATTTGTACGCGGATTGCTTAAATAGTACTTGTAATATGGTTTTGAATTTTTTATAATGGAGGTAAGGATTGTACAAAGGAAGTGTTGACAAGTTAAAGCCTGATCCGGTGTTGAAGGAGTTTTGGAGTGATAATTATCGGTTTGCGGATCTATTTAATCAGGTGTTTTTTGATGGAGAGATTGTTATTAGCCCTGATCATTTGGTGGAGCAGGATGTGGAAGAGTCGACTGTTTTTGGGGACAATGAAAAACTGGATGCGATAGCCAGATATCGGGATGTGATTAAGCAACATACCGATGGGATTCGATTTGTACTTGTCGGACTGGAAAACCAGATGAATATCCATTATGCAATGCCGGTCAGATCTATGCTTTATGATTCGTTGAGATATACAAGACAGTGTAAAGCGTTGGAACAGGTGCATCGCAGGGAGAAGGATTTGAACGGAGCGGATGAATTTCTTTCCGGAATGACACAGTCAGATCGTCTGTGCCCGGTGGTGAATCTGGTGATTTATTATGGGGAAAAGGCCTGGGATGGTCCGGGGTGTTTACATGATATGATGGATGTGCCATCGAGGTTTGAGCCGTTTTGTAATAATTATAAGATAAACCTGCTGGAGGTTTCTGGTCTTAAAGAATTTAAGTTTGCCAATAAAGATAATCAGGACTTTTTTACGATGGTTAAATATTTTTATGAGAATGACGGATTTGTGGATCTGACGAAGTTTGAGATGGAGTTTTCGGATAAAGAGATATACTGGGAAACTATGGCGGCGATAGGCGCGGCAACGGGATCGAAGGAGTTGATCGGGTATGCCAGGATAAATAAAGGAGGATGTGTGAATATGTGCAGGGCGTTGGATAATTTGAAATTAGAAGGCATTCAGGAAGGATTGCAGGAAGGAATGAAAAGGGGGATGATAGATGCTTATCGAGATCTGAATATTCCTGAACATGTTATTGTTCAGAAATTACAGGACAGGTTTGGTATGAGTATTGAGATGGTTCAGGAAGCGATGGCTCAATAGGAAGCAGATGTCAGTTTTATATAATAGGGGCAGGAAAACTCTTAAACTGAGCTTTCCTGCCTCTTGTTTTAAATCATCACAGGTCTTGATATGTCTGATTTAATGATATAGTTTTTCTGTCTCATAGTATGGTTCGGAAGTGAGTTCTATTCCTAATTTCTTGAATATCTTAATATCCACACTCGATAACATCACTGAAGTATGTACCTGGCATCCGCGCAGCAGTGGAAGCTGTTCCATTGCCAGGCGGGCATTTGCATCGGTGGCCGCGCACATGGACAGGGCGATCAGGATTTCGTCTGTATGCAGGCGGGGGTTTTTGCTGCCAAGATAGCTGGTTTTGAGGCTCTGAATCGGTTCGATGGCAGTGGGTGAGATCAGGTGTATCTCATCGGCAATGCCGCCTAATTCTTTGATTGCATTCAGCAGGACGGCAGCGGAGGCACCGAGTAAATCACCGGTTTTACCGTATACAATTCTGCCGTCGGCTAATTCCAGGGCAGCGGCAGGAGCACCGCTTGCGGCAGCTTTTTGTTTGGCGGCAGGAACGACAGCCCGGTCATCAGTGGTGACTTTGGCCTGTTTCATTAAAAGTTCAATCTTATAGATCTCTTCTTTGCTGCATTCGTCTTTGGCCAGACGATTTAGTGCCTGATAGTATCGGCGGACGATCTCCTGACGGGAGGCTTCTTTGCAGATATCATCATCAAAGATACAGTTTCCGACCATATTGACACCCATGTCAGTCGGCGATTTATAGGGGCAATGACCGTAGATGCCTTCGAAGATGGCGGCCAGAACCGGATAAATCTCGACATCACGGTTGTAGTTTACGGTGGTTTCCCCGTAAGCTTCCAGATGGAACGGGTCGATCATATTGACATCATTGAGGTCGGCAGTAGCGGCTTCATAAGCCAGATTGACCGGATGCTTGAGCGAAATATTCCAGATCGGGAAGGTCTCGAACTTGGCATAACCGGCCTTGATGCCGCGTTTATTTTCGTGATAAAGCTGAGACAGACAGGTGGCCATCTTGCCGCTGCCGGGACCCGGTGCGGTGATGATGACAAGCGGTCTGCTCGTTTCGATATAGTCATTTTTCCCGTAGCCTTCATCGCTGACGATATAGGAAATGTTGTGCGGATAACCGTCGATTGGAACGTGGCGGTATACCCTGATACCGAGGTGCTCCAGGCGTGTCTGGAACTGGTTGGCGGCGGGCTGGCCGGAATAGCGGGTGATCACAACACTGCCGACATAAAGACCGGTATCCCTAAACTCCTGAATCAGGCGCAGTACGTCCAGATCGTAGGTGATGCCCAGATCATGGCGGACCTTATTTTTTTCGATATCAGCAGCGTTGATGGCGATTACGATCTCAGCCTGATCGGCCAGCTGCAGCAGCATCTTCAGTTTGCTGTCAGGAGCAAAGCCGGGAAGTACACGGGAGGCGTGGAAATCATCAAATAGCTTGCCGCCGAATTCCAGATATAATTTATCACCGAACTGACTGATCCGCTGGCGAATGTGTTCGGATTGCATTTTTAAGTACTTTTGATTATCAAATCCAATGTTCATTATAATTCCCCTTTCACCTATCCGATTGTACCACAATAAAGCGCGAATTGCATCAGATTTTGTGGATTTTGCCAATTTTACAATTGTATGATATACTTATTACGAATTGTTACTAATATGTTGCTAAAAACTACAGATACGAGCACCGTGTGTGATACGGTACTCAAAAAAAGGATAAGGGATTATGAAGATAACAAGATTGTTGTGCCTTCTGATTTCACTTCTCCTGATCACCGGTTGCGGGCGTCTGGACTCGATGAGGAACAGCGGCACGACCCCGGCTCCGGTGGTCATTGGCCAGGACAGTCAGGCGGAGACGCCGGCTGAAACGGAAAATGAAAGTGAAGCAGAGACAGAACCTGCCGCCATAGCGGCAGAACCGGAACGGACTCCGGTGAAAGTGAAGGGGATCTACATTTCTGCCTATGTGGCAGGTACCCCTACTATGGTTGATACATTACTCGAGGAGATCGAAAAAACCGAGGTGAACGCTCTGGTAATTGATCTGAAGGATGATTTTGGCCGGGTGGTTTGCCAGATGGACAGTCCTGCCGTGACGGAACTTGAGTCCGTTAAGGTATATATTGCCGATATAGAGGGGCTGATGCAGAAGCTTAAGGACCGCGGTATTTATACCATTGCCAGAATTCCTGCCTTCAGGGACTCCTGGCTGGGTGAGAAACGACCGGAATGGTGCCTGCACAATGCTGACGGGACCCTGTTTGCGGATCGTGACGGCAATAACTGGGCTAATCCGTACAAACAGGAAGTATGGGATTACCTGGCGGAGATTGGAATTGAAGCCGGTAATCTGGGATTTGATGAGGTACAGTTTGACTATGTCCGATTCTGTACGGAGAACAGGATGCAGGATGTGGTTCTGGATGAAGCCGATGTGAATGGACGATCCCGTACCGACATCATTTGTGAGTTTATGGAGTATCAGTACCGGCTGCTGAAGGCGGAAGGACTGTTCGTATCAGCCGATGTTTTCGGTGCGATTATCAACAGTGGCGTGAATGCAGATTCAGTTGGCCAGATCTATGGCGAGATGGCAAAACATATGGACTATATCAGTCCAATGATTTATCCTTCCCATTATGCCGACGGAAATTTTGGTATTGAACATCCGGATACGGAGCCGTATAATACTATTACGGCAGCATTAAATGATTCAAAAAAAGAACTGTATTTTGCCAGCCGCGACGGCGGCCATATTGCGCAGGTCAGACCCTGGCTTCAGGATTTCACGGCGACCTGGCTGGAGCATCATATTCCTTACACAGGGGTTGAAGTCAGAGAACAGATTCAGGCTTCTTATGACGCCGGATATGATGAATGGCTGTTGTGGGATGCTTCCTGCCGGTATGAGTGGGACGGCCTGCTGACACCGGAAGAAGCGGAGGCAGAGGCGCAGCAGATTGCGCAGTCACGGGCAGCACTTCCGGAGACGACTTTTGCCATGTCGGAGCTGGAAGAAGGGACATCGTCGGCGATGGAGGCCGCAGCGTCCGGTGACAGTACAGAATAAAATGGAGAATAAGTAAAATGAAACGAATGGTGCATCCAGGAGAGTTTTACCGTCATTTTAAAGACAAACTATATCAGATTATTACAGTAGCAATTCACTCTGAAAGCGGTGAACCGATGGTGGTTTATCAGGCTTTATACGGTAACTTTCAGACCTATGTCCGTCCGCTTGAGATGTTTCTGGAAGCGGTGGACCGTGATAAATACCCGGATGCTAAGCAGACATGGCGTTTCGAACGTGTGGAACTGTCCCGGCCGGATGAGATGGAGACGAAGACAGTGACAGAGATGGCCCTGGAGCCGGAAGTAAATCCGCTGCTTCTGCGGTTTCTGGATGCTGACACTCTGGAAGAGAAGATCGGGTGCCTGGACCTGCTTGAAAAAGGAGCGGGTCAAAAGGAGATTGACAGTATTTATGTAGTGTTGGATATCAAGCCGGTGACGGGATCTGTTCTGGAACAGATTGAAGCAATTCGAAGATATCTGAATATGCAGAAACGTTACGACGGCGGTCATCTCAGATGACCGCTGTTTCAGACAAGGAGGCCTGGCGGTGTTTGTAATTGAAGATGAACTGAAGAAACTCCCGGCGCAGCCGGGGGTCTATATTATGCGGGATGCCAAGGATGAGATCATCTATATCGGCAAGGCGATCAGCCTGAAGAACAGGGTCAGACAGTACTTCCAGAGCAGCCGCAATAAATCGACGAAGATTGAACAGATGGTATCGCGGATTGACCATTTTGAATATATTATTACTGATTCCGAACTGGAAGCACTGGTGCTGGAGAGCAACCTGATCAAGGAGCACCGCCCCAGATACAATACCATGCTGAAGGACGACAAATCCTATCCTTATATAAAGGTGACGGTGGGAGAGGAATTTCCGCGTATTTTATTTGCCCGTACAATGAAAAAAGACAAGAATAAATATTTTGGGCCATATACCAGTGCCGGGGCAGTCAAGGATACGATTGACCTGATCCATAAACTCTATAAGATCAGAACCTGCAACCGGAGCCTGCCCAAAGATATCGGCAAGGACCGACCATGCCTGAACTATCATATCAAACAATGTGATGCTCCCTGTCAGGGGTATATAAACCAGCTGCAATATGCTGAAAATATCTCTCAGGCGCTGGAATTTTTAAATGGAAAATATGACAGGATCATTAAAGGGATCGAAGATAAAATGATGCAGGCATCGGAACAAATGGATTTCGAAAAGGCGATCGAGTATCGTGAGCAGCTTGCCAGTGTGAAACAGGTTGCCCAGAAGCAGAAGATTACCAGCAGCAGTATGGAAGACCGTGATATCATTGCGATGGCGAAGGACGAGACCGATGCAGTAGTACAGGTATTTTTTGTCAGAGAAGGCAAACTGATCGGCAGAGAGCATTTTCATGTTGTGATTGCAACTGCAGAAGACAACCGGCAGATCATGACCAGTTTTATCAAACAGTTTTATGCCGGAACACCGTTTGTTCCCAGAGAGTTGTGGATTCAGGAAGAACTTGAGGATGAAGAGGTAATCAGCCAGTGGCTGAGCGGAAAACGTGGTCAGAAAGTAAAGATTACCGTTCCTAAGAAAGGTGAGAAAGAACGCCTGGTGGAGCTTGCTGAAAAGAATGCCGCCCTGGTGCTTTCACAGGATAAGGAAAAGATCAAACGGGAAGAGTTGCGCACGATCGGGGCCATGAATCAGGTGGCCGGCTGGCTGGGATTAAATGGAGTGACCAGAATCGAAGCATTTGATATCTCCAATATATCAGGTTATGAGTCAGTTGGATCCATGATTGTTTATGAAGGCGGCAAACCAAAACGCAACGATTACCGCAAGTTTAAGATCCGCACTGTAATCGGGCCTAATGATTATGCGTCAATGAAAGAGGTGCTGACCAGGCGGTTTGAGCATGGCCTGGAAGAAATGGAGCAGTTAAAGGAAAAAGGAGTGGGAAAAAACTTCGGCAGTTTTACCCGTTTTCCGGATCTGCTGATGATGGACGGCGGCCGGGGGCAGGTCAATATTGCACTGGAAGTACTCGCTGAACTGAAGCTGGATATCCCCGTCTGCGGTATGGTAAAGGATGATAATCATCGCACCCGCGGATTGTATTATAATAATGTAGAAATTCCGATCGACAAACATTCGGAGGGGTTTCGTCTGATTACCAGAATTCAGGATGAGGCACACCGGTTTGCGATTGAATATCACCGCAGTCTGCGGAGCAAAGGCCAGGTTCGTTCGATTCTCGATGATATTCCCGGTATCGGCAATACCAGGCGTAAAGCCCTGATGCGGCATTTCAAAACACTTGAGGCGATCCAGGCTGCGAGTGAGGAAGAACTGGCCGGAGTACCCGGTTTGAACCGCCTGGCAGCAGGCAATATCTACCGTTTCTTCCGGGAACAGGAACAAAAGAAAAGTGATTCGGGTAATGACAATGAAGCCTGAATATGATAGTATGATAGCAACAAAGCAAAAGGAGAACGTGCCATGCATGGAGTTACGATCACAGAATTGATAAAGAAAATGAGTTTAACAAGTGTAATTCCGGAGATTGATACCGATAAGATTGTATTGCTGCACCCCGATGTAAACCGGCCGGCATTGCAGCTGAGCGGTTTTTATGATCATTTTGACAGGGAGCGGATCCAGATCATCGGATATGTGGAACAGGCATACATTAATACCCTGTCGAGACAGCGCCGGGTGGAGATGTATGAGAAGCTGTTATCCTGTGAGATCCCGTGTCTGCTGTACAGCCGCGGTCAGAAACCGGATGAGGATATGGAAGATTTATGCCGTCATTTTAATGTTCCCTGCCTGATATCCGATCAGTCTACCTCGGACCTGATGGGGGAGATTATCCGCTGGCTGAAGGTAAAACTGGCACCATGTATCAGTATCCATGGCGTACTGGTAGACGTATTTGGTGAAGGCGTACTGATTATGGGCGAAAGCGGCATCGGCAAGAGCGAAGCGGCACTGGAACTGATCAAACGCGGCCATCGTCTGGTGACCGATGATGTGGTTGAGATCCGTAAGGTCAGTGATGAAACCCTGATCGGAAGTGCCCCTGATATTACCAAACATTTTATCGAGCTGCGCGGAATCGGCATTATTGATGTGAAATCCCTGTATGGTGTAGAGAGTGTAAAAGAGACTCAGGGCATAGATATGGTGATCAAGCTGGAAGACTGGAACCGGGATAAAGAGTATGACCGCCTTGGCCTGGAAGATAATTATACGGAGTTTATGGGAAATAAGGTGGTCTGCCACAGTATCCCGATCCGTCCGGGCCGGAATCTTGCGATTATCGTCGAATCGGCTGCAGTCAACTATCGTCAGAAGAAGATGGGATACAATGCCGCCCAGGAACTTTACAACCGCGTTCAGGCAAATTTAGGAAATAAAAATTAACAAGCATTAAGGGGACTTTATGAGCGTATGCTATAACAGATTATCTGAATTGGTACAAGATGGACAGCTTCTGCGGGATGAGCCGATGAGCCGCCATACCACTTTTCGGGTGGGCGGCCCGGCGGCAGTTTTTGCAGAACCGGCCGGTGATAAGGAACTGGCGGCCGTGATCCGCTGCTGCCTTGAGATGAACACACCTTACTACATATTAGGCAACGGCAGTAATTTATTAGTCGGTGACCGGGGGTATAACGGTGTGATGATTGCCATTGGAAAAGCCTGGAACAACATTCGTGTGGAGGGCAGCCGGATCTGTGCCGGAGCCGGAGCGATGCTGTCCCGCGTGGCCAGGACAGCACTTGATGAGTCGCTGACCGGTCTTGAGTTTGCTGCCGGGATTCCCGGCACGGCAGGTGGTGCAGTCGTAATGAATGCCGGGGCATACGGCTCTGAGATGAAAGACGTTTTGGTCAGTGCCAGAGTACTGACTCCGGATGGTACGATAAAGGATCTGTCTGTGGATGAACTGGAGCTGGGGTACCGGACCAGCTGCATTATCCGTAAACAGTATGTTGTACTGGAAGCGATGTTCGCTCTTTGTCCGGGAGAAGCAAAACAGATCCGCAGCCGGATGGATGAACTGGCCGGCCAGCGCAAAGAAAAGCAGCCGTTGGAGTTCCCCAGTGCCGGCAGTACGTTTAAGCGGCCGGAAGGTTACTTTGCCGGCAAATTGATTCAGGATGCCGGTCTGCGAGGTTTTCGTATCGGTGATGCGCAGGTGGCGGAAAAACACTGTGGATTCGTTGTTAACCGCGGTAAGGCAACAGCAGCAGACATTATGACTTTATGCCGGATGGTACAGGAGAAAGTGAAAGAGCTGTCCGGGGTGGAACTTGAACTGGAAGTAAAGACATTAGGCGAGTTCTGAAGGAAAAGCCTGGAGGACAAAATACGTGAGACTGGTAATTGTAACAGGGATGTCAGGCGCCGGTAAAACGGTGGCGCTGAAGATGCTGGAGGACATAGGTTTTTATTGTGTGGATAACCTCCCGATTTCATTGCTGGAGCCATTTACAGAGCTGACCATGCAGCTGCCCCACAAGCATGACAATGTGGCGTTGGGGATTGATATCCGCAGCGGAGAGGAGCTGCCGAGACTTGAGCATATTCTGAACGAATGGCGGCATCAGCTGCTGTCTTATGAAATTCTGTTTCTGGACGCCCAGGATCAGGTTCTGGTCAAACGTTACAAAGAGACCAGACGGTCCCATCCGCTGGCCGGAAACGGCCGGGTTGAAACCGGCATCGAAAAGGAACGGCAGCATCTTGCGTTTCTGCGGGAACAGGCGGATGTGATCATGGATACCAGCCAGCTGCTGACGCGGGAACTTCGCAGTGAGCTGGAGAAGATATTTGTACAGAATCAGACCTATCACAATATGTTTCTGACAGTACTGTCTTTTGGTTTTAAATATGGCATTCCGACGGATGCCGATCTGGTCTTTGATGTCCGCTTCCTGCCGAATCCGTTTTATGTGGAATCGCTGCGGCCCAGGACCGGACAGCAGACGGATGTTCAGGAGTTTGTCTGTCAGGGAGGAACCGCCAAAGCTTTTCAGGAGAAATTATACGACATGCTGGATTTCCTGATTCCGCATTACATCCAGGAAGGCAAGAACCAGCTGGTTGTGGCGATTGGCTGTACCGGCGGCAAACACCGGTCCGTGACGGTAGCCGAAGCCCTGCATCAATATATGGACAGGCGTAAAGACATCGGAACTAAACTGGAACACAGAGATATAGAAAAAGATACCTGCTAATCCCGGATAAAGATCTCGCTAAGCACTCAATGCAGAAAGACGAGGTGGAATATGTCATTTTCTTCCGGCGTAAAAGAAGAACTGGCCCGGCAGTGGAGCCCCGCCAGACATTGCCAGATTGCTGAAGTTGCTGCAATTATCAGCATCTGCGGCAGGATTCAGATATCCGAACATGACAGATATTGTATAAAAATCCATACAGAAAATATATCAGTTGCAAGAAAATACTTTACATTATTACAGAAAACATTTAATATAAGTATTGATGTTTCTATTCGGCAGGGAACAGGAAACCGAAAAAGCCGGACATACACTGTGGGAATTTGCAGACACCAGGACGCTGTCCGGGTTTTGCAGGCGACAAAGCTGATCGATGCATACGGAGACGTTGCGGAGAATCTGTCTTTATCACAGAATGTAGTGATCCAGCAGAATTGCTGCAAGCGCGCCTTTATCCGGGGTGCCTTTTTAGCAGCAGGGTCTGTCAGTGATCCGGAGAAGTTTTACCACTATGAGATTGCCTGTGCATCGGAATCGAAGGCGGTACAGCTTAAAGAATTACTGATTTGTTTTGATCTGGATGCCAAAATAGTATTGCGTAAAAAATATTATGTGGTATATATTAAAGAAGGCAGTCAGATTGTTGATGCTCTGAACGTAATGGAAGCGCCGTTATCACTGATGGAACTGGAGAATATCCGGATCATTAAAGAGATGCGGGGCAGCGTCAACCGGCAGGTCAACTGTGAAACAGCCAACATAAATAAGACAGTATCAGCTGCGGTAGAGCAGATCGAAGATATTACTTACATCAGAGAAACGGTTGGATTTGAAAAACTGCCTGAGAATCTAAGAGAAATTGCCGAAATGCGGTTGTCGAGACCCGAAGCAACATTGAAGGAGCTTGGAGAAGCTTTGGACCCGCCCGTTGGGAAGTCTGGTGTAAACCACCGGCTCCGCAAGCTGGGAAGTATCGCAGACAAGATCAGGGAACAAAGTGAGAGCACCAGAACGTAAAAGCGTTCGCAAGAATGAGGAGGATAATTATGCTTAAAAAAATGATTACAATCGGACTTGCATCAGGACTGGAAGCAAGACCAGTAGCGATGCTGGTACAGATTGCCAGCCAGTTTGAATGTGCTATCTATGTAGAGAATGACAGTTCCCGTGTCAATGCCAAGAGCATCATGGGTATGATGACCCTGGGCATGAACAACGGAGATGTGATCAATATTTCTGCAGACGGACAGGATGAAGAAACAGCAATGAGTGCAATTGAAGAATACTTAACTAACGGACAGTAAACATCGTCACCAGAGATAGAATAAAACCAGGCAGATTCGGAAAGGTTCCGGTTCTGCTTGTTTTTGCTTTTCACATCTGATAAAGGAGAGAAAGAAAAGTGGCATTTACACATCTGCACGTCCATACGGAGTACAGTCTGTTGGACGGTTCCAGTAAAATTAAAGAATTGACAGCCAGAGCTAAAGAACTCGGTATGGACAGTATGGCGATCACCGACCATGGCAGTATGTTCGGTGTGATTGACTTTTACCGGGCGGCGCATGAAGCCGGTATCAAGCCGATTCTGGGCTGTGAAGTTTATGTGGCACCGAATTCCCGTTTTGACCGGGAACATGTCCACGGCGAAGACCGTTATTACCATCTGGTACTTCTGGCGGAAACCAACCAGGGTTACCAGAATCTGATGAAGATTGTGTCCCGCGGTTATGTTGACGGTTTTTACTACAAACCGAGGGTAGACTATGAAGTACTGCAGGAGTTCCATGAAGGCATTATTGCTCTGAGTGCATGTCTGGCCGGAGAGGTACAGCGTTTTCTGGAACGGGGGCAGTTTGAAGAAGCAAAAGCATCGGCATTAAAACATGAGCAGATTTTTGGCAAGGGAAATTACTTTCTGGAACTGCAGGATCACGGAATACCGGCTCAAAAGTCGGTAAATCAGGGACTGATCCGGCTGAGCCAGGAGTTAAATATAGACCTGGTAGCAACCAATGATATTCATTACACATACAAAGAAGACGTAGCAGCACACGATATTCTGCTCTGTATTCAGACCGGCAAGAAGGTGTCTGATGAGAACCGGATGCGCTATGAGGGCGGCCAGTATTTCTGCAAATCAGAAGCTGAGATGCTGGAACTTTTTCCTTACATACCCGAGGCTCTTGAGAATACACACAAGATTGCAACGCGTTGTAATGTGGAAATTGAATTCGGTGTGATCAAGCTGCCGCAGTATGATGTACCGGAAGGTTTTGATGCCTGGAGTTATTTAAACCACCTGTGCCAGGAAGGTATGAAAAAACGCTATGATGATCCGATGGATGCCGTCCTGCAGGAACGGCTGCAGTATGAGCTTAATGTCATCCATACCATGGGTTACGTGGATTATTTCCTGATTGTATGGGATTTCATCCATTTTGCAAAATCCAATGATATTATCGTCGGACCGGGCCGGGGATCGGCAGCCGGAAGTATCGTATCCTACTGTCTGGAGATCACCGATATCGATCCGATCCGCTACAACCTGCTGTTTGAACGTTTCCTCAACCCGGAACGCGTCTCCATGCCTGATATCGATATCGACTTCTGTTTTGAACGCAGGCAGGAAGTCATCGACTACGTTGTCAGGAAATACGGCGATGACCAGGTTGTCCAGATTATTACCTTCGGTACTCTGGCAGCCAAAGGTGTCATCCGTGATGTCGGCCGGGCCCTGGATCTGCCGTATGCCCGCTGTGATGCCATTGCCAAGATGGTTCCGGGTGACCTGGGCATGACACTTGAAAAGGCTCTGAAACAGAGCCCGGATCTGAGACAGGCCTACAACGAGGACGAAGAAGTAAAATATCTGATTGATATGTCAATGCGTCTGGAAGGACTGCCAAGACATACCTCAATGCATGCCGCCGGAGTTGTTATCAGTAAGATGGCTGTTGACGAATACGTGCCATTGTCCCGTGCTTCTGACGGCACGATCACCACTCAGTTCACCATGACCACCCTGGAAGAGCTGGGCCTGCTTAAAATGGATTTCCTGGGCCTGCGGACGCTGACCGTAATCCAGCATGCAATCCGCCAGATTGAATACAACTACGGCCTTCGTCTTAACATGGATACCATTGACTATAACGATAAAGATGTCTTAGCTTCGATCGGCACCGGCAAATGTGACGGCATATTCCAGCTGGAAAGCAGCGGTATGAAAGGCTTTATGAAGGAGCTGAAGCCGGAGAATCTGGAAGATATTATCGCCGGAATTTCCCTTTACCGTCCGGGTCCGATGGACTTTATCCCCCGCTACCTGAAAGGCAAACGCGATCAGAATAATATCACTTACGACTGTCCGCAGCTGGAAGAGATTCTCGGTCCGACTTATGGCTGTATCGTATATCAGGAGCAGGTTATGCAGATTGTGCGTGATCTGGCCGGATATACCATGGGACGAAGTGATCTGGTGCGGCGTGCGATGTCCAAAAAGAAGACTTCCGTCATGGAAAAAGAACGCCAGAACTTCGTTTACGGCAATGCCATTGAGGGTGTTCCCGGATGTGTCAATAACGGCATCGATGAAAAGCTGGCCAACCACATCTTTGATGAGATGACAGATTTCGCCAAATACGCCTTTAACAAGTCCCACGCGGCCTGTTACGCGGTAGTATCATATCAGACCGCTTACCTGAAGTATTATTATCCGAAAGAATTCATGGCCGCCTTGATGACATCCGTAATGGACAATGTCACTAAGGTTTCAGAATACATCCTGACCTGCCGCCAGATGGGAATCTCCATCTTGCCGCCCGACATCAATGAAGGCCACAGCGGTTTCTCCGTATCAGGAGATGCCATTCGTTACGGTCTGTCAGCGATCAAGAGCGTCGGCCGCAACGTTGTAGATGCTATCGTAAAAGAACGCGAAGCAAACGGTCTCTACACCTCCATGGAAAACTTCGTAGACCGGATGACCAACAAGGAAGTCAACAAACGAACCCTTGAAAACTTCGTCAAGTCCGGAGCTCTCGATTCCATGCCCGGCAACCGCCGTCAGAAGACAATGGTAGCACCTGAAATTCTTGACCAGAAAAACAAAGAACGCAAAAGTTCCTTAGAAGGCCAGATGAGCCTGTTTGATTTTGCCGGAGAAGAAGAAAAAGAACAATACCAGATCACTATGCCAAATGTTGAAGAG
Source organism: Lachnospiraceae bacterium (assembly GCA_032073745.1). Taxonomy (GTDB): domain Bacteria; phylum Bacillota; class Clostridia; order Lachnospirales; family Lachnospiraceae; genus Brotaphodocola. The sequence continues at coordinate 89,381 of DAMAMW010000001.1, read as the reverse complement.
TTCAAAAAAGAAGAACTGCTGGCATTTGAAAAAGAAACCCTGGGAATCTACATCAGCGGTCATCCATTGGATGAGTTCCAGGAGATGTGGAGCCGCAACATCAGTGCCCGGACCATCGACTTTATGGTTGACGAAGAAACGGAAGAAGCCGTTGTTCAGGATGGCGACCGGGTCACCATCGGCGGCATGATCACAGCCAAAGTTGTCAAGACAACTAAAACCAATAAAATGATGGCTTTCCTGACCATTGAAGACCTCGTCGGCAGTGTTGAAGTCCTGGTATTTCCCAAGGATTATGAGGCAAAACGAAACCTCCTGGTAGAAGACAGCAAAGTCTTTATCAAAGGCCGTGTATCACTTGGCGATGAACCGATCGGCAAACTGATCTGTGAACAGGTCATTCCATTTACCGACATTCCCAGAGTTCTGTGGGTCAAGTTCGCTGACAAGACCGAATATGACGAACGCCAGCAGCAGGTACTCGATGTCCTGCGTCTGTCGGAGGGAAGTGATTCCGTCATCCTCTATCTCGAGAAAGAACGGGGCAAAAAAGTCCTTCCTGCCAATTGGAATGTCAAAGCCGGAGCCGGCCTGATCGATCAGTTAAGCACAATAGTTGGTGAAAAAAATGTCAAAGTTGTTGAAAAGGGATTGAAAAGATAGGGAAAATGTTTTAGAATAGGCAATGTATGAAAAAAAGTACAGGAGGAAAAGCTATGGCAAAGCAGGTAAAGACCATTGGAGTACTGACCAGTGGTGGAGATGCTCCGGGAATGAATGCAGCTATCCGCGCAGTAGTAAGAAGTGCGACAAATAAAGGTCTGAAAGTAAAAGGCATCATGAGAGGATATGCCGGCCTTTTACAGGAAGAGATTATCGATATGGGGACACAAAGTGTATCGGACATCATCCATCGCGGCGGAACTATCCTGTATACGGCAAGATGTTTAGAGTTTGTCAATCCCGAAGTGCAGCAGCAGGGAGCAGACATATGCAGAAAGCATAATATCGACGGTATTGTCGTAATCGGAGGTGACGGTTCCTTCCGCGGTGCAGGCAAACTGGCCGGCCTCGGAATCAACACAATCGGAATCCCCGGCACCATCGACCTTGATATCGCCTGTACCGAATATACCATCGGTTTTGACACAGCGGTTAACACCGCAATGGAAGCAATCGATAAAGTAAGAGACACTTCAACCTCTCATGAGCGCTGCAGCATCATTGAAGTAATGGGCCGCAACGCCGGTTACATCGCTCTCTGGTGCGGTATCGCCAACGGAGCCGAAGACATTCTCTTACCAGAACGCTACGACGGTAACGAACAGGCATTAATTAATCGCATCATTGACAACCGCAAACGCGGCAAAAAGCACAACATCATCATCAACGCCGAAGGTATCGGCCATTCCACATCCATGGCCCGCAGAATCGAAGCTGCCACCGGCATAGAGACCAGAGCCACCATCTTAGGCCACATGCAGCGCGGCGGCACGCCAACCTGTAAAGACCGCGTCTACGCCTCCATCATGGGAGCCAAAGCCGTAGACCTGCTCGCCGCAGGCAAAAGCAACCGCCTGGTAGCTTATCAGAATGGAGATTACGTAGACTTCGATATCCAGGAAGCACTGGCAATGACTAAGGATATCCCTGAAGATCAGTTCGAAATCAGTAAGACTTTGGTTAGATAAATGGTGTGTACCAGAGAGGCTGGAGGCCGGGGTGGGGCCTGCGGGTGGTTGGGTTCGGTTTCGTCGCTGTTTCGGAGCGCAAGAGTTGCTAAGCATTAAAAATCAGACTAAAAGCATAAACGGAAATGTGCAAACTCGCTGCGCTCAAACAGTGCCCATTTCCGTTTATAACGCCTGATTTTTAATACTAAGCATCTCTAGCACTCCTGCAAATGCAACGAAACCGAACCCAACCACCCGCAGGCCCCACCCCAGCCTCCAGCCTCTCCAGCAACATTTATCAGACCGCGTAGAATATAAAAAGCGTAAAAGCATAGAAGCATAAATGAGTAAAAGATTGAGTTGGGTAATTTTATATGTAATTGAGGGTCGCTTTTTTTATCAACTGGTGTTACAATAATATGAAATCTAATAATAACTGTAGCTTGCGATTTACTGTGAGCGAGGGTTATATTTTTTTATTATGTAGTGCGTTGTAATAAAGTAGCTGGAGATAGAATTGGTACGGGGCGGGTGAGGGGCCGAAGGCATTGCAGTGTGGTTTTGCTGCATTTGCAGGAGTGTTAGAGCCGCTTAGCATTAAAAATCAGGCGTTATAAACGAAAATGGGCACTGTTTGAGCGCAGCGAGTTTGCACATTTTCGTTTATGTTTTTAGTCTGATTTTTAATGCTTAGCGGTTCTTACGCTCCGAAACAGCGGCAAAACCACACTGCAATGCCTTCGGCCCCTCACCCGCCCCGTACCAATTCTATCTCTCGGGGCCAACTTTATTACCCCCGCAAACCAGGAGGATCATAAAAAATGAATAAATACAACGAGCGAACCGTTTTATGTGGTTCTAATTCCTACGATCGCAAATATTATTTTAATGAAGAATTTGACAGTCTTCCGGACGGAATCAAGCAGGAGCTGCAGGTGATGTGTGTCTGGTTTACGGAGGAATGCGGCGGGATTCTGACTCTGGAGTATGAGGAGGACGGGACACTTGAGTTTAAGCTGACGACTGCCGAGTATGACGGATATTACGATGAGATCGGGGCTGATCTGAAGATTAAGCAGTACCGTCAGGAAAAACGGGAACTTCTGGAATCGTTGGAGTTGTATTATAAAGTCTTTTGTCTTGGAGAAACTGTTGAGGATGAATGAACATGAAACTGAAGATAGGAAATGTGGAATTAGAAAATAATCTGATTCTGGCGCCGATGGCAGGGGTATCAGATCAGCCGTTCCGTACCCTTTGTAAAGAACAGGGGTGCGGTCTTTTATATACGGAGATGGTCAGCGCCAAGGCTATTTTATATAAGAATAAAGGTACGAAGGAACTGCTGGCGGTGGAGCCGGGAGAACGGCCGGTGGCGGTGCAGCTGTTTGGGTCGGATCCGGAGATTGTCAGTGCGATGGCGCATCAGATTGAGGATGGGCCGTATGATCTGATTGACATTAATATGGGCTGTCCGGTTCCCAAGGTGGTTAACAATCATGAGGGATCGGCACTGATGAAAAATCCAAAGCTGGTGGAGGAGATTCTGACGGCTCTGGTCAGGCGGGTTAGCAAACCGGTTACTGTTAAAATAAGGAAGGGTTTCGATGAGTCCTGTGTCAATGCTGTGGAGATTGCAAAGATCGCCGAAGGTTGTGGTGTGGCGGCGGTTGCGGTTCACGGCCGGACACGGGAACAGTTTTATTCGGGGAAGGCGGACTGGAGCATTATCCGGGCGGTGAAAGAGGCGGTGAAGATTCCGGTGATCGGTAATGGTGATATCTTTACTCCTGAGGATGCGAAGCGGATGCTTTTTGAGACGGGATGTGATGGCCTGATGGTGGCCAGAGGGGCCAGGGGGAATCCCTGGTTGTTCCGGGAGATTCTGCATTATCTGGAGACCGGTGAGAAATTAGCTGGGCCGGATCTGGTGACTGTCTGTGAGATGATGCTGCGTCATGCGCGGCTGCAGGTCGCGTGGAAGGGGGAGGTGATGGGCATGAAAGAGATGCGTAAGCATATTGCCTGGTACACCGGAGGAATGCCTCATTCGGCTGCAATCAGGAGAGAATGTAACCACCTTGAGACGCTTTCGGAGCTGGAAGAACTGTTAATGGGGAAACTGGCTCTCAAACCTTGACAAATGGGCATTCGTTAGGATATAATACCTTGCATGCAATGACAGAAATATGAAGGTCATAAGGTGTTCGAAGGGTTTTTTGAATAGGAAAGGAAAAGGGGATTATGGCAGAGAAGAAGAATATTTTGACGTATTCGGGCCTGAAGCAGTACGAAGATGAACTGCAGGACCTGAAAGTAAATAAAAGAAAAGAAGTAGCTCAGAAGATTAAGGAAGCAAGAGAGCAGGGCGACTTGTCCGAGAATGCTGAATATGATGCGGCAAAGGATGAGCAGCGTGATATAGAGCTTCGTATTGAAGCATTGGAAAAATTACTTAAGAATGCTGAAGTTATTGATGAAGATGAGATTGATATCAATAAGATCGGTATCGGCTGTAAGGTTAAAGTACATGACATGGATTTTGATGAGGAAATTGAATTCAGAATCGTTGGTTCAACTGAGGCCAATAGTCTGAAGAACAAGATTTCCAACGAGTCACCGGTGGGTCAGGCGCTGATGGGTAAGAGTGTCGGCGATGTGGTTGATGTTGAAACTCAGGCTGGAGTTATTCAGTATAAGATATTGGAGATACAGAGAGCGTCATAGGAGGAAAAGATGGCAGAACAGGATTTAAACCAGTTATTAAAGGTTCGCCGTGAGAAGCTGGCGGAGTTGCAGGAGGCTGGGAAGGATCCCTTTCAAATTACTAAATATGATGTCCAGCTGCACAGTGCCGATATCAAAGAGAACTACGGTGAATGGGAAGGGAAGGAAGTTACGATCGCAGGCAGGATGATGTCCAAGCGCGTGATGGGTAAGGCTTCTTTTTGTAATGTACAGGATTTAAAAGGAACGATTCAGAGTTATGTAGCCAGAGATGATCTGGGCGAAGACGAGTACAAAGCATTTAAGCGGATGGATATCGGCGATATCGTCGGCATTAAAGGTGTAGTATTTACGACGAAGATGGGTGAGATTTCGCTTCATGCGAGCGAAGTGACCTTGCTCAGCAAGAGTCTGCAGATTCTTCCGGAGAAGTATCATGGTCTGACTAATACTGATATCCGCTATCGTCAGAGATATGTGGATCTGATTATGAACGAGGATGTGAAGAAGACATTCGTTACCCGTTCTAAGATTATCAGCAGTATCAGACGGTATCTGGATGGTTTGGATTTCTTAGAGGTAGAGACTCCGATGCTGGTATCGAATGCCGGCGGTGCGGCGGCCAGACCGTTTGAGACCCATTATAATGCCCTTGATGAGGATGTGAAGCTGCGTATTTCCCTGGAACTGCCGCTGAAGAGACTGATTGTCGGCGGTATGGAGCGGGTGTACGAGATCGGACGGGTATTCCGTAATGAAGGTCTTGATACCAGACATAATCCGGAATTTACGTTGATGGAGCTTTATCAGGCTTATACTGATTATTATGGAATGATGGATCTGACTGAGAATATGTTCCGTCATGTGGCCCAGGAAGTATTGGGAACGACAACAGTTCCGTATGCGGATGTTGAGATTGATTTAGGAAAAACTTTTGAGCGTCTGACGATGATCGATGCGATTAAGAAATATACCGGTATTGATTTTGAAGAGATTAAGACGACAGAAGAGGCGAAAGCTCTGGCGGATGAAAAGGATGTTCATTATGAAGATCGTCATGTCCGTGGTGATATCGTCAATCTGTTCTTTGAGGAATTTGTTGAGGAGCATTTGATTCAGCCGACCTTTATTATGGATCATCCGGTCGAGGTATCACCTCTGACCAAAAGAAAGCCGGATAAGCCGGATCATGTGGAGCGTTTTGAACTGTTTATCTATGGCCGTGAGATGTGTAATGCATATTCTGAGTTGAACGATCCGATTGACCAGAGAGCCCGTTTTAAGGCGCAGGAAGAGGCGTTTGCGGCAGGTGATGAGGAAGCGAATCATACTGACGAAGATTTCCTGAATGCTTTGGAGATCGGTATGCCGCCAACTGGTGGTATCGGATATGGGATTGACCGGTTGGTGATGCTGTTTACGAATTCGCCGGCGATCAGGGATGTGTTGCTGTTTCCGACGATGAAGACGCTTGACAAGTAGAATGTAGCATTTATACGGGTTTGAGGGTTGTTCAGAGCATCAGAAAACCCGGTTTGACATCAAATTTTTGTGGTTTGATGGACTAATGTGGACTGATATTGTCTATTCTACAGTTAACCTATTTTAAAACATAATAGTTGATTGCTATTAAAAGGACATTTTCCAGTTTAGGAAAGTGTCCTTTTCTGTTGTTATGGTAAAAAATTGAAATTAAGAGCTTCCTGTATAATTCAAATATAGAGATTACCAAGAAAGAAAGTTGATAGAAAGAATACCTCAATATAAAATAAGATTTACTGATTACGAGGTCGGTAAAAAAATTTTACTAAACTGAGAGGTATCTAACATGAATTGTAAAACATAAAACGCAAAAATCGCAGGAATAATTGAAAAACTTTAGTGATAGGTATTGATGTAGGAAGCGAAATGAATTATAGGTTGTTGTTATCATTCAATACTGTTCGTTCAAATCTATTCATGGTATAATTTGCTATAATGCAAACAGTATTTTCAAAATAATCTTTTATTTTAAGTACTGATGTTTTTAAGGGGGATAATGTTGATAAGGGAGAGGTGTTAAAATGGATTTGTTATTGAATGATGTATTTAATTTGTCGGTGACTGAGATAGAAAATAGTAGAATCGAGTTAAATATGACAGAAGGTGCAGGTGGTATTTCTTATATTGACAAGTGGCTATCGCTTGAACAAATGGTAAGGGATAGTGGTATCACAGATTGTTTGGCTTTTTATTTCTGCAGCAGAAATAATTGATATTCCGGAAAATTGCAGAGCAAAGGTGAAGATTCTTGAGAGATTCATTCCATTGTTTGGACGACTTGTTATAAAATATAAAAAGGGAAATACATATGCAAGATATGTGTTTCGTATGAGTAAAGTAATTGATAATTGTACAGTAAAACAAATATTGCCATCACAATATAGCGGAGAACAGTTTCAAGGATATGATTGTGTACATCTTTCATTTAGAAAGTTAGCAGATATTTTTGATGGAAAAATTATGCCCACTTATTATGCAGCATTAAAGAAAGTGACAGGAATTTATTGTTTGACAGATACAAAGACAGGAAAGTTATATATCGGATCTGCGACTGGTGGTGAGGGTATTGCACAACGATGGGGGAATTATCTTGATTCCTGCCACGCTGATAATAAAAAATTACTTGCGCTATACAATGAAATGGGTGCTGATTATTTCGAAAAAAACTTTACGTTTACGTTGATCGAGTATTTTGGTTTATTTTATGATCCGGAAAGAATACGGGAAAGAGAGCAGTATTGGAAAATGTGTTTTGATACAATAAAACATGGATATAACGATAATTGAAATCAATAATTGATAAATAAAGTGCTTTTTACAATGTTAGGTTATTGACGAGGAGGCTAATATGTCCAGAATAAATGATATTCAAACTAGAATCTTGCAGTTGGAGGGCGGGCGTTATCAAAAACTACTTGATTGTTATCTGTATCGTAAATATGGATATGATAATTGGTCACCTTTAGGCTCACAATTAGGGACTGATAAAACTGTAAAGGGAACTCCTGATACCTATATACGGACAACGGCTGGAAAGTATATTTTTCTTATGTATGGAACGGTACAGGGTGATTCGTTTAATAAAATCAAAAGAGATATTGAATCGTGTCTTAATCAGAAAAAGACAGGGATTGATGAATCAGATATCGAACAGATTATTTGTTGTCATACATCGGCAAGATTAACTGCTGGTGAAAATAAGACATTACATGAATTATTTAACAACGTTAGGTTGATTGGAATTGGTGAGTTATCGCTTGATTTGTGTTATCAATATCAAGTATTAGCAAAAGAATATCTAAATCTATCGATTGATACCAATCAAATATTAGAAGATAAGGATTTTGTTGAAAAATCAGAGTCCAGTGCTTTTACAACTCCATTAAGTAATAAACTATTGTGTAGAGAAAACGAAAAATCAGAAGTATTGAATCTCTTAGCTTATTCAGATGTTGTAATTATCAGTGGAAAATCAGGTGGAGGTAAAACTAGATTGGCTTTGGAGGTTGGAAGAGAATTTTCAAAAATAAATTGTTATATATTCCGTTGTATTAAACAAAATGGTGAGCCAATTTATGAGGATTTAAAAACACATTTTGTGGATGAGTCAGATTACTGTGTGTTGATAGATGATGCAAATATGCTGGTGCATCTTGGACATCTATTAGATATTTGTAATGACAAAAACAAAAAGTATAATATGAAGTTGATTATAACAGTACGTGACTATGCGAAAGATGATGTTTTACAACGTGTAAAAAAACAGTTGATGCCTGAAATCTATGACTTAAATCCGCTCTCAGATAGTAATTTGAAAGAGGTGTTAAAACAAGAGTTTGGAATACTAAATCAAGAATATCTTGAATGTGTTGCAAAGGTGAGTAGCGGAAATATGCGCCTTGCGATTATGGCAACTATTAGCCTGCGGGACGGTAAACTTGAAAATTTGCATAATATAATCGATATTTATGATTTTTATTATCAAGATATTATTGATAAGATGGGAAGAACATTGATTATTACTGGTGCAATAATAGCATTATTTGATTCGCTAAAATTGAACAAACAAAGCAATATAGCAATTGAATTGGCACAAAAGAATAATATTTCGCAAGATGAGTTTAAAGAAGCGTGTTATGAGTTGCACAAACTAGAGGTGGTTGATATACATAAGGATTTAGCAGTCAAATGCAGCGGGCAGGCATTAAGTAATTATCTGTTGTTTTTGGTGTTTTACAAAGATAAAGTTATTAGCATTTCAGATGTAATTAACCTATGTTTTCCTCGATATAAAACACGGTTGTCATATGCATTTAACACATTAATGAACTTATTTTATTCTGAGGAACTTGAAAAATATGCTTTTTCGGAAATGAAAAAATCTTGGCTTTATTTTAAAAATAGAGAACTAGATATCCAACGGCAATTTTTATCAACATTCTATGTAGCGGTTAAAGTAGAAACATTATATTTTTTAAATAATCAAATCAAACTGTTACCAGAGATTCAAGTGGACTTCTTAACATATGATTTTGAAAGCAAAAGTAATAACGAAAACATTCAATCAGATATACTAAAAATGATTGCTAATTTTAAATATACAGCTTATTTTTTTGATGCAATTGATTTGTTGCTATTTCATCTAGAAAAAAACACACAAAATCCTATGGATTTTTATTTCTTATTGAAATCATATTTCATCGTTGATAAAGAATCACATCATTATAATTATAAATTCGAACGAGATATGCTGAATCTACTTGTAGAAAATTACCATCGGAGTCATAATACGAATGTAGCAATTTTGTTGATTTATTATTGTCAATGGACTCTAAAGTTTGAGTTTCAATCAATTGAAGCAACATCCTATAAATCATTTTCACACACAATATTTGGACTGATGGATTGTGATGAAATAAGAAAATTGCGGGATCATGCAATTGAAATTTTGTTTGAACTGTATGATGAAGAATCAGGAAAATACAGGACAAAAGTTATGAAAGCACTGAAAACCTACATGATCTTACTTAACTTTGATACAAGTAGTATGCTTGCTGAAAAAGATGCTATAAAAATGGATGAATGTGTAAGTCGCTACTTCTGTATGGATGAGATAAATGAGTGTTTGACAGTTGAATATTTACATGATGAAGTTGTGCGAGAATTTCCATCTTATGCGAATCTTTTAAATCAATATAAAAGTAACTCTTTATATTTGAAATATAGGGAAATAAAACGGGATCGATTGAGATGGCTTAGTAGTGATAATTATGAAGATGAGTATTCTGCTAAAATTGCTGAAATTGCTAAATATATATCCGAAGAAGAACTTTATAATCTGATGCAGCTGATGAAGAGTGATTTGTTTAGTGACCAGTGGGAGACAGGTGAAGCTCTATCAATGTTGTTATGTGGTTTACAAGATAATGAGGTTTTTAGTAAGGTTTTATTATATTACTTCGAACTTAATATGTCATATATATTGCCCCCTGCGAATGTGTGTAAAAAGTTAATACAGATAAAAGGTTATCAAAAGGCTTGGCAATTTGTAGAATCAACAAGTTACAATCATAAAAATAATTGGTTGATTAGTTTGGCATGGCAAATTGATGATTCTGACATTAATAAAAAGTATGCAGATGAAATTCTACATATTGTGAAATCATCTATTGCTGACGAAAAGTTTTCTATTCCGCATTTAGATTTCGTCATTCGGATCAATAATAAGTGTTTTGGTTTCGCAGTTGAGTATCTCAAGTTACTTATAGAATCATATGCTGAAAAGCCACTTTTTTTAGCTGATTTTCTTAGTATAACCAGCATTCCAATTGAAGATATTCTTGACAATTTTGACTATCCTAATAATACGCTTTTAGAAGAGGCATATATAGTTTCATATTCTGCTAAAAATTATTTTGACTATGAACAAAAGATGTTAATAGAAGTTATTAAACGAAATAAACTTTTTTTAAGAAAATTTGTTTTGTATCAGCTAGAGAGTCATATCGTTCATGATGGCCTATGCGCCTTATGGTCTTTGGAAAATTGTAATGACCTAATAACTGAAATTATTGATATAATCAAAGAACATAAATGGGGATATTATGGATATTTTAAAATAGTAGAATCTATATTTTCAATAAAAAAAGGGAAGCAATACATGGACAAACAAGACTTATGGATTCAAACTTATATCAAAAATAATTATAATTCTCCAGAGTCAATTAAGTTCATATTTAATTCCATATGTCATTTGCCAGATGATCGACGATTGAAGATGATTTTGCTTTTTTGTAAATACAATTCTGCTTATAATGCATTTCAAAATATTCGGCTATTTCCAATGCATTATGCAATAACTGGCAGTATGGTATCTCATATTGAGAAACAAATTTCTTTTGTAAAAAGGCTTAAAGAAGGACTGGAAGGGCGGGATTATATAGAGCATAAAATGAAATTTGAAGAAATTCTTGAATCATTAGAAAATCAAAAGGAAAAAGAACTTATAGATGAGTTTATGGAAATAGATTAGTTGATAGGTTCAGTTTAGATTAACAACTGCCGGAATCATGGCTACGAATGACAGCGCCCTGAAAAAGCAGCGCAGGAGCGATGAAAGGAGATATGAAAGATGAATTGGTTTCTGGAATATAAAAAAGAGGAATTTCTGTTATTCACACAAACTTCTGTCCGCGTTTCTTGTCTGAACATGCTGGGCTAAGCTTTTATGCATTTACATTTGACTGCAATTCAGAATATGCGGGTGTCGGTTTATGTTTTAACACGGAAGCGGACTTTCAGGCAATCCTCAAAAGCTATTAAGAAGGACCATATCAGAAGCAATAGTCAAACAAACGCAAAGATTTATGGTCTGCGCTATAATACCGGCGGTTGGGAGTACTAGTGCTTTGATACTTTGGACATTTTAGAGGAAGGTGGGGGTGCTGAGATATATGGTGATGATCTGGATAAGCAAATGAGTGATTTTATGGAATACTGCTGTGAGGTGTTATCGATGTTTGCAAGGACAGAGATGTTTTCATTGATACCCAAAACACCAGACTTCAAGTTTTTCTGTATCGATCATGATGAGGACATTGAAGATGCGGAAGAAAGAATAGAGTTATACAACGGACAGGACTGAGTTGTAGAATACAGTGTCGGCATAAGAGAAGTTAATGTTGGAACAATACAGCGCCTGCGATATTGTAAAAAGGTATCGAAGGACAGAAATAATAAATATTGGTTATTTTGTAAAGTAAGACGATGATAGGTGATGTGTAAATACATATAAACTATCATCGTTTTTTGTATTCTTGGGTACTAAGAAATGGAGATTATGGGATCTGGCTATTAACGGCGAGGATATTTCTGTTATTGTGGAATACCCGGAAGGTACATATGAAACACTTGCCCAGGTGTAGGGAATTGTGCTTGCTACGCCAGGTAAAGGTTTGGTTATGCTTGCAGAGAGTGAGATGGAAGAGCGAATTAAGATAGCGATGCAGCGGCAATATGGGAATGTAATGCAGGCTTTTACGGCCTATGAAGCTGCATGGATTGGAAAATCCAATGCGGAACTTTCCTGGGCGAATGCTCAGGGCAGATACCAGCTGGGGTGGCTTGGCAGGGTGGCATATATCAAAGAATAACTTTCACCAACAACCTAAAAAACTGCATATAAATGCAAAGCACGATAATTTTATTGGACATTTTGATATGATATAGTAATTTTAGAAAATGAATAGAAATGAGGTTTATATGATGCAAAAGGAGATGATGGACCATTATAAGAATATTATGCTTCCTTATTGGTCAAAACTAATCGACCTTGAACACGGTGGATTTTACGGATATGTTGACTACAACCTGCAGATAGATAAAAAGCTCAAAAAGGTGTTATATTAAACAGCCGAATACTTTGGTTTTACTCCAGTGCATATATGCTTACAGGCTGCGTGGAATTAAGACCGTTTATGGAGCAGGCGTATTCTTTTCTGGTAAATGATTGTATGGACCGCAGGTTTGGCGGAGTATACTGGATGCTTAATTATGATAAAAGTATCAGTGATAATATGAAACATACCTACAACCAGGCTTTCGCAATCTATGCATTAACGGCGTATTATGAAGCAACGAAGAAAAAAGAAGCCCTTGATGAAGCTTTGTCTTTGTTTCATTTGATCGAGCAAAACTGCACAGATGATTTTGGTTATTTAGAAGCGTTTGATCAAAAATGGAACCCGATAGCAAATGAAGCGCTGTCTGAGAATGGACTTTTAGCAGATAAAACAATGAATACGTTATTACATATACTGGAAGCCTACACTGAACTTTATAAAGTATCAGAAAATAGTAAGGTAAAAGAGCGGCTTTTCGCCATCCTGGAACTGTTTGAAGATAAGGTATATGACAAAGAGAATGGGAAGCTTCATGTGTTTTTTGATAAAGAAATGAAGAGTATATCAGATCTGTATTCTTATGGTCATGATATTGAGGCTTCCTGGCTTTTAGACAGGGCGGCTGAAACAATTGGAGATGCCGGATTGATTAAGCGGACCTGTGCGTATACGAATGTAATAGCAGAACATATATACCAGACTGCTTATGACCGCGGCAGTATAAAAAATGAAAGTTTTAAGGGCGTCGTAGATGAGACCAGGGTATGGTGGGTACAGGCAGAAGCGATCGTAGGATTTTACAATGCATGGCAGAAAACCGGGAATTCTGAATATTTAGCAGCTGTAAACCAAATATGGAATTATGTAAAGCAGTATGTGATTCAGCCCCGGGCAGGCGGAGAATGGTTTTGGGAAGTGAACAAAGAGGGATATCCCGAAAAGGAAAAACCCATCACAGAACCGTGGAAATGCCCATATCACAACGGAAGAATGTGTTTTGAGATCAGGAGGAGGAAACAAAATGTTTGAGAAAAAGAAGGAAGTTATCGTTAAGCGTTATAAAGAAGTAATCAGTGAGAAAAACAGGATTGACCAGTGTTTTTACAATGGTATTTACGATAGATGGGAGAAACCGGTTCTGACACGGGATCATATTCCATATTTTTGGAAATACGATCTGAATAAAGAAAATAATCCTTTTTTATGGAACGTCTGGGCGTAAATGCTGTATTTAATTCCGGAGCAATTTACCTTAATAATAAGTATTATTTAGTCGCCAGGGTGGAGGGCAACGATCGCAAATCTTTTTTTGCTGTGGCCGAGAGCGAAAACGGAACAGATGGTTTTAAGTTCTGGGACTTTCCGGTACAGTTGCCGGATACGGAACCTGATGAGACAAATGTTTATGATATGAGACTTACCCGGCATCAGGACGGGTATATCTACGGAGTATTTTGCTCAGAGAGTAAGAATAAAAACAATCCTGATCTGTCATCGGCAAATGCAGCAGCGGGTATCGTCAGAACCAAAGATTTGAAGACCTGGGAACGCCTGCCAAATCTTAAAACAAAATCGCCGCAGCAGAGAAACGTTGTCCTTCATCCGGAATACATAGATGGAAAATATGCGTTTTATACCAGACCGCAAGATGATTTTATTAATACCGGATCAGGTGGAGGCATTGGGTTTGCACTTTGTGACGATATCACCTGTGCTGAGATTAATGAAGAGATTATTATCAGTGAACGGAAATATCATACAATTACGGAAGAAAAAAATGGTGCCGGGGCAGTACCGATCAAAACGGATAAAGGCTGGATTCATATTGCACATGGAGTAAGAAATACGGCCGCCGGCCTTCGCTATGTGATTTATGTCTTTGCAGCAGAATTGGATAAACCATGGAAACTGGCAGCGGAACCATCCGGCTACTTTATCGCACCGCTGGGAGCTGAGCGGGTGGGAGATGTTTCAAATGTAGTATTTACAAATGGTGCGATTGTAAATGAAAAAGGCGATATATTTATCTATTATGCTTCGGATGATACAAGACTCCATGTAGCCACGACAACGATTGATAAGCTGGTGGATTATACATTTCATACACCGAAAGATCCGCTGCGCAGTGTTGAATGTGTAAACCAAAGATGTGAATTCATAAAGAGTAACCTGGAATATATTTAGGATGGGATAAAAATGGAGATGATAGAAAAGGAATGGAACCGGTGGCAGGAGTTTGCCGTGGATGATCAGGATTTGCAGTCCGATTTATCAGAAATGCAATTTGATGAAGAAAAACGCCGGGATTGTTTTTATCGTAACCTGGAATTTGGCACAGGGGGATTACGCGGAGTGCTTGGAGCGGGCACAAATCGCATGAATATCTATGTAATCCGCAAGGCTACCCAGGGGCTGGCCAATTATTTGCTTAAGGAATATAAGAATCCTGGTGTTGCCATTGCATATGACAGCCGGATAAAGTCGGAATTATTTGCAAGAGAGGCAGCTGCCGTGCTGGCCGGTAATGGTATAACAGCTCATATTTATGAGGAACTGATGCCAACACCTGCCTTATCGTTTGCCGTCAGGCATTTAAAATGCCAGGCGGGGATATGTGTTACGGCAAGTCATAATCCGGCCAGATATAATGGCTATAAGGTCTACGGCGCAGATGGCTGTCAAATCACACTGAAAACAGCAGAGAAAATATTAGCTGAGATCGAGCATATTGATCCGTTTACGGATGTTGTGAGGCTGGATTGGGAAAAGGGACTGGAAATCAATCATATCTGCATAATTCCGCACATGGTAAAAGAAGCTTATATAGAAGCAGTTTTTAATGAAACAAGTGGAAGAATTGCAACAGACCTGCATGTGGTTTATTCACCACTGAATGGTGCCGGGAGGTCTTGTGTATAGGAAATTCTGAAACGGCTGGGAGTTAAGCAGGTAACTGTGGTCAGAGAGCAGGAAGAGCCGGATGGTAATTTCCCCACTTGTCCATATCCGAATCCGGAAAGAAAAGAAGCGATGGAATTGGGGCTTACCCTGTGCAATAAAGTGAATGCAGACTTACTGCTGGCTACAGATCCGGATTGTGACAGAGTGGGTGCAGCTGTCAAATGCGGCAGTACATACAAAATGATTAACGGCAATGAAATGGGCGTATTATTGCTAGACTATATTGCCCGGATCAGAAAAGAAAATGGTTCCATGCCTGAAAAACCGCTGGCAATTAAAACGATTGTGACTACAGATCTGGCAGTTAAGGTTGCAGCGGACTATGGGATTGAAGTTCGTAAATTGATCATACATATATTGAGGAAGACGGTGACCATGAGTGGAGTTTTTGGAATACATACATCAAAAAAATGTTAGATTGGCTTCCGTTATGAGTGTAACAGGAATCTATATTTTATATGGGAAAGGGGTTTTTTATGAATGCAAAAAATAAAGACAGATTGATTATAGCTGCATTTTTGGTAATACCGTTACTGCTGCTGCTGGTTTTTTCCTATTATCCGATTGTTAAATTGTTTCAGCTGAGTGTCAGTGACTGGAATGGCATGACTACAGAGATCAATTATGTAGGTATGAAAAATTTCAAAGATATCTTTACCCAAAAAGAATTCTTTGCAGTATTTTTAAATAATATGGCTTACATAATCACTGCTGTCGCACAGCAAATCGTCGGACTGTTACTTGCAATATTACTGGACAGTAATCTGAAAGGTAAGAAAGGGTTTCGCGGCCTGATCTTTATGCCATACATCATAAACGGTATTGCTATCGCTTTTATGTTTAATTATATGTATGATTTTGAAAAATCACCGGTTAATACATTTTTGCGTTCGGTTGGACTGGGACATTTGATGATCCATTTTCTGGGAGCTGATTATGCGTCAAACTTTTCACTTTCATTTATTAGTTTCTGGCGCTATGTAGGTTATACGATGGTGATTTTTCTGGCAGCGCTGCAATCTATTCCAAAAGATATATACGAAGCAGCCAGAGTAGACGGAGCAAATTTTTATCAGCTGATAACGAAAATAACGTTACCTAATATGAAAACTATGATCCAGATTTCACTTATCCTCAGCATTAATGGCGCTTTACAGGCATATTTTGAACCATTCATTCTTACAAAAGGCGGGCCTAGCGGACGAACCGATACATTTATTACTAAGACGTTATCACTGGCGTTTGACTATAATAAGTTTGGAAAAGCGGCGGCTATGGGCGTAATATTGCTTTTTATTATCCTGGCTATAGTTGCTGTCCAACAGGTGGTCTTTAAAGAAAAGGAGTCATGAGTATGAATAAGAAAATAAAATCGCCGGAATTTAAAGATAGTTCAACGTTTGTCATCAGCAGTAAAATTGGAAAAGCGGGTGGATATTTTATATTTTTCATATTTGCTGTCATTATTATCACCCCGCTGCTCATTGTTTTTAACGTATCATTGAAGGATACACAGGAATATTGGGAAAAGGGAGTTTATTCACTGCCTGATAATCTGCTGAATGTTTCAAACTATATAGAGGCATTTAATTCCGGTAATTTCCTGATGGCATTTAAAAATACGTTTCTTCTCATTATCATCTGCGTACCGGTTTCACTGCTTTTGGGAGCAATGGTAGCTTATGCCCTGGGCCGCTTTGATTTCAAACTAAAAAAGTTACTGCTTTTAGCTTTTACATTACCGACATTTGTTCCGACAATGACAGTTTCTATTGCGACCTTTACAATAATCAAGGCGCTGGGGTTGTATAATACGATATTCGCCGGAATGCTTTTATATATCGGGTCGGACATTGTACAGATATATATATTTCTGCAATTTATCAAGCAGATCCCGATTGCACTGGATGAAAGTGCAAGGCTTGACGGGGCATCCCGGATAAAGATTTTTTATAGCATTATTTTACCGCAAATGAAGCCTGCAATTGCAACCGCAGCCATTCTCAAAATACTAAACATATACAATGATTTCTTTACGCCCTATTTATATATGCCAAAATCATCACTTAGAACAGTAGCAACTGCACTTAACACATTTGCCGGTGATAAAATGGCCAACTGGCCTTTAATGTCAGCAGCAATTGTATTTGTAGCAATTCCAACTGTTATTGCTTATCTCTTTTTACAAAAATATATAATTGGCGGGGTAACGGATGGTGCAGTCAAATAGCAGATGCGTGCTGAACTATATAAAATCCATTTCAGGTACGCATATTATTGCGGGGCAGCATGATAAACCCGGATATCCTACGGCGGCATACAATCGGGCACAGGAGATAACAGGCCGGTATCCGGGGATTTGGGGCGGTGATTTTGGCTTTAGCGGTTCCGGGAACGATACGATTTTTAACCGCACGGAGCTGGTGAATCAGGCAAAGCTGAAATGGAGCAAGGGAGCCATTCCTTCGTTAACATGGCATATGACCAGGCCGGATAAGAGTGAACCCGGTACCTGGAGCGGGGGACTTATTGACTGTGGCTTATCATCATATGAATGGCGGGCGATTACGACACCGGGTACATTCTATTATAATAGTTTCATCAGCCGTACAGACAGTATTGTTCAGGCGTTGCAGGAATTGCAGATTGCGGGTGTTCCGGTACTCTGGCGTCCGTTCCATGAAATGAATGGTGACTGGTTTTGGTGGGGAGGCAATCGTTATTATTCGAAAGAGTTATATAAGATCATGTACGACCGGTATACAAATCACTGGGGATTAGACAATCTGATCTGGGTCTGGAATGTTGACCGTCCGGCGGGGGCTGATTTATCCGAGTATTACCCCGGGCATGAATATGTCGATATTCTTTCGATGGACATCTATGATAATGATTTTAACTACAGCTATTATCAGGCTATGCAGAACCTGGCGGATGGTAAACCGATTGCCCTTGGCGAAGTTGGTGAAATACCTGCGGCGGAAGTATTAAATCAACAGCCGGATTGGACCTGGTTCATGTGCTGGACGGAACACCTGCAGGAAAATAACAGTGATACTCATATTCAGAATATCTATGGACGGGACAGAACGCTGACGAGAGATGAGTTGGATATCTTATTAACTGAATAACAGATTAACATTTGGATATTCCCTTTACCGGGGAATGTCCTTTTTTGTTTTTGAATATAGAAATAGTTAAATTGAAAATCGGATACCATTAACAACGTTTTGTTGTAAAAAATAGATAAAACATTGTTTTTCTTTTGTTTGGAAATGATTTACAATAAAATTACAAAATAACAAAGGAGAGGTTATTAAGATGATATCTAAAACAATGATAGAGAACTTTTTCCCGCAATTAGCTGAGGTAAAGGACAGAAATCTCGTTTCTGCAGCGTGTGAGATTTGGGTTGAAGCATTTGAGAAAAGTACCTGGGAAAATATTGATGATGCGCAATTTGCTACCCGGGCTCCCGGTGTTTCATTGATCCGGCATACAGAAAGCGTGACAGACAATGCACTTATGATTGCCAGAAACATGATTAAAAAATATGGTTATTCTGTGAATTTAGATACCATTATTATCGGTGCAGTTTTGCATGATGTCTGCAAATTAGAAGAAATGGAAATAGGTGAAGGCGGGATTGGCACCAGTAAAAAAAGTCCGGTAGGAGAGATATACCAGCATGGTTTTCTCAGTGGATATTACTGTGAAAAATATAATCTGCCGAAAGAGATCACAGCATTTGCGGTAGCTCACTCAGGACAATCAAAAGTTATTCCGCGCACAATTGAAGGAATGATTTTATACTATGCTGATATGATGGATGCGGATGTTCATTTTGTCGAAGCCGGAGTAACGTTATGTCTTGAAAGTCATTAAAATAAGACAAACTTAATAACCAATGTGATTTGGATAGGGGGACAAAAATGAAAAGTCGTATTTTAAAAATGGTGCCGGTGGTGCTGTTTCCGTTAATAACCTGGCTGGCGCCCGCGCCGGAAGGTCTGAATCCTGAAACCTGGCGTATGTTTGGTTTATGTCTCTCGTTATTGTGCGGACTGATTATGAAACCATTTTCAGAGCCGGTGATCAGTTTGATTATCATTGGAATCGGGTCATTCTTTGTGGAGAAACCCGAGGTATTGTTTGCAGGGTTTGCTGCTCAGGGAGTATGGTTTTTGCTCGCGGTTTTGTTAGCCTGCGGAGCTTTTAAAAAGACCGGACTGGGAAGACGCCTTGCTTATGTACTGCTGGATAAGTTTGGTAATACCAGATTTGGCAGATCGTCTTTGGGATTGGGTTATATTATGATGTTGTGTGACCTGCTCCTCAGCCCGGCAACCGGTTCTAACACATCAAGGTCGGCTATTGTATTTCCTATCTTTCGTGGGGTTGCAGAATCCTTAGGCTCTTCACCGGAGCAGGAACCAAGAAAGCTTGGAGCATATCTGGAACTGCTGGAACATGTAGTCGCTATGTCAACAGCCGTATTATTTTTAACAGGGATGGCATCGAATGCTGTGATAGCTTCTACTATAAAAGACGTAACGGGAATTGAACTGACATGGATGTTGTGGTTTAAGGCGGCTTTGGTTCCGGGATTGCTGGTGCTTTTCTTAAGCCCGCTGGTCATTTATAAATTATATCCGCCGGAGATGAAAGATCTGGGCGATATCAAACCTTTTGTAGCAGAAAAAATGCAGGAAATGGGTCCGGTAAAACGGGATGAAAAGATTCTTCTGGTACTCTTTATTTCGGCAGTGCTGGGATGGATGTTTGGCAGCCGTATCGGTATGGGGATGTATGTGGTTGCGTTTATATTCCTGGCGCTTGAACTGCTGTTCGGCATCATGGATTGGAATGATCTGATGGCTGAAAAAGGTGCATGGAATATGTACATATGGTATGGTGCATTCTTCAGTGTGTCCGGGGCCATCAACAGCGGCGGATTTTACACCTGGCTTTCCGGCCTGATTCAGCAGGTACTTGACCTGTCGTCACTGAATGGTTTGCTGGTTATGGTTATACTTATGCTGCTCAGTTTTGTTACTAAATATTTCTTTGTATCAAATGCGGCATATATTGCATCAATTTATCCTGTAATTCTGACAATTGCGGCAACTACAAATGTTAATATGCTGATGCTGTCCCTGATGCTGGCCTTTTTTGGCGGATATGGAGCGCTGCTGTGTAACTACGGTAATGGTGCCAGTATCTATATATTCGGTAATGGGTATGTGGGACAAAAAGACTGGTATTTTTATGGAACAGTCATGCTTGGAATTATCTTTGCACTGTTTTTAGTGATAGGACTCCCATATTGGAAAGTCATTGGAATTTGGTAAAACTAAAAAATTAAAAGAAAAGGAGATATTATTATGTCAGTTGGAAGTCGTGTTTTTGTTGAGAGGATCCTGCCGGATCCGGCAATTGTTGAAGCGTTTCGGGTGCTGCCGGCAGCAAATGTGGCAGATTGTATGGGACGTCTGAGTGGAATGAATCCACAGATTAAGTTAATGTCCAATCCGGAAGGACGGATTATGTGCGGGGTTGCACTGACGGTAAAGGCAAGACCGGGGGACAATATGATGCTCCATCAGGCAATGAATCTTTCACAGCCGGGTGATGTCATCGTGGTATCCAATGAAGGCGAACGGAACCGGGCCATTATGGGCGAAATTATGTTCAACTACCTGCAGGGATTTAAAAAGGTGGAAGGTATTGTGATTGACGGACCGGTCAGGGATATAGACGTTATTTCCCAGGGGACTCTGCCGCTTTATGCTACCGGCACGACACCGTCAGGTCCATACAAAGAAGGCCCCGGAGAAGTGAATGTTCCGATTTCATGCGGTGGTATTATGGTGAGCCCGGGTGACATTATTCTGGGTGACCGGGATGGGGTGGTCGTGATTCCAAAGGCAGATGCGGCAGCAATTCTGGAACAGGCAGTGAAGTTATCGGCAAGTGATAAGAGCAAAGCAGAAAATTCAGCTAAAGGAACTGTAAATCGTCAATGGGTAACTGATTTGCTGGAAAAAAAGAATGTTGAGATCATTCAGGGCGCTTATATCGGTTAATAAAAATAAACGGAGGATTAGTTAAGATGGGATGGAAAGTTTTATTACCGCAGGAATTAAAAGAGGACGGCAGAAAATTGCTGGAGGATCATGGTCATACATTGATTGATGGCCGTGGATTTACAACGGAAGATGTGATTGCAGATTTTAAAGAGCATCAGCCGGATGCAATCATTGTCCGTATTACGAAAATGCCAAGAGAAGCTTTTGAAGCTGCCGCACCAAACTTAAAAGTTCTGGTTCGCCATGGA
This sequence comes from Lachnospiraceae bacterium, assembly GCA_032073745.1. Taxonomy (GTDB): domain Bacteria; phylum Bacillota; class Clostridia; order Lachnospirales; family Lachnospiraceae; genus Brotaphodocola. The sequence continues at coordinate 67,740 of DAMAMW010000001.1, read as the reverse complement.
GCTGGCTATGATGCAGTTGATTTAAAAGCAGCAGCGGATCATAATGTTGAATGTCTTTATGCACCGGTTGCTAACAGTACATCAGTTGCTGAGACGGCATTGATGCTGATGCTGTATATGAGCCGTAATGTGACCCGTTTACAGAATATGCTGACAGTGGACTTTTATGATGCCAAGTTAAAGACCCATATGACAACACTGAACGGCAAGACAGTGGGACTAATCGGATGCGGAAATATCGGCAGCAGAACGGCAGCGCGATGCCTTGCAATGGAAATGAATGTACTTTGCTATGATCCGTATAAGCCGGCAAAGGATTTTCCGGAAGGAGTCGAGGTGGTTCGCGATTTAGACCGGATTTTTAAGGAAAGTGACTTTGTGTCCCTTCATGCGCCGAATACATCCGTAACACGGAATATGGTTAATAAAAAGACTCTGGAGATGATGAAACCAACCGCTTTCCTGATTAACACAGCCCGCGGCGCGTTGGTAAATGAGAGTGATTTATATGATGCCTGCAAAAACCATGTTATTGCGGGTGCTGCATTGGATGCAATTGTCCATGAGCCGATTTTACCGGATATGCCGCTGGTAAATCTGGACAATGTCCTGATCACACCGCACGTTGGCGGAAACACCGTTGAAGCGGCAATGCGGGCATCCTATATGGCGGCACAGGGTGTTGTTGAACGCTATGAAGGGAAAACAGCAACATGGCCGATCCCGACGATTGACTATGAAACTGCCGATACCTATACTGACGTAAGGAAAACGGATAAAAAGACAGCCGGTATGTATGACTATTAATTACTTAATCGTCAACTTCAATCGAGGCAAACAACTCTTGTACCCGTGCCATAAAGTCCCTTGCATAGCTGGGGAAAAAACGATCTTTATGATATACGATACTGAGAGGGCTTAAGATATAATCCTGATTTAATAATACAGGTAAAAACACACTGTTCGGATAACTCTCCTTGAGTGATGGAACCCTCATTCCGGTACAGAAAAAAGCACCGAGGTTTTCCTGAAACAAGGAGATCATCAGTTCGATGGAGCCGGCTTCCAGCGCCGCTTTTGGCCGGAAGCCGGCTTCTTCGAAACAGAGATCCATCAGTTTCCGTAACCGGAAATTAGAAGTCAGGCGTAAAAACGGCAGATCTTTAAATCTTTTCAGCGTAGTTCCATTCTTGCATTCTTCAATTATCTGATCAGAATTCTCACCAAAATAACGGACAAGTAAGTCGCGGGTCAGGGCCAGGTATACTCTGTCATTCATTAACGGTATCGTTTTAAGGAAAGGATCATCTTCATGCTTGATTCCGACAAAAAAGTCAAGATCGCCGGAAAAAAGCATTTGTTCCATTTTCACGGATGTTTTATTTGTCAGATTTACCGTAACATTGGGCCATGCTCTCATATAATCGGGGAGAACCTTGGGAAGCCAGTACTGTCCCCGGTATTGGGTTGCTCCGACAAACAGTATGCCGGCATTATTTTCCGCCATATCATTTAAGCGGTGCATGGCATTGTCTTCTTCATTAACAATTTTGAGACATGCCTCAAAAAACACATGCCCTGCAGGTGTCAGCTGAAGTTGTGGTTTGCGGTGGAATAGTGGCATTCCATAGTGTTCTTCCAACTTTTTTATATGCTGGCTAAGATTTTGCTGAGAGATATACAGCTCCTGGGCGGCTTTCGTAAAATGAAGTTTCTTTGCCAGAACTACGAAATACCGGATGCTTGTTAAATTCATATTTTCTCCATCAGTTAAGAAGTGATTTTACAATAATATTACGCTAAGAACAGCGGAAAAGCAAATATAAAATCTGGTAAAAGAGAAAAATTCTGAAGTAGATAGACGTAGACGATAACCGGCGGTATAATAGGGGATGTGAATAGACATCCGGACAGATGAGGAGGACTACGCTTTATGCTGCTGAAAGAGATTGACACAGGGCAGTCCTGTGTGATTGAAGATATAAATCTGCCGTTTCAAATGGAACAGCGGTTACAGGCTCTTGGCATGACAAAGGGGACCAGGATATCGGTTCTCAACCGGAAGGGCAAGGGCATTATGATTATCAAGCTGAGAGGGAGCCGTTTTGCGCTTGGGTATGACATCACAAAAAACATTTCGGTTGAAAGAGGGGGAACATGGTGGTGAAAAAAACTCTGACAATCGGCTTTATCGGGAATCCCAATTGCGGCAAGACAACACTTTTTAATGCCTATACCGGGGCGAATCTAAAAGTTGCAAACTGGCCGGGAGTAACAGTTGAAAAAGTGGAAGGGGCAATCCGGGATCATGACCTGGATATTCGCCTTGTTGACCTTCCCGGTACCTATAGCCTGACTTCCTATACAATGGAGGAGACCGTTTCGCGGCAGTTCATATTAAGTGATGACGTTGATGTGATAATCAACGTGGCGGATGCGTCGGCACTTGAACGCAGTTTATATCTGACACTGCAGCTGCTGGAACTGAGAAAACCGGTGGTGCTGGCTCTCAACATGATGGATATCGTGGAGAAGCGGGGAATGGAGATCGACCTTCACCGCCTGCCTGAAATGCTGGGCATTCCGGTGATTCCCGTATCAGCCAGAAAACGGACCGGCCTGGATTCCCTGCTTCATGCGGCGGCACACCATAAAGACGGTGCGGATCCTGACTGTCTGATTCATCATCATAAAGGCGGGACCAATCATGCCCATGACCATCATTCTGAGTATGCAATGGTTTATTCGGATGAGATTGAGGATATGATTGATCATATCATTCCGGCACTTGAAAAAAAGTATCCGTCATTGGGAAATTATCGCTGGCATGCGATCAAACTTTTGGAGCGGGATAACGAAATTACAAATGAATATCCGATAGATCTGCCTGGAATCACGGATATGAATTATCAGACTCAGATTATTAATCAGAAATACGATTTTATCGAAGAAGTTCTTAAGGAGGTCCTTTTACATAAACAGCGTCAGGACTTATTTACCGAACAGGTGGATCGGGTACTGACACACCGGACCTGGGGAATTCCTGTTTTTCTTGGTATCATGGCAGTTGTCTTTTTTCTGACGTTTACTGTCGGTGACTGGCTGAAAGGTTACTTTGAAACGGCAATAGACTGGCTGGCATCTCTCGCCGGACAGGGACTGACCGCAATGGATGCCGGTCCGCTGATGCAGTCGCTGGTAGTGGATGGCATCATTGGCGGTGTCGGTACGATTATTACATTTCTGCCCAATATCTTTATCTTATTTCTGGCACTGGCATTTTTGGAGGACAGCGGATATATGGCCCGTGTTGCCTATGTCATGGAGGGAATCATGAGCAGGCTGGGACTTTCCGGCAAGGCATTTATCCCGATGCTGCTGGGGTTTGGCTGCACGGTTCCGGCGATTATGGCATCCAGGGCATTGGAGAGTAAGCGTGACCGGTATAAAATAATGCTTGTGACACCATTTATGAGCTGCAATGCCCGGCTTACCATATATATTTTGTTTTCGCAGATGTTTTTTGGCAGCAAAGCCATGCTGGCGGCTTATTCCATGTATGTGATCGGGCTGGTGGTTGCCCTTTTGGTTTCTTTGGCATTACATCTGATTGACCGCAAGGAGAGCGTAAACTATCTGTTGATTGAATTGCCCGAATACAAGAGACCGGACGCCAGAACGGTCGGTATCTATGTATGGGACAAGGTGAAAGACTATGTCGGAAAAGCCGGTACTACTATTTTTGTTGCAACGCTGCTGATCTGGGGGCTGCTTAACTTTGGCCCGCAGGGATATGCCACCGATTTGTCTGAAGGGTTCGGGGCTATCATCGGCAAGTGGATGGTTCCGGTATTTGCTCCTATCGGACTGGGGTTCTGGCAGATTACGGTGGCTCTGATTGCCGGCATATCGGCTAAAGAAGTTGTGGTATCGAGCTGTGCGGTACTGTTTGGCATTGTCAATGCGAATTCGCCGTCAGGTATGGCACAATTTTCAGCCAGACTTCAGGAAATCGGCTTCGGGCCGTTGAATGCGTTTTGCCTGATGGTATTCTGCCTCCTCTATATTCCCTGTGCAGCGGTGCTTGCAACTGTTCGCAAGGAGTCCGGGAGCTGGCGCTGGACCGGTTTGGTTGCGGCATTTCAATTGATCGTAGCATGGGTGGTGACTTTTGTTGTTTATCAGATTGGGCAGCTGTTTATTTAACGTGAAAAAACGGAAGCAGGAGAATGCATAGGAGAAATATGATAAAAGAAAAATGGCAGCAAATATTACAGGGTATAGATATAAGACAGAACCTCAGCGGAATCAGAAAAGCGGTAAAGGACAGAAATAATTTAAAGCAATTTTTAAACCTCATCAATGGTGAAGAGGAAAAATTGATACTTCTGTTAGAATCAGACGATGAAAAAATAAGGAAAAATGCAGCTTTATTAATGGGTGACCTGGGAAAGCATGAGTTTTTGGAACCAGTATGGCGGGCATATCTGAATGAACAGCAGCGGTCTGTAAAAAGCTTTTATCTGGCATCGATTGGAAATTTTGATTATCGGGAGTATCTGGGCGATATCAAGAATCAGCTGGAGGGTGTCAGAAGATCTGAGATGCCGGAAGATGATCAAAATTATGTGATGGAAGAAATGCGGAAACTATCAGCACTGATCGTTCGAATGGAGGGGGTATCTACCCATAAGTTCACCGGCTGGAATGAAACACATAATATCATTTTGATGACAAATAGAAATTTCACAGAAACCATAAAGGATGAATTGCTGGCACTCGTACCAAATGCAAAGACAAAAATGCTGGGAGCCGGTATCATGGCCAGGGTGGACAACCTTAACTGGATCCGGGATATCCGGACTTACAGGGAGCTGCTGTTTGTTGTGCGCGGAATGGAAAGCTGCCGGATGGATCCGGTACAGATAGCCCAAACTGTTATCAAATCGGGATTAACTGACTACATCTCAAATAACCATAGTGGAATCGCGCCGTATTATTTCCGTCTGGAGATGAGAAATAAGATGGATTCAGATCAAAAGAGCCTTTTTCTCAAGACGTTGTCTTCTAAGATAGAAACATTATCAAACCGGAGACTGATCTATAGCACCAGCAATTATGAATTCGAACTGCGGCTGATTGAAAATAAGCAGGGCGACTGCAATATTATGGTTAAGCTGCTCACATTAACGGATACACGATTCAGTTATAGAAAAGAGGTGGTTCCGGCCAGCATCAAACCGGTAAATGCGGCGCTGACGGTGGCTCTGGCCAGAGAATACATGAAGGAAGAAGCGAATGTACTGGATCCTTTCTGTGGTGTTGGTACGATGCTGATCGAGCGTCACAAAGCGCTTCGGGTCTATTCTGCATATGGCATTGATATCCGGGAGGAAGCGATTGTAAAAGCCAGAGAGAATACTGCGGCGGCTAACCAGACCATTCATTTTACCATCCGTAATTTCTTTTATTTCAGCCATGAATATCCGTTTGATGAGATCATCACGAATATGCCGTATCGGGTTGCCGGAGTTACAGAGGCTGAGATTGTTGAGATTTATGAACGGTTTTTTGAGGCGGTGCCGAAACTGTTAAAGAAAGAGGCGCTGCTGGTTTTGTATTCCCATGACAGAGAGCTGATGGAGCAAATGATAACCGGACCGCAATTTCACCTGTTGAAGGAATGTGAGATATCGAAGCGGGAAGGAACCTGTGTTTTTGTTATAAAATATCAGGCGTTGTATCGTGCCGGAAAAGGAAAAGATTATGAAAGCAACAATCAGAAGGAACGATAAGACAAAAAGACTATTTTCAGGACTTTTAGCTGGTTTCATAGTTCTGTTTTTACTGCAATGCCAGAGCACTTTGATACAGTGGTTGAGCAGATAAAAGCAGTTGGTACATTATGCCCTGCTGGCAGTAACGACATTAGGCGGACTGGCCTTTGTTGTGGTATTTTTGAATCTTACGTTAAGCCTTAAGAAAACGATCGCAAAAAGCGGTGCAGGTGAGCGGGAAAACTTGAATGATCAAAAAGACAATCAGGATGAATAAGTAGTCTGGTTGACAGAGGCAATACCGCAGAGGATGACGGGGTTATTACCCTTCATCCTCTTTTTGTAATCTTGTCCTGATCATACGCCTGATCCGCTCCTGGTACGTATTATGAAACATGAAAACGGATCGTCCGCCTGAACGGCCGCTCTGGTGTAGTAAGTACATAGGAGGACGGCAGCAGATGCATAACATCCGGAACGTCCAGGGCTTCAAGTGCGATACCGCAGGATGGAGAAGAAAAAGCTCCGTCATGAAGCGGAAAACCCGTTGGCAGATAACCGCCGGAGTATAATACAAGCGTCGGTGCATCGGTAAACATTTTCAGGGTTCTGTCGCTGTCGGCATCTTTCAGAATACAGGCCTTTTTTAATTGTTCTGTATGTTTTACGGTTCTGAGTTTGCGGAAAGAATCGTTTTTATTCAGCAGATAGGCATGATTATACCCTCTGCTCATCTGTAATTGGGCCAGGCTCTGAGAATCATCTGCCGACTGAATGGCAGAACTTATCTTTTTCATATCACGGAAATCAAAGGCAGTATCAGCAACCGGAATAATATCTTCCGGTATATGGTCCGGTGTATTGATACATACATTGTTGGCGAAAATCTGAAGCTTCTGGTTTAAGGCAAAGATATCGAAGTTTCCGGATAGGTTCCAGTATGTATGATTTGACATATTGATATAGGTGGGGCGATCTGTCGTGGCATAGTATTCAATGCTGAGCCAGTTGGTGTCCTCCAGCGAATAAGTGCAATCATAGCGGCGGTTGCCGGGATATCCATCGAGGCCATCCGGCTGAGATGCTGATAATTTCAGCCTGGCAGAGGAGAAATCGGATGAAACAGAGACGGTATCCCAATTGCTGAACGAAAGGTTATTGGCACCGCCATGCAGCTGGCATCCGGGGCTGTTCTGAGAAAGAAGGAATAACTTTTGGTCAACCGGAAGCTCGCCATTGCGAATGCGTCCTGCATTCGGTCCCAAAGTAGCACCGGCAAAACATTCACTGGACCTGTAATGTTTTACATCAGTGAAACCAAGAGCCAGATGATATTCTCTGCCTTTATCTGTTAATAATATCCTTTCAATACCGGCACCAAGAGTCATTACGGACACCGTTAATCCCCGGCTGTTTGTCATGTCATATATAGTATAAGATTCATTTTCTTCAGTCAGTAATTCTCTTTTTTCGACCTTCATAGAATCCCCCTTTCTTAATTAATATCAGTATAAGTTATTTATCATAAAAGAAATATAGCAAATAGCAAAGAGCGCAAGATTTTGAAAGAAGAGAGCAAATGTAAATAATGCTAAAAATAAAATCTATTGTATAATATTTTTAGTGAATATCACAAATGAAAGCAACGTTCCTTACTGTTTTAAAGAATGAAAGAGAGGGATTTGATGGGCAATATTTTGGAGTTTCAAAATATATCAAAGTATTTTCCCGGAGTAAAGGCGCTTGATCAGGTTTCATTTAAAGCGTTATCGGGAGAAGTGCTGGCGTTTCTTGGAGAGAACGGAGCAGGTAAATCCACATTGCTGAAAGTTCTGAATGGAGATTATCAGCCGACCAGCGGCAAATATCTTCTGGATGGTGTGGAAAAACATTTTAGTTCCCCGCATGAGGCAATTGAAGAAGGGATATCGATCATTTATCAGGAGCGGCAGATTCTGTTGGAACTGTCAGTCGCAGAAAATATTTATTTGGGACGGATGCCTGTCAACCGGTTTGGATTTATAGATGCCGCAAAAGCCAATGAAATGGCAGCAAAAATTATTGAAGATTTTGGACTTCCCATTGCACCTTCAATCAAAGTTAAGGATTTGAGTACTGCCTACCAGCAGATGGTAGAGATTATGAAAGCCTATTCCAGAGAGAATCTGAAGGTTATCTGCTTTGATGAACCGACGGCTTCGCTGTCAGATTCAGAGATTGAATCCCTGTTCAAGATTATTGCAAAGCTGAAAAGCGAGGGGAAAATCATCATTTACGTGTCTCACCGCATGGATGAGATTCGGCGGATAACGGATAAGGTAGCCATTTTTAAAGATGGCAGATACGTTGATACAATTGTAACGGGATCAATCCCGGAAGCGGAGATGATCAGAATGATGGTTGGCCGTGACCTGGGTGACATTTATAAAAATCTGGATCGGGATAAAGAGATCGGTGATGTTCTGCTGGAAGTAAAAAACGTATCATCTGATTATGTAAGAGAGAATTCATTTACCCTGCGAAAAGGTGAGGTGTTGGGATTCTCCGGTCTGGTCGGTGCAGGCAGAACTGAGCTGATGCGGGCTATTCTCGGCGCCGATGCAATCAGAGGCGGAGAAATATATCTGGAAGGAAAACGGATTCATAACCGTTCCCCCAAGGATGCGATGGAACACGGCATTGTCCTGGTTCCGGAAGATCGAAAGTTACAGGGAATTTTATCAAATCTAAGTGTCAGTGATAATATCAACATTTCAATGCTGGATGTTAATTCTAACAAGTTACAGATTGTCAGCCGCAGTAAAGAAGAAAAACTGGCGAAGGAAGGAATTGAGAAGTTCAAGATAAAAACACCCTCGCCGGATAAAAAGATCGTGGAACTCTCAGGCGGCAATCAGCAAAAATGTATTGTAGCCCGATGGATTAACACCAATCCGAAAGTGCTCATCCTCGATGAACCGACAAAAGGTATTGATGTAGGTGCAAAATCAGAGTTTTATCAGATGATCTGCAGCTTTGCCAAACAGGGACTTGGGGTGATTCTGATTTCTTCAGAACTTCCGGAAGTGATCGGATTGTCAGACCGGATTCTGGTAATGAAGTCATTAAAAATTGTCGCGGAAGTGGACAAAGAGGATGCAACGGAAAGTAAACTTTTAAGTCTTGGAATGATTGGGGAGGTACAGGAATAATGGAGACAGGTAAAAAACGGGCATTCAAAATCAGCGGTGATAAGATTGTACTATTGGCGGCAATTGTTGTTGTGTTTGCACTTTTCACAGGCTTGAACAAGAACTTTCTGTCAGTAACAAATGTGATAAATATTCTGATTGCGGCTTCGCTGGTCGGCTTGGTTGCGATCGGACATACATACCTGATTATTGCGGGGCAGAATGACTTGTCTCCGGGTTCGCTGGCTGCATTTTCCGGTGTAGTAGCAGCACTCCTGGTCAGCAAAGGTGTTCCCTTTGGTCTTACTGTTATTATCACGATTATCTGCGGTGTTTTAATCGGCTGTCTCAATTCATTTATGGTCAACCGCATTCATCTGGAAGCATTTATAGCCACCCTGGTGACACAATCAATTGTCAGAGGTTTTGCTTATATTATCTGCGGCGGTAAACCGGTATCGATCAGCAACAGAACATTTTTGATTCTGGGAAAAGCCAGAATTTTAAATATACCGCTTTCTGTCTGGATCATGATTATTTGCATCGTTATATTTGGTATCATTCTCTCCAAAACAAAATTTGGCCGAAGCGTATATGCGATCGGCGGCAGCATGGATGCAGCGCGGCTTGCCGGTTTGAATCCAAAGCGTATCATTACAACCTGCTATATCATGATGGGAATCTTATGTTCCATCGGCGGTATCATCTTCGCTGCCAGAATGAATTCAGGCCAGCCGGCAGCAAATGTGAATCTGGAATTTGACGCCATCACGGCAGTTATTCTGGGCGGCGTATCATTTGCCGGCGGTGTCGGCGACATGGGCGGCACAATATTGGGAATTATCTTAATCCAGGCATTTAATACCGGCCTGACAATGGTCAATGTTCCGAGCTTCTGGCAGTATGTGGCAAAAGGCGGCCTGCTCCTGTTTGCATTAACAACTGATTACATAAGAAAACAAAAACGAGAAAAAGATCTTTTGGCAGCATCAATGAAAAACTTATAATGTTTCCGATAAAGGCAAAGTGCCTTTTGGATGATAAAAAAAGGAGGATTTTACAATGAAAAAAAGAATGGTATGTTTGGTGGCAGCAGCGGCGGCATTGTTAACAGCCTGTAGCGGATTCGACGACGCTCCGGCCACTTCGGCAGCAACAAGTGCCGCAGCATCAGAAAATACATCAGAAAGTACAGCCGGCGAGAGTACCGCCGGTGAGAGTGCCGTATCAGAAAAAGGCGTAGTTTACGGAATTTATAAAGCAGGAGATCAGACCTGGTTTATCGATGAAGGTGCAGCAGCACAGGCAGCAGTAGAAGCCCAGGGCGATGAGTTCATCTTTGTCGATGCAAAGATGAGCCCCGAAGAATACCTGAAAGCAATTGACAATGCCATAGCCAACAAAGCAAAAGGCATCGTAACCTGTATTCCCGACCAGACCATGTCCCAGGCAGTCGTTGACAAATGCCAGGAAGCAGGAATCCCGATTGTAGCAGCAGATGATGCTTTACAAAACGATGCCGGTGACAAGCTTGCACCTTGGGTCGGTATTAATGCTTACGTAATCGGCGAGGCCAACGGAGCATGGCTGGCAGAATATGCCAAGACCAATGATCTGGCTGCGAATCCGGAATGCGGTCTGCTGATCCTGACAATGGATACCGTATCTTCCTGTGTCCCCAGAGCAGAAGGCGAATACGATAAATTCGCAGCAGAATGTCCCGATTTTGCAACCGACAGAATCTTCAAAGCAGACTACGACGGAACAACAGAAAAAGGCAACGTAGCAGCCTCATCCGTGATTACTGCCCATCCCGAAATCAAAGTCTGGCTGGTAACCGGAGCCAATGAAGAAGGCACCATCGGAGCCGTTCGCGCCCTGGAAAGTGCCGGACTGGATGCCGACGCCTGCGTCGTAGGACTCGGCGCCTATATGGCAAAAGACGAGTGGAACAATAAAGGAGCAGACGGAACCTGCATGCAGGCAGCCGCATACTTCTCATCCGACTCCGTAGGAGCCGGTTCCGTAGATGTACTCTACGAAATCATCAATGGAAAAGATGTATCAATGGAAACGGCAGTAGACGCAGTAGTTGTTACCCCGGAAACATACAAAGACGTAATGGGAAAAGCAGCAGAGTAATGTATTAATGTTGAGGGGATGGCGCAAAATGAGCACTCCCCGGGCCGGCTTCCGAAGCGTTAACAGCCTTGAATCCGGCGCGGCTTCAGAGGATAAAAGTTGCTAAACTTTCAGGAAAATGTTAAAAACATTCCGGTACTCCGCTTAACTCGCGGCAAAAACGGCCGCTCAAACAGACGCTGCGTACCTGCATAACACATTGTCCTGAAAGTCAAGCAACTCTAATCCTCCTCCAGATGCGCCGGATTCAAGGCTGTTAACGCTTCGGAAGCCGGCCCGGGGAGTACTCATTTTGCGCCATCCTTCAACTTTCATCCTGTAGTAAAAGGGAAAGGTCAAAAACAATAAAACAATTTAAGTTATCTTTGCTCTTGCCCTTTATATCCAGAGGCAGCGAATATTTTGGCAGGGGAAAGGGGGCTGTTTGGGCAGGAATCGGCGACTTTGAGAGAACTGGTGGCAGTCCTTAGATTCTCCCATGGGCTTTGCCGCGGAGGATTTCTGTACTCCAATCAGAAATCCAGGTGAGGGACGCGAGAACGCTTCAGGGTTCTCGTGTCTTCGAGCCGGTGCCGCGGCAAAGCCCATGGGAGAATCTTAGGAATGCCCCAGCGAACGAACGGAGCCGATTCCTGCCCAAACAGGCCCCTTTCCCCCGCGAAAATGTACCCTCCTCAAGCCTCCAAATTAGACATCCGATACTCAGAAGGAGTAACCCCAGTCTCCTTCTTAAACGTAGTACAAAAACTGCTCTCAGTAGAAAATCCGGTACAGAAACAGATATCCTTAATAGTATCAGAAGTTGATTTCAAAAGGTATTTCGCATTATTAATACGGGTAGTGATGATATATCCATGAGGCGAAAATCCAGTCTCTTTTTTAAATAACCGGCTGAAATAGAACGGGCTTAAAGAAGCCTGCTGGGCCAGTTTATCGAGTGAAAGGTTGGCGGTCAGATTCTCATTGATATAGGCAATGGTATCCTCTATGATGCTGGCTGACACATTCTCAGAGCGTACCCGAACGATATCTTTGCTGATTAAAAGTTCGGTCAGAATATTGACTATATAGTTATTAAGCAGGGCTTCCTTTACGGATATGCATTCCCGGAACTGGAGATATATTTTATGCAGATACTTTTCAAACCGGTAAGTATCCTTCAGTGTTATGACTGGAGATCCGCCGTTTAAAATGGCATCATAATACTTATCGGCACCGGGACCGTCAAAATGAAGCCACTCAGCTTCCCATCCGGTCGAGGTCCAATAGGTATGCGGTTCATAGCAATTAAGAAAAACGACCTGGTCGGCCCCGGCATGGTAGGTGTGACCGTTTATCTTGATCTTGCATTCGCCTTTGCGGACGAACATGATTAAGAAACTGTCAAAAGAATTCCGGTGCAGAGAATAGCCCGGACTGTACTGAAAGAGGCCGGTAATAACAGGATACAAAAACAAACCTTTGGCCATGGTACTGGGAGTGTAGACGTAGTAATCAGAGTTTGATGAAACACCTTTTTCGGTTGAGAACATAGGGAACCCTCCTGTATCATTTTAATATGAGTATAAAATATAATTGAATAACAGTCAACGAAAATAGAGCAATATATCGAAATGAGATGGCAACTTAAGATAATGAAAATAAGCAATAAAGGTAATATATTATAGGCAAGAATAAAAAACAGGAGGTAAGATATGAAAGGCGTGAAAATCTGGGAAGAAGCTATTGTCATTCCCACATATGAGGTAGGCGAGGCAGACAAAAATCCGATCTTCCTCGAGACCCGTGTTTATCAGGGCAGCTCCGGCAGAATTTATCCATATCCGACGATTGAAAAGATATATGATGAGAAAGTGGATAAAACATATCGGGCGGTATGGCTGGAAAATGAATACCTGAAAGTTATGATCCTGCCGGAACTTGGCGGACGGATCCAGCGGGCATTTGATAAAACCAACCAATATGATTTTGTTTACTATAATCATGTGATTAAACCGGCTCTGGTGGGCTTATGCGGACCATGGATCAGCGGCGGAATCGAGTTTAACTGGCCGCAGCATCACAGGCCGGACACCTATTCGCCGGTAGATTACATCCTGATTGAAGGGGAAGACGGTTCTAAGACCTGCCGGATCTGTGATGTAGATCAGATGTATGGAACGAAAGGCGAAGCCAGTTTTACGTTATATCCGGGAAAATCCTATATTGAGATTAAGGGGCAATTGTACAACCGGACATCAACGCCGCAGACCTTTTTATGGTGGGCCAATCCGGCAGTTCCGGTTAATGACTATACACAGTCAATCTTCCCGCCGGATGTTCATGCAGTTATGGATCATGGCAAAAGGGATGTATCCCGATTTCCGATTGCTACCGGTGTGTACTACAAATATGATTACAGCGAAGGCGTAGATATTTCACGATATAAAAACATTCAGGTGCCGACCTCATATATGGCAGAAAACAGTGAGTTTAATTTTGTGGGCGGTTATGATTATCAGATGGAGGCCGGAATTCTTCATGTTGCCGACCATCACATTTCGCCGGGAAAGAAACAGTGGACCTGGGGCTGCGGTGACTTTGGCAAGGCCTGGGACCGGAATCTGACCGATGAAGACGGACCGTATATTGAACTGATGACAGGTGTATATACGGACAATCAGCCGGATTTCACCTGGCTGAAACCAATGGAAGAGAAGACATTCACGCAGTATTTTATGCCGTATAAAGCAGTCGGAGCAGTCAAGAATGCGTCAATTCATGCGGTGATCAATCTGGAAACCACGGAGAGCGGAATCAAAGTTGCTGCTTATGCAACAGAAGAGTATCAGCAGGCACAAATTATTCTCACTTATGATGGCGAGGTTTTACTGGATGAGACAACGCTGCTGTCTCCGGTTAATACCTATGAAAAGATAGTGCATACCGTTGTTGATGATGATACGAAACTGACCTTGCGGGTTATGAACGGGAAGAAAGAACTTATCTCATATTCTCCATTAAAACAAGAGATTCCAAAGCTGCCTGATCCGGCAGAAGCGGCAAAGGATCCGGCGGAAATTATGACAAATGAAGAGTTGTACCTGACCGGATTACATATTGAGCAATATCGTCATGCTACATACCGGCCGGACCCTTACTACTTAGAAGGACTAAAACGGGATGCCGGAGATATCCGGATTAATAATGCCTATGGTTCACTGCTGATGCGCAGAGGCTGTTTTAAAGAAGCAGAAGAATGTTTCAGAAAAGCAGTTGCAAGAGCAACATGGAAGAATCCTAACCCATATGATTCTGAGCCATATTACAACCTGGGACTGGTACTCATGTATCAGCAGAAGCTGGATGAAGCGTTCGATGCTTTTTATAAGGCGACATGGACGAATGAGCAGCAGGAGATGAGTTTTTATTATCTTGCCTGCATAGAATCAGTCAGGGAGAATTACGAGAGTGCCCTGGAATTGGTTGAAAAAGGTCTGGTTAAGAACTCCCACAACGTAAAAGCAAGGGCTTTGCGGGTTTATGTTTTGCGCAGACTGGGTCGTTTTGGTGAAGCGTTAAAGGCGGTGGAAGAGAATTTAACGGTTGATGCGTTTGATTATGTATCCCGGATGGAATGGGCATATCTTGATGAAGCAAACAGAGCAGATATTCAAAACGAAACATACCGGCTGACCAGAGGATATCATGAAAACTACCTGATGGCAGCAAGTGATTATGCAGAGTTCGGAGCATATCAGGAAGCAATCGATGTACTTGAACAGTGTCAGGAAGAATGGCCGATGTTGTATTATTATAAGGCGTTCTATGAAGGAAGTATGGGGCTGGATGCAGCAAAAACCCTGATGCAGGCGGAACAGTGCAGCAGAGATTATTGCTTCCCGAATAAGCTGGAAGATATTGCAGTATTACAGTATGCAATCGGGAAAAATCCGGATGGAGCCAATGCATTTTATTATCTGGGCAATTTATATTACGACAAGATGCAGTATGAAACGGCAATTGATAACTGGGAAAAATCCGTTCAGAAAAATGAAGAGAATGCGATTGCCTGGAGAAATCTTTCACTGGCCTATTATAATAAGAGAAGTGACCGGGATATGGCCAAAAAAGCAATGGAGAAGGCCCGCAGCATAAATCCTGCAGATGCAAGACTGTTCCTTGAACTCGACCAATTGTATAAGAAGCTGGATATGCCGGTTGAAGAACGTTTGAAAAATTATGAGAACGAAACACCGGTATTTATGACC
This sequence comes from Lachnospiraceae bacterium, assembly GCA_032073745.1. Lineage (GTDB taxonomy): Bacteria > Bacillota > Clostridia > Lachnospirales > Lachnospiraceae > Brotaphodocola. Next base: position 52,401 of record DAMAMW010000001.1, on the reverse strand, counting down.
AGAGATGATCTGATGATTGAATATGCTACACTGTTGAACTTGCTGGGGCGTTATGAAGAGGCATATACATTTATTATGGCAAATCGTTTCCATCCATGGGAAGGCGGGGAAGGCAAGGTTACCACTCAATATACCGTGGCACTCCTGGAACTTGCTAAAAAGGCGATGGAAGAACGTCAATGGGAAAAAGCGGAGGCATATTTAAAAGAAGCGCTTATCTATCCGGAAAATCTGGGTGAGGGTAAGCTGGAGGGAACCAAGGATAATCATTTGAATTATTATCTGGGACTTGCTGCAGAGCAGCTTGGAAAAACCGAAGAGGCAAACAGGTATTACGAAACCGCCAGCACAGGAACGGATGAACCCGCCGGGATGATGTACTACTATGATCAGCCGGCAGATATGATCTACTATCAGGGCCTGGCAAAAATAAAACTTGGCAAACCGGTTGAGGCAAAAGCCAGATTTAACAAGTTACTTGATTACGGCGAGCGGCATATGTTTGATCAGGTCAAGATTGAGTATTTTGCGGTATCTCTACCGGATTTCCTGATCTTTAACGATGATCTGAATAAACGCAATAAAGCACACTGCAATTATCTGATTGGTCTTGGAAAATTAGGCCTGGAGGAATTTGCCGGTGCAAGGGAAGCATTTATGGAAACAATTCGGATTGATGCAACACATTTAAATGCCATTCGTTACCTGGAAATGGCAAAATAACAGAGACTGGAAGCAGTTTTCAGCGATCAGCCGCAGGACTGCCACAGGGACACTTTCCGGTCAGGCCGCATATGTTGAGTTAAGCGATTGCAAATGAAAGAAGGAAACTCAGATGTCCTTTTTACAGGCGGCGGCTATCGCGATGTCGCTCTCAATTGATGCATTTGCCGCCAGTTTTGCATATGGAAGCAATCAGATTAAGATTCCCATGCGTTCGATTCAGACGATCAATCTGATTTGCAGTGCAATTACCGGAGTGGCCCTTCTGGCAGGCAGCATCTTACAGCAGTTTATTCCGGAATGGCTGACGACAGGGATCAGTTTTACGATCCTTCTGATACTTGGCATTGTCAAATTGCTGGACAGTATCGCAAAGTCACTCATTCAAAAGTATCGTCAGTATAACCGGGAAGTGAAGTTTTCACTGTTCTGTTTTAGTTTTATCTTACAGTTATACATTACTCCGGAACACGCGGATATTGATAATTCCAAGATTTTATCCCCATCAGAGGCGGCATCTCTGGCCGTAGCACTTTCACTTGATGGGATTGCAGTTGGATTTGGTGCAGCACTGGGCGGTATCAGTGTGTGGGCAGTAATTATCAGTTCACTGATAACCAATATGATTGCATTATGCGGAGGTGCCTGGGTGGGCAACCGGATATCCCGTGATACACCAGTGAATCTTTCCTGGCTGGGCGGGGGTGTGCTGATCGTAATGGCATTTCTGAAACTGTTTTAGAATGAAAGGGACATTTTCCGATCTGGAGAGTGTCCTTTTTAACTGCTTCACACTTTTAGCGTATAAGTAATTCGAAAGATTGAAATATTACCTTGCAATGCTTAGACTGGTTTGATAAAATAAAATCAGAATTGAATCTGTAAGCCTTCTGAGGATCGATCAGAAAGGCGGTTTACATGAAGGCATTTGAGGACTTGGAGTTTTGTGATGGATTTTTATTTGCAGCAACCTTAGAAGATGAAGAAATTTGCAGAAGTGTTCTGGAACGTATTCTGGATATTCCGGTCAAGGCAGTCAAGGTACATAAGGAAAGCATCATTGCTATAAATCCTGAATATCGCGGCATCCGCATGGATGTATATGCCGACGACGAAGCGGGGACGATATTTGATGTGGAGATGCAGACAACAGACCGGGGAAATCTGCCCCGGCGGAGCCGCTGCTATCGAGGTCAGATGGATGTGGCAGCACTGGAGCCGGGAGATGATGTGAATAAGCTTCCCAGAAGTTTTGTGATCTTTATCTGTACCTTTGATCCCTTTGGCGATGATTTATATCGATATACTTATGTGAATACATGTCAGGAAAACGGAAGACTTCTGGAAGATGGCAGCAGTACGGTCTTTTTAAATACCAGAGGTAAGAACTCGGCAGGAGTATCCCGGGAACTGATTGATTTTCTGCATTTTGTTGAGTCATCAGCGTATGGAGATTCTGTTGAAGAAGATCAGCTGCTGCAAAGACTTTGTAACAGAATTCGACATTTGAAGCGCAGTCGCAGAATGGAGGAGCGGTATATGCTATTTGGAGAACTTCTTGATGAGGAGCGTAAGGCGGGAAGGGAAGAAGGAAAAGCAGAAGGAATGGCAGTGGGAAAAGCGGAAGGTGAAGCCGCGCTCCTTAGCCTGATGAAGGCAATGATTGAGGATAACAGACAAGCCGATTTGCCGAGACTGCAGACGGATTCGGATTTCCTGGAAGCAATGAAAGTACAATATTCTATCAATTAATTACAGCCGGTATGTTTCCGGCTGTCTATCTTTAATTCGAATTGTTCATGACCAGTTGGTCAAATATCCCATAATTGATTTAATAACAGATCTCAGAAGGTAGTATTAGTGTATGTCTGAAAATCATGCTGACAGATTCAATTCTGCTTTTGATCAGGCATTTAAATCCGAAGATATATTTACTCTGTCTGAGTTAAAAACATACTTGCAATGCTTAGAGCGGTTTGATAAAATGAAATCAGAATTGAATCTGTAAGCCTTCTGAGGATCGATCAGAAAGGCGGTTAACATGAAGGCATTTGAGGACTTGGAGTTTTGTGATGGATTTTTATTTGCAGCAACCTTAGAAGATGAAGAAATTTGCAGAAGTGTTCTGGAACGTATTCTGGATATTCCGGTCAAGGCAGTCAAGGTACATAAAGAGAGTATCATTGCCATTAACCCTGAATATCGCGGTATTCGGATGGATGTATATGCCGACGATGAAGCTGGCACGATCTTTGATGTGGAGATGCAGACTACAAGCAGAGGAAACCTGCCCCGGCGGAGCCGCTGTTATCGCGGTCAGATGGATGTGGCAGCGCTGGAGCCGGGAGATGATGTGAATAAGCTTCCTAGAAGTTTTGTAATCTTTATCTGCACGTTTGATCCATTTGGTGATGATTTATATCGATATACTTATGAGAATACATGCCGGGAAAACGGAAGACTTCTGGAAGATGGCAGCAGTACTGTATTTTTGAATACTAAAGGAAAGAACCCGGAAGGAGTATCCCAGGCACTGATTGATTTTTTACATTTTGTTGAGTCATCAGAGTATGGAAGTTCGGTGGAAGAAGATCAGTTACTGCAAAAACTCTGTAACAGGATTCGGAATTTGAAACGAAGTCGCAGAATGGAGGAGCGTTATATGTTATTTGGAGAACTTCTTGATGAGGAGCGTAAGGCGGGAAGGGAAGAAGGTGAAGCCGTGCTCCTGAGCCTGATGAAGGCAATGATTGAGGATAACAGACAAGCTGATTTGCCGAAACTGCAGACAGACTCTGATTTTCTGGAAAAAATGAAAGTACAATATTCTATCGAATAATCACAGCCGGTATTATTCCGGCTGTCTATCTTTAATTCAAAATTATTCATGACCTGTTGGTCAAATATCCCATAATTTATCTAATTACAGATCGCAGAAGGGCATATTAGCGTATGTCTGAAAGTCATGCGGACAGATTCAATTCTCTTTTTGAATATGCAGCAAAAAACTATTAAAAATGAGTATTTTGCTGTGAGTTCTTTCTATATTGCCCCGGGCTGCAGCCAAAACCTTTGCGAAAGGTCTCGGTAAAATAACTGGCACCGGAAAATCCGACTTCATAACAGATTTCCGCAATCGTCATATCAGTGGATAAAAGCAATTCCGCCCCTTTGCGTAACCGGTAATCAGTCAGAAATGTATTAGGTGTTTTGTTAATGAAATTCTGAAAGATAGCACAGCAGCTTGTCTTTCCTACATTTCCGGCCTTTGCAATATCAGCAAGACTGACTTTATCGCGATAATGCTCCTGAATATATGCGATCATAATTTTTAGTACGTGAAGGTTGTGATTGCGAACTACAGGCATGTGATCTGTCAGCCGGCGATGTTTGTACAACTCACTCCATATTCCATTAAACTGGCTCTGAATCAGTAATTCCGCGGTAGGCTCCGGTAAGCTTTCGTGCATTGCCCGGACATTTACCAGTATCTTTTGTTCCCAGTCAACAGTATGATGTAAAAGATGATAAGGCAGACAGTTATCTGATAGAACAGGCGCAGCGAATTTCTTCTCAAGATGATGGGAGGAGCAAAGCAGCATGGGATGAATCAGAACGCAGATAAAGACACATTCCTGATGATCATCTGAAAAACCATAATGAAGCTGACGTGCGTTGATAAAGATGCCGTCCCCCTGATTCAACTGAATAATTTCTCCGTTTACATTGTAAAGCATCTGTCCGGATAATATTGTGCTAAATTCAACATGGTCACAAGGCTGCTGTCAAGCGGTCAAACGGAGATTAAGATGAAAGACTTTAATAAAAAACTGATAGCCCTTGTGCTGCCGATCGCATTTCAGCAGTTTATGCTGGCCGTAGTCAGTGCTTCTGATGCAGTCATGGTAGGGATGTTGAGTCAGGATGCGATGTCAGCGGTGTCACTGGCGGGACAGATTCAGTTTATTTTCAGCCTGTTTCTTGCGGCCATGACAATCGGGGCAAGCATGTTTGCGGCACAGTATTGGGGCAAGAATGACAAGGATGCAGTGGAGCGGATTCTTGCGATTGTTTTGCTTATTTTATTGCCGGTTTCACTCGTATTTACGTTGTGTGCGGCATTTATCCCGACGGTGTTAATCCGGTGCTTTACACCGGATCCTACTCTGTTTCTGCGGTATGCAAATCTGACTGAAGCGGCAGGTGTATATTTAAAAGGAATGCTTTTCATAAGTGCAGTTTCGATGATTGGAAAATCGATTAATATAACAACGATCAGCGGAATATTCAGTGCCGGCGGTGACACCAAATTTGGTTTTTTATGCGATACCATCGTATTATGGTGTATTGTTGTTCCATTGGGAATGATCGCTGCTTTTGTTTTGAAGTTGCCTGTATTGATGGTATATGTTATTGTAAATCTTGACGAAATCGTAAAATTACCGGCGGTTTACAGAAATTACAAAAAATATAAATGGGTCAGAGATCTGACCGTAAAGGAAGGGCATGTATGAATCAGATTAAAGTAATTATTTTGGATATTGACGGTACTTTGTTTAGCAGTCAGAAGGAAATTACTGCTAAGACAAAAAAGGCTTTGATGGCAGCGCAGGAAAAGGGGGTTAAGCTCATCCTGGCATCGGGAAGACCGACAACCGGTTTGATAAAGATAGGAAAAGAGTTAGAGATGGATAGACATCACGGATTATTTGTTTCCTATAACGGGAGTAAAGTTGTTGACTGTGAGACTATGGAAACTTTGTTTAATGAACCGTTAAGCGTAAATGACGGCAAGGCGGTACTGGAACACTTAAAACAGTTTGAAGTATACCCGATGATTGATAAAGGTGGTTATATGTATGTCAATAATGTATTTGCACCTCATATCAACTGGCGGGGCGGCACGATCAATATCATTCAGTATGAATCGAGGAACGGCAATTTTCTGCTGTGTGAGAAAGCAGATCTGGCAGATTTTCTGGATTATGAAGTAAACAAGATTCTGACGGCCGGAGACCCGGAGTATCTGCAGAATAATTATCAGGCTATGATGGAACCGTTTAAGGATACGCTAAGTTGTATGTTTACGGCAGATTTTTATTTTGAGTATACGGCAAAGGGAATTGATAAAGCAAAAGCGCTGGATACAGTACTGGCTCCCATGGGCTATACACAGGAACAGATGATTGGTTTCGGTGATGGGATGAATGACCTTTCCATGGTCAGATATGCCGGTATTGGTGTTGCTATGGGGAATGCGGTTTCAGAGCTAAAAGATGTGGCACAGTATATTACGGCCTCTAATGATGAAGATGGAATTGCCGAAGCATTGTATAAGTTTATGCCGGAATTGGCAGGAAGGGAGTAATTATGAAATTAGAACATGCTGCTGTCTATGTGAGCGATCTGGAATTAATGAAGAACTTTTATCTGAAGTATTTTGGTGCGGCTGCCAACGATATGTATCATAATAAAACAACCGGACTCAAGACCTATTTTCTTACGTTTGAAGATGGAGCCCGGCTGGAGCTGATGACCCGGCCTGATATTAAGGGACGTTCACTGGCGGGAGGTTTTGGTTATGTGCATATAGCATTTCGGCTGGGATCAGAAGAACGGGTCAATGAACTGACACTCGAACTTGAACATGACGGATATACAGTGAGCAGCAGGCCGCGGACTACCGGTGATGGTTATTATGAAAGCTGTATTCTTGATCCTGAGGGCAATCAGGTGGAACTGGTAGCCTAGCAAATGCTTCGACTAACAGGATCAGGAAAAGACAAACTATAAACCCGGGGGGACACCTGAATTATGAATCAGAAAGAGAGAATGCTGGCGACAATTCGGTTATTGTTTCCGGCAGTGTGGTGACCAGAGATATTCCCGCAAATGTATTTGCAGCAGGAAATCCGTGCCGTGAATTCGTGAGATTACGGAAGCGGACCGGGAGTATTATTTTAAAGAACGTAAATTTGATGTTAATGATTTTTAGATAAAAATTTTTATCAGGAGGAAACGATGAACTGGGAACCATGGACCGGATGTTATAAGATTAGTGAAGGCTGTACCCATTGTTATTTCTATGGGCCGAATGCGAAACGATATGGTCAGAATACAATTGAGAAAACGGATAAGTTCGACTGGCCGGTCAGAACCAACAAAAAGGGGGAGTACAACATAAAGGGGGATAAGATTCTGGCCACCTGTTTTGCGACCGACTTTTTTCTGCCGGAGGCAGATGAATGGCGTAAGGAAGCCTGGGCGATGATAAAGGAACGGACAGATATCGACTTCCTGATATTGACGAAACGTATTGATCGTTTTATGGTATCACTTCCATCGGATTGGGGTGAAGGCTATGATAATGTAAATATTGGCTGCACAGTCGAGAATCAGGAACTTGCAGATTACCGTCTTCCATTATTTTTATCATTTCCGATGAAACGACGTTTTATAGGCTGTTCGCCGCTGTTGGAGGCGATTGATCTGTCCCCTTATCTTCACGGCATTGATCATGTTACGGTAAACGGCGAAACGGGGCGGGAAGCCAGGGAATGTGATTATGACTGGATCCTCAGCCTTCGTGAACAGTGTGTGAAGGCTGGGGTGACGTTCTGGTTTAAGAGCACGGGTACATTTTTTAAGCGTGACGGCGTGGTTGAAAAGATAAATCCTTTTAAACAAGGTGCTCTGGCAAAAGAGCTGAATCTTGATATTTCGGATGGGAAACGGTTATTTTGATTCAATATTTGATTTTTTATAAATGTCTGTTTTCAGCCATGATTTCCGTATGATTACCGGGACCAGCCGCTTTTCCTTACCCGCCTGCGGATAACGGGGAGAGACCAGAAGGAAATTGAATTTCCGCGCTGGTTCCGGAGTCAGAACATAAAATTGTTTTTCGGCCTGATCAGGAATCATAGAGGCTGGCAGGAAGGTGGCTCCTCTGCCTTCCTCGAGAAATTTGCGGGCCATAAAATGGTCATCTACCTCATAAATCCGGCTTAATGAGATATGATGTTCGGAAAGAATCTCATTTTCTATATTACGGGTATTGGTTCCGTTTTTCAGCAGAATAAAAGGTACGGGATCACAGTCTGCAATCGTCGGTTCACCGGTCAGCTGACCGCGCAGATATGCTTTTGGGACGAGCAGCAGCAGTTGGTCCTCACCGAGTATTTCTTCTGAAAGGGCAGTGTGTTTCAGCGGGGAAGAACAGAGGAGGGCAAAGTCGGCCAGATTGTTCAGCAGATAAGCAACGCTGACCCTGGAATCGGCTCGCAGCAGTTCAAACCTGGTATCAGGAAGGCTGGCATTTAGTCTGGGAAGAATGACAGCTGACATATCTTCATAAAGCATGGGATCTATGGCAATCCGGACGGAATGATGGCTCTTTGGTATAACATTCAGTTTCTCCATGGTGGTATCCCGGATCTGCAGGATTTTCCGTGCCCCTTTCAGATAGATTATCCCGGCCTCGGTTGGCACCATCCGCCGGTTCTGGTTTTTGAAAAGCCGGTATCCCAGTTCAGCTTCTTCGTTTTTCAGGCACTGGCTGACGGCTGAGGGGGAGATGAAGAATTGTTCGGCAACTCCGGTCACTGAGCCGATTGTTTCCAAAGATAAAAGGTATTCAAATCTGGTTATATTCATAAGTATCCATTCTCATCTTTCTTTGTTCAAGATAATAGTCAGCATATTGATGCATGTAATAAGGAGATCCCCAGTTATTCATGACAAGGTGAATCAGATATTCTTCTGCATCCGAAAGCGGATGCCCGCGTCTCAGACCGATTCCCTGATATACAATCACACGCGGTGATATGGAGTAGGCAGAAATGCCATCGGCAGGATTGTAATAGGAATCAGGAATCATCGCCGCTCCGACACCGTTTAATACCATCTCATAAAGGAGCGGAACGACATTTGACCGGAAGATGATATTGGATTCCAGGCCGGCATTCCGATAAAAAGAGAGCACCATATCGCCGTAAGACGTGGCTGAATAGTTGGCCAGTATCGGGGTATCGCCAAGGCTGGTCAGATCAATGGCCGGATAAGGCTGGTTTGGTAAAAGGGTTTCGGGATCATAGGAGAGCGGATGGTTTTTCGGCAGCATAAGCAGCAGTTCTTCGTCCATAAATTTCAGGTATTCGATATCCGGCAGATTGGTTTCCATAGCGCCTAAGAGTGACATGGTGACCTCGCCATCCGCCAGCAATTTTTTTAAAACCGGATTCCGGTCACTGACAAACTGGAGGTCAATATCCGGGTACCGGTTGTGAAAGTCGGTAAATATCTTTGCAAAGGCCTGTGCCCCACGGATCGGACTGCCGCCCAGAATAATGCTTTGCTTCGGTTTTTGTGACAGTGCATCCAGTTCCCTGCGGACTTTAGAAGCAACGTCCAGACATCGCCGGCAGCCATCCAGATAGATCTGGCCGGCTTCGGTAAATACAAGTCCTTTTCTGGTACGGATGACCAGTGTGATGCCAAGTTTCTGCTCGAGTTCACCAAGCCACTTGGAAAGGGCGGCCTGTGAGAGTGAGAGACACCTGGCTGCCTGGGTGAAAGACCCTTCACCGGCCAGTGCCGCCATATATTTCTGATCTTTCAGATACATAATCATCCTCCATAACTTTTGCTTAAAGTTATCATAATTATTATATCGTTGTCAATAAGTAAATTGTAATTTATACTGAAATTACAGAATGAACAAGATTTATCAGATGTTTTCAATTGCCGGCAAATTGAGGACTGTTTTCTTGTATTGTTCGGAGCAAAATGAAAGAATGAATTTTACTTAAACTATAAAATGTTGGGGGTACGATGATGCAGATTTATATAGTGCTGGGATTACTGGCCTTTATGATTATTATGTTTTTTACCCATAAGGTTCCTTATGGTGTGACAACGATGACTTGTTGTGTGGTTCTGGCTTTAACCGGAGTATTTGATGTTCCGACTGCTTTTTCCGGCCTGGCGAATAAGACGACGATTCTGGTCGCCTGTATGTTTACCATTGCCTATGCATTCGGGAAAACCAGTCTGATCAGTAAAATCCGCAGCAGCATGGAACGGATCAAAGGGAAAAGCGGTCTGGCTTTTATTCTGTTTTTGTTTCTAGTAACAATTGTTCTGGCCCAGCTGATGGGCAGAACGGCAATTATCTCGATTGTTACTTTGTTTTTGGTCTCTCTTGATGATAAAGATGAGATCTGTGCATCCCGGATGGTATTTGCTGCATTTTCCGTTATGGCAGCATGGAGTCTTAAATTTCCGGTGGGGCTGGGGGCAACGATGTCGGCAACAGCCAATGCTTATTATGAAGGCATTGTGAATAATCCGGATCTGATGCTGCTGCCGGGTGATTTCCTCAAAGTATCCTTTATCCCGGCGACGGCACTGACGATATATGCTTTGTTTGCCTGGAAATTAATTCCGAAGAACACAATCAATACTTCTGATGTAAAGGAAGTAAAGGAAAATACTGCAATACCTAAACGTGATGAAACAATTATCAATATAGTATTTATCGGTGTTCTGCTTGGTTTTGTATTTGGCGCTAAAATCGGCAACCTGATGTATATGATACCGGCCGCCGGTGTTCTGGTCCTGATTTACACAAAGGCACTGACTACAAAGGAGGCGGTAAATTCACTGACCGGTGATATGGTCTGGATGATTGCCGGTGTTCTGGTTATGTCAGACGCAATTGGAAAATCGGGCGTGGGTGATATGATCGGAAATGGTCTGCTAACTGTGCTGGGTGAAAAACCATCAGGTATCTTTGTATTAATTGTTTTTGCAGTAACTACGATTGTGATGACAACATTTATGTCTAATACCGGGACGGCTGCTGTTCTGTCACCGATCGCTGCATCTCTGTCCATGGTTGCAGGAATGGATCCCAGAGGTTTGGTGCTGATTATCAATATTGCGTCGATTATGGCGATTGCATTTCCGAGCGGATCGGCAGAGTGTGCCCTGGCTTTTGGTATCGGGCAGCATGAACCGGGAAAACTCCTTAAGTTCACATTGCCGTATCTGCTGATTGCAGTGGTGATGCTGGTGATTTCCGCCAGTATTTTCTTTCCGGTATATCCGGTATAAATCAGATAAAGAAGAGAGGTTTTGATGATGAGATCATATTTACAGGAACCGGCAGCAAGGAAGCTGCCAGATGCCAGTGAGGTTACAATTGACAGGCAGCATTACTACCGGCAGTTTCTTCATGGATATTATCAGTTTGACTGTGTTGTGAACCCGGAAGTAACCCGTTCGGCTAAATTTTACATACCGGAAGGTTCTGTTTACAATCAGCCGACCATTTTTATTGGTGTACCGGGCAGGGAGAATCCATGGGAGTTCATGGTAAATAGCGGCTGGAAGGGCCTTTCAGATGATTATGGGCTTTATCTTGTTTTGATGGAGGCGAAGGATGAGAACGGATGGATCAACGATGAAGCCGACCGGGATTATCTGAATGCACTGAACAATGACCTTTCACTGCGTCCGATGTTCTGCTCGTTTCAGCCGAATTTCTATGCAGCTGCTTATGGTGATGCTGCAGATACCGTCGGCGCCCAGAGCAGAATGGCACCCAGAGCATATGCGGCAGTGGCATTGCTGGGAACCGGGGGGATGACATCAGAAGAAGCAGAGCGTTTAAGTAAAACTCCGACCCGGGTGGAGAATGTCTGCTGTAATGAAGTGCAGTGGCCGGTCTGGTTATGTTTCATGGAGAAAAATGAGGCCTCCGGACGAATGATGGATTATTACCGTAAGTCCAATCACAGTCAGTCTGAATCAACGGAAGACGGTACGACGATGATCTGGCGGCCCCAAACCGGCGGTACGGTTGATGAGCACTGGTGTGCTAAAGTGGTGGCAGATTTTAAACCGTGGGAAGAATGCGTGAACCGGAAGTACAGTGAGATGATTCTGACCGGATTATTTGACGGGATTTATCGTTATCCGGGGACGAATAACGGTGCACTCCGGTATGCCGGCAATATATATGAGCGTGGATTTGAGAAGTTTACGGGTGATGTCTGGGGTGGATATTATGCAGATAAGCGTGACACCTATCGCCGGGAGTGGTATGTGTATATACCGGAGAGTGCATCAAAGAATACTGAAATACCGGCAGTATTTGTATTCCATGGTGCCGGCGGCAGCGGGGATGAGATTGCTGACCGGATTGGCTGGAGTTATGCAGCTGACAAGTATGGGTTTATGATTATCATGCCCACGGCATCGGAGCCAAATGAAGTGCGTTTTATCAGTGATATGAGTACCAATAATATTTTTCGGCCGATGTGGAATACCGGTTATCCGCAGCCGGAGAGGCCGGAAGACATGTTGTTTATAGACTATCTGTATCAGTGGCTGACCGAAAATTATCCGGTGGATAAGAGCAGGATTTACGGCAGCGGTCAGTCATCGGGAGGTATGATGAGCTGGGCCTGTGCAGCCTACCGGCCAGATCTTTTTACCGCGGTGGCACCATTTTCAGCAAGACATATTGACATTGAAGCAGCCGAACGCGGGGAGTCGGAGCGGAAGCCGGTGGAAGGATCAAGGGTTCCGGTCCGGGCCAATCTGGGATGCTGTGATGCGGCATTCAACGGCGGATTTAAAGAAGCTCAGGTCCTGGTAGACGACTGGTGCACCAGATATCAGCTGACTAAAAAGTGGGCTGATTACAGTTACATGGACGGCGGGAAAAACTGCAGCTTCCGGGAGCGGCTGGTGACACATTATCTATTTGAAACAGAAGACGGTGTGCCGATGCTGCATCTGACTGAAACTGACACGAAAGCACATGCAACCTGGCCGAGCGAGTGTGAAGCGGTATGGCATAAATTTTTTATGAATTACACAAAGGACCCAATCACAAAAGAGCTTTATTATAAAGGGAAATTGTGTCGGCAGAGAGCATGAATGATTTTGCTTTTTAATCACAATCCGCAGGATTTAGACAACGAAAAAGGATCGCTGTAATATGCTTCAATTGCTTGCTGTATAAAACTATAATTGATATAATACTTGTAGTAAAATCGGGAGGTAAAGGATGAAGCGGTATCAAACGATCGTTTTCTTTGATATGGATGGCACTTTGCTGGATGAGCATTCTAAGACAACGGATGAAATATTGGGAATTTTGGAGGAATTGCGGCACAGACAGGTATTGCCCGTAGTTGCGACGGGACGTGCTCCCTGGGAGATTGATGAAATCATGGCGGGCAGCGGCATTGATTCTTATGTCAGCCTTAACGGGCAGTATGTTATCTGTGAGGGGCAGGTGATATATGAACATAAAATACCGGAATCAACGATAGCAGAACTGCTTTTGCTGGCAGAGGAAAAGGGGCAGCACCTGGGATTTTATTCCTCATACAACAGTGCGGTCAGCGGTGTTGATCAGACGGTGGAATCCCTGTTTGCAATGGATCATTTAACAGTCCCGCCGGTTGATAAGCAATTTTTCCGGGAGTACCCGGTTTATCTGATGGGACTTTTCTCTGAAGCCGGTATCGATGTGTATCAGGAACAGTTTGCCGGGCGTCTGAGTTTTGTGCGTGACAGCCCCTATTCCTATGCGGTTACCCCCTGGCAGGCATCAAAGAAGACCGGTATTGAGGTGTTTTTGAATCATACAGGCAGGACCGGAGTACATACCTATGCCTTTGGCGACGGCAACAATGACCTGGAAATGTTCGATGCAGTTGATGTCAGTATTGCCATGGGCAATGCTGTAGCCGCGTTAAAGGAAAAGGCGGATTATGTTACGGCATCCAACACAGAACATGGGATCGGACAGGGGCTGCGGCATTATCATCTGCTGTCTGATGATTAAAGCTATTTACTTTTTAGAATTGATGAAATGTTATTAACAGCACTCCGGACATCTGAAACTGTGCTGTCAAAAATACCTGTTTTATAGATACTGATTGCCATCATCAGGACTACCGGGCCTAAAATAGCGCCCCAGACTCCGGAAAACTGCAGACCGATAAATGTGCTGAGTAATGCAGCAAGCGGATGCAGGCCGGTCTGGCTGCCGACTATTTTAGGCTCTACTACTTTGCGGATCAGAAAGAACGCAACGCCGACGCACAGCAGGTAGATAGCCTTGTTGATGTTGCCGGCGGCCAGTTCAAACAGTCCCCAGGGAATCAGGACGGCGATGGTGCCGACAATCGGCAGCAGGTCGACAAAAGCCAGGAACAGCGCAATCAGAAGTGCATAAGGCTGCCGCACTGCAATCAGGGCAATAAACATACAAACGAAAGCAAATAAAGCCAGCAGGAGCTGGGATCTTACAAATCCGGCCAGAGCTTTCAGTGCAGAACTTTTAACAATTGTTACGTAGTTGCCGATTCGTCTGCCAATAAACGTTTTTACCGCTGACATGATCCTGGTGTAATCCGAAATCATAAAGTAAGATGCCAGAATTGCCATAATGAAATTGATAAAAAAGTTGCCGGTTGTAGTTGTCAGTGTGGTGGTTGCAGTTAATAAAGAACCGAGAAGACGTTTGCCGGAATTCTGCAAAAAGGAGGTTATTGTTTCTTCAAAGCCTTCAAGCAAATCCATAATCTGCGGCGGAAGGAAACTGCCGAACCATACAAAAATACTGTCAAAGCTGTCAATGTCTATAGCGATGCTGTCCCAGTTCAGCTGCAGGTTATCCATTGAAAGTCCTCCTTTATTTGTTATTTCGGATGCATTCATCCTGTACCATTTTTCCCAGACTGATCGTTGTTTTCTGTAATATTTCTATGAGTTCCTGCCGCTGGGAATAAGACAGCTGGCCCAGAATCTCCTGCTCAACCCCCAGAATCTTTCCGATAGCCTCTTCGGCATATTTTTTTCCCGCTGAGGTAAGTTCAATTGATTTGTTTCGCCGGTCACTGGCCAGTTCATGAAGTGTTATATATCCCTGTTTCCATAAATTTTTAATCGTGACATTTACACTTTGCTTTGGCAGGTGAGTCTGCCCGCAAATGGTTTTCTGGGTACAGATTTCAGTAGAATTGTATATCATATCCAATATCGTCAGGCTCTGATAGGTCATTCCCAGCGTCTTTGCATATTGATTATAAAGCCGCTCCATCGTTTTCCATGTGTTGAATAAGAGTGTTGTTTGTTCTTGTAATGTCAGCTTTTTCAATTGATCTCCCTCATGATAATAGTCCATAATATTTACTGTAATTGTTATGGACTATTATATTGTTTGGATAATGACTTGTCAATAGCCTGCTTTATTTTTTCAGAAGCGGCAGCGTCTGTACCATTTCTCTGGTGAAGGTAAAGAATGCCTCCATCGCTTTTGTTACATATTTATTTGGATGATGGGCAATGCCCAGTTTCCATAAGGTATTGGGGCCGGTCAGCGGACAATATTCCGGAGGTGTATCGAATTCGGCCTGAAACTTTGCGATTTCGCCGACATTGTCATGATTGGTTTCTTCGGGATGCTGACCGTGCTGTCTCCGGCCAATCTGGTAATCGTCATTCTGATCGTCCTGGGTGGTGTAGTCGGTTTGGTGGTAGTATTGATCAATGGCGGCATGTTCCGAGTTATGATTGGCATGTTTGTGGCTGAAGTATATGGAGAAGTTGTGAAATTCGTTACACCAAATAGCGGTACTGAGGCACTGGCAGAAGAAGGAGAGATGTATATGGTTTTTGTGACATTACGGATGAAGAGGTTGAAGAGGCACTGGGCAGTACGTATTCAAATCTGTACCCCAAACGTCACGGCATAGATTTCTATAACCGCTACAAAGAAGATTCATAATCCGGTCACATTTTAGCCGGGAGGGATGTATTTTATTCTATTTTATGATAAGATAAAATCCAGAACTGTTATGAAAAATAACAAGGAGGTGCAACGTGGAATTTACAATTATGCATATGAATGAACCGGTTACTGATATTCATATTTCAGATGATAAAAAAATGGTTGAGATCATAAAACTGATTCCGGATTCGATACGCCAGCCTTTTAGCGGTACTAAATTAGATTTAGAGAGAGTTTATAATTTTCTGAAAGACAGATGTTACGAAGACGGGAGAGCCGATATCAAAGAGATTTTGGCACAGGCAGGACTCGAGAGCAATAATCCGTGGGAATGGATGAAAATAACTCATGGGGTAACATATGAAGATTTGTTTTGGATTCGCTTCCCGGATGAGAACCTGACGTGGGAGGATGTGAAGTTACGATGAAGAAAAACTATACTTTAAGTCCTGCGGCAATGGTGTTAGTGCAGGGAAGCAGTAAGGGAACACAACCAAAGTATTATGAGAATGGCTATTGGTATAAGACAAATCAGCTGGGGTACGAAGGTGTAGTGGAATACCTTGCGAGTATAGTGCTGCAATGCTCAAACATAGATGATTTTGTCAGTTATGAAGAATGTACTATCAATGGGAAAAACGGATGCAGGTCAAAAGACTTTCTCAAGGAAAAAGAGAGTTTCCTTAGCTTTCAGCGAATATATGAACAGTATACCGGAGGGAACCTTGTGGACCGTATCAGGCGGTTTTCGGAAGTATCTGAAAGAATAGATTTTGTGGTTGATTTTATTAAAGATCATACTTCACTTGACACCCGGGATTATCTTTCAAAGATCCTGACTCTGGATATGCTGATTCTAAATACAGACCGGCATTTTAATAATCTCGGTATTATCATAAATGGAGTGGATGGAAACTGCAGACCTGCGCCTGTTTTTGATAATGGTAATTCACTTCTCAGTGATTGGGAACGATTTGATGAACCTGTAATAACAGATAATCTTGACAAGGTGACAGGACAACCTTTCTCTGCAAGTCTGGAGTATCAGGCGCTGGCTGCAGGATTTGGACTGCAATTGGATTATATAAAGTTAGACGGTATACTGGAGACTATGCCAAAGTCAAGAGCCCTTGAGGTACTGAAGGGGCAGCTCGGGCGATATAAACATGTGATTCCGCAGATCTGCCAGAATGAAAGTAGAAAAGCAGAGTAACCGCCACACAAGGTGGTAGCTCCCATTTCAAAGACTTACGCTCTATTGAGCGCGCCTACCTTGTTTGCCGCAGGGTAGGCTATTTTTTCGCTTGTCTATGTAGTCATAGCATAAATAAAACAGGGGATTATCGGAAAAACCATTTCCCGATATCCCCTTATGTATCGCAGATCAACTATCTCTGAACCACAGCCTTACTCTCATTCAACGCCCGGATCTTACTATCATCATACCCCAGCGATTTCAAAATCTCATTCGAGTCAGCACCAAGATTCGGCGCAATCGTAAAACCTGCCGGTTCCATACCGGCAAACTGTACCGGACTGTTCGGGATAACCATCTTATCACCGCTCGGGAATTCGATTTCCCGCAGATAGCCATTAGCCCAGGCCTGTTTATCCTGATACAGATCAGCCGGGTTGGCAATTACTTCGTGAACGGTATCAATCCGTATCATGGTATCAACCACATCCTTTGTACTCACCTTGCGAAATGCTTCTTCGAAAATATGAGTGATCTCCGATACGTTTTTCTGCGCTGCGCTGTAGGACATAAAACGGTCATCGCCTATGTATTCTTCCAGATTAAGCAGCTTTAAGTATTCCACGATGTTTTTCTCCCATCGGGTCTCTGCGATCAGCATCCAGTCCTCGTCTTTGGTCTGGTAAAGGGCAAACATCGGATCGGGCTGCTGGTAACGGCTCTTTGGATATTTATGGCCGAACTGCGGCTGCCCCAGGATGACTCCGGCGTTGTTATACCATAAAGCGGTGCCGAACAGTGAGATCTGGACATGCTCGCCTTTGCCGGTTTTCTCCCGTTGATACAATGCCCCCAGCAAACCTGACAGGAAGGCTGAACTGACTGTGGAATCACCAAAACCAAAGAATGGTTTGCTTGGGATACTTTCCTTAACCATCCACTCAATCTGAGTACCGCCGCGGGCCCAGAAAGCAGCAGCATCAAATCCGGGCCGGTCTTTGTCCGGACCTTTTTCACCAAATCCGGAGAAGTGGCCAAAGATTAACCGGGGGAAGCGCTGACTCAGGTTTTCATAGTTTAACCCGTACTTTTCAAGCGCTTTCGGCCTGGTATTAGTAACAAATACATCTGCCGTTTCCAACAGGTTGTAAAGTGCCTGCAGGCCCTCCTCTTCTTTCAGGTTGATACACATACTCTTTTTGTTCCCGTTCATTGGCTGGAAAATGACATTGTGGTCTTCTTCGAAGGGGAGCTGGAACATCCGTCCCATAGTCCGGTATGCTTCTCCCTGCGGCGGCTCAACTTTGATTACCTCGGCACCCCAGTCTGCCATGACACGGGTTGCCAGCGGTACGGCAACATGTGTTCCAAGTTCTACAACGCGAATCCCTTTCAGTGGTCTGTCCATGATATGGTCCTCCTTTGCTTTGACTGCATTTCTGACGAATGCTTTAACGTTTGCCCATATCATACAACATCATAACAAAAGAGTATAATATTTTGTTTAATATATATTTATATTTATATGGATATTATTTGCTCATATCATGTTCCAGTTCGATAAAATGTTCTTTCAGAAAGTCTAAAAATAATTCATGTATCTTAGCTTTGTATTTCTCTTTATTCCAACTGATGCCAATCTTTGCAGACATATCGTTGCCGGTGACCAGAATGGCTTCTTTGCGCAGTTCCGGATTGCGGATTACAACCGATTTTGGCAAAAGGGCAAAACCCAGTCCCGGATATACGTATTTGGATGCGGCAGAGGTATCAGCAGTTTCAATGACGACATGCGGGCAGACGTTGTGGCGCGCGAACCGTTCATCCATGCTGTCACGCATACCGTAACCTTTTGGCGCGGTGATGTAATTCTCCTTGTCCAGCTCAGTAATGTGAATGGAATCCCGGTTCTTGAGCGGATGATGGGGCGGTAACAGGGCATATGCGGTATCATTGATAACAACTTCGGTATGGATTAAGTCGTCAGGATCCGGCTCCAGCATTGGTGCGACCAATGCAAAGTCGGCACTTCCGTCGCGCAGTGACTCGATGATCCGCAAACGTTTGGCTGAAGTCTGTTCGATGGTCAGGTTGGGATAAGCTTTATGAAACTTTGCCAGCAGTTCAGGCATATACAGTCCTACATTGGTAATCATGGTTATCGTATTTTGAACTCTTCCTGACATCTCATTCAGTTCACTCTGGGCACTTTCAAGGTCGTGAAGTATCTTCTGTGCCCGGATATAGAACGCTTTGCCAAATTCGTTCAGCTGTATTTTCCGGCCGACATGATCAAATAAATCAACACCCAGTTCCTCTTCCAGCTGGCGGATGATTTTCGTCAGAAACGGCTGTGATACCATCAGAACTTCGGCTGCCTGTGTGACATGTTCCAGTTTTGCTACCTGGATAAAATACCTTAAATGTTTCAGCTCCATTATGACCTCCTTATTCATATCTAAAAAAGTATAATTTAATACAATTATTTATATTTTACATTATCATATTTGGATTGTATAGTAAAGTTAAACTTATTGCAGCAAAATACTCGGGGTTCAGCAAAAGAAAGGAGAAGTTTAATGGAACTGAAAAGACTTTTTACACCTGTTACCATCAACAATATGGAAATTAAGAACAGAGTCTTAATGCCGGCCATCCATCACACTTATACACCGGATGGTTATGCAAACGAACGGTTCAACAAGTACTATTGGCGGCGGGCAGAAGGGGGAGCCGGCCTGATCTATGTCGGCGGCTGCCGGTTTGATGATTATGGTGCGGCAGTTGGCATGATGAGTTTGCAGACAGACGACTTTATTCCGGGGTATAAGGAGTTTACAGACGGGATGCATGAGCGTGGTGCGAAAGTAGGGGTACAGTTATACCACGCCGGGGCATATACCCATCAGATTGCTATTTCGGGCGGACGTCAGGCGCTGGCACCATCGGCCGTATTCAGCAAGTTCACAAAAGAAATGCCAAAGGAAATGACGATTGATGAGATCAATGAAGTCATAACCAACTGGGCCGCAGGGGCGCTGCGGGCCCAAAAGGCCGGATTTGATATTGTTGAGATTCTGGGATCTGCCGGATATCTGATCACACAGTTCCTGTCACCGGTCAAAAACCAACGCAAAGATGAATATGGCGGCAGCTGGGAGAACCGTACCAGATTCGCCCGTGAAGTGGTGGCGGCGGTTCGTGCAGCAGTCGGCAATGATTATCCGATTTCCATGCGTATTGCCGGCAACGACTTTGTAAAAGGTTCCAATACCAATGCCGAGTCGGTTGAATTCTGTAAAATGATGGAAGAGTGCGGGATCGATATGTTTAATGTCACCGGGGGCTGGCATGAATCGATTGTTCCACAGGTGACCGGTGATCTGCCAAGCGGCGGATATACATATCTGGCAGAGGCAATCCACAATGTGGTAAAGGTTCCGGTAGCGGCAAGCAATCGTATCAATGATCCGGTACTGGCAGAAAAGCTGCTTGCCATGGGCGTAAGTGATATGGTAAGTGTCGGCAGACCGATGGTAGCAGATCCTGACTGGGTAAAAAAAGCACAGGAAGGACGGCTTAAGGAAATACGCAAATGCGTTGCCTGCAATCAGGGTTGTCTTGCCAGGACTTTCTTTATGAAACCGATGGAATGTCTGGTAAACGGCATGGCGGGCCGTGAATATCTGATGGATGAGACAGCTGAACCGGAAGCCAGGTTAAATATTCTGGTGGTTGGTGCAGGGCCTGCCGGCTGTGAATATGCAATAAAAGCCGCAGAACGCGGACATGCGGTGACGATATGGGAGAAAGAGGAGCGGATCGGCGGTCAGCTGAAGATGGTGGCAACACCTCCCGGCAAGCACGAGTTCGAGAGCCTCAGTACATATTTTGAGGCGATGCTTCAGAAAAATAATGTCGATGTCGTTTTAGGAAAACAGGCAACAGCCAAAGATATTGCCGCTGCCGGGTTTGATTATGTTGTGACGGCGACCGGTATTGTTCCGAATATGATTTCTTTGCCGGGCAAAAGCAATATTCCGGTATTCAGTGCTTATGATGTCCTGCAGGAAAATGTAATTGCCGGCAAGAATGTAGTCGTGATCGGCGGCGGATCCGTAGGATGTGAGACCGCACAGTACCTGGCACACGAAGCCAGTGCCTCACCGGAACAGATATACTTTTTGATGGAACATCAGGCGGAGTCGGCAGAGGTCATCACCAGGCTGCTTAATTCAAACCGCCGCAATATTAACATCGTAGATATTGCCAAAATCGGTTCCGGTTTTGATCCGGGAACCGGCTGGCCGGTGATGAAAGACTTAAGGCGTCTGGGCGTGGGTCAGTATCCGTTTTCCGATATTGTGGACGTTGACAATGAAAAAGTAACAATCATGATGATGGACAAAGAGACAAAAGAACGGAAAAAGATTGAGATTCCGTGCGATACCATTGTACTTTCAGTTGGTGCAAAGCCAAATGATTCACTGTATAAAGAGCTGGTCGATCTGGGTGTTAATGTGGCTAATCTGGGTGACTCTGAAAAGGTAGGAAAGGTAATTGATGCGATCCGTCATGCCGATAAGCTGGCATTAAAGGCATAAACTACAGATTGTTCTGAGTGAAAAGGAGGAATATCAGTTGGATTGTTCAATAAAAAAAGTGGCAGTAATCGGTGCCGGAGTTATGGGCGCAGGAATTGCTGCATCCATTGCAGGCGCCGGTATTCCGGTGATTTTACTGGATATTGTTCTGCCCGGATTATCTGAAGAAGAACAAAGAAAAGGCATCACCCTGGATGACCCGCGTCATCGAAACCTGTTAGCTGAGGCCGGGAAAAAACGGGTTTGTGATAAAAAGAGCGGCGTGCTGTATCTGCCGGAAATGGCTGATTATATCACGGTCGGGAATCTGGATACGGATCTGGAACTGCTGCGTGATTGCGACTGGGTTATTGAAGTAGTGGCTGAGAAGCTGGAAATCAAACATCAATTGTTTAACCGGATTGCACCGTATCTGAATGCAGAAGCAATCCTGTCCACAAACACTTCCGGAATTCCGGTCGGAGCGATTGCTGCCGGAATGGATCAGGGGATGAGGAAACGATTCCTGGGAACTCATTTCTTTAATCCGCCCCGTTATATGCGTCTGCTGGAGATTATTCCGTCAGAAGACACAGATCCGGAGATTCTCAGGTTTATGAAATACTTCGGTGATGAGATTCTGGGTAAAGGGATTGTAGAGGCGAAAGATACGCCCAATTTTATCGGCAATCGCATCGGCACTGTCTCCAGCCCGACGATATTGCGTCTGATGGAAAAATATAATTTTGATGTGGAGACAGTCGACTATCTGACCGGGCCGTTGATCGGCCTGCCAAAGAGTGCTGCGTTCAGAACGCTTGACCTTGTCGGGCTGGATATTCTGGTCAATGTGGTGGAGAATCTGAAAACGGCATTAAAAGATCCGGATGAAACAGCTCTGTTTGAACTGCCGTCTTATATCGACGATATGATGAATGCGGGGCAGTTGGGAAATAAAGCCGGCGGCGGGTTTTATAAGCGGAGTGCGGATGCAAACGGAAAGAAAGCTATGCTTATATGGAATGCGGGACTGAAAGAATATCAGCCGGCTAAAAACGTAAAAATAGCTTTTGTTGAGGAGATAAAAAAACAGCGGAGACTTAAAGACCGCCTGTCAGCGCTCCTGTATTCGGATGAACCGGCCGGGAAATTCCTCTGGGAGTATCTGTCATCGGTGTTGTTGTACAGTGCCGGAAAAGTGCCGGAAATCACAGGCTCTTTCGAAGACATTGATAAAGCAATGCGCTGGGGGTATAACTGGACGGTCGGTCCGTTTGGGATCTGGAACTTAATCGGTTTTGAAAAGGCAGCCGAAAAGATGAAGCAGGATGGACATACTTTACCCGACTGGGTGGAGAAACGTCTTGCAGAGGGCAGACCATTTTATGAAACCGATCCGGACACAGCCACCCTTTCGGCAAAATATCCAGTTCTGCGGGAGATGGAACACAGCACCCTGCTGGATCTGGGGGATGGCGTTGCCGGTCTGGAGATGCATTCGCCGGGAAGCAGTATTACAGCAACACTTCGCTATGAATTGATTGATGTCCTGAATGAGATAGAGGCAGCCAAAACATATAAGGGACTGGTACTGTTAAGCAGCAGTCATAATTTCCTGAATGGTGCTGACCTGAAAGATATCCAGCGGACACTCGAGGCAGGTGCCTGTGAGTCAATCGATGAGTCACTGCTGGAATTCCATGAACTGAGTCTGCGGTTGAAATATGCCAAAAAACCGGTTGTGGCGGCAGTTCATGGAATGGTGCTTGGCGGCGGAATGGAATTGTCCATACATACTGCCAGAATTGTGGCTCATGTCGATACTTATATGGGGCTGGTGGAAACCGGTGTCGGACTGATTCCGGGCGGCGGTGGTATTAAAGAACTGCTGATGCGTGTGGTTGCTGATGTAAGCCAATATGCATATGCCGATTTACATCCTGCGGTTTATAAAATGTGGAAATCGATCATTTCAGCGGAGGTATCAAAAAATGCCTTTCATGCAAGGCAGATGGGATATCTGCGTCCGACGGATAAAATTGTTGCCCAGATTGATTTACTTCCACAGCGGGCGAAAGACGAGATATTATTGATGGTCAAAGAAGGATACCGTCAGGCGCTTCCGGCCAGAACGAAGGTTCCGGGAACTGCCGGACGGGCGCATCTGGAACAGCATGTAAACACCATGCGTAACGGCAGCTTTATCTCTGAATACGATGCAGAGATTGCGATGGAAGTGGCTAAAGCGATCACCGGAGGTGATGTGCCGAAACACACCATGCTGAGCGAAGCCGAATTACTCAGGTGTGAGCGTGAAGGTTTCAGCCGTCTCTGCCGCAACCAGAAGACTTCTGAGCGGATCAAAAGTATGATGGAGACCGGCCGCGCGCTGCGAAACTGAGAGGAGGGGATCTAATGAGAAATGTAGTTATAGTTGCAATGGGACGCTCTGCGATCGGTAAATCCGGTCGCGGCACCTTGCGTACAACCAGACCGGAGGATCTGGCAGCTCAGGTACTGCGCGGTGTTCTGGATCAGGTGCCGTCACTGCCAAAGGAAGAGATTGAAGATGTCATTGTCGGCTGCGCATTCCCGGAAAGCGAACAGGGCAATAATATCGGCCGTGTTGTGGCCTTAAAAGCCGGACTTGGTGAGACAGTTCCCGGACAGACCGTCAACCGCTTTTGCTCCTCGGGACTGCAGGCAATTGCCACAGCTGCAAACAGTATCAGTGCCGGACAGAGTGATGTGATGGTGGCTGGCGGAGTGGAATCGATGAGCACGATTCCCATTGGCGGCGGCACCACGTATCCCGATCCTGTTCTGATCGCCGAATATCCCGGTGTATATGCCAGTATGGGAATTACTGCTGAGAATGTAGCCGAAAAGTACGGTGTATCACGTCAGGACCAGGATCATTTTGCCCTGCGCAGTCATCAGCGGGCATTGGCAGCACGGACCGGCGGACTTTTTGCAGAGGAGATTATTCCTGTCAGAGCAACCGTGGCGTCGATGGAAAATGGGCGGACTGTCACGAAACAGGTCGTGTTTGATCAGGATGAGGGGATCAGAGAAAATCTGACAGAGTCAGATTTGGCCAGGCTGCGTACGGTATTCAAAGCAGGAGGAACGGTTACTGCCGGAAATGCATCGCAGACCAGTGACGGATCAGCCTTTGTAATAATGATGAGCGAAGAAAAGGCAAGAGCATATGGGTTGACACCTCTGGCCCGTTTTGCGGGATTTTCCGTGGCCGGAGTCGATCCTGATCTGATGGGGATCGGTCCGGTTGCGGCGATTCCGAAGGTGTTGAAACTCACCGGGTTTTCGCTTGATGATATCGATTTGATAGAGCTCAATGAAGCATTTGCTTCTCAGGCGATCGCCTGCATGAGAGAACTTCAGCTCGACGAAGATAAGGTCAATGTCAATGGCGGTGCGATTGCGTTAGGACATCCGCTGGGATGTACCGGTGCAGCGCTGACTGTAAAACTTTTACATGAACTGCGCCGCAGAAACGCCCGGCGGGGGATTGTGAGCATGTGTATCGGCGGCGGGATCGGGGCGGCCGGTGTATTTGAACTGTGCTGACGGTCTGGCTCAAAAGCTTTATGAATTGTTTATAGTTATTTAATCACAAGTTTCCTCGGTTTTAAGATTTATATGATAGAATAGTAACATCACTAAAAATAACATCAAAGAATAACCAATCATATAAGAAAAATCAGGAGGAAATGAACAATGAGTAATAATAGACAGTATTATCAGCAGAAATCAAGAACTAAAGCAGTGGCGTTACCGGTGAGTGACAAACCGTGGGGCAGAATTACGGATGCTTATAAGCGGTATCAGTGGGGAACGATTAATCCGACATTATCAGGATTTGCAAAAGAGTTTTTGGAGATATTTATTTCTTAAATGAATAAGAATAAATGATAATAAAGGGACACTTTCCGATGCCGGGAAGTGTCCTTTTTTGTTACTGCCGAAAGAGCGGATATCAAACTCATTAAATCGTCCGGTTGAATGTATAAGACAAAATAAGATACTGGCGTTCATGGCAGCTTTCATACCGGAGCAGACTACTTCTTTGAATTCAAACCCTGCACCTTACAGCCAAATCCGCCTGAATAATCAAAGCACTTGTTACAGGAAATACACTTTGCCTTCCGTCTGTCTCCGTTTTGCCAGATATTTGGCAGATCGGGTTCACATATCAGCGGCCGGCATAAACTGACAGCTTCCACAGCACCTTCATTTAAACACTGCTCAATCATATCGGGGGTACGGTAGCCGCCGACACTGATAACCGATGCGGTAACGGCATCTGCCACCGTCAGGGCATATTCGGTAAAAGTTCCCTTTTCATTTTTTGCTGTGAACCGTGTAGGTGCACTTTCGGCTGAAAGACCGATGCCGCCGCTTATTTCAATTCCGTTGATTCCCCGCTTATCCAATTCTTTGCAAACCCACAGACTATCCTCAAAATCAAGTCCTCCGGCAATGAAATCCGAACTGTTTATTTTTATCCAGACAGGAAAATCACTGCCTGTTTTAGTTCGTATTGCATCATAAACATCAAAGATGATTTTTGCCCGGTTTTCAATATTTCCGCCATACGCATCTGTCCGTTTGTTGAAAAAGGGGCTGAGGAACTCACTGAGTAAATAACCGTGAGCGCCGTGTATCTGGACACCATCGGCCCCGGCCTCTTTACAGCGTAATGCTGCCGCCGCAAAACTTTGGACAAGCCTGTCAATGTTTTCTTTTGTCATAGCGGTTACCGGTTTGCTGCCGAGGGTGGTATCAGACGGCGCGAGGGGACTTGATCCGTCCTCAGGATTTGCTTTGGCTCCGTTATGCGCCAGCTGTACAACAATTTTACAGTCATTTTGATGAGCAGTGTCAACGAGTTTTCTCAGCCCCTCTGTAAAGCTCTTGTCATAGGCTTTTACCATGAGCGGAAAAACACGCGAATTTTCATCGACACCCACCATTGCTGTGATAATAATTCCGGCACCGCCTTCCGAAAGTTCCCTGTAAACAGAAAGTAACTGTTCGCCGATTTGTCCGTCCTCAATCGCAAGCCCTTCCTGTGTCGCACTGCGGACAATCCGGTTTTTTGCTGTAATTCCGCCGATATTGGCTGTTTCAAAAATCTTTTTCATATTTCCGTCTCCTTTTATATGTCTCGTTGTAACAATTATAGTTACAACGAGGCGATATGTCAATATGCAGATTTTGGGTTGGACATCGTTTTGGAGGGTAGCTGGATCGCCATGACCGGCAGTGCGGGATTTGCTTAATGTCTTTTTGCCTTGACCAGCCCGGATGCTGATGCTAAAATGCAAAATAACAGGAAAGTGTAGCAGTGGGGAGGAAACAGGAATGGCCGATAATAAATATAATCACCGACTTTTAATAAATTCACTGTTCGTATTATGTTTTGCCGCAGTTGTTTTTTTATCCGGCTGTACAGCAGCCGACTACGAATCTTCCCGGGAACCAGTTAAATTCGGGGCATCGTATATGACGATGAACAATCCGTTTTATGTGCCGCTGAATGACAGTATACGTGACAGGATCGAAGCAAACGGTGACATTTTAATCACGCTTGATCCGGCCCTCGACCAGCAGAAGCAGATTGAGCAGATCGAAGATATGATTGACCAGGGGATTCAGATCTTGTTTCTTACCCCGGTTGACTGGAAAGATATAAAACCGGCACTGGAAGCATGCCGGAGGGCTGGTGTTATTGTGGTAAATGTTGATGCCCCGGTGTTTGATGAAGAATTGGTTGAAACGGTTATAACTTCGGACAACTATTCGGCCGGAATACTCTGTGCGGATGATTTGATAAAAAGAATACCGGCCGGCAATATCGCTGTCATTACCCATCCCGGAGCGAAAAGCGGGGTGGACAGAATAGCCGGTTTTGATAAAAAGGTCTTCTCAGAAGATACCGGATATATTGAAATCGGCCGGATGGATTCAAAGGGGCAGCTTGAGATCGCAATGCCTCTGTTGGAAGATCTGTTAAATGAGCGCCGCGATATTGACGCGGTTATGGCGCTTAACGACCCGTCTGTGCAGGGGGCGGTTGCGGCACTTGGTGCCTGCGGGTTTGAACCGGGGGAAGTGCTCATTTACGGTATTGACGGCAGTCCCGATGTAAAGCGCCTGATCCAGGATGGCTGGGTGACCGGAACAGCTGCACAATCTCCGGTCAAAATAGGCCAGATCGCGGTTGATGCAGCGTATCAGATCTTAAACGGTGAGTGCGTTCTGCATAATATTTCGGTGCCTGTTGAATTCATTTCCGCTGAAAATGTTGCGGATTTTGGTGTTGAAGGGTGGCAGTAATATGACCAAATTGTCTCGTAATATGCCTGTATTTGCTATGTACATAATCAATCTGGCAGCATTAATCTTTATAACGGCACTTATTAAAAATGCCACGGCCCTGGTGGTCGGCCGCCATGCGGCACTTCTGTTTCTTGACACACTCAAGAGACTGCCGCTGCCGCCTGCCACGGTGCAGATTCTGGTATTGGCAATATTTGCTTTGCTTATGCTGCTGACATATGCCCAGACCCGTATGGCGGCCGACGGCAGCCTTTTGCCGGCGGCATCGTGCTGCGGCGTTCAGGTGATATTGTGTATCGTTATTATGTATCTTTTAAATTACCATTATAACGGCATCCTGTTTATTCCGCTGGCAAACATCATCATCAGGCTGAATAAAAACTACGTGCGTTTACCGCTCCTGATTGCAGGAATAACGGCCTATCTGTTTCTTAATTTTGATATAATTTCCAGCCGTTTTCTGCTCAATGACCTTGACAGCTACATAAAAATTTACGGTGCGAACACCCGGACATTTCTTTATGGAATCCAGAATCTGATCTCCGGATTAAACATTATGGTATTCATAATCATCATGGTTCAGGCGCTGCAGCGGGAATTTTCGGAAACACAGCGGCTGAAAGAACTAAACGAACAGGTATCGCGTTCGGCTCAGGAACTGAAAGTGATCAACCTGCAGCTGGAAGAATATGCCCTGCAAAGTGAGAAAAATGCGCAGATTCGGGAACGAAACCGCATTGCCAGAGAGATTCATGATACGCTCGGCCACACGCTTACGGGGATTGCCGCCGCTGTTGATGCATGTCTGGAACTTGTCGGCAAGGATCCGCCGCGTCTGAAGAAGCAGCTTACGCTGGTGGCAGATGCAGCCCGTTCCGGTTTGCTCGATGTCCGCCGGAGCGTTGGTGCATTACGCCTGGACGCACTGGAGCGTTTTTCGCTCGAAGATGCGCTTAAAAAGATGGTTGAAGAAATTAACACGTCCACCAACATGGAAATCAGCTTTTCCTATCAGCCGGCGAAACGCAGTGACGAAACGAAAGAAATAATCTATCGTGTCGTGCAGGAAAGCATTACCAACAGTGTCCGCCACGGCGGGGCAAGCCGCATTACCATTGATATTTCGTGTGACGGGACAGATACCAGAGTATATATTGCAAACAACGGTGCGAACTGTGAAACACTCCACGAAGGTTTTGGACTTACCCATATGCGGGAACGCGTCGAGAATTTTGGCGGGACAATCACGTTTGACGGTTCAAAAGGTTTTGTAACATGTGCGGTTATACCATTCAGGAGGACTTGGGAAGATGATTAAAGTTTTGATCGCGGATGACCAGGAGTTAATCCGGCAAAGTTTGGAGATTGTATTAAGCGGCAAACCGGATATTTCGATTGTTGCGACAGCGGCAAACGGTGAGGAAGTACTTGAATTCATGAAAACGGATATTCCCGATGTGATCCTGATGGATATTCGTATGCCGGGGATGGATGGCATCACCTGCACCAGGAGCATTAAGCAGACAAATCCCGAAGTGAAAATCATCCTGCTTACCACCTTTGATGACGATGAATATGTTTTCTCCGCATTAAAATACGGTGCAAGCGGGTATCTGCTGAAAGGTGTTTCGGTGGACAATCTGTACGATGCCGTAAAAACAGTATATAAAGGCGGATCTTTATTAACACCGGAGATCGCATCCAAGGTGTTCCGTGAGTTTTCGAAAATCCCTGAAATAGGCAGGCCCAAAAGTACCATGCCGGCGGAGGTCAATATGCTGCTGCCCAATGAATATAAAATTGCCTGCGAAATCGGCCGCGGACTTTCCAATAAGGAAATCGCCAGGAAGCTGTCTTTCAGTGAGGGAACCGTGCGCAATTACCTGTCCACGAGCCTGCAGAAGCTGGGGCTGCGTGACCGTACGCAGCTGGCAATATGGGCGATTCAGAGCGGGCTGATTAATTCAGAGGAAAATCTATGAAAAGACTTGCAGTTATCTTAGCGGCAATTGTTCTGAGCACTTCATCGTGTGTATTGAAAGACAGGCAGGTTGAACTGACGCTTGGTGTGTATACGAGCGGTGACTGGGGTGTTCCCAACCCCGACAGCATGGTTCTGTTTGACCGGGCAATTGAGCGGTTTGAAGCGTTGCATCCCGGTATCACAGTGACCTACCGCAGCGGTATGCTCCGGGAAGATTATTCCGAATGGATTGCCGGGCAGGCCCTCAGTGATACACTGCCCGACGTGTTTGTCATTCTGCCGGAGGATTTCGGCAAGTTTGTATCGCTGGGGATGCTGCAGGATTTATCAGGAAACATCAGCCGGGATCCGGATTTTGATGCGGGTGCTTATTATTCAACCGCCCTGAAATCGGGGCAGATCGGGGGAACACAGTATGCGCTTCCGTTTGAGATTGCACCGACGATGATGTTTGTCAACAAAACATTATTATTGAACGAGGGGATTGAGATTCCGGGGGCTGACTGGACCTGGGAGGAATTTTATGAAATCAGTGAAAAAGTTACACAGGATAAAAATAATGATGGAAAGCTTGATCAGTTTGGCTGTTATGATTTTACCTGGGAGTCGGCAGCGGTAACAAATGGTGCCGAGGTTCTGGATGGCAGAACCGCCTTGTTTAACTCGGAAAAATTCTCAGCCGCCGTCGATTTTGCCAAACGTATAAACGGGCTTAACCAGGGGGTGAACCTGACCAGCGTGGATTTTGACAAAGGGGCGGTTGCCTTTTGTCCGCTCGCCTTTTCAAATTACCGGGCGTACAAGTCTTATCCGTACCGGATAAAAAAATATTCGGATTTTGAGTGGGACTGTATTCCGATGCCGACAAGCCGGGACGGCGGTTATACTTCCGAACTCCAGACGTTGCAGATGGGGATCAGCGCAAGAAGCAGAAATGAAAAGGCAGCCTGGGATCTGCTGGAATATTTTACCGGCGATTATGAAATGCAGATGTCGCTGCTGGAATATTCACATGGTCTGCCGGCGATCCGCAAGGTTTTGGAATCTGATGAGGCCAGCCGGATTCTGCAGAAAGATATGCCGAATGAGGAAAGTTATATCGACCTGAACCTGCTCGGAGAGGTGATTGAAAATGCAAAAATCATGCCTCCGTTTCAGCAGTATTCAGAACTCAAGGATCTGGCAGACAGCAATTTATATCCGGCGATCTACGGTAATGCCAATATTGACAGTGCCATAAAAAAACTTCAAAGAGAAGCGGCAGCATTGCTTGCAAATTAATATTATTGGTTAAAGTGCTTCGGGATGAAAATTCCGGGGCGCTTTTTTTGTGACAATTGTCACATGTTTTTGGTGACATTTATCATATAAAGATATGACGCCCGGCACTTTTTCTGATGATCCCGGAGTTTTATAATAGCTATAAGAAAAGAAACAATGAAAACAATTAAGGAACAGGGGGAGGCGAAAAATGGCGGCGGATTACATTTTACAGATGCAGAACATAACCAAATCCTTTTTTGGGGTTAAGGCCATTGATGATGTATGTCTGGCGGTCAGGCGCGGCGATATTCATTCGATTTGCGGAGAAAATGGTGCCGGCAAGTCAACGCTGATGAAAGTGCTGTCAGGTGTTTATCCGCATGGCAGTTATGAGGGGGAAATCATCTATCAGGGCAGCGAAGCGGTTTTTAAAGATATAAAAGAGTCCGAAAATGCCGGAATTGTTATTATCCATCAGGAACTGACGATGATTCCGGAACTTTCGGTCACAGAGAATATATTCATGGGCAATGAAGTGGTCAGAAAAGGATTGATTGACTGGGATATGCAGCGTCACCGGGTGGCAGAACTGCTGGCGTCGGTCGGGCTTGATGTCGATCCGGATACACCGATCAAGCATCTCGGAGTGGGTCAGCAGCAGCTGGTCGAAATCGCCAAAGCATTATCAAAGAGTGTCAGACTGCTGATTCTTGATGAGCCGACTTCGGCACTGAACGAAGTCGATTCCGCCAATCTGCTGGGCCTGATAAAAAGCTTGAAAGAGCGTGGTATTACGGCGATCATGATTTCGCACAAACTGAATGAAATAGCTGCTATTTCCGATGCGGTGACTGTGATTCGCGACGGCCGTGTGATCGAAACATATCCGGTTGCGGCAGGGCAGGTTGATGAAGACCGTATCATCCGTTCGATGGTCGGGCGTTCTATCGAAAACCGCTATCCGGAACATGAATCACATCCGGCAGAGGTTATCTTCGAGGTCAGGGACTGGCGGGTGGAAGATCCGCGCATACCCGGCAGGCTGATTTGCAAGGATGCCAGCTTTCATGTACGGGCCGGTGAAGTGGTAGGGTTTGCCGGTCTGATGGGAGCGGGGAGAACCGAGCTGATGCGTTCGCTGTTCGGCAAAAATTACGGTATTTACCAAAGCGGTACGATTTATTTAAAGGGTAAAATGGTGAAACTGAATACGGTAGAAGCTGCGATACGGGCAGGACTCTCGTATGTTTCCGAGGATCGCAAAAATCTGGGCCTGAATCTGCTGGACAGTATTGCGAAAACCACCGTTTCGGCGAATCTGCGGGCAGTATTGCGCAGAGGGCTGATTGATCCGGATCTGGAATGCCGGGTTGCCGAAGAATACTGCCGGACTCTCGGTACGAAAGCGGCCGGTGTAAATGCCGGTGTCAGCACCCTTTCCGGCGGGAATCAGCAAAAGGTCGTACTGGCAAAATGGCTGTTCCCGGAACCCGATGTACTGATTCTTGATGAGCCGACGAGGGGGATCGATGTAGGTGCAAAATATGAAATCTACAGTCTGATCCACCGGTTTGCAGATCAGGGAAAGGCGGTAATTCTCGTCTCCTCCGAACTGCCTGAACTTTTAGGGATGTCGGACCGGATCTATACTTTGTTTGAGGGGGCGATTACAGGAATGTTCAGGCGCGGGGAATGCAGCCAGGAAGAACTTATGAGGCTTATGACATCAACCTCGAAATCGAAAGGAGATGAATAATTATGAATGCTGTCAAAAAGGTTTTTGGAACAGACCTCAAACAGTACGCGATGGTTATTGTCCTTGCTGTACTGATTATCATATTCAATATTGCTTCCGGCGGAAAGATGGTCACGCCCAGCAATTTTCAAAACCTGATCTCCGGTAATGCCTATGTTCTGATTCTGGCAATCGGTATGTTAATGGTTATCGTGGTAGGTCATATTGATCTTGCCGTAGGTTCGGTAGCCGGTTTTGTCGGAATGATAACCGCAATTGCGGCACGGGATTTTAATATGCCCTGGTGGGGGGCGGTCCTGGTTGGTCTGGCAGCCGGAGTTGTGATCGGTGCCTGGCAGGGATTTTTCCTGGCGAAACTTGGCATTCCGGGATTCATAACAACTCTTGGCGGGATGATGATATTCCGCGGCGCAGTGATCTGGATATCAAAATCCATTTCGGTACCGGCTCCGCCGGAACTTAAGTTTTTCGGTGCCGGTTATCTGCCGGAATGGGGACCGGCCGCTACAGGACTTAACAACTCAACACTGCTGCTGGGAATAATCGCATTTACGGCATTTGCACTGACGGAATTTCGCAGTTATAAAAAAAAGGCAAAGCGGACCAGTATCCACGAGCCGATGTGGCCGACAATGGTCAGGATCGTACTGACCGGTGTGGTGATCGGTTATGTTACATATCTGTTTGGTTCAGGACGCCCCGGAACATCGTTCCCGGTACCGGGACTGATCCTCGTAATCCTGGTTATCATCTATCATACGATTACGGAACGGACGCCTTTCGGCCGGCATATTTACGCAGTCGGCGGCAATAAGGGGGCGGCAGCACTCTCCGGTGTCAATGTAAAAAAGGTTTATTTTCTTACGATGCTGAATATGTCCGTGCTGGCGGCACTCGCGGGAATTATGTTTATCGGCCGTTCAACGGCGGCAGGTCCGTCCGATGGAACGAGCTGGGAGATGGATGCAATATCGGCCGTGTTTATCGGCGGCGCGGCAGTCTCCGGCGGGATCGGGACGGTCAGGGCAACGATGATCGGCGGCCTTGTTATGGCAGTACTTAATAACGGACTGATGCTCCTTGGTGTCGGTGCGGACCGTACGCAGGTTATCAAAGGTCTGGTTCTGCTGGCGGCGGTCGCATTTGATGTATATAACAAGACGCAGGGCAGAGTATCGGTAATCGGCAGGCTGTTTCCGGCAAAAAGTAATATTGCTGCAGAAAATAATTAGTAAATAACCGCATTTGCGGATATATAATAAGGAGGATTTTTCATGAAAAAACTATTTGGCGTTATCCCTGCATCAATGCTCGCACTTACGATGGCATTCTCGCTGACAGCCTGTTCGGGAGGCCGTACCCAGACTTCGGAAACACCGGCTGCGGCTCCGGCGTCATCAGCGGAAACCGTGGCGGCAACGGAGGGCGGAAGCACGGAAAGTGCAGCACCGGAAACGGCTGCCGGCACAAACGGCTTTGAGGCAAATGCGATTGTTGGCGTTTCGCTGCCATGGCTTGGAACACAGAACTGGCAGGAAGCCGGTGACATGTTCAAGAACCAGCTTGAAGCGGCAGGTTTCGAGGTGATTATTCAGGCGGCAGATAATAAAGTGCCGCAGCAGCAGTCACAGATTGAGTCGATGATCGAAAACGGCGCCAAGGTTATCGTAGTGGGCCCGATTGACGGATCACAGCTCGGCACCGTGCTGGAAAAGGCGAAAGATGCCGGAATCTACGTTATCGGTTATGACAGACTGCTGGAAAACACAACCGGTGTGGATGGCGTTGTCCAGTTTGGCAGTATTGAAACCGGTCGTCTTCAGGGGCAGGCTCTGTTAGATGGTCTGGCCAGTGTCAAGGGTGAGGGGCCGTATAACATTGAACTTTTTGGCGGCGGCCCTGCTGATCCGAATGCTCCCAATTTCTTCAAAGGCGCAATGGAAGTTCTGCAGCCGAAGATAGATGACGGTACCCTTACGGTTGTTTCCGGTCAGACTGACTTTACGCAGTGTGCAACACTTGACTGGGACAATGCGAAAGCCCAGTCCCGTATGGATTCTATTTTGTCCGGTTTTTATTCTGACACAGAGATTCATGGTGTGTTATCACCGAATGACGGAATTGCCCGTGCGATCATCACCGCCTCCGAAAATGCCGGTCAGGAAATCCCGGTGGTATCGGGACTTGATGCGGAAAATGAATCCGTTGAATGGGTCTGGTCCGGCAGACAGTATTCAACAGTTGCAAAACCTACCGATGTACTGGTGGCTCAAACTGTTGATATTATCAAATCACTTCAGGCCGGAAATGGTATGCCTGCGACAGATGTTAAGACAAATAACGGCAAGATCGATGTCAGCATCTATGAGCTGCCGCCTGTAGTTGTTACCAAAGACAACGCAAAGGAAGTTTTTGCGAATGACCCGGCACGTATGGAACTGCTGAAATAAACAGAAAAAAGAATAAAAGGTTGGAGCGATGACTGGAACATCGGCTTCAACCTTTTATTTTTTTGTTTGGCAATTGCGTTCAGTATCATATTACCGTATAATGATTCTGTTTGTACTATATTATGATCATTGTAAGCATGGAAATCGCGGGGAATTCAAAAAAGGACATGTCGAGAAAGATTTTGCCTATTCGTTTGGTGAGGCAAATCTGCTCTATGATCCGAAATGGATGAAAAAGTATTTTCCGCAGGAACCGAATGCAGCCATTAAGGTGGATACTAAGAAAAGTATAACACTCGGCAGGCACTCTGTATAATAAATAACTCTTTCCGGACAGTTTTGATCAAATGGGAGTTGTTTTATTGACTTGTCCTAATGTAATCAGGCTGGATCCTCCGGCCGTGCGGAGCGGATTTTTCTCCGGTATCTGCAGAAAATATAGAAGCTTGCGGTAAAATACGGTATTATGGTCTCGTGGACCGATGTCAATCGTCAGGAAACTGCGCTTCCACTGCTCTCTCTGTTTCTTCTCTGACATTCGCATACCCCCTGTATCATGTTTCCATCTCCCCCCGTTTGAATAACTATACGATTAGCCCTGTTTTCGCATATGAAATTCTGGGAAATAAAAAGTAAATCAAAAAAAGAAAATACAAATTAAAAATAATATATCGTTAAAAAAATTAACAAAATGGTTTTTGTAATTGACTTTTATCGTGTTTTAATATATTATAGAGAAAACTTAAGAGGAGGCGCCACATGGAAAATAATGTTGTTAGGCTTGTGGAACTTGATATCAAACATATGAAAAATGTGCGTCATGGGAATATAGAATTTACGAGTAGACGAAAGGGAAGCATACTAGGAATATATGGGCAGAATGGTTCTGGAAAAACCGCGGTAGTTGATTGTATGCTGTTATTGAAAAATCTGATAACGGGGAAACGTATTCCATCGTATTTTTTTCATTATATAAGCGCTGGATGTAATACAGCCAGTGTGAAGTATTGTTTTAATATCAGGACAGACGAGGCTGAAGATTATGCTGAGTATGAAATTGAACTCATGAAAAATGGAGAGAACAGTTTTTGTATCAGCAGTGAAAAGTTAAGCACTAAAAATATCAATCAGGAAAAGCGGACAAAACTGACCGTACTGTTTGATTATCATAAAGGTGAAAAAGAACTATTTCGCCCGCTGAAGTACTACCGTTATTTTCAGAAAAATATGGAACAAATGATAGCTTTAGGTGTAGCTCAGCAGGCAACAGAAAACTATAATGATGAGAGTCAGCAGCCGGAAGTGAGTTCCTTTCTGTTTTCAAAAAAGGCTCAGGAAGTTTTTAAAAAAGCGAATGGAGATGCAGCACAGATCTCTTCCCTGAGCGGCATCCTTCAGACATATGGGATTAATAATCTTGCTGTGATTGCTAATACTTATCACGGTCTGGTATCTCTTAATTTAAATACACTGCCGATTAACATAGACTGGCCCGATTCATCTCAGCTGAAACCATCTGGTGTTATGCTGCAGCTTACTGATGTAAATATATTACCTAAGGATATCTATAATCATGTTGAAGCTACAATCAGGCAAATAAATATTGTATTAAAATCACTGATACCGGACACTGAATTGGAAATCTACAACTCGTTTGACAAGCTGACTGAGCATGGAAAAGAAGGCGTCCAATTTGAAATTGCTACTTTACGCGGTGACACCAGAATACCATTATTATATGAATCAGCTGGTATCAAGAAGCTGATTTCTATTTGCAGCAATCTGGTTGCCTGCTATAACAGGGAATCTTATTGTCTGGTTGTCGATGAACTTGATTCGGGAATTTATGAGTATTTACTAGGGGAATGTCTGGAGGTAATGCAGGCAAAAGCTAAGGGACAATTGATTTTTACTTCGCATAACCTGCGGCCACTGGAAGTACTGGAGAATGATTCTTTGATTTATACAACTGTGAATCCTGAGAACAGGTTTGTCAAATCAGTATATATCAAAAATACACAGAATACAAGGCTTTCCTATTTGCGAAGTATTAAGTTGGGAGGACAGAAGGAAAAACTTTACAATGAGACCAACATTTATGAAATAGAACTTGCAATGCGCAAGGCAGGGAGGGTGGAAGTTCATGACTAAGAAGGTAATCCTGCTTTTGGTGGAAGGTCCCACAGACGAGGATGCCCTGGCTCTGATATACTCCAGATTAGTAAGGGAACATGATCTGGAGTTTGCCGTTCTCCATACAGATATAACTGCAGATGAGAGTATGACAGTAAAATATATTGAAGATAAGATCTCGCAGGAAGTAGAAAAGTACCTGGAAAAACATCCGTTTATTCATAGAACGGATATTTTAAAACTGGTTCAGATTATTGATACAGATGGAGCGTTTGTTCCACATTCACAGGTAAGGCAATCGGAGGATGGAAAGACATTATATTTTGATACTCATATAGAGGCAAAAGATAAGGACCGTTTGATTCGCAGAAATATAAGCAAGCGTAATATTGTTCATCATCTTTTCAAATCGAAAGAGATGGCTGGGTTCCCTTATGAAATTTATTATTTTTCCAGAAACCTGGAGCATGCACTTCATCATTTACCGCAGGAACTGACGAATGATGAAAAGGAAGAACTTGCTTTTGAGATAGCGGACCAATATGAATCAGATCCCAAAGCATTTTTACAGTATCTGTATAGTGACGAGTTCCATGTAAGTGGTACATATCAGGAAACATGGCATTTTATTATGGAAAATGGAAACTCCCTGAATCGTTATTGCAATATGTCAGTTTTTTTCGAACGATTAGGTATATTGCTTTAACAGAATAGGGGCAGTCGGGATATAGACTGACCCCATATTATATTTGATATTAATTACCACTCTGCCACAGATCCGTCCGCATGCCGCCAAACCGGATTCTTCCAGCTATGCGGATTTAGATTTTCCTCCAGAACCAGTTCTTTATTAATCTCCAGTCCCAACCCGGGGCGATCCGGAAATTGTACAAATCCGTCTTCAAACGTAAAGACTTCCGGATTCTTCACATAATCCAATACACTCTGCCCGACATTATAATGGATTCCCATACTCTGCTCCTGAATAAAGGCATTATAACAGGTTGCATCCACCTGCAGACAGGCCGACAATGCAATCGGACCAAGCGGACAATGAGGTGCCAGTGCGATATCATAAGCTTCCGCCATTGCAGCGATCTTCTTAACTTCTGTAATGCCGCCGGCATGAGAGAGATCCGGTTGGATGATATCAACACCGCCGTGATGGAACAGTTGTTTGAAGTCCCACCGGGAAAATAACCGTTCGCCTGTGGCAATCGGAATATTACATGCAGCAGCAATATGTTTAAAATCTTCCATATTTTCAGAGAGTACCGGTTCCTCAATAAACATCGGATCGAATTCCTCAAGTTTTTTTGCAAGAACTTTTGCCATGGGTTTATGAACCCGGCCATGAAAATCAATGGCAATCCCAAAAACTTTGCCGACAGCCGCCCGGATTGAAGCGACCCGTTCCAGCACAGCATCGATCTTATCATGGCTGTCGACGATCTGCAGTTCTTCCGTGGCATTCATTTTAATGGCGGTAAAGCCGCTGTTTTTACGCTCCAGTGCAGCTTCAGCCACATCATTTGGCCGGTCCCCGCCGATCCAGGAGTATACTTTGATCTTATTGCGGCACTGACCGCCCATCAATGCATGAACGGGAGCATCGTGATATTTGCCTTTAATATCCCACAGGGCCTGGTCGATACCGGCAATCGCACTCATCATGACCGGGCCGCCGCGATAGAAGGCACCGCGGTACAGGAGGTTCCAGATATCTTCGATATGCAGTGGATTCTGACCGATCAGATAATCACTCATTTCTTCAACGCAGGATTTCACAGTAAAAGCCTTGCCTTCAATGACAGCTTCACCCCATCCGGTAAAACCGGCATCGGTTTCGACTTCCACAAAACACCAGCGCGGACGGACCAGATATGTATTGATATTAGTTATTTTCATGTAATGACTCCTTTTTTATCAAATTGGTAAAGCTGCTGATATCGGCAGTGATCTTTTCCCAGTTCTTATTTTTAAAATCTTCCTTATTAACCAGTGAACCGCCGATTCCCACTCCGGCAAAACCGTTTTTCAAAAATTCAGATGCATTGGCTGGTGAGACACCGCCGACAGCAACATACTCGGTATCCGGAAATGGTCCCTTAAGATTCCGGATATAATCCATCGGTAAATCTGCTGCCGGAAAAAGCTTCAGTACATGACAGCCATAGCTTAGTGCGGCGGAGACATCACTGGGGGAATAGACACCGGGCATAAAAGCCAGGTTGTGGTCGCGGCAGTATTCCAAAATTGCCGTATCAGTTGAGGGGGATAATAAAAAATCAGCCCCGTTGGCAATGGCATCACGGGCTGCATCGACCGTCAGGACGGTACCGGCGCCAACCAGCATCTGATCACCAAAATGTCCTTTCAGCGTGTTGATCTGCTGTCCGGCACCAGGGGTGGTATAGGATACTTCATATGACCGGATACCGCCGTCATATAAGGCGGTGACATAATTTAATAAATCTTCATCGTTTACATTTCTTAAAATCGCCATAACCGGATATAGGGTTATGATTTCTTTCATGGTTTTCATGGTTTCGCTCCTTTAGCGGGTGACCGGAATAACTTCATTCATGATGTCCCTGAGTTCCTGGTAGGTCAGCATTCCTTCAATGTCACCTCTGGTTTCGGTGGCATGAGCACCCATGATTGCCCCCATTTTACCGGCTGTGTCAAGCGGCTTGTCACGCAGGATGCCGGAGAGAAATCCGGCGTTAAAGGCATCGCCGGCACCGACCGGATCAACCAGTTTGCAGGGATATGGCGGGATGAAAAAGCTGTCATTGCGGTCGCAGATCCACACTCCGTCTGCACCGTTTTTAATCGCCAGTGCTTCCAGTCTGTCAGAGGTGAACAGGATTCCGGTCAGTTCATCGATATTATCGGTTCCATATAAAATTCCGGCTTCTTCCAGTCCCAGCATCAGATAGTGGGCTTCGGCGGCCAACTCTTTCATCAGTGGAGTGTAGTCATTACCCTTCCATAACTTGATCCTGATATTGGGATCAAAGCTGATCTTGCAGTCATTCTGGTCAGCCAGCCTGATCGCATGAAAAATCGTATCCCGGCATGTTTCGCTCAAAACCGGAGTGATCCCGGTGAAGTGAAAGATGCGGGCTTCTTTAAATGAATCGGTGCTGAGATTCTCCGGGCTTAGGTTTGATGCAGCGGAACCGGCCCGGTAGTAACTGATCATGGTGTCAGTCGGGGTGACTTCTTTAAACATCACTCCGGTCGGATAGTCGCTGAGGACATTAATGCCCGAGGTATCAACCCCTTCGGCCCGCAGCATTCGGAGCATAAACTTACCGAAGCTGTCGGCGCCGATATTGGAGATAAATGATGCGCTGTGTCCCAGCTTCGCCAGGCCGATTGCGGTGTTGCTTTCGGCACCGGCAATACGCATACTAAGTGAAGGCCCATACTGGAAAGGCTCATCGTTCTGGGGAACGAAGGACACCATGGTTTCTCCAATTGTTAATAGTTGGCTCAATTTATTGCCTCCTTAAATTAGGTTTCTAAGGTCTGTATCAATGCTGTTAACAATACGCTCAATACGTTTCTGGGTATTGAACAGCAGTGTCTTGACTAAATCACCGAGTTCTTCGGTATAACGAAAAATCGGAATGGCAACGCTGACGGCACCGATAATCTGGTTTCTCTGCCGGATCGGTATGGCAAAGCAGCGAATGTATTCATTCGATTCTTCTATTTCATATGTAATGCCGGTCTTTCTGGCATCCTTAATCTGTTTGTATAATTCATCAATATCGGTAATCGTATTTTTGGAAAGCTTATTAAGCTTGCCTGAATAGAGGGCTTTTAGTTCCGGCAGATCATGATCCACAAGCAGGGCTTTGCCAATGGCCGTTCCATAAGCCGGCATCCGGTTGCCGACCCGGGAGGACATCCGGATATTCTCCGGGGAATCAATCTTCTTTAAATAGAGAACATCGCCGCCGGCGAGAATGCCGAAATGTGAAGTCTCCGAGCAGACATTGGTCAGGTCAGTCATGATCTTCTCCACTTCATCCAGAATGTCAAGCTGCTCCAGATAGGAGTTGCCGACCTGATAGGCAGCGTGGCCTACTTTGTATTTCTTATCAGAAGTAAGGGTCAGAAAACTGCGGCTGACCAGTGTACCAAGGATCGGTGAAATGCTGCTCTTTGGCGACTGAATTAATTCGCTGATTTCAGTCAGTGTATACTTTCCTGAATTAGAAGAAACCAGTTCAAGAACATCCAGCACCCGGCTGGTCGAACGGTGATTAATTTTTTCATTGCTCATATTGGTATCCATCCCTTACATATTGTATTTATTTCTGCTTGCCGGGATATGTTCTGCTTACAACAAAAGATGATCTACAAAACGTATATAAGAACAAATATCCCATATAAGAACAATTGGATTATATCATTATCAGGCCCCCGTGTCAATCGCGGGAATCTGTATTAGGCAGAATATACAGCATATAAGAACGGTTTTTGTGGAAAATGATTAAAGCATAAAAACGTATTTACAAATATGGCCAGATATGCTATTCTTGAATCACAAAATGTAAATAAGAACAGCGTTCCTATATAGGGACAAAAAGAGAAGGGGAAAGGATACGAGAAAAATGAGAAAAAGAGTGTTAGCGGTTTTACTTATGACGGCGTTATCATGTGGAACGTTGATGGGGTGCAGTTCCGGCAATCGTGGTTCTGACAATCAGAATGCCGGCAGTCAGGCAGCAGCCGGTCAGGATTCGGGAACAGAAAAGGCAGCAGGAGAAGAAACGAAGATAACAGTCTGGGCCTGGGATGACAACTTTAATGTAGCAGTTATGAAAGAGGCAGCAGAAGTATATAAGACGGCAAACCCCGACAGCAATATCAACGTTGATGTGGTCAGCCTGTCAAAAGAAGATGTGTATATCAAACTGCAGACAGCTTTAGCCGGCGGCGGAAGCGGACTTCCGGATATTGTACTGCTGGAAGATTATGTATCTGGAAAATATCTGGAGACATTTGGCGGGGCTTTTGTTGATCTGAGTAATGAATTTGATTATTCACAGTTCTTACAGTTTAAGGTTGATGCCGTATCAAAAGACGGCAAGACTTATGCAATCCCGTTTGATACCGGTGCAACAGCGCTGTACTACCGGCTGGATCTGCTGGAAGCGGCAGGATATACCGAGGCTGATATGGCAGACCTCACCTGGGACCGTTTTATTGAAATCGGTAAAGATGTTCTGGAGAAGACCGGCACACCAATGATCGTAGAGATTGCGAATAATAAGACCACTCTGGTCCGGGCGATTATGCAGTCCTGTGGTTTGTGGTACTACACCGAAGACGGAGATTTGAATATTAAAGATAATAAGGCACTGGCAGCAGCATTTGATATTATTAAAGAAATGAAAGATACCGGTATCTTATATGAAGCAGAGAGTACCGAAGGTCGTGCCGGTGCACTGAATGACGGCAAGGTGGCATCGGTGGTAAATGCACCATGGTTTATCTCGTCCCTGCGCCAGGCAGAAGATCAGAGCGGTCTGTGGCGGGCGGCCAGAATTCCGCGCGTGGCTGATATTCCGGAATCGATCAATGCATCAAACGTCGGCGGTTCGAGCTGGTATGTACTGGAGAAGTCAGCAGTAAAAGGTGAAGCAATTGAATTTATGAAAGCTGTATGGCAGGGTGATACCGGTTTTTACGATACCATTATGTTAAACCAGGGCGCGATGGGTTCTTATCTGCCGGCATATGAGACTGATGTATACGAAGCAGAAGATGAATTCTTCGGCGGTCAGAAGATCAATGCTCTTTTCGCAGAAGTACTGCCGGAAGTAAAGCCGGTTAACTACGGTGGTTATGTAGCTGAGGCAAATGATGCGATCACAACGGCTCTGGCCAATCTGTTCAGCAGCAAGGCCGATACACAGACAGCATTGGAAGATGCAGAAAGTCAGTTGGCAAATCAGCTGGGTAAATAATGAGATGGGGGCTAATGGTGAATGCGACGGATTAGCCCCCGCGTATTGTTAGGAGATCGATCATGAAGAGACGAGGAGTAAATTACAACAGGTATGGCTGGATGTTTATCGCCATAGCTCTTACATTATATATCATATTCACCATCTATCCCGCGGTCGAGTCACTCAGACTGGCGTTTTACTCCACCAAAGGCGGGGAGACAGCGTTTGTCGGATTAAAGAATTTCACCAGAATGTTTGGTGATAAGGTCTTCCGGCAGTCTTTGTTCAACACCTTTTTGTATATGATCATTCAGGTACCGGTGATGCTGGTGGCAGCCCTGTTTATTGCAACTGTGCTGAACAGCAGCAGACTGAAGGCCAAAGGATTTTTCCGGACCGCCATCTTTCTGCCCTGCGTTACGTCGCTGGTAGCTTATTCGATACTGTTTAAGATGATGTTTTCGGTTGACGGGATTGTCAATCAGGTCTTGATACATATCGGGATTCTGGATCAGCCGTATCAGTATCTTCAGGATTCCAACTGGGCCAGAGCCGTTATCATCATTGCGATGCTGTGGCGGTGGACCGGTTATAACGTTATTTTTTACCTGTCGGCGCTGCAGAATATTCCCAAGGAAACCTTTGAAGCAGCTAAAGTGGATGGGGCAAATGCTTTTCAGGTATTTTTAAGAATTACCGTTCCCCAGCTAAAGCCTATTATCCTGCTGACGGCAATCATGTCGACCAACGGGACGCTGCAGTTATTTGATGAAACAATGAATATTACCCAGGGTGGTCCGGCCAATGCAACGATTACCGTTTCCCATTATATCTACAATCAGTCCTTTGTGTACGCCCCTGACTTTGGCTATGCATCGGCGATCTCGTATATGGTAGTCTTCATTATGATTATCCTGGCACTCATACAATTTGGCGTGGCCGGAAAGGAGGATTAGAACAATATGAAAAACGGCAAGGGTAAAAAGACATTCTATTCTGTACTGATGTACCTGTTTCTAATTGGAATCACCGTTATTTCAATCTTTCCATTCTATTGGATGTTTTCCGGTTCGACCAATATCAGTGCTGATATTACCAAAGGGGTAATCGGCATTGGTAAGGCCTTTAGTGAGAACTGGCAGAACCTGAATGCATCGGCCGATATTATCAAGGTCGGCTGGAATACGATAAAGACTACATTTATTTATACGTTTCTGGCGATTCTGATCTGTTCGATGGCCGGTTACGGGTTTGAGAAATTCCGTTCCAGGGGTACCAATATTATCTACGGCATGTTTCTGCTGTCAATGATGATTCCGTTTTCCGCACAGATGATACCGTTATTTAAAATGACGGCCAAAGCCAATATGCTGGATTCGCATATTGCAATCATCCTGCCGACACTGGCGATGCCGTTTCTGGTATTCTTTTTCCGGCAGAGTTTTCAGTCATATCCGAACGAATTGATTGAGGCAGCACGGGTGGACGGAGCCAATGAGTTTGTTATCTTTTTTACATTGGTAACAGCACCGATGAAATCAACCTTTGCAGCAGCGGCAATTTATGCTTTTATGAAACAGTGGAATAATTATCTGTGGCCGCTGATTGTTATTCAAAGCAATGAGAAAAAGACATTTACACTGCTTCTTTCTTCATTGTCGTCGGCATATTATGTGGACTATGGTCA
The DNA here is from genome assembly GCA_032073745.1 of Lachnospiraceae bacterium. Classification (GTDB taxonomy): domain Bacteria; phylum Bacillota; class Clostridia; order Lachnospirales; family Lachnospiraceae; genus Brotaphodocola. Next base: position 7,474 of record DAMAMW010000001.1, on the reverse strand, counting down.
GCTGATGCTGGCAATTATTCTGGCCACGCTGCCGATTATCATCGTATTTCTGACAATGCAGAAACAGTTTGTAGAAGGTATTGTCGGCTCATCAAAATAGTCAAAATGGAGAATGAATCATGAGAGAATACAGTATTGAAGCCAGGAACGTTAAGAATCCACTTTATCGTGCTCCGATTGATATGGGAGGATCTGATGACAAGGGCAATGAACTGAGTATCGGGAATTACTATCTGAAGATAAATGATGCCCCTTTTTATGCGATCTGCGGTGAGGCGCATTTTTCGCGGATCAATGAAAAGCTGTGGGAAGATGAAATCCTGAAGATGAAGATGGGCGGACTTAATATTATTGCTACTTATATCTTCTGGATTCACCATGAAGAGATCCGTGGTCAATATGACTGGAGCGGGAATAAGAACCTGCGGCGGTTTATCGAACTGTGCAGAAAACATGAGATGTATGTCATTCTGCGGATCGGCCCGTTTGTTCACGGCGAATGCCGTAATGGCGGGTTCCCTGACTGGATCTTTGGTTGTCCGTTTGATATCCGCTGTGATGATGAACGCTATCTGAAGGTGACAGAAACCTTTTACCGGGAGATTTACCGGCAGGCTGACGGTCTGCTTTATAAAGATGGTGGTCCGGTGATTGCTGTACAGATCGAAAATGAACACGAGCATGCATCATGTCCCTGGGAGATGACTACGGAGAACAGCAAGGAGTGGGTGGTGCCGGGGCGTGACGGTGTGAATCATATGGCTACACTGCGAAAGCTGGCAACAGATGTCGGCTTTGAAGTACCGCTTTATACAGCAACTGCCTGGGGCGGTGCGTGTGCACCGATTGAGACGGTCTTTCCGCTTTGGGGCGGCTATGCGTTCCGGCCGTGGATGTTTTATGATGAGAATCTGAAGGAACATCCGGCTACTGCTGAATACCTTTACGGTGATTTCCATAACAATTCGGCACCGCAGTATTATAATTTTGATCCTGAATATCCGGCTGAGGATTTCCCGTATGCCTGCTGTGAAATGGGCGGCGGAATGAATGTTTATTATCCTTACCGGTTCCAGCTTCCATATGAGAGTGTCGGAGCAATGGCGCAGGTGAAGGTGGGCAGCGGGTGTAATTTCCTCGGATATTATATGTATCATGGCGGAACTCATCCGAAGGGAAAACGGACTCCGTATCTGAATGAATGTGCAGTGCCGAAATTCTCTTATGATTATCAGGCACCAATCGGTGAATTTGGTCAGATCCGGCCATCGTTTCATCAGTTGAAACTGCAGCATCTGTTTTATTCGGAGTTTACGGCAGAAATAGCTGCCGCCAAGACGGTATTGTCTGAGGAAGCCCGCGTACAGGTGCCGGAAGATGTGGATACACTTCGGTATGTAGTCAGAATTGATGAGAGTGGCAAAGGATTTCTGTTTATTAATAATTATCAGGATCATGTTGACAGCATGGATCAGAAGGATTTTGCTGTATCAGTTTGTACAGATAAAGGTACGATCCGGGTGCCGGAATCTGGCGGCATTGATTTGAGCCGGGGCGGTTCTGCCATTCTTCCGGTATGGTTTGAAATAGGTCAAACCGTGCTGCGGTATGCCACCGGCCAGCTGGTTACCCGGGTGGAGAATGAAGATTCAACCGTGTTCTTTTTTACCCAGGTGCCGGGTATGCGGACAGAATATGTTTTTGAAGCAGTGGCGGCAACGGATACTGATAATTGCACGATATATGGTAATCGGATTGTGGTCGATAACCCGGAACAGATCAGCACTTTTTCTTTCCGGGATGCTGATTCACGATTATATACCATTTGTACATTGACTACAGGACAGGCGGCCGGGCTGTGGCAGGTTGAATATCGGGGAAAACGACGGATTATTCTATCGGAAGCGCCGGTGTTTGTCAAGGATGAACAGCTGGTTATGGAATATCCGGTTGGGACAGAAGTGGGACTGCAGATATATCCGGACGACAGTGATGTGTTGGTCATTGGTAATACGAAGGCAGAGAAGGTCGGCAGCAATGGTATTTTTGATCAGTATGCCGGATTTACCAGGGAGCGTACCTATCATCTGACAGCACTGGAATGCAGCTCGAAGAATTCAGAAGCCGACGGTATCCTGAAACGTCCGGTAGTCGGCAGTCCGATCAGTTCGACGAAAATTATTAATGCCAGAAAGATTATTAAAATTGATGAATCTGACTTTGACGGCCTGAAACAATTGCTGATCCGGATTCACTATGAAGGTGATATCGGTTATGCGTTTATCGATGGTGAGATGATCCATGATAACTTCTGTAATGGTGCGGCCTGGGAGTTTGATTTGATGCCTTATAAAGATGCGATTCTGAATGGGGAGTTGTATATCTACATTTCACCGAAGAAAAAAGGTGCATATGTTGACAGCAGTTCATCGATGGCGGCAAGGTTTGAGGTCGTTGAGGAACAGGTGGCCAAGATAACGAATATTGAGCTTTTGGGTATTGAGAATGTAGTAATGGAGTTCTGATTGTGATTATAGCATGAGGACCGATGCATCATTTTACGCTTCGATCCTCACCCGGCATTCGAATTCCTTTTCATCCGGTTTCCAGGAAAAGTCGACCGTACCATTGTACTTTCTTACGATGTTTTCAACGGACTGCAGGCCATAGCCGGTCCGCCCGCTCTGCTTCGAAGAAAGGAAGCGGCCGTCTGCCTGTTGAACCTGCCCGGCCGTATTGAATACATGGATATTCAGTATATCCGGTGCGATACGAAAAATCGCTGCCCGAATGGCCTGGCTGCCGCATTCTGTGCGCAGGCAGGCCTCGACTGCGTTTTCCATCAGATTCGAATAAAGGCAGCAGAGATCGGAATCAGATATTTTGGTATATCCCGGATCCGAAACACCTTTAAGATCACAGCGGATATCCAGGCTGATGCCATGCTGCTGTGCAACCGTATGGTAATGATGGGTCAGGATATTGATGACACTGATCGGACAATAATCAGGGAGTTCATTCAAGCGGACGGTGCTGTGATATTCCTTTATGTAAGAGGCCAGCTGGTCATACCGGCCGTCGCTCACATACTTGTCCATAATATTGAGATGGTGGCGCAGATCGTGGCGCATGGTTTTGATCTGCTCCATTTCCTGACGGATGGTCCGGAAATAGGAAACCTGACTCTGGTACAACTGCTCCATATGGTCTGCCCGTTCCTGCATCACCGAATATTCCCGGTAACGGGAGGCCACTTCATGCCCGGTTACAACGCCGATACAGAGTATCAGGGCAAAGCTGGCAAGCTCAATGAACCAGCCGGTCAGAATCGGTTCATGCAGCGGCAGCAGCCTGTCCATAATCAGGGCACAGCCAAGAATCACCGCACCATACAGCAGGGGATTCAGATGGTGTGTCCCTTTTTTTATAGCCAGCCCGACGGCAGCAGCAATAAAGATGGCGGCCATCCATTCATAAAGGGATACCAGCCGGGAATAAACGGTCATCATGTCCAGATGGCCAAGGGGAAGCAGGAGGTGAACGATCACTGAGAAAACACACATCAGACAGCCAAAGATGATAAACGGCAGTCCATGCTTCCATGAGATTCCGGCGGTCCGCATGGTAATCCGCATGGCGATGCACAGCATTGCCACAAAAGAAAGGCGTTCCACCAGATATGGAATCTGAAAGCCGGCCGGCAGTGTCCGAAAGAGCGGATAACCGGCATAGCCGACAAAGGCAAGGCACAACAGGCCGAACAGCAGGGCCAGAGTATCCCGCCTTGCCAGCAGTCCGGTCATTACCGCCAGCAAACCGATTGTCACTACTGCAGCACAAATCAGACTCCTGAAGATGAGTCTTGCGTTAAGCAGTTGAGATACGGCATCAGGCAGGCCAAAAGCGGGAGGATATACCATCCCGCTGTAAAGCTGAGAGTAGTCGGAGACTGCAAACAGGAGTTCTGTGGTAGCGCCGGCTTCTATGCTGACCACCCGGTTTCCGGTCTCGGGCCGATAATTTTCTGCTTCCGGTTCGCCCATTTGTGCCGCCGGCTTTCCGTTAACATAGAGCCGGTAGGCAGAGAATATCTCCGGGAGTTCCAACAGATAAGCTGCTGGTGTCTCCGGCAGCTGAATCGTCAGCCGGTAGCTGGCACAGCCGTGGGGAGAACCGTCATTCCATGTTTCAAATCCGCCGAACTGTCCGATATAAATATACTGGTCGGGCACAGGTGAAGTGTTTTTAATATCTTCCGGTGTGAGCAGTCTGCCGCCGTAGTATTCCCAGCCGTCAATCAGAAACGTAACCGGATGCGCCTCCAGACTCCGGGCGTCCAGAACAAGAGTGCCATTAATGCCGCGGGGAGACTGGGCGGTATATTTATTGTCATACTGAAAGACCGCCAGAAAGACGGCAGCGGACAACGAAAAGACCAGTATCAGCTGTAAAACCAGTTGTATGTAAATCTGCATGTGTTTCTGTTTTTTCATTCGATTACCTTCTGATTATGCGAAGAAGCAGCAACAGACCGGAGCACAGGGCGGCGATACCGAGTAGCAAAGGGATCGCCGGGGGTGTCGGAGCCGTTGAGGGAGGTCCGGCCTGTCCGGAGTCATTGGGCAGAGATTCTGCATCGACAGTCACGGAAGTTTCTTCGTTGACGGGGACAGCGGCAGTCTGTGGATTCGGGACAGGGGCCTGAGTCCCGTTCGTTTCATGCGTCAGGACAGGTGCATTGGCAGCAGCAGGCTGGTCAGAATCAATGGCTGGCGGGGCTTCACCGGCAGGATTGATGTCCGGCAGTGACTTCGCTGCCGCTATGTTTTCCGAAATGAAAAGAGTTGATTCATTATCCGGGAAAGGCAGTATGGGGCCGGCATCTTCGGTGACAGCCACGCGGGGCTTTTCCTGTTTTGCGCTTTGAGCACTGCTATTGCCTCCTGAGTAGTTACTGCCCGGTTTATTGTCATCATCCCCGCCCGGTTTATTGTCATCATCTCCGCCCGGTTCCTTATCATCATCCCCATCACCGGAATTTGTATCATCCAGATCCCCCGGCGGATCCGGAGGCTCTCGGTCGGTACCGGTACGGTCACCGCCAATATTCGAACAGAGGCCATTTCCCTCGGAACTGAGTTCAACGATATTCGACTCACCCATACCGACGAGTTCCAGTGCGAGCCGGACCGGATGTTCCAACGTGTCATAAGTGAACACCAGGGAATATCCGTCCCAGATAATATCATCTGACCAGGTTGCATCCCACCAGGTCACACCCTGATCATCAGAACGCCATAAAATAATATTGTCGTCCGTCGGATCATAACTGTCCCAGAAATATAATTCGAAGTAGTTCTCTGTGTCATTCCTGATCGAGACCACGTAACGGATACAGGGAATATCAGTCGGGCGGATATCGATGTTGAGCGTTAATTCTATAGAATCCAGACCCAGCTCCAGGAGTGATTCGCATAAAGATCCGCGAATGCTGATTGTCCCGATAGTGCCGGTATCAATATCAAAGTAAGCGTCCAGATCCCAATCGACAGGGAACGAACGCCGGACAGGCTCATATCCGCTGCCGCCGCTAAGCGGCAGAACTAAACCTTTATAATCATAAATATGAAAAAGGCTTTGGTCACAATCCTGTTCAAGCGGCAGATATAAATAAGTGAATTCGTCAGTCAGGAAGCTGCGGGTGAGATTCTTTGCGTTGTCCGCATCAGGTGTGACCGAACAGGTGTCCAGCACAATGTCACCGCCGGAAACGGCACTGGCACCATCCCCTTCAGCCTTCAGCAGACAATAGTAAAAATCACCGCCGTTTGGAGCATATACTGCGGTGGAATTCTCACCCTCAACTTCGATCCGGTAGCAGTAAGTTTCTGTCGGAGTATCCAGCCAGAGGCCAACAGCATTTTTGCCATAGGAGCGGATCATACCCGGTGGGAAAGTGTCTATATTCATGAATTCGAAGCTTTTGTGATCGGTCTTCCGTATGCGCAGGGCAGTTCCTCCCTTGCCATCCTTGCCCGTTGCAGTGATTCTAAGCTGCATTAAATGGCTATTCCAGCTGGGGTCCCAGGGATAACCGAAATCGCCCCGGATAACATCTACTACCGGTACCGTCACCCCTTCACCAATGATGTCAAAAGATGTACCGTAGAAAGCACCCGGGTCTAATACAATACCGTATGAACCGGTATCAATAGTAATGTCATAAGAATTCAGATACAACAGATCAGTTAGTGTGATGGTTTCGCCAAGGTGGACAGTGCCGCCGTTGGAACCGTAATTCGAAATCCAATTAATAAGTTCTTGTTCCGAAGATACGATATCTGTATCTGCCGGTATCAGTGGGCTCAATACCTGATGTGCATTGGCAGCAGTAGCCTGTCCGGCATTGGAAGCAGTGGCCTGTTCCGGTTCGTCGTCATCCATATCGTCAGAAGGGATGAACGCATCCGGATCAGGTATTGTGTTGATAAGTGAACGGCCTGTCTGGGCTGCCTGAAATTCCGGAGATTGAATAAAAATCAGACTGATGGAAAAGGCAATGCAGAACAGGTATCTGGCCCGCCCGTTCATGGCAGTGCCTCAAACAGGCGGCTGCACATAAAATCAGCATAGGCATTGCGCAATTCGGTCCGACCCCGCTGCCGCATCGGGACAATCGTACCGTTTTGCATCAGAAAGCCATTCTTTTTGAGTTCACTCGTATAACTAAAATTGATAATGTAAGAACGATGGCAGCGGAGAAAGGTGCTGTTTAAATCCTGTGCCAGCACATCAAGTGTTGTTCTGGATTTCATGCTGCCGTCAGCCATATGTATGATAACCTCTTTGCCATATGCTTCTAAAAACATGATTTTAGTCAGCGGAATTTTAGTTTTGATCCGGTTGGATATGATTTCCACATAGCGGGCATTCTTTAGAAAAATCCCCCGGCACTGGCGAAAGGCATTGTCAACATCCTGATGCCGGACCGGTTTGGTCAGATAGTAGATGGGGCGGTGGGAAAATGACTCCATGGCATGGTCCCGGCTGACCGTAATAAACACGAGTGCAAAGTCAGGATCGATCTGCCGCAGTTGACCGGCAGTTTCCATTCCATCGATTCCATTCATATAAACATCCAGAAAAACTATATCGTATAGATACGGTGTGAATGATTCCAAAAGATCTTCACCACTTGAAAACAAGTGGAATTCTCCCGTATATCCATGTGTGTCAAAATGTTCCTGTAAAAGATCCCGGATCTGTATCCGGTCATCCGCATTATCATCGCAGATTGCAATACGCATATATACCCCTCCCGGTTGATATTTGTGTTCATATTATAGCATTTATGTAAATTAATGACAAGAATCAGAGATATGCCAAGATATGGAAAAAAGGTGTAATTCACGCCATAATCCCATCGTTCGGGCCATGTGGGTTGAAATGAAAAATAAATATGATAAACTGAAAA